>NZ_JACIDY010000004.1 GCF_014196615.1 Novosphingobium fluoreni
GCTCGCCCATCATGGCTTGCCATCCTTCAGCATCCTAATGCTGAATCAGACCCTTACCCCAAGTGCAAGCCCGACTTTTTCAACACAATCTCCCAAGACCCTCCGGCGAGTGCCGACCAGAATGCGTCGTCAGTCGATAGGGTTTGGAACGGCAGATTCCACCGAAACCAGCCATTCGCTCAACGAGAGGCCGCTTGGCGGCAACGTACCCTGTACTGCCTTTCAGCGCGGCGATGGCCGCCTTGCACCGTCTTCGCTCCCTGTGCAGCGCTGGCTATGGGGAGCTAAAATGTGGCAGAGAACCGCCCTACAGTCACGATCGGTCAACCAGATTGGCTATTCATGCGCTTGCTCTGGATCGCACGGTTCCCCGGGGCTTTCGGTCTGAATGGCTGTGTGATGGATCTCGAAGCGCGCCTCCAGCAATGCGCTCACGCTTTGCCGCACTGAATCCGCATCCGCGCCGCCGCCCAACGTCACATGGACGGTGCAACTGACATCATCATTGGACGTCGACCAAATGTGAAGGTCGTGGAGACCGGTCACTCCAGCGAGACTTCTGATTTCCTTACGGACCTGCGCGAGTTCGAGTCCGCGGGGAACGCCTTCCAACAGCACATTCGTGGTGTCACGCAGCAGGATCCATGTTCGCGGTAAGACCCATAGCCCGATCGCCACAGCGACGATCGGATCGACCCAGGTCCATCCGGTGAACTTGATCGCCAGCGCCCCCAGAATCACGCCGACCGAACCGATCATGTCGGCCCAGACCTCAAGATAGGCGCCCTTCACATTGAAGCTCGCCTCCTTGCCGGCGATGAGCAGGCGCATTGAGATGAGGTTCACGCCAAGGCCAATCGCAGCGACAATGAGCATGCCCAACGATTGGATTTCCTGAGGCTCGTTGAACCGCTTGATCGCTTCCACGAATACATAAGTCGCGATGGAGAACAGGAGGACGGCGTTGAACGCGGCCGCGAGAATCTCGAACCGTCGATAGCCGAAGGTGCGTTTCTCATCGGGCGCCTTCTTGCCCATCTTGATTGCGAGCAGCGCAATCACAAGCGCGGCGACGTCGGTCAGCATATGAGCGGCGTCGGACAACAGCGCCAAGCTGTTGAAGACGAACCCGCCGATTACCTCGGCGACGAGGTAGGTCGAGGTGAGCGCAAGCGCCCACCCCAACATCTTCGTGTTCGCGCCGGCCGTGTGATCGTGGCTGTGGCCAGCTCCGCTATGGTCATGCGCCATGGGGCATCTCCTCAAATTGGCCTGCCGGACGTTCGTCGCGATCGGCAGCGCGCTGCCCAAACTGGGCATAGAGTGTGGGAAGAACGAACAGGGTCAGCAGCGTTGCCGAGATCAGTCCGCCGATGACCACCGTAGCCAAAGGCTTCTGAACCTCGGCACCGGCCCCGCTGGCAAAAGCCATGGGTACGAAACCCAGGCTTGCGACCAGCGCGGTCATGGCAACGGGCCGCAGGCGCTGGATTGCCCCGGTCCTCGCCGCCTCAGCCCGGCTCATGCCAGACCGGATCAGATCCTGGATCGAACTGACCATGACGAGCCCGTTTAGGACTGCGATGCCGGACAGCGCGATGAACCCGACCGTTGCCGAGATCGAGAAATCCATCCCCCGCACGAATAGCAGCAGAACACCGCCGACCAGCGCAAACGGAACGCCCGTGAACACGATCGCCGCGTCGCGCACGTTGCCGAGAGCTCCGTAGAGCAGCAGCAGGATGAGCAGGAAGCAGCCCGGGACGACCAGCTTGAGCCGTTCGCTGGCTGACGCCAAGTTCTCGAACTGCCCGCCCCATTCGAGATAGCTACCGGCGGGCAAGCGCACCTCCTTGGCGATCGCCGCCTGCGCGTCGGTAACGACGCTGCCGACGTCGCGGCCACGCACATTGGCCTGGACGACAACACGACGTTTGCCGTTGTCACGACTGATCTGATTGGGGCCATCGAACACCGCGATGGTCGCCACGCTCGAGAGCGGCACATAGGAGCCACCAGCGACAGGCACCTGCACCTGGGCAAGTGCTCCGAGATCGGCACGTTCGGCTTCGGACAGGCGGATGACGACCGGGAAGCGCCGGTCACCCTCGAAGATCATGCCAGACGTCCGGCCGCCGATAGTCGCGGTGATGGTATCCTGCACGTCCTGCGCGGTGACCCCGAGCCGCGCCATCGCGTCACGATTGACGCGGATGTCGAGCATAGGAAGACCGGTCGTCTGCTCGACTTTTACATCGGTCGCGCCTTCGGTCTTCCGTAACACCGAGGCGATTTGCTCGGCCGTGCGGTTCATCGCCGCAAAGTCGTCACCGAAGACTTTGACCGCGACATCTCCGCGTACGCCGGCAATCAGTTCGTTGAACCGCATCTGGATCGGCTGGGTGATCTCATAGGCGTTGCCCGGACCCTTGCCCAACTCGGCTTCAAGTCGTTCGACCAGCTCGGCCTTGCTGAGCTTTGGGTCTGGCCATTCGTCGCGCGGTTTGAGGATGACGAACATGTCGGTGGCGTTGGGCGGCATCGGATCGGACGCGAGTTCCGCAGTGCCCGTCTTGGAGAAGACGAACTTCACCTCCTTCTGTCGCGACAATATCCGCTCGAGCGGCACCTGCATGGCCTGGCTTTGTTGGACCGAGGTGGCCGGAATGCGAAGCGCCTGGATCAGCACGTCGCCTTCGTCGAGCTGTGGCAGGAAAACCTGGCCCAGCGAGAGGAAGGCAGCCGTCGCGACAGCGAGGCTGCCGACCGCCGCACCGATCGTGATCGATGGTTTTTTCATCGCCCGATCGAGACCGGGCTCGTAGCGCTGCTTCAGCCACGAGATGATCCGGCCGTCCTTCTCCTCCACTTTCTTCGATAGCCAGATCGCAATCATGGCCGGCACGAAAGTCAGCGACAGGATGAAGGCGAAGGCCAGCGCGATGATGACCGTCAGCGCCATCGGCACGAAGGTCTTGCCCTCCACGCCCGTGAGGGTGAGCAGCGGCACATAGACGAGTATGATGATCGCCTGCCCATAGACCGAGGGACGGATCATCTCGCGCGCCGCCCTCGCGACGTTCGAAAGCCGCTCCTGAAGGCTGAGTAGACGGCCTTCATGATGCTGCTGTTCGGCGATCCGTCGCAGAGCATTCTCGACGATGATGACCGCGCCGTCGACGATCAGCCCGAAGTCCAGCGCCCCTAGGCTCATCAGGTTCGCCGAGACGCCCGCGCGCAGCATCCCGAACCCGGTCAGAACCATCGTGATGGGAATTACCAGCGCCGCGATCAATGCGGCCCGGAAATTGCCTAGCAGAAGGAAAAGCACGACGATGACGAGCAGAGCGCCTTCGCTCAGGTTCTTGGCGACGGTCTTGATCGTCGAGTTCACCAGCGCCGTTCGGTCGAGTACCGGTTGGATGACGACATCTGGAGGCAGCGAGGCGTTCACCTCCTTGAGGCGGTCGGCAACGGCCGTCGCCACCGTTCGGCTGTTCTCTCCGATGCGCATGACCGCTGTGCCGACGACCACTTCGGTCCCGTTCTCCGATGCAGAGCCCATCCGGATCGCCTGACCGGTCTGGACGGTCGCGACCTGATCGAGCGTGATCGGAACGCCTTCCCGGGTAGCGATGACAGTCCGAGCCAGCTCTGCCTCGTTGCGGATCAGGGCATCCGACCGGACCGCGAGACCCTCGCCGCCACGGTTAACGAAGCCACCGCCTACGCTCGTATTGTTGCGTTCGAGCGCCGTGCCAAGGTCGGTCAGCGTGAGGCCGACGGACGCCAGCTTCTGGACGTTGGGGACGACTAGGTACTGCTTTGCGTAACCGCCGATGGAGTCGATGCCGGCGACACCGGACACGTTCTTGAGGAGCGGCGTGACGATCCAGTCCTGCGCGGTGCGCAGATAGGTCGCCTTGTCGGCCTCGCTCGTCAGCCGCTGACCTTCTGGCGTGATATAGCTTCCATCGGGTTGCTGGCCGGGTTCGCCGGGCCGGTGCCTGTCGTCGGCGCGGTGCTCCAGACGAACGGTCCACATATAGACCTCGCCAAGCCCGGTCGAAATCGGCCCCATCTCGGGGCTGGCGCCGTTGGGCAGACTCTCCTTCACCCCCTCAAGGCGTTCGCCGACCTGCTGGCGCGCGAAGTAAATGTCGGTCGTGTCGGTGAAGACGGCCGTCACCTGCGCGAAGCCGTTCCGGCTCAGCGAGCGGGTGTATTCTAGGCCGGGGATGCCGGCGAGCGCAGTCTCGATCGGGAACGACACCTGCTTCTCGACCAGTTCGGGCGAGAGGGCGGGCGCCCGGACGTTGATCTGGACCTGGTTGTTCGTGATGTCCGGCACTGCGTCGATAGGCAGTCGGGACAGGGAGTAGGCGCCGGTGACGGCAGCGACGGCGGTGAGAGCGAGGACAAGCCAGCGCTTCTCGATCGCCCATGTGACGATGCGGGCGATCATGGCTTAGTCCTCGTGCGCTGCTTCGCTCTTGCCGAGTTCGGCCTTGAGCGTGAAACTTCCGGTGGTGGCGATCCGCTCACGGCCAGACAGCCCGGAACGGATGAGCACCGTGTCGCCGGCGGCATCGCCGAGCTGGACCGGGGTTGCCTTGAAGCCTGTCGCAGTTCGCACGAACACGACCGTCCGTCCTTCGACCGTCTGCACGGCTGTCGACGGAACACGGATCGTGGAGGGGCCGCCGTCGCCAGCAAGCTGCACCGAGGCGGTCACGGCCTCACCCACGCGCCAGAGATTGCCGCCGTTGTCCAGCGAGGCAATTGCCGGCACCAGTCTGGTCTGTGGATCAAGCGCGGGCGAGACGAAGCTGATCCGCGCCGTTGCCGTGCGCCCCGATGCGCTGACCGTCACTTGCGCTCCCGGCCGGATGCGCCCCGCATCCTCGGGCTTGAGGCTGAGCGATAGCGACACCTTCGAGAGATTGGCGACCCGGAACAGCTCGACATCGGCTGCGACCGTCTGGCCAAGCACCACCGGACGGCTAATCACCTGACCGGAAATCGGCGAGACGATGCCAAGGCGGTTGAAACCGCCGCCGCCGCCGCCAGCCGCCGACACCTGGCTTTGCGCCTGGGTGAGCGCGATCCGTGCTTCGGTCGCGGCGGTTCGCGCCGCGATCAGATCCTGCTCGGGCGAGACGCGCTGGGAAAACAGTCGCTGCTCGCGCGAGAGATTGGAATTTGCGAGCGCAAGCCGGGCGCGCGCCGCTTCGACCTCCCCCTTGAGTTGCGCCGCCTCCCGGCTTTCGATCACGGCGAGCGTCTGCCCACGCGCAACGCTCTCGCCAAGATTGCGGTTGAGTGCGACCACGCGCCCGGCAATCGCCGCCGAGACGACCTGCGTCGCCTGCGGATCGCCGTCGATCGTCGCTGGCAGCTCGATCGTACCGGAGCCGCCGACCAGTGGCGCTGCAACCTGAACGCCAGCAGCCGCGATCTGGTCAGTCGATAGTGTCACCACACCTTCATCGGCGTGGCCGGCTTCCTTGGCCTTTTCGGGCGCAGCCTCGTTCGTCGAATTGGCGCCGTTACAGGCAGCAAGCATGAGCGCGAGCGACATTGCGCCCGACAACTGGATATTCTTCATCACTGGTTCCTCCCTTGAGGCGCGGGAGCGGTCAGTCGCTCCAGCCGCGCGCGGGCATTTTGATAGTTTGCGAGCGCATCGATCGCGGCGACACGTGTGTCGGCGAGGGTGCGTTCGGCATCGAGCAGGTCGAGTTGGCCGAACTTCCCTTCGCGATAGCCGATACGGGCGATGCGGGCGGCCTCCTGCGCCGCAGCGAGCGCCGGGCCGACGGCGGCGCGTGCAGTCGTTTCGGCGTTGGCAGCCTCGGCTTGTGCTTCGGCAATGGCCTGCTCGACATCGAGCGCAGTCATCCGCCGACTCGCCTCCACCCGTGAGCGCTCGGCGCTCGCCTGGGCGACCGCCGCCTTTCCATTGTTGAACAGCGGGATCGGGATCGACACGGTGAACACTGCAGCGGTGTCTTTGGTCGCCTCCAGACGCCGCAGCGCAGGACCGACGTTGAGGTCGGGAACGCGATTGGCGCGCGCTAGGCGGATGCCGGCATCGGCGACCGCCAGATCAGCATCCGCTGCCGCCAGGGTCAGCGTGCCGAATGCTGAGGGCAGGACGGTTGGGCGATAGGTCGCGGCCGGAAGACGATCGAGCAGTGCAACGTCGAGCCCGCTATCGATGGGGCGTCCCAGTCGCCGTGCCAAGCTGAGACGGGCAACTTCGGCAAGTCGCGCCGCACGCTCAAGGCGGGCTGCCGCGTTGATCCTGGCGACGTCGGCCCTTTGCTCTTCGAGGGGCGATGCTCTGCCAGCCTGCACCCGCACTCTTGCGGCTCGCAGAGCATCATCTGCGATGCGGAGCTGGTCACGCGCCGTCGCGAGCCGTCGTTCCGCAGAGATTGCCTCGACATAGAGCGAGGTAACCTGAAGCCGGACATCGGCTGCAGCGACCGCCGCCTCCAGTTCGGCTCGCGAAAGCTGGGCGTTGGCGACAGCGACTCGAGCGCTGCGTTTGCCACCAAGTTCGATGGGCAAGGCGACGCCCATCGTCGTTTCGGCGCTTCTGAGTCCACTATAGGGACCAGTGCCGGCGACGTTTTCGACCTGGGCCTGGGCCACCGGGTTGGGACGCAGGCCGGCGACCGTCCGGTTCGCCTGTGCCGCCTTGATCCCGGCATTGGCCGCGTCCGCCGACGGTGCCGCGCCGCCAGCGGCGGCAACGGCCTGTTCTAGCGTCAATATCGGTGCCGACGTATCGGCCGATAGGCGCTCCTGTTGCGCCTGCGCCACAGAGGCACAGGACGCCGCGGCGAACATCGCCGCGAGCAATTTCTTCATGAGTATTTATTCCTGACTGATGAGCGTCAGGCCGGTATGTGCCGACCAGCGAAATCGTCAGGCTTGGGGTGGCCTCGGCAGAACATTGCCATGCGCGTTGGGGGCAGGGGCGTTCAACTGACCGATCCCTGGCATGACCATGAGCACAGCAGTCTCGCGGCCGCAGGCAGTGGCTGGCGTCCCGACGTCATGCCCATGGCAGGCGTTGTGATGGTGCGGCAGGCCATTGTCGCTGTCTGCAGGGACTTCGTCGCCATCACCCGGCGCATGGATAGCCAATTCGATGCCGAGTACGCTCCCGCCCGCTGCTTCAGCGGCATGCGCCATGCCCGCGAAGCCGGTCAGCACCAGCACCAGGCATGCGAGCAGAGGGAGGAGCTTACGCATCATCTACCCCCTATCACTCCGCCGCCACAGTGTAACTGACGTTTTGCGCAGTCAACTCTCTGCGCGCCTGCATGATGATTTGCGTACCCCCGGAAATGCCGAGGCCCGCCATAATGCCGGCGACGATCAGGTCGGGCCATGCAGTGCCGGTGCCGAACACACCAGCTGCGGCGAGGACGACCGCGATGTTGCCGATCGCGTCATTGCGCGAGCATATCCAGACTGATCGCATGTTCGCGTCGCCGCTGCGGTAGCGATACAGCATGACAGCGACACCCGCGTTCGCGATGAGTGCCACAACCCCGACGATCCCCATGACTTCGGCCTGCGGCGTTTTGCCGTTCCAGATTGCCCAAACGGTGATCGCGAGCACGTAGAGCCCGAGCGCGGCAAGCGTAGCGCCCTTCATCAGGGCAGCACGGGCACGCCAGGCGAGTGCCATGCCGGCAACGCCGAGGTTGATCGCATAGTTCGCGCTGTCGCCAAGGAAATCGAGGGCATCCGCCTGCAACGCCTTCGAACCGCCAGCCACGCCTGCTACCATCTCGGCCACGAACATGGCGGCGTTGATGCCGAGCGCGATCCACAGAGCGCGCCGCCAGGACGGATCATTGTTCGGATCGGGCTTTGCCGATGCGCAACTGTTGCAGGCCATCTCCACCTCGTGATTCGCGATGTGGAACGCTATATGCACCCTGTAGCAACTACAGACTCAAGGACTTTCTCGTGACCCAGGTGACGATCGGCGGTCTTTCGACCGCCACAGGCGTGAAGATCGAGACCATTCGCTACTATGAGCGTGCCGGCCTGATCTCCCGACCGTCCCGGACTAGCGGCAATTATCGCTCCTACACTCCGGATGATGTGGCGCGTCTGCGGTTCATCAAACGAACCCGCGATTTAGGTTTTAGCTTGGAGGAGGTCCGCGCGCTGCTGGATATTGCAGCGCAGGAAGATCGCGACTGCTGCGAAATCGATGTCCTTGCGACCAAGCACTTAGCTGAAGTTGACCGAAAAATTGCAGACCTTACTGCGCTTCGACAGCAACTATCAGCTATGATCACATCGTGCCGCGGAGGCACCGTGGCTGATTGCCAGATTTTGGGAGCGTTTCAGCAAGACTAGCAGAAACGGGCGCGTTCCGCGGGGTAAACAGCTCCCCACTGGCATCAGCGAGATCATCGCCGCGCTTGCGTAAATCCATATATCCATTAATGTGGATATATGGACAACGACTCAGCTATTGGCGCGCTTGGGGCGCTCGCTCAGGGAACGCGTCTCGACGCATTTCGCCTACTTGTACGTCATGAGCCTGAGGGCCTGGCTGCCGGCGAGGTCGCCAAGGCTCTCGACGTGCCGCAAAACACCATGTCGGTGCATCTCGCGACGCTGGCGCGCGCTGGGCTGATCTGGTCCGAGCGCCGCAGCCGCGTCATCAACTACCGCGCCAATCTCGACCAGCTGAAGGCGCTAACCCTGTTTCTCGTGAAGGACTGCTGCGGCGGGAAAGCGGAGCTGTGCGCCCCGCTGATCGCCGAGCTCAACCCCTGCTGCTGAAGGCCCCCATGACCGTCGATATCGTCATCTATCACAACCCTGAGTGCGGGACGTCGCGCAATACGCTGGCGATGATCCAGAACGCCGGCATCGAGCCTCACGTCATCGAGTATCTCAAGACCCCGCCGAACCGCTCGCGGCTCGTTTCGCTGATTGGCCGGATGGGGATCACGCCCCGTGCCCTGCTGCGCGAGAAGGGCACGCCCTATGCCGAGCTTGGCCTTGGCGACCCGGCACTCTCCGATGACCAGGTGATCGAGGCAATGATCGCGCATCCGATCCTCATCAATCGGCCGATCGTCGTCTCGCCGCTTGGGGTGAAGCTATGCCGCCCATCGGAAGAGGTGCTCGACCTGCTGCCCGCGCGGCAGCGCGGCGCCTTCACCAAGGAAGATGGCGAGAAGATCATCGACGATGCGGGCAACAGGATCGGCGGATGACCACCGCCGTTCCGGCAAGGCAGGCGATCAGCACGTTCGAGCGCTATCTCAGCGTCTGGGTGGCGCTGTGCATCGTGGTCGGGATCGCGCTCGGCTATGCTTTGCCGGGCCTTTTCGCTGCCATTGCCTCGGCCGAGATGGCGCGCGTCAACCTTGTGGTCGCGATACTCATCTGGCTGATGATCATCCCCATGCTGCTCAAGATAGACCTGCGCGCGCTCGGCTCGGTACGCCAGCACTGGAAGGGAGTTGGCGTCACCCTGTTCATCAACTGGGCGGTGAAGCCCTTCTCGATGGCGCTGCTGGGCACTCTGTTCCTCGGCTGGCTGTTTCGGCCGCTGCTGCCGGCGGGCGAGGTCAGTTCCTACATCGCCGGGCTGATCCTGCTTGCCGCTGCGCCCTGCACGGCAATGGTGTTTGTCTGGTCCAACCTCTGTGAGGGTGAGCCGACTTACACGCTAAGCCAGGTCGCGCTCAATGACGTGATCATGGTGTTCGCCTTCGCGCCGCTTGTCGGCCTGCTGCTCGGCGTCGCGTCGATCACGGTGCCGTGGGACACGCTGATGATCTCGGTGATGTTCTACATTGTCGTGCCGGTGCTTGTTGCGCAGATCGTCCGCAGCGCCGTGGTCGGATCGGGTGGACAGGCTGCATTGGACCGGCTGCTGGCCCGGCTTGGGCCGGTCTCGCTGCTCGCGTTGCTCACCACGTTGGTGCTGCTGTTCGGGTTTCAGGGCGAGGCGATCATCGCCCATCCGCTCGTCATCGCGCTGATCGCGGTGCCGATCCTCATCCAGGTCTATTTTAACGCCGGGCTCGCCTATTGGCTGAGCCGCAGGCTCGGTGTGGCATGGTGCGTGGCGGCCCCTGCTGCCCTGATCGGTGCCTCCAACTTCTTCGAGCTGGCGGTCGCCGCGGCGATCAGCCTGTTCGGGCTCAACTCGGGCGCGGCGCTGGCGACCGTGGTCGGCGTGCTCGTCGAGGTGCCGGTGATGCTGTCGGTCGTCTCGATCGTGAAGCGGACGCGGCCCTGGTACGAGGCGAGAGCGAGGGCATGAGCCAGATATATTTCTCGGAAGCGCGGCACGCCGATTATACCTTGCAGCTCGCGCTCGGTGCCGCGCAGCTCCCGACCGACGATCTCGGCCGTCCCGACCAGATGTTCTTCAGCCTGTCCGACGATGATGGGCTGATCGGGTTCATCGGTCTGGAAGGAAACGGCGCTGACCGGCTGCTACGATCGCTGGTTGTGCTGCCGACCCGTCGCGGCAAGGGCTATGGACGGATGCTGGTCGAGCGCCTCGAAGGCGTTGCCGATGGTGCTGTGGAACGACTGCACCTGCTGACCAGTGGCACCGGGGAGCTCTTCCGCCAGCTCGGTTATGTCGACGCCGATCGCGACGCCGCGCCGGCCTTCATCGCCGCGACCGCGCAGTTCACGTCGCTATGCGGTCCGCGCGCGACCTATCTCGTCAAGGATCTTGAATGACCCGTATCCGCACGTTGATCGACCGCGACCATCTGCCCGCCCTCGACCGTAGCCTCGCGATCACCCGGCCCGGCGCCGGCATGGGCGACGACCACCCTCCGCCCCGCATCCTGCTGCTGTACGGGTCGCTGCGCGAGCGCTCGTTCAGCCGCCTCGCGACCGAGGAAGCCGCGCGGCTGCTGATGCTGTTCGGTGCCGAGGTGCGGATATTCGATCCGAGTGATCTGCCGCTCCCCGATCAGGTGGCGGGAGACGATCACCCCGCTGTCCATGAGCTTCGTCAGCATGCGCTCTGGTCCGAGGGCATGGTTTGGTGCAGCCCCGAGCGCCACGGCCAGATTACCGGGATCATGAAGGCGCAGATCGACCATCTGCCGCTGGAGTTCGGCGGCATGCGCCCGACCCAGGGCCGCACCCTCGCTGCCGCCTCTCCATTTCGGATGGTTCGGCGGCCTCGCCATCAAAGTCGCTTACGGGCTTCTCGGCTTGGCACTTTGCGTCGTAACTTCGAGCGGCATGACGATCTGGTTCGCTCGGCGGCGTGATAAAGGGCGCCCTGCTCTGGCCTGGCAGCGTTTTTGGACCGCGACGGCCTGGGGCCAGCCCGCCACATTCGCGTTAATCGCCATCCTCCCGCTGACAGGAGTCCATGATCATGCTCTCATCGCGTGGATCATTATGACCGGAATGGCCTATGGCACGGCCTGCATTTCTATACCTGATAAGATATTCGGTGCAGTCTTCCGCTATTGTGCAGCTGTATTGATGGCGGCAGTACCGATTTTGCATGTGATCCGCTGGAGCGGCACTGCTCAGGATGGGATAGCTTGGTTCATCGACGCTGTACTTCTAGCGAGTGCAGGTCTTATTGCGCTGTTGGCACGACGCCGACGCTATGCCGATTGATCTATGGTCATGGCGAGGGGGCGCACTTTACCGATCGACGAGGGGCGGCATCGAGCAATATACAATGACATCCCGGACTATGCTCGTTAGGGGCAACCCCCGTGCATCGGCTGCGTCGCCTCGTCCTTGCCAATAGGCTCTTCGCCTGTGCGGTTCTTGCGCTCGCGTTGCTGATAAAAATCGTCATCCCGACTGGCTTCATGCCGACGATGTCAAACGGTCACATCGTGGTCAGCGTCTGTTCGGGGATGGGGCCGGCGACGATGATCATGACCATCCCTGGCCTCGAGCATAAATCGGACGGCGATGATCATAGGAGCAAGGCCGAGCAGCCCTGCGCCTTCGCCGGACTTTCAGCGCCTTCACTTGCCGCTGCCGATACGTTGTTGTTGGCAGCCGCGATCCTGTTCGTCCTGGCGCTCGGAATGCGCCCCCTGGTGCTGCCGGCTTCCACCGCGCCGCCCTATCTACGCCCGCCTCTAAGAGGGCCGCCTCTCCACTGATCTTCGTGTCGCATGACGGCGACGGGTGTTGGCGCTTCCAGGCGCCACCGCCCGCGTGGCCGCGCATGTGAATCGGCGCGACCGCACGCGGCCGCGTGTCGGGCGACGGCAAATTTGCCCGCCCGTGCAACCAGAGATTCAGGGAAGAACCGTGAAAACATCCATTATCGCACTCGCAGCCTGTCTGGCCGCGAGCCCCGCCGTTGCCCAGGACCAGGCTCCAGCCGACACCAACACAGCGCGACCCAACGATATTATCGTTACCGCGACACCCACAACCCAGCAGGCCACCGCTGCGATCGACCGCACGCCGGGCGGTGTCGAAGTTGTCTCCGACACCGCGTTCAAGAACACGCCGGTCCAGCATATCAAGGACATTCTTGGCTATGTGCCGGGCGTCATCACGCAGCCGCGCATGGGCGACGATGCACGCGTTTCGGTTCGTGGATCAGGGCTGTCACGGGCCTATGGCGCACGCGGCATTTCCCTCCTGCTGGACGGCGTGCCGATGAACACGGCGGATGGCCTAGTCGATTTCTTCGAGGTCGATCCCAGCGCTTATCGTTATGTCGAGGTGTTCAGGGGCGGCAATGCCCTGCGCTATGGTGCCAATGCGCTGGGCGGTGCGATCAATCTGGTTACGCCGACCGGCCGCGATGCCTCGCCGCTCGATGCGCGCCTCGACGTTGGCAGCTTCGGCTATGTGAAGGGCCAGGCCAGCACTGGCGGTGTCTCGGGCGCGCTCGACTATTTCGCGACCGTTTCGGCCCAGCGGATCGACGGCTATCGCGACCATAGCGACGGCGATGCCATTCGCGGCAACATGAATGTCGGTTACCGGATCTCGCCCAATGTCGAGACTCGCTTCTATCTGACCGGCGCCTCCACCAATCAGCGCATCCCCGGCGAGGTCTCGAAAGCGCAAGCGCTCGGCAATCCGCGGGCGGCGAACCCCGCCTGGGTCGATCAGGACCAGCAGCGCAATGTCGACTCCGTCCGCATCTCGAACAAGACGACGGTCCGGCTTGATCAGACGGTGCTGGAGTTCGGTGCCTTCTACAACTGGCGCCATGTCGATCATCCAATCTACCAGTATCTCGACTACACCGTGGACGATTATGGCGGGTTCCTGCGCGCCGTGGACGATCGCATTATCGGTGGCCTACGCAACCGGCTGATCGTCGGTGTCAATCTACACAACGGCACGATGGATACCGAGCAGTTCGTCAATCTGCCCGGCGCGGTGAAGGGCGCGCTGACCCAGTCGATGGCCGACAAGTCGAAGAACCTCTCCGTGTATGCCGAGGACTCGCTCTACGTGCAGCCCAACCTCGCTCTGATCGCGGGCGTTCAGTATCTGCATGCGACCCGCGATCGACGGGACCGGATCAGCACGGGGTCAGGCCGCCAAAGCTACGACCTGTGGAGCCCCAAGGTCGGTGTGCTGTGGGACGTCCAGTCGGACGTCCAGTTCTTCGCCAATGTCTCGCGCAGTGCAGAAGTGCCGAGCTACGACGCCGGCATTTTCTCGTCACCGACTGCGGACATGAAGGCCCAGCGCGCAACCACCTATGAGATCGGCACGCGCGGGCGCAGCGGCGTCATCGGATGGGATGTCTCGCTCTATCGTTCCGAGATCCGCAACGAGTTGCAGTGCCTCACGCTCTTCCCATGGGCGCCGTGTACCACCATCAATGCCGATCGCACTGTGCATCAGGGGATCGAAGCGGGGCTGAACGGCGATATTCCGCTCTCGGCCTCCGGGGGCAGCCTCGCGCTAACCGCCGCCTACACCTACAGCGACTTCTTCTTCGACGATGACGCCATCTACGGGAACAACCGCATTCCGGGCGTACCGAAGCATTATCTGCGCGCCGAGATGCTCTACAAGCATCCCAGCGGTTTCTACGCCGGTCCAAATGTCGAATGGGCGCCGGGGCACTATTTCGCCGACAATGCCAATACGCTGACGGTCGATCCCTATGCGTTGCTGAACCTGAAGGCCGGGTTTGATCTGGGCGAGCGTTGGTCTTTCTACGTCGAGGGCCGCAACCTCGCCGACAAGCGCTATATCTCCACCGTGGCCATCGCCGGCACGGCCGGTCCAACATGGGAAATCTTCAATCCGGGTACGGGCCGCGCCGTCTATGGCGGCGTGCGGTTCCGGTGGTGACGAACATGGCGAGCACCGCACCCTCCAGCGCTTATGGGACAATCTGGCGCTGGCATTTCTATGCCGGCCTGTTCGTCCTGCCGTTCATCCTGATCCTCTCCGTCACCGGCGCGATCTATTTGTTCAAGCCGCAAATAGACCGCTGGGAGGAGCGTGCGTATCAAGGTCAGCCGACGGCGGGCGCCGTGTCGGCCGATCGACAGCTGGCACCCGCGCTCGCCGCCAGCCCGGGGATGCGGTTCAATTATTATCGTCTGCCGGAGCGGCCCGGCGACGCTGCGATGATCCACATGATCGCCCCCGATGGCGCGCAGCATGACATCTTCGTTTCGCCACAGGGCAAGGTGCTAGGCAGCCGTGATCCCACCGCCAAGATTTCGGAGACGGTCGCGCGCGTCCACGGGTCGCTGCTGATCGGCACGTGGGGCGACTGGCTGGTCGAACTGGCGGCGAGCTGGACGATCGTCATGATCCTGACTGGCCTCTATCTCTGGTGGCCGCGGCCGTTCCGGCTCGCCGGCACGCTGTGGCCGCGTCTGTCGCTCAAGGGGCGGCCGCTCCTCAAGGACGTTCACCGCGTTACCGGCTTCTGGATTGCAGGGTTGGTGCTGGTGATGCTGGCGAGCGGTCTCCCTTGGGCCGGTGCCTGGGGCGGCGCGTTCAAATGGGCGCGGACCGAGCTTGGCCTGGTCAAGGGACCGCAGGACTGGAAGATCGGGGCTGATGGCGGCCACGCCGGACATCATCCGGACATGCCGATGGCGATGCCATCGATCAGCCCGGCGGCCGAACTACCCCTGTCAATTTTCGTTGCAAAGGCACAGCAAGAACACCTCGCTTTTCCTGCGCTGGTGATGCCGCCGCACGCGCCGCAACGCTTCGGTCCGCCGACAGGTGACGAGTGGACCGCCAAGTCCGAGGCACAAAACCGCTGGCTCGGACGACAGGTCACCTATGATCCTGCCACTGGTGCTGAGACGGGGCGGCGCGGCTTTGCCGATCAGCATGTGCTCGACCGGATAGTGAACACCGGTGTCGCCTGGCATGAGGGCCAGTTGTTCGGCTGGGTGAACCAGCTGATCGGTGTGCTTACGGCTATCGCGCTGTGCACGATCAGCATTCTCGGCGTGGTTATGTGGCTCAAGCGGAAGCCGCAAGGCGCCATCGCAGCACCAGCAACGGTCGCGGGGGCAGGTAAGCCCTGGATGATCGTGGCGATGTTCGTCCTTGCGCTTTTGTTACCGCTGTTCGGAGCGTCCGTGCTCGTCCTGCTGGCGATCGACCGGATCATCAGCCGCGTCCGCTAGAAATCGGTCCGCCGAACGGTCCCTCCGCGCCGAACGCCACCGCTGCAAATCGCTCGCCGATCAGACGGTGGGTTGCGGTATCGGGATGAAGCCGATCGGGCAGCGGATGATGGTCATGATCCGCTTCCCCATAGAGATGCCGTCCGTCCAGATAATGGAGGTTGGGATCGGCCTCCCGCCGCTGCGCGACGATCGCTTGCAGGACATCGCGGATCACGCTGAGAGTCAGCTTGCCGCTGGCGACATCGCTTTCGCTTCCCGTCGCGCGGAACATGAGCTGGCCGTCCACGAAGTCCGGTGCGCAGGGGCCGGGCGTATGCTCGTGGATGGGGCACAAGATCGGCGACACGATCAGCAGCGGCGTCGTCGGATGACCGTCGCGGATCGTGTCGAGAAAGCCATGTACCGCCGGACCGAAGGCGCGCAGCCGCATCAGGTCCATGTTGACGATGTTGATGCCGAGCTTGAGGCTGACGAGATCGGCGCTCTGGTCCCGGATGGTGCGCGCCAGGAACGGGTCCAGCAGCGCGCTGCCGCCCAGGCCGAGGTTCAGCAGGTCGACGCCGGCGCGGGATGCGGCCACGGCGGGCCAGATGCCGGTGGGATGCGTGGCGTTGGAGCCGTGGCTGATCGAGCTGCCATGATGCAGCCAGAGCCGTTGTCCGGAAGGCGGCGCGGGTTCGACCGGCGCATTGCTGTGGAGCGCGACAAGCTCGGTCATCTCGTCATGCGGCAGCCATATTTCCATGGTCTTGTTGCCGTCCGGCAAATCCGTGAAGCGCAACCGACCGGGCTCTCCCGGCTCCATGGCGGCGGCGAGCCTGGCATCAGCCGACCACTGCGCCAGATCGATGCGCAGCACCTTGCCTCCCGCGATGCTGCCTTGACCGGCGACAATGCCGTCGATCGTCAGATCGTAGATGCCGTCAGGGCGCGGCGGCATCCCGACATAGACGCGCTTCATCGGCAGCGCTTCCAGCTCGATGACCGTGGCCGCCGTGCGGACACACAGGCGCACGCCCGATGGCTGTTGCTCGACCACCGCCAGCTGCTCGTCTGCGCATTGCGCCCGGGCCCATGCAGGCAAGCGGTGCGGCAGAATGCCCAATGGGGTCTGCTCCAGTTCGATCCAGCCCTGCAGCATCGCGGCGGTGATCGGCGTACTGTGCCAGTCAGATGCGGTCATGCGGGCGACGCCTTGGGCCAATGGGGTTTCAAATTGGCGGCCAGCAACCGGTCGAGCGCGCGATCCGACAAGAGCCGCGTCAGCTTGACGACCAGCCCCACGCCGCGACCGACCGTATAGCGGGTGCGGGGACGAGCGGCGGTGATCGCTTCCAAAATCGTCCGGGCCGCCTCGTCCGGTGTGGCGCCGCCCGCAGCCGATGCCTCGGCCTGCGCGACGACCGCCTGCATGAGGGCGCTGTAGCGAGTCCGCTGGGTGGGCGTCATCGCCGCGACAATCTTCTCACCACGGGCGGCAACTTGCCCCAGCATCTCTGTCGTCACCGCGCCGGGTTCGATCACCACGACCCTGACGCCGTGCGCGGCGACTTCCCGGCGCAGCGAGTCGCTGATCGCTTCCATCGCGAACTTGGTGGCAGCGTATGGGCCGTAGGTCGCCATGGCCGCCTTGCCGCCCACCGACGAGATGTTGACGATCGTACCCCGGCCTTCGATCAGCGCCGGCAACAGAGCCTGCGTCATCGCGACATGGCCGAACAGGTTGACCTCGAACAGCCGACGCCAATCCGATAGCGGGTAGGTCTCCATCGGCGCGTTGACCGCCATCCCGGCGTTGTTCACCAGCGCGCGCAGGGAACGCCGCTCTGGATCGTCACGAATCCTGTCCGCCAACGCCGCGATCGCCGTTTCATCGGTGATGTCCAGCATGACTGGCTCGATACGATCGTTCCGAAGCGCATCGGCATCTTCACGGCGACGGACGCCCGCAAGGACATGGAAGCCCCGCTTCGCCAGCAGCCGCGCCGTCGCTCCGCCGATGCCGCCCGACGCGCCCGTCACGACGGCAAGGCGGTCAGCCGATTTTCCACCATGGGCCACAACCATTCTCCGTTCGCGTCAGTGGATCGCGCGCCACAGGGCGTCGAAGCCGATTTCGGCATGCTTGTCCGCGGCCTCGGGTTCGACGGCGATGCTGTCGATCGTCGCATCGACCATGGCCAGGACCATCTTGGCGAGGAACGCGGGCGACGCATCACGCATCGCACCCTTGGCGCGACATCGATCGAGCAGCGCCTCGACCTCCGCATAGGGCTTCGCGGCGAGCGCGCGCGTCTCGTCCGTCACGTCCTTCGACACGCTGACCTGAGCGAGCGCCAGTCGTTCCAAGGGCCGCTCCCTGGCCCAGCCCAGCATCGCGTACCAGACAAGCCGCAACTGCTCGCGCGCGCCATTTTCAACCGGGACGTTTGCACCCGGAACGTCAACAGTCGTCATCGTCGCCATGCGCGCTTTCAGCTCCAGGTAGAGCTGGTTCAACAGCGCCGCCTTGGTCTCAAAATAGGTAAACAGCGCACCGTTGGAAACACCCGCCGCCTTTCCGATCGTCGCGGTGGACGCGCCGATGCCCTGTTCGGCGATCACGCGGATCGCCGCCGTCATGATGTCGTTGCGTTTGGTGTCACTCTTGGGCCGAGCCATGACCGCTACCTATAAAAGAGTGATCAGTCTGTCAATATTGGCGGAAGCACTTGACTGCTCAACGCCTTGAAATGACAAATGGACATCGCGGCGAACGGGCGGTCCTCAGGCCATCATCGGCGTCCTTTACCCTACGCCCGGTACGCCACAGATGCCGTCATGTGGATGACATTACCATCCCCGACGCCCAAACCCGATCGGATATCCGCGATGACCCTTCCCATCACTGCCACCTGCCGTTGCGGCGCTGTAGCGATCACGCTGGCCATGGCGCCTAACTGCGGCGCTTCGCGCTCGGGGTGACGTAGCATTGTGCAAAAGGGATCGTACATGGCCACTAGCGGTGAACTGGTTCATGACTTTACGCAGCTTGGCGATCTATCACTGCACTGTGCCGAAGCTTGATGCTCGGCACCCGTCCGGCTTGTGCCAGGCTGGCCGCATATCTATTATGCATGGCGTCACGTCGTTCCTGCCGGAATTGAGGTCGCCATCTTTGTCGCGTGCGGAGGCGAGTTGCTTTTTCCGAGTGTCGGTTGGCTTCGACATCGGCTGCAACAAACTCGCTGTTCTCCGCCACCTGCCGGGACACTTTCGGCTTGGCGGCTCAAGCCCATTCCGAGCATGGTTCGGCGATCTTGATCCCAAGCCCTTCGCTAAGGTCGCGACGGCAACCCTGCGGATGGACTGGCGGTTGTATCGGACGTCAAGTCGATGGCCAGCGGTCTTGCGTAGGACTGCACTGATTTACAATCAGGGTACCAGCCCTACCTCGGCCGGGATGACGATGACTTTGTCATCACGTTCGTAGGAGGGACGAAGTAGCGGCAGCAGAACGACTTGCGGCGTGGAAACTCTATGATCTTTTCGCCAGCTTCGCTTATTTTTTCGAAGCGTTGGACTTTTGAACACAGAGGGCTTGCTGAAAGGGATGCGAGCCGCAAGGCGCGCGTCAGGATGAGCCAGCATCAGGACCGCGCCAGGCCGGCAGAGGCGATGCAAATGCCGAAACGCGGTTCAGGGAGCGCCCCTCAGTAACACGTAAAAAGGTTCGCATCTCGCTTGCTCAGCTTTTTTTCGCAAACACGTTTGGATAGGTCTTTTGAAGTCAATTTAGATCTGCTGATGGTTTCTCTGAAATTATCAAGAATCGGTCATTATCGCATTTGCTACTGGCGAGATCGCAGACGATGGCTGCAACATGACAAGAGACGCCTCGTCTGAAATTAAATGAGCGCCAAGGAGAAGCGTAATGGATTTGACAGATATCTTACCGGGAAAGCTCGGCTTTGGCGCAGCACCGCTCGGCAACCTGTTTCGCGATATCCCCGAGGAAGAGGCTTTGGCAACCGTAGAGGCCGCCTGGAACGACGGCATCCGTTATTATGACAATGCGCCTTTTTACGGTGCCGGTCTTGCCGAGTTGCGGATGGGGGAGGTTCTCGCCGGACGGCCACGCGATCAATATGTAATCAGCACGAAGGTCGGTCGTGTAATCCTCGACGAGTTGGGGGATTTGAGTGTCCGTGACCGAGCGGAAAGGGGCGAAGCATTTGCGCACGGCCGGGCAAATCGGGTGATCAACGATTATGGTTACGACGCAACGTTACGCTCAATAGAAGACAGCCTGAAGCGTTTGCGCACTGATCATATCGAGATCGCGTTTGTCCACGACGTCGCTCAGGATTTGTGGGGCGATCGCTGGCTAGAAAAGTTCGAGGAGGCCCGGACGGGCGCGTTCCGGGCGCTAGACCGGCTCCGTGAAGAGGGTACGATCAAGGCGTGGGGTCTCGGAGTCAACAAAGTAGAGCCGATTGAATTGCTTCTAGAACTCCAAGAGCCGCAGCCCAACGCCTTTTTGCTCGCCGGGCGTTATACACTGCTCGATCACAGCCGGGCCCTCCAGCGATTGATGCCGCTCGCAGCTAAGCGCGGTGTGGGCATTGTGATTGGTGGACCCTACAATTCAGGCGCTCTTGTTGGCGGGCCCAATTTTGAATATGCGCCGGCGAACCCCGAAACTCTCGAAAGGGTCGCAAAGATCAGGGCCATCGCCGATCGTCTCGGCGTGAGCATCAAGGCGGCTGGTCTGCAGTTTTCCCTTGCCAATCCGGCGGTCGTCGCCGTCATTCCTGGTGCTAGTCGACCGAGCCGGATCGCTGAAGACAGAGCGGCGCTCAATGAAGTCATTCCGGCGTCGTTTTGGCAAGAGCTGCGGGATGCGGGGCTGATTGATCTTGCCGCTCCGCTTCCAGGATAAACCTGTCTCGATGCGGTGAGTGTTCCGAAAAACGTGAACACTCACCGCCCTGCCAGTAACAAGCGAATGCGATCCGGCCGCCTGACCACCCTTTTCTAAAAACGCACTCCGGCCCTGATGTAATAGTATCCGCCGTTGAAGCCATAGGGTGCGATTACCAAGGGCGCGTCATACATTTCCACGCCAAGGATGCTTTGCGGTCCTGCCGTGGGAGTGCCGACTGATCCGGGAACGGAGGAGGCGTTTGGCGGCCGCTTGTCGAACAGATTGTTCGCGCCGATCGCCAAGCGCAGGCCAGCGTCGCTTTCGTAGGCCAACTCGAGATCGGTGATCGCGGCCTTTGTCACAGTCGCTCGATAAAATGGTGCTGTCCCCGAAGGTGACGCAAGCGTGCTGGATTTGCCATAGACTGTCTCACGGACGTTCAGCGAAATTGGACCATGAGTGACTAGCGCGCCCAAAACGGCTTTGAAACGGGGTGACGCAGTTTCAAGATTGCTCTGCGCGGTAGGTCCGAACAAGTTATCACCCAATCGGTTGTGCGTAATTGTGGTACGATTGTAATTAGCAGCAAGTGACCAGTCTATTCGTGCATTTGGCAACTCGGTTGCGTAATTGACGGATAGTTCCACGCCTCGTGTGCGTGTGTCTACGCCGTTGGTGAAGGCACTTACGCCAACGAAGGCGGCGGCAGGGTCGATCACGGTGCCTTGCGCCGTGATCGCATCCAGCACGGTCTGGTTGATAACGAAGGTGCCAAATCGGCCGAGAACTAATCCGGACGCGGCGATGCGCTTCTTTATTCTGATCTGGTAGGCATCCAGCGTGATCGTGAGCTTTGGCAACCCGCGCCAGACGAGGCCGCCTGAGAAGTTTGTCGATTTCTCGGGCGTCAAAGGTGAAAAGCCAGTTAACGCCGCCGCGGCTGAATTGGCCGGTAGCTGGACAATCGCATAGGCGGGCGACACGTTAGTGGCTGAGTAAAAGGACTCGGCCAGTGTCGGTGCACGAAACCCGGTGCTGGCAGTGCCGCGCAACCCGAACGCGGGTGACACATCGTATCGCGTGCTGATCTTGCCAATTGTCGTATTGCCGACGTCGCTGTAGTGTTCGAACCGTCCCGCAAGGTCGACCGTCCACCCGGTCAACGGCTGTGTGGCAGCGTCGATATAGCCTGACCAGGCATGACGGCGGCGGACTGCGGCATCGGTCGGCTGGAACCCGGGATAGGCCTGGCCTCCCTCCTTGTACCGCGAAGCCTCGTCACCGGACCGAATTTCGTAAACATCGCGCCGATACTCGCCACCAAAAGCAATTGTCAGGGGCGCGGCCAGGCCCACGTCCACTGTACGCCGCAAATCGAGATTGCCGGTGAACTGAGACGCGAGGAACGCGCCGTCGTAGAAATCGCGGGGTGTGAACCCGGTGTCGGTATAAAGCGAGGCGTTGGCGGAATCGAGAGTGCTGATCTTCGCCTTGTCACGTCCGTAGGTGGCCGATAGATCCCAGTTCCAGCCCGCCAGCGCACCGCGCAGCCCGCCAGTCCCACTGAAATCCTCTTCTTGCAAACCGATCTTGGGAACAAAGCCGTTGGGAAAGGGGAACACGGTGATGCCGTTGGCGGTGCGGCTTACGCGATTGGGGAGACGGTACTGCTGGCGCGATCGCGCCAGGCGGCGGCCGTAGGTGCCAAATGCATAGGCTTCTACGCTGCCGAAATCGTAACCGGCGTTGATAGTGGCGGTAGTAAGCGACAAGCGCGCGTCACCCAGCAACGGGTTCAGTCTGGGAAAACCTGGAATGTTCGCCCACGCCGCCGGTACGCCGGGGAGCAGCGTTCCATCTGGATTGGAAACGCGCCGGTCAGCCCCGCCGCGCTGGCTGTAATCGTGAAATCGATGCAATGCGGTGACGTCTAGAAAGCCGTTTCCACCAAGCGGCAAAGCCAGTCGAGTTGTACCGGCCAAGGTTTCGCCGTCACCTACACCATATTGGCCCGCGGTGATATTTGCGACACCACCTGCGCGATCCTTTTTGAGTATGATGTTTATGACGCCGGCGATGGCATCAGAACCGTACTGCGCGGCTGCGCCATCCTGCAAGATCTCTATCCGTTCGATCGCTTCCGGCGGAATGAGATCGAGATCGGGAGCAGCGCCGCCTTGGTACGGGCCCGTGGTAACCTGAAGGTTTGCCGTGCCGTGCCGGCGCTTGCCGTTGACCAGAACCAGGACATGATTGGCGCTTAGTCCGCGAAGCCTGGCCGAAGTCGTGAGATTGCCGCTATCGCCGCCCAAAGCCTGTGAGGTGAAGGATGGTGCCAATTGCGATAGAACTTGGGTAAGGTCAGGCTGGCCCACATGGGCGAGCGCAGTTGTGTCCAGAACTTGCACAGGCGCGGCGCTATCAGCAGCGCGAATCCCCGTTTGCCGCGTTCCAGTGACGATGATATCCTCCGGAGCGTCTGCACCGGCGGTGGCGTCGTCGCCAGCGGCAGCCAGCCGCGCCTGCGCCGTGAACGGAACCATTTGGACCAGCGCAATTGCCGCACCGCCCACAAGAAATCCTGCTTTCAAGTCTATTTATCCCTGTTGATCCGCACGTATCTGTTATGCCCAGCCAAACAATCGGCAATATTCATTTCAGATCACGCATTTTGAAAATCTATCAGATAATTTCATTAGATTATGATTGGAATCAATATCACCACCAATATTCTCGGCGATTCGAGAGAAAATTCATATTGTCCTATATAAAACAATAGGAAAAATACTAATACAGCTCGAAAGAGAGTAGCATCTGGTGAAAACGCGATTTGCACTGACGCAGTGGCAGATCTTGAGCGATGAACGCGATCAATATTTTCTGAACCTTGATACAGGAATTTTAAATTGTCTACTCAGCAGGTAGACAGATAGGATCTTCCGCAAGTAACGGGCGTGTACGCTACGCCCAGTGGAGGCCATATGCCTACAGATCCCTATCGCCTGAGCCTTCTGGACAAGGCGTTTGTTCCGGAGGGCGCGGACGCTCCCGATGCCCTGGCTAGTACGGTTGCACTCGCGCAGTTGGCTGAAGAACTGGGCTTTCACCGTTATTGGTTTGCCGAACATCGTGGCATGGCGATGGCGGGCAGCACCGCGCCAGAGGCTTTGGTAGCGTTCGTGTTGGCACGAACGAGCCGTATCCGCGTCGGCTCAGGCGGGGTGATGTTACAGCACTATGCGCCTTTCAAGGTGGCTGAGACTTTCCGGCTGCTGGCGGCGCTGGCACCCGGAAGGGTCGATCTGGGCGTTGGCCGCGCACCTGGCGGCATGCCGCAGGCGACACGCGCCTTGCGTGCCAATCAGGAAGGCGCGCGCCCGGATGCCTTCGCCGACAAGCTTGATGAGTTGGAGGCCTTTGTTGTTGGCAACTTGCCTGAAGATCATCGCTGGGCAGGTGCCCTGGCCGCGCCCGAGCCGGTGACGCCGCCCGCACGCATTCTGTTGGGCGCCAGCTTGGAAAGCGCTGAAACCGCGGCCCACCTGGGTTGGGACTATTGCTATGCCGGCCATTTCGATGGCGATCCTGATCGCATGGCCAGGGTTTTCGGCAGATTCGCTGATCTCACAGGCAGGCGACCGCTACTGGCCCTAGTCGCTTTTGCTGACAGCAGCGAAGAGCGGGCGCGCTCGCTCGCCAAGCCTCTCCGGCTCTATCGGGTCAGATTGGCCAACGGACAGTCGGTTAACCTGCCGGATCTGGCTGCCGCCGCGGAGTTCGCACGCCAGTCCGGTGCCACGGAATATACGGCCGATCCGATTGCGCCCGATGTTCTAGCAGGTACGGGCGAGCAAATCCGCGATGCGCTGGACGATCTGCATGATCGTTTGGGAGTGGAAGAATTCATCATCGACATTCCCGTCGCCGATCATGCGCAGCGGCGCGGGGCGATGGAAACCCTTGCCCGGGCGATGCAGGCCGACCGTGCAATTGCCCGCGTGGCCGCCTGATCGACTCCCTCATCCCTTTCCCTGAGGAAATTCCATGTCTGAGACGCCCATAACCTTTGGCCTTATGCTAAATGGCCCCGGTACGCACATGAACGCCTGGCGCCATCCGTCGGGCCCGGCCGACGGTAGCGTCAATCTGCCGTTTTTAATCGACCAGGTGCGCACGGCCGAAGCGGCGGGAATTGCCTTCGCTTTTGTGGCCGATGGTCTCTATATCACGGAAAAGTCCGTCCCGCACTTTCTCAACCGTTTCGAGCCAATCACACTGTTGTCCGCGCTGGCCACGGTCACCAGCAAGATTGGTCTCGCCGGCACGCTTTCAACATCTTACAGCGATCCCTTCACCGTAGCGCGGCAATTCGCGTCTCTGGACCTTATAAGCGGTGGTCGCGCGGGTTGGAATGTGGTGACATCGCCACTCGAAGGGTCGGGGCGAAACTATAGCCGCGCCCATCCCGATCATGCGCTGCGCTATGAAATCGCGGATGAATATCTGACCGTCACGCAAGGATTGTGGGATTCGTGGGACGACGATGTCTTCGTGCGCGATCGAGAGCGCGGCGTCTTTTTCGATCGCAACCGCTTTCGTCGCCTTTCGCACAAGGGTCGCTTTTTCCAGGTTGAAGGGCCGCTGAATATTGGCCGGTCACCGCAGGGCCAGCCCGTGATCTTTCAGGCTGGCTCATCCGAGGCAGGAATAGGCCTCGCCGGCAAGTTCGCCGATGCCGTGTTTACCGGCCCGGCTAATTTCGAAGACGCCGTCCGATTTCGCGCGCAAATTCGCGCTAGCGCGGTGGTACATGGGCGATCGGCAAATTCGGTGAAGATCTTTCCCGGAATCTCTATCGTCACCGGCGCTACCGACGAGGAAGCGGAAGCCAAGCATGCCAGGATCGCAGAACTGCTGACCATCGAGGAAGCGCTGGACTACCTTGGCCGGTTTTTCGATCACCACGATTTCAGCGTCTATTCGCTGGACGCGACTTTCCCAGACCTTGGGGATATCGGGGCGAATAGCTTTCGTTCGGCCACCGATCATATCAAAGCAGACGCGCTCGAAAACGGCCGGACTTTGCGAGAGGTGGCTCTCAAAGTCGCGACACCACGCCCCGACTTTCTGGGCAGTGGTGAAAAAGTGGCCGATGAATTGGTGCGCTGGATAGATGGCGGCGCGGCGGATGGGTTCATCCTTGGCTTTGCGGCGGCGCAAGAGGGGTTGGACGATTTCGCCCGGTACGTGGTGCCCGCCCTGGAAGCGCGCGGCCGCTACGACCGTGTGTTGCAAGGTACCACCCTGCGTGACCACCTCGGCCTACCCTACAAACCCGTCGCGCGCGTAGCCGAAGCTACCGAGAGACGCTCCGCATGAGCAAAGTGCTCGACAGACACGAATTGCGCGGCACGATCGCCGGTTTCGTCGACGATGCGATCGCGATCCGGCAGGACCTGCATCGCCACCCTGAACTGTCCTGGGATGAACACAGAACCTCGTCGCGCGTGGCGGAATTGCTTGCCGAATGGGGTTTTCATGTAACCACCGGCGTGGGCGGCACCGGAGTGGTCGGCACGCTTCGCCGAGGTCAGGGCACGCGGGCGATCGGAATACGCGCCGACATGGACGCGCTTCCGATCCAGGAAGCGTCCGACCTCGATTTCGCCAGTGTTCACAAAGGGCGGATGCACGCATGCGGGCATGACGGTCATACCGCCATCCTCCTCGTAGCCGCTCGATACCTGGCTGAAAGCGAGCACTTCTCCGGAACGGTCAACTTGATCTTTCAGCCTGCCGAAGAGCTGGGTCAGGGTGCTCGTCGGATGATCGAGGACGGCTTGTTCGAACGCTTCCCTTGTGACGCCGTTTACGCTCTACACAACTGGCCCGGCGTCCCGGAAGGCAAGCTGGGTTTCGTAGACGGCCCGGCGATGGCGGCGGTCGACTGGCTGGCGATCCGGGTTATCGGCAAGGGCGGCCACGGCGCGGCACCGCATGAGGCGGTGGATCCAGTGGTGGTGGCGGCACATCTCATCACCGCGTTACAAACCGTGGTCTCCCGTAGCGTCGCCCCGCTGGACAGCGCCGTCGTCACTGTGGGGGCAATCCACGGCGGGGATGCCGCCAACGTCATCCCTGCCGCCGTAGAGATGAAATTAACGCTGCGTTCCTTTCGTGAGGAGGTGCGTGACGCAATCCGGGGGCGCGTGATCGATCTGGCTCATCGCATCGCCGCCAGCTTCGGTGCGACGGCCGAGGTCGATGTTAAGCCCGGTTTCCCCAGTGTCATAAACCATCCCGCCGAAACCGCTTTCGCGCGCGATGTTGCGCGCGATCTTTTGGGTGAAGATTGCATCATTTCCAATCTTGCACCGCGCACAGCCAGCGAAGACTTCGCCTATATGCTACAGGCGCGCCCCGGCAGCTTCCTGTTTGTTGGAACGGGTGACGGCGAACCGCTTCATAGCCCCAGATACCGCTTCAACGATGCGGTAATCGCTCCGGCCGCCGCATTCTGGGCGCGCTTGGTGGAAACCTATCTGACGGATAACCCTGAGAGGGCATCGGCATGACCATCATCCCGACCACGACCCAGCTTCATGACGATTGGATCGTCACGTCATCCCCCATGGATCCCCGTGCCCGTCCTTTGCTTGAGGCATTGATCGGGGAGTACAGCGCGCGTTACGGCGATCTTGCAGAATTCGGCCAGGACGCCGCGCGAGAGGAAGTCTATGGCCGCTATGCTTCCGATCGCTTTTTGCCGCCACACGGAAACTTCCTGCTGATCGTCCGTAATGGTGAGGCGATTGCGGGCGGCGGGTTCATGCCGCATGAGGAGACCGACACCGCCGAACTGAAACGCATCTGGACTGCCGCGCATCTGCGCCGCCAGGGATTGGCACGGCGAATTGTGTTTGCCCTAGAAGATGCGGCGATCCGCCAAGGGTATCGCCGGATATTTCTCACCACTGGCTTTCGTCAGCCGGAGGCCAGCGCGTTATACAAACGCCTCGGTTATACGCCCTTGTACGATCCAAAAGCCGACCCCGCGGTGCTAATGACGCTACCCTTCGCAAAGGCGATCGGAGACAACGCGGCGGTGTTGGCATGAACGCCATCACCCTGGATACGTCGACTTCCCGTCTCGCCGAACACAAGGCCCAAATTCAACCCCAACGCCGTGTTGTTCCTGCACGTTATCCGGCACGCACGTTCGGCACGGTGGTTGCCGCCGGCACTCTATTGATGATCGCCGCTTCGGTACTAGGAAATCCAAAATGGGGTTGGCCGGTCTTTGCCCAGTGGTTCTTTGCAGAGCCGGTTATCGTTAGCCTCGGCCAGACGCTTTTGCTAACCGCGCTTGGCACCCTGTTCGGATCGCTGCTAGGCACTACGATCGCGCTTGCCCGGGTTTCAGGCTCCCCTTTGCTGGCCTGGCTTGCTTGGGGCTATGTCTGGTTGTTCCGCTCCATCCCGCTCATCGTCCTGCTGCTGCTGCTCAATAACCTGGGATACCTCTACGCTACAATCAGCCTCGGCGTGCCCCTTACTGATTTTCGGTTCGGTTCTTGGTCTACCGCCGCGCTGATCAGTCCCTTCGTGGCTGCGGTGATCGGCCTAACGCTGAACCAGGCTGCGTTTTCGTCCGAGATCATTCGTGGCGGCATCCTGGGGGTGGACAACGGCCAGAGGGAAGCGGCTGCCGCTCTGGGCCTGCCGCGCCGCCGCCAGATCTTCGGTATCGTGCTGCCACAGGCGATGCGCAGCATTCTTCCCGCCGGGTTCAACGAAATCATCAACCTCGCCAAAGGCACGTCGGTCGTCTACATCCTCGCGCTGCCGGAGTTGTTCTACACCGTGCAGGTGATCTACCGCCGTAATCTTGAGGTGGTGCCGCTGCTGATGGTGGCGACGGTCTGGTATCTCATTATCCTAACAGTTCTGTCTGTGATCCAGCGCCGGATCGAGCGGCGCTTTTCGCGCGGCGTGGCGGGATCGCAGGGGGCAGGCAGTTTCGTCAGGTCTGCAAGGATTAGCTTGCGCCGTATTGACTCGTCCGCTTCAATCACCCGCATGCCCGTCCGCGGGCATACTCTCGTTCGCGGCGACACCGGATCATTCCACAGGCCTGTCAAAGGCGGTACCGTAGTGATCGAGGGCGCGGTGAAGCGGTTCGGCGATCTTGAAGTGCTCAAAGGCGTCTCGCTGACGATTCCCTCTGGAAGCGTCACCGTCATCATCGGTCAATCTGGATCGGGTAAATCCACCCTACTACGAACAATAAACCATCTGGAACCCTTGAATGCTGGGCTGATTTCGATCGATGGCAAACTCATTGGCTACCGCGAAGACGCAAATATTTTGCACGAGTTGAAGGAAGCCGAAGTGCTTCGCCGACGAGTGGATGTTGGCATGGTCTTTCAAAGCTTCAATCTGTTTCCGCACATGACCGTTTTGGAAAATATTGTGGAGGCCCCTGTCCATGTTCGTGGTCGGCCACGGGCGGAGGCCGAGGCGGATGCACGCGTGCTCCTGACCCGGGTCGGCTTGTCAGACAAGGTAGACGCTTATCCACGTCAGCTTTCGGGTGGCCAGCAGCAGCGCGTTGCGATCGCCCGGGCACTGGCGTTGCGGCCCAAAGTTCTGCTTTTCGATGAGCCAACGTCCGCATTGGATCCTGAACTTGTCGGCGAGGTGTTGGGCGTAATCCGCGAATTGGCAAGTTCAGGCACGACTCTAATCATCGTGACGCATGAAATGGGCTTCGCGCGCGAGGTGGCTGATACGGTTGTATTCATGGATCAGGGCCGGATCGTGGAGCGAGGTACGCCGGAACAGGTCTTTTCCCGACCCGTTCATCCTCGAACCGCCGAATTTCTCTCGAAGGTACTGTAAGTGAGGGCGCTTCTGGCTACGGCACTTTCGTGCATGGCTCTTTTGGGCGCCTGCGCGCCGCCAAAGGAAAAAGCCGGCGCCGAAGCGTTACCCTTCATCCGCACCGCGCCAGTATCTGCGGCCGCCGCACTAGTGCCTCGCGCCTACAGCTTCAAGACGCCCGGCACTTTGACGATCGGCATGACGGTCGGCGCGCTTCCGATCGCGGACTATACGCCGGACGGGCAGGGGTACGTGGGGCTCGATCCCAATTTCGCACAACTTATCGCTGAGTCATTAGGGTTGAAGCTCAAGATCCTACCGATTGCGTGGCCAGATTGGCCGCTCGGGCTTACCTCCGGTAAATACGACGCGGTCATGGCGAACGTCACCGTGACGGAGGAACGCAAGGACAAATTTGATTTTTCAACGTATCGCGATGACAAGCTGGGTATCTATACTCGCAGCGATGGGCCGATCCTGCGCGTCGACGGCCCGCAGGACGTCGCCGGGCGACGTGTCGCTTTGACAGCCGGAACGAACCAATCTCAGATTCTCGATCGATGGAATGCGCGCAACATCGCGGCAGGCTTGAAGCCGGTCGAACCGCTTTACTACGACGATCCTGGCGTAATGCGCTTGGCGGTTCTTTCGGGGCGGGCAGACCTGTCGTTTGGACCGAACTTCCTGGCTGCATATGAAGCGCGAGATGGTCGAACGAGGTCGGTCGGTACGGTCGCGGGCGGTTGGCCGTTGACGGCCTTTATAGCGGTCACGACGCGAAAAGCGTCAGGACTTGCCCCTGCGATCACCGCCGCCATCAACGCTCAGATCGACAATGGCAACTATATCAAACTATTGCGCCGCTGGAACATGGCGGACGAGCGGATACCGCGATCGGCGACGAACCCCGCCGGGCTGCCACGTCAATAGGCATCACTTTGACCCGAAACTGGCAATCGAGCGCAGTGGTCTCCATCACAACCGAACGGCCACGACGCTCAACTAACTTAATCCGGCCTCGACGAGAGGTTTTTGTAGGGCGTAGCTAATTCACTATGCTGGCTGCCAGGAGCGGCGCGGGAGCGAAGCCAACCAACACCGCCACGATGCGGGGGGCGCTAAGCTTCCGCCGATCCAATTTCCAGCGCGCCGATCTATATCCCTACGCTCGTTTCTATGTCGGTGATGTACGCTGGCCGAATCCGACGCCGCGTCTCATTAAGCAGCTTCTGCAGATAGGCTCTGGCCGATGCCCGAGATCCCGCTGCAAATCCTCGTCTATCGCCAACCTACATTGAAGCGGGCCTCCTACGGATCATCCAATACTTCGTAGAAAAATCTACAATTCATAACTCCGGCGAAAAATACCAGGATGAAACGTGGAAAAATAGAAATGCGACCATTTAAAATTAGAGATCAATTTTCAAACATGTCGATAGACCTGGAACCCGGGGTGGTTCGGTATCCAAGGGGCTTCGAGTAAGCCTCCTGACCGCGTGTCTGGCAGAGCAGATATGAGGCATTCTAAATTTATCTGAATAATCCTCATTGGCCACACCTCGATCGATAAAATACGGCTGCAACTCAACTCAGGGGGTAGAGATATGCAGAACCGGGCTTTCCGGACCTTTCTATGCGTAAGTGTCGCTTGCAGCAGCATGGCTATCGTTCCTTTGTCACGGGCAGCTACTGACGAGGAGGCGCCGACTGGCGACATTGTCGTGACCGGTCTGCGCGGTGGCCCCGCGCGGACAGTGGCGGAAAGCCCCGCGCCGATCGACGTTGTGGGCGGAGACAAGCTTGGCGGCACGGGAGCTGCCGAGTTCGGCGACGCTTTGACGAAGTTGCTACCCGCGCTGAACTTCGGCGCAACGAATGCGGGTGTCTTCTCGATCGTAAGGCCGGTGACGAACCGTGGCCTCAGTCCTGCATATACGCTGGTGCTGATGAACGGAAAGCGGCGGCATAACAGCGCTTTCCTGACAAATTCTCCACAGGATTCCAGCGGGGTAAATGCGGTCGATCTCGATCTGATTCCCGCTAGCGCCATCGCTCGGATCGAAGTGCTGAAGGATTCCGCTGCGGCCCAGTACGGAACCGATGCTATCGCCGGCGTCATCAACATCCAGTTGAACAAGTCGGAAGGGTTCGACGCCAGTTACCGCTATGGACGCCAGTTTGTCGGCAATGGCGACCGCGATAGCTGGCAGGGGCAGATCGGCTACGGTGCGAAGCTGGGCGACCGTGGGTTCATCCGCCTCAGCGCCGATGTGCGCAAGCGTGGCGGTAACTGGTGGAACCTGCCTGCCACCGACACCAATATCTACGGGCGTCCGGCCAATCGGTCGATCGCACAAGTGGCAACGACGGCCGGTCTTACCGCTGCGCAAGTGCAGGCGAACAGTGAGGCGGCAAGCGCACGCAACGCCGCCTGGAACAGGGACGGGGCGCACAACGGCGATCCGGAAGTGAAGGCCTTCAACCTGGCATACAATGCCGAATTGGAAGTGACCGAGCAGGTCACGCTGTACTCCTTTGCCACTTATGGTGAGCGTGACGCCCAAATCAGCAACAATTTTCGCCGCCCGAATGGTTTGGCGAACTTCACCGCGCTTTTCCCGGATGGGTATTACCCCCTGAACAATATCGCCGAGAAGGACTTGCAGTTCTTGTTCGGCGGCCGGGGTGAGTTTGGCGGCTGGCATGCCGACTTGTCCAGCAGTTATGGCCAGAACCGCAGTCGGCAATATTCCAAGCTATCGATCCGGCCCGCGCTGGGACCCAACGGACCGACATCGTGGCCAAATCTGGCGAATTTCGAATTCAGCCAATGGACTCACAACCTGGATGTTACGCGTGAATTCGAGATTGGGCTGGCGCGGCCGCTGCAATTGTCTTTCGGCGCGGAATACAGGCTGGATCGCTTCCGCACGCTGCCGGGCGACCCGCTGGCCTACAGCCCGGCCAGTTACATCTTCAAACCGGGCGACCAACAGTACGATTGGAATGTCGGGCTGGCAGCGGCGCCGGTCGTGCAGGCGGCTATCGTCCTTTCCCCGGCGGACCGGGCGGACGCGCAACGGCGGGTCTATGCCGGCTATGTCGATCTTGGCATATATCCTGTGGACGCATGGTACATCGGTGCGGCGGTGCGGGCCGAGCATTACAGCGACGGATCGGGCAGCCCGGTCGGGTTGAAGTTGAATTCGCGTTTCGAGGTTAGCCCCGCCTTCGCCATACGTGGCACCGTGGGCACAGGGTTTCGTGCGCCTTCATTGACGCAATCCGCCTATGCACAGACGGACGGGCGCACCGCCCTGGTCTTCAATCCCGCCACGGGCCGGACAGAGGTGACCGCTACTGTCGCCAAGCTTGTCACGCCGGACTCTGCTCTGGGAGCTTTGCTGGGGGCAAAGCCGCTTAAGTCTGAGAGAAGCTGGAACGCGGGCGCCGGGTTCGTCATCACGCCAGGATCGAATATCAGCATCACGGCGGATGGTTACTATATAAAGATCAAGAACCGGATTGAACGATCGGGCCGCTTGTTCGGATCAGGCATTACCGCCATCCTCAACGCCAACGGCCTTAACGGTGTCGAGCAAGCCGAATACTTCTTCAACGCGGTTGACACGTCCACACGCGGTGTCGACGTGGTTGCAGATTGGTCGCACACCGGCGGGCTGGGTAAAGTGAATTTGAATGCGGCGTTCAACTACAACAAGACCAGGATTGACAAGCTACCGGCCACGCCGACCCAGTTACTAGGGCCGAACGGTACTTCCCTGCTGGGCGTGGGGTCGGTTTTCTTCGGTGGCGATCGAATTGGTGAGTTGGAGGTAATTAATCCACGCATCAAGCTTGTGCTGAATGGTTCCTGGGCACGGGGGATCTTGGGATTATCCCTCACCACGACGCGCTACGGTAAGTATACGCAGCGCACAGCGGCGGGGGACGATCGGGCATTCGGCGCGAAGTGGATCACAGATGTCAATGCATCGTTGGCGGTGACCAGCTTCGCCACTTTGCAGTTCGGTGCGACGAATGTCTTCAACGTCAGGCCCGAAACCAACGGACCCGGCAGCCCCCAGACGGGCCAAGGATATTACGGACCATCACCTTTCAACCCCAACGGTGGATACTATTATGGCCGCGTCGCCGTCAGCTTCTGATCGTCGATCGTTCCTGGGAGGGGCACTGGGGCTGGGCGTGCTGCCGTGGCTGGGTGCATGTGGCCGTGGGGATCGCGGCGCGCTGGTCATGGGCGATCAGGTGCATCTGGTGGAAAGCCGGATGAAGGCGGCGGGCCAGCTTGATGATCTTCCATACCGCATCACCTGGGCGAATTTCCCAGGAGCCGCGCCTTTGCTGGAAGCGTTGAACGCCGGCGCGGTAGATACCGCTCCCGCGGGCGACCTGCCGGTAATCCTGGCGGCGGCCGCCGGCTGTCGGCTCAAGATCGCGGCGGTAACGCGGATGTCGGATCAGGCGATGGCGATCGTGGTGCCGCGCGGGTCCACTATCCAGTCTGTGGCTGACCTGGCAGGCAAATCCGTAATCGTCTCCAGCGCGCGGGGCAGCATATCCCATTACCTGCTGCTGGAAGCACTCAACGAGGCGCGCATTCCGATCTCCTCGGTGCGCATTGGGTTCATGCTGCCGAACGAGGCTGCGTCCGCGTTCGCCACCGGGCAGATTGACGCTTGGGCGACGTTCGGGACATATCAAGTTCGCGCCGAGGCTGAAGGCGCCCGTATCCTACGGGACGGTGCAGGGATCGGACCGGGCTATTCGACGATAGTGGTATCTGAGGCGGCGATAGCCGACCAAGCGAAGCGCACCGCGATCCGCGACTATCTGGAGCGGTTGCGGCGCGCGTCGTTGTGGAGCCAGCAGCAGCCTGACGCCTATGCCAGGCTTTATTCCGCCCAGACCGGGATGGATATCGCTGTCGCCAAAGCGTGGGTGGCGCGCGAGAGACCGGCCTTCACGGCGCCCGATGCGACTTTCGTGGCGGCGTTGCAGCGAGCCTCCGATCGCTTCTACCGCCCGTACCGGGTTTTACCTCGCAACGTCAATGTCGAGGCACTGATCGCACCCGGGCTGATCGGCACCTAAGACCTTTGTTCGCCTCGTTCTGAAAATCCTCATGGCGCCATCGAAACGGAATGATGAGCATGAAAGATCAAGCACGACCGAAGGCGATGGCCGGGCAGCCCACGTGGAGCCGCCGCGCGGTGATCGCGAGCGGGGCCGCCATCGCGGCGCTTTCCGCCAGCGGTTGCGCGCGGCAGTTCGCCATGCCGCTGCGGGTGGCGATCACAGGCAAAGGGGCAAGCGATACCCGCCTGCTCCTTAAGGCGGCGGGGCTGGCGCCGGACTTTCCAGTTCAATACTCAGAATTTCAATCCGGGCACCTCGTTATTGAGGCTTTGAACAGCGATGCGTTAGATTTTGGAGGCAGCAGCGAGATTCCGCCGGTCTTCTCCGCCGCCTCTACCGTCCAAAGCTTTCTCCAGGTGGGGGTCCTGCATGGTGACGTGAACAATCAGGCCGTGCTGGTTCCCAAAGGCTCCGCCATCCGCGATCTGCGAGACCTGAAAGGCAAGCGGGTAGGTTATGTCCGCGCCACGACATCGCAATACTTCCTGATCGAGATGCTACGTTCCGTCGGGCTGTCGTGGTCGGATATTGAGCCGGTGGCGCTGACGGTGTCGGACGGTGTCGCCGCATTCTCGCAAGGTGCTTTGGATGCCTGGGCGATCTACGGCTACGTGATCCAGCGTGCCGTCGCGACGCAAGGAGCCACGGTGCTCCGGACAGCGCTGGGATTTCTCTCGGGGAACTATCCCGTGCTGGCGCATCGCAACGCTCTGGCAAATAGGGAAAAGGCGGCGCACGTGCTGACCTACATGCGGTTGGTGAGCGAAGGCTACGCCTGGGCTCGGGACCATCAAGATAAGTGGGCCAACCTGGTAGCAGCAGAGATCGGCGTTCCGGTCTCTTACGTGCAGGACCAGCTTCGCGAGGAGAGCGCGCTATTTCAGCTCCAACCAGTGACGATAGAAGCGATCCGCTCGCAACAAGTGGTTGCAGATGTATTTACCCGAGCCGGTCTGATTCCAAATCATGTCGACATGACCCGGTTGTGGGACATGCGGTTCAATGCCGACATCATGAAAGGCTGATCATGGCGACCCAATCTTTTGCAGGCGTCACGAACGCGCTGGATGATACCGCTCTCGAACAACTGACCAAGCATTTGGCAAGAACGGCGGAACATTACGACAGGGCCGGCGAATTTCCCCAGGCGGCGTTCGACATCCTGGCACGGCAAGGGCTGGTCGGGCTAACTGTCTCTCGCGATCTGGGCGGACAGGGGGCCGGCTATGTCGATACCTTGCGCGTGCTGGGCGCGGTGGCGAAGGGCGATCCTTCCGCCGCCTTGATCCTGTTCATGACCTACGCATTCCACGCGGGGGAGGCCAAAGGCGGTCGCTGGCCGGCCGCAGTTCACAAAAAACTGGCGCTTGAGGCGTTGGCCGGTCGCGGTTTGATCGGGACATTTCGGGTCGAGCCTGAGTTGGGAACCCCTGTCCGCGGCGGGTTGCCCAAAACAACCGCGCGCCAAACGGCAGATGGCTGGCGGATCGTCGGGGAGAAGATCTATTCCACCGGATCGACTGGACTGGACTGGTTCGCGGTGTGGGCGCGTACCAACGAGGCGGAACCTCGCGTCGGCCTGTTCCTGATCGACTCTTCCAGTCCAGGCATAACGATCGTGCCCGAATGGGATCACTTGGGCATGCGTGCGACCGTCAGCCACAGGGTCGTGTTCGACGATACACTGGCCCCGACATCGGCGGCGGTCGATGTACGACGGCCGGAGGAATGGGTGCTCCCCACCGGTCAGGCGAATGGGCCGGTTCTGTGGAATGCGCTGGCGATCGCGGCCATCTACGATGGTGTGGCCCGGGCTGCGCGAGACTGGTTGGCGGGCTACCTGAATGATCGTGCACCCGCTAATCTCGGGGCACCGCTGGCAACTTTGCCGCGTGTGCAGGAAAAGTTCGGTGAGATCGAGGCGCTGCTGCAGGTCAACCGGACGTTGATCTTCAGCGCGGCGCAGGCGGCGGATCGTGGCGAGCTTCCGTCCGCAGACAGCGCCAACGTCGTCAAGCACGTCATCACCACAAATGCGATCCAGGCTGTAGCCATCGGTCTGGAACTGACAGGTAATCCCGGGATCAGCCGGAACCATCCGCTGGAGCGCCACTACCGCGACGTGTTATGCAGTCGTATCCACTCGCCACAGGCCGATACCATCCTGATCGGCGCGGGGCGGGCCGGGCTTTCGCGATGAGCCTGGCCGTGGCGAGCCAGCTCGGCCCGGAATTCGATGCGGAACTGGCCGCGCTTCCGTTTGATCCCAAGATTGTCTCTGTGAATGGTGACGAACCGTGGCGGGTGGCTGATGAAGCCGACGTGCTTGTCGTACGTCCATCGCCGCAATGGCAGGCCATGCGCGGAAAGCCGGTACCCTCTGGCTGGCCAGGTCGTTTGCGTTGGGTATTCTCCGCCTCCACCGGGATCGACACCTATCCTGCCTGGCTGCTGGATGCGCCACTGGTAACCTGTGGGCGAGGCACAGCGTCTGACGAAATCGCGGATTACGTGATGGCGGCAATATATCAGCGATCGAAGAACCTCGATGCTGTGACAGTGCGTTCCGCCGCCGAATGGCGCGTTCAGTCCCTGGGGGGCGTGATGGGGTCCACTGTCGGGATTCTGGGCATGGGCGCGATCGGACAGGCCGTGGCCAGTCGAGCGCTGGCCTCGGGAATGCGGGTCGTCGGCGTGCGAAGACGCGATACAGGCGCGGCCATCCCCGGCGGCGTCGAGTTGTTGACCGGATTTGCCGCGGTGGTAGAGCGGGCGGATCACATCGTGATCGCCTTGCCTTCCACGCCTCAGACCCTTCGAATAGTCAATGCCGCATTGCTGGCCCGGGCAAAGCCGGACGCACACCTTATCAATGTGGCGCGCGGTGCGATCGTCGACCAAAAAGCATTGGTGGACGCGCTGGACGCGCAGCGCCTGGGCTTCGCGACGCTAGATGTCACCGATCCGGAGCCGCTGCCCGAAGGCGATCCACTTTACACGCATGCCAAAGTTCGTCTGACCCCGCACATCTCGGCGCATTCCGAGGCCGTGCGCGATCGATTGCTGGAAAAGCTCAAACGCGATCTCTGCCTCTTCGCCAAGGGAGAGCAACCCGGCGACGTGGTGGATTCTGTCAGCAGGTACTGACGATGGTTGTATAAGGGGCTCTCAATACGAAAACAGAAAAGCTCGATTGTTGCCCTGCAGAATAGTCCGCAAGCTTGATCGCCGACATCAGCTGATGCGGCCTTCAGGAGACATTTGCCATGGCCACGGCTTTTAAGATCAATCCCGGCGCGGTCACGGAAGCGGAGTGGAAAGTACGCATCGATCTGGCCGCGTTTTATCGCGTCGCCGCGCTCTACAACTTTGATGACTTCATTTATACGCACATCTCTGCCCGTGTCCCGGGCCCTGATGCTCATTTCCTCATCAATCCCTTTGGTCTGGCTTTCGAGGAAATCACGGCATCCAGCCTGGTCAAGATCGACCTCGACGGCAACATCCTTTCGGATAGCGAGTATGGCATCAACTATGCCGGCTTCGTAATCCATTCCGCGATCCACGCCGCGCGGGATGACGCGCACTATGTCGCGCATTTTCACACGGCTGATGGAATGGGCACATCAGCGCATAAAGAGGGCCTATTGCCGATCAGCCAACGCTCTTTGGCGATAATACCGAGGCTGTCCTACCACGATTACGAAGGCGTGGCCCTCAATCTCGATGAACGCGAACGTCTGGTTCGCGATCTGGGGGACACCAAGCTGATGCTGCTGCGCAATCACGGGACGCTAGCCCTCGGCAGCAGTCCTGGCGAAGCTTGGAGCGGGATTTATCAGTTGGAGACCGCCTGTTCCGTTCAGGTGGCGGCCTTGGCGGGTGGACGTGATCATGTGCTGATCGCGCCGCCAGCGGCGCAGGCGGAGATGCGGCGGCAATTGCAACAACGCCGGTCCACCACGCTCGCCAAGCAGGGGGGCAAACCGCACGAGCAACTGGTGTGGGAAGCGGTGTTGCGGAAGGTGGAGCGCGAGCTTCCAGGCTTCGATACCTGATTGTGCTAATGCCAGAGCGACGCAGAAAGATCGCCGATCTGACAAGTACTTCCCTGGTCTATCCCGGGGCATCCTAACGCGTGCCGAACGGTCAGGGATGCCCAATCTGGACCGGGCCGATCCGCGATCCAAGACCTGGGCGCAACCCGTCCTCCCCTTCGATCGAGGATCTTCAATCTGCTTATATGAGCAACTCTCATGAATCGAACGCCTTAACTCTATTGATCTGGTAGTCTTTTTCCGTTCTTCAGCGTCGTGTCGGAATCCACCGGCGAATGAGGGTATCGTGATCGAGACTGCAAGGAACTGCCTTCCCGGAATGGGCCGGCGCACAAAGGTTGGCCGGATACCATCCTACGGCCGCAGCGCACGCCCATATGGTGTAATGGCCAACAGGATCTTCGGTTCGATGTCCGTGATCTCACGCCGTGCTGCCCTGGCGGCAGGGTTGGTAGTGTTTGGGTCAGTCACAAGTCACGCGTACGCCGCCGCCGAACCGGCGCTTTCAATCCCAGCTGACGGGGGGGCTGCTGAAGAAGCGAAATCAGCGTCCGCCGGTCAGGATATCGTCGTCACCGCGCGCTACAAGAACGAGACGCTGCAGACTGTGCCGATCGCCATCACCGCGCTTTCAGCGGCGCAGATCGCGGCGATCGGCGGCCAGACCAGCCTTAAGAACCTGGCGGCGTTCACGCCCAGCGTCAGCATCCAAGGCTTTAGTGGTCGCAACCAGACTATTACCATTCGCGGCCTGGGAACCAATTCGGGCGGTACCAATGATGGCCTTGATCAGGGTGTTGGCCTCTACATCGACGGGGTTTATCGGCCACGGACCGGTACCGTGCTCAACGATCTGCTGGATGTCGAAAGCGTTCAGGTGCTGCGCGGTCCGCAAGGGACGTTGTTCGGCAAGAACACGGTGGCGGGCGCCATCGACGTGCGTACCAGACTGCCCAGCTTCACGCCTGAGGTGCAAGGCGACCTGACATATGGCAACTATAACTATCGGCGCGGTCAGGTCTCGGCCTCGGGTGGCTTGACGGACACGCTGGCCCTACGGCTGAGCGGCTTGTACGCGGCGCGGGACGGGATCGTCTACAACACGTTGCAACGTAAACACTGGGACAATTACAAAAACGTTGCGGTTAAGGCCGATCTTCTGTGGCAGCCGAGCGACGCGATCAAGGTCCGCTTGATCGGGGACTATGCCCGGCAGACCGGCAACATGGGCTTCTACCTGCTGGGGCAGGTATTGCCGACGAGGCTTGCAAATGGTGCCATCGTCAAAGGCTTTTACCAGCATGCCGCCGATGTCGGCTACTCGCCGATCGAGGTGGACCCGTACAACCGCCGTACCGACATTAACGGATCACAGGCGATCAAGATGCCTAGTGGCGGTCTTACAGCTCGCGTGGATGCGACGATCGGCGGGCATACGCTGACCTCCATCACCGCCGCTCGGTTCTGGAAATGGATACCAAACTGGGATGGGGATCAGTTCGGGGCCGATATTCTGGGACAGGGTACGGTGGCAACCAATCAAAGGCAGTTCAGCCAGGAGTTGCGCCTGACATCGCCCAGCGGCGGCGCGATCGAATATACCGGCGGGCTCTATTTCTTCTGGCAGAAGGCGAAGCTCAAGCAGGAAGTTTCCTTCAAGAAGGATGCGGCAAAGTGGTACTTCGGTCCCGCTGCACCGGATGCGCTGCTAGATGGCCTCGATTCCTTCAGCTTTCTTGATCCTGCAACGCATAGTTATGCTGCGTATGGTCAGGCCACTTGGCATATCACGCCCACAACCAGCGTGACCGGCGGTCTTCGCTACACTTATGAAAAGAAAACCGGCAGCTACAACGCGGTTCAAGTGGGAACACCAGCGCCCATATCCGGCCTGCCGCTGGCCTATCAGGCGAGCGCCGCTGCGATCCGCGCGGCTTATGCGCCATCGGGTGGGGCATACGATGCCGAGCGTTCGAAGGGCACGGTGTCCTGGCTGCTCAGCGCCAACCAGGATCTAGGCGAAGACGTGCATGCTTACGTCAGTTACTCGCGCGGCTATAAGTCCGCTGGCATTAACCTGGTGCGTCGCAATGCCGGCATCAACATCTTCGTCGAGCCAGAGCAGGTCGATGCGTACGAGGCCGGCCTGAAAACGCAATTATTCGATAGGAAGGTACAGTTTAATACTGCCTTGTTCTGGACGATTGACAAGAATTATCAGGCCAATCTTTATGACGTCCTCAATCGCGTCGCTTATATCGGCAATGCTGGCAAGGTCCGCAGCCGGGGTGTGGAGGTAGATGCGCGCGCGTCGATTGGTCGTCGCCTGACCATCTCGGCATCAGGCGCGTTTACCGATGCGAAATATCTGCGATACAACAACTCGATCTGCCCGTTCCTGCTGTCGTATCAAAGTTCCTGCGATATCTCGGGGCAGAGGCTGTCCGGCACGTCGAAATGGGCGGGTGCGGTGCAGGTGCTTTACGAAGCTCCGGTGAGCGATACGCTTACCGTCTATACCTCGGCTGACGCCAGCTATCGTTCCAGCTTCTTCTCGGCGGTCAACAATGACCCGTTCACTCGGATCAAGGGTTATGCTCTGGTCGGCGCAAGCCTTGGTATCCGGCCTGACGACGGGCCGTGGGACGTGTCGATCTGGGGACGCAACCTGTTTGACAAGAACTATCTCACCACCGCCACGGTCAACGCCACCTGGGGGCTGACCCAGGTCGGGGTGGGAGAGCCGCGAACGTATGGCGCGACGCTGCGCTTCCGTTTCTGATCACCGTCTCAAGGATAGCACTATGTCGTTTCCGTCGCATGCATCTCGCCGACAAGCCCTCGCTCTGGCGGGAGCCGGGTTCCTGGCCGCGTGCACGAAGGCCGGCGCCACGACACTCGTGGTGGGCGATCAGAAAGGGGGAATCCAGGCGCTGCTCGATGCTTCCGGTCAGCTAAAGGAAATTCCGTATCGCATCGAGTGGACGCAATTTCCTAATGCCGCGCCGTTGATCGAAGCCCTGGGCGCCGGGGCGATCGATACCGGGCTCGGGGGGGATGCGCCCTTCATCTACAGCCTGCAGGCGGATGCCGGGGTGAAGGCGATTTCGGCTTTCCGCGCCAAAGGCGCTTCCACCACCGTCATGGTACCGCGAGGGTCATCCATCGCACGGTTCGATGACCTGCTGGGACGACGGGTTGCCACGCCGCGTGGCTCCATCGGGCATTATGTGTTGCTCGCCGGGCTCAAGCGTCTGAAACGTCCGTTCAACGCCATCGATATCAAGTTTCTCAATCCCAGCGATGGCCGGGCCGCACTAACCAGCGGCGCGGTTGATGCATGGGCGATCTGGGACCCTTACGCGGCCATCGGCGAGCTGAGCGACGGCATGCGCATTCTGCCGATCGACAATTCGCTGACGCCGGGATTAGCCTTTGTGTATGGCACTGACGCTTCACTCGAAAACAAGCGCCCGCTGCTAGTGGATTTCGCCAGCCGCCTCGCTGCTGCTCGCCGATGGAGCGAAGTCAATCGGGATGCATACGCGCAAATGCTAACCAGCCAGACCGGCGTGCCAATTGCCGCTACGAAGCGCTACGTCGGCCGCAGCGTCCTGGTGCCCGCTCCCATCGATGCCGGCCTTATTGCCGAAGAGCAGCAGATCGCCGACGTGTTCCACGAAGGGGGCCTGCTGACCCGGCCCATATCAGTGGCATCGCATTTCCAAACACTCTGATCCCGTACGATCCCGGAGGACTTTCCCATGACCCAGCGACAGCTGAAACTCGGCCTCGTTCCAACCGGGGTCGGTGGTCCCGGCCAGACCAATCGCTGGCGTAACCCCGAAATCCCGATCGATGCGAGCGTTAGTATCGATTGGTATATCGAGCTTGTCCGCCAGGCGGAGGCTGCCAAATTCGATTTTGTCTTCATCGTCGATAGCCAGTTCATCACGCCGGACTCGCCCCCGCACTATCTCAATCGGCTTGAGCCGCTGACGCTCTTGTCCGCGCTGGCGGTAACCACCAGCCATATCGGCCTGGTCGGTACGCTGACGACCTCTTACAACGCACCGTTCAATCTTGCCCGGCGACTTGCGTCTCTGGATTTGATCAGCAAGGGGCGAGCAGGCTGGAACGTGGTGACCAGTGGTGATGCCGGTACCGCCGGCAACTACAGCCGCGATGAGCATTTCGATTACGACACCCGGTATGGCCGCGCCTTTGAATATCTCGATGTCGTCCGCGGCCTGTGGCGCTCGTATGAGGATGACGCGATCGTGGGGGATCGGGCAAGCGGCGTGTTCCTCGACAAGAGCAAGCTTCATGCGCTCGATCACAAGGGCGAGCATTTCCAGGTAGTCGGGCCGCTCAACATCCAGCGCTCGCCACAAGGGGAGCCGGTGATCTTCCAGGCGGGCGATTCCGATCAAGGGCGCGATCTGGGCGCGAGTGTCGCCGATGCGATCTTCACTCACGCCAAGACGTTGGCGCAGGGTCAGGCATTCTACGCCGACCTCAAGGCGCGTGCCGCTGCGCGGGGCCGCAATCCAGACGAGTTGATCATCTTGCCCGGCTTTACGATCACCGTGGGAGATACCGACGATGACGCCCGAGAAATCGAGCGTGAGCAACGCCGGCTTGACCAAAGCTTCGATCAGGCGCTGGCTGAGTTCGGCCGCGCTTTCGGCTGGCACGATTTTCGGCAGTACAATCTCGACGCGCCATTCCCGGCCGAGGCCTTGGCTTATGCGGCCTCCAGCTTCTTCACCCAAGCGCAGCGGATCACGCAACTTGCCCAGGAGCGCGGCCTGACACTGCGCCAGACGGTCGAACATGCACGCGACCAGTTCACCAGCCCTTCGTTGGATCAGCGAAGACTATCGCCCGCGAGATTACGCGTTGGTTCGAGTGTCGTGCTTTGGATGGCATCAACGTCTATGTCGGGCATCCCGATCAGTTCCGCCGCTTCACAAGCGAAGTTGTCCCATTGCTGCAGGCGAGCGGCGTGTTCCGCTCCGATTACGAACATCCCACTCTGCGCCAAAATCTTGGGCTTCCGATCCCGCGAAACGTGCGAGCGAGGGCAGGACGCGAGGAACCCCGCGCACGGGCGATCGCCGGCTGATCGCCGTTTTGCCTTTCGGCATGGAGCGGGGGCTCGCACCATGTTGCAAGGTTGGTCCATCAATGGACGAATTTTATTCCGATCCCGCAGGGCAGAACTATTCTCTACTCTACAACTTGTGTATCGGGCATTTTGAAAATTGGGGGCCGCCATGAAAGTTCACGTACGCTATCTGCTCGCTTCGTCGTTGACGGCGCTGCTTACTCCCGGTCTCGTGCACGCCCAGGTCGGCGATGCTGAACGCGGCACAGCAGCCGATACCAGCGATATCATCGTCACCGGCACGCGCGTGACCGGGCGACAGCGGCTCGACACTGCTTCGCCTGTCGACGTGCTTTCGGGCGCCGCGCTGCGGTCACAAGGCACCACTGAGTTAGGGCAGGCACTTTCGAACGTCACGCCGTCGCTCGACTTCCCGCGCTCGGCAGCGGTGGACGGAACCGATTCAATCCGGCCTGCCACGCTACGGGGCCTCTCGCCCGATCAGACGCTTGTCCTGATCAATGGCATCCGCGGTCATGCTTCGGCGCTGCTCAATACGAATGGCTCGGTGGGCCGGGGTTCGGCGGCCTTCGATCTCAACACCATCCCGACCGTCGCGCTTGACCGGGTGGAGGTACTGCGCGATGGTGCCTCGGCGCAGTATGGTTCGGACGCGATCGCTGGCGTCATCAACTTGCGCCTGCGCGAAGCGCGCTCAGGCGGCGGTGCTTCTGCCAGCTACGGACAATACGAGACAAGCGTCAAAACTGCGCGACAAAGCCGCGATCGCCACGATGGTAAAACGTACAACGCCTCTGTCTGGCAGGGCTTCGGCATCGGTGAGGACGGCTTCCTGACGATTTCGGGCGACTACCTGAAGCGCGGCCACACCAGCCGCGGCGATCTTGACCGCCGGGTGACTCCCAACGCCGTGACCTCGCGCTTCGGCGATCCCGAGGTGGAGCAGTACACTGTCTTCGCCAACTTCGGCGTACCAATGAACGACGTGTGGTCCGTCTACGGCTATGCCGGGTACCAGAACCGCGACAGCACCGGCGCCGCCTTCCCCCGCCTCGCGGGCAATGCCAACAATCTCACGTCATCATTTTACCCCAACGGCTTCCTGCCCAAGATCAACGTCAAGTCGGACGACATCAACTCCGCGATTGGCATCAAGGGCGAGCTGAGCACCTGGGCAGTCGATCTCAGCGTCTCGTACGGCCGCAACGCGTTGACCTTGCACACCCGCAACTCGGTCAACTCGACCTATGGAGCGGCCTCGCCAACCGACTTCTATGACGGCAAGCTGATCTACGACCAGATCGTGGGTGGCCTGGACGTCAGCAAGAAGTTCGACTTCGCCGACGGCAACTCGCTCAACGTCGCCTGGGGCGTGGAATACCGCAACGAGGGCTTTGCCATTCGCGAAGGCCAAGTGGAGAGCTATGCGCGCGGCCCGCTCGGCGTGGCGACCTACGTCTTGCCGAACGGTGCGCTGGGCAGCACGCTGGGCAGCGGCGCGCAAGGGTTTCAGGGATTCTCGCCCGCCAATGCGCTCAGCCGCCACCGCGACAATGTGAGTGCATATCTCGACCTGGAGGCGCAGTTGGGGAAGTTGCTGCTTGGGCTGGCCGGACGTGGCGAAAGCTACTCCGACTTCGGCGAAACCGCGACAGGCAAATTTTCCGCGCGCTACGATCTGACAGACAGCTTCGCGCTGCGCGGCACCGTTTCCACCGGCTTCCGCGCGCCATCGCTGCAACAGCAGTACTACACGCTGACGCAGCCGCAAGTCACGAATATCAACGGGGCCGCAGCAGTCGTGGATATCGGCACGTTCCCATCTACCAGTCCGGTGGCGACGGCGCTGGGTGGCAAACCGTTGGATGCTGAAAAGTCGTTCAACCTGTCTGGCGGCTTTGTCTTTCGCTCGGGCGGGTTCGACCTGACGGTTGACGCCTATCGTATCAAGCTGCGCGACCAGCTTGCCTTGTCGGACAACCTGGGTACGGGCGTGAACTCCAGCCCGGCAATCACCGCGTTGCTGCGACCGTTCAACGTCAGCGCGGCGCGCTTCTTCGTGAACGGCCTTCGTTCTACCACCAAGGGCATCGACCTTGTTGCGCACTACCGCCTGGTGACAGGCGCGGCGGGCAACTTCGACATTACCGTAGCGGGCAACCTCAATGACGTGAAGCTGACCCGCGTTCCCACCGGTACCGGCACCATCACGGTCCCGGCGCTGTTCGGCCAGCAGCGCATCGTCAGCATCGAGGACGGTACCCCCGGCGAGAAGCTGACGGGGCAGCTTGACTGGAGTAAGTCCGGCTTCGGCGGCTTGGTGCGCGCCACCTACTACGGCAGCGTCACGCAGCCTGCCTCCAGTCTAGTGGACTATGTGGAAACCGGCAAGCACGTCATCGTAGACGCTGAATTGCGCGCGCCTTTGTTGAGGAAGTCGAACGTGGCGATCGGCGTCAACAACCTGTTCGACGTCTATCCCGATCGGGTGCCGGACAGCAACGTTATCAACTACAACAACGGCGGCACAGCGTTCCCGTATTACTCGCCGTTCGGCTTTAACGGCCGCTTCCTTTATGCGCGCGTAAATCTTGCTTGGTGATGTCTCGGGTAGGAGACGGGGCAGCCTTGTCTCGTCTCCCGGCGTTTTCATTACCATGAACCGGAAATTGAAATGACGGCATCGAACCCCGCCCGTCTGCCTGTCGCCATCGTAGGCGCGGGCTTCAGCGGCACGCTGCTGGCGGTCAACCTTATCCGCCAGGGCGTTGAAGTCATTATCGTCGAGCGTGACGAGCGGCAATTGGCTAAGGGGCTGGCTTTCGGTACCCGCCGGCCCGAGCATCTGCTGAACGTACGGGCTGCGAACATGAGCGCATTTCCCGACGATCTCGGGCATTTCGTGCGCTGGATGGGCTTTTCGGATCGCGATCAAGCTAACCGCTTCGTACCGCGCCTGGCCTACGGCCATTACTTGCGAGAGTTGTTGCTGGGCGCTCTCGCATCGGCTCCGGGACGCGCCCAGATCGTGCAGGGCGAGGCAGTCGGTGCGGCGGTCGCTCCGGATCAAGTCAAGCTGACACTCGCGAGTGGCAGGCGCGTCGATTGCCGCGCGCTGGTGCTGGCGCTGGGCAATTTTCCGCCCGCACCCCTGCCGCCATTAACTGCGGTTACGCCGCCCCTGCATTTCGCTGATCCTTGGATGCCGGGCGTGCTCGATGGTTTGGACGGTCTCGACCATATTGTCCTGCTCGGTAGTGGTCTCACTGCAGCCGACATGATTGTCTCGCTTGACCGTTCCGGCTTCAGGGGGCGGATCACCGTGCTCTCGCGCCGCGGCCTGAAGCCGCGTGCTCACGCCGAAGTAGGCCCCACCGTCACCCCGGTCACCGAGCCGCAAGCCAGGGGATCGTGGCTGCTGCGCTCGGTTCGCGACCGCGCCAAGGAGATCGGATGGCGCGCCGCTATTGATGAGTTGCGCCCCCACACGCAGCATCTCTGGCGACGGCACGACGCACTCGCGCAACGCCGCTTTCTTCGCCATGCGCGGCCCTATTGGGATGTGCACCGCCACCGTCTGGCGCCCGACGTCGCCATTCAGTTGCAGGCGCTGGAGGAAGAGCGGCGGCTGCTCTTCAGCGCGGGCAAGCTATGCCGTGCCGCGCCGCGTGATGACCGCTTGCACCTGCAATGGCGGCCGCGTGGCCAGACTGAAGTGCACAGCCTTGTCGCGGATCGTGTTATCAACTGCACCGGGCCGGAAGGGGCGATTACGGGTTCCGATCATCCGTTGATTTGCAATCTGGCGGCTCAGGGGCTGATCCGCGCTGATGCGCACCAACTCGGCCTCGACGTCGAACAGTCGGGCCGGGTGCGCGACGCTGACGGCAATCCACAGGACCGGCTGCGTGCGGTGGGGCCGATCACCAAGGGCGAGGCGTGGGAGATCGTGGCGGTGCCCGACATCCGCCGTCAGGTATGGGACCTGGCCCGCTATCTTGGAAATACGCACTGGGTCGGCGGCGAGGGACTGTAAGCCTGCGTCGTGTAGGCGCAGGCTTCAAATTTCGAGTTAAAAGCGCAGGAAAAGGGCTGGTGCGGCACCGACTGGGTCTTTCGGTGGATCCCTCCTCTACGATCAGGCAGCGGCCTTGCGTGCCACTTCCGGAAGGTGATCCAGGACCTCATTGCTCTCGGTGCGCGATAGCCAGTCAGGGCTGATATCCAGCCACCGCACTTCGCCACCGCGATCGAGGATCAGCACCGCCGGTTGGGTCATCTCGTAACTGTCAGTGCCCAGCGTCTTGCCGATCCAGTCTTCCCCCGGTGCTACCTGAGGGCGATCATGGGGCAGGAACGTGATGCCCAGTTCCCGGCTCAAAGCATAGTTCGGATCGGTGGCGACGGTGAACGTTAAGCCATGCCGATTGATGATGCCGCGATCCACCGGAGTTTGGGCGCTCACCGCCACCATGGGAATACCGGCGGCGCGCAGGCTCGGCCACAGTGTCTCGTTGTAATAAGGCAAAGCGATGTTGCAGGCGGGACAGCCGCCGAAGCGGAAGAACACCAGCACCGCCGGTCCGCCTGCGGTCAGCGTGTCTCGCGTCAAATCGCGCCCATCCTGATCGATCAAGGCGAACGGCGCGATGACAGTACCTGGCTGGGGATGTGCTGCCGGCTCGTGGCTTGCGACCAAAGCCTGTCGCTGCCGAGCGTTACCCGCCAGTTGCTCAGGCTTCCAGGTCTGCTCGCGTTCTGCCTGAAGGCGTGCAAAACGTTCGCGCAGCGAAATGTGGCTCATCTTGGGGCTCCTTCTTACGAGGGAGAGGCTAGGCGTGATGTAGCTCCTGCGGACAATGAGAACCGGCTCGTAAATCATTGATCTTTGCAATAAGCGATAATCCTCGGCTTATTGCGGCCTTACAACGCGGCGACCGTCTCACGCGTCAGTTCGGCGAGACGGCCGGTGGCGTGGGACAATGACGGCGCTGTCTGCAGAATGCAGGACACTTTGGGCAGCGGCATATCAGGCAAGTCGATCGGCTCATCGTGCGAGAACAGATGAGTGCGGCAGGTGACTCCTAGCCCTGCCGATACCGCCGCCCTTAGCGTGGTGAGGTTTGGGGTCTCCACGGTGATGCGATAGGGCCTGCCTGCATCCTTCAGCGTACGGATGGCGGCTTCCCGAAAACGGCACGGCGGCTCCAATACGGCGAGCGGCACCGTCGGATCGGCGAGCAGTTCTTGTCTGCCGTACCACGCCATCGGCGCAATGGTGATGGCGTTCGGATCGTTATTGGCGGCAAAGCCCAGGACGATGTCCAACTGGCGCGTATCCAGCATGGCAAGCAAGTCGGCCGTTCCAGCGACGCGGGCGTAAATCTGCGCCTCGGGATGCAGTTCGGCGAACCGCGCCAGCAGACCCGATAGCAGTGTCTCCGCAAAATCCTGAACCATGCCGATCCGCGCGGGACCGGCATATTGACCCGCACTGACAGCGTTCACGGCTTCGTCATGCAAAGCCAGCACTTTGCGGGCATAGTCCAACATCAGATCACCTGCCGGGGTGAGGGAAAGCCGCCGGCCTTCACGATGAAATAGTGCCTGCTGCAGCAATTCCTCCAGGCGTTTGATCTGGAGGCTGAGCGCGGACTGCGTGATAAAGACTTTTTCCGATGCGTTCAGCATAGAGCCGGAATCGACGATCGCCACGAAACCGCGCAGCAGATTGGTCGGTAGATTAACAGGCATCGCGCGGGCCCTGACGTCAGAGAAAGAGATCAATTGCGCGTTCCTCGTGCAACATAGCTCATACTCAATCAAAGTAGTAGATATAACGCCGTCGATAGCAAATCTATCGAGGAATGCCGTGGTCGGCTCGCCCCGTTTCACCCTCAGCTTGTCGGCGCCTTCAAACGCTCTTCCCCCATCCAAAGGCGACATATGAGGTTTCCTGATAGGAAAGGGCTAATAACTCAATTGCCGAGGTAGAGATAATCTGTTGCCATGTGAGCATGACAGCAATCACAACGACAGGACGTTTCGCCCCAGTTTTCAGCGGTATGGGTCGATCACGATGGATATCCCCGGTGGCTCTTTTGGTCTTGTGGGAAATCGCATCGCGTAGTGGTACCATTCCTCAGCGCACACTCGCCGCGCCCTCGGCGGTGCTCACCACCATGTTTCAGATGATCGCGAGTGGTGAGTTGCCCGGCAATCTAGCCGTCTCCGCGTTGCGTGTGATATCCGGGTTAGCGATCGGGGTCACCGCCGGCCTGATCCTTGCACTGGTTTCTGGTCTTTCGCGGGCGGGCGAGGTGACGGTTGATCCACTCATGCAGATCAAGCGCACCATACCCACGCTGGCGTTGACGCCGCTGTTTATCGTCTGGTTCGGGATTGGTGAAACACCCAAGATCGCACTGATCGCGTTCGCTTCGATCTTTCCTATCTACCTCAATTTGTATAGCGGCATCCGCGCCGTCGATGTCCGCCTGATCGAGGGTGCGCGCAGCTTCGGCCTCAGCCGGTTCGAACTGATCTGGCACGTCATTCTGCCAGGGGCACTGCCCTCCTTGCTGGTCGGCCTGCGCTATTCCCTGTCGGTCGCCATTTTGGTGCTGGTGGTAGCCGAGCAGATCAACGCATCGGCAGGGCTTGGCTATCTCATCAACAACGCCCGTGATTTCATGCGCACCGACATCATCGTTGTGTGCCTGATGGTCTACGCCGTGCTGGGCCTGGGTGCCGATTGGCTTGTCCGGATCATTGAGCAACGCGCCTTGGTCTGGCGCCCAAGCAACGTCGCCTCGTGACTGCACCTAACCAAATTAAAGGAAGACACATGGACGCGCGCCTTTCTTTTCAAGCTGATCGTCACCCCGCTGACCGAGGCCAAAATAGTCTGCGAGCGGTTCCCGAGCCGATCGTGAGGCTTACGAACTTCACCCGCGCTTTTGGCGATAACGTCATCATCTCTGATCTGGACCTTGAAATTGGCAAGGGTGAGTTCGTTGTCCTGCTTGGCCGGTCGGGATCGGGCAAGACAACGCTGCTACGCACGCTCGCCGGACTGGACGATGCCACGGGCCAATCGGTGCGGATACCAGGCTCGCGCGCAGTCGTTTTCCAGGATGCCCGCCTGCTGCCTTGGAAGAAGGTTTGGCGCAATGTTGCATTAGGGCTTCGCGGCTTGACCGGGCTTGTTCGCGACAAGGCGGAGCGGGCTTTGCACGAAGTCGGTCTCGGCCACCGCCTCGATGCCTGGCCGCTGACGCTTTCAGGCGGCGAGGCGCAGCGCGTGGCTCTTGCGCGCGCACTGGTGCGTGAGCCGGAATTGCTGCTGCTGGACGAGCCGTTCTCCGCGCTGGATGCCCTGACGCGGCTGAAAATGCATGAGTTGACGTTGGCCCTATGGCAGGCCCATCGCCCGGCTGTGCTGATGGTGACGCACGATGTCGACGAGGCGATCGCCCTTGCAGACCGTGTCCTCGTACTCGATCAGGGCCGTATCGTAACACAGGAACGGATCACGGCGCCGAGGGGCGAGCGTTCAGACGTGGCTCGCGGTCTGCGGCAGCGGTTGCTCAGCGCCCTGGGCAGCGGGGCGGAGCACGCGAGCGTGATCCCGTTTCGACAAAGCCATGAGGCCTTCGCATGAATATGGCGGCCAGGATAGTGGTGCAGCCGCGGCTGGAACGGTTGCGCGGTTTCGTGACCAGCTTTGCCGAATTGCTCAACACCGGTAGTCGCGAAGAAGAAATCCTGGAAGCCGGCGGCGCGCTGCTTGCCGGCCTGGTTTCGCGTGACGACTGGTTGCCCGATGAATACGCGCGGCCATCATCCGATGGGTATCGCCAATACCTGCTTCACTGCGACAGTCGCGAGCGTTTCAGCGTCGTTTCGTTCGTGTGGGGGCCGGGGCAGGGCACCCCCATCCATGACCACCGCGTCTGGGGCCTGGTCGGTGTGCTGCGCGGGGCCGAGCAGGTAGAGACGTTCCGCCACCGCCATGATGGCGAACTCGAGCAATTCGGCGCAGCGGATTACCTGGATGAGGGCGAGGTGGATGCCTTCAGCCCGCGCACGGGCGATATCCATCGCGTTTCTAATGCCCGCCCGCACGAGCCGTCGATCTCGATTCATGTGTATGGCGGCAACATCGGCGCAGTGGAGCGGGCCACCTACGATCTGCAAGGCAATTCCAAGCGCTTCATCTCCGGCTACGCGAACACCACCCAGCCGAACATATGGGACCGATCGAAATGAGCGTCCTACCTGCCGCCATTCGCGCCGCGCTGCTTGCCCGAGACGAAATCGCTCTGATCGACGTGCGTGAGGAAGCCGATTTCGCCAGGGGACACCCCCTGTTTGCCGCCCAGCTTCCCGTTCGCCGCATCGACGAGGAGGCCGAATGGCGTCTTCCGCGCAAAGACGTGTTTATCGTGGTCTATGATGACGGCGAAGGCCTGGCGCAGCGGGCAGTCACGCAATTTCGGACACTCGGCTTCGCTCATGTCGATGTGCTGGCCGGTGGTCTGGCGGGATGGCGCGATGCTGGGTACGAATTGTTCGAAGATGTGAATTCCTACTCCAAGGCGTTCGGTGAACTTGTCGAGCATCGCCGCCATACGCCTTCGTTGGCCGCCCCGCAGGTGCAGGCGCTGATCGACGAAGATGCCGATATCACCATTCTCGATGCGCGTCGCTTCGACGAATACGCCACCATGAGCATCCCGAGCGGACGCAGCGTTCCTGGTGCCGAGCTAGTTTTGCGCGCACCCATCGCCGCGCCCGACCCAGCCACTACGATCATCGTCAACTGCGCGGGGCGCACGCGTAGCATCATCGGGACCCAGTCGCTAATCAATGCCGGGTTGCCCAATCCCATATATGCGCTGCGTAATGGCACGATCGGCTGGACGCTCGCCGGGCAACGGCTCGCTACCGGCCAGCAGGAAAGCGTTGCCGAATTCGCCGACGACGACGCGCAAATCGCCCAAGTCCGTGCACGCGATGTCGCCTACCGGGCTGGCGTGCGCCGGATTGATGCCGAAGGACTGCAGCATATCCGGGCGGAGACCGCGCGAACGCTTTACTGCTTCGATGTGCGCCAGCCCGAAGCCTTCGCTGCCGGCCATCTTCCCGGATTTCGCAAGGCGCCCGGCGGTCAGCTTGTGCAGGAAACCGATCATTTCGCGCCGGTGCGCGGCGCCCGCATCGTTTTGGCCGACGACCTCGGCTCACGCGCGGACATGACCGCGTCATGGCTCGCACAGATGGGCTGGGAAGTGCTGGTTCTTGAACACGCCCTCGACGGTCCATTGGAATATGGAAGCGATGGCGCGCCCACGCCGCGTGGGCCGGAGGGTCGCTACAAGCGGCCATACGAGGGAACCGACAACCCCGAGGCGGCGATGCAGGCCTATCTCGACTGGGAATACGGTCTGGTCGATCAGCTGGCTCGCGACGGCACTCACGGCTTCTTCGTCATCTGAAATCCTAAGGTTCTTGCCATTTCAAGGAGGACATCATGTCCGTCAAATTCATCGGCTACATTGGCTTCAACAACACTTCCGAAGTGCACAGCGGCGTGCGTCAGAGGGCGCTCGATATCGATTATGTCAACGCCGCCGCGAAGGCGCAGGAAGCGGGTGGCTTCGATCGCGTACTGATACCGTTCGGCTCCAACTCGCCGGAAAGCCAGCTCGTCGCTGCGCACGCCGCCGCGATCACCACCCGGCTTGGCTTTCTGGTGGCGCATCGGCCCGGCTTTACGCAGCCGACGCTTGCGGCGCGCCAGCTGGCGACCTTGGATCAGCTTTCCGGCGGCCGGGTCGCGGTACACATCATCACCGGTGGCGCTGACGACGAAATGGCGCGCGACGGGGACGTCGGGGTTTCCAAGGCAGAGCGCTACGCCCGTACCGACGAGTATCTTGATATCTTGCGTCAGGAATGGACCGCCGCCGAACCGTTCGATCACAAAGGCCGCTGGTACGAAGCGCGTGGCGCGCACAGTTTGATCAAGCCGCAAAACCTGCCGGTATTCTTCGGCGGCTCATCACCAGAAGCGATCGAGGTCGCCGGGCGGCACGCCGACGTCTATGCCTTGTGGGGCGAAACCATTGAGCAGGTTCAAGATGCCGTGCGGCAAGTGCGGCGCTCGGCGCAAAGGTTCGGCCGCGATCCCGGCTTTTCGCTCTCGCTGCGGCCTGTAATCGCTGATACGGAGGAAGCGGCGTGGAAGAAGGCCGATGACATCGTCGAGCAGGTGCGCGCCAACCGTGAGGCGGCTGGTCTGCCCATAAGCGGCCATCGCCCCGCAAATGCCGGATCACTGCGTCTGCTGGAGACCGCGCAGGCCGGGCGGCGCGATACGCGTTTGTGGACTGGCGTTGCTGCGCTGACCGGCGCGCAGGGCAACAGCACGGGCCTGGTTGGCACGCCGGAGCAGGTCGCGGCTGGCATGTTGGACTATTACGACATCGGTATCGACCATTTCCTGATCCGCGGCTTCGAGCCGCTGGACGATGCCGTTGATTACGGGCGGGAACTGATCCCCCTTGTCCGCGCCAAAGTTGCTGAACGTGAAGGCAGGCCTATTGCCCTTGCAGGATGAGCGTCATCTTGTATCAAATCAGGGCGATTTTGATTACACCCTTCAGATTTTGATTGTCTTCTCATCCGCCCCGTATCGGCAGTTCTGATTGAAGCTGAATCGCGCTAGTTTGAGCACGGTCAGGTCTACTCAACTGGTTGACTATCCGGCAAGCCAAGCATGCTCACAACTAATAGAGGTGCGTTTCGAAGATTACAGGCGACAGTACCCTATGATGGGTCTGTCGCCTGCCTGATTCCTCAGAACTTATATGACACTTCCATGCCGTAAGTCCGTGGTTCGCCAAATGTGCTCGAGAGGTAGCCGGCCTCGCGATAGATACCGATCACACCGACCCGATACCATTTGTTGGTGACGTTGTTGGCGAAGGCGGCGACACCCAGCCCGGTTCCGCCGATGTTGTCGATACCGGCGCGCAGATTGACGAGCGCGTAGGCCTTCTGCCGCCCCTGCTCGTCATTCTTGTCGAGCCAAACGCCGCTACGATAGGCGAGGCTGGCGTTCAGCGATAGATCGCCCACTTCCTGAATGGTGGAGGTGTAATTCGCGTTGAGGCCCAACTGATGCTTGGACGCTCCGACCAGTTCGTATTCGAACTGCTGCCGCCCCTTGGTGATGTCGACGTTGACGTAGGCGTAAGCGAGCGTGACGTTGAAAGGGCCGGATGTGAGCGTCGCATCGAACTCACCGCCATAATTCTTCTGCGCTGCGGTGTTCTCGATGATGGTCGTCACGTTGCCGGCGGCGTCGATGCCGGAAGTCTGCTTCTGGACGTTTTTGTAATCCTGGTAGAAGAGCGCCAGCGCCGTTGACAGAGTGGGCCCACCAAGATCGAACCGGTTCTTCAGGCCGACCTCATATTCCTGCACATTCTCCGGATTGAACGGCGCAAGCTCGGCATCCGACGTCGCGCGTAGCGAGAAGCCGCCCGCGCGGAAGCCCTTCCGAGTTGAAACGTAGGCGGTGATGTCTTCGGTCGGCTGGTACTGCAGCGTGACATCCCAGGTCAGCGCGTTCCACGAGCGGCTGTTTGTGCGGCTACACGCATTGAACGGAAGCGGGGTGCCGCTGGGATCGCGGAAGAGGCAGACGCCAAGCGCAGGAAGACTTGGGCTGACCGTCGCGCGGCGCTTGTCGTCGGTGTAGCGCAGGCCCGCGGACAACTGGAGCTTGTCTGAAAAGCGATAGGTGCCCGCCAGATAACCGGCAATTGCCTCTGCACGACCGGTTCCGCCAAGCTGGTTGCGGAACAGGATAGCGGGGGTCGAGAGCGGCAGGCCCGATCCGACGATCGCCAGCTCCGGGAATTGCTGCGAGGTCGATCCGTCAGAGCCTTTTTCCAGGAAATAATAGGCACCGGCCACAAATGTGAGCTTGTTGTCGAGTACGTCCCCCTGAAGCTGCAGCTCCTCGCTGAACTGCTGAATGCGTTTGAACTGGTTGGATTGGATCAATATGGCCGGGACGCCATCCAAGTCCTGGAAGGTGTTTGTGTTGAGCTTGCGATATCCGAAGACGTTCTTGATTGTGAGATCGCCGATCGGAATCGAGGTCCGGTTGCTGATGCCGTAGTTTTTGATGAACTCCGACGGCTTGCGGCCATACGCGTCCAGGTTGCCGCCATCGCCCAGCCCCTGATCGATCTGTTGCCGCCCGAACGTCTGCTGGCGTGCGAACTGGGCTACGGGATCGGGCACGGGAAAGCCGAAGCCACGCAACGCGGCATAGCCGGCGATCGCCGGGGCGGTTGGGTCGATCGCGGTCGGGTAGAGAGCAGATCCGTGGGTCTTGCTGCGCACCCAATCGAAGATCGTGATTGACTCAATGTCTCCTGGGTTCAGTAGCAGCGAGGCGCGGAAGGAGTCGAAATTCTGGTCGTCATAGTCGCGGCCGTCGCTGATGTCGGTGGTGAAGCCCTTGCGCTCGCGGGTCTTGCCGGCGACCCGCAAGGCCGCCCAGTCGGTGATTGGCAGGTTGACCATGCCGTAAAGGTCGCGCAGGCGATAATTGCCGATTTGGCCGCGTAGCTCGCCCTCCACCTTGTCGGTCGGGCGGTTGGGTTCTACCAGCACGGCGCCGCCGGTCATGTTGCGGCCGAACAGCGTGCCCTGAACGCCCTTCAGCACCTGAACCGACTGAAGATCGTAAAGCGAGAAGCCAAAGCCAGCGGTGCGGGCCTGCAGCACTTCCGCGAAATAGGCGCCGACCGGTGCGTCGGTAAGGAGTTGGGACTCGTTCGTCCGCTGGCCACGCAGCGAGAGCGAGAAGACGTTGCGGCTGGTACCCGACGTTGTAACGTTTAGCGCGGGGGCGACGGCTTGGAGTGAACCGATATCGGTGGCGCCAGCATCGACCAACTTGCTGCCGGAAACCGCAGTGATCGAGATCGGCACATTTTGAAGAGATTCCGCACGACGCCGTGCGGTAACGACGATGTCGCCACTTGCGGGTGCGGACGTCTGTTCCGGAGCTGGTGCCGCGTCCTGGGCATGGGCGATTGATGATAGGCCTATGGCCTGAATTGACGCAAACAACAGCAAGCCAAAACGCTTCATGCCACTTCTCTCCCTTTTACCGGCCGCCGTGATATCGCTTCCCGGTCGCCAAAATCAGGTCGGATCGTACCATCCGATTGAGGATATTCAATCCGCGCTAGACAAGGAATGCCATCGTTTGCTGCCTTGATCGTGGCTGCGATATAGTCGCGGGGGAGCATCGAATAACAGATCAGCGCTGACGGCTTTTTCCCTATCGCTAACCGCGCTCAGTCATGGGCACAGCCAATCGCGGCCGCATGAAGCAACTTTTGCTCAAAACACATACAATTACCTATCTCACCACGTGTTTGGCTTGGTGGCATCATGGAAACATATGACAAACTCAGCATCCCCGCGCCCTACTGTTGCGGGGGAAACGCTGGCTGCATCCGGCGACGGATAGCGAAGCCGGCCCATGAGGATCGACGGGAGCAAGCCAGGCTGCACGCGCTAGCTTAAAGTCAGAACTGAGAACTACAATCGCCTAAGTTTCACCGTGAAATGGCCGGACGGGGACTTCGTCGCAGATGCGATTAATCGTGACAGTGGCGACATGATCCGTATTTGACCTTGCAGAAGTGGCTATATCTCGCTCTCATCCTCTCGACGACACCCCGATGCAAAAGTTCTGCCGGTACGCCAAGGGGAGAGGATTGTGAAAGAATGCCTTGGCCTGCTATCGCAGGAATAGGTCGTGTTTTGCTGCGTTGGGCGATCTTGTTGTTTTTAACAACCTGCTGGAAGACGCAGAGCATCACCCTCCTTCGCCCATGGCACAATAACTCCGACGCTGCCCGTCGGGACACTCTCGACAATAGGGCGCTTTGATGGTCACGCTTCGCACAAGGCGCTCGGTTTGCGCGTCTAATCAAAACATTAGCGAGAGCGACCTTGGCATCAGTCTGCATAACCGAGTTGAGCAAGAGGTTCGGGGCGATCAACGTGCTGCACCCTATCGATCTTGCGATAGAGGAGGGCGAGTTCGTTGTCATCGTCGGGCCATCAGGTTGCGGCAAATCTACCTTGCTGCGCTTGATCGCTGGCCTGGTGGGGCCCACCGGTGGCCGCGTTTTCATCGATGGTCGCGACGTGACCGATGCCCCGCCGGCGGAGAGAGGCCTGGGGATGGTATTTCAGTCCTACGCGCTTTACCCGCACCTTACGGTAGAAGAGAATATCGCTTTTCCGCTGAAGGTACAGCGGCTTGGCAAGGCGGAGGTGCGATCACGCGTCGCCGCTGTCGCCGAGGCGCTCGACCTCGATGCTCTGCTGAAGCGGCGGCCGGCGGCATTGTCGGGTGGCCAGCGTCAGCGGGTGTCGATTGCCAGAGCCATCGTGCGCGAACCGCGCGTGCTGCTGCTCGACGAGCCCTTGTCCAACCTCGATGCCGAACTGCGCGTCAGGATGCGTCATGAATTCGCGCGGCTGCATGGGCGTTTGGGTGCGACGATGGTCTATGTCACGCACGATCAGCTTGAGGCCATGACGCTGGCCAATCGCATCGTGGTCATGAGTGCGGGCAGGATCGAGCAGGTCGGAGCACCGCTGGAGCTTTACACGGAGCCGGCGACACTGGCGGTGGCGCGGGCGATCGGCTCTCCGGGCATGAACCTGATCGCCGCGGTGCTCGAAGCGATAGACGAGCGCGGTATCAGCCTTCGCTTACCGGAAGGCAAGACCTTACGAGCCGATGTGCGCGCCACGCCTGATCTCCTTGGCGCCCCCGTTACGGTGGGTGTGCGGCCCGAGCACTTGATCGCTGACGAGCATGGCCCCTTCCAGGGCGCGGTGGAACTGTTCGAGCGCCTTGGCCCGCTCTCGTTCGTGCACTTGGGGGCAAGAGGTGATATCGGAACGGTCGTCGCTCAGCTGCCCGGCGATCAGGTCGTCTCGCTGGGCGAGACACTACGCTTCGGCGTGCCGCCGCAGCAGGTCCATGTGTTCGATGCGCAAGGGTGCGCGTTGCTGCGCATCAGCCCTTGACGCTGCCGCCAAGCAGGCCGCTGATGTAGAAGCGCTGCAGGGGCAGGAAGATCAGCAGCACCGGCAGGGTGGTGACGACAGAGGCAGCCATCATCAGTTCGCCGTCGGCCGCATGTTCGCGCACGATCGCGCCGACCGCGACTGGAAGGGTGTATTTGCTCTGGTCGGTGAGGATGATCAGCGGCCAGAGGAAATCGTTCCAGCTGCCCAGGAACAGGAACAGCGCCAGCGTGACGGTGATCGGAGCCAGCAGCGGCAGCACGATGGACCGGAATATCCTCGCCTCGCTGGCTCCATCCAGGCGCGCCGCATCAAGCATCTCGTCTGGGATGGCGAGGGCGGATTGACGCACGAACAGGATCGCAAAAATACCGGCGAGACCCGGCAGGATCACGCCAGCGAAGCTGTTGACCAGCCCGAGTTCCTTGAACAGCAGGAACAGCGGCAGCATCGCGACTTGTCCCGGCACCACCAATCCGGCGATCAGCAGCTTCAATAGCCGCTCGCGTCCGGTGAAACGCAGCTTCGCAAATGCGTATCCGGCCGGGACGGTCAGCAGCAGGCCCAGCACCGTCGCGATCACAGCGATGAGCAGGCTGTTGCCGAGCGCGGGCAGCACGCGATAGTCGAACCATGCACCGTCGATCTCACGCCGGACGAGGAGCTCGTAGTAATTCTCGCCAGACCACCGTTCGGGCCAGAACGGCGGCGGAAAGTGGCTCGAAGCTCCCCGTGGCATGAACGAGACGGTGACCATCCAGACAAGCGGGATCAGCGTGACCGCCGTCAGCAAGGCGACAAGCCCGTTGGCGACGATCGCGCGGATGCGGCGGCGCTGTATCAAAGCCACTGGTTCCGCTTGCCAATCCGGGTCTCCACGAAAGTGATCGCCAGGATGAGGATGAACAGGATCAGCGCCACAGCGGAGGCCTGGCCCAGGTTCCACCATTTGAACCCCTCGTCGAACATGAAGTAAAGCACCGTGACGGTGCTCTGCGCCGGGCCTCCCAGGGTCATGACATAGGGCTCGGCGAAGATCTGCAGGAAGCCTGCCACGCTCATCACGGAGGCCAGCAGCAGTGTCGGCCCGATCGCCGGCAAGGTAACATGGCGAAAGCGCCCCCAGCGAGACGCACCGTCGAGCCGGGCGGCCTCCATCAGGTCTTGCGGCACGGAGGACAGCGCGGCGGTGAAGACGATCATGTTGTAACCGAAGATCTTCCAGGTCACGAACAGCAGGATCGCCGGGATCGAGGCATGGGGATCGCCGAGCCAGTCGACCGGGGGCAGGCTCAGCCAACCCAGCGCGTAGTTGATGAGGCCGAAGCGCGTGTTGAGCAAAAACCGCCAGACCACCGCTGTCGCTACTACGCTGGTGACATAGGGGGCAAACAGCGCCACCCGCCACAGCGGCTTCCATCGTACCGTGGTATCGTGCAGCAAGAGCGCCGCGCCCAGCGATGCACCGATCGCCATCGGCACGCCGAGCGCGGCGAACAGGGCGGTGTTCGCCAGCGCCCGCCAGAACAATGCGGTGCGCAAAAGCTCCGCGAAGTTACCCAGGCCGACGAAGCGCACATTGCTCCAGTCCGCCAGCGCATAGATGCTGTAGTCGGTGAGGCTGAGCGCCAGGGCGAGGGTTACCGGCAGCACCAGCATCGCAGCGATAATCGCCAGCACCGGCGCGGTGAACAGCCAGGCAGTGCGTTCCTGGCGGGTCATACGATGCGCCCGGCCTCTACCAGCGCGCGACGCTTGGCGAGTATCTGATCGATGCGGTCATCGATGGTGGCGAGCGCCTGCGGGATGGTCAGAAGCCCACGCACGACGCGCTCGGCGACAAGCTGCACTTCGATCTGGATCCGTTCCCACTCGATGATCTTGGGCGCCATCGCGGGTTCGCGCATCTGCTCGGCGAAGGGCCGCAGCACCGGCGCCTGGAGTTGCGGCGAAGCCCAGGCACTTGCCCGGGCGGGCAGGTTACCGATCAACTGCTGAAAACGCAGTTCGCTGGTGGCCGAGGTCAGATGCCGAACCAATGCCCAAGCGGCTTTTGGACGCGCCGTGGCGGCGCTGACCGCCACGTTCGAAGCAATCATCGCAGCAGGTCCCGGGCCGTTCGGACCCGCGAGCCTCGCCACCGCCCAGCGGTCCGCCGGGATCTCCGCGCGGCGGCGATGCAGGTCGAGCAGCAGTGTCGGCCAGCTTGGCCACACGGCATATCGCCCCTGCGCGAAGGCCGCGAAGGGGTCCTGCACTTCCGTCGATAGGGCGCGGGGGGCCAGGTTTTCGGTGAACAGCGAAAGGTAGAATGCGAAGGCGGCCTCTGCCGCTGCCGAACGGAAGTTGCCGCGCGTGTTATGGTCGCGCAGCATCGACGCGCCGGTCTGGTAGAGCATCGAGAACAGCGTGTCGGGCCAGTTCAGCAGGGTTAGGAACACGAACTCGTCCGGGCGGCGGCGCTTGATCGTGCGGCCCATCTCGCGCCATGCGTTCCAGCTTGTCGGCATGCTGGCGTAACCGGCGTCCTGCAGCAGATCGCGGCGGTAGAATTGAACCTGGGGCGCGGCCGCCCATGGAACGGCCCAGTTTTTGCCTTCTACTTGCGCAAGGGCGAGGGCGGCGGGGACGATATCCGTCACCAGATCGGGCGAGGGTACCGGCGCGAGCGCACCGATCGTCGCGAACTCGCCGATCCAGCCGGAGGGCAGCATGAACACGTCTGGCAACACGCCGCCAGCGTATGCGGTGAGCATCTTTTCGTGAGCCGCGGTGGATGGCACCGATTGCACATCGACTTCGATACCGGTCGCGGCGGTGAAGGCGGGCATCAGGTGGGGGGAGTAATCGCCCTCATAGCTGGTCGCCCAAAACCGCAGCGGCGGGGAGGCCGGTTTTGATCCGCAAGAGGTAGCCGCCATTGCGGTGGCGCCTACGAGAACGCTCCTGCGCGTCAGGTGCTCGCCGCGATAATCTCCCCATACCCCCATGATTCCTTATGACCGTACGCGCGACAACGCGCCAGTTGCCCAAGGGGTCTATTGTAACAAGTTGTAAGCTCGCGTTTTTCGCGTCAAACGGCAGGAACACAAGCCGGACGAAGCAGGGGTGCTGAGGGCAATGAATAAGACATCGACGATGCGCCGGGCGCTGCTCTCAGGTTGTGCCGTGATCCTGGCAGGATCGCCTGCGATCGCACAGGAAACGTTGCAGGACGCGGGGCAGGGCACGACCCGGAACACGGAAGATGCGATCGTCGTCACAGGATCGCGCATCCGACGGCCCGACTATGCCGCGCCAAACCCCATTGTCTCGTCGACGCCGCCTCGATCGCACAGTCCGGCAACACCAACGTCACCACCTTCCTCCAGCGGGTGCCAGCGCTTACCAACTCGTTGGACAGCACGCGCACGGCAGGCAACTCGCAGGCAGACGGCGCTCTGGGCCAGGTTGGCCTGAACCTGCTCGATCTGCGTGGCCTTGGCACCAATCGCAGTTTGGTTCTGGTGAATGGCCGCCGCCACGTGGCCAGCCAGCCAGACAGCGCCGCAGTTGACATCAATACTATTCCAACCGACCTGATCGAGCGGGTCGACGTGCTGACCGGTGCGGCGTCGGCGGTGTATGGTGCCGATGGCGTTTCCGGCGTCGTCAACTTCGTCCTGCGTCGCAACTTCGATGGCATCTCCGCCCGCGCGCAAATTGGCATCTCCGAGCAAGGGGACGCGGGCAATCGCTTCGCCTCGATCATCGCCGGCCGCAACTTTGCCGATGGCCGCGCCAATCTGACAGTCGCTTACGAGTACAATGCCGATGACCCACTCGCGAACGACGCTCGCAAGTATCTGCGCAGCGCCAATCGCGCGAACTTCGTCAACCTGAACGGCTATGATCCGTCGAAGGCCGGCAGCTATCAGAAGGGGCCACTGCGCGATATTCGCTACCCGGACAGCTCTACCTACGGAATCGTCGATATCGCGGGCGTGCGATATCGGGGAGACGGGCGGATCTACACACCAGGAACTGTGCTTGAGAACGACGGCTACTCGACCGGCGGGGACGATACGCCGGTGGCCGGCTACATTGGCGACATCTATCCCAAAACCGAGCGCCATGCCGTCAATCTACTCGGCCGGTTCGAAGCATCGGAGGCCTTCAAGGTCAGCGTCGAAGGCAAGTTCGTGCAGAGTACCGTGCGCACGTTCGCCGGGTACGGCGGCAACTATCCCGCCACCGTCACGCTGGACAATCCGTTTATCCCGGCCAGCATCCTGGCGGCGGCCCAGCAGGCCGGGCTGACCGCGATCGACATTAGCCGCAACAATTTCGATATTCCGCGCCGCGGCGAGGAGGATCGCCGGCGGACCTACCGCGGCGTCATCGACGTGACCGGAAAAATATCCGACCATGCCACATACGATGCCTATTATACTTACGGACGCACCGACGTTCGCGCGACCAAGCTGAACGACCGGCTGAGCGACCGCTTTACCGCCGCGCTTGACGCCGTGCGCGATCCCGCGACCGGGCGGATCGTTTGTCGTTCCGCGGCGGCGCGCGCGGCAGGCTGCGTGCCCGTCAACACCTTCGGCGCAAACACCGTCGACCCGGCATCCTACGACTATTATCTATTCGATCCCGTCAGCAATGCCCGTCTAGAACAGCATGTCGCCAACGCATCGATAAGCGGCGACTTCGGCTCCTTGTTCCAGCTACCCGGTGGCCCCGTTCAGTTCGCATTCGGCGGTGAGTACCGGCGCGAATCCAGTCGCTTCCGGCCCGCGCAGGAATTGCTTGACAACGTCTTCTACCAATATGACGAGTACGTCATCCCAACCCCGTCAAGCGGCAAATTTGACGTGTGGGAGGCGTTCGGCGAGTTGAACCTGCCATTGTTCAAAGACCGGCCTTTTGCGCACCTGCTGTCGGTCGGCGCAGCGGGGCGTTATTCCGATTATTCAACGGTCGGCAGCACCAGGACATACCAGTTCAACGGCGTATGGGCTCCTGTAGAGCAAGTCACCTTGCGCGGGTCTTACGGCCAGTCCGTCCGTGCGCCCAACATCGCCGAAGTGTTCCGCCCACGCACGGGAGACAGCGATTTCGTAACCGACCCGTGCTATCTCGGCAATCGTGGCGATGGCACGCAGTACCGTGCGGCAAACTGCGCGGCGCTGATCGGATCGGCTGGCGGTGATGCGGCCAACTTCACCAGCGCCAACAACCCTAACGCCAACATCAACATTCCCGGCGCTCGACAGGGCAATGCCAACCTCAAGGCTGAGACTGCACGCACCTGGACTGCTGGCCTGGTCCTGCGGCCGCTACCCCGTCTGCAGATCGCGCTGGACTGGTACGACATCCGCATCAAGGACGCGATCAACACCGCCAACGCCTCCACGGTCGCCGCGTTGTGCGTGGATCAGCCAACCACCGATAACCCTTTCTGCGATGCGATCAGCCGGCAGGCGGGCAGCGGCTATATCGACAGTTACATCGTCCAGCCCGAGAACGTCGCCGCATTCCGAACCGCCGGCCTGGAATTGAACGCTGCATACCAGGTTGACACGGCCAATCTCGGCACCTTCGATATGCGGCTCGTCGGCGGCTATTTGCACCGGCTGGAGCAGATCCCGACCATCGGCGCCGATGTTCAGGATAATCGCGACCGCCCGTTCAGGCCCAAGTACAACCTTACCTTTTCTCCAAGCTGGACGTTGGGCGCGCTGACCGTGAACTACAACTTGCGCTGGCAGAATGGCGTGCGCCGGTTCGAGCGGGTCGCCACCGACGGCAATCCGAGCTATGTCGATCCGCAGTACTTCCGCTTCAAGGAATTGTGGCAGCACGACATTCGAGCACAATACCAGGTCGGGGATGCCTTCGCTTTCTACGCAGGTGTGAACAACTGCACCAATCAGACGCCGGACATCGGTTTTGAAACGAACGTGCCGATTTCGCCCGTAGGCCGCTACTTTTATGCCGGAGCCAAGATGACGCTGGGCAGCCGTCGGTAAGGGTTGCGGGCCGGAACTCACCATGCTTGCGGGATGTATGAAAAATTAGGTCGGACGAATTTCGGAACGAGATTACCGGTCGCTGCTAAACATCTACCGCAGATTTCGTGCGTGGCTTCAAGGGGGCTAAGGCAACTTCCACAACGAAATCAGTTTAGAACGCCACCTCGCAGATAGGAAGACTTCGAAGCACTGCCACTGAGCAGCGTTGGCCGAGTGGCAGATTGTTGCGGATTGTTGATCCAATCAGTGATCGGCCATGCGCGCCGCGATTTGGCGTTGGCGTTCGGTGATCTGTGAATGGCGCTGCGCCGGGGTAACCCAGACAGTCTCCTTCGGTAGTACGGTTTTAAGTTCATTCACTTTGACAACGCGAAACTTGATCGAGGGTTCGCGTGCCGGGTTCTTTGATAGGCCTTGCGTGCGAATGACAAGCGGCACGGTGTGCAGGCCGCCGGTATCAATCCAATTGTGCGCACCCGGGTCGCGCGGGGCGATCACGAATGTACTGGTGCCGTCCGCATTCTTCGTGATTTGGCTGTTGTTTAGGCTGGAAGTGTGGTTGGCATAGTCGATGGTGATCCACCAGTTGTTGTGCGCTACGACGCTGTAATAAGCAGCATCCGAAGGGTCCATGGTGATGAGCATAGCCTCATCGTCAGCCAATACGGCGAGCCCACTACCGGCGCGTTGCGTCAGCAGCCCTCCGACCGAACCAGATTTTGTCAGCTGAGTAATGTCGTTGGGATGGCCGTGGGCAAGCTTGTAGAACCAGTAGACATGGGGGAGTGCCTCAAGCGCAATGTCGGCGGTCTTCGCGGCGATCTGGTCATCGGTCATAGGAGGAGCGGACGGCGGATCAAGGCGTTGAATCGCCAGAGCGTTGGCGCGTTGATTCCAGTCGCCAAGCGAATCACGGATGAATAATGCCTTCGCGCCCGGGAAGGTTTGGATGTGATTGGCCCTGCCATTTGCAGGCTCGGGATCGAGCGTGATCGAGAAGCTGCCATCCGAGTTAACCTTGAGGTCGGATTGCTCAACCATGTTGAGCGTTTTGGATGTGTTCCAGTCCCCCACCAACACATAAGACACATCCGACGGCGGATTGGCACTGACCTTCCCATTCAGCCGGAAGTGGCCGGTGCTGTCGATCGGTATCCAACGGTAGATGTTGTCCGGATTATCTCCGCCCCAGCGTGAGCCGGGCACAGCCATGCCTTGCCAGCTATGCGGCGGAGTATAAATGTGGACGACTTTCGGATAGTTCGCATCGCTGGCCGCTGCCTTGATTGCGAAATTAAACATGAAATCATCCATCATGCTGTCGAAACTGGGCCAAGCCTCGGCCGGAGGCTCGTCTCGTAGCACGGCCTTCCAGCGGAAGGCGGCAAGATCGCGTCCTTTCCTGACCTGTTCGGTCTGGATCGCAGCTAGCGCCTTGCGGGTGATTTCGTTCTGATCAGCTGTGGCAAGCGGGTTTGCCTCGGTCGTGCTGCTGGCCGCGGTCTTGGGCTTTGCGGCGACGCCGCCTACCGTGCTGATCGCCATCGTGACTGCTGCGGTTACTAGCAGCATACGCTTTGCTCCGATCATGGCCATCTCCTGTCTTAACGGACGGCAGCAGGCCGGTCCTTGACCTTGTTATCTTTGATTATCGCCGAACCGCCAGCCAACATCCAGTCCGAACCTGAGCGGCGCGCCAATAACGGCATAATAAAATTTCTGCGCCCGGATTGTATAGGTGTCACGACTGTTCGAGACCATTGGCGTCGCCGAAGAGCAATCGAAAAAGGCCGAGTACAGGCGGCATCAGTACCAAGAGATTTTTGAAGACGGCTCAAAAGCCAACGGGCCATCAAGTGATGAGAGTTGGGCTCGGTTCCATTTTGCCCGCAAGGGTCAGGCCTGAACCAAGAGGGGGCATCCGCGTTCAATAGCACGTTGTCGAGGTGTGCAGGCTTCGCCGTGTCATCAACTAGAGAGGCTGACGTGTGATCAGAACGAAGCTGTACAGGTCAGCTCACGCGTGAGCGGTGTTTTGGCCACACTTCAGTCGCTAGTGCGTTCGTCATCACGAGCCTCGTGGCGACGCGATGGCTATCTCGAATTGGAGGACTATGGCGCGCTTGGCGACGGGCGCTCTGTCGTGCTGTCGGGTGCCGATGGCTCGATCGACTGGTGGTGCGTGCCTAACCTGGATTCGCCGCCGTTATTCGACCGCCTTCTCGATCCCGAGGAGGGCGGGCGCTTCACCATCACACCGGACGACGCCTTTGAGGTGGAACGTTGCTACCTTCCTGACAGCAACGTCCTGCAAACGATCTTCACCACCGCTAACGGCCGAGCGCGGCTGACGGAGTCTTTGAACAGCGGCACCGCGGGTCGGCTGCCTTGGGCCGAGCTCGCACGCCGGGTGGAGGGGCTGGAGGGTCGCGTCTCATTCAGCGTCGAGATGCGTCCCGGCCGCCGCGCGAATGGGGCCAGTCCCTATCACTCGCAGATCGGCAAGCACGCCGTGTTTCACGTCGGCTCGGTTCTTGGCCTTTTCCTGCACACCGACGGCTTTGCGGCGCGGCCCGCTGACGAGGCGATAAAGGGCATTTTGACTATTGCGCAAGGTCAGCGTGAGGTGCTGGCGATTGTTGCGGGTGAAGGCGAGCCGCTGGTGGTGCCCTCGCTTGCAGACATAGACGATCGCATCGACGTATCCGACAGCGAATGGCGCGCCTGGGCTTCAAGGGTCGAATACGATGGCGAGCATAGATCGGCGTTCATCCGAAGCGTGCTGGCTTTAAAGCTGCTGCTCTATTCGCCCTCCGGCGCGATCGCGGCGGCGGCGACCACGTCGGTTCCGGAAGGGATCAGTGGCCCCAAGAACTACGATTATCGCTACGCCTGGATTCGGGACGCGGGTTACACGATCAAGGCGTTTCTGACGGCCGGGGCGCACGCCGAGGCCAAGGCGGCGTTCACCTGGTTGCTCAAGCGGCTCGACGAGCAAGGTACGCGGGTGTGCTATACACTGGGTGGCGAGCGAGTGCCTGGTGTTACTGAGATCGAGGTGCCTGGCTATCGTCAGTCGCAGCCGGTGCGAATCGGCAATGTCGCTACCGATCAGCACCAGCACGGCATTTATGGCGATATCTTTGAGACTGCCTCTTGCTTTGTCGCGTGCGGCAACATTCTCGATCCCGCCAGCGCCGAGCAACTTTCGCACCTCGCCGATGCTTGCGCCGATGCGTGGCGCAAGAAGGACGCCGGCATCTGGGAGCTGGAAGAGCGCCAACACTATACGATGTCCAAAATTAGCTGCTGGCAGGCACTTGCCCGCGCCGTCGAACTGGCGGACGAGGGACAGTTGCCCACCACCTGCCGCGATCGCTGGGCGCGCGAACGGGACAGGATTGCAGACTGGATCGAGGAGAACTGCTGGTCAGAAGGCCGGCAAGCCTTTGTTTTTTATCCCGGCAGCGACAAGCTAGATGCGTCGCTGGCCCTGGCGGTCCGCTTCGGCTTTGACGGGCGCGACAAGCTGGAGAAGACGCTGGATGCGATCGATGCCGAGCTGGGCGCTGGCCCTTATCACTATCGCTATAGCGGCGTCGCGGCCGAGGAAGGCTGCTTTATCGCCTGCACTTTCTGGATGGTGGAAGCGCGTGCGCTGCTTGGCCAGCGCGACCGGGCGGAAAAAGCGTTTATCGCCGTTTCCCATGCGCTCGATCGAGGTGTCGGCATCATGACGGAAATGGCCGATCCCAAGACGGGAGCCTTCCTCGGCAACCTGCCGCAAGGTTTGTCCCATCTCGCGCACGTCATGGCGCTGGACGTACTTTCCCACCGGGATGCTTGCTGATCCTGGAGCGTTAGTAAGCGAGTAACTCATTACACGAACAGGAGATATCCATGTCCGACCGCTTGCAGATGCAGGATCCGCGTAACCAATATCCCCAGCCTCCATTCCCACGTCAGCCGCAACCTGTACCCGGCCTCGCCGCCGAGATGGACCCCAAGCCCGATCATGGCGAAACCAGCTATGCCGGGTCGGGTAAGCTGAAAGGCCGCAAGGCCTTGGTTACAGGTGGGGACAGCGGCGTCGGCCGTGCCGCTGCGATCGCCTACGCACGTGAGGGCGCCGACGTGGCAATCTCATACCTTCCATCGGAACAGGCCGATGCCGACGAGGTCATCAAGCTGATCGAGGCGGAAGGACGCAAGGCACTGGCGCTGCCCGGCGACATCACCGACGAGGCCTGGTGCCGGGACATGGTGGCCAAGACGGTAGAGAGCCTGGGTGGCCTCGACGTGCTGGTGATCAATGCGGGCCGCCAGCAGAACCGCGAGGATATCTCGAAGGTCACTTCGGAGGACTTCGACAAGACGATGAAGACCAATCTTTATGCCATGCACTGGATCACGCAGGCCGCGGTGCCGCACTTGCCGGCGGGTGCCAGCGTGATCACCACCGCCTCGATCCAGGCCTATGAGCCGTCCGCCATCCTGCTTGATTATGCGACGACCAAGGCCGGGATCGTCGCCTATACCAAGGCGCTTGCCAGGCAGCTGCTGGAAAAGGGCGTCCGTGCCAACGTGGTCGCCCCCGGACCGTTCTGGACCGCGCTGCAGTCCTCCGGTGGTCAGCCGCCCGAAGCGGTCGAGCAGTTCGGGGCCAAGACTCAGTATGGCCGCCCCGGCCAACCGGTAGAGCTTGCCCCGGTCTATGTGCTTTTGGCCAGTCAGGAGGCCAGTTACATGAACGGTGAGGTTTACGGCGTGACGGGTGGCGCCGGCGTCGGTTGAACGTCAAATGCGGGGTTGCAGCAGTTCATGCCGCAGCCCCGCTTTGCCTTCATGTGGCGATCGTGAAGACCGAGCCTGAATCAACCCGCAGGCCGGCCCCGTTGATGAAGCTGGACCGCTCGGAGCACAAAAAGACGATCGCTGCGGCCACTTCCTCGGCACGGCCCCGACGCTTCAGCTCCATGCCGGGGCGTTCCTCGTCCAGGAAGCTGACGATCGCCTCGTCAAAGCTTTCGCCGCGTTCTTCGGCTCGTTTGCGCATCATCTTGTCGGTCATAGGGGTGGCGATGAAGGCGGGCGAGACCGTATTCACCAGGACATTATCGCCGCCATATGCCTTTGAAAGGCCCTTCGCCAGACTGAGGATGCCGGCCTTCGAAGCGCAGTAGGCCAGCTCTTCAACGTAGGGCTGAACCGCATCTTCGGACGCGAGCAGCACGATCCGGCCCCATCCTTTCTGGCGCATCGCAGGGATCGCCTCGCGGCACATGCGCACCGCGCCCATCAGGTTGATGTCCAGCGTTTGCTGCCAGCCCTCGTCATCCACCTCCAGAAAGTCGCCAGTCGCCCCGGTCACGCCGGCGGAGTTGACGTAGATGTCCGGCTCTCCCAGTTTTTCGCGCACCTGTTCCCAGATGGCTTTCACTTCGTCCGGCTTTGTCACGTCCCCGGTGACGGCAATCACGTCGCCCAAAGAGGTTAAGTCAGCGGCGGCATCGTCCAGCGACCCGCCGGCCTGGTCGGTGATCGCGACCTTTGCGCCCGCTTCCAGCAGCAACCGCGCGGTTTCCTTGCCCATGCCGGAATCCGCTCCGCTGATCAACGCGATGCGGCCCTTGATGCCCAAATCCATAGTGAACTCCTTCAGCTTTGCGATGGTTGAGAAAGGTGTGTGTGAGCGGCTGAGGTGCCGGTTACGAAAGCAGCGTGGCGATCGATCAGAGCGGCCAGCGCCTGTGGTTTCTCGTAGGGAATAAGATGTGCCGCATCGGAGATGACCTCCAGGCGTGCGTCCCGGTAGTGGGGGGCATTTAGGTGGCGCTGCGCTGGCTCGCCAAGATCGCCATCCTTCGCTCCCGCGATGATCAGGGCGGAAAGGTCTATCTGCCCGATCTGGGCGCTCCAGTCTTCGCGGCTCCCATGCTCGAGCCAAGCCAACCAGGCTTCAGGATCGCACCGCATCACGTCCGCTATCGCTTGCTCACGCAAGGCTTGCGGCAACGGATCGGCCGTATTGTCATCGACAAACTTCGCTGCATCTTCGTATGTCGCTTGCCCGCCGGCGAACCACTTCATCATTTCGGCCCGGCGATCTTCGTCCATCGGCTCGGGCGCGGGAGGAGAAGCTGCAACCAGAATCACGCCACGAACGCTTTCCAACGAAGGTCCGCCCGATACGGCGCGCGCCACGGCTAGAGTGACGATCTTTCCACCCATGCTGTGCCCGATCAGAACGCTAGCGCTGAGCTGTCGTTCGGCGATTTCATGGGTCAACCAGTGGGCCAGACGCGCGGGATCGGTTTGGTTTGCCAATGGCCGATCCCCGAAGCCAGGCAGATCAAGCGCTATGCAGTCATAGCCCGGCAGCAGATCGATGACTTGTTCCCACTCGTGCCAACTAGAGCCAAGCGCGTGGAGAAAGACGAGGGTGGCGCGGCTCATCTCGAAAGCTTGCTGCGGGGCGAACCTCGTTTGACGATCACGACATCGGCATAGTTCGCGATTGCCACCTCGCACGTCGCCGACGCGGTAATACCAGGCTGGATTGTTATCCTGTTACACGCGCTCTCGTCCGGCATCATGGCTAGCCCTATCTCGAATACCTCGCTTGGAAAGCCACGGGAAAGTTAGGTAGTTCCGAGACATGCACTTGAGGGTGATCAGCCAAGGCTACAATCGACCCGCACAGGGTAGATAGTAGGATTGGATGCTTGTCGTTCACGGCCAGACCATTCCCGCGGATGCCGACCCACAGTCGCATTTTGTGAAGGCGCTCATAGCTCTTGTCTGACCTGAGCATGTGCAAGCAAAGCGAATAGCCCTGTGCCGCCGATGATGTTGCCGAACAGCGCCGGAACTATCAGATTCAACATTGCAAACGAAAAACTGATCTCTCCCGCAGCGGCCAGCAACCATGCCTCACCAGAGCCTGCCACGACGTGCGCAAACCCGCCAAGCGCAATGAAATAGGTCAGCGTCAGCACGACCCAGAAGGACTGTCCGCGGGCTGCAGGCAGCAACCATGGGACCGCCGCAATGAGAAAGCCTGCCGGGATGCCAAGCTTCATCGTGGCGAGCCAATCGTGCTCGAGCAACTTGCGCGATACGTCGAGCATCGCAGCACGCTGTTCCGAAGAGCCGATCAGCACGGCCTCTATCGCAAACGCAATCAGGAGAGTGCCGATCAGATTGAAGGCAAGTACCAGCCCCCAAAGGCGTAGCAATCGACCCAGATTGCCCCAGCTTGGATGGGTGGCGACAGGTAGCACCGCCGAAAGGGTGCTTTCAGTGAAAAGCTGCAGCCGGCCGAGAATCACAATCACAAATCCCAGCGAATATCCCAGGCTAGCGATGAGTGGACGCCATGGAGCATCGGGCAACATACTCTCCAGCAGCGACTGTCCCAGTAGAGAAGCGCTGATCGCCACGCCGGCGGCGAGGGCCGACCAAATCAAGGAAAATGCAGGCCGGCTCAGTTCCTCGTCGCCTCTGCTGCGCACGACCTCGTGCAGCACCTTCGCGTTGGTGGACGCGCTCTCAGAGACTGCCGCGCGTTCATCGTCGCTCAAGTCGATATCGCCTTTCCTGACCTCCAGATCGTCAGCCAAGATCTCTCTCCCGTGCAAAGTTGCCACAGGAGCAACGATTGGCGGAGCGGTTCGGGGCTTGGGTGCGAAAATGTCGTTTACGAATTGCCAAGTTTCGATAAGCGACCCTGTCATTTCACTTGGCTGTCGGCATGTGCCATCCTTTCCCAGTTGCAGACGGCTTCGTAGCGTCAGTCCGATCACGTGCGGGTCGCTTGGCATGCGGACAATCAAACTCAAATTGTCTGCCTGGACTGCCAGATTCGGTCTATAATTCTTTTCGAACAGATCGCGTGCGAAAACGGCAAATTCAAGATTTTTTGTTAAAGAGCTAGCCAATGCTGACATTTACGATCGTGTAGCCTTTCATGATCGTGAAAGCATGGGCCGGCGGTTCGCCAAATACTCTGATCCGCACATTTGCATCGGTGTGTGGCAGGATCGCGCCCCTGTTTCCGAGCGGAAATCCGTGTGGCCGTCAGAGCCATAACCATTCAGCAGGTCGGGAGCAGAAAATTGTAGCTGGTAGGCGGCGCGGGGGCCGTAAGTCGATATCGGGCAGCCGGTGAAATTTCGCCGGAAGAAGTGAAGCCCGCCGTTAGCCGACCGGGTCGTCTCCGTCGGGAGCAATGCGGGTGTTCCACTCGTATACCGTGTGTTTTGGAAGGGGCTTCACGTATCTATCTAAATTGTGACAGTTTAATCGCAGAACAACGCCTTCGGGATGCTTCAACCCCCGTCAGTATGGAAGTTGGAAACTCAAGAAGTTTGGCAATATTTATTGCCACTGACATGGTGTGGTTCGTTATTTCAGGAAGTCCCATCAACTCGCCGAACGTCCCCCCGCGCCAGCGGACCGGCGATAAAGACGCTGGGGTTAGGCCCCTGAATGCCGATCACCCGGCTGGTTTCATTTACTGCGATCCCGAGGTCGGTGGGGTCCGGCAAGAGAAAACCGGATTTGTGAAGTTGTGAAAGGAAAGATTGCGAACTTAGAATGCTGCCGTGGCTGGGCCCTGTAGTCGTGATGACGGCATCGAACGTCTGCATCGTCTGCACGTCCCGGCGGTGCCGGTCCGAGCGGTCTCGTAGGGTGGGCGAACTGACCTGATTGCATCGCGGCATAGCGGATGGACGCGGCTTGTGTCGTCAGCGTTCCTTTTGCAATGCGGCGATCGAGGATGGCACCAAACTGTGGCGCGATCCGAAAGCGGTGCGTATCCCAGAAGGGCCGTAAGTGCCGGATCAATCTCCGCTATTCGACCAGCGGCAGAGCTCTCCAGATATCTGGACCCTGTGTCCGCAATCGGTCGAACAATCCTTGCCACTGTCCGCCCGCCTCTACTGTCAAGCGTATACGGCGCGGTAGGTCGAGGGCCGTGGGTGAGGCCGAAGTAGCAAAATCTCCAAATGGATCAACGCGGACCGCGGCATGGCTTTTCGATCGCTGGCCGCGTCTGCAAATCGCGGTGATCGGTCCCATGTGCCCGCTCGCATCCAGCGTCGCGACGACGTCGGCCATGGTTAGGCCGGTGCCCACGATCAGGACGCGATCGTCCTGGCCTATCGGGGCAAGCGCGTCGATCGCCCAAGGGTCCGCGACGAACTTGGGCTGTCCGTCGAACGCCTCTGCAAGTATGACAGGTGGGGCCGGCGGCGGGTGGCTGGTCGCGATGACGAGAATGTCGGCGCTGAGGCTCTGGGCGGCGTCGGTTTCCAGCTTCCAGCCGTTTCCCTCATCTTCGACCGAAGCGATCTGAGCGCGAACATGCTCGATCCGGCCACTTGCCAGCAAAGGACGCAGCTATTCGGCTACGTAGCGACCGAAAAGATTGCGGGCGGGATAGGACTAGCCGTTCGCCAGTGTCGCGTCCGGGTCGCCGTCCAACGCGTCATGGGCCGCGATCCAGCGGACGAAGTGGTCCTCGTCATCGGGCAGCAGCGTCATCCGCCCGGCGGGCACGTCGATGCGGTGGACCGGGTCCTGCGTCGAGTACGCCACGCCCAACCCGATCTCCGCGCGCGGTTCGAAGACGAGGATGCGCACGGGATCGTCGGCAAGGCGCGCCAAGTGATAAGCGACAGCGGCTCCGGTGAAGCCGCCGCCGATGATCGCCACCGTCGGTACGGTAGGTGAACCGAATAGCCTCACGGTGGCGAGCATCAGGTGGTGGAAGGCGTAAACGTGGGCAAGCGAGCTGTCGGCCCGCGCGATGATGCGCACGGTCTGCATCATCGTTGCCCAATTGGCCCCGGTTCCGCCGTGCACCCGCGGGATCGTGAGCGACAGCAAGCCGCTTTCGCGCAGCAGGTCACGCGCGGTCTGGGGCGTGCCGCCATGCCGATCCCGCGCGATCGCGGATTGTTTGAACAACTCGCCAAGCGATGTCGCGGTTCGCAAAGCATCGCGAAGCGGCGCGGCGGCACGGGCGGTGGTATATGTCATACTCCAGACCTTCGGTGAGCGAACGTCGGTCCGCGCATCCTCCTGATCATCAGCAAGGGCCGTACCATTTGGGACAATTCACGCCGGTCCGAGCGGGGGTAGCGACCACCGGAGCTTCACGCTCATGCTTTGCTGATGGGGTGTTGCTGGGGCAACAGAGGATCAGCAGATCTAGCAGCTCAGAACGACTTCAACAGCCGCACGTTAATGCGCCCATCCTCCTTGTAGCCATTGCGCACATCGAAATTGCGGCCGAGCGCCAAAATGACTGGGTACTGGCGCTGGGCTTCACTGCGGTGCCGATCCAGAATTTTGTTTGGGTGAAGCCCCGGTTGATCAGCGCGTTCTGCGTCCAGTCGCCCCCCTCGGCATGAGAGACGCCGCCGCGCAGATCAAACTGGTCGCTCACAAAGTTGCGTAGCGAGGACTGGACCTGATAGCCGACCTTTTGCGTCATCCGGCCCCCAGCGAAGGACTTGCCGGTCTTGCCGTAGAAGGTGATATCCGCGCCTGCATCCCATGCCAGCTTCGGTGCGACGCGAACTGTTCCTGCGGCCTGAAGGTTCAATTTCCAGCGGTCTTCACCAGCATTGAATGCGCGGTTGGGATCATAATCGCCGGTGGGAAGATAGAGATACGGGGTCACGCCAAAATAGGTATTGGTCTGGGTCCGGTTTACCAGCCAGACCGGGGCGGCGAGGATGATGTCACCCAAACCGGTGTTACGACCAATCGAGGCCCGATCGCCCAGGCCGCGCTGTGCTATGACCGGAACCAAGACCTGCGGCGCCACAGTCAGTCCGGCAATCTGCACGTAACGAACAAGGCGGAAGATAGCGACGTCGGTATTCACGTCGTTCTGGCCACGAAGCTTGTCTCCATTTACGTCCTGCTCGTCCCGCTCGGCATGCTGCAAATAGACTAGCGCCAGGCTGGTGCCAGGCTTGGCGGGATCGTAATCGCCTGCATCGAGATCGACGGCGTAGGACACGGACGGCGTGACAAAAGCCGCGAGGAATGCGAGCGTCAGGCTCAGGCGACGGTATGGCATGAAGGTCTCCGGCAAAAGGACAAGACCGGACACCGTGCCTGGCTGGCACCTATCCGACCTTCCCAACCTTTAGCAATCCACGTGCCAGCTGAGACTTGGCCTGTTTTCCAATGCCTTGCGCAAAATGGTAGGAATGTTGGTCTGAGGCGTTGCAAGCAGATGTGCTGGCGTGATGTTGCTCAAGCAACGCCATTTCACCTTTCGGGGGCGATTGGCAGGATCGGACAACGGCGTAAGGGCGCGTTTACAGCCTCGATCCAGGCAGTGCTTGCAAGCCTCATGGGGGCGGAGTTTTCTAAATCACTCATCACAGGCCTTTCGGCTACTAAATCCGCAATAACATCGATATTTCCTGACCGTACGGCCGGCATTCCTAGGCACTATGAACTGACACTCGCAGCCCATGTTGTGAAATTAAACGGCAGGCGTCTCAATCGTTAACGTAGATCAAGAAAAAGAAAGACAGTCAGTCCGTCCCAGCTCAGCTACGGTCGATGCCATAGCTGACACTCAATATCGCTCCAGATGTGAGCGGCGAACCCAGCACATGTAGTGCGGCGCAAATGTAGGCCCAGGGTCTGTTACGACCTATGCCACCTTGAGCTTGCGGTGAGTAGCATGTTCTTCTTTTGCTCGCCGCAGCGTGTAAATGATCGTCTCGGTTACGGCGAGGGCCGTTAGCATCATCGCTATCAGTGCCCAAACCTGCTACTACCTATTACCGCGCACTGGGCGGTGATACGCTTATCAACCGCCCGGATTTTGAGATATTGCAGTCGCACGTGTCGCGCGATGATAACGCGACACCGTGACAGGCTCAGGCCGGCGCCCAATGAATGTCGACGGGCAATTCGGTGCCGGCAAGCGCCCGCCCGATCGGGTATGCTGAAGCATTGCCCTGTTTGATAGCGAGCTCGATTACGGAGCGCTTTTCCTTGCCGGTAGCGGCAATCATCAGGGCGCGGGCCGTGGTTATCGCTGCAAGGCTCAAGGTGACGCGTGGCACGGGGGCATCGGTCGGCATAGGCTCTGGCATTACGCCCAAGGCGCGCCGTCCGTTCGGGCTGGTCAGCGCTTCCTCAAGGTCAGGGCCCGGGAAAATGGAAGCGGTGTGTCCATCGTTGCCGACGCCAAGAAGGCACAAGTCGAGAGGCCAGTGCAGGTCCTGCATCAAGGCATCTGCGGAACGGCCCGCCGCTTTATAGTCTGCCAGCGCATTGGGCACGATCGGGATCACGCGAGCGCCTTTGGGCAAGAAGAACTTGGCCACCGCCGTCACATTGCTCAGCGGATCACCCAGCGCCACGATGCGTTCGTCAGTGGGGATGATCGTGACGCGTTTCCAGTTGAGCTTGGCCGATGCCAGCTTTTCGTAGATCGGTATCGGGGTATTCCCGCCCGCTAGCGCGATGACCGCGGCACCGCGTGCTTCGATTGCGCTTTCGATGATGAACGCCACGTCACCGGCGACGGCTGCCGCCATCTCGGCGGCGTCGTCATATTCCCACCATTCAATTTCTTCGCTCACGTACATTCCTCGATAGCTTGGCTCGAACTGATGCCGTTACCAGCCATCATCCTGGAGGCTCCTAGCCGAACCCGATTTCCCGGCCAATAGTGGCAGTGATCCAGTTCCATGAATTTCGCCAGTATGACCGGGGAGTGCCACAGGGCACAATGTGTCGAGGGCGTTTTGCCGGCCCACGAAAAGCCGTGGGTGTGATCCGGAAATGAACGTTTTCCTTGTGGAACGGTTTAACCGGTTCGCGGCGCGTTGGCGCGCGGGATCCGCAATGTTAACTTAAATCATGATCTGGAGGAAACGGAAGGACCCCCTCCTCGTTCTTGCACATGCGGATGCGGCCATGACGGCGGTGCTCGCCCTAATCGATGCGAGACTTCTCATGAATGATTACAAGGACGTTCTGGCGGGCAAATGCCCTTTCGGCGGAGATCGCATCGGTGGCGCGCAAACCACCCCTCCGACATTGCAGGATTGGTATCCCAACCGACTGCGCGTGGAGCAATTGCATCGCAACGGCCCGCAGGCCAACCCGCTGGGAGATTTCGATTACAACGGCGCTTTCGAAGCGATCGATCTTCAGGCTCTGAAGCAGGAGATAAAGACGTTCCTGACCAGTTCGGTGGCGTGGTGGCCATCGGATTACGGCAATTATGGCCCGCAAATGATCCGCATGGCCTGGCACGCTGCGGGCACCTACCGCATCGCTGACGGCCGCGGCGGCGCCGGCGAGGCCATGCAGCGGTTCGCACCGATTGATAGCTGGTGGGACAATGGCAACACCGATAAGTCGCGCCGATTGATCTGGCCAATCAAGCAGAAGTACGGCGCTGCGCTATCCTGGGGAGACCTGATGGTGCTGACCGGAAACTGCGCCTTGGAGATCATGGGCTTTCCCACTTACGGCTTTGCCGGCGGTCGCCACGATTCCTGGGAAGCGGATGACGCCACCTACTGGGGCCCCGAAGTCGTCGACATGACCACCGTCTCCTCGTTCGACGAGATGGTCAACCGCGACAAGCGCTGGCGCGGGAGCAATGGTGACGCTGACTACGATCTGGAACAGCCGCTGGCCGCGACGCACCAGTCCCTCATCTACGTCAATCCGGAGGGGCCGTACGCAAACGGCGACCCGCAGGCCTCGGCACGCGATATCCGGATCGCCTTCACCCGCATGGCAATGAACGATGAGGAAACCGTGGCGCTGATCGCCGGCGGTCACGCCTTTGGCAAGAGCCATGGTATGGTCAAGGCCGATCGCATCGGTGCTCCGCCGGAGATGGCGCCGCTCGAGCAGATGGGTCTTGGCTGGCACAACCCCGAAGGTTCAGGCGCGGGGGAATTCACGATGACCAACGGTATTGAAGGCAGCTGGACGCCTGACCCGACCCAGTGGGACAACAGCTATCTGGAGAACCTATTCAAGTTCGAATGGGAACAGACGCGAAGCCCCGCCGGCGCGTTGCAGTGGACGCCGGTTGACAAGACCGCGCCGCAGACCCCTGATGCCCATATTCCCGGCAAGACCCATCCGCTGATGATGATGACCAGCGACTTGGCTTTGAAGGTCGACCCCGTTTATCGCCCGATTTGTGAGCGGTTCCTGGCGGACTTCGATTACTTCACGCTGCAATTTTCCAAGGCGTGGTACAAGCTCACGCACCGCGACATGGGGCCCAAGGAGCGTTATCTCGGCCCTGAAAAGACGCTACAGGACGATTTGCTGTGGCAGGATCCGATCCCGCCGGTCGATCACCCGCTCATCGACGATGCCGACATCGATGCGCTGAAGCGGCAAATTCTGGACACCGGGCTTTCGGTTTCCGATCTGGCTTTTGCAGCCTTTTCGTCAGCCTCCACGTTCCGCGTCACGGACAAGCGCGGGGGAGCGAATGGCGCGCGCATCGCGTTGGCACCGCAAAAGGACTGGGCGATCAATCGCCGGGCAATACCGGTCATCGAGCGGCTGCGTGCGGTTGTGGCGCATTTCAATGACTCTGCTACCGGCGGCAAGCGCGTGTCGCTTGCGGACATGATCGTGCTTGGGGGTTGCGTCGCGGTCGAGCGGGCGGCGGCCGACGCCGGTGAGGCCGTGGCGGTCCCGTTTGTCCCCGGACGCATGGATACCACCGACGATCGCACTGACGCGGATAGCTTCGAGTGGCTCCGCCCGGTCGTCGATGGATTCCGCAACTTTGTCGATGATCAATTCGAAGAGATCGTGGAAGGACGACTTTCTCCCGAGCAGGTGTTCCTCGATCGCGCCGCGCTGCTGGGCCTGTCCGCTCCCGAATGGGTGGCGCTGACTGGTGGCCTCCGGATGCTAGGCAGCAACTGGGATGGCTCGAGCGATGGCATTTTCACCGATCGTGTCGGCACGCTGACCAATGACTTCTTCACCGTCCTCACCAGCATGGATTACGAATGGAAGAAGGCCGATGAGCGCGGCCATCGCTTCCACCTCACGACCCGCGATGGTGGCGAGACGCGGTTCAGCGCGACCCGCAACGACCTGATCTTCGGCGCAAACTCGCAGCTCAGGGCGATCGCGGAGGTCTATGCATCGCATGACGGCCATCGCAAACTCGTCCGGGACTTCGTGGCGGCCTGGACGAAGGTCATGATGGCGGATCGTTTCGATCAGAAGCGGGATGGGCGGTCTGACTGACCGCTCCAGGATTGGCATCGCGGAAAAGTCGCCGAGCCATTTGCGCTGGGAGACAGATATACGCGATGCCGAGCCGATGCCGATTGCGGGAGGTGAAGGGGTGGATTGGGGGCCATGGCTCGAACAAGACCGAGGCACCGCATCGAGTTGCCCTGTCGGGATACAAATGCAATAGCTGCCTAGGGTGTTTGTCTCCGGTATGTCGGGACAGGCAGGTTTTCACGCTGGTCGGGCCGCTAGCGGTGTATGCCTGTGTCCGAAAGCCGAAATCATGAACCACGCCCATTCCCGCCCTAGCGCGATCCGTCGTTTCCTCCACGCCCAGTCATCGGCGGGGCTGGTGTTGATGGCCGCTGCGGTCGTGGCGCTCGGCATAGCGAATTCGCCGATCGGCCCCGGCTATGCCAAGATGCTGCATACTGATTTCGGCCCGCTTTCGCTCGAACACTGGATAAACGACGGCCTGATGGCGCTATTCTTCCTGCTGGTCGGACTGGAGATCAAGCGCGAGGTGTTGGACGGCCAGCTTTCGACATGGCCGCGGCGCATTCTTCCCGGGATTGCCGCGACAGGCGGAATGATCGTCCCGGCGTTGATATACCTAGCATTTAATCGCGGGCCGACCGCAGCGGGATGGGCGATCCCGGCAGCGACAGACATCGCCTTCGCCCTCGGCGTCATCGCTTTGCTCGGCAACCGGGTGCCCGCATCGCTACGCATCTTCCTGGCGGCACTGGCGATCATCGATGATCTGGGCGCGGTGGTGGTGATCGCGCTCTTCTATACGACTGGCTTGTCGCTGCCCGACCTGGCCGGTGCTGTGGCCGCATTGGTCGTCCTGATCGGCCTCAACCGGTTCGGCGTGCGGCGCCTTGAGCCGTACATGCTGATAGGGTTGGTTCTCTGGGTACTCGTGCTTCGCTCAGGCATTCATGCGACGTTGGCCGGCGTGATGCTGGCCTTCACCATTCCGATGGACCGCACGCCCAGCCGGTCCGACTGTGACAGCATCAGCCCGCTTCACAAGCTGGAGCACCTGCTGCACCTGCCCGTCGCTTTCCTGGTGGTGCCGATCTTCGGTCTGGCGAACGCGGCGGTGCCGGTTCTTGGATTGCCGCCCGGCGCCCTCATCGCCCCGGTTACGCTCGGCGTTGGCGCCGGGCTGCTGATCGGCAAGATCGTGGGTGTCTTCGGCTTCACCACCATCGCGGTGCGCCTGGGCCTGGCGGACATGCCCGCACACGCCGGTCGGCTGCAGATGTTCGGGGTGGCATGCCTATGTGGTATTGGCTTCACAATGAGCATCTTCATCACGCTGCTCGCTTTTCCGGGCAGCCCGCTGCTGCAGGCGGAAGCCAAGATCGGCGTACTGGTGGGCTCGCTGCTGGCGGGGCTCCTCGGCTGCGCGATCCTGCACCAAGCAAAACGAGATACCTGCGCCATCTGATCTGTGAGAGTTGGCAGATGGAGTTCGTTTGATTGAGGGGCTGAGGTGCGGATGCATTCGCGAATCAGCAGGATCGCGGTTGGCTGGAAGCGATTATAACGGATGCGCAAGACGGCGTTCGCGCCAACCTTGCTCAGACTTGGATCGAAGTCAGCGAAAAAAGGAAACGGCGACCGATTGAGACTGGACGGGCTCGCAGCGCATCCGCAAGTCCCGTCTCGATTAAACTATTTTGTATAGCCATCGCTTATCATCGAACTTGGCGAGGAAGCATCTCTATTGCCTGGGCATATGCGAGCTATCGGTCGGTGGTGGCCTCATCTCGTGAGACGTATAAAGTATGATTCTGAAAACGTACTGTGGCCTAGCCGATGATACCCGCGGTCGCGCCGTCGCCGATCTCAGGTGATCGTCTCATCACTGGGGCCGTCGGCGGTGGACCAGAACCTGCCAATGGGGGATGCTTCGGTAAAGCTGATCGCCAGGATGACGAGCGGTTTGTTACCCTCGTTACGAACATGATGCCCATCGTCGTTGTCGACGATGCGTTGCCGAAAAAGATGACAGCAAGGTTATTCTCTTCCTCATATCATCGAGGCTGCGATGACTACCGGCCGGGTGGCATGATTATGCGAGTGTCGATACCATCTTTGAGCCCGTCCGCGTGTGCGGTGCTGCAAATCACCTGGCCTTGTTAGGCATCAGCAAATTCCGGTGGCATTTCGCGGGATGGTTCAGGTGGGAGGCTGTTCAAATCAAGCTTGGGCAAATCAAGTCCTTGGCGCACAGGCTCTGCCTCGGCCGGATTGAGCAAAGCCTCACCACTAAAACGCGAACCTCGGCATCAGCCGAAGTCCGCGCGCATGGGTCAATCCTCTGGGGCGATCTCGACGCGAAGGCCATCGAGCGAGTCATTGAACTCGATCTGGCAAGACAAACGCGAACGCTCTGTCCGGTTCTCAGAGCTATCAAGGAGGTCGTTTTCGTCTTCTGAAATCTTCGGTAGGCGATCGACAAAGCTGTCATCCACATAGACATGGCAAGTCGCGCACGAGAGGCAGCCGCCGCACAGGGCCAACAACTCATCGACGCCGTTATCGCGGATGATTTCCATCACGCTACGGCCACCGGCATCTTCTACTTCTTGTTCAGTACCCTCACGCGTAACAATCGTCAGCTTTGCCATTCCCAGTTCCCTTTTCCATGCAACGCCGTGTGCGAGCAAGTTTGTGTGCGCTTTATAACGTCAGGTTCACTTGCGCTACCAAGTTTTGCTCTCGCCGTGCCCTACTTGCGTTCGGCTAGGATCAAATCGGCGGCGCGGGCTGCCATGCCCATCGTGGGCGCATTGGTGTTGCCGGCGATCATCTCGGGGAAGACCGACAGATCGACCACGCGCAGACCTTCGATGCCACGGACACGCAGATTGCCGTCCAGCGGCGCGGAGTTGTCGCGGCCCATCTTGACGGTTGCGGTACCGTGATAGCCGGCCTGGCCGCGCTCATGGTAGAGTGCTAGGATTTCCTCATCGCTTTCCTTACCTGCGGTGGGGGCCACCTCGCCTGACGTGAAGGCCGCGATGGCGGGCTGCTTCATAAGGTTGCGGATGAAACGCGTCGAATTGATCGCGGCGCGGCGGTCCTCTTCTTCGCCCAGATAGTTCGGATTGATTACCAAAGGAGCTGCCGGATCGGCCGACCCGATGAAAACGGTGCCTTCGCTGCTGGGGCGCAGCTTGAAGGCGTAGAGGCTCATCCCCGGTTCCTTCTCAAACGCCAGGCCGCTGTTGGGATCCAGCGAATAGGGCTGGAACATGATCTGAGTATCAGGCCGCTGCGCATCTGGCAGGACGCGTACGAACGCGGCTGCCTCTGTAGAGCCGTAGGACATCGGACCTTTGCCGAATAGAACGTGGCTTATCACGTTCTTGAGGAGGGCGAGGCCGCCGTAAGCGGCGTTCTGACTGTGCCTGGGATCACGTAAGCGAAAATTGTGGTTGATCAGCAGATGCTCACGGAAGTGTCGCCCTACCGAGGGGCTTTCCAGCACAACCGGCACACCGGCAGCTGACAGAACCTGAGGATCGCCGATGCCCGAAAGCTGGAGGATACGGGGGGAGCCGATCGCGCCAGCAGACAGGATCACCTCGCCGCGCGCTGCGTATGTGACGGGCTGCCCATCGCGCATACCTTCCACGCCGACGACACGATGATTGCGGATGATCAGGCGGTCCGTTCTCACGCCACTGGCGATCGTCAGGTTGGACCGACCTTCCGCCCGCTTGAGAAAAGCACGCGCGGAACTGACGCGGCGGCCGCGTCGATCAATATTCCATTGCATCAAACCGATGCCTTCCTGCGCCCGAACGGAGTGCTCTTCCTTCACCGGCAGGCCCAGTTGCGCACCCGCCTCGATCCAAGCGTGCGTCAGCGGCGACGGGGCAGGATGGTTCGAAATCTCGATCGGGCCGCCTACGCCGCGCGTGTCGCTTTCGCCCATGCGATGATTTTCCAATCCGCGCAGGTAGGGCAGCATTTCGCTCCATGACCACTGGGGGCCAGCCAGTTCGGCCAGGCGATCGTAATCCTCCGCCGCACCCCGGTTCCAGACCATGCCGTTGATACCGCTCGAGCCACCCAGCATCTTCCCGCGAACCCATGTCTCGGGCCCCGCGCCGCGCTTGTTTGTCGTCGGGATGAAGTGGGCGGTGGCAGGGTCGGACGTGGTTTTGCCAAAGCCCTTGGGCATCTCGGTAATCCAATGATCACCGCGCCCGCCTTCCTCAATGAGGAGCACTTGGTTGCGCGGATCAGCTGAAAGGCGTTCGGCCAGAACGCAACCGGCCGATCCGGCGCCTACAATGATATAGTCAAATTCGGCCATCGCCTGGATCCTGCAAGTTGATCGGAGTGACTCGTGAAGCCAGAGTGACTCGGAATGAAGGGGTTATCTTTGGGTCAAGGTAGGATCGCGCTTTTCGAGGAAGGAGGCGCGTTTTTCAACAGCATCTTTGGTGGATTGGGCTGGGGAGACAGCACGAAGCTCGAATTCCATCGCTTTCTCCACCTGCTTGGCATGAGCACCGCCGTGAGGATCAGACCGATACGCCCGTACGGGACGACCTGACGTGAGCCGACCGGCCGCCGTGAAGCGCCCACTACTTAAGTTTCGTCCGTTTGGCTAATGCGGTTTGATCGGTCAGGCAAAAGGGCGAAGAAATCTGTAATCTGATGATCGCTATGGTGGCACGCGGAGAGCCCATCAATCGCGTCCTATCCTGCCCATCAGTTCGACGACCTCGTCGGTCGCGTCCAGGAAACACATGCTGGTGACGCCTGAATCGCGCCATGCCTGCCACCGTTCCTTGATCCGAGCTGGCGGGCCGAGCAAGCCTTCGTCGTCGATATACTCATCCGGAACCGCCGCGGCGGCCTCATCCTTGCGGCCCGCGAGGAAGAGTTCCTGGACGCGTTCCGCCGCCGCGCCGAAGCCACGCTCGATCATCGCGTCCTTGTGAAAGTTCGTGCTTTTGGACCCCATGCCCCCGGCATAAAGCGCCACCATCGGCTTGAGCGCATCTAATGCGGCCTTCACATCATCGACGATCTGGACGCTGAGAGAGGTGCGGATCTCAAAATCCTGTAGCGCCTTGCCATCGCTACGCCGTGCCAGTCCCTCCTCGATAATGGCTTTGTAGCGGGTCTTGAAGCTATCGGGGGCCAGATGCATCGCCATCCAGCCGTCGGCGATTTCCGCGGTCATCCGGATGTTCAAGGGCGTCGCGGTGCCCAGCATAACGGGAATATCAGGGTTGCCGTGCAGGATGCTTTTAAGCGGCTTGCCTTGGCCAGAGGAGCCAGGGCCGGTGTAAGGCAGCGAAATTTCCTTGCCCGGATGACTGACGGGGCCTTCGCGTTTCCATATCTGCTTCATGATCGCCACGTAATCGCGCATCCGCGTATTCGGCTTGCCCCAGGGTTGTCCGTACCATCCCTCGACGATCTGCGGGCCTGACATACCAAGGCCCACGATCATCCGGCCTTCACCGCACATGGCATCGATGGTCTGGGCGGCCATGGCCATATTCGCTGGCGTGCGCGCCGCCAGTTGCGCGATTCCGGTACCCAGCCGGATACGGTCGGTCAGGGCGCCGATATAAGCCAGCGGCGTCATGGCATCGGAACTGTACGTCTCTGCCGTCCAGACCGAATCAAAACCCAGCGCCTCGGCGCGCCGAATACGCTCGATCGGCACGTCCATCTTCGCGCCTGCGTATCCGATACCAATACCCAGCTTCATCCTCGGCCTCTCCTGCTGCTTTTCATGCCATGGCGGCAACGCTGGTGAGCAACAGGCGTACCAGATCGGCTTGCCCGCGGGTACCTGTCTTGCCATAGATGCGCTTGGTATATTCGCGAGCGGATTGCTCCGTAAGGCCAAGCTGTACGGCAGCCTCCCTGATGGTTTGTCCGCGGCTTAGGGCGATCGCCAGCCCCGCTTCTTTGAAGGTAAGGCCAAACAGATCAGCCAGCTGTTCACTTTGATCGCTGCTTTCTGCAACTTCGCCGTGAATATACGCTACGATCACCGGCTCCATGGTGTCTAGTAAAGCATCGCCGCGCGAACGCATCAGCAACATATCTAGCCATGGCTGGCTGGACAACCGGAAGGCTCGCGCCCGACCGTTTGGCTTCGTCGCCAGCGCGGCAAGCGCGCTTCGCATTTCGCGATCGGCGACGGGGTCGGACAGGACCAGCCTGTCAACAGGTGGTCGGCGGAAGGCGCTACTGGCGTTCAACACGCCGTCGGCCATCGCGTCTTTATCGAGGATACGACCCTGTGCATTCATTTTCAGCCAGCACAGATTGAGTCGGCGGACCGCTTCCTGTGATGCCAAAGTATGACTGCGCTGCCGATCAAGAGCCGCGAAGTTCCGCAGAGATATTCCCACATGGGGAAGCAAGGCGTCTAGCAGGCGCAGAACGGTTTGCGATATATCCTCGCACGCCCAGCTGACAGATAGCCAGGCCATTCCGCCCATGCCATCTCCCACGCATGCCAATCGCGTAGACTTCAAGCCATGGCGGGTTTGCACAAGGTCGCGAAAGGCACGGTGTGATCGACGCCCGTAATCCAGATACTGGCACACGTCAAAAAAGCGCCCCGTGGGCATGCGCTGGTGGCCGGGCGGGGCAAAGACGGGATGGATACCGCCGGTATGCAGGTCAGACGCATTGGGAACCTCCGGCGCGATCGAAAGGGTGCGGACGCCAGGACCATCCAGATGATCCATCCGATAGCTGAGCGATGCGGTCTGGGCGCCGGTATACTGCCGCAGCTGCCCGACGAAATCACGCCATGGTGGGTCTTGAAGCGGCCCGGCATGAAGCCCTTCCAGGAGCAGCCATTCCCGGCTTTCGAAACGGTCAAGGGGATCGTGCCGTGTTGCCATATGGGAACTGTAAATTCGGCTGAGACCTGCTGCAAGCGCGATCTTGCTGCTTCATGATTCCATACGGAACAGAAGCATGTACGAAGACGGCGATCGCGTCATGCCGGGGCAGCGTCATGCCGCATCATTGGAGAGGAAAAATCGTATATGGCAACTATCGTTGACCGTGAGCCTGCAATCGAAGATTTCGCCGTTACTCAAGACGCGCTGGACACATTGGAGCGTCTGAAGAGCCGCGCGATGCAGCGCACCGGCTTGACGGACTTCGGCTCGACGGACTTCGAAAAGCCTCTCGGCCTGCTTTTAGATGAAGCCATTCGCGTCCCCCGACGTCTGGATTGGGAAAGCGAGATCGAGACCAGTCTCATGGGGCGGCTCGTCTTGGTCGACGAATGGAAGCGAAATCCGGGGTATAAGGATCGCACGATAGTCGCGCCGCTTGTCATTTGCGGCATACCACGCACTGGCACGACGGCGTTGCACAAGGTATTGTCAGTCGATCCCCAGTTCCAGGGTTTAAATCTCTGGCTGGCATCCTGGCCTAAACCGCGCCCACCTCAAGACCGTTGGGTTGACGAGCCGGGCTATCAGCACGCCGTCGCGTTACTCGAAAAGCGCAATGCCGATACGCCGGGGTTGCGCGCCGTGCACGAGATGCTCGTGGACGAAGTGGAAGAGTGCCTCGAGATCCTTCGGTACGACTTCGTAACAAACCGCTTCCCGTCGATCACCCTGATGCCGCGCTACGATGGGTGGATGCAGGCTCAAGACCAGACGCCTTCCTACCGGAACCTGGCCGATGCTTTGAAGCTGATCGGATTGCACGATGATCGGCGGTGGCTGCTCAAAAACCCTGGGCACTTTGGAAATCTCGACGCTTTGTTCGCAGTGTTCCCGGACGCCCGTGTGGTCATCACCCATCGCGATCCGGTGAAGTCCATTGGTTCAGTCTGCAGCGTATTACAGAATCCTCAGCAATTCATGGATCCAAACGTCGATCTTCACAAGGTTGGCGCTCGGGAAGTACAGTTCTGGGGAGACGCGAAAGCGAAAACAGATGCGATCCGTGAGAGCGAGCGGGGTGCGCAAATCCTCGACGTTCAGCACAAGGATTTTCATGCGGATCCTATCGGCATCGTGCGTGCGATCTATGATCATGCGGGGCTGGTGCTGAATCCTGATGTCGAACAGGATATGCGGACCTGGCTGGCTCAGAACCCGTCGGACAAGCACGGGCAGCACACCTACAAGCTTTCGGACTATGGCCTCACCGAAGAGGGTATCCGAGCTGTATTTGGAGAAGGATGATCATGTCGGATACGTTTACCGCGCCAAAGAAAACTTTGGTGGAACGCCCCGCGACTTTCCCCACGGCGGCCGGCTCGCAAGGTTTTGAAACGTTTCAGCACGCCTACGTGGTGCGAGACCTAGATGCCGGCATCGAGACCTTTGCGAAATACGGCGTGAAAAATTTCACGCGGTTGCCACTTCCTCCGATGGAAGGCGGCGCGGTGATGAAAATCGCGCTTGCTTGGACTGCGGGCCAGATGATCGAACTGATCGAGGCTCGTGGCCCTGGCATGGAGTTGCACGGCGCGTGGCTGCGGGAGGGCGAGGATATTCGGTTCCATCACTTCGGTTACTTCATCGAGGATGATGACCAGTGGAATGCGCTTCACGCCCTTCTGGAGCAGGAAGGCCGTCAGGTCGTTATGGGGGGAGACACTGGGGTGGTGCGTTTCGCCTATGTCGAGGCTCCAGAACTAGGCCACTATCTTGAATACGTCTACCCTAGCGCCGAAGGTAAGGCCTTGTTCGAAAGCGTATCCGCAAACTAGTTTTCGCCGCGATGTTTATGTCTGCCTAAAGGGGCGAGCCTACAAGCCCGCCCCTTCTGCGCGTCACCTTACCATTTGCGCCGTAACTGAGACCCGATCAACCGCTCACGCATCGCGGCTGCCCGGTCTTCAGCCGAGATGCGGGGCGAACGATCTCCCAGATAGGCTTCCAACTCGGACCGCTTCATTACCTTGATATCGGGCACAGGGTGGGAGTCCGCCTTGTACCAGCGGCCGATCAGCATCCCGTAGGGATGATCCCCGGTGTCAAGCCAGTTCGCGTAACCCGGATCTTTGGCGCAAAGTACGGCCCGGAACTTGCCATCGGTATCGACCTTTGCCGTGGCCCCATTGAGGCTGCTTTGCCGGTAGAGAATATCGACCTGATTCCAAAGCCCATCGATCACCTGGACATTCCAGTATTTGACGTTCTGCGGCAAATCGGTTTCCAGCACCAAGACATCGTCGGGATTCTTGCTGAGATCAAAAACCATTTCAAAATAGGTCTGCGGCCAGCTGTCTCCATTACCCAGATCTTGGAAGTTATGAAGGTGAGCCTTGTTGATGAAGCCTTCATCATGCGGGCGGCGCATGCTGAGCAATGCCGTGGTCGTAAGCCGGCGCGGATAGTGCATGACTTGAGTTAGTTTGGCGCTGACTTCTTCTGGTGACATGCGCGGGCGAGGCGGCATCGGATCCAACCGCTCAACGGCAACGCGCATGTCGACATCGCGGCCCCAATTGTAATGGAACTGTCGCAGCATCAGAAAATCTACCTCGGGATTGAGATACAGCCAATTGCCAGTCCACCCCTCCGGTTTATGCTCGCTGAAGATGACCTCAAACTTGCCATCGGCATCGATGTCGAGACTATCGACGTCATAATTGTCGAAGCCCTGGCCCCATTCGTCCTGCAACCCGAAAATTTTCTTGCCCGTGGCGAAACCGGCGACAACGCAATTTCCGCGCTCGCCTGTGATCTTGTACGTGCCGGCTCCATCCAAAAAGCACGCGTGATAAATTCCGTCGGGATTTGGCTGCGCAAGAAAAGCGGAGTTTTCAAAGGGAATGAACTCGGGATAGCGCGGGTCCATCATGAATGTCAGAAAATAGGCCTGGGACAAGCCCATGGCAAATTGCCGATACATATCCGCGCGGAACTGTTCGTCCACCGGAGCGGTTGTCTGGTCAATCAGGGGCTCTGCCTGCTTCAGCAATTCGACGTATTCAGACCATTTCTGCATTAGACTCTCCTGGAAAGACGACAGTGCGGCGGCCACGATCACAAAGCGTCGCCCTAGTCCGTTGCCGTGAGTAGATCGAACTCCACTGTAATGGTCGCTCGTGGGCGTTGCCGTCGGCTATTCGCACCGATCGAAGCTAAGCAGGGTCAGCGTCATTGGCAACAGCTTTATACCGGTTTGGGGACGACACGTTGGAGGAGAGTGGTCGAACGCAAAAGCACCGATTTCGGCTCCTTTGCGTGTTCTGGCACCTCACTTTTCGATTTGGCCGACGTTTTCCAGGGTATGCCTGGGTATTGACGGGTTCTTATCTATTTCAAACAGATTTACGAGAGCAGAATGCAAGCGCGTATCGTTAACGGAATCACTTATGGGATCGCAAAGCGCTAGTTCGCTTGTATCGTGCTAACGGTAAGGACCCGCCTTTCGCGGGTAGGGATCGGGCAGGGACATCGTCAGTTATCCCGATACTGATGCCTTCCGGGGGGAGGTGAATTGCCCCAGTTTCAACTTGTCGAAACCGACAGGCCATGGCCATGGCCTGAGCATTGATATTCTTCTCCATACGAATGGATGATGGGAGCCGATGATGGATCTTGAGCTTGCAGAGGTGCGCGAAAGCATCGCTATCGTTCTGGAAGAGCAATGCACAAGCCTGGCCATCCACGCCTATGTCGATGGACACAATCGTCTAAATGCTGAGTTGCAACGCCAGGCGGCGGAGCTGGGTTGGCTTGCCATTGCGCTTCCGGAGGAACAGGGCGGTATCGGTCTGGGCGCGGCCGGGATGGCGATCCTGCATCTCGAGCTGGGGCGGGCCTGCGCTCCGGGTGCGTTTCTTGCGACTAGCGTTGCGCTCGAAATTCTGGCGCGGGGCCCCGTCGCGGACGATGAGGGCGTCGCCAAGCTTATCGCGGATGTTATCGGCGGCACGGCAACTCTGGCTGTCGAGGCCCGGGTCGGAGCGAGCCTGGCCGGCGGCTCGACCTGGTTGTTGGGAGAAGCCAGTGCCGCTGCGGCGTTGATCGCCGGCGAAGGGGAGGACCTTGTACTCGTCGGCATCGCCGACGGCGCGATTGAGCAGGTTTCGATCTGGGACGAGACGCGATCGATGATTTCGACCGACCTTTCGGCAGCAGCGCCAATTATTACTCTAGTGGGAATGCGGCCGCTGTTCGAGGGCTTGTTCGCGCTTGCGCTGGCCGCCGACAGCGCCGGCGCGGCGCGTGGTGTCTTGGATCGCACGGTTGCCTATATGAAGGAGCGTGAGCAGTTTGGCCGCGCGATTGCTGCCTTCCAAGCCTTGAAGCACCGAGCTGCCGACCACGCGGTCCATGCGATCATCTGTGAGCATCTTGTCTGGCAAGCGGTCGAGAATCTTGAAGGAAACGGGCCGGAATCGCGACTATGGCCGCTTATGGCCAAGGCGAATGTTACCGAGAAGGCGTCCAAAATATCCACCGACTGCGTCCAGCTGCATGGAGGTGTCGGATATACCCGGGAGTATGACCCGCATCTCTTCCTGAAGCGCATCCGATTGAACGAAGCGATGTTGGCCGCGAATACGGCGCTGCGCGACCGTGCCAATGTGGCGCTTGCGGAGGCCGTGCGGAATGGCGCAGATGTTTTGGAGGTTGCATGATGATCATTGAACAGAAGAACGATGCCTCCGTATTTCGTTCCGCCATCCGCGACTGGATCAAAGAGGCTCTCCCGAACGACTGGGACGCCCTTGCTGAACGCGGCACTGAGGATGATCATGTTGAGTTTCAGCGGTGGTGGTTTGGTGAGCGAGCCAAACAAGGCCTTGCCGTACCGCATTGGCCGGTGGAGTTCGGCGGCGTTGGCCTGGGCTTGGCGGAGCAGATGATCGTTGCTGACGAGATGGCACGGGCCCAGGCCCCTATGCTGGACGTCCATACTGTTACCTTGAACCATTTGCCGGGAACGCTCATTCCCTGCGGAAACAAGGAACAGCAGCAAAAATACTTGCCGCCCGCCTCTCGCGGGACGGTATGGTGTCAGGGCTTCTCCGAGCCAGGTGCCGGCTCTGATCTTGCGTCACTGCGTTGCCGGGCCGTGCGTGATGGCGATCACTACGTTATTAATGGGCAGAAGATCTGGTCGTCGATGTCGCGCTATGCCGAGCATTGCATACTTCTGGTGCGTACCAGCACGGAGGGGACCAAGCACGCCGGCATTTCCTTCCTGATCATGGACATGGACACACCAGGCCTTGAAGTTCGCCCGATCAAGCAAATCGACGGGCAAGCCGAATTCTCCGAATTGTTTCTGACGGACGTACGTATTCCTGTGGCGAACCGCGTGGGCGAGGAGAATGACGGATGGCGCGTTGCGCAGGCGACACTTTCTTCCGAGCGGGGCCTGCTAGCGTTCGAGGCTGGCGAGCGCAGCCGCCACACCATGGAGGCTTTTTACCGCAGTGCGCTTGACGCGAAGGCGTCCTGGCTTGAGGACGACGAGTTGCGCCGTGAGTTCCTCACTCTGCTGACGGATATGCAGGCCAGTCGCCGTTTTATCCGCAAGCTGCTGAAAGATCACGAGGAAGGCGCACCACCGGCAGTGACGGCGATTGCGTCCTCGCAAATCAAGCTATTCCAAACCACGCTGTTTCAGCGCATCGGCGATTTGATTGTGCGGATCGAGGGGGTCGAGGGGCATTTTCGCCGGGGCTTCACGCCGCGCCGCCGTTTAACGGGGATGACCGATTTCATCAATTCGTTCGGCTGGACGATATCGGGCGGCACCAACGAGATCATGCGCAATCTCATTGCCGAGCGCGGTCTGGGAATGCCGCGCGGTTAATTCGGCGCAGGCACCGTCCTCCACGGTGCCTGCGCACGGAATTGTTCAGATAGACGCCCTTGTAAGTCGCGTCGTGTCTACTACGAGTGGCCGCATGTAAGCCGGATCGTTGCGGTCGCGTGACGTTTGTACAAACGCCAGGTCGCCAGCTTGCCCTTCTGGATCGAGTTCCGTCCCCAAGCCGTTGATCACGCATATTCGAGCAGCAATTCCCCACCGGCCATCGCGCCGCTCGAAACGATCAATGTAACGGCCTGAGGTGGTGGCCTGATGCGGGGCTTCCCGGTTCACCGCATAGAAGGTAAAGTAAGTCTCGGTATGAGCTTGATCGCCATTCAGCTCACACAAGTGGTTCGAAACGCTGTGCAACGTTCTCAGTTGATGGCGGGTGTGGTAATCAAATGCCCAATCGATGAAGCCCTCGACATCGCCCACATACTCGCCGTGATCATCCAGCGCATCGGGATGGTAGGCAGATCGCACTGCCTCTCGATCGAAGCGATCGACACCGCGGCAGTAGCGGTGAATGCAATCTAGGATATCCTGGCGATCCTTCAGCTCTCGGACAGCTTTTTCCATATCTTCGCCCATGCAATCCTCTCCGATCAGTCGGACATTCCCGCGTCCGGAATAATCTATGGATCGAAAAGGCGCATAGCCTTGGCGTAGAGGTGTAGGCATTATCCAGCATGTGATTAGCGGTTCGATTCTGGTGTTTGTCTCAAGCGTGGCTATGGCGCTAAACAAGGTATGCAACGATATCTGCTAAGCCTATCAAGCAAAGACATTATATGGAGCCACCAATCGTATCGCGCATGCGAGGGCGCTCTGAGAGTGAAGGACTGGACCAGATATGGCTACCCAATTGAAAGAGTCGGGGCCGCTGCCGCGCGTGGCGCCAGAAAATTATCTCTCCCGCGAATTCGCGCGCGCTGAAAACGAGCACCTTTGGGGCAAGGTCTGGTTGATCGCCGGTCGCGAGGAAGAGTTAAAGAACGTCGGCGATTTCCTGACGTTCAATGTGGCTACGGAATCGATCGTAGTCGCACGTGGCAAGGAGGGCTACGTCGCCTATCACAATGTCTGCCCTCACCGGGGCCGCCGCTTGGCTGACGGTTGCGGCCGGGCCAGTCAGTTTCGATGCAAGTATCATGGCTGGACCTTCAATCTGGAAGGCAAGAACGTTCAGGTCCAGGATCGTGATGATTGGGACGGCGCACTGGACGATGAGCGGCTGGACTTGTGGCCGGTGCGCGTCGACACCTGGGGTGGGTTTGTCTGGATCAACATGGATATGGAAGGCGAAAGCCTGGCCGAATATCTGGAAGCGATCCCGGAATTCTTGGATCCATTCGAACTGCACGAGATGCGTTTCCGGTGGAAGGCAGAGTTGCATTTGCCCGTGAATTGGAAGGTGGCCCTGGAAGCTTTCATGGAAGGCTATCACGTAGCGGCCACGCACCCGCAGTTGCTGACGGTTGCGGGTAACGATTACACGCAAAGCTTCGCGCAGGGTAAGCATGCCCACTTTGGGTATTGGAAGGACGTGCAGCCTCTTGGCACGTCATCTCCGCGCCTGGCATCAAACGATCAGACCGATGCACGTGCCGGCGTCGTCGAGTTCTTCCGACAGATCGAAGAAGATCTGAATGCAATCCAGACCGATCGTGACTTCGAAGCCGCCAAGAAGATCATGGATATCCTGCCCGAGGGTACGGATGCGATGACCGCCATGGTGACGGCGATGGAACTGGGTCGCGAGGCAGCGCTGGCGGATGGTACGCAGTATCCCGAAAAACTCACGTTCGAGGCGATGGCCAAGGCGGGGAGCGATTGGCATATCTTCCCGAACTGCGTCACTCTGCCGTATTACGATGGCGCGATCTGGTATCGTGCGCGGCCCGACAGCAGCGATCCGGAAAATCCCGACAAGTGCCTGTTCGAAGTTTGGTCGCTGAAGCGCTACGGTCCGGGCAAGGAGCCTGAAGTCCAGACTCGTGTCATTAAAGATCCGGTGAATGAAAGCCTTTGCCTCATTCTGGATCAAGACATCGCTAACATGGCGCAGGTGCAGGCAGGTATGAAGTCCAGCAAGTTCAAGTACGCTCGGCCCAACCCGGTGCAGGAGGTGGAGTTAATCAATTTCCACCGGACGCTGGAACGCTATGTACTGGGGCAATCTCGAGGCTGAATGGATTTCAGGCAAATTTGAAAGGGAGGGGTCGCATTTATGCGGCCCTTTTTTGTTCGTGAAGAAGGGCTATCGGAGCTTACCTTTGAGCACTGCTATCAAGCACGTGATCCTATCTAGGCATTTGAGACTTCCTTCCTTCCGGGCGCTTCGCGGCAGTCACGATCTAACACTCCGTTTGATTCTCTTTTCCAAAAATAATTGCGATATAACAACGCACTGCGTCGATGCAGTTCGGGTCTGAGCAGGGCTATCCCGGCAGGCGAGCTAGCCCAAAGGGGAACCGTGCGATCGTTCGGTTTTGTTTGCTGCGCAAGCCTGAGTGCGGTATGTCAGGGACAGAGCCGGTGTTTCAATAAGCACCGGACGGGACACTTTGCAGATAACAATAAGGAGTTTATCGTGGCCGGCACTAATGCAGCGCTGAAGTCAGTCGATAACACCGCGCCGAAGTATGACGGCCCGATTTTCGACGGCGACACTCATATTCAAGAAAAGGATTATTCCTTTTTCGAAAAGTACCTTCCGAAACAGTTCCACAAGGACTGGATGCCGGCTCGGAAGCACGGTCCCGATGGCACGTTTGGTCTTTTCATTGGCGATCGCCGAGTCGAAAACGCTGATATTGATCCTGAAGGCAAGATCCCGCCCCCTGGCAAGCTGAAGGAATGGCTGCGCGCGATCTCGACCGGCGAGTCCGTTGGTGAGGCTTTCACTCCGACCGCTGACATGAGCGAGCGCAACGCCCGCATCGCCAAGCTCGACGAGTTCGGCGTAGAATCTTGTATCATGTTCGTTGGTGAATTCGTGGCGTCTTTCGGCGTCCTGGGAATGATGGTGGAAGAGCTTGGGCCCGAAGGCGCCAATGCTCTGTTTCATGCCTGGAACCAGTATCTGGTGGACGAGTGGCAGCTGAATGCCGATGACCGCATTTATTCCACGCCAATCCTGGCGCTGTGGGACCTTGACTGGGCAGTGAAGGAAGCCAAGTGGCTAGTCGAACAAGGTGTGCGCGTTGTCGTCATGCCGATGGGGCCGTCTGACGGCAAGGCGCCGGCCGATCCGTACTTCGATCCGCTGTGGAATATTTTGAACGACGCTGGCGTGGTGGTGACCTTCCACGTTTCTGAAGCGAACTTCATGCATCCGCTGATCAAGGAGTGGGGCGAAAAGCCGCTGCAGTCACGTCGTGAGGGCCAGTCGGCCTGGCAGTGGATGTTCTGCTACAGCGAAATCCCTGTCATGATGACAATGGCATCATTTGTGTACTGGAATTTCTTCGGTCGCTTCCCCAACATCAAGATGGCAAGCGTCGAGAACGGAGCGGAATGGCTTCCCCGTTTCCTTTACAAGATGGACAAGATGCGTGGTATGGCGCGTAATGGCTGGTGGCCGATGGGCCAGCTGACCGAGCGTCCGTCGACCATTTTCAAGCGCAATTGCTTTGTCGTGGCCTACCCGGAAGATGACATTCAGGGAATCGTGGAACAGCTTGGCGGCGATGCCCGCTGCATTCTGATGGGCTCGGATTACCCGCACGCCGAGGGCGTTCCTACCCCGCGTGATTTCGTGGCCGAAGGCTGCAATGGCCTTACTGATGAGCAAATCGAGCAGATCATGTATTCGAATGGTCGTCGTTTGCTCCCTAAGGGCCGAACGGGCGTGATCGCTTGATCGAACCCTTGCAATAGTAAAGAGGGAAGGACGCGCCCTGATGTGTCCTTCCCTCTTTATTCCAATTGGTTGACCGCAATTCTCTCTATAGTGGCATTCGTGCCGGCTTTATAAAGAATGCCCGCGGGCCGCACTTTGCGATCAGGGGCATTTGGCAGGCACAATGCCCCTGTGTCTATCATAACTGTGATGGGCATCGTCCGAAGCAGGCATGGCGTAGCTCATTGGATGGGCCTGTATTACTGTAACGCAGTAATTCGGTGGAACTATGGCGATCGCTTCTTGATCGTCGTTATCGGTTGAGCTGAGGAGGGGTCTCTGTCGATGCGATGCCCGTAGGTGTCGGCTGCGGGCGGCGGTCGATTATCGATCGTTGTGACAACCAAAACTTCAATTAATCGCGTTTCCACTTTTAGAGTTGTTTGGAGAGAAAAGTGCAGGATTATTCCGGAAAGTGGTTACGTAAGCCGCAATTTCTGCTGTTTGAAGTAGTAGGTGCAGTAGCACGTATCACCCTCAATCGCCCAGAAAAACGCAATGCGCTTTCCTTTCAATTGCTGGCGGAATTGCGTGATGCCCTCTTGGAAGCCGATGATCGCGAAGACGTGCACGCTATCCTGCTGCAAGGTGCAGGCAAGGATTTTTGTTCCGGGTACGATCTGACAGCTGCGTACGACCAATGGGAAGCCGAAGCAGGCGACGAGACAGAAGGAAATCGCGTCACGTATCGTCCTTCGGGCGGTAGCATCGATAACGACACGTGGGCCATGGAACGCAACCAATCGATCCCTGACCTGATCTTCATGCTGCACAAGCCCGTGATTGCGAAGATCCACGGCAACTGCCTTGCTGGCGGTACCGATCTTGCTTTCCGATGCGACATGGTCGTGGCTGCCGAGGACGCACGTATCGGTTTTCCGGCAACGCGAGCCAACGGTTCGCCGCCGTCCCACATGTGGACTTACCACGTGGGCCCGCAGTGGGCGAAGCGTCTGTTGCTGACCGGCGATATCATCCAGGGTCGCGAAGCTGCTAAGATCGGCCTGGTCCTTGATGCCGTGCCGGCTGACGAGATCGACGAGTTCGCGATCAATCTGGCTGAACGCGTGGCACTTGTCGATCCGGACCTCGCGGCAACTCAGAAGCGTATCGTCAATCTGGCGATGGAGCAGATGGGCATGCTGAACATTCAGCGTATGGCGATCGAAATGGACGCGCGCGCGCACCTGGGCACGGGCCCTCGCCGGATGCAGTTCAAGGCTGACATGCGCGATGGTGGTTTGAAGCAGGCACTCGCCAACCGTGATGGCCCGTTCGGTGACAGCACCATCAAGCTGCGGGTCGACCGCTAGGCCCGTCACAGCTTTTTGAGCGCTATGGCAAAGGTTTGGAGATTTTGAATGACTGCCCTGCCGAAGCTACGAGATTTAGAGGATGCCTCGTTCAATCCTTTCATGGAAGAGCGGCTCCTGTTCGGAGATCACGACGATCCTTATCCGATGATAGCCGAGCTTCGGCAGCAGGGTTCAGTCGTTCCCGGCGATTATCGCGAATACATGGGACTGTACCCTGACCTGACGATGCCGTCCGACGCGCCGCATTACATGCTGCTGAGCTACGAAGCGTGCAATAAGGCGTTGATGACGCCGGCGGTTTTTTCAAATGCTGCTTATGTGTTCAATCTGGGCGCCAGCTTTGGGCGTTCCGTGTCTACTATGGATGCGCCTGAGCATACGCGTTATCGACGCATTTTTCAGAAGGTCTTTCTACCCCAATTCGTACGCGAGTGGGGCGGCTCCGTGGTAGATCCGGTAGTGAACGATCTGATGGAGGCGTTCATTCATGAAGGCAAAGCCGACCTCGTGAGCCAATTCACGCTGCTGTACCCGTTTGGCGTGATCTACAAGCAGCTGGCGCTGCCAACGGAAGAGGGGCGTGTTTTCCATAAGCTGGCCGTCGCGCAAACGATGATCATGGCGGTTCGCGAGATCGGTGAGGAAGCATCGGCAAAATTGGGTGAGTATTTCCCGAAGCTGATAGACCAGCGTAGGGCTGAACCTGGCGATGACCTTGTCAGTCTCTTGGTACAGGCCGAGGTGGACGGGGAGTATCTGCCGGAGGACGTGCTGGTCTCATTTTTTCGCCAACTTATCAATGCTGCCGGAGACACAACCTACCGCGGTACAAGCGTATTGCTGACTAAGTTGCTTCAACATCCTGATCAACTGGAGCTGCTACGCAATGATCGCAGCCTCCTCCCCAACGCGATCGAAGAGGCGCTTCGGTTCGATGGTCCGGTGCTTGCGCAGTCGCGGTGGGCGACCGTCGATACCGAGATTGACGGGGTGAAAATTCCGGCGGGCGCGATCATCGATGTTATTGCCGGTGCGGCCAACCGTGATCCGGCCAAGTTTCCCGACCCTGATCGTTTCGACATTCGAAGGCAGAATGCGAATCGCCATCTCTCGTTCGCCAGCGGGCCCCATATCTGTATCGGGCAGCATCTTGCGCGGGTGGAAATGACGCGGGCCATAAATGCCATTCTCGACAAGTTGCCAAATTTGCGTCTCGACCCAGCATGTCCCCCGCCTCAGCTTAAAGGGGCGATGATGCGTGTGCCGCATCGCCTGGACGTTGTGTTCGACCCTTCCTAAGATCCTATTGGTTGTGTAAAGGCCCCCGCGCGGGGGCCTTTACACGCCCGTAGACTTGTTTTCGGGCACAACGCCGCGGATCAATGTTTCCACCCAGCGATCCATGATGTCATTGCTGGCAAGATCCACGCCACTCAAATACATCTCACTGATGCCGCGCAACGTTCCGATCATGATGAAGCGGCCATGTCTTGGTGTCAGCGCCGGATGCAATTCGCCGCGTGCTTCGGCCAATACGAACATCTCATCCATCGTAATACGGAAGCGTGCGGTGAGATCGCGAATACGGTTTTTGGCCGGGTCACTTAAATGATCTCGATCGCGAATTGACACAATGACGTAATCGGCATGGTGGATCAAATCGTCGCGCTGGCAGGCGAAAAAATGACGAATTTGCTCGTCCAACGTCGTCTTGCGGCGCGCTTCCTCCAAATAATCCAAGGATCGCTGCATACCAAGAAGACAAATCTCGGCCAGCGCATCTTCCTTGGAGGCGATATGAAAATAGAGACTGGCGACCTTGATCCCTAAGGCTTCGGCAATAGCGCGAGTGCTGGCACCTTGATAGCCGAGGCGGGCGAAGATAGCGGCGGCAGTATCGATCGCCTGCTTGCGTCGGGCGGTGTGCTTGCCCGTTAATTCTCGCCTTGAGACATAAGGTGGGAGTTCATCGACTGGTGAAATCGCCGACTTTTTTTCGCTGCCGATGGAATTTGAAACGAGGCCCATGCCGCCAAGGATACGCGATCCTGGATCAAAGTGCCATGCCTGCCGGTCGATAAGCCCACAGACGGCGCGAGTTTAGGCCAGTAGCAAGGGTGTGATGATAAACTTTCGGCGATTGCGAAAGCCGATGGCTACCCATCCAGGTCGGGCAGCCATCGGTGTTTCTGTTAAACAGTCGCGCCTGGGAAAAGCTTCTTGATCGATTCGCCAACCGGAGCGGGGCAATAGCCGCCGCCCGGCCAGTTGATGAAGCCAAATGCGGCCGAAGTGCCACCATCAACGTGAATGTTGATGCCGGTGATGGAGCGAGAAAGGTCGGATGCGAGAAAGACCACGGTGTCCGCCAAGTCCTCAGGGCTAGCGGCTGCGCCCCGTGGAATATACATCGCCATCGACGCTTCGATATCCTCGATCGGCGCGTCTTCCATTGACTTCAGAAGATCAGGCTTGAGAGCCGACATGTTGCCGCGGCTTGGCGTGGTATCGGGTGTGACTTCGTTGATGCGGATATTGCGGGTACCGAATTCGACAGCCAGAGCGCGGCGAAGATTGGCGTTTGCTGCCTTAGCACCAGCATAGACCGAAAAACCTGCGGCGCCGCGATAAGCTTCGATCGTTGTGAAGTTGATGATGCTGCCACCGCGCGACGCACGCTCAATCAGGGGGACCGCGAGACGGATCGACTGAATCACGTAACCGAAGTTGCGGCGAATATCCTCGGCATCCTCCGCATCCGTGCCCTGCAGGAAATCGCGCTGCTTCACGCCGCCCGCCACGTTCACCACGATATCGAGGCGATCAAATTCCTGACCGACCATTTCGTAAAATTTGCGGACGTCGTCGACTGATAGCACATCGCCTACCATTGTCACACAACGGCGGCCCAGAGCTTCCACGTGTGCCTTGGTTTCGGCCATTCCCGCCACGTCCTTGTCAAAGATCGCGATGTCCACGCCCGTTTGCGCCAAACCCAAGGAAGCAGCGGCGCCGATACCAAATCCACCACCCAGCAGAACGGCGACTTTGCCATTTAGATTGGCTTTCTCATCCAGCATTTTGGTTTTCCTGTCCCATTACTCGGCTAAACTTACTTGCCGTTAGCATATCTGGGCCCCGCGCCAGCAGGCAATCTCTTTGGGATTGCCGAGTCTATCAGTCACCTAATAGGGCGCCGGGGGGCGTTAGAAAATTTGGCAGCGGATCAAGGGCACGGCGGGGTGACGGTAATTTAGCGGTTGCGCCGGCCTATCATACACTGTTTATCAGCGTCCGAAATTGGATAGCCCGAGAGGGAGAAGCGCCTGCGTTTGCTGACGTTCACTCCTGCAGTAGGTGGGCTATATTCCAGGAAAGGACGCCGGCGATGACCATGAAGCAATTGCCTGAAGCGGTGATCAAAGTTCTCGAAGGCAGTTTTGTTTCTGAATTTGCGACTGTCAGTGGCGCTGGCGTGCCGATCGACACGCCTACGCTGTGCTTCGCAACGGATGATCTGAGTGCGGTGGGCGTGGCGACGGGCCTGTCCTATCCCGCGAAGGCAGAGCGCGCCCGGCGCAATCCAAAGGTCGGCCTACTGATCGAGGGCCAGCCCGGCGAGCCGGTGGTCTCAATTAGAGGGATCGCCGCCGTGCGCGATAGCGATCTTCAGGCCAACGCCATTCGCTACCTGTCGGAAACCGGTTGGGAGATGGTCGGCGCGCAAGCTGGTGTGGGCTGGGACAAGGCGCGTGAGGCCGTTTGGTATTTCAGCCGTATCATCATCGACATTGCGCCTGAGCGCGTCCTGTGGTGGGACAATGCAGATGCGATGGATCAACCGCCACACGTGTGGAATGGCTCGATCTCGCCAGACTTCAGGTCCGATCCGGCGCCGGCGGGTAAAGGCAGCCCCGCACCCAAGTGGAAGCAAAGGACGTGGCAAGAAATTGCGGCGGATGCCATCGCCCGTTCCTCCCCCGGGCACCTGACTTTGCTGGACGCGGATGGTTGGCCCTTGCCGATCCGGGCGACCTCAGTCGAGCGTGTGGACGAAGGCTTTCGTCTGGTTGTGCCGAAGGGGGCGCCTTGGGCCGCTCGTTCGGGCACTGCGACATTAACCTTTCAAGGCGTGGAGACCTTCGTGGGCGAAGCGGTGGACGAAGGTGAAACCATTCTGCTGAACGTTGAGCGCGCGCTTCCGCAAAATCCACTGACGGTCGATCCCGCGCAAGTCCTGAACCCCGCGGAGGATACCCGAGCCAAGCTGTTTTCGCGACTGGAGGAAGAGACGCAGCGCCGAGGACAGCCGATCCCGGTGTTGCCGCAGCAACCGCCGGCCCGCACGCGACTGGCGCAAGCCCGCTTCGATAGGCAGATGGCTTTCGAACTCGCAAAAGGGGAATAGCGGCAAGACTGCTACATTCTGCGATGGTCGACGCCGGCGGGTTTTTGGATAGAAGCCTGATATCAGAAGTGAGATTGAATGATGGCGCTGTGGAAACAAGCAGGAGGGCGATACCTGTTTCGCTGGATTGATCAGTAGCTTGCGAGCAGAGACCTTTTCTTGCAGTCGACCACTCTATCACGACAATGCGATGGTAATGATATGACCGATACATCCCTCTACCACCGCTTCCAGCAGTCCGTAGCTATACATGCTGATCGCATCGCCATAACCGAAGGTGATGCGAATATCTCATATCGCGACTTGGAGGCGGCGAGCCGGGAGGTTGGCGCGGCGCTGATGGGCATGGGTATCCAGCACGGCGATCGTATCGCTATATGGGGTGTAAATAGTACGAATTGGGTGATCGCCGCGCTCGGTATTCAGGCCGCCGGTGGTGTTCTCATCCCGGTTGGTACGCGTTTACGAGGGCGAGAGGCGGGAGACATCCTGACCGACGCCAAAGTGCGCTTTGTCTTTTGCGATGCGTCGTTTGGCGATTTCAGCTATATCGACGCGCTCTTGCAGCACGCCCCCGCATCGGTAGAGAAACTCGTCGTCCTGGGTGCCTTGGCTAGCGCGGCGAATAGCAAGGTCATGTCGATCTCTGACCTGCGGAATTCGGCCGACCGGGTAGACGATGCCGCCTTGAACGCGCGGATCGCCCAGGGATGTGGCGACGATCTGGTTGACATCATCTTCACGTCAGGGACGACCGGACGCCCCAAGGGCGTGCTGATGACCCACCGCAAAAGCATGATCGCGTGCGATATCCAGCGTGAGGAGATCAACCGCTTCACTCCGGACGACGTCTTTGCGGTGACGTTTCCCTTTGCGCATAATGCCGGGTACAGGGCCGGCTGGCAGGTCTCCTTGCTCTACGGAGTCAGGATCATACCGGTCCGAACCTTTGATGCTGGCGAGTTGCTACGTCTGATTGAAAAAGAAGGCGTGACCATGCTGCCGACGGCGCCCCCGATCGCGCGCGCCTTGATCGACCATCCTGATCGCGAAAAGACCGATCTTTCCAGCTTGCGGATCATGTCGACCGGCGGCACCGTGGTGCCGGTTCGGCTGATCAAGGACATGCGTCAATTATTGGGTGAGGGCACGATCGTTCAAACCGGTTACGGATTGACCGAGGCGGCTGGGTCAGTTTGCAACACGTTTGACAATGACCCACCGGAAGTCATTGCGCAGACCGTGGGCCATGCGCTCAGCAATTTGGAACTGCGTATCGTAGGTCCGGATGGCGTAGAACTCCCGCAAGGTGAGATCGGCGAAGTCGCCGTTCGGGGTCCGCAGATCACGCCGGGCTATCTGGACAATCCAGAAGCCACCGCCGCAGCATTCACCTCGGATGGTTTTCTGTTGACTGGCGATGCGGGCCGTCTGGATGAAGATGGCAACTTGCGCCTTACAGACCGTATAAAGGACATGTACCTTGTTGGTGGTTTCAATTGCTATCCGGCGGAGATCGAGCGCGTCATGGCGACGATGCCGGGGATTGCAAACGTTGCCGTGGTCGGTGTGGATGACGATCGGCTTGGCCACGTAGGTCGTGCGTTTGTTGTTCCGGAGAATGGAGTGCAACTCACCGAACAGGAGGTGATCGCCTGGTGCCGAGAGGAAATGGCGAATTACAAAGTGCCGCGTTCGATCCGCTTCCTAGACGCTCTTCCCCTCAACGCCACCGGCAAGATCGCCAAGATCGAACTGCGCGCTTTGGCCTGACATCGATGCTGCCGGACATGCCGTTCGTGGCGGTTCGATTGGTGCCGTGATTTTAAGAAGGGAACGAGCCGTGGGGCAAGATGGTGCGATCGCTCCCCAAGAAATCGCCGGGGAAGGCGACGCAACGCAGCTGGTAAAACTTACCTCTACGTCGAAGGATTGTTTTACCAATCTCTACAGCGAGAGTTTCAGGAACAATCACCTTTTTGGCGGCCAGGTTGTGGCTCAGGCTTTGGCAGCCGCGGCGACGACGGTCGAGGGGCGTCACTGTCACTCGATGCATGCCTACTTCCTGCGTGCCGGCTCCGCATCCGCCAGCGTGAGTTTTGAGGTGGATAGAACCCGTGACGGGGGGCGCTTTTCAACCCGGCGAGTCGTCGCGCTGCAAAACGACGTCCCGATCTTGCATCTAGAATGCTCGTTCCATCTCGGTGAGAGGGGCCTCGAACACCAAGTGCCATCCTCGGTCCCGGTACCAGAGCCGGAGACGATACCGGATATCACCGCACTTGATCCGGACAAAGATCAGGCCGCCTTATGGGGGATAATCCAGAATGTGCAGACGTTCCCGTTGCTGGATATTCGCATTGTCGATCAAGAGTTGCTTCTGCAGCCCAACCCGGATGCGAACCGGCGCTTGTGGATCAGGGTGCCGAGTGCCGTAAACAGTGATGATCCGGCAGTGCATCAACAGTTGGTGGCCTACATATCGGACTTCATGCTCGCGGGTGTGGCGCTACTTCCTCATCCGGTGAAATATCGCTGGCCTCGAACCTTCATGGCCAGTCTCGACCACGCAATCTGGTTTCATCGTCCATGCCGGGTGGACGACTGGCTGCTTTATGATTGTGATAGCCCCTCGACGGGTGACGGAAGAGGCATCGTCCGGGGGCAGATCAAAGATCGCACCGGGCGCCTGATAGCCACTGTCATGCAGGAGGCGCTGCTGCGGCCAGACTTAACGCACTAAGGTACGATTTTATAACGTGATTTCAACACGGCAGGCCGTTCGGTTTGCCGGACAACCACCTGTACCTTAAGGCTGAAAGTGTGCCCTTGTTATGAACCGAACATCTGTTAGAGTGGTCGAAACTTCGTTGGAGAGGAATCGATGGAACTCGTCAGACTTGGCCGTGCCTTGGGGGAGGGCTGGATCGCGGGTCACGAACAAGATGATACCGACCGCTGCGTCAAATCGGCCGGTCGTGTGTTGCGCATATTGGAACTGTTCGACGTCTTGAAGCGGGAAGCCCCGGTTTCTGTGGTGTCCGAACTGTTGGGCCTTCCGCAATCAAGCACTTCGGTTCTGCTGCGTACTCTCGTCGAGATGGGGTACCTCGTCTACAATAATCCCACTCGTTCATTTGCGCCCACCACGCGCCTGTCTTTGCTCGGAAGCTGGGTGAATGGCCCAATGGTCAGCGATGGGCCGCTGATCCGGCTTATGCACCGGTTAAACGTTCGGACCGGGCAGGCGATCGTTCTGGCGGCTCGCAACCAGACATTTTCTGAGTATATTCACGTCGTCCAGGCTACATCCCCGGTACGGCTTTATGTCGTTCAGGGATCTCGCCGGCCGCTGGCTTGCTCTGCGACCGGAGCCACCTTGATCTCTGATCTTCCGGTGAGCGAAATCAAGCGGATCGGTATTCGCTACAACGCTGAGCCGCAGGAAGTTGACATCAAGGTCTCTGTCACCACGCTTCTGGAGCGTGTCCAGGCGGTTCGCACTAATGGGTATGCGTTCCACCACAACACCGTAACACCCGGTGCCGGGACGATCGCAATGTGCCTGCCCGAACCGATGACGGCACATGAGCGTCTGTCAATCGGGATCGCAGGACCATCGGACATTCTGTTGCGGAGCAAGGATGAGTTCGTGGCGGCCATGCGCGAGGAAATCGCCAGTCACCTTGTTGATTCCGACGGGGAACCTCAGCGCTGCGATGCAATCGATCGATTTTCATCCTCTTCCCCGGTCAGGCTGGCAGCCGTCAATCACGGCGGTTGACGGCACTAAGGTGCCTTAAAATCAACTCGCAAAGCGTAGTCGCGGGCGGATCGGTGAGGCGGCCTATCCGCGCATTACAAGTGGAAATGTCTACGATATACCGCTGACACATCCGGAGATCGGTCTTGGCATCGCCCGCCCTTCGCTCGCTCGCCTGTGCTGAATGAAGCGGCGGGGGCCGACGGTTTCCCGGCGCGCGATCGATATGCGGCTATCGTGTAGCTGAGTGATGGCCTAGGGAGCATGACTGGTCGGGCGAGCGGGGACTTAGGTGGCCACTTTCCTGCAAGATGCGATGATCAGTCGGCTCGTCGCATTCGTCGCTGACGTCAGATAGCCGTAACCTATCACATTTTGGATGCGCTTAGCTGGATCATTCTCAGCGGAGCGGCATAAAATGCCTGAATGACGAGCCAGACCATACAGTGGTTTTGGATAACGTTTAAAAAGCCATGGAGAGGTGAGTAAATGTCGGCACAATCGGCGCAGATTCCCCAGCACGTCTCACGCGATGTCGTTCGAGATATCGACATTTTCAACATCCAGTCGGTCAATCCCGACATTCATGAGGCGTGGCGTACGATCCAGAACGACAGTCCTGCGCTGATCTACAGCCCATTGTACGGAGGCCACTGGATTCCCATGCGGGCGCACGTGATCGAGCGCGTGATGAGCGATCACGAGGTCTTCATCAACGGCGGCTTGTGGGTTCCACCCAACCCGGAAGGCATGAAGCCGCAAATCCCGATTCAGGCGGATGGCGCGCTGCATCGCGCCTATCGCTCGCTGATCATGCCGTTCCTGATCGGCAAGCCGCTGCGCGCCGCGATCGAAGGCGCGCGGGAACTGGCCATCAAACTGATCGAAAGTTTTCGCGAAAGGGGCGAGTGCGACTTTGCGGTCGACTTTGCCCAGCACCTCCCGATCGAGGTGTTCCTGCAGCTTGTCGAATTGCCTTTAGACGATCGCCTGCTGTTATCGTCGCTCGCCGAGGTCGTCCGCATGCCCGATCCCGTCCAGAAGCTGGCGGCTTACGCGCAGATGGAGGAATATGTCGGCCGGCAGGTCGATGAAAGGCTGGCCAATCCTGGCGATGACATGATCAGCAAGATCGCGACGGGAACCGTGCTCGGCCGTCCGTTGACTCGAGAGGAGATCATCGGCGAATGTACCCAGGTTCTCGTCGGCGGGCTGGATACCGTGGCGTCGATGATGGGCTTTATCGCCGCGCACTTGGCTGTGAACGTCGAACTGCGCCACCGCCTGACGGCGCAGCCTGAATTGATCGAGAAGCGGATCGATGAAATCATTCGTCGCTTCGGCGTTGCCGGCCCGGCCCGTCAGGCCGCGCAGGACATCGATTTCGACGGTATTCATATCAAGGCTGGCGACACCCTGTTCCTAGCGACCGCCTTGCACGGGCTGGACGACAGCCGCTGGGAGGATCCCATGACCGTCAATCTCGATCGATCGGCGACTGGTACCGATTACCAGACGTTCGGCAGCGGACCGCATCGTTGCCCCGGCGCGGCGCTGGCGCGCAGTGAAATCATTTTGTTCCTGGAAGAATGGCTAAAGCGCATCCCGGATTTCTCGCTTGTTCCTGGCAAGCCGATGGTCGCGGCATCGGGCAGTGTCACCGGCGTGCTCTCGCTACCGCTGAAATGGGACGTCTGACGCCGGAAAAGCCCCGCGGCGCTAAAGCATGAATGGAGAGAGGGCGCTGACCCCTCTCCCAATCGCCTGACATCGCGTGGAGTTCGTGGGGACCGAAGGGTGGAAAACAGAGTTCCCGCAAAGAAGGACTTGTCGCCGCAGATCGCAGCTCCACCGTCATAGGGCCGGATCAGCCGCACGGCGTCATGCGTGGTTGGGGCCCGATCACACCTGCCTCGACGGATCGATGATCTACGTCGGCAGGAGGGCGGTGGGTTCGGCCGTCAGGCGGTACACCGCCGGTCTGCGCACACCTCCTCGCTCCCCATCGCAACACTCATCCCGCGATGTCGCTCATGACAGCGGCGATGCCTGCCCTAGCGCAAGCCAGATCCTGCTCTTGCGATGCTCCGGATACACCGATGGCGCCCGCGATCCGCCCATCGATGATCACCGGGATACCGCCTTCGAATGGCAGCATCCGGGGCAGGTTCGCCAAGGCTGGGTTACTCGCGCTGACCGACGCGAGGATTTCAGTCGGCATCCCGAAGCCGACAGCGCATTCGGCCTTGCGCCGCGCAATCTCTATGGACGAGACGGGAGCTCCGCTACCGCGTTCGACCAGCAGGATCTCGCTTCCCGCATCCAGCACGACCACGACAATCGCGCAGCTTTGCCGTTCAGCTTCGCTGAAGGCAGCACCCGCGATCGCGCGCGCTGCGGCGATGGTCAGCTGCGGAACGGTTTCGATCATGCCAGGCATCGGTTTGTCTCCTTGTGCCATCAGCCGACCAGATACATGACGTCATGGTCCAGCATGGCCGCGCCGAAACGCGCGGTATACGCTGTGTTGATCGCCTCGGTCTGAAAGCGGATTTCGTTGATCAGGAAGATGAAAAAGCCATAGCCGATATACTGGCGGTATCGCAGCCAGGCCAGTTCACGATCGTGCGTGATCCCCTCTTGCGCCAGGGCAACCAGGTAAAAATCGAGCAATTCGCGCTCCCACCCCGCGCGGTCGGCGATGTCGAGCGCACCGGTGATATGATAGGCAACTTCGTTGAAAGGCGATGCGACGGAGGGCTGGGAATCGAGAAAACCCGGCGTACCGTCCGCCTCGACATAAAGGTTGCCCAAGTGGGTATCGCCATGGATCACGCATTGCGCGTCGTTTGCTTCGATCGTGTTGTAGGCGCTCAGGGCGCGGCGCATCCAATCGCGATCATGGAGCCGAACCGAGATCGCCGCACCGCGCGGGCTTTCGCAATAATGCCGCCAGACCTCTTCGCTCAGATACCGCTCGGCATAGACCATCGACCAGTCGGTGAAGCGGCGCGGCACCCAGTCCCAACCCCGGCCTTGCGGAGTCACCTTCGGGTCGTACCAGGATGCCGCATGGAAGCGTGCCAGCGCCAACAGCCTCTTCTCGACCGCAGCGCGTGTCTCGGGCCGTTGGGCATGCAGGAAGGTCACTCCCGAAGCGACAAGGTCTTCCATGATGACGATTGACTGATGGCTGCCCGGATCAGAGCCGGCGTACCAGCAGCGCGGGGTATTTATCGGCAGGTGGGGCGCGATGCGCGAGTAGAAGTCGATCTCGTTGCGATACATCTCCTTCATCTTCGGGCTGTGGTCCTCAAACCCGCCCTTGACGATGAGCGTGGGCGGCAAGCTGTCACTCTCCACCGCGACTCTGATCTTGGTGGAAGTGCCCAGGATTACGTCGACCACGCGCGCGGTGCTGACGTTGCAGCCCGTGGCGGCAGCGAGCCACGCGGCATCGACTTCTTCGGGACGCACGGGCAGGGGCAGTGCAGTTTTCGCCATGAATATCCTCTCCCGCCGTGCAGTCACTTTTCGGCGCGGTCCGAAAGGATGCAATGTTGTGCGTAGCAGCACAATGCGACGTTGCAGTTAACTCATAGGCGATGGCGACACAGTCGTTGACCCACGAGCGTCGCATCTCCACCAGATCGATGATGACGGCGATAAAAGCCCTCGCCCCCTTGTATCGCCGCGGCCGTTGGGCTTCATTGCCGGCATGGAGAGAACAATACTGGTTACCGGAGCCGCTTCCGGCATGGGAAAGGCGCTTTGCGCGCATCTTCGCGGCAAGGGCCACACCGCCATCGGCGTCGATTTGCGCGACACGGACATCGTGGCCGATCTTGGCACTCGTAAAGGCCGCGAGCATATGGTGGCAGAGGCGCAGCGCTTGATATCCGGCGGGGTTTCGGGGACGCTGGACGGTGTTGTCGCAGCGGCTGGCGTCTCGCAGGTCAGCGCCAAGCTGACCGGTGCGGTCAACTATTACGGCGCAATCGCCACTCTTGAAGGATTGCGCCCGCTCTTGGCACAATCCAAGTCACCGCGCGCCGTACTGATAACGTCCACCGCATCGTTCCTTGAAATCGATGCCGAGTTTTTGGCTCTTCTTCAATCGGGTGATGAGGACAAGCTGGCCACCAGCACTGCGGTGTTCGATGGTGGCGACTATTCCGCAAGCAAGTTTGCAGTGGCGCAGTGGCTACGGCGGGCAGCCACGTCGGCCGAGTGGGCCGGCGCGGGCATCCTGCTCAACGCAATCGGACCAGGCCGCATCCGCACGCCGATGATAGAACCGATTTTGGCGACGGAGGAAGGCCGCGCGATGCTGGCCCAGGCCACACCGATTGCGCTCGATCGGCCGTATGGCGAAGCGATCGACATTGCGGAGGCTGCATCGTTCCTGTTGGAAGTGGAAACCAGCTTTATCGTTGGCCAGATCCTCTACGTCGATGGAGGGACAGACGCGATCATGCGGCCTGAGCGTGTCTAGGGGGCGGCGTTGGCTCGATCTGGCTTAGAGGCCAACCCTCTCGCGCTGCATGGCGCGGATGTTATCTAGAACGACCCCGGAAGCGACATTCTGCTTCCGGGGTTTTGTACGATAGGGCTATGCCCTTCAGCTCGGATCGAACGTAACGTGCAGGTGGTGCGGCACCCGCATCATCGCGCCCTTGAGCTGAGCGGGGGGCATGTCCGGATCGGCCTTGAGGTTGGGCAGACGGTCCAGGATGGCATTGATCGCGCGGGTCATCTCTACGCGGGCCAAGTGTTGCCCGATGCAGATGTGCGGTCCACCAGAGAACGACAAGTGGCGGTTCGCGTTCGGGCGGCGGATATCGAACACATCAGGATTATCGAACTTGGCGGGATCGCGGTTGGCGGAACCCGCCATGACATGGATCAGCGAGCCTGCCGGGATATGCGTTCCGAAAAAGTCGATGTCGGTGGTGGTCCAGCGCGATTGCTCCAGCACCGGTCCGTCAAAGCGCAGAGCTTCCTCGATGGCGTTGGGCAACAGCGAGCGATCCTGGCGCAGCGCTTCCATCTGGTCAGGGTGTTTTAGCAAATTCGCCAGCAGCACGCTGGTGCCGCGGTACGTGGTATCTCCGGCTGCATTGATCAGCTGGCGGAAGAAGGACACAAGCACGTCTTCCGGCAGATACTCGCCATCCACTTCTGTCTGAACCAGAAGGCTCACCAGATCGTCACCGGGATTGGCGCGTCGCTGCGCTATCAGGCGGGGGAAGAACTCGCCCAACTTGTCGGATGCTTCGACGCCCTTGTCCCTCATGACTGACACCAGGGTTTGCGTTACCGCAAGCTTGTGGAAGATCTTTCCTTCCTCTGGCGGCAGATCAAGCTGCTTGTAGATCACGCCGAACGGATAGAGCAGGGTGAACTGGTTGACCAAATCGGCCTTGCCTTCGTGAATGAAGGTTTCCAGCAGCTCGTTCACTACGGGATCGACGACCGAGCCGCCCCATTCCTTCACGTATTGGGGCAGGAAGACCTTTTGGAAGATGCGGCGAAACCGGCCATGTTCTGGCGCATCCATCGTCGAGACAGAGCGCCCGAAACATGCGCCAAGGTTGTACATGTAAGATTGATTGCTGAAGACGGAAGGTGTCAGCAGCGCCTTGCTGCAAGCCTCGTAGCTCATCAGCATGTAATGAGGCGCGTCTGCCGGGAACGTGATGTCCGGGCCCAGACCCATGACGGTGCGGTAATCCGCCTTGAGGACGGGGCCCTTTTCACGCAGCTCGGCGAGAAATGGATAGGGGTCGTCATGCGCGCCGAACAGGAGCGACTCCTCCATGAAGGGACTGAAGGTCGCGTCTTCCAGATCGCGCAACTTCGGCAGCACCGTCATCTCATTCTCCAATCAAAACTTCGGTCACCCATGTAGCCCCGCCCCCGAAATAAGCAAGCGGACGCTACATAGCGGTGCGGCCTCCATCACATCCTTGCACAGTTTCGAAAGACAGGTCAGCCTTGCCACTGCGGTATATCAAACCTTGCCCCGTCAAGTTCTGGGGTAACCACGACCTGACAAGACAGACGGCTGTTTTCCCGCGCTTCCAACACGCAGTCCAGCATTTCTTGCTCATTGGCAGACGGCTCTGGCAGGCTGCCGGACTCGGGGAGGGTGACATAGCAATGGCAGGTCAGGCAGGTCATGCTGCCACCGCATTCTGCGATGATGCCTTCCACTCCGGCATTCCGGGCAGAGCGCATGACGGTCTCACCAAGGCGGGCATCGACCTCGCGGGTTTGACCGTCAAATTCTACAAAAGTAAGTCTTGGCAACGAGTGGTGCTCATCTGTTCACGTTTACGGAGCGGCTGACGGCTTCATCGTGAAGCCGTTGCCAGATCTTAGCGTCCTCTCCATACCGGTTTGCGCTTTTCATTGAAAGCAGCGACCGCCTCGCGATAATCCTCCGTCGCGTTGGTGACGATCTGCGTTGGGTTTTCCACGTCCAGCGCGGCGTCCAGGCTCGTAGCATCGAGATTGCGCCGCATGATGCGCTTCGTGTGCCAGGTGGAGAACGGCGCGTTTTCCAGGATGGCCACGGCCTGGGCGATCGCGGCGTCTTGCAGTTCTTCGGGTTCGACGCATCTGGTGATGAGCCCGGTTGCCAGGGCTTCCTCGGCATCGATCGGTCGGCCGGTCAACATCACTTCGAATGCCCGCCCCGGGCCGATCCAGCGCGGAAGCCAGTAGCTGATGCTGCTCTCTCCGGCCGACAATCCTATCTTCACCGCACCGATCAGAAAGCGCGTGGCGGGCGTGCCGATGCGGATATCGGCACCCACAGCGATCGCCATCCCCGCACCCACCGCTGCGCCGTTTACCGCGCAGATGATCGGTTGCGGAGCCCGTGCCATGCGTTGTGACATTGAGCCGAACCGCGTTTGACTGGCGTACCGGGTGACGATGGTGCTGCCGCCCGGTTCCATCCGCTCGGCCGCCTTCTTCATGTCTTGCCCGGAGCAGAAGCCGCGGCCATTACCCGTGATGATGACTGCGCGCGTCTGGGTATCCTCGACCAGCGAATCGAGGATGTCATTCAACTTATTCACGACCTCGTAGGTCAGGGCGTTCATTCGTTCGGGGCGATTGAGCGTCAGCCGTAGAATTTCAGGGTGCGGGCGATCCACCAGAAGGGCGTCAGCTTCATCCATCCGGATATCCTCTCAGATCAAGCGGTCGAGGCAATACTATTTGCCAGAGTTTGGGCACGCGATCGCTAGGCCAATGCAGGATGGCTCGGCGATCGCTGTGGGATAATGACCTTGGCCGTCTTGCTCAATCGCCGTTGAAGCTGGGTTTGCGCTTTTCAATGAAGGCGTTCACGGCTTCCTCGTGGTCCTTGCTGAAGCTGGAAATTGCTTCGAACCAGACGCTGGCGTCCAGCATGCCTTCCAGCTGGCGGCGCAGGGGAAGATTGATCGCCTGCTTCGTCAGGTTGATCGCCACGCTGGCCCCCGCTGCAAGGCGGTCGGCCATACCGAAAGCGACTTCATCCAATTGGTCACGCGGTACCGCGCGGTTGATCAGGCCCATCGCCGCCGCATCCTGAGACAAAACAGGATCGCCGGTGAGCAAATATTCCCGGGCGCGCATGTAACCGATCAACTGCGGCCAGATCAGTGCCCCGCCATCGCCCGCCGCATAGCCAACCGCTACGTGCGGATCGCCGATCTTCACGCCCTCGACCGCGTAGCAAAGGTCGGAGAACAGCGCCAAAGTCGCGCCGAGGCCAATGGCATGGCCGTTCACGCGTGCAATCAGTGGCTTTTCCAGGCGCAGCAGCGCTTCCAACATTCGGCGCGCCTCAATAAAGCCGTGGATCGTGCCGTGATTGTCTGTCAGCAATCGCTTCATCTCATGAATATCGCCACCAGCGGAAAACGCCTTTTCACCACCACCGGTCAACACGATGACCTTTACGTCCGGGTCCGCGTTCACGTCTGTCAGCACGCGGCGCAGATCATCGTGCATCGCGCCTTCGAACGGATTTGTCGGCGGGTTGTCCAGGGTGATGACAAGAACGCCATTGTCGCGCCGGTCCAGCTTCAGGGCGGTTACATAATCGTACATCGCGCTCAGTCCTCGATCTTGAGAGCAGGCCGTGCCGCACAAATCCAGGCGGTGGGCCTCATCGGTTTTAGTTCACGGTTTGTAGTGACACGGGTGCCGCCCACAACGAAATCGGCAATCGCATTTCGGCTGTCCTTATCATCTGGGCGATGCCTGCACTGGTACCGCAGGTTTCCCCGATCTTGGTGGGGGTGAAACCGCCGGTCACTTCTCCTGCGGCGTAAAGACCGTCAATCCTCGCGCCGAACTGGTCGAGCGCTTGGGCCTCGGTGTCGACTTCGCCAGTAATCATCGCGTTATAACGCGCGACCGTTTCCTCCAATGCCATTCCGTCCAGACCGACCGAGCCGGCAATCTGCGAAATGCTATCCGCCTGCCGCACGATGCCAAGGTTCAGCGCGGCGCGGAAGTTCAAGTTGAAGGGAATTTCCTGTGCTTGCGCCATCGTATCCTCGTCAAAGACCTGAAACGCGATTCCGTCCCGCTGACGAAGGCATGCACCACCGATCTCCTTGTAGGAAAGCAATTCGTTGACGAACCGCTGCAAACCCAGGTTCACGGCGAGCGCTCCCCGCCGCTGGCGATGATCACGCTGCGCGCAGTATGAGCCTTGCCGCGGGCGTGAATGATCCAGCTTTGAGCATCGCGCTCCAGGCGTTCGGCCCCGATCTGATCGCAACGGGTGAGGCCGTCCATGCGTAGTCAGCGCGGCTTACAGCGCGCTCATCGCCTGGGCGGGATCGCATGCATGGCTGCGGGGAATGCCTTGACCCCCGCTGAGCTGGACCCGCTCGTACTCACGCCGTGGCGACATAACCACTCGTAGGTGTCGAGCTGACATTCGGCAAAGCGATCCACGAGTTCGCGATCGTTGCGCCCGTTACGGGCGCGCAGCCGGTCTGCGGCCAGGCGATCCGCGCTGTCCTTGTGACCGGCGGCGCGTTGCAGATCGGTGCCGGCAAACGAGAACGAGCCGGCGGATTGCCCGGTGCTGCCCGCTGCGACATGCTGTCAGCATGGATCGCCAATGCGATCCTGCGTGCCCCAATGTGGCTCAGCCTTGCGTCTGCCGTGCCGCCGCCGCAAGCGTTTTGTCCAAACACCAAAGGCGCGACGAGGCTTATGGAAAATCCTTCCCTGTACCATCGGTTTCAACAGGCTGCTGCGATCTACGCCGATCATATCAGCATCCGTTTCGCGGGGCAGGACTGGACCTATCGCGACTTGGAGAAGGCAAGCCGCGAGGTGGCCGCGTCCCTGATCGCGCTTGGCATCGAACATGGGGATCGCATCGGCATCTGGGGCGTGAACAGCGCCGAATGGGTGATCGCGGCGCTGGGCATCCAGGCCGCGGGCGGTGTGCTGATCCCGATCGGCACGCGCCTGCGGGGACGGGAAGCGGGTGACATCCTGCGCGATGCAAAGGCACGCCTCGTTTTTACCGATCGCGGCTTTGGTGAATACAGCTACGTGGATGCGCTTGGCGCGCAGGATTTGCCGGCAGTCGAGCATATCGTCGTGCTTGGGGAAACGGGCGGGTCAACAGGCGATCGAGTGCTATCGCTGAATGCATTGCGCAACTGGTCTGACCGCGCCAACGACGCTGCCGTGGATGCCAGGATCGCGCGAGGCTCCGGCGACGATCTGGCGGACATCATCTTCACGTCCGGCACCACCGGACGCCCCAAGGGCGTGTTGATGACGCAGCGGCAGAGCCTGATCGCCTGTGATATTCAGGCCGCAGAGGTCAACGGCTTCAACTCGGACGATGTCTTCGGCGTAACCTATCCTTTCGCACATAACGCGGGATATCGCGCGGGCTGGCAGGTATCCTTGCTGTATGGCGTGCGCATTCTGCCGGTCAGCAGCTTTGATGCGGGCGATCTGCTTCGCATGATCGAGCGTGAGCGGGTCACGATGCTGCCAACGGTTCCGGTTATCGCCCAGGCACTTATCGATCATCCCGATCGCAAGAAGACCGATCTGTCCAGCCTGCGTATCGTTTCCACCGGCGGTACCACTGTCCCCGTGCGTTTGATCGAGGATATGCTGGTCAGCTTCGGCAAGAATACCATGATCCAGACCGGTTATGGCCTGACCGAGACCGCGGGCTCGGTTACGACCACCGGCAAGGGTGATGGCCCTGAAGTCATCGCCCAGACAGTCGGCCATATCCTGAGCAATATGGAGATGAAGATCGTCGGGCCCGATCAAGCGGAGGTGCCGATCGGCGAACCGGGCGAAGTCGCGGTTCGCGGCCCGCAAGTGACGCTGGGCTACCTCGACAACCCGGAAGCGACGGCAAAGGCCTTTACGCAAGACGGGTTCCTGCTGACCGGTGACGCCGGCTGGATCGACGAGGCAGGCAATTTGCACATCACCGATCGCATCAAGGACATGTATCTGTGCGGTGGCTTCAATTGCTATCCGGCCGAGATCGAGCGCGTGATGAGCATGATGCCGGGTATTTCCCAAGTCGCTGTCATCGGTGTCGATGATACGCGCCTAGGCCAGGTGGGCCGGGCTTTCGTCGTGCCGGTCGCCCATCACGATCTGACGGAAGCCGAAATCATTGCCTGGTGCCGGGAAGAGTTGGCCAATTACAAAGTGCCGCGCTCGGTCCGCATAGTGGACAGCCTGCCGCTCAACGCCACTGGCAAGGTCATCAAGGCCGACCTGCGCGCGATGGCGTGAGGAGAGGCAACGGCAGGAGCGGGCCAGCCCCGCTCCCGCTACCCATCATTTCGCGTCAGGCAACGACCAGAACGCGATGATCGCGCGCAATGTAGCAGTCAGTGCCAGCGGTTGATCGACCATGATATGGTGGTAGGCTTCCGGTATCTCGATGAAGATACTGTCAGAGCGCATATTCGCTCGCTGCAACGCAAAGTCAGCGCGCGTTGCGATCGGGGAGTGCTCCCCACGAATAAAGGCGAGCGGACATAACGATCGCCGCGCTTCATCCCAGGTGTTTTCGAATTCGATCTTATGAAAGAAATCCGGATCGAAGCACCACGTCCAGGCACCATGACGTTTGACTATGCCGCCTCGCGCGATCGCGTCCAGGATATAGAGTTCGCCGCTGGGTTGATCTGGCGATAGCCGAAAGCGGGTTATGGCATCCGCGATCGTTTCATATTCCCGGTGGCGATAGGGTGGTGGGTTGCCACCAATTTCCAGGCCGGGGAGAATGAACGAGTCGACAAAGACCGTGCCTGCAAATTTCTCTCCGTGATCTCCAGCGACGATGGAAGCGGCTTTGCCACCAAAACTGTGCGAGATGAGTACGGGTTTTACAGGTCCATCGAACATGCTCAACGCTTCGGCGACGCCCATGGCTTCACGTGCCATCTGCGTGGTCGAGTACTTATCCCGCCACTGCGAGCCACCCATACCCGCGAAAGACATGGCAATGACGTGATGATCTTTCGACAGCAACGGCGCGACGGGGTTCCACCAACGGGCATGGGCCATGGACCCATGCAGCAGCAGAACCGGCGGTGCTTTGGGATCACCCCACGAAAGAGCCTCGATCTCGGCGCCATCCACAGCAATACGATGCTCGTTGACGGGCAGTGCCATCGCCTCGTCGAACCATGCCGGGGCTTCTGGCTTTCGGCCCTTCAGGGGAGCGAGGGGGCGCGGCAATTTGCCCCATTTGTCGAGACCTACACGCTGAAGGCCGGTTTCTGCTTCGCTCAAAGTGAAGCCAGCCGTCGTTCGTAAAAGGCAGCGTCGCCGTACAGTTTTTCGAGGACCATCTGGTAGCGGTAATGATGGCTGACGTCGTATTCATCGGTGATGCCATAACCGCCGTGAAGCTGGATCGCCTGCCGTGCGACGATCTGATAGGCCTCGGAAATGTTGATCCTTGCCAGCGAGATCGCGCGGGCGCGTTCTTCGGCGGATGCGTCGATCGTCGAGAGGGCAAAGTACAGGATCGATCGTGCCTGATGGGTCGCGACGAACATATCGGCCATGATGTGCTGCAAAGCCTGGAACTTGCCGATCGGCTGGCCGAACTGCTGCCGTTCCTTGAGATAGCTGGAACACAGCGCCAGGTCTGCTTCCATCGAGCCAACCATCTGTGCCGCATAGGCGACACGGCCGTGATCCAAGGCCTTCGCCAGCAGATCGCGCGCCTTGTGGCCGCGGGCCAAAACTACGCCACCCTCTACGCCGTCAAAGCGGATGTCGGCCGCGCGGGTACCATCGTAGAGCGGGTAGGGCGACTGTTCCGTCCCCGCCGCATCAGCCGGTACGAGAACGAGCACCAGTTCATCGCCTTCATTGGCCGACACGATGAGGTGGGTGGCGGAAGGTGCATCGATCACGACCATCTTCTGCCCGTTGAGCACCTGCCCATTGCCGCCCCCGGTCAGCGATGTGCCGCGCGGTTCGGAATAGTCGTAGCGATCGCCGATCTCGTCATGCGCCAAGGCAATGCGTGCGCTGCCGCCGACAATCTCTTCGATGAGATCTGTTTGCACATCATCAGCGCCCGCGAGGATGATCGGCGCAACGACGGCGGTGCTGGTGAACGGTTGCGAGACGCAGCTGTATCCTAGCGCGGTGGCCAGTGCGGCGACATCCGCCATGCTGCCGCCCAGCCCGCCCAAATCTTCCGGTATCGCCAGGGCCAGCCATCCCAGTTCGGCGAATTTCTCCCAGGCATCGGTGTCAAGACCGTCCGGCGTCTCGCGCAGAGAGCGGCGATGTTCCAGCGTGAAGCGCTCTGACAGGTAGCGTTCAGCACTATCGAGCAGCATGCGCTGCAGATCGGAAGGATTGAAGTCCATGTGTCGTTCCTGCTTTGCCTGTCGTTAAAGATCGAAGGCGAGCTTTGAGATAATGCCCTTTTGAATCTGCAGTGTGCCGCCATAAATCGTGGCGGCCCGCATCACGAGCGCGCGGGGCGTAGCGTTCTCTGTGTAGTCCGGCCACAGCGGTGCTTCGGTTCGATCCGCGACTTCGAAGGGGAATTTGCGCATCGCGCGCACCCCGATCATATCAACCTGAAATTCGTTGATCGTCTGCTGCAGGCGCGATCCGGCGATTTTCAGTGTCGAGGCAGCAGCGGTCGAGTTGTACTTGAACTCTTCGCGGCAGAGCTCTCGCATCACGGACCATTCCAACGCCATCACTTCCGCTTCCAGATGCATCAGGCGCGCGTGAATGACCGGGTCTTCGATCAGTGGCTTGCCATGGCGAGTCTCGGTGCGCGCAATTTCTTTCGCCCGCGCCATTTCGCGCTTGTTGAAGAAGATGAAGGAGCTTGTCGTCCGCTCATGATCGAGCAGATACTTGGCATAGGTCCACCCCATCCCTTCCTCGCCGATCAGGTTTTCGGCCGGCACCTCGACACTGTCCAGGAACACCTCGCACAGATCCGCTTCACCATTGAGTTGCGGGATGCGGCGAATGGTGACTCCGGGGGAGTCCAGCTTGATCATCAGGAACGAGATTCCGGCCTGCGGCTTCACGTCGGGGTTGGTGCGAACCAGGAAGAAACCCCATTCCGCGGCGTAGGCCACGCTGGTCCAGATTTTCTGGCCGTTCACGATATACTTATCGCCTTCGCGGCGCGCGGCGGTGCGCAGCCGGGCGAGGTCTGAGCCGTTGCCGGGCTCGGAGAAGCCTTGCGACAGATAGTAGTCACCGCGGCGGAACGCAGGAAGAAAGCGATCCTTTTGTTCCTGTGATCCGAATTCGTAGATCACCGGGCCGCACATCATCGTCGCTCCCCAGCAACTGTCCGGAGCCCATGCGTTTGCGCATTCTTCGTTAAAGATGTGCAACTGCATCGGCGACCAGCCGGTGCCACCGTGTTCGACCGGCCAATGGGGAACGGACCACCCGCGCTTTTCTAGGATGCCCATCCATTTCAATGAGTCCTCAGCTTCAGACTGGTTGCCGCTAAAGGCCTTTTGGCGTGCTGCCATGTCCTTCGGCAGGTCGGCCCGGATTGCCTCGCGCACTTCCTTGCGAAAATCGTCTAGCGTGGGGTCTGGTGCTAAATCCATGATCGTTATCCAATCCTCTTCGGCAAGCTGCGCACCGCCGATATCTCTGACATAAGTTAGAAAATCAGGGCCGTCATTCTACCCCAAGGACCGCCACGGCCTGGCTGGAGAGAACGCCCCCGTTGCCTTGGGCGATCGCGGTGCGTGCGTTGCCGACCTGCCGCTGCCCGCATTCGCCGCGCAATTGGCGCACCGCCTCGACGATGGTGAAGAGCCCGTACATTCCAGGGTGGACGCAGGACAATCCGCCGCCGTTGGTGTTGACCGCCAGCTTCCCGCCTGGGGCGATCGCGCCATCGGCCACGAAGCGACCGCCTTCGCCCTTGGGGCAAAAGCCCAGGTCTTCCAGGAACAGGATCGGGTTGATCGTGAATGCATCGTATAGTTGGACGACGTCGATTTCCGCGGTGGTCAGTCCCGCTTGTGCCAATGCACGCGGCCCGCATTCGGCCAGGGCGGTTTCTGTCAGTTCCGGCATGGCCGCGATGTTCGCGTGCGTGGTCATGCTGGCAGCGCCCAGGACCGCGACGGGCGGGCGGGCCAGATCACGTGCCCGATCGGCGCGAGTCATGACGACCGCCGCCGCGCCATCGGTGACAAGGCAGCAATCCAGCTTCCCGAAGGGGTCGACGATCATACGCGCGCCCATGTACTCTTCCATCGTCAGCGGCGTGCGGCTGTAGGCGTAGGGATTGAGCTGTGCCCAGGCGCGTGCGGCCAGTGCCACTTCGCCCAACTGCTCCTTGGTGGTGCCATACAGGTGCATGTGTCGCTTCGCCGCGAGAGCATATCCCGTCATCGGCATGAGCGGGTTGTAGGCGGCTTCGTATACGAACGGCTGCGATGTGCGGCTCAGCTTGCCGATAGATGACGCCTGGTTGCTGCCATAGGCGATCAACGCGCAATCGATCAGGCCGGCATCGAGCATCCAGGCCGCGCGCTCGACATAGCTTTCGAACACGTTGCCGCCTGTGCGGCTGTTGTCCGCCACCTTGGGCTGTATACCGCAGTACTGGGCGAAGTTCATGCCGCCGCCAAAGGTGTCGTTCGAAGTGGTCACGAATACGCCGTCCACGTCCGCAAAGCTCAGCCCTGCTTCCGCCAAGGCATTACGTGCGGCGATGGCGGCCATGTCGTACGGTTCATAGCCGGGGCAGCGGCCTTCGCCAAAAGTGGCTGCGCCGACGATTGCGGTGCTGGCGCGCGGAAAACGACCGTTCATCGCGCGTTCTCCCGCGCATCGAAGACTACAATATGGCCATCCTCATGCGGGATGATACGTGCCTGCACCTCAAGGCCGATCGGCACGGCATCTGCCGGCAGACCTTCCACCCGCGCCATCATGCGGGGGCCTTCTTCCAGATCAATCAGGGAGATGTTCATATCCGCTTCGGGGGGACGTTTGCGCACGCAGGTTGAGGCGTACACGGTGCCACGGCCCGATGGCTCGAACCATTCGAGGTCCTCGCCCGTACCTGGAGCCACAGCGCGCGGAAAAAACACCGCGTTGCCCGTCTTCACGCCCCGCTGGATCATGAACCGCCCCGCTGCAAGATGCGCTTGGTACTGAAGGTCCGGCCCGCCTGTTTCCGTCGTCGTTGTCATGGTCAACCTGTGCAGAAGCTTTGTTCCCCTTAGTGGTGAATTACCCCGGCTTGTCGAGTCCGTGCCAAGCAGATCAGATGGACGATGGAACGGCGCGGTTCGCGCGTCTTGATCACGCCGTTAAGCTTCAGATCTGACCGCCACCCGCGACGCGAATGTTCTCACCCGTCACCATCGCCGCGCCGTCCGAACACAGCCAAAGGACACTGGCTGCGATTTCTTCGGGCAGGACGGAACGGCCAATCGGCTGCGTTTCACTGGCGAGCGCTTTTTCTTGGTCGGCAGTCATCAGCTTCGTGATCGCTTCCGTCCGCACCAGGCCCGGGGAAACGGCATTTACGCGAATTTTATCCGCGGCATGGCGAACCGCGACGTGTGCCGTCATGTGAATGACGCCGGCCTTGGCCGCCGAATACGCTGCGTTCGCCGGTTCGGCATAGCGAACGCCGGCCATCGACGCAGTGTTCACGATCGCACCGCCACCAGTTTCGCGCATCATCCGCACTTCATGCTGCATGCACAGGAAAGGCGACTTAAGGCACAGATCGATCGTGCGGTTCCAGTCCTCGATCGAAATATCAAGCAGCCCCTGGCCCCACGAAAAGCCTACATTGTTATGTGCGTAATCCAGACGCGGAAAGCGGTGCTTGATCATGCCGAATAGGGCGTCGATCTGCGAAGGATCGGTCATGTCGGATTGGTGGAAGACGGCGGAGCCGCCCGCGTTCTCGATCTCCTGCCGCACGGCTTCGCCGCGATCGGCATCGATATCCGCTAAAACCACGGTCGCACCGTTGGCAGCAAAGCCCAGCGCGGTCGCCCTGCCGATCCCGGAGGAGGCGCCTGTGATGAGAGCCACTTTCCCAGCAAAGTCATATGTCGTCTTGATCATACGCTATACACATGAGCGAGACCTTCGCGCTGTCAACACCTGGCCGCCAGTATCGTCGCCACGATGGGTTTCGCGCGATTGTTCGATAGTTGAAGATGCAAGCGGTACGGCATGCCGACGCTTCTGAACCATCGGCCGAGGCCGTAGAGGAAGCAGGAGAAACGAAATTATTGGGGTGAAGCTATCTTCCTTTGTCCCTGCCGAATGGATCGTCAGCACCCCGCCTCGCTTCATCCTGTCCTCCCGGATCACCTGGGCCGAATGGAGACGGACGGTATGATAGGTGGCATTCTTGCGGAAATCGGAAACGCGGTCGCCGCCGCCAGATCATGAAGGATGGACGTCTCCCATAAAGCCGCTACTTGATGGCAAGGGGATCACAGGGCAAAATCGACGATCGGCACGTCGCCATTTGGTCTAAGGCGCGTCAGGATTTTTGTTAGGGGGCGATCGATGAAAGACGTGATGGTAGCCGACCCGGCTATCGCAAAGGCCTCTTTATCGGCGCCGCCCGTCCGTCAACGAAGGGCACGGCGCTCCCGAGAAAATGTGGAAGGATGCATCCGCGAGGCTGCCCGTCGTCTCTTTGCGGACCGGGGCTATGCCGCCACAACAACTCGCGAAATCGCCGAGCAAGCCGACGTCAGCGAGACGCTGCTGTTCCGCTACTTCGGCGACAAGGCGCAGTTATTCGACGCCGTGATCATCGAGCCATTCAATCAGGTCATTCGCAAATTCACGATGGCGCAAACTTCGTTTCATGGCCCAGACGCACCGGACCTCTATCGCCTCGTGTTCGATCTTCTCACGGAAAACCGCGATTTGCTCACTGCGATCGTGATTGGTCGTGCGCAAGGCGCCACGGCGGCCGATCATCACTCCCCCAGCTTCGAGCCGTTTTTTCAAGCCGGGCTTGCGAGCCTGAATGCGGAGTACGCTGCTGCCGGCATCACGCCGCCTTTCGACCTGGATATCGGGATAAGGCTGACGTTTGGAATGATGGGAAGTGCGGTCTTGATGCGGGACTGGCTGTTCCCACCTGGCGATGGCGCCCGCGATCACATCCTCGCCGCTAGCGAGGAGATCGTCCGCCGTGCACTGCGGGTACCTCCCAAGACGTGATGGGATCGTAGCAGTGCGCCCGACATAGGCTTGACGAGATCAAGCAAATCCCGACTTAATCACAGCATTCCGCGCTCTTCCGAGGTCCTTGTTTCGGTATCGATGCCCAGTTCGCGCAGCACTTCGACGATCGCTGTTGTTGCGGAAGCTACGGCGGGAAAACCTACATAGGGCAAAGTCTGGATCAAGGCCTCTTCGATATCGCGCGCGGTCAAGCCATTGCGGATGCCGATGCGGATATGGTTCTTCAGTTCGAGAATCTGGCGCTGGGCTATCAGCACGCCGATCACCACAAGGCTACGCTGCTTACGTTCCAGACCGTCACGGCCCCAGACATCGGCAAAGGCGTAATGCGTGGCCATTTGCGCGATGGCGCTGCCAAAGCCGTTGGAAGCCATCGCATCGCGCATTTTTGCCGATGCACCTTCGCCCATCAATTCGTCGAAGACCTGCAGGCCGCGCTCGGTCCGGTCGTTCTTCATATCATTGCTCCTGAAGCAGTGAACCCTGTCATGCCTTGTCCCCTGAATGCCCGACCGGAAGACGCGTGATTTTCGCCACATCCTCCGCGCTCGATTTTTCCCAGAAGCCGGCCCAGGTCGGGAAATCCTGTGGCAGATGCGGCAAGCGATCCGACCATCGATCCCACAACTGGAAAGGCGCGCGCGGGCGGTCCAGCTCGTCCACCGAGTACCAATGCTTTTCGCTACGCCGTTCGAAATACCAGCGGCCATCGCGGCGCACATAACGATCAAAATAAATGATCGCCATGGTCACCCACTCGTCACCATCTTCATGCTCTGCCCGGCAATAGACCGTGCCGGTCGCAGTATCATCGTCGATGAAGTCTACCGTGTGTCCGCAGATGAAGTGGATCGAGCGGTAAAAGGTGCGGACGCTGGGATCGATGAAAGTGCGCAGGGCTTCCCGGCCTTTGCCGCGCCTGCCGCAATCGACATCCTCAACGAACAGCCCGATCCAGGTGTCAATATCGCGGGCATCGACTGCGCGCGCGTAACGGGTGGGCAACTCCGCGATTTCCATACGCGATTCGATGCGCTCGATCCGCTTTTCCAGCGATGTTGCCTCGGCCATTTGCTCTCCATCTTTCCGAATGCTTTTGTGGTCACTAGTTTCGCAGGCGAGCCATTGCCATCGGCCTTGCCGATGATCACAAGCGCGATACGAGCCAGAAAACCAAGCGCTCAGGTCAGGCGCTGGAGGCTGCCGTTGTCGAACGGCAAAAACGGCTCACCGCGTAGCGCCTTTGTAAGCCATGCGGGATCGTTCAGCAGTGAGCGGCCCACGCCGACCAAATCGACCTCCCCCATCTCGAAACGAGCAATCACCTTGCCGAGATTGTCGGCAGCACCCGAACCGGAATCGATGTGATGGTCACGCTTGCCCTGGTCCAGGCCGACCCCGCCTACGCACATCCCGATCTTGCCCGTCAGCTTCTTGGCCCAACCACCCAGGTTCAGGGGCGATCCCTCAAAGATCGGTGTATCGAAATAACGCTGGCTACCGTCGAAAATGTCGACGCCGGCGTCGGCGATCGGGCCCAGAATTTCGCCCAGTTCCTCCGGCGTATCGGCAAGGCGAGCGTTGTAGTCCTGCATCTTGAATTGTGAGAAGCGCAGCATGATCGGGAGGTCTTCGCCGATCTCGCGCCGGATCGCACGGACGACTTCAACGGCGAAGGTGGCGCGTTGACGACGGTCGCCGCCCCAGCGGTCGGTACGCTGATTGGTGCCCGCCCACAGGAAGTTGTCGATCATGTAACCATGCGCGCCGTGGATCGCCACGCCATCAAAGCCTAGTCGTGCGGCGTTGGCGGCGCTGCGGGCATAGGCAGCGATGACATCGGCGATGTCATTCTCGCTCATCGGTTCGGTATCGGGTCGCAACCGTTCGACGTGGCCGGGCTCCAGGCTCACTTTGCCAAGCGGGCCCAAAACGCCTGAGGGGCGGCGCGGGCCGACCTCCGGGTCCGTGCTGTTGGCGGCATCGCGCATCGCGCCCTGGTGCCATAGCTGGGGGATGATCTTGCCGCCGGCATCGTGTACCGTATCCACAACCTTGCGCCACCCGGCCGAGGCGGCATCGCCATGAAGCACCGGAACACCCGGCATATCGACTGCAGCACGATCGTCGATCCCGACGCCCTCGGTGACGATAAGGCCGACATGGTTTTCTGCGCGACGGCGATAATAGCCGACGATTTCGTCATTAGGGACCCGGCCGGTCGCCTTCTCCCGCGTCATCGGCGCCATGACAATGCGGTTGGCCACTTTAAGGCCGCGTACCGACAGCGGGGTCATCAACGGGCGAAGGCGATCCTGGATGTCGGCGGGAGAAAAGGCATCAGCCATGGTTTGATCCTGTTGAACGGAAATTATGGCTTAGAGCGACTGCCCGTCATCCAGTTCGAAAGAAGCGCCGGTGATGGTGCGCGCAGCGTCCGACAACAGCAGCATGATCGGGGGCAGCAAGTCAGCCGGCTCCATTGCCCGCTTGCGCGGGAAGCTTTCGATCAGGGCCTGGCCGGCAGGCGATGCCAGCCACTCACTATTCAGCTCAGTCGCGATCCATCCTGGGCAGACCACATTCACGTTGATGCCCTTCTGCGCCCACTCTTTCGCCAGAGCCTTGCCCATCATCAGCACGGCGGCTTTCGAGGCGTTGTAGGCGACCAGCTTTTCCAGCACACGGTGCGAGCCCACCGAGCCGACAAGGACGATACGCCCGTCGCCCGATTGGGGCGAACCCGCCGCGATCATGCGCTTGGCGGCTTCACGAGCGGTGATGAACACGCCGCGCAGATTGACGTCCATCACCTTGTCGAACTCGGCGATCGGAATGCCCAGGGCCGAACTGGGATAGTTCATGCCTGCATTGGCGATGACCGAATTGACCGGACCGAGCGCGGCTTGAGCGGCGTCAAAGCCCGCGCTGACGGAAGCTTCATCGGCGACGTCCATTTCTACGGCGACTGCACGGCCGCCCTTGGCCTCGATCTCGGCCTTCAAGTCAGCCAGACGATCCGCGCGGCGAGCGGCCAGGGCGACGGCAGCGCCATTCTCCGAAGCGGCACGGGCGAAGCAGGCGCCCAGGCCGGACGAGGCACCGGTGATGAGAACAACGCGATTGGAAAGGTCAGTCATAAGTCTAAATGCTCGTGTCAGGAACGCTCACCGGCCGGCGGCAAGCCAACTGCAGCCGACTATCACGCTTCCATGCCCCACACGATCGCCATTGCGATCGTACGCGAGTGGAAATGGGCGCGGCCCTGCTTCTGTGACGATCAGGCCGGTAGCGGCTCGCGTCTTGAACGACGTGCCATGTCGCCGGCCGCTTCAACGCGGCGGAGACATTCCATCAGGCCGCGCGTAACAGGATCATCAACCGGATTGCACCGCGGCGGGAAGTTTTCCAGCAGTGCGACACTGTGTGACGCGCGCGCCTGGTCTTTATCTCTGATCTCGCTTTCGATCAGGAAGCAAGATGATATGCCGGAAAGGCTCACCGTTACGTTTCCGTCCGCGTACCGGCAATCTCATCCCATGGGATATGATATTTGCGGGCAAATTTCATCGCCGACGCGATCATTGGCGCGGACCTCTGGCCCCATCGCGTTCGGCGGGGCAGGCAAGATGGACAGGAGAGATTGTATGAGCGTGCGGCCGTTTAAGATTGATGTGCCAGAGGCAGTGCTCGCCCGGATACAAACACGCCTCGCTGATACGCAGATCGGCTATGCCCCCAAGGCCAGGGATTGGACTTGGGGCACGGACAGAGACTACCTGGCCGAGTTCGTGGCCTATTGGCGTGAACATTATGATTGGCGCGCGCAGGAAGTGCTGCTGAATCAATATCCCCAATTCATGGCGGACGTTGATGGTATTGATATCCACTTCTACCACGTTCGGGGCGACGGATCGCAAGCTCTGCCGATCATCCTGACGCACGGGTGGCCGGGCTCGGTGATCGAATTTCTGGTTGTGATCCCGAAGCTGGTCGCGGCGGGGTTCGACGTGGTGGTGCCCTCCCTTCCCGGATACGGTTGGTCCGGACGCCCGGTCACGCCGATCGGCCCGGCAACAGTGGCTGCCATGTGGCGCAAGCTGATGGTCGATGTGTTGGGCTACCCGCGCTTCTTCGCACAGGGCGGGGACTGGGGCTCTGCAGTGACCCATCAGCTTGGCGTGACCCACGCGGACGTTGTCGCCGCGATCCATCTCAATTTCTTCATGGGGCCGTCGCCCAAATCTTCGGACGATCCCGAACTCGCCCAATACTGGCGGTCCGTCGGCGCGCTCATGCAGGAAGAAAGCGGATATCACCATCAGCAGAGTACTCGGCCGCAGACCTTGGGGCTGGCCCTTCACGACAACCCCGTAGGCTGGGCCAGCTGGCTTCTGGAGAAATTTCGCCGGTGGGGCGACACCGGCGGCGATATTGAGAGCCGATTCGAGAAGGATCATCTGATCACCAATATGATGGCCTATCTCGTGACGGAAAACGTCATTTCCTCCCTATGGATGTATTACGGCAGCAACCATGAGGCCCGCGCCGGGGGCAGGGTCGAGGTGCCAACCGGCCTCGCGCATTTCCCCGGCGAGTTCTACCCGATGCCCTCGCGCCGGTTGGCTGAACAGGCGTACAATGTGCAGCGTTGGAGCAAGATGTCCGCTGGTGGGCATTTCGCCGCGATGGAAGAGCCCGAGGCCTTCGCGGAAGATGTGATCGCTTTTTTTGGAGGTCGCTCATGACCGAAGTCTTGCTGAAACAGGAGCCGGCTGAGGGCGTTCTGATGTTGACGCTCAATCGTCCGGCCGCGCGCAATGCGATCGATCTTGGGCTTCTTGATGCTCTGACAAACGCCTTTGCCGATTTTCGAGACGATGCGCGTTGGCGTGTCGCTATCCTCACGGGTACGCCGCCCGCGTTCTGCGCCGGGCTGGATCTCAAAACCTTCTCCGTGCCCGACGCGCCGCGTCATTTGGTGACCGAGCTAATCACGTCGATCCCCCATCTGGGCAAGCCGATTATCGCCGCGGTCAGTGGATCGGCATTTACCGGCGGACTAGAGATGGTGCTGGCCTGCGATTTCGCGATCGCAGCAGAAGAAGCGCGCTTCGCTGATACCCATGCCAAGATCGGCGCGCTTTCTGGAAGTGGCATGGGATCGCGGCTGCCGCACAGGGTCGGCACGGCCTGGGCGAAGCAAATGATGCTGACGTGTGCCCCGATCGATGCGGCTACCGCGTTGCGCATCGGCTTGGTCAACGAAGTCATGCCCGCCGAGGCGCTGGTCAGCCGGGCGGTGACTTTGGCCACGCAGATCGCTGCGCACGATCCCGAATTGATCGCAACTGCGCGAGGTGTGGTGGATGATGCGGCCAACCTGACATTGGCCGAGGCGACTCGGATCGAGCAGGCAGCCTTGGCCAAGCGCAAAGCCCGCGGCGCGATGTCCTGGAATACGACGCTTTAAGGCCTGAAAAGGCACAAGATGACGTTCGCATCGAGCTTCGACCCGCTTTCGTCTGAAGCCCTGGCTAATTTGGGCACGCATTATCCCACGCTTGCGCGAAGTTCGCCTTGTCACCCTCTGGAGACGGACTGCCATCCGTTCCGGATCACCAGCGAATACGCTGAGATCAAGGATGAGACACCGCGCGCGGAGTAATGTTGCGTTCACTGCATATCGGTGATTAAATCAATGAACACATTTAGAGAGAGGTTGCCCGTGGCACTGCCCGCCCCCGAATCCCTGAAGCTCGAAAACGAGTATGACTTCATCATCGTCGGCAGCGGCGGCGGTTCGATGGCGGCGGCGCTCTTTGCCAAAAAGGCGGGGCTCAATCCCGTGATTCTGGAAAAGCTCGACAAGATCGGCGGATCGACCGGTTTTTCCGGCGGGGTATGGTGGGTTCCCAACAATCACGTGATCAAGCGGCACGGCGTGCATGATACGAAGGAACTGGCAAACCGCTACATGGATGCCACTGTCGATTTTGTCGGCAAGGGCACTACGCCGCAACGGCGCGAAGCCTTCCTGGAAGAGGGGCCGGAAATGGTCCAGTTCCTGGAAGACGAAGGCATGAAGTTTGAGTTTCCGGATGGCTGGGCGGATTACTACGATGAACGCGATGGTGGCCAGCCCCGTGGTCGCTCTCTGGTAGCCGAGCCTTTCGACTTGCGTGATCTCGGGCCGTGGGCGGACAAGGTCTCGCTCTACGCGCCTTTCACCGGAGTGCCGTTCAACGCGCTGACGATGATGAAGATGCTGATGTTCAAGCGGACGATGGCGGCGAAGAGAACGTTGGGCAAAGTGCTGTTTGCGATGGCGCGGAACAAGGTGTTGGGTCGGCGGATCGTGGCGGCAGGCGGGGCGATCCAGTCCCGGATGCTGCAAATGACGCTGAAGCGCGGTATTCCGGTGTTCTCCGGTTTCGCCACCGATCATCTGGTTGAAGAGGACGGCCGCGTCGTGGCGGTGGAGGGCATGTACCAGGGCAAGCGTGTGATGGTACGCAGCCGCCACGGCATCCTGCTGAATGTCGGTGGGTTCTCACGCAATCATGAGATGCGCCAGAAGTATCAGCGCGGGCCAATCACGGCGAAATGGACGAACGCCAATCCCGGTGACACGGGCGAAATGATCGAAGAGATGATCCGCCTGGGCGCGGATACCGAAAATCTGGACCTTGCCGTGTGGGTGCCGACGTCTCTTACAGCCGATGGGAAAAACCCGACCGGCGCCATTGGCAAAGACGGATCACCTTTCCCGTTCATGCATAACGCCGATGTCGCCATTCCGCATTATATGTGGGTGGACAAGACCGGAAATCGTTTTGTCAACGAAGCCAGCTCTTACATGGAACTAGGCGAAAAGATGTATGAGAAGGGCGCAATCCCGGCGTTTGCCGTCTTCGATGATCGCGCGATGAAGAACTATGCCTACGGCAACTTGTTGCCAGGAATGAAGCCGGTGAAGAAGTGGCTTGAGGAAGGGTTCCTCGTCAAGGCAGATACGATTGAGGAACTTGCTGAGAAAGCGGGGATCGATCCGGCGGGTCTGGCCGCGCAAGTGGCGCGTTACAACCATTTCGCTAAAACCGGTGTGGACGAGGAATTCCACAAGGGAGAACGAGAATACGATCGCTTCCGCGGCGACCCGACGCACAAGCCGAACCCGTGCGTCGGCGCGATCTCCAAGGGGCCTTTCTATGCCACGCGCATGTATCCGGGCGACGTCGGCACTTTCGGTGGCGTCGTCACCGACGAGCGAGCTCGGGTGCTGCGCAAGGACAGTTCGGTCATCGAAGGCCTTTACGCGACGGGTAATTCCACTTCGTCGGTAATGGGCCGCACCTATCCGGGGGCCGGCGCCAGCATCGCGCCATCGTTCGTCTTTGGATACATCGCCGCCAAGGATGTTCTGAAGAAATCCCACAACGCCTCTATGCATTAAGTTCGGATGGGAACGATCGATGCTCGGTATAAGGCTCGCGAAGGGGTAGCGAGGGCTTAAGCCAGGTCGCGCCACGGCCCAACTCAAGTCCGGCAGCGACAGGGATGCAAATCAACGTCTACATGATATCTGCCGGGGCGAACGCTTGTACAGCACGCATGAAGGTTCGATATGCTGCATCGTTCGAGCTCGGAATTTGGTCACCGTCCCCTACCTCTGGTTGAAAGGTAGAAAAAGTGATCGGACCCGCGAAGTTTAAGGCGCCTTTGGGCGTGCAGGAAGGAAAGCAGATATGAGCACCGCCGCCGCTCCCAAAACACCCTTAGTCGAGCAGACCGTGCGTCAGCTGATTGACGATGGACGCGAAGTCGGCGTTCAGGTCGCCGCTTATCTGGATGGCAAGCTGGTGGTGGATGTGGCGGCGGGCATCGCCGATCCCGATACCGGGCGTGAGGTGACGGGCGATACGCTCTTCAACATGTATTCGGTCACCAAGCCCTTCGCCGCTACTGCCCTTCATATCCAGGTTGATCGCGGCTTGGTCGATTACGATGCCAAGGTTGCCGACTACTGGCCCGAGTATGCCGCCAACGGCAAGGAGGCGACCACCGTTCGCGATGTTCTGACGCACCGCGCCGGTATTCCCCAGATGCCCGAAGGCGTGACGCCGGAAACGATGGTGGACTGGGACTGGATGACAAAGGGCATCGCCGCCCTCACTCCCCTCGCACCTCCAGGGGAGAAGGCGCTTTACCTGTCGATGACGTTCGGCTGGATCGTGGGTGAGATCGTGCGCCGCACCGATCCGCAGCAGCGCAGCATCGGGCGATTCATCCGCGACGAAATCGCGGCGCCGTTGAATGCGCCGGATATTTGGGTTGGCTTGCCCGAGGACCAGTTTCCCCGTGTTGCCAAGCAGATCGAAGCGCGACCGTCGCTACCGCCCGAGCATTTGCCGCCGCTTTACACGGCTTCGATGCCGCCGCAGGTGGACCTTATCCCTGCGGTGTTCGAGCGGACCGATGTCCGGAAGGCGGAAATCGCGGGTGTCGGCGGCGTATTCACCGCAAAGAGCTGCGCCCGTTTCTGGGCAATGCTGGCCCAAGGTGGCGAGTTAGATGGCGTACGGGTGTTGTCCGAGGATCTCGTCCGCACCTTCAACACACCGCGCCCGATGAGCGATGAGCCCGATCCTGTGATGTTCGGTCAGCCGGTCCCGCTGGGGATCGCCGGATTCTGGCTGGGCGGCGAGCAGCCCCCGGTCGCCGCTGCCAAGCACACGCGTGCGATCTGCCACCCCGGGGCGGGCAACTCGATCGGCTTTGCCGATCCCGCAACCAAACTGGCCGTCGCTTTCACGCATAACCGCCTGCAATCACCCTACACTCGCGACGACGATACCGCGCTGATCGTCGCAGATGCTATCCGTCAGGAACTCGGCATCGACTGAGGACGGCGCGGGAGAGGATAAAAGACATGAGCGAACTGAGCACGAAGGGACTGCGCGGCGAAGTGCCGTTTGCCGTGACGCAGGCCGATCGCATCCCGGCCAAGCGATACTACGACCAGGAATTCTACGATCTGGAGTGCAAGCACCTCTGGCCCCGCGTGTGGCAGATGGCCGCACGACTGGAAGAGATTCCAGAAGTGGGCGACTATGCGGTGTATCGCAATCTCGACCAGTCCGTGATCGTGATGCGTACTTCCGCGACGGAAGTGAAGGCGTATCAGAACCACTGTCGCCACCGCGGCGTGGAACTGGTGCAGAAGCGCGGCAAGGCGCGCGGCGGCTTTATCTGTCCCTTCCACGGCTGGCGCTGGGATAAGGACGGCAACAACACCTTCGCTTATGAGGAAACGGCATTCTCTGCCGAAAACATGTGCAAGGCCGACCTCGATCTGGTGCCGGTCCGGTTGGAAACGTGGATGGGTTGCGCGTTCATCAACTTTGATAACGACGCTCCGCCGCTGCGCGATACGCTGGGCGAGTTCGGCCGCAAGATGGACGGCTTCAAGGCCGAACAGCTGCGCGCCGAATGGTGGCTGGCGGCGAAACTTCCGGTCAACTGGAAGCTGGCCATGGAAGCTTTTATGGAAGGCTACCACGTCGCCACGACGCATCCCCAGCTTCTGCCCTATGGCGTCACCAACAAGCCCGGTGATGCGCGCTATCTCAAGCTTCCGGATGACACGGTCACCGTGACCTTCTGGATGACGGTCGGGTCGACGATGCCTGAGGAGGTGGACTCTCGGCAATTCATCGACGCTTACGCCGAAGTCATGCAGACGCTGAGCGAGGGCATGGCGGGTATGACCAGTCCGGAGGAAGTGGAAGTGGTGCGTTCGCTGCGCGATACGCCGTTGCCCAAGCATCCTGCCGAAGCGGCGGCCGCGTTTCGCGTGATCCTGAACGACGCCATTACCAAGTACTACAAAGACAATGGCATGGATTGCGGCGACTTCAACGCGCTGGACAAGCAGCAGCTGGCGACGAACGTCAATTTCCTGTTCCCGCACTTCTTCATGCTGCCGGTGCACGGAGCTGCATCGTCCTATCGCATCAGGCCGACCGGGCCGGAGGAGTGCATCTTCGAGCTGTGGTCGCTCAAGCGCTATCCCGAAGGTCAGGAGCCTCCCGTACCCGAGATGCCGGAGCCCAAGCCGCATGACGATCCCAGCTGGCCGCCCATCCCGCGGCAGGACTATGCCAATCTTCCACGCCAGCAGCGTGGACTACATAGCGCGGGCTTCGAATTCATGCGTTTGTCGAACCAGATGGAAGGCCTGATCAGCAACTTCCACCGATTGGAAGACGGCTTCCTCGGCGGTGCCGATCAAGAGAGTCTGGTGAAGGGCATGCAAACCGTCTCCGGAGCGATCGACATGCCCGTCAAATATTGGGATTGATCGTGGTGTAGTGCAGAAGGGGCCGGACCAAGAAACCGGCCCCGTTCCTGTCACTGTGATTGCTGGGCACTCGCACCGAGAATGGCCATGCCTTCCATGATCAGCCCTTGGCCAAGCTCGCTTTCCAAGCCGGCGGACAGTGCGCGGGTCAGCAGCATTCGGGTATAGCGGCTGGCCATTGCCGGGCGCGCGGCCAAAGTGCGTGCATGATGCCAAGCCCGGGCATTCAGTTCGCCCGCGGGCAGAACTTCGCCCACCACGCCCAGGCGCAAGGCCTCCCGTGCATCGATCTCCTGCCCCGTCAGCAGGAAGTATCGTCCGCGATTGGGGCCAAGCAGCATCGGCCAGATCACGTGGACGCCGTCGCCCGGCACCACGCCGGCCAACGCATGCGGCTTGTCTGCGAATACCGTCGTATCCGATGCAAGCACGATATCCGCCATCACGGCCAGTTCCGCGTGGATCGTTGCTGGCCCATTGACTGCGGCGATCACTGGCACTTCGATAGACAACAGATTGCGCAGGAGCCGTCGGCCCTCGCGAAAGATCGTGTCCCAAGCGTCCGGCCCCATCGGCGGCATCGCCTCGCTTTCCAGATCGAAGCCGTCGATGAAGCTGTCGCCGGTCCCTGTCAGAATGACCACGCGATTGGCAGTGTCTTCCGCCACGTCCCGAAAGGCCAAGCCTAGGTCGCGGTGAAGTCCGCCCCAGAAGCCCCATAGTGCGGGGCCACCCCGAGTATGAAGACGCATCTCCAGGATGCCGTCTTCGCGCCTGAACGCGATATTGTCATAGCGGCTAAAATAATCGGGTTGGGGCATCTTCAGATCTTTCCTGATACGTATCGCACCCAAGACGTTCGTTGCGCCGCAATGCAATGAATTCGGTACGCCCTACGCTGTGGCATCACGAATTCGGAGCATTCCCCGAAATCGATGCTTTCGGTAGGGAGCCGATCCGCTTTGGATAGCGGGTCGGCTCCTTGCGTTATCAGGCCGCGGCGACTGGCTTGCCATCCCAGTCTTGACCGGCAGCAGCGCGCTCTTCCAGTAACTTGGCCGGCTTCCAGCGATCGCCGGAAGCGGCGTGGTTGGTGCGAACGATCTCCAGCACCTTGTCCAGGCCCTTCTGCTGCGCCCAGAACATCGGGCCGCCCCGATACTTGGGAAAGCCATAGCCGAACGCATAGGTCACATCGATGTCGCTGGCGCGTTGTGCGATGCCTTCTTCCAGAATCTTTGCGCCTTCGTTGACCATCACGCCCAGAATGCGATCGACGATCTCCTCGTCGCTGATTTCGCGGCGGGTGATGCCCTTGTCCTGTGCGATCTTGATCAGCATGTCTTCGACCAGCGGATCGGGCGTGGCATCGCGTCCGTCATACTTGTAGTAGCCCGCGCCGGTCTTCTGGCCCAACCGTCCCGCCTCAACGATGCGGTCGGCAAGCGGGGTATAGCTGGGCGAATTCGGATCGAGCGTACCGGCTTCGATACGACCCTGCCGCATCCGATAGCCGACATCGAGCCCGGCCATGTCCCGCATCAGGAAGATGCCCATGGGGAAGCCGAAGGCCTTAAGCGCATTGTCGATCGACGAAGGCGTGGCGCCCTGTTCCAGCAGATGCTCGGATTCTGTGCCATAGGCCTTGAGCATGCGGTTGCCGATGAAGCCCTCGCAATTGCCCGCCAGAACCGGAACCTTGCCGATCTGTTTGCCGAATGCCATCACCGTGGCGATCGTCTCGGGCGACGACTTGGAACCGCGCACGTTCTCGAGCAGCTTCATCACGTTGGCGGGCGAGAAGAAGTGCGTGCCGATGACATCTTCGGGCCGCTTCGTGGCCGAAGCGATTTCATCGATATCCAGTGCAGAGGTGTTGGTGGCAAGAATCGCGCCGGGCTTGCACACTTCGTCCAGCTTGGCGAAGATTTCCTTCTTCACGGCCATGTTCTCAAACACGGCTTCGATCACGATGTCGCAGTCGCGGAAGTCGGCATAGTCCAGGGTCGGTGTGATCAGGCCCATGGCCTTGTCCACCTGCGCCTGGCTGCGTGAGCCGCGCTTGACCGAGATGTCGTAGTTCTGCTGCACCTTCGAAAGGCCGGCGTCGATCGCTTCCTGCTTCACTTCGAGCAGCACGACCGGCAGCCCAACGTTGACGCAGCTCATCGCGATGCCACCGCCCATGGTGCCGGCGCCAATGATGCCGACCTTTTTGATCGGGCGTGGCTTCACGTCGGCAGGCAGGTCGTTGACCTTGGCCGCTTGGCGCTCGGCAAAGAACAGGTGAACCTGCGCGGCGCGGCTCGGTGCTTCCAAGCAGACCTTGAACGCCTCCTTCTCGAACTGCAGGCCTTCACGCGGACCCAACGTGCAGGCCGCCTCGATGCAGTCGACGATCTTGAAGGGAGCGACCATGCCCTGCCACTTCTTCGCGCCCGCCTTGCGCTCTTTCTCGAAGATGGCAGGATCGACGTTCTGCACTTTGTCAGTACGCTCCACCGTCTTGGGGAAGGGGCCGCCCTCTGTCGCGCGAGCCCTTGCGAACTCGATCGCGGCGTCCAGCACCGGACCATCGGTCACTTCATCGATCAGCCCCAGTTCCTTGCCCTTGGCGGCGCTGATGTGCTTGCCGTTCAGGATCAGATCCAGCGCGATCTCGGGGCCGGCGATGCGCGTGGTGCGCTGCGTGCCGCCACCACCGGGCAGCAGGCCCAGGTTGACCTCGGGAAGACCAATCTTGGCGCGCGAAGCGGCGACGCGGAAAGGCGCCGCCAGTGCCAGTTCCAGGCCGCCGCCCAGCGCATGGCCATCGATCGCGCAGACTACCGGCTTCTCGCTGTTCTCCATCATCTCCTGGATCTGCAGCAATTCCGGGCCCTGCTTGGGCTTGCCGAATTCGCGGATATCCGCGCCGGCGACGAAGCGATCGTTCGCGCCGATCACGACGATGGCCTTCACTGCCGAGTCTTCCTGTGCCTGCTTCAGACGCAGGACCATGCCCTCGCGCATCGGAAAGCCGAGCGCGTTGACCGGCGGGAAATCGATCGTCAGGACCGCTACATCGCCGCGCACATCGTAACGGACGGCGTCTTCAGGATTTAGGGACATGGGGTCGCTTCGCTCCAGGAATGACAACAAATGATGCATTGCGGCCTGCCAAACCCGATGGCTCTTGTCAGCTTGCACCGCATGTAATCTGGTCCAGACTGACGAACATCACGTGTGCGATCAAGCCCGAGAGGTCGTGGGTTGCGAACCGGGCGAGGCTGGGTCATCCCTACGCGATAGCGGCTGAGACGCGCGAGAGGATGCACGGCCATGGAGAGCAATCCGGTGCGATTTGACGGACGCGTCGCGCTCGTCACGGGGGCGGGCGGCGGCATGGGCCGCGCTTACGCCCTTGAACTTGCGCGCCGTGGTGCGGCGATCGTCGTTAACGACTATGGCGGCTCGATGATGGGGGTGCCGGGCGATGTCGCGCGTGCGCAAGGTGTGGTCGACGAAATACGCGCCGCCGGTGGTAAGGCCGTGGCCAACGGGGATGCCGTGGGTGACGAGCAAGCGGCTGCAGGTATGGTGGCGCTGGCCCAGGAGCATTTCGGTCGATTGGACATTCTGATCAACAATGCCGGGATCGCCGCGCCGGGACCGATCACGCAGACCAGCGCTCAGCGCCTCGCCACGGTTTATGCGACCAATCTAATCGGTCCGCATCTACTGATGCGCGCCGCCTGGCCCGTGATGGCGGAACGGCGATACGGCCGCATCCTGAACATCAGCTCCAATGCCGCGCTGGGGATCGGTGGCAATTCACCTTATGCCGCCACCAAGGCGGGCATGATCGGGCTGTCGCTGGATGCGGCGCTGGAAGGATCGGGGCATGGCATCCTGGTCAACGCCCTGATGCCATGCGCCTATTCGCGCATGATCGAAGCAGTGCCCGACCCTGAGTTCGTCGCCTGGATGCGAGACAACTTTCAGGCCGAGAAGGTCGTGGCGGCGGCTCTCTACCTGCTATCCGAGCAATCTGACGTGACCGGCATGGTATTCTCCGCCGGGGCGGGGCGGATTGCCAGGCTGGGCTTCGTCGAGAACGACGGCATTATCGCCCACGCAATCGATCCCGAGCGAGTCCGCACGTCGATCAAGCAGGTGGTTGATCTTGCCGATGCCCGCCCGGTCGGGTCGCAAGGCGACGAGATGGCGCTCTATACGGTCGCGGCGGATTTTGGACGGGAATCAGGACCGGGTTTGGCGCGCGATGCGCTGACATGATCGGATCATATATAACGGATCGGGCTCAGCACCGGGCCGGCGACATGCTGGCCTCCATCCGCGTGCACGACCTGGCCGTTGACGAAGCGCGCATCACCAGATGCGAGGTAGAGAGCTGCGCCGCCGATGTCCTCCACAGGGTCGCCCATTCGGCCCAGGGGGAGTTGGCCCGTCATCACGTCGATCAGGCGCGCACGGCGTTGCTGTGCCACTTCCAGTTCCGGCGTGGAGGCGGCCGGGAGCAGCAGATTGGTGGTGATGCCGTACTGGCCCCATTCGACGGCGGCTGACCGCATCAGTCCGTTCAATGCCCAGGCTGCGCTGCCATATGCGGCCAATCCTTCTGCCGTGGCGATACCATAGCGATGGCCAATGAGGATGATGCGGCCTTCGCGCGCCTTCTGTAGAGCCGGAAGTGCCGTCCGCATCGCCGATGCGGCGGCGACCACGCCGTCCAGGGATCGGCGAAGCGCCTCTTCGTCGCAATCGACGAGGAAGGCAGGATGGGGCTCGCCCAGCGTGTTGCAAACCAGAATGTCCAGCTCGGCGGGATAGAACGTGTCCGTGATGGCGAGCACGTGGACCTCTGCGCCCGCCGAACGCAGCTTTTCCGCGATGCCGCATCCGATCGCGTCACCGCCCACCACGACTGCACGCTTCCCTTCCAGCAATAGCGTCATACCGCATCCTCCAGCACATTGAATTGCGGCAATCCCAGCAGGTTCGCGCCGCCATCCAGGAACAGCGCCTGCCCGGTGATGAAACGGGCATGATCGGAAACCAAGCCGACGACGGCGGCCCCGATGTCCTCCTCTGACCGGCCATGGCGACGCATGGGATGCTGGCGCGCCATTGCTTCTCCGCGGGCCGGATCAAGCGCGATGAAGGCTTCGAATGTGGGGCTTAGTCCTGCCGGCAGCACCATGTTGACGGTGATGCCATATTGGCCCCACTCATTGGCCATCGTAGCGGTAAGGCCCCGCATCGCCTCTTTTGTAGCATTGTAGTGCGACCCGAACTTTGCGCCATAAACCCCATTGATCGAACCGAAATTTACGATCCGTCCGCCCCCTGTGGTCCGCATGAATGGTAGGGCGACTTGTGCGGTCCACAGAGAGGCGTAGAGGCCGCTCGCCAGGGTTTCGGCAAAAGCGGCCGATCGTCCGCCGTCCTCAAGCCGAGCCGATGGCGCGATCGATTGGGCGTTGTTGATCAGGATATCGATCCTGCCGGCGTGTGCGGCGGCCTCTTCGACCAGGCGCTTGGCTTCGGCCTCGATCGAGACATCGGCTGCGATGAACCGATGATCGCCGCCGATCTCGCCGAGCCGCGACATCACATTCGCACCTCGCGCGGCACTGCGGCCATTCGCGATCACGCTTGCTCCCGCATTTGCCAACGCCACTGCGATGCCTTCGCCCAGACCCTGAGTAGAGCCGGTAACGATGGCGACCTTGCCTGCAAGTTGTGTCATGCCACCATGCTCCATCGGCTCCGAAGGGAGCGCAAGGGATAGTATGAGAAGGCGCCGGCGGTATCATAGCCGCGATGACATCGCCTGCGCAATTGAGATGAAAGGTAGGGTGATGGAAACACAGCAGGCCGATTTAGAGGGTTATCGGCAGCCGGAGCGGGTAGTGCCCCTTCCTGAAACCATCAGCCAGCAAGCGCGTGAGTTTCTGGCGACACCTTCCTTCGCGCTGGAGCCCTTGCCCGAGACGAACGAGCCCGCGGACTGGGCCGCGCATATCGCCACTGTGGATCAGCGGATGGCTGAAATGCTAGCAGCCGTCACTTTTCCGGTCGATGTGACGGCGCATTCGGTCGAAGAGTGCGTGGTTTATGAGGCCACGCCGCAGAAAGGCGGCGTGGCTGACGATGGGGCGATCCTGTACTTCCACGGTGGCGGCTATATCTATGGACGAGGAGACGCTGGCGCGAAGATGGCCTCGTCTCTGGCGGTAGCGAGCGGATTGCCGTGCTTCTGCCCCGATTATCGGATGCCACCAGAGCATCCGTTCCCCGCGGCCCTGGATGATGCAATTGCGGCGTATCTATGGTTGGCTGACCGGGTTGACCCCGCTCGTATCCTGATTGCAGGCAATTCGGCCGGTGGAGGCCTTGCCGCCGCCTCGTTGCTGAAGCTGAGGGACATAGGCGTCACAATGCCGGCGGGGGCAATCCTTGCCACACCCGAGGCGGATCTGACCGAGGCGGGTGATACGTTTCACACCAACTACGGGCTCGATCGCGTGTTGGTGGAACGGTTGATGCCGGCAAACTTGCTTTACGCGAACGGGCATGACTTGCGCGATCCCTACCTTTCGCCCGTGTACGGTACGTTCGATGGCTTTCCACCGGTCATGCTGCTGAGCGGAACGCGCGACTTGTTTCTCTCTAATACCGTACGATTACACCGGGCGATGCGGCGTGACGGAGTTCAGGCATCGCTTCATGTGTGGGAGGCGATGCCACATGGCGGGTTCTTCGGCGCACCTGAGGATGCGGAAATGCTGGCAGAGCAGGTTAGCTTCATCCAGAGCGTGTTATCCCCCAGGTAGGCGGGCAGGGGGCGTTAAGCCCCCGTTAGCACCGCGTTAGCGCGGCATTCCCAGCAGTTGTTCTGAGATGACGTTGCGCATCACTGCATTGCTGCCGCCCGCGATCGTCCATCCATAGAGATACGACTCAGCCAGATCTCGGACTGCTGGCTGGTACTGCAAGCGCTGATCGCCTGCGCGGCTAGGATGGTGGCCAGATAGAGCACGGGCGCGGCTGCCCGCCCTATTACTTCTTAGATCGGAACCAGCGCATCGATCCCCGGGCCCAGGCTGCCGTGGTTCCCTGCAAGAAAAAGCGTGGCCCCGCCTAGTTCGGTAGCGGTTGTTCATAAGGCGGCGAGCCTCCCTTAGGCCTTCCCGTGGTGCCGCAGCATGATCTCGGGCGTGGCTTGATCGGCCAGTATTTCTGCCTTGCTATCGCGCAGCGCGCTCAGATCGATTGCCTCTTGCAATCGATTTGTGCCTTTCGCATCCGCTTTTTCGCCACGAAGCGCGAAGGGCAAGCCGAGGCCCGACAATTCGCGCCGACGATGTCGAGCCTCGCGGTTCTCTTAGTTCTTTGCAGAGACTTTCTGGCCCAGTGGCCGAAGAACGTCGAAGCGGGCAGAGGTCTGGTCGATCGCATCCGTCATTTTCATCGTCGGCGCCGCCGCGAACAAGGAATGCAACAGGGCCTGCGGATCGTCCGTCTCCACTTCGTAGATCGCTACGAACTCCTGCACCGATCCGTCCGGCGCACTGCGCTCAAACCGTTCGCAACTGAGGAAGCCGGGCAAGGCGAGTACTTCGTGGACGTGGGTTTGATCATACCAGGCTTCATATTCCGCTTCACGGCCCGCGACCGCACGCGATGAAACTTCAAACAGGTAGCGCATCGTATCTTTCCTCTTCCTTGCCCGACCAGAACCGCAGCGGCAGGGCGAGCCAATGCAGCCGGGCTAATGTCGCCTAATTGGCGGCAACGTGCAGGCAGGGTCTAAACCAGACAAGCCTGTTTTTCGAATAATCGCCATGCTGATTGTGGAGCATTGGCAGCTTGCGCAAGTGTGGGATGCGCGACAGTGTTGCTGCGATATACGGTGAAAAGCGGGTCAATGGCATGATCTGGCGGCCGTGGGAGAGCGATATATGTCAGCTTTGATGGCGGCGCAGGACGATTCCTGGAGCCATGTCGGTTTTTCGGCCAAAGTCGCTCTCGCGTTTTCGGGTACTTTCATCGCGCTCGGTCTATTCGCAATCGGACCGGCGTTGCCGGTTCTCCAAGATCACTTCAGTCAGGCCCCGAACGCAGATCTTCTGGTGCAATTCGTGGGCGGTATCGTGCCCCCGGTTTTCGCCCTTGCGTCACCGTTCGCAGGGCGGCTGGTCACACGCTTGGGCGTGAGGACGGTCTATCTAGCGTCCCTGGCGCTGTTCCTGCTGGCGGGCCTTGGTCCGATGATCTGCAGTTCCCTTATCCAGATTCTGCCTTTCCGCGTTCTGATGGGACTTGGTGTGGCGGGTGCGTTCACGGCCGGGATGTCTGGGATTGCCCGGCTGCCGGAAAGTCAGCGCCATATCCTCTACGGTCTGGCCGCATTCATCGGCGGCGGGATCAGCATCGTGGCATTTCCCATGGTCGGCGCGCTGGCCGCGCAGAGCTGGCAACTGGGTTTTCTGGCATGCTTGCTGCTATTGCCGATAGGCTTTTTCGCGCTTGCCCTGCCGCGTCATAAGGGCACGCCGCAGGCATCCGAAAAGGCGGTTCCCCGTGTCGCTCCGCGCTTGGGCGGAGTGCCACCCAGCCTGTTGCTTCTCGCTGCGATCGTGGGGTGGACGATGGTGGGCAGTACCCTTTATGCGCCGTTTCTCCTCGCCTCAGTGGGTATCATCGACCCGTCGGCGGTTGGCAATATGCTGGCCATCACCTCGACCTTTTCGCTGGTCGGTTCCGGAAGCTACGGTTTAGTTCAAAAACTAGCCGGCACGCGTGGGGTAGTCTTGGTTTCACCCGTGTTGTGTGCCGCAGGCGGTGTGATCGTTTTCCTCGCCTCATCGTCCTTTCTAGCCATGGTGGGATTGTCGCTGATTTCTGTCGGCCTCTCCCTCTTTGGTTCTGCGGCATATGCGGCGGCGGTGGAGACGGTCGGTCCCGAGGGCGACAGCGGCGCGGCGACCGGGATGATGAGCTTTGCAATTTATCTGCCACAAGCACTGTTTCCCATGCTGGCGACGGCGATCGGCACGCGGTTCGGCCCGGCAAGCGTCTACTTGATGTTGGCCGTGTTGCTCACCGCCGGGTTCGCCTTGGTAGCATCGCGGCGACACGCCCGGCCCGCCGTCGCCATGGGAGCTGCCTGATCAGGCAGTCCCACGGCAGACGGTATCGTCAAACGCGGAAGCGCCGCCCAACTTCGTTCCGTCGGGCTAGAAGTGCCGCCTTCCGCTCCTCAGGTGTGACGATCGGCGTTTCCGGCGGCAGGTGATCGCGCAGGCTGGCCAGCGGCACCAGTTTGGTTTCCGGCACCGGGAAGCGATCGCTCAGATACCAGCGCCATTGCGCGTAACCTTCCGGGAAGCCGGAAGTATCCACCCAGTTGGGTACGCCGGGATCCTTGATCGACAGCACGATACGGACCTTGCCATCCGTATCGACGACGGCCTGCTTGTTGTTGATGGAGGACTGGTGGAACCGATAATCGGTCGTCTGATAGAAATAGTCTGCCAGCTGCAGACTCCAGTGCTTCACATCGGGAATTTCGGCCTCGATGATCAGGGCATCGTCCGGCTTGAGGTCATAAAGCATCTTCACATAGGCAGCGAGGGGATTGCCACCGATCTTTGAAACATCCTCATGCGGCAGCCAGAAACGGTTGCGACCGACCGCGTCGTCAACCTCCTCGATCATGCGCATCCAGGTGTCTAATGAGAAGCGTGTCTGATAGGCGATGCCCATCAGCCTCCGATTGATATCGTCTTCGCTGAGCAGCAGGCTGTCTTCCGGCAGGATCTCCAGAGGTTCGATGTGGATCGTGGCGCCTTCCGCTCCTTCCCACTGGTCCCAGATGTCGCGGACGAGCAGGCAAGTGTTAGGCGCGTTGCGATCAAGCTTCATCCAATTGCCTGGCTGTTGGTCGGGGGAGGCAATGATCTCGAAAGTGCCATCGTCTTCCAAGGCAAACTGATCGACATCCCAAGAACCGATGTTGATCTGATCGGCATCGCCCCACCACCCCTTCTGGGCCTGGATGTGCAGCCACGGGGTGTTTCCCCGCTTGCCCCAAATCCGATAATCGCGCGCCCCGTCGATCTTGGTCCAGTGATACCGAAAGTCCGGGCTGGGTGCGCCCCAGTTGTATTCCACCGGGGTAAACATGAGGTGCGAGAAGAACGTTGGATACGCCGTGCGCGGCGCCATGTAGGTGTTGAAACCGAAGGCCTGCATCATCGAAATGAAGTACATCCCCTGCGTGCGCATCTGCGGAGACTGCGCAAACCTCCACTCCAGCGCAACGCGGCGCGCCTCATCGATCGCGGCTTGGTAATCTTCCCATGCCTGATCGGCTGTCGTTGTCATCATGACAATGCTCCTTGATTGGAATCTTCTCGCCCGTGCATTGAAACCACCCGTGGTCGGGTCTGGAAGCGCGTAAAAATCTTGCGCTAGGGCAGCTCTGGTCATATCGGATTACTTTACCTGGTAAAGCAATTTGTAGCCCTTCGCATCCTGCTTGAGGCCTGCGTAAGTTCCTGCATAAAGCTGGCTAGACCGCCCGTGCGAGGTGGTGCTCAATCGTCATGGAGAGATCATGTCCGACCGCATTCTTGATACCGCGTCGATACTGGCTTCGGCAGAGATCGCCTCTGGTACGTATGGCCTGATTGAAGATGGGCTGCGCGCCAGGCTGGATGCGCTTCTTGCCAGCTTCCGCAGCAATACGGACATCACCACGGATCAACAGATCGCCACACGCCGCCAACTGGTGCGCTTGATGGCGCGCCGCCTGGGTATAGCCCGCGATGTGGCCAATCACCCGGAAATCCTCAATGAAGAAATCGTCGATCCCATCTTCGTTATCGGCTTTGGGCGCACAGGAACCTCGATTCAGCAGGCCTTGCTCGGCGCGGATCCGGCAAACCGGACCGTGGCGGCCTGGCAAGTCCATGAACCTTCGCCGCCGCCGGGGCAGATGCCAGTCGCACCAGGGCGACGGGCGGCAGCTGCCGGCGTGGTGCAGCATTACTGCGATCGATGCCCCGGCATCCTCAGTCTGCACCCCTATTGGGACGAATTGGCCGACACCTTGATTGAGGATGAGGAGATTTTGCTTCTCGACCTGCACGATATCTATCCCGTCGCGCTGTGCGATGCCCCAGCGATTTCCGTGCGCGTGGGGAGCGATGATTTCGAGGATGCCTATCGCTTCCTCAAACTCTTCATGCAGCATCAGCAATGGAAGTTGCCCAAGAAGCGCTGGATCATGAAGGGGATCGAGCATCAGCGACATTTGTCTACCTTGTTTCGTATCTTCCCGGATGCCCGATGCCTTTTTCCGCACCGCGAGCCGGCCACATTTCTTCCCTCCAATCTTGCGATCGCGGCGGTCGTCTACGATGGGATCACCGATGGTGCGATGGATCGGCGCAGCATGGCCGCCGGCTATCTGGCTGATTTCAAGCGACGCATCGATGCAGTGATCGCAGAACCCGGGATGGACGACCCGCGCGTGCGCCATGTCAATTTCAACGCCTTCATCCGCGATCCGATTGCCTCCCTTCGCGGCTGTTATGAGGCTTGGGGTTTTGAGTGGACCGCCGAAGCGGAGGAAGCAATGCGCGCCTGGCTCGCAAATTCAGCGAACAATGGCGATCGCTATGGTCGCCATCGCTATACCTTCGAACCATTCGGCATAGACTGGGCGCAACACAGTGGCGACTATGACGAGTACCGAAGCCGCTATTTGGGCGACACTTATGAATAAAGTATCACTGAGAGAAACTTAGGTAAACGCCTCATCTCAGGCGATGGGAACAATGGAGAAATGCGATGGGTAGATTGCAGGATAAAGTGGCCGTGATTACGGGTGGTGGCCAAGGCGTGGGCCTTGGCATCGCGCAGGCCTTTGCCGATGAAGGCGCATCCCTTGTCTTGAGCGGCCGCTCGTCGGCGAAATTGGAGGCGGTTGTTAGTGATCTGGAGCAGCGAGGCGGCAAGGTTGCAGTCCTGCAGGCAGACGTGCGCCAGCGCGAAGACGCGTTTCGCACAATTCAGCTTGCCGTGGATACTTTCGGCGGCCTCGACGTGCTGGTGAACAACGCGCAAATCTCGCACCAGAACGTCTTGTTGCAGGACAATAATACCAGCGTGCTAGATGAAACGTTCCACTCGGGTGTATACGGCTCGATCTGGCATATGCAGGCGGCGCTGCCGCATCTGAAAGCACGCGGAGGTGGTTCGATCATCAACATGGGTTCGCGCCAGGGCACGTACGGCGCTCCAGGTTACACCGCCTATGCCGCAGCCAAGGAAGCGGTACGCGGGCTATCGCGGGCCGCCGCGCGGGAATTGGGCGAATACAATATTCGCGTCAACGTCATCAATCCTTCGGCCATCAGCGAGACGGCAGCGAAGTGGCTGGTGGACTTCCCTGACGAAGCGGCAGAGAATCTGAAGACCGTAGCGTTGCGTCGCTGGGGTCGCGCCAAGGAGGATATCGGCCCCGTCGCCGTATTCCTGGCCAGCGATGACAGTTCATACCTCAGCGGCCAGACCTTGAACGTCGAGGGCGGAATGGTAATGCCCTGAAAGTATGTTGGTGATGTTAATCCATTCCGGCCAGGATTACTTTTCGCAGCGGGTCTCATAGGGCCCGCTGCCTTTTATATTACTTCGCTATCATGTTCGCTCAGCGACCGTAAGCAGATCATATAGGCTGATGCGGAAATGCCGCAGTCAAGCCAGTTCACCTGCCAAGCTCGTGCCCGCCCTCATATCGCCGACACGATGTTCCGCGCCGCAGCGTGAACATAGGGTGGATTTGCGCTAGCCGCCCCCATCACATTTTTGATCCGTCAGCGATACAAACATCTCAGGAGTGGTAATGAGGGTTCCTCTTGTTCTTTTAGGCGTTAGCCAGATCGTGCTGGCGCAAGCGGCGTTCGCTCAGGATGTCGTCCCGGCGCCGCAACAGGCGCCAGTAGACGCTACGTCGCAAACTGACGCCACGGCTGCAACGGGTGATATCGTCGTCACCGCCCGCCGCCGCGCGGAAAGCCTGCAGGACGTGCCGATCTCAATCACCGCGGTTTCCGGCGCGGCCTTGGCCGCTCGTGGCGTGCGCGACGCACTCGATTTGCAGTATCAGACGCCCTCGCTTTCGGTGACCGCAAACGGTACCAGCCGTAACAGCTTGTCCTATGCCATTCGCGGCCAGCGCACGCAGGAAGCGCAGCTGCTCACCGATCCGCCGGTCGGCACCTACTTCGCCGAAGTGGTGTCGCCTCGCACTTACGGCTTCGGCACGGCATTCTACGATCTGCAAAACGTGCAGGTGTTGAAGGGTGTGCAAGGTACATTGTTCGGTCGAAACATGACCGGTGGCGCCGTGCTGGTTGAGCCGAATCACCCCGATCTCAACGAGTACCATGGCGAATTGACCGGGCAGTACGGCAATTATGATCTCAAGGATATCACCGGCATGGTGAACATCCCTGTCGTGGAAGGTGTGTTTGGCATCCGCGCCGCCGGCAAGTTCCGCGATCGCACGGGCTTTACCAGGGATGTTAGCACGGGTCGCGATTATGACGACCAGCATTACTATGCCTTTCGTGTCTCTGCCGAATTGAACCTCGATCGGTTCACAAGCTTCACAGTGTTCGACCGCCTGCGACAGAATGAACACAGTTCCGCGTTGAAGCTGATTGGGTATTCTTTAACTGATCCGTTGAACGGACAGCCTACAGTGATCGGGCAACAGATCGCCGCTTCGCCGTTCTTCCCCGTATCGGCGGGCGCACCGACGCAGGATCTCAACGCCATCTTGAGCCGCGACCTGGCGCTGGGCCGTTATCGCTTCAACACCGGCGGCATGGGGACGCCGGGCAACACGCTGGATGGTACGGCTGGTCAGCCCTACAACCGCATTAAGAACTGGGGCATTACAAACAAAACTACGTTTGAAGCGGGAGATGTAACGTTCAAAAACATCTTTGGTTATCGCAAAATCCGCTACGTCAACCATAGTGACTACGATGGGACTGCGGCGGCACTGATTGGACCCGTACAGTTTTCGCGTACCAACAATATCAGCGAAGAATTTCAGATGCAGGGCAAACCATTTGGTGAGCGCCTGGAGTTTACGTTGGGTGCATTCTATTTTCGTGAAAAGGGCCAGGATGGCGCCGAGCCGCTTTCCTTCCCGCAGTTGACCTCGATTGGCTTCGCCAGTGGAGCGCCTGCGCAAGCCGGATTCTTCCTGAACCGGCCTGCGGAGAATTACCGCCAGTCGACAATCGGCTATGGCAAGGCGAGCAGTTGGGCCGTGTATACTGCCGGCACCTTCTCAGTTAGCGACGAACTTAAATTGTCTGGCGGCATCCGCTACAACAACGATGTCCGCAATGCGCGGGTGAATCCATTTTATATTAGCCTGCTTGGCGCACCGACGTGCGTCTACGGCGGGTTTGGTGTTCGCCCGATCGAAAACTGTTCGGAATCTCGGATTCTCAAGAACGACGCGGTCACCTATGACGCTACTATTCAATATGAACCAAGCAGCGACTTGACCATGTACGCCGCACTCCGTCACGGTTATCGTGCTGGCGGGTTCAGCTTGCGTGCTCAAAACGACGTCACTTTCCGGCCGTTCCAGCCCGAAAAGGTGGATGAATACGAGGGCGGCATCAAGAAGAACTTCTTCTTCGGTGGTGCGCGACTTTCCACCAGCCTCGCCGCATTCTTCCAGAACTACAAAAACGTCCAGCAACAGAATGCGCTGCTGATCGATGGACAGGTGAACACGATCACCACCAACATCGCCAAGCGTCACAATTACGGCGGGGAGTTCGAAGCAAATCTGACCGTGCCGGGCGGTTTCTCCGCTAATTTGTTCTACTCGTTCGTTGACACCAAGGTAATCAAGGGCGACAACGGCTCTTACCCGCTGCAGGGCGTGCCGAAGCACCAGCTTGGCGGCGGCCTGACCTATGCCCATGAACTTGAAGGCATGGGCGAACTGGCCGCAAACGTCAACGCGACCTATCGGAGCAAAACTCCGCTGGATGACTTCGATGCGATCGGAAATCAAAAGGGCTACGCTCTCGTCAACGCGCGCATTGGCCTCGATCGCATCGGTGGTAGCCCGTTCGGAGCCGCACTTTTTGTTACCAACCTGACAAAGGCATACTACAAGCAGGGCGGCATCTATCTCCTGAGCAACGGCCCGAATGCACCGGACGGTGGCCCCGGCTATGCCGCGTCTACCTTCGGTGAACCGCGCATGTATGGTATCGAGGCATCGGTGAAGTTCTGATCCTGTCGTTTCGCCTCAAGCGATAAGGCAAGATCGATTTAGCATGCATCAGGCTGGTTCTCTGACGGGGGCCGGCCTTTTGTATGTCCGATCTACCGGGTTCGTGCATGGTCTAGTAATCTGAGATGAAACACGTTTCTTTTCATCGCGTTTGCACAGAAGACCCGCAGTTTGGAGCGTGAAATGACGTGATCCGGGGCGAAAAGATGAGAATTAGCCGGCTTTCATCGAAGCCTCAACGGCGCGGACGAGAGACTAGAGCCATAGTCGGCTGGCGCCAGAATGGTGCTGCAGCTCCCACCTTCATTGCTTCGAACACCGCGGATGCGGTCGCCACGTCCGCCGACGCCCCCGTTGGTGCCCGAGCCGGATGAGAGCGGGGAGCGGACCGTCGGAGTGAAGCGTGTTACCATCCTCTTGATAAGCGAGAAACGGCAGGTCAGACCCTGCAACGAGAAGATACGATAGCCTGTTTGCGAAATCAGCCTGCCGAAGTTGCGATGGTTTGCGCGTTTGCGCCGACTGGCGGCTAGGCGCGGATGTAAAGAGTGATTAGTATGTCACGTTTGGATGGCGCGACGATAAGGGCATAAGACCGTGCAAATTGTTAGCGCGTTGAAGGAAGTGTTAAAAGAGGGGCCGGTTCCGCTCTATTATCAGCTTGAGCAACATCTGCGAGAGCGGATCGTCGGCGGTGAATTTGAGCCTGGGGCTAGCTTGCCGACTGAGGATGCGATCTGCAGCCAGTACGGTGTCAGCCGGATAACCGTCCGTCGCGCGCTCAGTGCGCTGCAGGATGATCGCCTTATCGAACGGCGGCGCGGCGTCGGATCGTTCGTTGCTGATATCAAGGGCGGCATGAACAACCAGCTCACGGGATCATTGCGCGAGTTCCTTGCCGCCGCCGCCGCGCTGGATACTACGCCACTATCGATTCAGCGTGAGCCGGCGCCTGCCGATGTTGCCAAGAGCTTGCGGGTACCCGCCGGAGAGGATGTGTTTCGGCTCAAGTTGGTGGGTAGCCTGGAGGGGCAGGGGCCGGTCGCATTCCTGAACATTTGGGTGCCACTAGCCGTCGGCACCGGCTTTGCCACCTCGTTGCGCAGCGAGGTGCCGATCGTGCGGCAGGTCGAGCAGGCGCTGGAAGCGAAACTGACGCGTGCCGAGCAGTTCATCGAGCCGGACGTGGCAGGCGCCGAAGCGGCACGGCATCTTGGCATCGCAGCAGACCGCCCGATCCTGCGGGTCAAGCGTATCTATTACGCACAGCCGGATACGCCGATCGAAGTGGCGTACGTTCGCTATCACCCTGAACGCTACCGCTATGCGATTGATTTCAAGGGTTGAAGGAACCCGCCGCCGTTCCAGAGGACCGGGACTGTGGTTTTGGTTTGTCTGAGGTGGATGCGGCGAAGCGCGGGGGGAAAGTTCCTTGGCAGTGACGCCCGGACCTTTTCCGGCGAGCCATGCCGATACTGACCGAGCCTGTACGACCGGCGCATCGAGACAGGCCGGGTATATGATGATCCCCCAAGTCGGCCCGAGCGACCTGCGACTGCCTTATGCCTTGGCGATCGCGACCAGGTGTTCGCCTTTGCCATGAACCGCTTGCTTGAGATCGTCGCCGACGAGCAACCGCAGCGGGTGATCGGACTTGTCGATCGCGGCCAATACGGCGTCCGCCACGGCTTGAGGCGTTGAGGCCGACGCTTCATAATATCCCGCCAACGAGGAGCGGCCCTCACCCGATATGAAGGCATAGTCGTCAATGCGTGAGGCCGTTTCCTTTGTGCCGGAGGTGATGAACGGCGTTTTGACCGCACCCGGTTCCACGATCAGGAGTTTGATCCCGAACGCTGCGATCTCTTGCGCCAAAGCCTCGCTCAACCCCTCGAGGGCGAACTTGCTGGCGCTATAGGCGCTCATGCCGGCCATGCCGGTGAGGCCGACGCCCGAGGAGATATGGACGATTTGCCCGGCGCGGCGTTCGCGCATGTGCGGCAATACCGCTTGCGCCACGGCCCACGGTCCAAACACGTTGATATCAAATAGCGCTTTGGCTTCGGAAATGGACGTCTCCTCGAATGCGCCGAACAGCCCTTGACCTGCGTTGCTGACGACGACGTCCAGCGGCCCCGCGGCGATCACGCGCTGCAACGCTGGCCCCACGGCGTCTGCCACGCTGAGATCCAATCGCAAGCCGATCGCCCGACCTGGCGCTGACGCTTCGAACTCGGAAAGCCGTTGCGCATCACGAGCGCAGCCGATCACCGTATCCCCTCGCGCCAACGCCAGATCAGCTAGCGCTGCGCCGATGCCGCTAGATACACCTGTGATCAACCATCGCCGCGGCCCATTCATCATCTGCTCTCCAACTTATTGACGTCGTTTGGGGTTTGTTCGCACGGTGATACATCGTCTTACAACCCTGCCGATCCATTCACTTCAACCCTGATATCAACCCCCGCGCAGGCCGCTGGGAAGGCGTGCGCTTCGCGTACATGATCTTTCCCGGTCTGGGTGCCCACTTGCGGCGATCAGGGATACCGTGACGTTTCGCTGCCTCGGAGTTGCCGGTGAAAGGTCGCCCGCCACCCCGCTAAGAAGAGGATGATACCGTGGAAGAATACACCAAGATTCAGTACCGGGTGGAGAACAAGATCGCGCGCATCACGCTGAACGTACCGGAAAACCGAAACGCGCTTGGCACCGTCCTGCGGGCGGAGATCGTAACCGCCTTGAAGGCGGCAGAGCGTGATAATGACGTTTCCGTGGTGCTAATCGACGGTGCAGGCCCTGTCTTTTGCGCGGGCTACGACCTGAAGGGCTACTCCGTCCCCGAGGGTGGCTATATTTCCGAGCAGCATTTCGACACCTGGAGCGATCAGTACGCACGAAATTGCGTGAAGGACTGGCTGACCATCTGGGACTTGATGAAGCCCGTGGTCGCCAAGGTGCAGGGCGCGTGTCTCGCGGGCGGCACAGAGCTTATGTCGCTGTGTGACATCGTCTTTGCCGCAGACAACGCCAAGATCGGCTATCCGGCCACGCGCGGCATGTCTTCGCCCGATACCTCGTTCTTCCCGTGGAAGATGGGAATGGCCCGCGCGAAATATCTGCAGCTGACCGGTGGCGTGATCAGCGGCAAGCAGGCGGCCGAATGGGGCTGGATCGTCAAGAGCTTCCCCGCCGATCAGCTTGATGCCGAAGTCGAAAAAGAAGTCGCCGCGCTGGCCAGCGTCCCCGTGGACTTGCTGGCGGTTAACAAGGGGGCGCTGAACGAAAACTACGAGATGATGGGTTTCAAGAACGGCCTGCAAATGGGTGTGCATTGGCACATGGTGAGTATGGCGCGGGTCAGGCCGACGGCGGGCACTTTCCAGAAGGTTGCGGCCGAAAAGGGCCTGAAAGGCGCGCTGGAATGGCGAGACGGCGCCTTCAAGGACATTGATTACAAGGGCGACTGAGCGAGCGCGTCAATCGCGACGAAGGGGGCTGCGGTCGAACTCGCGCTCCCTTCATTTTCGCCTCGCACGCGCTTTTCACATATGTGGTTAGGAGCGCGTGACGGTTTGGCCTGTCGGGTTTTAAGGTATGCAGCCGCGACAGGAGAGATTGATGCAGATCCATATCGTAATGCCGCATGGCGGCCCGCTCGCATCGCCTGAAATGATCCGCGATTTCGCGCAGACGGTCGAGGAATCGGGCTTTCACGGGCTGGGCTTTTTCGACCACCTGGCGCTGCCGCGGGCGGTTGAATCAGAGTATAACCTGGGGGCCAAGCCAACCGGCATTCCCGAAGACAACCTGAAGAAAACGCTGACGCCGCTCTACGAGTGCCTCACCGTTATGGGTTACGTTGCGGGCCTGACCAAGCGGGTACGGCTCAGCACCGGTATACTGGTGCTGCCGCTGCGCAATCCGATCTATAACGCTCGCCAGATCGCCACGCTGGATGCGATGTCGGGTGGCCGCGTGGACCTTGGCATCGGCGTGGGCTGGTTGGAGGAGGAGGCCACGGCCATGCAGATGCCGTGGGATGAGCGCGGCGCGCGCACGGACGAACATATCGCGGTATTGCGCACCCTGTGGGAATCGGACGATTCTTATGTTTCCTACAAGGGGCGGTTCTACGAGTTCGAGGAGATCGATCCCAAGCCGCACCCTTTGCAGCGACCCTTGCCGATTCTGATCGGCGGCCACGCCCCTGTCGCTCGCCGGCGGGCGGGACGCGTCGGCAATGGCTGGATAACGTCGAAGCTTGATCCAGAAGCGCAGGCGAGCGGGATGGAAGATACGCGTGCCGCAGCCGTGGCGGCGGGTCGGGATCCTGACGCGCTGCAATGGTTCACCAGCATCGACGTCCGGTTCGAACATGGCGCGATTAAGGCGCCCGAGAAGGTTTTTGACACCCTGCGCGCCTATCAGGCCCTCGGGGTGGGGCAGGTCTCCCTCAACGCCATGGCTCGCGACAGAGCCGATATGTTCGCCCTGGTGCAATGGCTGGCGACCGAAATACTGCCGCAGTTCGGCGACACGGAAATCGCGGCCTGAGCGGCTTTCCTGACCACTCAGGCCATCGCCAACACGCTGGTCAGAATGTTGCGCACCAGTTCGGCCTGTCCGCGCGCGCCGGTCTTGGAGTAGATTTTCTTTGAGTAGCTGCGTGCGGTTTCGACCGTCAGGCCCAGTTGCTCGGCCGCCTCGCTGATCGTCAGCCCCTGCGCGATCGCCCAGGCCAGCCGGGCCTCGCTGGGGAGCAGGCCGAAAAGTTCGACAAGCTGCTCGCATCGGTCGGCCTGCGATTCCCTATCGCCGTTTACATAGACGATGGCGACCGGCCGGCTCTGCGATACGAGCGCCTTGGTCCTCAGCGGGGCGATCAGGACGTCCATCAGGGGATCGCGGGACAGGTTGAAAGCGATCGGACGCGCGGCCGCGTCCAGCGCGAGCATCTTGACGGCCGCGGTAATCTCCCGATCCAATGCGGGCCGTTGCGCCACCAAGCGATTGTACCGGCCCCGGCGCAACGCGCGGCTTCGCTCGAATATCCGTTCCATGTGCGGTGAGGTGTCGATGATCCGGCACTCGGCATCCAGCGTCAACCACCCGAAGTTAAGCTTGCGAAAGGCTTCCGCCGAAAGTTCCGAGCGGAAGCGCTCCTGCTCCAGCGCCATGAACATACGCATGGCCGTGCGTAAATGAGGCGCCAACGTGGAGAGCCTGGCGCTGACCGAGACACTCAACGGCCGTCGTCCGAAACAACTCAGCCAAACGTCAGTGCCGCCCTTTTCCGCCACGCGTACGGAATACTGGCTGGTCATCCCCCATGGCGTTAGCACCTCATCATGGTAGGCGCGTTGCAGCGGATCGGCGCGATCGACCAGTTCCGCCATGGAATAGACGCGGTCTTCCCGCATCTCCCAGAACGGCATCGGCTTGTCGGCGAAGCGTCTGGTGAAGATGATATCCACTTCCTCGCCCGCCTGCTCACCGGAGTACAGGCTTGTCAGGGTGGGATCGTCCGGAGACCGGAAAGACATAACGACGAAATCGGATTGGGACGTATCGCGCAGGATATCAAGGAAGCTCTGCCACAGCGGCTGCTCAAAAATGCCATCGTAAAGAGCGCGAAGAAGACGATCATCCTGAAGCCTCATGACGATAATCTATTGCACCCCCATATGGGGGGTCAACTCCTGATGCGAACATGAAACAAGCTCCACAATCAAATGGGAGAGGTAAATGGTCGATCCACAGACTTTGACGCATCTCGAACGCCTCGAGGCAGAGAGCATCCACATTCTTCGCGAAGTGGTTGCCGAAGCGGAGAAGCCGGTGATGCTGTATTCGGTAGGCAAGGACAGCGCGGTGATGCTGCACCTGGCCCGCAAGGCATTCTATCCCTCGCCGCCGCCGTTTCCGCTCCTTCACGTCGATACGACGTGGAAGTTCAAGGCGATGTACGACCTGCGCGATCGCATGGCGCAGGAAAGCGGCATGGAACTGCTCGTCTATCACAATCCCGAAGCCGAAGAGCGCGGCATCAACCCGTTCGACCACGGCGCCCTGCATACCGACATGTGGAAGACAGAGGGTCTCAAGCAGGCCCTGAATCTTTACGGCTTCGATGCCGCCTTTGGCGGCGCGCGCCGCGATGAAGAGAAGAGCCGCGCCAAGGAGCGCATCTTCTCGTTCCGCACCGCCAGCCATGGCTGGGACCCGAAGAACCAGCGCCCGGAATTGTGGAACCTCTACAATGCCCGCAAGAACAAAGGTGAATCGATCCGGGTATTCCCGATCAGCAACTGGACCGAGCTGGACATCTGGCAGTATATCCACCTGAACGACGTGCCGATCGTGCCGCTGTACTTCGCCGCGGAGCGTCCGACGTTCCAGTGGGAAGGCCAGCTGTTCATGGCCGACGATATTGAGCGTCTGGAAAAGGTCATGGGCAAGCGGCCCGAGATCACAAACCGCTCGATCCGCTTCCGTACGCTGGGCTGTTTCCCGCTGACCGGCGCTGTGGAAAGCACGGCCAAGACCCTGCCGGAGGTCATCCAGGAAACTCTGCTGACCACCACGAGCGAACGTCAGGGTCGCGTGATCGACAAGGACGCCGGCGGCGCCGGCATGGAGAAAAAGAAGCAGGAGGGGTATTTCTGATGTCGGACGTTATCGCAGACGAGTCGGTCTACCAGACCGACGCCCTCATCGCCGAGGACATCAACAAGTACCTCGAAACCCATCAGCACAAGACCATGCTGCGGTTCATCACCTGCGGGTCGGTGGACGATGGCAAGTCGACGTTGATCGGCCGCCTGCTTTACGATTCCAAGATGATCTTCGAAGATCAGCTGGAAGCGCTGGAGTCCGACAGCAAGAAGGTCGGCACGCAGGGCCAAGAAATCGACTTCGCGCTGTTGGTAGACGGCCTCGCCGCCGAGCGTGAGCAGGGCATCACCATCGACGTCGCCTATCGCTTCTTCAACACCGAAAAGCGCAAGTTCATCGTCGCCGATACGCCCGGACACGAGCAGTACACGCGCAACATGGTGACCGGCGCCTCCACCGCCGACCTCGCCGTGATCCTGATCGACGCGCGCAAGGGCGTGCTGGTGCAGACGCGCCGCCACAGCTATCTGGCGCACCTGATCGGCATCAAGAACATCGTCCTTGCCATCAACAAGATGGACCTGGTCGATTACGATCAAGCGGTCTACGACGGCATCCTCAAGGACTACACCGAGTTCGCGCATTCGATCGGCATCAAGCAGTTCACTCCGATCCCCATTTCGGGATTCAAGGGTGACAACATCACGGGGCCGAGCGAAAATACGCCTTGGTACAAGGGGCCGGCGCTGATCCAGCATCTTGAGGATGTCGAGGTCGATCAGGTTTCGGACCAGGAAAAGCCCTTCCGCATGGCTGTGCAGTGGGTCAATCGTCCGAATCTGGATTTCCGGGGCTTCTCCGGTCAGATCGCGACCGGCGTAGTCAAGGTCGGCGATGCTATCCGCGTCCTGCCCTCGGGCAAGACCAGCACGATCAGCCGCATCGTCACGCTGGATGGTGATCTGCAGCAGGCGGCGGCCGGTCAGTCGGTCACGCTGTGCTTTGCAGACGAAGTCGACTGTTCGCGCGGCGATGTCATCGCCTCTTCCGGCAATCCGCCGCAGGTGGCGGACCAGTTCGAATCCACCATCGTGTGGCTCGCCGACGAAGAGATGCTGCCGGGTCGTTCGTACTGGCTGAAGCTGGGCACGCAGATGGTCACCGCGACTGTCCAGGCGCCCAAGTACCAGGTCAACGTCAACACGATGGAGCACCTGGCGGCCAAGACGCTGGATCTCAACGCGATCGGCGTCGCCAACCTGTCGACCGACAAGCAGATCGTGTTCGAGCCTTACGAGAAGAACCGCACGCTGGGTGGCTTCATCCTGATCGACAAGATCACGAACGCCACTGTCGCTGCGGGCATGCTGCACTTCTCGCTGCGCCGGGCACAGAACGTGCACTGGCAGGCCACCGACGTCAGCCGTGAGTTCCATGCGGGTCTGAAGAACCAGCGCCCCGCGGTGTTGTGGTTCACCGGGCTTTCGGGTGCGGGCAAGTCGACGATCGCCAACTTAGTCGAGAAGAAGCTGGCGCGCATGAACCGCCACACCTTCCTTCTCGACGGCGACAACGTGCGCCACGGGCTGAACAAGGACCTCGGTTTCACCGATGCCGACCGCGTGGAGAACATCCGCCGCGTAGGTGAGGTGGCAAAGCTGATGACCGACGCGGGTCTCATCGTCATCACCGCCTTCATCTCGCCGTTCCGTTCGGAGCGAGAGATGGTGCGCCAGATGATGAAGCCGGGTGAGTTCATCGAGGTCCACATCGACACGCCGCTGGCCGATGCCGAAGCGCGGGACGTGAAGGGGCTCTATGCCAAGGCACGTGCGGGTGATCTGAAGAACTTCACCGGGATCGATAGTCCTTATGAAGCGCCAGAAGATCCGGAAATCCGCGTCGACACCACCTCGATGACCGCCGAGGAAGCGGCTGAAGAGATCGTGAAGAGGCTAATCCCATGAGCGGCCCGATCGATACCGCCGCGATGAGCGATGCTGCTCTGGCGGCGCATCTGGCCGAGGTCGCGGGGCGGATCCTGCTGGAGGTTCGCGCCTCCGGCGTGTTCCCCGCCAAGGCGCTGGGCAAGGCGGGCGATCAGACCGCCAACCAGTTTCTGGTCCATGCCTTGCGCTGTGCTCGTCCGGAGGATGGTCTGCTGTCCGAAGAGGAAAAAGACAATCCGGCGCGGCTCGAAAAGAGCCGCGTGTGGATCGTCGATCCGGTGGACGGCACGCGCGAATACGGCGAAGAGCGGGCCGACTGGGCTGTCCATGTCGGTTTGGCGATCGACGGTGAAGCGGTGATCGGTGCGGTGGCGCTACCGGGTGCGGGTCGTGTTCTGCGCACGGATGAGCCGCAGTCCATTCCGGCAGCGCCGGAGAAACTGCGCATGGTCGTCAGCCGCACGCGTCCGGCCGCGGAAGCGACCGGCGTTGCTGAGCGTATCGATGCGGAACTGGTGCCGATGGGATCAGCCGGTGCCAAGGCGATGGCGGTTATCCTGGGTGAAGCGGATATCTACCTCCACTCCGGCGGGCAGTACGAGTGGGACAGCATGGCGCCCGTCGCCGTGGCCGCAGCCCACGGCCTGCACTGTTCGCGCATCGACGGCTCGCCGCTGGTGTACAATCAGTCTGACGTCTATCTGCCGGATCTGTTGATCTGCCGGAAAGAACATGTGGATCTGGTGATGAACGCGCTGCGCGCCTTCAACGCCGAAACCAAGGCTGACGCCTAAATTTTGAAAAGCGGGGAGAGGTGGAATTGCCTATCCCCGCTTTTTCGCGATCGTGATTCGAACGACCGCGCTGCATTTTGTGTCGCCGATGTCTGGTATCAGGGCGTCAAGATCACCTTGCCACCAGTTCCCCCGGCATCAACGATCGCCTGGGCTTTGGCCGCTGCTGACAAGGGCAGGGTTTTCGCGATCGCGATCGCAAGCTTGCCGGTCGACACCGCCCCTACGATGCGGGCTAGGTCATCTCCGCTCGGACTGACGCCAAAGAATTCGGGTTGAACCGGCAAACCGTCTGACGGGATCGGGTCGGTGGCTGCGGTAATGAATTTACCGCCGGGCTTCAGATGCTTGGCCAGCACCGCAACGCCCGGGCCGCCCACCGTGTCGATGATATGGTCGAACGGCTCACCTGGCCAGTCCTTGCCAATGATTGCCGTTTCCAAAGCGCCGATCGTTTTTGCGTCATCAGCCCTGCCTTCGCGGACACCGGCGATGACATGTGCGCCGCGTTCCAGCGCCGCCCACACCGCGACACTGCCAACAGCACCCAAAGCGCCGGTGATCAGTATCCGATCCCCCGCCTGCGCGTTCACGGCCTTGTCGACGAGCTGGACACCAGTGAGGCTTGCGGTGGGCAGTGCGGCGGCCGTTTCGAAGCTCATGTCGTCTGGAATGGTCGCCACGTCGCTGGCGTTCACTGCGGCGAACTCGGCGTAGCCCCCCTTGGTGAAGGTATTGAGCATGGCGACCACGCGCGTTCCTTCCACAAAGCCACTGCCAGCCTCGATCGTGCCGGCGACGTCATAGCCCAAGACGTGCGGCATCGGCACCGGAGCGATTTGTTCGAACATCCCGGCGCGCCATTTGCCGTCAGCCGGATTGACGGCGGCTGCCCTCACCGCAATCAGGACCTGCCCGTCGGCAACTTGCGGCATGGGTAGGTCGGTTAGCTCCAGAACGTCGGGGCCACCGTACTGATTGATCGCTACTGCACGCATGATGGCATCATTCCTGTCGGTCTATCGGGGATGAGCGGAAGAAGGACAGGCGGATCGCCTGAACACAGCTGAAAATGTGGGCGAACACGGACTATCGGTCAAGCGTCTCACGCGCATTCCCTGCCGTAGATGACGCAGCGAGTTGGGGTCACCTGTAAACAATATCGCGCACTTACACGTTTGGTGATCCTAAACATGGGACGGTTTTAGTGCGTTCTTGCCACGTGGTCATGGCCAGGCGCATGATCTGTGGCCAAGATTAAGCAATCGAGAGGATGAGCATGGCCGAGGCGGAAAGAGCGACGGGCCGGCTGCAGTTCGGCGGATCGACCAAGCGCACGCTGTGCGGGCTTTGTCCAACGAACTGCGGCATGCTCGTCGAGGTCGAGGATGACCGCCCCGTGCGCTTCCATGGCGATCCCGGCAACCCGGTAAACCAAGGCAAACTCTGTCCGAAGGGCAGCGCCGCGATCGAAATCCATGAGCATCCCGATCGCGTCAATTTCGTCATGAAGCGGGTGGGCAAGCGCGGAGACGGTCAGTGGGAACGGATCGGGTGGGAGCAGGCGATGGACGAGATCGCCGCGAAGCTGTCCGACATCCGGGAGCGCGAAGGGCCGGAAGCCTTGGCGACGCTGGGCGGCACGCAGCATTCGCGTGACTGGGCCACCTGGCGCTTCATCACGCAATGGGGCACGCCCAACTTCATCAACTGTGGCCGCAATTGCGGGGCGGGGCCGATCGTCACCGAATGCTCGGTCTATGGTTGGGACACGATCACGGTGCCGCCGATCCCGGGCATCACGCAATGCCTGATCGTGTGGGGAGGAAACCCCGCGGAAAGCAACCCGATGGGGTGGGGGCCGTTGCGAAAGGCGGTGGCGGATGGCGCGATGAAGCTGATCGTCATCGATCCAAGGCGCACCAAGACCGCTGCGATCGCCGACATGCATCTGCAGATCAAGCCCCGCACGGATGGTGCCTTGGCATTGGGCATGATCCAAACGATCATCGCCAAAGAGCTGTACGACAAACAATTCGTCGAAGACTGGTGCCTCGCTTTCGACCAAGTGCGCGACATCGCTGCGGAGTGGACGCCGGAGCGTACCAGCGAAGTCACCGGTATTCCCGCCGAACTGATCGTGGCGGCAGCGCGGACATATGCCACCAGCAAGCCGGCGCGGCTTTCGTTCGGCGTCGCGGCGACCCAGATCGGGGAGGGTGCATCGCGTTCCGCCTTGCTGGGGCAGGCGATCCTACGCGCCATTACCGGCAACCTCGATGTCCTGGGCGGCGAGACCTTCGAGGATGATCCTTATCGCACCCTGGCTTATTGGGACCTGATCGACTTCGGCAAGCTGATCGACCACCCCGTCCGCCAGCGCGATAACGTGAACGCGCACGATATTCCGATCTCATCGGTCAAAGGCTATGCCGCCTTTCGCGAGGCGATGGCGAACGTGAAGCCCGATGGCCACTACGCCGCGCAATACATGCTTTTCGCCAGCCAGCCCCACCTCTACCGCGCCGTTCTGGAGGGCGACCCCTATCGCGTGCGCGCCATCATCGTCCAGAATGGCGAACCGCTGATGAACTATGGTGGCGCAAAGCTTGCGCAAGAGGCGTTCACCAGCGACGAACTGGAATTGCTGGTGGTGATGGATCACTGGCAGACGCCCACGGCGCAGCTGGCCGATTACATCCTGCCCGCCGCCGATTTCCTGGAGCGCCACGAAATGGCGATGCGCTGGGGCTTTACCCGCATGTTCAACACTGGCCAGCGCACCGTGAGCCCGCGATACGAGCGACGCGACGATTACGATCTGTGGTCTGGGCTGGGCCGCCGTCTGCTCGATCCGGCAGAGTGGCCCGAGGATGTGACGGCGATGCTGGATCGCTTTCTGGAACCCAGCGGCATGACGCACAAGCAATGGACGGAGGCCGAGCAGAACAGCTTCCTGCCGGAAGGCCGCACGTACCAGAGGTATCGCCAGCAGGGCTTCGCCACCGCTTCCGGCAAGGTGGAACTGGTGCCCAGCATGTTCGCGAAGTTCGGGATTGAGCCCACCCCGGTCTATACCGGCCCGCCCTACGCCCGGCCCGATGTCGATGATCCCGAGGCTTATCCGCTCCAGATGTTGACCGGCAGCCGCGTGCTGGAATTCATGGGATCGACGATGCGCCATTCGCGCAAGATGAGCGCGCGCCATCCGGAGCCGCTGGTGGAAATGCATCCTGACACGGCTGCGGAATTCGGCGTGGCGGAGGGCGACTGGCTGGAGATCCTGCGGCCCGAAGGCTCCATCCGGCAAAAGGCGGCGCTGACGGATGCGGTGCGCCCCGGCGTGGTGAACCTGGCGGGTTACTGGTGGGATCCCAAGCGAGGACCGGGCAGGGATTTGTCAGGCGCGATGGAGGCCAATGCCAACATGATCACGCCCACGGACCCGCGCCTCTCAAGCTTTTCTGGTGATCAACCCCTGCGCGGCCTTCGCTGCAACATCCGCAGGGTTAATTCTCCGGTCGCCTTGTAGAGGCCGCTTCAACCCGCTGTCTATCGGCGCGCGGGTCACTCAGGTCCATGCCGCGCGGTCTAACGCTATCAGCGCGCGTCCCGGCCCGGGGTGATCAAGAGCGAAAGCGATCCGAGCGGCAGGATACACGGTGTGCGGGGGAACGATGGCAGGATTGTCTGCCAGAAGTTGCGCCAAACGCGCGAACATCGGTTGCAGCTCTGCACGAGCGGCCCGGCCTTCGTCTGGCCGCAAACTGAACCCCCGCACTTTGACACCGCGCCCGGTGAGCAGGCTGGAGGGGATGGCGCAGGCTTGGCCGGAAAGGTTGCCATAGACCATCAGTAGACCGGAATGGCCCAGGCAGGCGGCCAACCGCCCCGACGCTTCTCCCGCCACGCAGTCCAGCGCCAACCTGGCGCCAGCTTCGCCGATAATCGCGGCAGCGCGCTGCGGCACTTCGCCGTCATCCGCGATGATCGCATCGGCGCCGAGATTGGACAGCACCGGCGCAGCCGCGCCGACATCCCGCACGAGGCACAAGGTGCGCACGCCACGTTCGCGTGCCAGCACCACTGTCAACCGACCCACCATTGATGCCGCACCGTTGAGGATCACCCAATCGCCGGGATGGAGATCGCCTTTGCCCAGCATGCGCTCGGCCGTTGGCGGATTGATGCGCAGCACGGCTGCCAATGGATCGGCCAAGGCATCCGGCACGCGGATCACACGATCGGCTGCAATCGTACGCTGCTGCGTCCAGTTTCCGCGATCAAGGCAGATCACGCGGTCTCCCGGGAGTAGGCCCGCCACCTCGTGGCCCACCGTGTCGACCCGTCCTACCCCTTCAGCACCGACGATCTCGTCGTGCGCGACCGCGAGTGAATATGCCCCGGCAACAAGCATCCGATCTGCCGGATTGACGGGGGCCAGCGCCATCGTCACGCGCACTTCCCCTGCGCCAGGCGCCGGCGCATCCGCGACGTCGCGGATCACGACGCCGCCATCGCCGTCCCCAAGGATTGCCTTCATTGGGTCACCGAGACGGGCAGCGACAGGGCATTGGCAACGCCGCCATCGACATGAAGAATCTGACCCGTGACATAGGACGCCGCGTCGGAGGCGAGGAAGATCGCCGCTCCGACAATCTCGCAAGGATCGCCGAACCTTCCCATCGCGATAGCCGACCGGAATACGCGCGCGCGCTCCGGATCGGCAACGGTGGGAGCGGCCATGTCGGTATCAAAAAAGCCGGGCGCGATGGCATTGCAGGTCACGTTGTGGCGGCCCAGTTCTCCCGCGATCGATTTGGTGAGACCGGCGACGGCGTGCTTGCTGGCGGTATAGGCGGCAAGCCGTTCACGCCCGATGGTGGAAACGTAGGAACCGAAGTTGATGATCCGCCCTTTCCCCTGCGCGATCATCGGTTTTGCCGCCTCGCGCGAAAGCACATACATCGCCTTCACGTTCGTATCGAAAACGGTCTGCCATCGCTCGGTAGTCGACTCGGTAAAGGCACTCCACTCGCTGATGCCGCCGTTGTTCACCAGAATATCGACCCGGCCATGCCCTGCGACGATCGCGGGAATGGCGTTTTCGACAGCTTGGTGGTCGGCAAGATCGAAGCTGATGATGCTGGCGCTTCCGCCTTTGCCGCGTATCTCCTCCGCCACGCTTTCCAGCCTCGCTCGATCGCGCGCGCAAAGGACGACATACGCACCTGCTTCGGCGAATCCCAATGCGATCGCCCGGCCAAGACCGCGTGATGCTCCGGTCACGATCGCCACCCGGTCGTTCAACCGAAAAAGATCGATACTGCCCATCTGCCGCACCTTATCGTTTAAAGCAGGATGACCGAGCTGATCGTCGTGTGCAATCCGACAGCCGCAGCAGCGCCTACACGATATTGAGGCGTTTTTCGACGTTGGGATCCTTTTTAGTTATTTGAGAGGGTTAATCACCAATGCTCCTCTCGACTTCATCCCGTCATGATATCGCACCGTGGGTGTCCGTTTCACGCCCGCTCTCGATAAGCGGGATAAGACCAGCCCCGGGGTTTGTTGACACTATCAAGGATGAAACTTAACCCACGCGCTGACCACTCGCAGCCCACGCCGTCAAATGCCGGGCGCGATCCTTGGCGGGAGACGGACGTGAAAATTGCAGGGCAAGCGGCGATCGTCACGGGGGGCGCCTCGGGCCTGGGCCGAGCGACCGCGCAGCGGCTGGCGGCCGGTGGCGCGAAAGTGGCGATCTTTGATCTCAACGACGAGGCGGGGAGGGCCGTGGCTGCCGAGATTGGCGGGCGTTATGTCCGGGTTGATGTGGTCGACGATGCCAGCGTGGCGGCTGCGCTGGACCGAGCCGAACAAGCGCATGGCGTTGCGCGCATCCTGGTGAACTGTGCCGGCGTAGCGCCTGCGATCAGGACCGTTGGCAAGGGCAATGCACCGCACGCGCTTGATGCCTTCAGCCGCACGATCGCGATCAACCTGATCGGCACCTTCAATGTCATAGCGAAGTTCGCGGCGCGGACCGCGACGCTCGACGAGGAAGAAGGGGAACGCGGTGTGATCATCAATACAGCATCCGCTGCAGCGTTCGATGGGCAGATCGGGCAAGCCGCCTACAGTGCTTCAAAAGGCGGTGTTGTCGGTATGACCCTGCCGATTGCGCGGGACCTTGCCCAGCACAAGATCCGGGTGATGACTATCGCACCGGGCCTGTTCCTGACGCCGATGATGGAGGGCTTTCCGCAAGCCGTGCAGGACGCGTTGGGGGCCCAAGTGCCGCATCCCAGTCGATTGGGCAGGCCCGATGAATATGCGCAACTGGTTGAGGCAATCGTGACCAATCCGATGCTGAATGGTGAAGTCATCCGTCTGGATGGCGCAATCCGGATGGCTCCGCGATGAGCGAGGCTCCTATTCTTTTCGCGATCGAGGATGGGATCGCCACGATCACGCTCAATCGGCCGGACAGCGGGAACACGCTGAATCAGGAGCTGGCCAACGGCCTCGTAGATGTGGCAGGTCAGTGCAGGGACGATGCCGCGATCCGCTGCGTCGTTGTTCGCGCCCGTGGCAAGTTGTTCTGCGGAGGCGGAGACATCTCTGGCTTCTCCGGCGCAGGCGATGACTTGTCCGGCTTCCTGAGCAAGCTGGCTGGGGCGGCCAACGAAGCGGCCGGGATTTTCCTCACGATGCCTAAGCCGATGATCACCCTCGTCCATGGCCCGGCGGCGGGGTACGGATTGAGCCTGGCGATCATGGGCGACTACGTGCTGTGCACAGACAAGGCGCACTTCACCGCCGCTTATGGGGGCATTGGCCTGACGCCCGACGGCGGGATGAGCTGGCTGTTGCCCAAGCTCGTCGGGATGCGGCAAGCGCAGCGGATGGTGATCGGCAACGAACGGATTACCGCCACGGAGGCGGTCGCGATTGGATTGGCGACGCGCGTGATATCGACCGACGATATCGAAGCGGAAGGCGCGGCGCTTGCGAGCCGCCTGGCGTCCATGCCGGTGCGCGCGATCGGAACGAGCCGGTCCTTGCTAATGGCGGGCAGCGCCAATGATCTGGTGGCGCATCTCGCGCAGGAAGTAGTGGCCATTTCTCAGGCAGGAGCCGCTGGGGAGGCCAAAGAGGGGGTCAGCGCCTTCCTCGATCGCCGCAAACCTGACTTTAGCGGCGTCTAATCTCTGTTCATCCCGAAGTTCAGGGCGTCTTCTGGCTGAGCGAGCCGGGAGAGTGGAAACACGTGCCCTGCCTAGGGCGCTGACAGGGCCCTCTGCGATTTACGGAAGACATTCCAGCAGAGGCAATCCCGGTCTAGAGGCAGATTTCAACCGTGAAACTTTACCAAATTTTCGGGTTAAGTTTCAGCGGCGAAACTCGGCTGGGGTCGATGGCGCTGAAGTTGATCGGTAACGGTAGAGCTTGCGCGGCTAACGCAGTCGACACCGTGCTGCCCCTGCTAAAGTTTCAGGGCTGAAAAAGGGGACGCCCTGTGCTCGGAAGGGATTCACATCTCGCCCGAGCCTGCTAGATTCACCCAATGTTCCAACAAATGGATCTCTTCGCGAAGGTAGCCGCGGTGCCAGTTCCCAGGTCCGCGCCTGCAGCACCACCAAGCCAGGCAGTGGCCATCGAGCGGATCGCGGCGCACTCGCGGCGACCTCGGTACGCCTTCATGGTGTTGCATCTGATCGCCGAGATTGCGCGGTCGGATGGTAGCGCAGGGCCGTATGTCGATACGCCGGGTGAACGAGTATCCATCCGCGACTGGCTGTGTGATGCATTGCTGCCTCTGGCGCACCGCGATCAGCGCCGGCAAGCCGTCATCGCCAAGGTCCGCGAGCAGTTGAAGTCGGACGGCAAACTGCCCGAAGACGCGGCAGCCGCGGACGCCACGATCGAGCAGGCGACACGCGATCATGTGCGCAAGTCCGGTCGCTGCAACGTGAGCACCGCCGTTTCCGATCTGGTGCGAGCCGGTCTGCTGAGGCGGCATTATCAAGGCTTTCGGGTGGATCACCACAATCGTGGCGCGCAACGGGAGGCAGTCTACACACTGACCGCAGAGGCCAGCGCGATCCTGCAGGGACGTGGCGGCCTTCCTGCCTAGATATCGATCAGCTTAGTTGATTCGACGGGAAATCATGGCGAGACGGCTAATTTTCGCGTGTTTGACGTCGCCGTGGAACCCCCCGGTGTGGCCGCAGAATTCTCGTTTAGCTTATGAGATACGGGGATTAAAAGGCTGACGAATTGGAATAATCTGGCGCTACAAAACCGCGTTCGGTTCGACAAAGAAGTGTCCGCCTTTTTCAGCCCCCGCATAATCCTTGACTTGGTGAGTAGTTATGGCATTTGCGAGATTAATTCGCAGATGCGGCATAACGGTCATCCGGTGCCGCTTTGCGGACCAGCCCAATTTGAAGTGGATTTTCACCATGAAGCATCTGATTCTCACCGCCGCTGTCTTCTCGCTGAGCACTGCCGCCGTCGCCGCTGAAGTGCCTGCTTCCTCGCCCACCGCGACCGCTGCCGCCACCGCAGTCATCAAGCCGCGCGTGCTGGTTAAGACCTCCAACGGCGGCCGCGTGGGTTCGATCGATCGCGTGATCAACGATGCATCGGGCCAGCCCGCATCGGTACAGATCATCTATCGTGGTCGCTTCGTGATGATCCCGGCTTCGACGCTCACGCCTTCCGAGAAGGTCCTGGTGACCAGCTTGACCACGGCAGACGTCAACAAGCTCTGATTGGGCAGCCCGGAACAAGACTTCCGGGCGCCAACAGATCGCCGCAGGGCGAGATTATACGAAAGCCCGCCAGCGTTACGCTTGGCGGGCTTTTCACATTTGAGCGGTCCAACACTCGACCGGCGGGCGATAGCTCGTCCAGCCAGTCGACGGGATCGCGACGCCTGAAATGGTGGCAAAGTGGAGCCGGGACGAACTATGCCGGTGTTCCTTCTAGGCGCCGCTTGATCAGCCGAACCCGAAGCCGCCTATATCATATACGATCGACGTGCGCGCGGCGGGCCGCGCGCAGGCGCTGATCAATTGCCGGTCAGTGTGGGTTTGCGGCCTTCCCGACCAGCCGCTATAATCTCGTTGCGATCGGTTGAAGTGGAATACAACGCTTGGCCGGTCATTTCCTCACGCAGCACCGTATTCCAATCCGCCTCCAGCGAGCGGCGATAGTGGCGCTTGGCCAAGCCGATTGCACGGGTGGGCTGATCGGCAAGTTTGCGCGCCAAATCCATCGCTGTCTCTTCTAAGTCTTCTCGCTCAACCAGGCGATTGATAAGGCCCCAGTTGCTCAATGTCTCAGCTGTGACGGCATCGCCCAGAAGCGCAATCTCGTTCAAGCGGTGGAATGGAATGATGCGCGGCAAGTAGAATGCATCGCCCGCGTGGGGGATCATGCCGCGCTTGATGAAGACGTGGGTCCAGCGGCTCCCCTTGGCCGCCACGACCATATCGGCCAGCAACGCCAGCAGCCAACCCACACCCGCCACAGTACCTTGCACCGCACTGACTACGGGCCTTTCCAGCTCCCACATTGCCTTGAACATTTCGATATGGGGCGTGGAAGTGAAACGGTAGTCGATGGGATTGTTGGCAAGTGGCGGCGGGTTCTTGCCCGCAGCACCACCCAGACAGAAATCGCGATCACCGCTGCTGCGGATCAGGATCGAGCGCACGTCTTGCCGGGTATTGGCCTCTTTGAAGAAACGGGTGTACTCGGCCGCAAGGTCGTTTGGGATGGAGTTGCGCATCGAGGGCGTATCCAGCGTCAAGATGGCGATGCCGTCCTTGACTTCGATCTTCAGGCCTTCATCGTCCGAGTTTTCAGTCATGGGTGTTCCTGCGTGATATTGCGAGAGGAAATGAGTGGCGCACGTCCTTCCAGCATTGCTGGAAACATTCAATCCAGTAGCCTCCAATTCATCATAGGCGTGATCCCACGGGCGAGGACGGATGGTTCCGCGAGCACCGACGATGCGATTAAAGGCCGGCATCCAGCTTGCGCATAATTTCACGTCGACGGCGTTGCGCTTCGAAACGGGCGCGCTCCGGATCGCCATCGAGAATGGCCGAGATGATCCCGCGGCGCTCACGCCGCCAGCGCTGCTTACCCTCAGAGCCACCATACAACGGGCCGCGTGGATATTCCGCATAGTGGTGGACCGCCATGCGGGAAAGCAATTCCATCAACGGACGGTCTACCATGAGGTAAAGGATGTCCAACATGCTTTGATCGAACGCGCCGCGTTGCGCGGGCGTGTTGCGATCGTCTAGCGTCTTGATCAAACTCGTCAGTTCTCGACGCGCCTTTTCGTCCGGCGTGCGCGCGGCAGCGGCCATCAGCTCGCAATCCAGAAGCGTGATGATGTCAATCGCCTCTGGATAGTCCGAGTGGTGAAGCGAGAGGAATCCCGAGATTGCCCGGCTCAAACCTTCCGCGCCGGGGCGGGTGCCGTAATAGCCACCGCCCGGTCCACGACGGACTTGAAGGAATCCTTCATGCTCTAGAACACGAGCCGCCTGCTGCACGGTCACGACACCCACGCCCAGGATTTTCGCCAGATCGGGCAAAGAACCGATCTGCGCCTCCGGCGGCTGAGCCACAATCATCTCGCGCAGTTTCGCGACCGCCCCATTGACCAGGCTTTCGCGGGAAGTGCGTTTTTGAACGCTCATCGATACCTTTCATCTCGTTCGACCAGGCTCATAGCCGTATTTTTGCGTTGGGGCACCGCTCGATCACAAGTTCCTATAATGTGCGTGTTATTAGATCAGTTTCCGCCATCGCATCCGTGAATGGGTGGTAATGGCAAAAATACCAGTGCATTTAATCTCTTCATTGGATTATGACGTTCCCCGAAATGACTCGACGCAAGGGTCGTAGTTTTCTGACGGGGAGGGGTGAATGCCCTTGAAAATCGGAGTTCTAAAGGAATTGGCACCGGGTGAGCATCGTGTCGCGATGGCTCCCGCAGCAGCCACGCGGTTTGCCAAGCTGGGGATCGACATCGCGGTAGAAAGCGGTGCCGGTTTGTCCGCGGGCTTCGACGATGCCGCTTACGCTGCGCAAGGCGTTATCATCGCCGACCGAAAGACCGTGATCAGCCAGTCTGACATCATCCTGGCCGCCCGCCCGCCCGCTCCGGATGCGCTAGCCGGCATCAAGGCCGGCACCAGGATCATTGGCGGCCTGGCTCCTTATGCCGATCCTCAGCGCTTGTCCGCGTACGCTGAACGCGGCATCGAGGCGATGGCCCTGGAATTACTGCCGCGCATCACCCGAGCGCAATCGATGGACATCCTTTCCAGCCAGGCGAACCTCGCCGGGTATCATGCCGTGGTGCGCGCCGCGACGGAGCTTAACCGCTGCCTGCCGATGATGACGACCGCCGCAGGTTCCATCCCCGCCGCCAAGGCTTTCGTGATGGGCGTGGGTGTCGCCGGGCTGCAGGCGATCGCCACCGCACGTCGGCTTGGTGCGATCGTTTCCGCCACTGACGTTCGCCCCGAAGTGCGCGAGCAGATTCAATCTCTGGGCGCCAAGGCCATTTTCGAAGACGTGCGCGAAGGCGACGAAATCACCAAGGCGGCGGGCGGCTATGCCGGCGAGATGAGCCCGGCCTACCTTGAGCGCCAGGCTGCGCTTGTCTCTGGTCATATCGCGACGCAGGACATCGTCGTCACCACGGCGCTGATCCCCGGCCGGCCTGCACCCCGACTTGTCAGCGATGCGCAGATTGCCACGATGAAGAAGGGCAGCGTCATCGTCGATCTGGCCGCAGAGAACGGCGGCAATGTCGAAGGCGTTATCTTGGGCGAGGTCGTGGAACGGCATGGCGTGCTGATCATCGGCCTGGCCGATGGCGCATCGCGCCTGGCGGCGGACGCTTCAAACCTGTTCGCGCGCAACTGCTACAACTTCATCGAGGCATTCTGGAACAAGGCGGACAAGGTGCTGGCAATGCCGACCGATGATCCGCTGGTGGAAGCCGTCACCCTGACGCGTGAGGGACGCATCGTCCATTCGCGCTTCGCCCAGGTGGAAGCCGCCTGATCTGATCTCCGGGGGGAACATAACCATGACCGCTCTCAATCCCGATTATGTCTTCGTTTTCATTCTGGCGGCTTTTCTTGGCCTGCAACTGATCAAAAAGGTTTCGCCGCTGCTACACTCGCCGTTGATGAGCCTGACCAATGCGATCGCGGCGGTGGTGATCGTCGGGGCGATCCACATCACGGGTGAGGAGGGCGCCACGCCCCTCGCCAAGACGCTGGGCACGATCGCCGTGTTCTGCGCCACGGTGAACCTGGTGTCTGGCTTCATGATCACGGACCGCATGCTCAAGATGTTCAAGCGGAAGGAGGGCTGATCTGATGGACATGTTCGTTCCCTTCGCCGCCATCGCGGCCTCCGCACTCTTCATCCTCTCCCTGATGTGGATGAGCCACCCGTCCACCGCGCGCCGGGGTGTGCGCGCCGGTGAAGCGGGTATGGCGATCGCCATCATCGGTGCCCTGATCCACCATGATATCGTCAGCTATGACCTGATCGTGCTGGCGATGGTCGCCGGTGCGGCTGTCGGTATCCCGATGGCGTTGCTCATGCCGATGACGGCGATCCCGCAGCGGACAGCGATCAGCCATGCTTTCGGCGCTCTGGCCGTCGGCCTGATCGGCGCGGCCGAGTACTACAAGCATGCGCAGCCCCAGTTCGCCGGCACGTTCGTGATGGGCGCGCTGATGTTCGAGATGATCCTGGGCTTCCTGACCTGCACCGCATCGGTCGTGGCCTTTGCCAAACTTCAGGGCCTGCTTCCTTCCAAGGCCGTGGTCTTTCCCGGGCAGAGGATCGTCAACGGGGCAGTTGCCCTCACCGGCATCGCTATCGCCGTGATGCTGACGATGGATCCCACGCAGACCTGGCTGTTCCCCATCTTCGTCGCCATCGCCTTGCTCTTCGGCGTTCTGCTGGTCATCCCGATCGGCGGTGCGGACATGCCCACCGTCATCGCACTGCTCAACAGCTATGCCGGCCTTGCCGCATCGGCGATGGGCTTTGCACTGGGTAACAAGCTGCTGATCGTGGCGGGTGCGCTGGATGGCGCCTCGGGCTTCATCCTGGCCTTGATCATGTGCAAGGCGATGAACCGCAGCTTTGCTAACGTCATGTTCGGCGGCTTCGGAGCGGTGGCGGCGGGTGCTGTGAGCGGCAAGGACGATCGTGTCGTCCGCTCCGCCTCCGCCGAGGAAGCGGCGCTGCAGATGGAGAACGCCAGCACCGTCGTGATCATCCCTGGATACGGCATGGCGGTCAGCCAGGCCCAGCATAAAGTCAGCGAACTTTATCAGGCACTCACCAAAAAGGGTGTGGATGTGAAGTTCGCAATCCACCCCGTGGCTGGCCGCATGCCGGGCCATATGAATGTCCTGCTGGCAGAAGCTAATGTACCTTATGAGCAGCTGGTGGAGCTGGATGACGTCAATCCTGATATGCCGCAGACCGACGTGGCTCTGATCATCGGCGCGAACGATACGATCAATCCGGCTGCGCGCGATGACCCCAGCAGCGGCATTGCCGGCATGCCCATCATCGAGGCTGACCGCGCTCGCTCGGTGTTCGTCATCAAGCGGTCGATGAGCGCCGGTTTCGCAGGTGTCGACAACCCCATCTACTTCAACGCCAATACGCAGATGTTGTTTGGGGACGCGAAAGAGATGGTGGGTGCCATCGCGAAGGAACTGTCCGGCGGTGGCAGCGGCATGGGGCACTGAGGTATTGAATGGGTCGGCGCTCATAACGCCGGCCCATCGTGCAACAGCACCAGCGTGATATCTCGTCCGGCTCTTGCCTTGGGTCGTTATGACACGCATCGCCAAGTTGAAATATTGAGAGTGGGAAGATCATGACCTTGGTAAAGGAAGATCAGCAGTTGTCACCCATTGCGCCTTTGCTTCAGCCTCTGACCATCAGGGGCATGACCATCCCGAACCGCCTGGTGATGGCGCCGATGACTCGCAGCTTCTGCCCGGACAATCTGCCGGGCGACGACGTGGTCGGCTATTACCAGCGGCGCGGCGAAGGTGGCACTGGCCTGATCGTGACAGAAGCGATCGGCACCGATCATCCGGCCGCGGTTGGCGATACCGGCCTTGGCGAAATGAACCTGCCCCTTTTCGCCGGGCAGGATACCGTGGATGCCTGGGCGCGAGTTGTGCGCGCGGTGCATCCTACCGGCGCGAAGATCATCCCACAGCTGTGGCATCAGGGACCGATGCGGATGCCCAATGCGGAGGCGCCGGCTTTCTCACCTTCGGGCCATTATGGTGATCCTGAGAAGGCGGCTGACTATTATATCGAAAAGGCCAAGCTCATCGCCGCCACCGACATGCCGGTGCCCAGCGATGAAGAAATTGCCGATGTCGTGGAAGGGTTCGGCCGTGCCGCCGCTCAGGCCATGGCCGCCGGGTTCGACGGGCTCGCGCTGCATGGCGCGCATGGCTACCTGATCGACAGTTTCCTTTGGGAAGAGACCAATCGCCGTACGGGCCGGTGGGGCGGTGATCGTTCCCAGCGAACGTCTTTCGCCGTCGAAGTTATAAAGGCGTGCCGTCGCGCGATCGGTGAGGATAAGCCGCTGATCTTCCGCTTCTCGCAATGGAAGCAACAGGATTTCCGCGCGCGTCTGGCCGAAACCCCGCAGGAATTGGAAGAGATCCTGGGTCCTCTTGCCGATGCGGGCGTCGATCTTCTGGAAGCCAGCGTCCGCTACTTCAACACTCCGGCGTTTCCGAAGGAGTCCGACCTGTCGCTGGCGGGCTGGGCCAAGAAGCTCACCGGCAAGCTGACCGGCGCTGTTGGTGGAATCGGCTTTAGCAAGGGCATGTACGATACGATGTCGTCCAGCAGCGATGGCGCGAATAACCTGCCATTGGTTCTGGAGCGGTTCGAGGCGGGGGAATTCGATATTGTTTCGGTCGGTCGGGCCCTGCTGCATGATCCGTATTGGGTGCGTAAGGCGCGTTTGGGTGAACCTTTGCCCGCCTTTAATCCTCTCTCCCTTACTTGCCTGACTTGATAAATGGCCTGAGGCTTGAAAGCCGTTTACCGTGGCCTCCATGCCGGGGCATCAATGGCGGGGCGATTAGCGTGCGAATAAGGACGGGCTAAGCCGCCGATAGCGCGACAGTTTGTCCGTCCGGGGCGCGATAAGAGCACGTGCATGATGTCTTTGCGGGCGCATTGCCGCGCAACCTTTGCGACACTAACCTCGTCGGAAACACGCGCATTCCTTGCGCGGCGACGATCAGGAGAGCCTTGGTGATCGAAACCATATCGCCGGACTTGTGGGAAGAGACCCGTTCTCTCCGCCCGATCGTCGAAGCTGCACGTGATGAAGCCGAGACATTGCGCCGACTACCCGACAGCGTAGGCCAAGCTTTTACCGACCGCGATATTTACCGCCTGCTCCTGCCCGAGGATCTGGGGGGCAGGGGCCTTTCGCCACTTTGCGTCTTCGATTTGATCGAGGAAGTTTCCACTTACGACGGCTCGGTCGGTTGGAACTACGCGATCGGCACCAACGGCGGCTCGATGGCAGGGGTCATGGATCAGGACCTGGCGCAGGAATTGTTCGCTGATGCTGAAGTTGCAACCGCCGGATCAGGCCCGCCGCAAGGGCGAGCGATCGCGGTTGAAGGCGGCTATCGGGTAAGCGGGAAGTTCGCGTGGGCCAGCGGCGTGCATCAGGCCAAGTGGGTGATGGGCGGCTGCTTCGTGTTCGATGGCGCTGACATGCGCAAAGGCCCCGGCGGCGTGCCCGTGGTGCGACACGTGCTGGTTCCGGCCTCGGACATCACGATCCTGGACAGCTGGAAAACCGGTGGCATGCGGGGCACCGGCAGCACCGAGTTCCGGCTCGACGATGTGTTCGTGCCGGAACAGCGCGCCTTCATGATGTTCGGCGCGGCGCCACAGCATGAATCGCCGCTGTACCGCTTGCCCACCAGCTATTTCGGGTTTGGACTGACGGCGGTTCCACTGGGTATCGCGCGGGCCACGATCGCCGCTTTACGGGATCTGGCCGCAAAGAAGACGCCGCCGCCGCCGCGCCATGGCCTTTCTCATCAGCCGTTCACGCAATATGTCGTCGCCAAGGCCGACGCGATGGTTGAGGCCGCGCGGCTCGGTGTCCGCGATGCTTTTGAGCGACTGTGGCGCGAAGTGCGCGATGAGGGCGAGGCAAGCATGGAAGCGCGCGCGCGGCTTCGGCGGGCTAGTGTCCATGCCGTGGAAACCAGTGTAGAGGCGGTGCAAATGTGCTACCGCGCGGCAGGCGGAACCGCGCTGTTCAGCGACCAACCATTCGAACGCGCCCTGCGTGATGTCAATGCCGCCGCCGGGCACATCGTGTTTCAGCGTGCAATGATGGAAGACGCCGGGCGCGTGGCGATGGGCCTGCCGCCACTGCTGCCAATGTTCTGACGGCCTATTGCCACGGCATACCCGCTAGCGATACGACCACCCGAGGACACGCTACATATCGCGTTGTTATTCTTCAAGTGACGATTTGATCGTTGCCGGCGACCAGGCCGAGGGGGCAATCACAAAGAAGTCAAGATCACGAAGCATCCCGTCGCTGCACGCAAGGCCAATGCGTTCTGTTGTCTACCCGTTTCAATTCTCATGCCGTTGCGCTACACATCTTGACGGTTCTAGTAAGGCGCGCGATCGAATAGTAGTCCAGCACTCTACCGCGAGGCCCGTGAAAGCATTTGGCGCGGTAAATGGCCAAGTACCACCGACACCAAAAAAGAGGTGATCTCTGATCACCGAACCGGCGTGTTTCCATCTGCAGGCATCAGACAATCAAACACGCGAAGCCGAAAGAATTCTCGCTTCGAACGTTGAATGTTCGAGGCGGCTACAGCCGGTCATGCCTTCAGGAAAAGCCGAGACTGCCTTTCCCTGAAGGCATTACAACACAACGAAAAGGCCTCTTCGCCTCCTCCTTGTGACCAACCTCGAAGCAAAACGAAGAGCTTTGCGCCAGTTGATCCGGCCTCAATAGCCCGGCCAACGCCCGATCGAGGCGGCCGTCCGTGTGGCCATGGCTTCCTGGCGTTGCTGGGGATTGACTCGCCGAGCATGGGGTAGGCGGTCGGCGATTTGGGTGAGGGCCACCTTTTCCACCTGCGGAGCATCGTTCACCACACCATCGTACCAGCGCATCTGGCACAAGCCGATGGGTGTGCCGATCGGGTCCAGCCAATTGGCGATGCCCGGATCGCGCAAGCTAAGTACCAGACGGACTTTGCCGTCCGCATCGATTTCCGCCTGGTGGGCGTTCAGTCCGCTCTGGTGGTAGCTGAAATCCATCGTCATCCACCACATATCAACGTTCTGGAACGACCAGTAGCGCGCCTCGGGGGGCGTCCACGTGATCAGCAGAGCTTCGTCTTCCGAGGCGAGATCCCACACCATGCCGCCGTACCCGGCGCGCGGCGAAGCGCCATGATCGGACGAGGGCGCCCCCTGGACAAGGCCAAAGGCATTGTCACCGCCCGCTAGCTTGCGGTTCATGTTGGCATAGCCGATCGCCCGCGCGACGGTGCGTTCCAGCAATTTACCAGATCGCAGCAAACGCGTGTGTGTTTCGGCCATGGAAAGGACCATGGAATCGGGCGCGGGATCGAGGCATTCGATGTGGATTTCCGTCGCGCGCTCGTTCGCCCAATCAAGATAGACATCGCGCAACTGGCCCCAGATGGCGGGCTCATTGGCATCCAAGGGAAGCCAGTCACCCGATGCAGGACGGGTGGCGGATGCAATGAATTCGAAGCTTCCATCCGGCTGCGCCGTCAGCGTATCGAAATCGAGATTTCCCAGCCCGCGCATATCGGCTTCGCGTTCGAAGTAGCCGTTGAACAATTGCAGATCGGTCAGCCGCGTGGTGCCGCGCTTGCCCCTGATCCGATACGTCCGCCGGCCGTCGAGCATCACCCAGGCATAGACCATGTCCGAGGATGGGCCGCCCCACGGCGCTTCGTAGGGGCTCCACACCGTCTGGCGGTAAAACGCCGGGTAATCCGCGCGATAGAGCACATGGAAGTGGTGGCAGCCCGCCTGCATGGCGGCCAAGGCATACTCGGCCTGATCCGCAATCCGCTGGTGGCGGGCTTCCGGGCGCGCCAACATGCGATCACGCGCCTTTGCGACAAGGGCGTTGTACTCGATCCAGGGGTTCGCTGCTTCGGTCATGCGCGGTTCCTTGAGGAATTCAGGGTGTCGATCACGCGGCGAACTTGGGATCAGGACTGAGTCCAAAGCGCGCGTAGTAGCCTTGGAAGCGATCCCGCAGGCGGGGAATATCTATGCCGAAGTCCGCCGGGCCATAGTCGACCGGCGCGCGCTCCTTACCCTCGTTGGCATCGAGGTAGCGCTGCATTTCCGCGCGGGTTTCGTCCGTCAGGTCGAGCCGGGCTGCGGTGAGCACGCGTTCGGCCAGCGCCACCGGCTCGCGCATCAGGTCGGCAAAGGGCACGGTGACGAAGCGGGCATCCACAAAGGGTAGGTCGCGATCGCGGATATAGCTTTGGACAAGGCGGCTCACGATTGCTTCGCTGGCCACGCCCGCCGCCAGCGGATCCGGGCGTTCGGTCCGCAAGCGCTGCCCGTAGCAGCACAAGTTCGCGAGGCTGGAGGCGGCAGTCAGGGGATCGCGGACCGTCTCCACGACGACCGCATCGGGAAACGCTTCCAGCAGCGGCACAAGCTGCTCCATATGTTGCGGGGCCTTGAGAAGAAAACGCCGCCGGCCACCGCGCATCCATTGCAGCGTCTGCAGGACTTGCCGGAAGAAGCGATAGCCCGCCCGATGATCGGCCTTCGCGAACCAGCTGGCGAAACCAGGCACCATGTAGACCCACTCGTACACCGTGGTGGCGAAGGCTGGACCCAGCAGGTAGATCTCCTCTTCCGGATCTTCCGCGCCTAGCTGGTGCAGGGCCAGCAACCCCGGCGCGGTACGGCGCAGGCCCTCAACGTTCGCCTCGGCCTGTGCGATCAGCGGGGCATCCTCAGGCGGACGGATCGCCGGGTCGTGCGCGGGGAGCGGTGCCAGATTCTCCCAGAAGGGGATGGGCCGGAGCCGTTCATCCGCTGCGAGCAGCTGCTGCAGAAACGTCGTGCCCGAGCGCGGCAGACCGACGATGATGATCGGTGCTTCGATCGGCTCGTCCAGTATCTCGGGCTGCCGCTTCCAGAGGTCGACGAAGCGCAAGCGCTGCACAAGATGATCGAGGATTTGCCCATGAAGGTTGCGACGTCCGACCGGGCTGAGGTCCAGTTCGTTTTGGATCGACGCGCACAATTGGTCGAGCGCTTCACGAAAGTAGTCGTCGCCGAAGTCATCAAGACCGGTGGCTTCTCGGGCGGCTTCCAGAAGACGCTGCGGTTCGAAGGGCCATCGCGCTTCGGCGGTATCTCGCAGCCTCTCGTTCGCGGCAGTCAGACTTTCTGGTACCTCGGGGCGGGCAAGCGCCTGTCCGACTGGCGTCAAGGCATCAAATTCAGCGCGTGTTGTTTTCAACATTCCCGATCTCCGTTGAAAGCCATTCTGGGCGACCTATGCGGCGCGGGGCAAGCCGCAGCAGAAGTATCGCAAGGGCGAAGGATCGTCCGATGAATAGAAATGCTCATTGCTTGGCCGCATCAATGGTAGGTTCGCCATGCCAGTTCAGTGGCGGCGGAGGCCGGACAGGCCCAATCAATTGCGGCCCCGATGCTTCGGCTAGTCCCTCGCCGGGTAGGACTTCATCAGCTTTCGCAACGGGATTTCGCATTGGCGATGTCACTCGCTCGACGGTATCGCGCGCGTCCTGTACCATTCCAGCCGAAGACACGTGCCGAAGCGTGAATAACAAAAGGATGTGCGATGCGGACCGTAGACCCTACCACCCCGGAAGCGATGGCAGATCGACCCCGCTTTCATGGTGACTTGCGCGACAACTCCCCCGTGGCGCAATCCGCTGATGGCCAATACTACTACGTTGCGGGCTATGATAACGTTCGCCAGGTGCTGGAAGATCACAGCCACTTTTCCAAGAATTGGGGCAGTCAGCTGGCGCCCATGGAGCATCTGGTCGCGCTGAACCAGGATCCGCCCGATTTCAACGACTTTAAACGGCTCTACAACTCTTACATGTCGCCTGCGGGAGTGAAGCGCTGGTCCGCGGACTGCGCGCGGATCGCGGAGGAGGTGATCGATGACTTTGAATCGCTTGGCTCGGGCGATCTCCAGGCGCTTTTCGGTAAGCCCGTACCTGCCAAGGTAACCGCTCGCGCCCTGGGCTTTCCGGAAGATCGCGTCGACATGTATCGCCGGTGGACCGACAGTTTTCTCGACGCGATGATCCGCGCGCCGGACGTGCAAAAGCAGGTCATGGATGAGATGTATGCCTTTTTCGACGAACAATTCGAGCTGAAGCGCCAGCAGTTGCGCGATGCTGGAATTGAAACACCCGGTCGCGAGCATGTCGGAACGGTGATCGATGATAGCCTGACATCCCTGCTCCTTACATCGCAGTATCGGGGGCGCTACCTGACCGACGAGGAGGTGCGGCGGACCATTCGGGGGTTCTTCATCGGCGGCGTCGATACGACGGGCGCACTAATGCTGAACACGTTGCAGCACCTGCTGAAACGCCCGGAATTGTGGGAGCAGGTGAAGGCAAACCCCGATCTGGTGGATGCCGCTATCGAGGAGACGCTTCGTATCGACCCGCCCGCGATGGGCATGTTCAGAGGCGTGGTGAAGGATGTGGAAATGGCTGGGGAGGTGATTCCCAAGGACGGCCGAGTGCTGTTTTCCGTCCTCAGCGCCAATCGCGACCCAAATGTCTTTAAAGACCCGGACAGCTTCCGTCTCGATCGCAAGGACGGCAACCGCCATATCGCTTTTGGCACCGGCGCCCATTTCTGCCCCGGAGCGTGGACCGCACGCATGGAAGCGGCGATCGCGCTGCGGATCTTCATCCGTCGCCTGCCCAAGCTGCGGCTGAACGGGCCGGTGGAATACTTCCCCACCATCAACTTCCTGATCGTCCGCCACTTCCCCGCCGCCTGGGATTGAACCGCGGGGATTAGGATAAGCCGCTCCGGTCGGGGTGTTCATCCCGACGGGCGGATGAATGCGGCCATCCACCTTGAGCAGGTAACTGGGTCAGAGCTGCTCTGGCATCTTTTCCTTGGCGCGAAGCCGCGTCTTGGAGCCGAGCCAAAGCGCATCTGTCAGATGATCGGCCAGCGCATAGCCGTAATCGGATGGATCGATGAGAAAGTGCCAAACAATTCGATGGCGAGACCCATTGTTGGTTTTCCATCCGCCGATCGAGCAACATCGGCGACGCCCATCTCGACGCTAATTCCTAAAGCGCGCAAATCAATCGCCGCCTTTCTAGCGGTCTATCACTGCGCCTTAAGCGATCGGCTACTTCACATACCGGATGGTCTGGCCGCCATCTGCGGCAATAGTCTGACCGTTGACATAGCCGCCGGCATCGCTGGCCAGCATCAGCACGACGCCGGCAATCTCGTCCGGTTCCCCCATCCGCCCCACGGTGGACCGCGCCATCTCCCGCGCAAACTCTTCCGGGTCATCAATCAGGCCCTGCGCCATGTCGGTCTTGACCAGACCGGGGGAGACAGTGTTCGCACGGATGCCGGATGGGCCATGCTCTACCGCGATGTTGCGGGTGTATTGCATCGCCAGGTTCTTGCTGAGGGTATAGCTGTGATACGCACCCGTGCCGAAGTGCGCGGCGATCGTGCCGATGTTGATGATCCGACCCCACCCGCGCGCGGTCATCCCCGGCAGCAACCGCTGAGATAGCCGGTGCAACGCGCGAAAGTTGCCCGCGATCGTCTTTTCCAGAACCGCGTCCGTCATCTCGGCGCTGGGGCCGAAGTGGATATGCAGGCCCGCGTTGGCGACCAGGATATCGATCGGGCCGAACGCGGCTTCCCCCGCTTCGACCAGCGCTTGCAGTTCGTCCTCTCGAGTGATGTTGACCGTCACCGCGATGGCCCGGCCCCCGTCGCGCGCGTTGATGGCATCCACCGTTTCCTGCGCCGCCTCGATCTTGCGACCCGAGACGATGACGTTGGCGCCATGCTGCGCCAGGCGTTCGGAAATGGCGCGTCCGATACCCCGGCTGCCACCCGTTACCAGCGCTGTGCGTCCCGATAGATCGAACAGAGTGCTTGCGAATTTGGAAGTTTGGGTCATGCTTCGTCCTCGTCCTCGTCCTGTCTCAGCCGTAGCCAAGGCTGCGCCCGTCGGGGCCCGCCAGTTCGATATCCGGCATTCGCTCGACAAACAGCCGCAGCACAATAGAAACTTCCATATGCGAGAGCGGTGCGCCCGGACAACTGTGCTACCCGGCGCCGAACGCCAGATGACCGGTGAAACAGGCGCCTTTTCGCGCCGCCTGCCATATCTCGAAAAAGGATCAGCCAGTTCAGCAGGCGAGGTGGGGGCGGTGGGGTCGTAAGGGCAGGCCCGGTCATATCGGTCACGGCTGATTTCGCTTCTGCTTGTCGATTAGATCCTGCACGATCCTGCCGTGATCAGGCCCTTGCGTCTGGTCGAACTGTCGCGCCAGCTGCTGCTCCAGTACGCTGGACATCATCGCCTTCGAATAGGAATTCAGGACGGCGGTCGTCGGCCTGACGCGTGCGTTCGCGCTTGATGGGGAGGGCCTTGGCATCAAGACCAATGCGATCTGCCCCTTGGGAATGTCCCGCTTGTTCGAGGGCTTTTCCACCGACGAAATCTTCAACCGTTGGTTCGAGGACAATGCGCGGCCAGAGGCTGTGGCGCCGATGGTAGCCTACCTTGCCCATGCTGATTGTGCCCCCAGTAAGCGCGTGTTCTCAACCGGGCTGGGCCATGTCAGCGAGATTTTCACCGGATTGACCAAGGGCTGGCATCAAGCCGGTCACACGCCGGAGGACATCCGCGATCAATTCACCCTGATCGAGGATCGCAGCGGATACACGGTGCCGATGTCCGCGTTGGAATCCACAGGTGCGATGTTTCGTGACGCACCACTGCCCACTTCGCGCTGATTTTCCCAGCTATTCCTGTTTCAGCTATTCACAAGGCGAGCAATTTACATGACCGCAAACCTAATTCTCGTAACCGGTGCCACTGGCGCGCAGGGCGGAGCCACTGTCGACGCACTGCTGGACGCAGGCTTCAAGGTGAGGGCGATGTCGCGCAACCCGGACAGCCAGGCCGCGCGTGACCTGGCGGGTCGCGGCGTAGACGTGGTTCAAGGCGACTTTGACGATAAGGAAAGCCTGGCGGCCGCGATGAGCGGCGTGACTGGGGTCTTCTCCGTACAGATGCCCCCGATGCCCGATGACCTCGAAAGCGAACTTCGCACGGGCCGCCAACTGGTCGAGGCGGCGCGGGTCGCGGGGGTGCAGACGTTCGTGCATACGTCCGTGGCGCGTGCGGGTGATCAGGCCAACTTCGTGGGTTGGGACACCAATCGGTGGTGGCCCGATTACTGGAACAGCAAGTCGGGTGTGAACGACATCGTGCGCAGCGCCGGCTTCCCCTTCTGGGTGGTATTGAAGCCCGCCTTCATGATGGACAACTTCATCCCGCCCAAAGTGACATGGATGTTCCCATCGCTGATCAAGGGCTCCGTTGATACGGCGATGTCGGCAGATACCCGGCTCGATCTGATCGCGGCCGCCGATATCGGGCGTTTCGCCGCAGCCGCCTTTGCCGATCCGGCGCGTTTCAATGGCCAGGAGATCGATCTTGCGGCGGAATCGCTGACCATGGCTGAAGTGGCGGCCGTGATCGCGGACGTGACCGGCCGGCCAGTGCGGAGCAGCAGTCTCTCCGGCAAGGAAGCCGTGGCCGCCGGTAATCATGCCGGTCTGGTGGAAAGCCAGAAGTGGGCTAGTGTCGAAGGCTACAAGGTCGATCTGGCCAAGGCCCGCAGCCATGGCATCAAGTTGGAAAGCTTTGCCGATTGGGCCAAGCGGCACGATAAGGCCTTCCAGGTCAAATTGGCCTGAACGGAGTGGAAACGACCTGCGATGTCTGAGGCCGATGAAACGACCGATCCCAATGACCGCCAGTTTGTGAAGGCGTTGGCGCGCGGCTTGGACGTGCTGCGCTGTTTCGATCGTCCCCACGCGGTTCTCAACGTGGCGGAGATTGCCCGGCGGTTGGGCATGAGCCAGCCCACCGCCTGGCGTCTGTGCTACACGCTCTTGAAATGCGGCTTCCTAGTGCGCTCGAGCACTGGTCGTGGCCTCAGCATCGGTGCACCGGCCATCACCCTGGGTTACATCGCGGCCCAGGGGCAGAACGCCCGCAGCGTCGCCATGCCTTATCTGCGCAGTATCGTGGATGATATCGGCACAAGCGCCACCCTCAGCTTGCGCGCCGATGACGAGATGATCTGGATGGAGCAGATCGACGGCGACATGATCGTACGCGACCACGCGATCGGGTGGAGAGCGCCGCTGGACACCGTCGCTGCCGGCCTGGCGGTTCTCGCGGCTCTGCCAGAACAGGAACGCGAGATGGCGATGGCCCGAATGGCCTTAGCCGATCCTGAGCGTTTGGAGCGCCACCGTGATCGCGTCGCACAAGCCGTGGCCAGCCTTGCCGACAACGGCCACGTGGAACTGACGGGCGGCTTTGGCGGACGCTACGCCTCTGTAGCCGTGCCGCTTTTCCCCACCGGCACCGCCCCGTCCGAGCAATGGTGCCTCGTATGCGGGGGGATAATGGGCGCATGGAGTGAGAACGGCCTGGGCCATGTGGCGCAGCGCCTCGTCGCAACGCGGGCGCTGCTGGCCCCGGCGATGGCGGCGCTGGAAGCGCAATCTGCAAGCCCCGATAGCTTACGCGCCTAGCGCCGTACCTGGCTCAACAACTCCGCCGCGCGCTCCGCGATCGCGATCGTCGCCGCGTTGGTGTTGCCGGACACCAGCGAGGGCATGACCGAAGCATCGACGACGCGCAGACCTTCTATCCCGCGCACCCTTAGCTGGGGATCCAACACGGCATCGGCACCACCCATGCGGCATGTGCCTGCCGCATGATACCCGATGCCGGATGTTGCCCGGATCAAGGCCTCCCACTCGGCATCGTCGCGCGGGGTTTCGGCCGGAAAATTGTCCGCCACAACGTGCGATGCCAGCGGCTCGGTACGGAACAGGCGATCCAGGAATTTTCCGAAGGCGATCAGCCGGCGCACGTCTCGTTCATCACCCAGCAGGCGATGGTCGATGATCGGGGCGGCGTGCGGATCGCTACTGGCGAGCCGGATTTCACCGCGACTATCGGGCCGCATGCAGTTGCCGCCGATGGTAATTCCGGGCTGCTTGTGCATCTGCGGCTTGCCCTTTTCAAACCCGATCGCCAGCGGGATGAAACTAACGGCGATGTCGGCTTCGGGCAGTTCGGGAGAAGACCGCAGGCCTGCCATGACCTGCACCGCCGCAGATGACATCGGTCCATCCTTCTTCGCCAGCCAGCGTAGAAGGTTCTTGCCGATCGTCCAGGGGCCGAACGGGCTGTTGTACGTAGGAACATCCACCAGCTTGCTATACGTCAGCCCGCAGTGGTCCTGCAGATTCTGGCCAACGGGCAGATCGGCCACCACCGGAATGCCCAGCGCTGAAAGGGCCTGTGCCGGGCCGATTCCGGATCGCATCAGGATCGCCGGAGAATTCAACGCGCCGGCACAGACCAGTGTCGTGCGTGCCATGATGTCGCTCGCCACACCTCCGCGGATCACGCGCAGGCCGGTCGCACGGCCTTCACTGATCAGCACTTTGTCCACCGTGGTTTCGGTCATGATCGTCAGGTTCGGCCGCTTGCGAGCCTCTGCCAGATATGTCACCGCCGTGCTGGAGCGACGCCCGCCAGGGGCCGTCGTCAAATTTTCATAGACGCCATATTGATCGCCATCGCAGTACTCCTCGCGATGGGGCACGCCATTGTTCACGAAAGCGCCGATCACCGCGTCGACGAGCTCATGCCGCGCGTTCTGGTGGCCGACTTTCAGGGGACCATGGCTGCCATGCCATTGCGAGGGCGCGCCCTGGTAGTTCTCGGCCTTCAGGAAGTAAGGCAGCATCTCCGGCCAGCCCCAGCCGTCGGCACCGGCTTCAACCCAGCGGGTGTAATCATCCCGATTACCCCGGACATAGACCATGCCGTTGATGCTGCTGGACCCGCCCAGCATCTTGCCACCAGACCAGTTGATACGCCGACCCCCGATGCTGGGATCAGGCTCGGCCAGTATTGACCAGTCAAAGATCTTGTTTCCCATCATGGCGTAAGAGCCCGCAGGCATCGTCACGAAAAGATTGCGCGACCGATCTTTTCCCGCCTCGACCAGGATGACCTTCACATCGGGATTTTCGGTAAGTCGGGTCGCCAGGACGGCACCCGCGCTGCCGGAGCCGGCGATCACGTAATCTACCATTTCACCCATCCTCACCAATCGGTATAAGAAAATCGCCTTATCTCGCGCTGCGATATTCCCGACATCGTCTTGAGGCGCAAGGGGTTGCGTCCGCTGCCGGATCACAGCGACGGCAGTTTCCATGATGTCGCACTGGCGATACCAGTATTCACATGTGCATATTACGCATTGTCGGCGCTGCGATCAGTCGTTAGCCTCATTGGCAACGATAATTATGGGATACCGGGGATGAGGCGCAACGACGCTGGCCGACCTGCAGGCGCAGGTCCGGCGGAGCGACGAGTGGTGCAAGCCATTCGCTTACTGCGGGCAAAGGCCAGCGATGCACAGGATATGTGCCGCTTGGGTGACGAGCATCAGTTATCGGCAGAATTCGGCGTTTGCCGCAGCACTATGCGCTCTGCGGTCAGAGAACTTGAGCGACAAGGCGTCATCCGCGTCGTGCGGGGTCGATTGGGCGGCCTTTATGGCGGCGGGAGGCCATCGGCAGAGGCCACCCAGAAGCTGGTGGACCATCTTACTCTGGCAGAACTGCCAACGCTGGATGTCGCGAAGTTCGCGATGGCGCTGTACCGTTTGGGCATCCGGGAAGCTACGCGCAGAATAAGCCCTGAGGGACGCCAGCGCCTGGCACACGACATCCAGAAAATGTCAGCGATGGACAAAGGCAACTGGAGCTTGGAGGCTTGGCAAATCTTCCGGACAGATCTTGTCAGCCTGGCGGGCGGGGCCGCTCTATCATTTCTTCACTCCGCCTATCACGGGGCTTATCACAACGCGATGATGTCCGAACTTCATCTTGTCGATATCCGAGGCAACCCGATCTCCGATCGTGACGAGGTGATGTGGGAACTCGAGCTGTGTGTCGCCCAGGCCGTTCTCGCCGGCGATGTTAGCAGCGCGGATCGCGCCGCATGCGACTGCACGGATCAAGAAGCCGAATACGTAAAGATGACGCTGGCGGACGGCATGCTTTCGCAGACCTTGCGGCCCCATACTTTATTTCGGCCCTCCGCCAACGCCCCGGCTTCCGCCATGAAGTTGGCCCATCATGTGCTGCGCGCGCTGCATCAGCGGATCAGCGAGCCGGACGTTTACCCCGGCCATTATCTTGGCACTATTGCAGCGCTAGCCGCATCTTATGGCGTCAGTATCGACGTGATGCGGGACACCGTGCTCCTGGCCGATCAACAAAAGCTGATCGAACTGCGTCGGGGGCGGCACGGCGGCGTCTATGTTTCCCGCACCCGACAAAGCGAGGCGACGATGGAGGTAGCCCAGCACCTGGCGGCGCTGTCCGCCGATGACGAGTTGATGGCCTTGCTGACCCAGCTTGAAGAGATCACCCCGCATGAAATGGCAGGACACATTGCCTTGGACATCCTGCGTCAAGCGATCGCCGAGCTAAGCACCCAGCCTAACTTGTACCACTAAAGCCTTATCGTCCAGGCCGCCATCAGTCGCGTTTCACGTAATGCGTGACACGCAGCGAAAGCCGATGTGGGAGGTGGACGTATCGATCATCTCGGGATGTCGCGCGGCAGGGCGATAGCGTTGGCAATAGTTCGGCGCGCATAAGTGAGAGCCACCTTTCAGCACCTTCCGGCCGATCTTGATTTGCGGCTGCTGTGGGTCATAACTGTCCTTCAGCTTCGCACCGCGTGGATTTTCCAGGGTGCAGCACGATTTGCGGGGAGTTTCCGGGCGATCGGCCCACCAGTCTTTCGTCCATTCCCAGGTGTTGCCGATCAAGTCATACAAACCGTACGGATTGACCGGATAGGACCCGACAGGGGAGGTCCGCTCCCAACCGTCCAATAGCTGGTTGGCGAACGGGAAAAGTCCCTGCCAGGTATTCGCCATCATCGCACCGCCGGGGGACAGTTCATTGCCCCAGGCATAATCAACTCCATCCAATCCGCCCCACGCCGCAAATTCGAACTCCGCCTCGGTGGGAAGGTCCTTGCCCGCCCAGGACGCGTAGGCGAGCGCATCGGAATAGGAGACATGCACCACGGGGTGATCCCATAAGTCCAACGCCTCGATCGTGGTATCGGCACCCCAGGGATGGCGCCAATCGGCTCCGAATGCGAAAGTCCACCATTGTGCGGGGTTGGCGGTATCCACCGGCGTGGGGGTCTTATGAAACACCAGTGATCCGGGGCTGGCCATTTCCAGCGGCATTCCGGGATATTGCTTCGGATCGGGCGCGATCTCTGCGGTGGTGACGTGCCTGGTAGCGGTGACGAAGGCAGCAAACTGCCGGTTGGTGACAGGGGTCACGTCCATCCAGAAACCGCCGACGCTGACGCGGCGGAGCGGCGCTTCCTCGGGATAGAAGCGCTCCGAACCCATAGTGAAAGCGCCACCCGGCACCCAGGCCATGCCGTGGCGGCTTTCTTGCAAGGGGGGCACATCAACCGTTTCCGCAGGCACGCCTGTCATCACTCCTTTGCCTGGGCAAAGACTTGCGCCCGCCTTTTGAGCGGCGCAAGTCCTCTCAGATGTGCCTTAGCGCCTAACCGGGCGGTCCAGGATCGCCTGTCGCGGTTCGGGAAGCACGACGCCCACTTGGCTGGCATAGTCCTGCCACGCCTTTTCCAGCTGTGCCTTGCGGGCTGGCTCGGTTGCCGAAAGGTCCTTCTTTTCCCCCGGATCGGCGGCGACGTTGAACAGCCGCCAGCTGCCGTCGCCCAGGTCGGTAATCTTCCAATCTCCCTGCCGCAGATTACGCCCACCGAACAGTTCTTCGCCAATCGCAGCGTCGGACGAATAGACCTGAGCGGCACCGCCCTGCAGCCATCCGGCCCAGCTCTTGCCCCGGATCGGGCGTAGGGGCTTGCCATTGGGGCTTGCCTTGGGTGCGGCGACATGGGCCAATTCCAGGAACGTCGGCGTAACGTCCGCAACGTTGGTGTAGGCGGCGCCGACGCCTGGAGCGATCCCAGGACCCGCCACGAAAGCAACGCTGCGCGTCCCGCCTTCGGTGGCATAACCCTTCACCCGCCAGGAGGGTGCGGTGGCCGCGGTCGCCCAGCCGGGCCCGAGTGCCTCGTATGACGTGGCGGCCCCCACGTTCTCGGTCCGATTATCAGCCTTGGCGTACACGGCGTTCACCATGTTCATGCTGGGTTCGTCCAGCCTGGCGCCCTCCGCGCCGTTATCGGCAAGAAACAAGATCACGGTGTTGTCATACTGCCCCGTCGCCTTCAACGTCTGGACCACGCGACCGATGGCCTGGTCCATCTCGTCCACCATGGCGGCGTAGACTTCCATACGCTTGGCCTGGTTGGCCTTGTCCGCAGCCGATAGGCCATTCCAGATCGGCGCCAGATCGGCATTGTGCGCCGCCACCTTGCGGTCCAGCAGGCCCAAGGCTACCTGCCGCTTCAGGCGCTGTTCGCGCAAGGCATCATAACCGGCGTCGTATCGGCCTTTATATTTGGCGATAACCTTGGCCGGAGCCTGCAGCGGCCAGTGCGGTGCCGAAAAGGCCAGATAAGCGAAGAACGGCTTGGTCGATGATTTGCCGGCCTGCAACTGCGAGACGAGCTGATCGGCGAAATAGTCCGATGAGTAGAAGTTCGCCGGAAGGCTCGTCACCTGCTGGCCGTTGAGCGTGTAGGTCGAGCCCATGCTCACACGATCCTGGGCGACATTCTGGCCAAAGTGGTTGTGACCGCCTTGCAGCAGCGCAAAGCTGCTGTCGAAACCACGCGCATGGGGGTCCTGCTCAGGCTTGAGGCCCAGATGCCACTTGCCGGAATAGAGCGTGCGATAACCGCCGCCGCGCAGGATTTCGGGCAAGGTCGCGGTATCGGCGCGCAAGTACCCTTCGTAATAGGGCTTGCCGACCTGATTGGGCGCCAGCATCTCCGCCATGTTGCCCACGCCCGCCTCGTGGTGGTCCAGCCCGGTCAACAGCGCGGAGCGTGTCGGGGAGCAAGTCGGCGCGGTGTGGAAACCCGTCAGCTTCAGGCCCCGTGCGGCCAGCGCATCCAGGTTTGGCGTGGCGATCTCTCCGCCGAAAGCCCCGATATCCGAATACCCCAGGTCGTCGGCCACGATCACCAGGAAGTTGGGTCGCTTGGCCGCCTCCTGCGCATGAGCGGACGTGGCGGCAAGGCTGACAAGGGCGGTGGTGAGAAGGGCGAGCTTGCGTCTCATGATGATCTCTCCAGTGAGGAATGAAGTGTTATCGGGCGTATGAGGACGTGGATCACCACTTTGCGCGCAAGGTTGCGCCGAAGGTACGCGGTTCGCCGACGATAGCGGTGATCAGGCCGAAGGTGCCCGGGCTACGCTGCACGTAGTAGTCCTCGTTGGTGAGATTACGGGCCCAGAACGCCACGTCGTACGTGCCATCGCCAAAGCGCAGACCCACGCGCGCATTGAGCAGACCGTAGCCCGGGACTATGCCGTAGATGCTGTTCGTGGCGGTGGAATTGAACGCGGATCGGTGCAGGTAATCTGCGTGGACATAGGCCTCCACATCCTGACCCACGGGCTGAGATGCGTCGACGCCCAGGGTGTAGGCGAATTTTGATACGCCAGGCAGGCGGGTGCCGGACAAGTCCTGCACTTGGATCGTTCCGGGAATCGCCGCCTCGGGCCGCTGTGGAGCATTGGCGTAGCTGACGAACTTCGCGTCTGTGTAAGCGGCAGAGGCATTGAGGGTCAGCCAATTGCTCGGGGAGTAGGCGACATCCGCTTCCACCCCCTTCGAACGGACCTTGGGGATGCTGTCGATGAACTGGATGGTTGCCGTGGAACCTGGAACCTCTTGTGAGACGTTGCCTTGGTAATCCTTGATCTGCGTCAGGAACGCGGCGGCATTGAATGTCAGGGTGTTGTCCAGCAACTGCGATTTCAGGCCGATCTCGAACGCGTCAACCTTTTCCGGCGCGACGACCGGACGCAGCGCGCCTCCCGCAGTGACGTTAAGCCCGCCCGATTTGGTGCCATGCGAATACGAGGCATAGAGCAAGGCGTCCGGCGTCAACTTGTAACCCAGCGTCGCCATTCCCGACAGCGCATCGGACTTCACCTTTGCCGCGAACGACACGTCGTTAACTTGGAATTGTGCTTGCTGCGCGGCCGTCAACAGTGCGCGGTTGCCACCGCTGGCTGGTGCCAGAAAGCGGGAGAAAGAGCCGTCTTTATCCTCATGCGTAAAGCGCAGACCTGCGGTCAGCGTAAGCTTGCTGGATAGGTGCCAATCGGCCTGGCCGAACGCGGCGTAGCTCTTGGTGCGTGGATCGGAGTAGCTGTTCGTTTCCAGGCCACTCAAAGCGCTGTTGATTGTATTGAAAGCCGCGACGGGCGTTGCGCCCGGGAGATTCCACCGTGCGAAATCGGAGCCATAAGCGGTGCGGCCATATCCGCGGATCACTTGCCAGAAATAGAACAGGCCGACCTGGTAATCGATCGTGTTGTGGCCATCGGAGGCCAACCGTAGTTCCTGGCTGAACTGACGCTGAGAGTTTTGCTGCTGAGCCACCGTGTTGATGGACAGGGATGTCGCATCGACATCGTTGGCCGGAGACCAGTCCCACCAGCGATACGCGGTGATCGATGTCAAAGATGCAGCGCCAAGATCCCAATCGACCTGGCCCGACACCCCGTAGCTTTCCATGTTTGCCTGATAGGGCGAGTCTGCCGCGCCGACGCGTGAGAAGGCGTTGCTTGTCGGCAAGGGATAGTTGAACCGCGCGGCTCGATCGAAAATGTTATTGGCGATCGTCTGACCATTCGCATATTGCGTAAAGTAGCCGTCGATCAAATTGAGCTGGAATTTCTGGCGTTGCTTTGAATAATCCCCGATCAGCCGGATCTTGAGTTCGTCGTTGGGCTGGATCAGAAGCTGTCCACGCGCGCTGAAGTTGTCATAGTCCTGCGCCTTTGTCAGGTTCGTCTTGTTCAGCAAAAAGCCGTCGCGATGGGTGTCGGCGATGCTGAGCCGGATCGCCACCTTGTCGGCGATGATGGGGGCCGATCCGGACGCGCGGACCTGATGGTAGCCGTAGTTGCCTAAAGACGCTTCGGCCGTCAGTTCCGGATCGAAACTGGGCGCGCGAGTGGTGATGTTGAGCGCGCCAGCTGTGGTGTTCTTGCCAAAAAGGGTACCCTGCGGGCCGCGCAGCACTTCGATCTGCTGGATATCCACCAGATCGAACTGCGACTGCCCGGGCCGTGCCAGGTAGACGCCATCGACGTAGAACCCGACGCCGTATTCCAGCCCATCCACTGCCAGCGAGGAATTTGCACCCAGGCCGCGGATGTTGACGTTGGTATTGCGCGCATTGATGCTGTTCACCTGCAAGCTGGGCACAAGCTGCTGCACCTGGTTCAGCGTGAAGTTGCCGGTGCGCTCCATCGTGGCGCTGTCCAGCACGCTGATGGCGATCGGCACGTCCTGCGAATTTTCCGCGCGGCGACGGGCGGTGACGACGATCGGTTCGCCGGTATCTGCCGCCTCGGCCGCAGCGCCGGCCTCCGCCATCACCGCTTCCGTCTCGGCGGCAAGCGCGGGCGTGGCGATCGCCAGGGCCAGCGTGGCGGTAGTGCCGTATAGCGTCAAAATCCTCATGAAGGGGTCTCCTGAAACTTGTTTGATTGCGTAAGCTGCTATTTGCGCCAGCGCCCGGCGAGATCGCCGAGCGCGTGGGCATTGAAAAAAGGCGGCAGTGGCCTCGGGGCCGAAGACTAGCGGTATGCTGTCCCGATGCGTTGAAGCCCGGCGTATCCATGGCTCGACGCAGCTCCATCCACCGTGAAGCCACGGAGCAACAATGCGGAGGCCAGATGGGCGAGGGCGGGGCCGACGGCGAAGACCACCAAAAGTCCCGTCAGCGCTCCGGACGTGTTCTGCGCCGCCTTGGGATCGAAGCCGAGCGCCGCCACCAGAGGCAGGGTGATCCCCACTGCCAAGGCAAGGCCGAGCTTCATCGATATGCTGAATGCCGAAAAGAACAAAGCGGTGCGGTCTTGCCCCGTCTTCTGGTGATGCGCATCCGCCACGTCAGAGACCATGGCGCGCAGCATCACGTTACCTGAGTTCTGCGCCAGACCTTGGGCAATCGTGAGACTGATCACCAGCGCCAGGCTTCCGGGCGTGATTGCCAGAAGGCTAAGGTTGATAGCCACTTGCACAAGCTCACCCACGATCGCCGTGCGCTGCTTCCCGATATGTCTGGCGACCTGCAGCCAGATCGGCCCGGCGGCGATGCCGAACACGAATTGCGTCAGCATCAGGGTCGCGCCCCATTCCGGGCGACCGACGTAATGCGCAACCACGAACAACAACAGCGAACCGCGCACGCCCTGTCCCATCGTAACGGCAAGGTCGGACAGGATGATCTTGAGGATCAGCCTTTCCTGCGCAATGATCCGTACTGTCGCCAGAAACCCCAGACGCTTGGTGGGCGAAACATCTGGCGACGGGCGTTCCGGAAAGGCGCGCAACGTCATCCACGCTGCGGGGGCAAGAGCCAGCAGCACCAGGCCGCCCATCACGGCCAGCTTCAGCCTATCATCGCCCAGGCCCAACTGGTCAATCGCGGCGGGCAACAGCATGATCAACAACAGCGCCACGGCGGTGGCCACATTATAGAACACCGCGACACGGGTTCGCTCGTGATAATCGGAGGAGAGTTCGCCTGACCAGGCCCAATAGGGTATCTGGATCATGGAATAGGCCAGATAAAACACGAAAAGAGCAACGCCCAGGTATAGCGGTGTAACCCCCTGCGGCGGCAGGAACAAAGCGGCGGAAGCCAGCGCGAAGATCACCACGCCGACGGCCATCCAGGGGCGACGGCGCCCAAATCGGCTGCGCGTCCGATCGCTGAGAATACCCACGATCGGGTCAGCGAAGACACCCCAGACTCGTTCGAGCAAAAAGATCGTACCCAGCGCGGCCAGCGATATGCCGAACTGCTGCGCGTAGATCGATGGGAGAAAGTTGATGATCGGCAATTGCGCGGCGCTGACAGGGATCGCCAGCGCGGAAAATGCCATCAGGCGGCGGGTGTCCAAGCCCTTGCTCGGCCCGCGCGTCTGTGTCGGGATCGAAAGATCGTATGTGGCGAAGGCCGTGGCCATGCGATGTCTCCATCACGAGCGGAGGATGACGGGGCCACCGTAGTCGGCAGCCCCGTATCGAAGCGTCAGGCGTGCGCCAGATCGGCGCGCTTTTCCTGTCGCTTGGTCTGGCTGCGGCGCCCATCGAGACCGACCGGCACTTCGCCATTCACGGTCGCCCGGCGCAGTGTGCGGCGCTGTAGTCCGAAGTCGCCGATGGCGCGGTGCTGGGTCGCGCGGTTGTCCCAAAACGCCACATCGCCGTTCTGCCAGCGCCAGCGCACAGTGTTCTCCGGCTTGATGACGTGGGCTTGCAGGACGTTGAACAAGGCCTGAGAGTCGCCCGAAGAGAGCCCGACAAACTGCTTCACGAAATGGCCCAGCAGCAAGTTGCGTTGACCTGAAACGGGATGAACGTGGACGACCGGATGGTCCGTCTCGTAGATTGTCGAGGAGAAGACCGACTTCTGGAAATCCTCTCGCTGGGCGGCAACCGTGGGCGATAGCTGCGCACCGGACAGTGCGGCCGCATAATCGTAATCGTTGGTATGCGTCGCCCACAGCGTGTTGGCCAGTTGCCGCAAAGGCTCCGGCAGGCGCTCATAGGCGATTTCGGTATTGGCCCAGAGCGTATCGCCGCCGGCCTCGGGAATGTTGATCGCGCGAAGGATCGACGCCTTGGGGTAGGCGTCGACAAAGGTCACGTCGGTATGCCAGCTGGAAGCAGCGCTGCCTTCCTTGCTGTCCACGTCAAGCAGATAGCGCGAACCTTCGGCGACAGGCACTGTGGGGTGTGCCACCGGATCGCCGAACAGCGCGGCGAAGGCCTCATGCTCGGCGTCGTCCAGGTGATGTTGGCCACGAAAGAAGATCACCTTGTGGCGAACAAGGGCGGCGTCGATGGCCTGGACGGTGGCGGCATCAAGATCGCCGGAAAGCTCGATCCCGCGAACCTCGGCGCCGATGGTTCCGGTCACGGGGCGGATATCGAGCGGGGACGAGTGATCCTTGGCGTTGGGATACTGATCGATTGCGGTTGCCATAAATTGGCTCCTTCAAAATGCTCTGGGGGCTCAAGACACAAGGGGGCGCCGGCAGACACCGTGCTTGGCGCCACCGTGGGAATAGGCCTCCCGTTTTGCGGGACAGCCGAGCGTCAGGGATGCGGACCGGCGAAAAGCTGCCCGCGGGAACTGGGGGAGAAACCTACGAACCCAGCTGGCGCAGGAACGGACTTATCGGCCCGTCCGCACCCCTGCGGTTATCATCAACGGATTGTCAGACACATGCGCATCGCATCACCTCATGAAAGAGGGGAACACGACGCCGGGCGTGGTCGCCTAAGCATCGCGCGCTTTAGCCATTTATAACGCGGAGCAAGCTGCTTCCCGGTCAAAAGCCGCGGGTCAGGTTTGTGCGGAATTCGAGAGGCCTGACCAACGCCTCGAACGATCTCTATCTACCCAGTAGAGAATTTGTTGTCAATCAGTAGCAATTCTTCACGTTTGCGAAGCGCGCCTTTCCGGCTAACTCCCGCCAGGTTTTTTTTAGGTCCATAATCACAGTGCCGATGATGGCCCGCTTCGGGGTGGCATTATTTGGCGAGTCCGAGACTACGTACTAGGGTGCGATCCAAAGCAAATCGCGATTTACCGGAGAGAACTGATGCGTGCGTTATACTTTGAAAATGCCAGCAAGCCCCTCGAATTGCGGGAGATGCCCGATCCAGAGCCGGGCGAGGGCGAAATGGTTCTCAAGGTGCATCAATGCGGAATCTGCGGCTCGGACGTCCACCTAACCAAAGAACATGGTTTCTACCCGGAAAACAGCATCATCGGACACGAATTTTCCGGTGAGGTCGTTGCGGTCGGCAAGGGCGTTTCGGGGTTCAGGACGGGTGATCGGGTCACCGCTCTGGCGGCAGCTGGCTGCGGAGCTTGTGAAGCTTGCCTGCAAGGAACGCCGCTATTCTGCCCCAACGGAATCAAGAACTATGCAGGCGGCTTTGCCGATTACATCCGTGTCTCGGCCTCGACATCGCTGCTGCTTCCACAATCCGTCTCCATGGAAGATGGCGCTCTGGTAGAACCTTTGTCGGTCGGCCTGCACGGCGTCGCGCTCGCCAAGATGGAGCCTGGCGCCAAGGTCTTGGTGCTGGGCGCCGGGTCTATCGGGCTTGCCGCTATTCATTGGGCGCGCAAGCTGGGTGCCGGCAAGATCGTCGCCATGTCACGTTCGGCGCGCCGGGCGGAAATGGCCGGCACAATGGGCGCGGATGCCTTCGTATGCTCGGGCGAAAGTGAATTCGCTGACGTTCAGGCAGCCTTGGGCGGCCAACCCGACGTGGTCTTTGAATGCGTTGGCGTAACTGGCGCTTTGCAACAAAGCATCAATCATGTTCGCACTAACGGCACCGTCGTCTCATTAGGCTTTTGCACAAAGCCCGATGGCGTGATTCCGGCGATCTCCACCTTCAAGCAAGTCACCTTGATCTTCTCGATGGCTTACTCGATCGATGAATTCCGCTTCGCGCTAAATGCGTTTGATCGTGGCCACGTGGAGCCGCGCCTGATGGTGAGCAAGACGATCCCGTTGGAGGAAGTTCCCGCGATGATTGAGAAGATGCACAAAGGTGAAAGCACCGACGTCAAGGTTCACGCGCGCCCTGATTTGTGATGATCGATCCGCTGGGCCCGTCCGTTGTAAGGCGGAGCCCAGCGGATGAACGATCAACTGGGATCAAAGCGAACGTGGAGACTGTGCGGCACCCGCATCATCGCGCCACGTATCGCGGGCGGCGGCATATCGGGGTCGAGCCGTAAATTGGGCAGTCGATCCAGGATCGCCGTCATGGCGCGCGTCATCTCCACCCGTGCCAGATGCTGGCCAATGCAAATGTGTGGCCCGGCCGAAAACGAGAAATGCCGGCTTGCATTATGCCGGCGAATATCAAAACGATCAGGATCGTCGAATTTCGCCGGATCACGGTTTGCCGCGCCGGCAACGACATGCACGATAGAGTTGGCGGGCATGAAAACGCCTGCTACCTCCACGTCCTGCGCAGTCCAGCGAGCCTGTTCAACCACCGGTCCATCAAAGCGTAGGGCTTCCTCGATCGCATTGGGCATCAGACTGCGATCCTCTCGAAGCATCGCCAGTTGGTCCGGGTTTTCCAGCAGCTTGGTCAATAGAACGCTGGTGCCGCGATAAGTCGTGTCGCCCGCGGCATTGATCAACTGACGAAAGAAGGAAACCAGGACATCTTCGGGCAAATATTCGCCATCCACTTCCGCGCGCGCCAGCAGGCTGACCAGATCATTGCCGGGATTGGCTCGCCGCTGCTCGATCAAATGAGGGAAATATTCCCCAAGCTTCGCGTTTGCCTCAGAACCATGCTTGAAGTCGAACGAGACGAGCGTCTGCGTAACAGCCAGCTTGTGGAATAGCTTTCCCTCATCCGGTGGCAAGTCTAGCTGCCGATAGATGACGCCAAAGGGGTAATTCAGCGTAAACTGCTGAATCAAATCGGCCTTTCCGGTAGCTATGAACCCATCCATCAGATCGTTGACAACAGGGTCAACGATGTTATCGCCCCATGTCTTCACAAATTGCGGCAGAAAAATCTTCTGGAAAATCCGGCGATATCTACCGTGCTCAGGCGCATCCATCGCTGAAACTGATCGACCGAAGCTGGCTCCTATGTTGAACGTGTACGCCTTGTTCGAAAATACCTGAGGAGATTGCAGTGCCTTCGCAACCTCCTCATAACTCAGGATCATGAAGTGCGGCACGTTGGCCGGGTGCGTGATGTCCGGTTGAAGGCCCATCATCAGCCGATAGTCACCTGCCATGGCCGCATTTTGCTCTCTCAAGCGCGCCAGCAGAGGATAGGGGTCCTCGTTCTCGCCAAAGAAAAAGCGCTCTTCCATGAAAGGGTTGAACTCGCGATTGTCGAGGTCGCGCAACTTCGGCAGCGCCGTCATGATCCGTCTCCTGCTTGACCTTATTTGTCTTATTAGAGGCTAACATACGATATTTATAAAGCGATTGCTATATAAAGTCGCAGGCCGCCGCTCCGATGAAAGGGGCGTGAATGTGAAGTGGTCTGAAATGTGAAAGCGGCAGGGCTGGCCAAGCGAGCGGGCCGGGACGAACGCGGCGCAATACTATTTCCTGAATTGAACCGCCGTAATCGATCGATACAACTTCAAAAATAGTCTTCTCTTCCCCGGGGCCGATCTTTCTCGCGATAGCGATGGAACCATGCTCTTGAACGAGGATACACCTGCGGCAGAAATCTTTCACAACAGGTCGTATGATCTGAAAGTATTGGCGGTAAAGCAACATTATCGACCACCCAAAAGCACGGCGGCCATTCGACTTAGACGACGATTATCAGTAAATTTCAGGTTGCAGAATGGCGTGAGTGCCGCCGTCTACATGAAGGACTTGTCCCACTACATAACCGCTACGAAGGGATGCGATCGCGACGATCGCTTCCGCAAGATCCTCCGCCTGTCCAGGTTGAGAAACGGCCCTGGGCGTGGATGCATTGATCACATCCACCAACGCTGGATCGGAGAGCATCGGCCGGGTCATGTTCGTCAACGTCAAGCCCGGTGCGACTGCATTCAAAAACACGCGTGAGCCTGCCCAATCCCGCGTTATGGCGGCGCGGCGGACCCAATAAGCAAGGGCCCGCTTCGACGATGAATATTCCAGGGGCGAATGAGCATCTCCCTCTGTGGTGTGACGAGCGCGCACCTTGGCGGCTTCCTCATTCCCATCGCGGCATGCGGCCATCACTTCGTCATCCACCTCGCCGATCGCGGCGGTGGATGTGATGGCAATCGCCTGGGCTGGGGCCCTTTTGACAAGCAGGGGGCGCAAGCCTTCAAGGGTGGCGACCGCACCGAAAAAATTTACGCCCAGAACGTCGCCGATGCCAAGCGAAACACCAGCAGCGGCAACAACGAGGTCGATGCCATCCGGAGCCAATCGCTCCGCTTGCGCCACAAGTGTTGCACGGCCCTGCGCTGTCGAAAGATCGGCATTGATATCGGCGTTACGCAAATCGACGGTAATAACCCGATCGCCACGGGCTCTCAAAGCCTTCGCGGTAGCCTCGCCGATGCCGCTAACGCCGCCGGTGACGAGCGCGACGAGCTTCGTATTCCACGGCGCTACGTTCGTCGCCTGGACATCGCTCTGCTCGGTCGCGCTCATCGTTTACGGTTAGTCCCTGCGGTTCGTGTTACTCGATCGTGCCGAGGACGGTACCAACTTCATAGGTTTCGCCGGTTTGTTTCAGGATCTTCAACGTACCGGTGGCGGGGCTTTCGACTTCGTTGGTCGACTTGTCGCTTTCCAAGGAGAAAAGTGGGTCCCCCTCGTTGACCGTGGCGCCGTCCGCCACGAGCCATTCGGAAAGAGTGCCCTCGTTCATCGAGAAGCCAAGCTTGGGCAGAAGGATTTCGGTAGCCATGAACCAGTCCTGTTATTTGCAAAGTGAGATGGCGGCCTCAGCGATGCGCTTGGCGTTGGGTGCGAAGGCATCTTCCAGAGGCTTGGAGAAGGGTACGGGGGCATAAGGTGCGCCCAGGCGTGCGACGGGTGCCTTCAGTTTGCCAAAAAGCTTGGTCGAAGCAACCGCAGCGATCTCGGCGCCCATGCCATGCTTTTCCACTGCTTCGTGCGCGATGAGGAGGCGTCCCGTCTTGGCGGCGGAGGCCAGCACGGTGTCCTCATCCCACGGGGAGATGGTGCGCAGATCAATGATCTCGGCTGAAACACCTGCTGCTTCCATCGCCTTCACCGCGCCCAGCGCCTCGTTCAATGTCCGCGAGTAGCTGACGATGGTAACATCGCCGCCTTCCTTGGCCACGGCCGCCTTGCCCAACGGCACGATGTGATCGGCATCGAAAGAGTCGCCCTTCATCCAGTAGCTCGGCATGTTCTCAATATAGAGCACCGGGTCGGGATCGTTGATCGCCGCGCGCATCAGCCCGTAGGCATCAGCCGGGTTGGAAGGGGCCACGACCTTCATCCCCGCCGTGTGGGCGAACCACGCCTCCAGGTAGTCGCAGTGCTGGCCGCCGGACGAGAAGCCGGTACCGGTCATCGTGCGGATAACGATGGGGACGTGGGTCTGTCCGCCCGACATGAAACGTAGCTTGGCCGCGTGGTTCACGATCATGTCCATGGCGACAGTCGTGAAGTTCATCAGCATGATTTCGGCCACGGGCTTGTAACCCACGAGGCTGGCGCCGATCGCCGCGCCGATAATCGCCTGCTCCGCAATCGGCGTCGAGCGCACGCGCTTCTCGCCAAAGCGGCCCGACAGGCCCTTGGTCACACCGACGACGCCGCCCTCTTCGGGATCGGCCACGTCTTCGCCTAGGACGACGACGTGCTCATCCGCTTCCATCGCATCGGCAATGGCCTGATTAATGGCTTGCAGCATCGTCACCTGCGCCACCTTGGCGGCGGCCGGCTTTTCGGATGTCAGAGTATCGCTCATGCGGCTTCTCCATAAACGTCGGTAGTCAATTCGGAAAGCTCGGGCAGGGGCGACGCCAGGGCAAATTCCACGGCCGCATCTATCGATTCTTCGATATCGGCTTCGATTTGGGCAAGTTGCTCCTCTGTCGCGATACCCTCGTCGATCAACTTGCGACGCAAACGCGGGACGGGATCGGCTTCCATGGCGGCGGCCTTCTGGGCCTTGTCCATGTAGCCATCGGCGTCCCCGAAGACGTGACCATGGAACCGGAAGGTCATAGCCTCGATCAGCGTCGGTCCTTCGCCGGCACGAGCACGATCGATGGCCTCGCGTGCCATGCGATACATCTCCACCGGATCGTTGCCGTCGACGCGGACGCCAGGAATCGAATAGCCGGCAGCGCGATCGGCGATCTGCTTAGCCGACGTTGCCTTCTCGTACGCGGTGTGTTCGCCATAAAGGTTGTTCTGACACAGGAAGATCACCGGAAGCTTCCACACCGCAGCCATATTCAAGGATTCATGGAACGCGCCGATGTTCGATGCGCCATCACCGAACGTGGCAACAGCCACGCGGTTGTTTCCTGAAAGCTGCGAACCCCAAGCCAGGCCGTTGGCGATCGGCATGGACGAGCCGACGATGCCGGTCGTAACCATGATGCCCTTCTTGGGGTAGGTGAGATGCATCGGGCCGCCCTTGCCCTTGCAAGTGCCGTCCACGCGGCCGGCAATTTCCGCCCACAGGTCATTCAGCGGCATGCCCTTGGCCAGCATATCATGGATGCCGCGATAGATGGTGACGAGATAGTCATCATCTGTCAGGCTGGCGCAGAGCGCCGAAGGAATGATCTCCTGCCCGCGATAGCTGTAATACGGCATGACTAGACGGCCCGTGGTGATCACCTTGCGGCTACGCTCGTCATTCGCCTTCAGCAACGCCGCGCGCCGGTAAATGCCGAGCAGCGTCTCACCGTCGGGTCCTATATTATCAGCCATACGCTCGCTCCAATGCAATCATTTGGGTGTGACCCTAGACATCTCGCGTTATCCTTGCACGACGATGGGAGCAAGGCCGAGCACTAATCGCATTCCTGATGCATGCGCCCTGCCTGTAAACAATTGAGCTTGGTCGACATGGCATCAAGCAAGCACTTGCTTTCGCGCTCGTCTAGGAAGCAGGGGTTAGGATGCCTGGCGTATGGCGCTGGATGGGTGGCAGCCGTGTCTCCGCCATAGCGTTTCTTTGCCCCTGCGCCGCAGTTTTCCCCATCGTCATTCGGCAAGACCGTGCCGCGCTCCACCATACGATCGCAGCGTTCGCTAGAAAGTCTGATCAGGCAGAATAACGCAGTTGGCATCTATTTTGCCGAAGTGGTGACACAGCGTCCGCACCAGACTAATACTGCGCTCTATGACTAAGCCTCTGCCGAAGTGCTGAAGGGGCCGCAAGGCACTCTTTTTGGGTGCAACACCACTGGCGGCGCCATTCTGATCAATCCAGCGCGACCGACATTTGACCTCGGAGGCTGCATTCAGTTGGAAGCGGGAAGCTCTGAGTCATATCGGGGCATATCTTACTTCAAGGAAAGCGGCGCGATACGCAGGACTCCATTCTATTGTGACGCATGCAAAGCGCGCCGCTTTGGCGGGTGACCAATTTGCCCATCCGCCGGATTATGGTCATATCTCAACCATCCCATTCAAGGACCAACGTCTCCACACAATTCACCATGCCCGTGCCGTATGAAGGCGGCTCAGACTCGCTGACGCGGAAATCCGGGATCTGCTTAAGCCACTCTTCCACGAAAATGCGCAGTTCCAGTAGTGCGAGCAATTGCCCAGGGCAGCGGTGTGGTCCGGAACCGAAGCTGGCGTGATCTCCTTCGCGCCGCTCAAAGTCGATGTTCCATCCATCGGTGAAACGCCGCTCGTCCATCCCGGCCAGCAGCGGCAGGATGTAAACCTTGTCACCCTCCTTGAAATGGATGCCCTTGTAATCGTAATCGCGGCTGAGCGTGCGCGCCGTGCTGGAGGGGCCGAAGCGCCGCATCATTTCATTGACGGCATTGGGGATCAGCTTGGGGTCGTCGATCAACTGCTGACGATGCGCCGGATGGCGGCCCAGAAACTCTGCCATGAAACCCATCGTGGACGCCACGGTATCAAGGCCACCGAACAGCACGGTCAACAGCGTGCTCATCATATCGGTGTCGGAAATCTGGTTCCCCTTCACCTTGGCGTGAACGATGGCGCTGATCAGATCGCTACCCGGATTGGCGCGACGCTCTTCCACGAACGGGGTGATATAGGCCATCATCGCCATCTGCGAACTGGCCTGCAACTCCGCGCCGCCGCGCGTCGACTGCTCAGCCAGACGAAGCAGTTCCGGAGCGTCGTCCATCGGAAGATCGGCCAGGCGCATGAAGATCGCGATCGGCAGCTTCTGCGCGAACTCCGCCATGAATTCACACCGGCCGCGCGGCTTGATTTCCCTGATCAACTCAACCGCCAACTCACGAGTGAAATGGTCGAGGCCGCTGACGATTTTTGGCGTGAAGAACGGATTGATGATCATCCGGAAGCCCAGATGCTCCGGGGGATCAGCTTCCAGCGGGAGGATCCGAGTGGGCTTCAACCCACTGGGCATTCCAACATCCCGCATGGAAAAAGGATCGTGATTGCGTTGGATGAAGTCGATATCCTCAAAGCGTGTCGGCAGCCAGTGTCCGCCATTGTAGGGACACCACATGATGTCCGGCGAAGTTGCCTGGATGCGCCGCCAAGTACCATGCAGATCCTGGTTTCCGCCCTCTGGCTTGTAGACGTTCAAGTCTACCACCAATTCTGCCGGCACATTGTCGGGCAAGGAGGCCTTTTCCGGTGAAAGCTGCATATTGTCTCCTGCCAGTGCACATCTTGTTACATTGCAAATCTAGTTCTGTGTAGATTAGAAGGCCAACAACCGAAAGTGAGGTCTGTGTGGTTTCTATTACCTTTATCGAGCCGTCAGGCACCGCAAGAGTGGTGGATGCGGAACTCGGCAGCTCGCTAAAAGACGTGGCGCTGCACAAGGAGGTTGACGGGATTGTCGGTCTTTGCGGCGGATACGCAAATTGTGGCACCTGCCATATCTACGTCGCGGAGCAGGATATTGCGCGGTTACCAGCGCCGGATGAGGCCGAAGAGATGATGCTGGAAGGCCTTTTCGCCGATAGGCAGGCGGGAAGCCGTCTGGCCTGCCAGATCATTGCCGGCCCAGAACTTGAGGGGTTGGCAGTTACCGTGGCGCCCGCGCAGATGTAAGCAAGAAATCGCTCCAGCGATATCTTCTCGCGCAAGTCATGAAGCGCGTAAAATGGCCCGAAAGTCGTTCACATTGGTACCGGTCCATCCGGTATCAATTGTGTCGGCCAAGGCGCTGAACAGGCCTGATGAGTCGGCGTTTACCCGGAAACCTGCAATATCCAGGCCTTCCGCCTGCGCGCGTGCCTTCGCGCCGGGGCGGACCATGGCACCCGCCAGGCCGGAGTTACCATCACGTCCATCCGTGTCGCAGGCGAGCGCCCAAAGGTCCGTCGCGTCCGCCTGACGATTGAGCAGTTCCAGGCAGAACGCCAGGTTTGGCCCTCCACGCCCTGCGCCGGTAACGCGGCAAACCAATTCACCCCCGGAAAGCAGAACCTCCCCCGGCTGCAGCCTGCAGATGAAGATCGGCGGCGACATTGGGTGTGCCTTCGATATCGTCACCCAGCACGATCGGTTTCAAACCCAGGTTACGCGCCACACTGGCCGCAGCCGCCAACGCCATCGCCGGCGTCGCGATAAGGTGATGGGGGATGGCCGGAGTGAGGTCATGCGCCTGCGCCGCCCCCGCCATGACGCGCAATATGTGATCACTCGCATCGACGCCGTACCGTGCCAGAATGTCTGGAGCGGCTCGCAAATCGGGCGGGGCAACTGCTGGACCGGAGGCGATCACCGCAATATCATCCCCCACGACATCCGAGATGACGAGCGCCACGGCCCGTGCCGATCCAATGGCACGAGCGAGGCCACCTCCCTTCACGCGGCTCAAGGTCGCGCGCACGGTGTTCAGTTCACCGATGCTCGCACCCGCGTGCATCAACTGACGCACGACGGCCTGCATCTCGCTCAGGCTGACCCGATCGCGCGGCCACTCGAACATCGCCGAGCCCCCGCCGGAAATCAGGATCAGTACCAGATCATCCGCAGTAAGCCCCGACACGGCCGCCATGATGGCCTTGGCTGCCGTAACGCTGGCGTCGTCAGCGATGGGATGTCCCGCTTCCAGCACCTGGATAGATCGGCAACCATGATCCTGGGACGAACCATGCGGCGCCACGACGACGCCTGTAACCGGGCCGGTATAGTGATCCTCAACCGCCCTTGCCATCGATGCCGCGGCCTTTCCAAAACCGACCACGATCGTCCGGCCATCGGGCGGGGCGGGGAGGGCCGGGGGAACGCAAAATGCCGGTTGCGCGGATGAGATTGCGGCATCCAGCAGGGCACGAAGCGCGGCAGCCGGGTCCACGGTCATGCAACCGGATCGCGCAACGGCTCACCCGCTTGCCAATGCCGGATGTTCTCCGCAACGCGCAGGCCCATGGCGACCCGCGTCTCCATCGTCGCGCTGCCAAGGTGGGGCAGCAGAACCACATTCTCACGCTGAAGCAGGCCGGCATGGACGCGCGGCTCTTCCTCGAACACGTCCAGCCCGGCCCCCGCTATCACACCCTGATCGAGCGCCTGTACCAGCGCGGCCTCATCGACCACGGTTCCTCTCGCAGTGTTGATGAGGAATGCCGTGGGCTTCATCTTCTGCAATCGACCAGCGTCGATCAAGTGGTGGGTCTGTTGGCCGCCCGGGATGTTGAGCGAGACAAAGTCGGCACGCGCCAACAGTTCGTCCAGCGTGCCAACCTGGCGCGCGGCGCAAGCGGCCAGCAACTCCGACGCCACCGGGCTGCGGTTCCAGACGAGGATTTCCATGCCGAAGCCTTTGGCTCCCCGTTGCGCGATCGCCTGGGCGATGCGGCCGAAGCCGACAAGGCCAAGCACGCTGCCGCTGACCTGCTTGCCCATCATGTGGATCGGATGCCAGCCCGGCCAGGCACCCGCGCGCAACTGCCGCTCTCCCTCCCCAGCGCGGCGGGCCACGGCCAGGATCAGCAGCATGGCCACGTCCGCGGTGCAATCGGTCAAGACATCGGGGGTGTTGCTGATCACCGCGCCCGCCGCGCGAGCAGCGGCAACATCGATATGGCTGGTGCCAGCGCCGAAATTCGCGATCAGTTTGCCCGAAAGGTCGAGGTCGCCCAGAACAAGTGCATCGATCGTGTCTGATACCGTGGGGCAAAAGACATCGGCGCTCGCCAGTCCGACGCGCAATTCCCGAGCCGAAAGAGGGCGGTCATCGGTCCGCCGTTCCACGTCGCCTAGCCCATCGAGCGCTTGCTCCGCCGTATCCGGCCAACGGCGAGTTTGAAAAATTCGAGTCATGATGCGCCCTTCCAGTAGCTGTCTAGGGCAATCACCTTGCGGTACCGGTCGGTTCGGCGGTGATCGGCGTTTGCCCATAAAGTTCGCGCAAGGCTACCTTCTTGAACTTGCACCCGGTTGGAACGCGACACACCTTCGGGCCGTCCAGTGGTTCCGCTGATGTACATGAACGTCAACGGATCTTCCAGCTTAGGGCGATACGGCGCCCCGCGCCTGCCAGTCAAAAAGTTCAGCGGATTGATACTGAACCCGGCCTGCTCGCCCGCGCAGAAGACCTCACAACATTCCGGTCTCGGCGATAACGCGCGCCACCAGCGCATTGCCTGCACCGGGCGGCAGGGCACTTCGGCGCTCTTCCATGAGGGACAGCAAGCGGCGGGATAGATCACGGTCGGTCAACGCGGTCATGGTGGTGGCGGGGCTCCAGAGGGAGGGGAGGGAGCCGCCTTGTAGAATGTCTTTTTTTTGCCATTCCCACGCGGCGGACCGTGCTATCTCTCTGCGAGCCATCGGCCAATGTGGTTTGGGGCAATCATGCTTGCGATCACTGCCTTGCAGCGCCTTGCGAACTGCAACGGTCATCCGCAAAGAATACGATAGAGCCCGGCTGCTGTGTCGCAGGCGTCAACCCGATCGAGGCGGCATGAGCTACAAATCATCAGCACCTGGTCATGAGCAAGACGGATGGCGCGCTCGCCATTCTCACGCTGAATGTTCCGCGCAAGGCATGCACAGCATCAATGGCGCGGCTGTGATGGATTGCATGGCCGTAATCCTGGCTTGGACGGAGATGATGGTTCACCTAAGGCATCGCTCGGGGCTGATGCCGGGCCGGGCCTGGGATCCCGCGCAAGCGCCTGAGGCACTTCTTCACGGCCTGGACAACGCGCTCGGCCCACTGTGATTACACGAAAGGTTTCCTGATGCGTCCCGCCACTTTCCAGACCCGCCTGACCGAGCTTTTGAACATTCGCCATCCCATCCTCTGCGGCGGGCTGGGCCCGGGCGTATCGGATGCCCGCTATGTCGCAGCAGTGGTTCGTGCGGGCGGCATGGGCTTCCTGGTTCACACCGGATTTGAGGAGCCAGATACCTTTTCATCGCAGATGGCGCTTTGTCGCGAATTGACGGACGGAATGCCGTTCGGGGTAAACCTCTATATCGGCCGCGCCCCCGGCTCGGTGGAGCGCATCCTCTCTTTCATTCCGGAGATGGTGGCGAACAATGTCTCTTGCGTCGAAACGGCCGGGCAGAACCCCGGACCAATCATCCCCGCCTTGAAGGAAGCGGGCATTCGCGTGATCCACAAGGTGCCCGGCGTCCGCTATGCCCATACCGCGCAACGACTTGGCGTTGATGCGGTCACCGTGATCGGTAACGAATGCGGCGGCCATCCCGGCGTGCATCAGATCGGAACGATGGTCCATGCCGCGCAGGCGCCGATGGAGATCGATATTCCCGTCGTGATCGGCGGCGGGATCGGCACCGGGCGTCAGCTTGCGGCCGTGCTGGCGATGGGTTGCGAGGGCGTGATCATGGGTACGCGCATGATGGTGGCGAAAGAAATGTGGGTTAGCGAAGGCTATAAGACCCAACTGATCGCCGCCGATGGCAGCGAAAGCACCGTGATCAAGCGCGTCTTCCGTGACAATCACCGGGTCCTGGCCAACGAGACGACAAAAGATGTTCTCGCGCTGGAAGCCGCAGGGGTGACTGAATTCGAAGCTTATCGCGATCTTGTGTCCGGCACGCATACTCGGGCAGGTTACAAAAGCGGTGATCTTAGCCGAGGCAGCTATGATTGGGGACATTCAGCTATCTTCGCCGATGCGATCGAGCCTGTTGAAGCAATCTTCGATCGGATGATCGATGATGCCGTGGCGGCGAGCCAGCGTCTTCATCATCTCACCTCGGAAAGCATTGGTTTACCTTTGGTATCAAACATACATAATTGATATTGGAAGGCCGCAGCCGCTTTGAAGTAGGTGGGGGATCGACGCCATCATCGGTATGGATGAACCCGAAAGCCGCGACTGGTCTGTTTGAGCTAAAACAATAAAAGGCTATTCCCGGGTCGTGAAGGCAATGGCTGGCCAGATAAAATGGCAGGGTTTTTCGGCGGCGGACGTGAAACGGACACGCTCATGCGACCAGCGTCATGAGATACGCAGCGGAAGCGACGCGACACCGCGCGATCGGTGGGTCTTGCGCGGGTGTATCCGCTCGCGGTGATATGGTCTGGCGCTCCCAGACGCGACCTTCATTTTACATAAGATAGATTATCGAACTTTGGCGAGTGGATGCGGAGGGGATCGAACGGTAGTTCCGCACGTCAGTCGATCCGAATGACGACCTTGCCTATACGAGTCCCGCTCGCGAAATGCTGGAACGCTGCTGCCGTGTCTTCGAATGCGAACACCCTGTCGATCACGGGGCGCATGCCGGTCTGAGCGATCGCGCGGTTCATATCCTCAAAATGTCTGCGACTACCGACGCGAGTGGGATTGAGATTGATCCCCCGCATCATAAAGAGCGCCGGCATCTCTCCTGGCTGCATGTCTAATGCACCGATCAGGCTGATCCGACCCGAACGGCGCGTCGAGAGGATGGAGTCCCGCCACCCGGTCGCACCACCAACGTCCAGGGTGACATCGACCCCGCGTCCACCCGTTGCCTCCTGCACCGCCTTATACCATCCCGGGCCTGCCGAGGTATCGATCACCACGTCTGCCCCGAGTTCCCGCAGACGGTCCATCTTCGCCGGAGACGATGTCGTTGCGATCACTCTCGCGCCGGCGATCTTGGCCAACTGCAACCCCAGTATCGAAACCCCGCCGCTACCCATGACCAGCACGTCCTCACCGGGCTCAAGTTTGCCCGCTTGGCCACGAAGCGCAGCCCAGGCCGTCACACCGGCGCACGGCAGAGTCGCCGCTTCTTCAAACGAGAGATGATCGGGCAACGTGACCACTTCGCTTTGATCGACGGTGGTGAATTCGGTCAGGCAACCATCATTTGGCCCGGCACTGCGCCCGAGAACATTGAAGTCATCCGGAATGGGACCATCGATCCACGTTGGATGAAACGTCATGGCGACCCGATCACCGACTTTCACGCGTCTTGCCGATGGGCCGACCGCGACCACTTCGCCAGCACCGTCGCACATCGGGATATGGTTGGGTACCATACCGCCTTCCACGGCCTGAAGTCCGCCGATCAGGCCCATCCAATCCCGGAAGTTGATGGACGTTGCCCGAACGCGAACCAGAACCTGCGCGGCGACGGGTGCGACAGGATCCGGCTCCTCGACACGCTGCAAACCATCGATGCCGGTGAAGGCCTTTACGCGGTACAGGCGCATGAATGTTCCCCTGGTTTTCGTGTCGGCCGACGGCCGGGGCGATATAGATCAGAGCGCTACACCGTGAAATCGGAACAAACGGAAACGGCGCTCTGAATGCCTTGCCAGAACGCAACGAGATTTGAGGACATCCCCATTCACAGGACGTCCTCGAGCCTTAATCGCCTTGATCTCAAAATGTTTTAAAAGCGGCTAGAACGAAACCTTTCCAAGCAAACCGAAGGTCCGTGGATTCGTGGTATAGGCCGAGCCGCCGGGATCATTGCGAATTCCTACTGTGAAGTCAGTGGAACCGATGCCATAGGCATAAGCAAGATCGCGCTTATTGAAGAGGTTGTAGCCATAGAGCTCTATGGAAAGCTTGCTGGCGCCGACGTCAATGTCACGCAGACCGATGCGGCCGTTAAATTGCGAAAGACTGCGATCTGCCGCTAGGGCTCCAACTAGATCGCGCGGCTCGTTCTTCTGAGCGCTCTGATATGAATATTCCAGATGCGCAAACAAGTCGGCCTCGCCTACCGGATGAGTGTAGTCCGCTCCTATATTGACTTGGTTTTTCGGCAAAAACGGAACCTGGACAACTGGGAAAGACACCAAGCTAGTACCGCCGAGGCCGTCGGAGACGAGGCCCGTAACTGTCGCACCCTTGAAAGAGGAATGCATGTAGCTATAGCCTGCATTCATCGAGAAGTTCTCAGATATCTGGGCCTGAGCTTCTACTTCGACGCCATCGATTTTCACGTTGCCGCTCATGTTCACGGTGTCCGTGCTTGACGGATCGACGCCGCTGTTTTGGAATGAGACTTGTGAATTCTCGATAATGCTGTGGAAGGCAGCAACGTTCAGGCGCACGCGGTTATCAAACAGCTGGGACTTCACGCCTGCTTCATAGGTGGTGTTCACCTCAGGATCGTATGTGGTCAGTGCCAGCTTGTTACGGATACCCGTACCGCCGGCGCGATAGGCACGCGCGTAGCGAGCATAAAGGTTCAAAGTCGGCGTGGCCTGGAACGCGATGATGGCTGCGGGATCAAATCGGTCCCGATCAAACAGCGACTCATTGGCGCCGAACGCACCGGCCGCTGCCCGTAAACGCGTGAACTCTTTCTTGTCCTTGGTATAGCGCAAGCCGCCAGTGATGGAGAGGCGGCCATCAAGTACGCTGCTCGGCGTATATGTGACCTGGGTGTAGGCGGCATAGGAATGCGCAGCACCCCTGAACTTCTGGAGAGAAGCGGTGAGACCATCGGCGAGCGTACCCCCGAAATCGAAGGGCGTCAGGGCGAGCGGACGTAACGTGGTTGGGTTGATCACCTGATAGCCCATCGCGAAGAAAGAGCTGCGCGTATCGAACACGCGTTCATAATAGTAAAACAACCCGGCGGTGAGCTTAAGATCGCCGAAGTTACCAATCATCTGGACTTCTTGGCTGAATTGCTTTTGATCAACCCCCGCTAGAGCCAGAGTGCCGGTGAACCCGGCCACCTGACCGATGTTGGCTCCAAAAGCCGATGTCGGGATTGTTTGAACGAAGACTTGCCCGGTGCCAAGATTGGTGAATCCATTCTCGCGCAGGAAACGTAGACCGCTAATGGATTTAAACGTCAGGTTATCCGACGCTTCCCATTCCAGCGTCAGCGCATGACCCCGAATGTGGTTGCTGCTCTGCGGGTAGTAGCTCGGAGCATCGACATACTTGGGGTTGCGGGGCTGCGCCGATGGCGTTCCGTAATAGATGTTCGCGGCGATGCCGGCCCCGCTGGCGCACGTCGCGGCGTACGCTGGATTCAAGCACCATGCATAAGACGAAGGTACACGCCCGCCGGTGCGTGAGTTGTAAGAAACCGTATAATTCAGATCGGAAAAGTCATACGAGTAGTTCGCGGTGAAGTTCGGCGTCGGTTCCCACTGCACCGCTACGCGAAAGCCGCGTTGATTCTTATAGCCCAAATCCTCAAAGCTACCGCTTTTTTCCTGCTTGAACGCGGTTTCCGGCAGCCGATAACCTGGCTGATAAAAGTCTACGCCCTCGCGTGGCTGAATGTTCCGCGTCCAACCGTCGTGACGGTCGACCAAGCCAGACAGCTTGACCGAGATATTGGCGAACTTGGGCAGTTCGAGCACAGCCATGGCGCGGCGCTGGTTGAAATTGCCCGCCTGCAATTCGATCCGGCCACCCGCTTCGCCGGTCGGACGCTTGGTGATGAACTGCACCGCACCGCCTTCGGCATTGCGGCCGAACAAAGTGCCCTGCGGCCCGCGCAGAAGCTCGATGCGCTCGATATCGCCCAGTTCAATTCCGGTGCCGACGGCGCGGCCAAGCGGCACGCCGTCCTGATAGACGGCTACGCCCTGCTCTGCCAGGCCGATGCCGGGATCAGACGAGTAGGCACCACGGATATTGAAAGCCAGCGTGCTGGGCGTGCCCGCGAACTGCGTGATGTTGACGCCCGGCGCAACCGAGGTGGACAGGTTGCTAAGATTGGTGATGCCCTTGGTTTCAAGAGCCCTTGCGTCAAGTGCCGTGACCGCGAGCGGAACCCGCTGCAGCGATTCAGATCGACGCTGCGCGGTTACGACGATATCCTGAAGTTGGGAACTGCTGCGCGTTTCCGCTTCAGCGGGAGGAGAAGTGGGGGCAGACTCCTGAGCCAATACCACTGACGGCATGGCCACCGAGCACAATAACGCCAGCGTACAAGACGAGCGCATCAACCTCTCCCTTTTTCGATTATTTACTCTTCTATTTCTCCTTACTTTCCCGCGAAACGTGGCGGGGCACAAGAGCAAGCAATCTAGATCGTATGGGCGATATCACTCGCCGATGACCATGTCTGATGTGCGTCGTAAACTCACGAAAACCGCTCGATCGCCGCGATTGCTCGGGAGAGGTAAACACGGTCAAGCTTGCCTTTTTCGGCGGCGTTCCCAGCATTGGCGTTTCCGCTGGCGGCGCGTTCGGCGATACCGTGGAAAATGCCGGACGTGCGGAAGTGCGCCAGCACCATGTGGAACGGGGTCAGGCGACGGCTGCTTTGCGCGACGGCGTAGTAGTCTTCGAAAAACTCGTTTTCGTCGGGCAATCCGAGCGCTTTTAGGTCCTGCCCCATCATGCCGCCATATTCCTCAAGGCGGGTTTCCCACATGAAGGACCAGGCATGCGCCAGGTCAAGCAGCGGATCGCCAACGGTGCACAGCTCCCAGTCGATGACGGCGGATATCTGAGGCTGTTCAAGATCATAAATGACGTTGTTGATCTTGTAATCGCCGTGGACAATGGCGCTCTCCTCGTCCTCAGGCAAGTTGGCGCGTAGCCAGGTGACCACACGCGCCACGTCCGGATCGGTTTCGGCAAGCCCTCCCCACACCCGCGTCCAGGTGTTCACCTGACGGACCAGATATCGTTCCGGACGCCTGAAACCGCCCAGCCCCACCGCGTCCACGTCAACGGCGTGAAGCGCCGCGAGCACGCGCGCGAACTCTCGATAGTAGGCGCGCCGGTCATCGCGCCGCACTTCGGGAAGCGAGGCGTCCGCAAAGACGCGACCGGGCACGCAGCCCATCAGGTAAAACGGCGTACCGACGACGTCAGGCTCTTCCCGATACACGATGGGCTTGGGGACCGGAACGGGGGTCGCATCAAGAGCGGTGAGGATGCGATACTCCCGGCCGACATCGTGCGCGCCGCGCGCGTGGTCACCGGGCGGGCGTTTACGTAAAACCATGCGCTGCGCCGCACCGTCGACGAAATACGTCGGGTTGGACTGGCCGCCGCCGATCCGCTCCAGACCTAACGGTCCGGCGTATCCCGGCATCGTGTCGCGCAGGAAGGCATCGAATGTATCGGGATTGAAATCGATATCGTTTCGCGCGGTTGCCGATTCAGTCACGTCATAGCCCTCCCTTGGCGGGGCGGGCCTAGCGCGAGATTTGCCGTGTAGGAAAGGCAAAACCTGCGCAAGGGTGTCACTTCGCCAGGGAATTGACCTTTTTCATAGGCCTTCCCGCACCGAACCGCCGTCCCTCACGCCGGTGTCGGTGCCGGTGCCGGGCGCGAGGCACGATATCAGCCGGGCGTGACAAGACCGAGATGCTCCAGATCGCGGATCGCCTTGGTGATGTAGCGCTTGTCGAGGTACGGCACCGCCCCTGCTCCGACCGCAAGACGAGCGATCTGGGCGTCGAATTCGTCGTGCGGCACATGGGCGCCGGGTATGGCCGGCATCGGGCGGGAAAACGCCTCCAGCAGCGGCAGCACGGTCGCTTGCCGGCGCTGCTCGGGCAGAGCGCGCAGCTTCGTCTCGAAGCGCTCGAACCACTCGGCATGGCTGGCGATACGCTCAACCCGATGACCGCTGTCCGCGATCCAGTCAACGAACGTGTCAAGCGACACGCCGTCGTCATGTCCGTTGACCAAATGATACGTGGCGAACCCGGTACGTTTCGCCTCGGCCAGCTCGATCACCGCCTTGGCCGTGTAGTCCACCGGTATCCCGTCGTAATGCGGCCTTATCGAGTCCTCGGCGGTGCGGTAGAACGATACGGGGGCAACGCCGGTTTCGACAATGCTGATCAGCCAGCGCACGAACATGTCGGGCACGTTCATCTGCCCTTGATAGCGCGTATGCGGCAGGATCATGTCCGAGCGGTGGATCGTGCACGGCAAGCCGAAACGCTCGTGCGCCTCCACCACCAGAACTTCGCCCGCCCACTTGCTGCTGGCGTAACCATCCGCATAGCCGTCACTCAACACCCACTCCGGGATGGCCTGGACGATGGGTTCATCTTCGCGAATGGCGGTGCCATCCCGTCGCCCGGCTGCCGCGATCGTCGAGACGAAGGCGATGCGTTTCGCGCGCGTCGTCAGGGCCAGCTTGATCACCTCGGCGGTTCCGGCGACGTTGGGCGCGAACAACTGCGCGTAAGGCAGCTTGTGATTGACCAGGGCCGCCGGGTGGACGATCACGTCCACGGTCTCGGCCAGACGGGTCCACGTCGTGTCATCCAACCCGAGGCGCGGCGCGGCCAGGTCCCCTGCCAGTACCTTCAGATGGCTTTCGGCCAGTTCCTCGAAGCGAACGAGCAACTCCGCATCACCGCTATCGAGGCTTTCGCGCAGTCGGGCATGCGCGGCGGCGTTGTCCCCGGCTCGGATCACACAGACGACTTTAGCTCCGGTCCGAGCGGCACGTTCCAGCCATTCCAGGCAAATTATGCGACCCAGGTAGCCATTCGCGCCGGTCAGGAGGACGACCGAAGGTTCACCCAGAGCCGCCGGCGCCAGCTTCGCCGCCTTCTCCAACGTCTCGGGATCGATGAAGCGGTCGAGCTTCAGGTCTGACGCCCGCAACACATCCAGCTTGCCTTGGTGGACGACATGGGCGCTGGGCAAGGTGCCGCCATCGCCCCTCTTGAACGCGTCGATCTGCTCGGCCAGCGAAGCCAGCGTCGCCGCCGGATGGAGGATCGTGCCGACATCGATGGCCACGCCCAGCGCTTCGTCCAGCAGCATCGACAACGAAAGCGCCGAAAGCGAGTCCCCGCCCAGCCGATCGAAGCTGGCTTCCCCGGTGACGACGCTGCTTTGCGTCCCCAGCGTAGCGCGCACGGCGCGGCATACGGCTTCGAGGGTCGGCAAGTTGCGCGCTTCGAGGCGCAGTTCGCGAAGCTCGGAATCCTGCTGCTCGGCCATGCTGTCATACAAGGCCTCCAATTGCTCGGCATAGCGCGCGTTGAACTTGGGCCGCAGGTATTTGCCGACGCCCGCCAGCAATCCATTTTCCGCGCTGAACGGCTCCTCCTCCACCAGGATGTCGCGAGGTATCTCGTAAGAGTTCAGCTGCTGCGCATCAGCGACTTCCCGCAGCGCGGTCAACAAGGCCGCCTTTGTTGCGCCCGGCTCCAAGTCCGTCAGGAAATCACGGTTTGGGACGACCACGGCCAGCAGAAAGGCGCGGCTGCTGTTGCCATACAAAAAGACCTGGCGGATCGCAGGGTGGCCGCTGGTGAAGACCGATTCCAGATTGGCGATCGCAACGAATTCGCCTTGCGAAAGCTTCAGCACGTTGTTGCGGCGATCAAGGTACACCAGCTGGTCGGGGCCGGTTTGAGCCATGATGTCACCGGTCTTGTAGAACCCGTCGGCATCGCACATCGCTGCCGTCAACTCGGGCCGATTGAAATAACCCGGGATCATCCGCTCGGACTTTACCAGCAGTTCGCCGCGCGGATGGGGCCGGTCAGTGGTGAAATAGCCCAGTTCGGGAACATCGATCAGCTTGTAGTCGATCACGGGTGGCCGCATGACCTTGCCATTGAAGGTGACGCCGCCCACTTCCGTAGCGCCGTATCCGTCCATCATGCGAAAACCCAGGACCTGCGTCATGAAGGCGTCCAGATCGGCGCTGGTGGGTGCCGATCCCGTCACTGCCCGCGCCAGCCTGCCGCCCAGCGCTTTCTCCCGCGTCTCGACGATCAGCGCGGCGCGGGTCTTTTCAGGGTCCTCCCCGGCGGCGACGCGCCGCTCAAGCTCTGCCTTGAAACGTTGGAAAAGCAGCTCGCAAACCCGCGGCACAAACGGAAACGTCGTCGGCCGCACGAAAGCGATATCTTCCAGCAGGGTGGACAAGTCGCTCTTGGTCACAAAGTGGGATAGACCACCTCGTGAGAGCGCGGTGGCGATAAAGGCGCGCCCGAACGAATGGCTCAGCGGCTGGTAATGCAGCAGCACGTGAAGCCCGGGCGTGTCGTTCGTCCAGCTGGGTTTCACCAGTCGCTCGGTGTACATCGCACCCTTGGGTGAGCCTGTGCTTCCGGACGTGTAATAGATCGTGCTGAGCGGATCGCTCTCGGTCGATCTGAAAGGCGCAGGCGGTGTCCTGCCCTCCCCTTGCGCACGAAGCTGGGCCAGCGTGATAACCGGCGTGCCCGGCAAGGCCTGAGTGGTCTGCTCAAGCTGTGCGGAGTCCGTTTCATCGTCGACGATATCGAAGATCACCAATGTGGTTGAGATGCCCGATGCTTTGATCGCCTCGATCGCCAGCGACAGTTCGCTTACTGATGAGGCGACATAGCGCGGCGCGGCTTCAGTCAAGACTTCGGCCAGTTGCGGCGGGGCCAGGTTCATCGGCAGCGGGATGACCGGCAAGCCCACTTGCACGGCCGCCATGTCCAGCAGCACGAATTCGGGGCTGGTGAAGCCTAGGATACCGATCATGTCGCCAGGCACCATGCCCGCCGCCACCCACGACGAGGCGATCTGCCCGATCGCGGTCCATGCTTCCCCGTAGGTCATGCTGTCGAACGCACCGAACGTATTTCGCCGCACGAATGCCGTGCGGTCGGCATAGCCGGTGAAAGCCGCCGCAACGATTTCAGCAAGCGACGCATCCGGACGCAGGATCTGTGCGGTCACCTCTGGCTTGGGGGGCAGTTCCTCGAACTTGGGCAGCGGATTGAGCATTCTGGGCCTCCGAGGGCATTGGCCCAAAGCTGGGCCTGAGAATGAGTCCGGTCTCTTAGCCGCACAATCGCAAGGCAGTGGCCGGATGTTCGTTAGATTGAGATGATAGTAAAACGCCGGGCAAATGGGATGCCCGCTCAGGCCACCATCACCATGACACGATAAGCGCGAGTTGGTTGGGCATCTTTCCACTCTCCGTAGCGGCGCCATTTCGCGCTCTTTCTCACCGGACCGGGGTGAACTGCGTCACGGCATCGGACCGGTCAGCAGACAAGAACCTGCATAAGGGTTGCATCAGTGTCAACCCCACCGGATTTCCATCGACCTTGCGATGCCATGCCCTCGCCGTCCGGGCGCACGAGCAACCATAATTCCGCAGTCGCTCCACCTTTTCCAAGTCAGGCGGCCTTTCCGCTGCCCGCCCGTTCGATTAGGACCATACCGGCATCAGTAGCCTCTGCCGGGGCCAAGGGAAGAACACAGAATGGATCTGCCGCGAACGCCTTTGTCCCCGCATGCCGAACCGCAAACAGCGGGCGGCGCCGGGACTCGCGATCGCATCCGCGATGCAGCCCTTGCCCTGTTCTTGCGCGACGGATTTCGCGCCACCTCCGTGCGCCAGATCGCGACAGCCGCGGCGACGACGCACACGACGCTCTACAAATACTTCAAGTCCAAGGAGGCGATCGCGCTGAGCCTGCTGGAAGAGATCGCGCCGACCATCAGGGCTTTTCATGCTCGCGTTCCCGGAATCATCAAGGATCGTGCCGGGTTTGATCAGTGGTTTGACGATTACAGCGCGTTCTGGCTGCAGCATTACCCGATATATCATGCATTTTGGGAGGCTGCCCTGGCCAACCGCCACTTGTCGGACTGGGTCATGGAACGATCGAGGATCGTACTGTCTGACACCTGGGCTCAATCAGACCGAGCCTTGATACTCACCGACGGGCAGCGCGAAAAACTGTTGTTGTGGGCGATGAGCCTAGACAACCTTCTCAGCCTTGTCCGCATGACGGATGCCGAAGGCCAGAATGAGATCATCCGCGTGAACTTGCGAGAAATGCTGTCCGCGTCATTCGACCGCATCTTCCAGACGGCTGCCTGATTCATCGGCGACCGCGATCGCCGCCAGATCAGGACACGGCGCATAACAGCCGATCGCAGCGTCAAGCCATCATCTCCCGCCAGCGAAATCTCGAAACAGGAATTTCGATTCTAGTCTTGCGGAACCGTTCAAATGCGTCATAATGTCATAACAACTAGAAACTGACGGAGACGGAGCATGGCTACGGCGGTGAAGGAGAAGAAGATCAAGTCGGCGGACCGGGTCCTTCGCATCTTCGAGATGTTCGGCCCCGATCGGCAATCGCTCACCGTGATGGAAGTGGCGCGCGCGCTTGACGTGCCCCAGTCCAGCACGTCTGAACTGCTCGCCAGCCTTGTGCGCCAGGGTTATCTCGCCCGGGATCGCCGCGCACGCGCCTTCCGGCCGACCGCGCGCATTTCCCTACTCGGCGCCTGGGTCCAACCGCACTTGTTCCGCGATGGCCGCCTGTTGCCGATGGTCGACAACCTGCAGCAGCAGACCCGTCTGGCCGTGTCGCTGACATCGATGGTGGGTGTTTCGCTGAAGCACGTTCACACCACGGCCGGCCCGATCCCCGCCGCCCTCGCCCAAAGCGAAGATGCTGACCTGCTGCATTCGCCCTTCGGTCATATCCTGCTGTCGCTCGTCAGGGGTGAGGAAGTGCGCAAGATCGTCCATCGCCTGAACGCGGGTTGCGATCCGGAAATGCACGTGCGCTATCAAGATCTGCAGGCTACGCTGGAGCAGGTCAATCGGCAGGGTTTCGCAACCGGTAAAGTCGCAGCTGGTTGGTCGGGTATCGCTCTGCTGTTGCCGCAGGGAATCGATGAAGAGCCGCTTGGTGTTGGCGTGATTGGCCGTACCGCTGATATCGACGCTCGCCGCGACGAACTGGTGCGCACCATTCGCCAGAACATTTCCCAATACCTTGGCCCGCGTGTCGCCCATGAGAGCCATGACTTGCGCTCCGTGGCGATGCATTAAGCTGTATTCTCAAGTCTTCAGTTTCGGACTAGACGGCTTACTGCGGTTTCGACCGACCCTATTCATCGAGGAACATTACTTTGAGCGACAAGATTCTCACCCGCAAGGACGGCGCGATCGGCCACATCATCTTCAACAAGCCTGAGAAGATGAACGCAATCTGCCTCGAAATGTGGGAAGGCATGGGCAACGCCATGAAGCAGTTCGAGGCGGATGACGAAATTCGCGTCGTTGTCTTCTCCGGCGCGGGCGACAAAGCGTTCGTGGCTGGTGCCGATGTCTCCAAATATGCTGAGGAGCGTGGCGAAGGTGATGCTCAGGAGCATTACGCCAAGACCGGCGAGCAGGCGTTGCAGGCAATCTATACCTCCAAGAAGGTCACCGTGGCCGCGATCGACGGGTACTGCATCGGTGGCGGCGTCTCGGTCGCGCTGGTGTGCGATCTGCGCTATTGCTCGGCTAAGTCCTCATTCGGTCAGCCCGCGTTGAACATCGGCATCGGCTATCGCTATTCCTCGCTGCGTCGCATGGTCGACATCATCGGCTACGGCCCGGCGAAGGACATGCTGCTGGGCGGCCTGCGCTTCGATGCGAAGGAAGCGTACGACAAGGGGCTGGTCGGCCGCGTTCTGCCCGACGAGGAATTTCAGCCCTGGATCGACAAGATCGTCGGCAACATCTCGATCGGCGCGCCGCTGACGGCTGAAGACATCAAGTTCACGCTGTGGACCTATGCGCAGGACGAATCGAAGCGCGATCTCGATCGGTGCGAAGAGCTGTTCCAAATCTGCTACGCTTCGGAAGACTACAAGGAAGGCGTCGCTGCTTTTGGCAAGCGTAAGCCGGTCTTCACGGGCAAGTAAGCTTCATGGATCTGCGCTTCACGGCGGAGGAAGAAGCGTTTCGTCAGGACGTTCGCTCTTTCATTCGCGACAACCTGGACCCCGTCACCCATCGCAAGATGATGGACGGGCGTATTCCGACGAAGGAAGAAATCGTCGCTTGGCAGCGCACGCTGAATGCGCGTGGCTGGGCGACGCCGTCGTGGTCGAAGGAGGCGGGCGGGCCCGGCTTCTCCGTCGTGGAGCGCTATATCTTCCTGGATGAATTGCATCAGGCCCCCGCGCCCGAGCCGGTGTCGTTCAATGTCTCGATGATCGGCCCCGTGATTTCGGCGTTCGGCACGCCGGAGCAGAAGGATCGCTTGCTGGCGGCCACCGCCAACATCGACATCTGGTGGGCTCAAGGCTTTTCCGAGCCCGGCGCCGGTTCCGATCTGGCCGCCCTGCGCACCTCCGCGCGCCGCGAGGGCGATCACTTCATCGTCAACGGACACAAGATCTGGCAGGGCATGGGCCACCACGCGGATTGGATGTTCACCCTGGTGCGCACCAATCCCGATGCCCCGAAAAAGCAGATGGGCATCTCCTTCCTGCTGATCGACCTGCGGCTTCCCGGCGTCACCATTCGCCCCATCATCACCAGCGATGGCCGGCACGAGGTCAACGAGGTATTCCTGGATGATGTCCATGTCCCGGCCGATTGCCTGGTCGGGGGGGAGAACCGGGGTTGGGACGTCACCAAGTTCCTGCTCTCGAATGAACGCACCGGAATTGCCCGTATCGGCATGACCAAGCATCTCATCCGCCGCGTGAAGCGCTTGGCAGGCGATGACGAAGCGGTGCTGCGCAAGGCCGCCGCACTGGAAGCCGAACTGAAGATCCTGGAAATCACCCAGCTTCGCATCCTGGACGCGCAACGGGGATCGAACGAGCCCGATCCCCGCTCTTCCGTGCTGAAGCTCAAGGGTGTGGAACTGCGGCAGGCTGCGTCGGAACTGCTTCTTGAAGCTGCGGGCCCGCAGGCCCTGGAGGTCCGCACCGACGAGGATCCCTTCGGTGAGGAAGACACGGAGTGGCTGGGCACGATCATGCCCAATTACGCCATCCTGCGCGCCGCCTCGATCTATGGCGGGTCGAGCGAAGTGCAAAAGACCATCGTCGCCAAGACGATCCTCGGCCTCGGCTGACAGGAAGAACACAATGAACCTGGAGCTTTCTGACGACCAGCGGATGCTGAAGGACAGCATCGAGCGTCTCGTCACCGAACGTTATCCTTTCGACAAGCGCCACGGCCATGCCGCCGGTGCGCGTGGGTTTTCGGATGCGGTCTGGGGCGAGATGGTTGAGCTTGGGCTGACCATGCTGCCGTTCTCAGAACACGTTGGCGGTCTGGGTCTGGGTGGCGTGGAGACGATGATCGTGGGCGAGGCGATCGGGCGTGGGCTGTTGCTCGAACCCTACCTCTCCTCAATCGTCCTGGCAGGAACCGCGATCGCCGAAGGGACGGCGCCCGAAATCGCAGCCGCGCAGCTGGAAGGCATCATGGGCGGGCAGACGATCGCCGCCCTCGCCGATCGCGCAGAAGTGACCGCTACGCCCAATGGCGACAGTGTTCGCCTGGACGGCGCCGCTTCACTCGTGCTGGGCGGCGATCATGCCGATGTGTTCGTCGTAACCTCAAATGACGATGCCTGGATCGTCCCGGCAGACGCGCCCGGCCTCTCGCGCCGCGGCTTCAGCCTGCATGGCGGCGGTGGCGCGGCGGACCTTACGCTCAGCGGCGTGCAAGTCTCCAACGAGGCGCGCGTTACCGCGTCCGCAGTCACCCGCGCCATAGAGGCGGGGATAGCATTCCTGGCCGCCGAAGCGGCGGGGGCGATGCGCGCGGCGCTGGACGTGACGGTGGAATACCTGAAGACCCGCGTGCAGTTCGGCAAGGCCATCGGCACCAACCAGGCTTTGCAACATCGCGCGGCAGAGATGCTTGTGGAAGTGGAGCAGGCGACGTCCGCCGCGATCTACGGTGCGTTGCTGGCGAATGAAGACGATCCGGCAGAACGCGCCCGCGGAACCGCCGCGATCAAGGCGGTCATCGGCAAGACGGGTCGGTTCGTCGCGCAATACGCCGTCCAGCTCCATGGTGGCATCGGTGTCAGCGAGGAACACGTGGTGAGCCATTACTTCCGCCGCCTGACTGCGATCGGCATGCTGCTGGGCGGCACCGACGAACAGATCAAGCGGCTGGCGAAGATGGGTGGTTTTACATCTGCCACGCCGCATCTGGCCGCAGCCTGAGCGATAAGACCGGGCCATCACGCCGGTACATCGCAGCGGCGATAACTGTATGCGCACTGCCGCGCCAGATCGGGGCGTGCTAGGGCCGCATCCAATAGCTTACGAGAAAGGGTTCCTGCATGTCGGTCGAGGTACAAATCGATAGTGGCGTCGCCACGGTCACGATCAATCGCCCGGAACGCAAGAACGCGATCACCATGGCGATGCGTGGCGAATTCCAACAGGTGTTCGAAAGCCTGCAGGACAATGATGATGTTCGCGTCATCGTCCTGACCGGCGCCGGTGGCGATTTCGCGGCCGGGGCCGACGTGGGCGAGATGGGTCAGGGCGGCGTGCGCGGCAACTCGATCAAGGCGCGCACCTTGCACCGCATGGTCCGCAGCGTAGCCCACACCAACAAGCCGGTGATCGCCGCTGTCGAAGGCGTATGCATCGGCGTGGCCTTTGCACTGGCGCTGGCATCGGACTTCATCATCTGCGCTGACAACGCGCGCTTCCAGTTCGCCTTCCGCCACATCGGTCTGGCAATGGACGGGGCGGCAGGCTGGCTGCTGGAGCGTCACGTTGGCATAATGCGCGCCAAGGAAATCGCTTATTCCGGGCGTTTCGTTAGCGGTACCGAAGCGGTTTCGCTCGGCTTTGCGCTTGAATCAGTTCCTGCCGGCGGCGTTCTGGCGCGTGCGCAGGAGATGGCCGCCACCTTTGCCAACGCGCCCACGATCGCGCTGTCGCAAATCAAGCGCCAGTTCGACGCGGCACCGGGCCAGACCTTGGCAGACGCCCTGGAGTTCGAATTCGCCGTGCAGGCTCTGATGACCTGGACTGACGATTTCCGCGAAGGCACCACTGCCTTCAAGGAGAAGCGCAAGCCTGCCTACACGGGGGCCTGATGCCCTCGACTGGCTCAAGCGACGTGGCAGCGCAGATCGCGGCGTTGCTTGAGAAACCCTACGCCCGCTTCTTCGGGTTCGAGGTCTTGCGGGCAGAGCCTGGTGCCATCACCCTCGCCTTGGCGCATCGGGTGGAATTCCAGCATGCGCCGGGTTTTTTCCAAGGCACCGTCACCACCGCCATGGGTGAAATCGCCGGCAGCTGGAGCGCTGCGACGGCGGCAGGAAGTGAGCATGACACCGTGGTTCTGGAGCAATCGATCCGCTTTGTCGCCGCCGCGCGGGGTGATCGTCTGATCGGCGTGGGCCGGATGATCCGCAAGGGCAAGTCGATCAGCTTCGCGGCGACCGACATCTTTGCCGAACACCACGGCGAACGCACCTTATGCGCGCAGCTCTCCCTCACTGCCCGTCATTCCTTCCTGCGCACCGGAGGTGCTGCATGACCGATCAGGTCGACGCCATCGTCGTTGGCGCGGGCGTAGTCGGGCTGGCGATCGGGCGGGCGCTGGCGCTAGCCGGTAAGCCGCCCTTGATCCTGGAAGGCGAGCCGCATTTCGGATCGTGGACGTCCAGCCGAAACAGCGAAGTGATCCATGCGGGTATCTATTATCCGGAGGGGTCATTGAAGGCGCGGCTGTGCGTCGAAGGGAAACACCAGCTTTACGCGTTCTGCCAAGCACGCGGTGTACCTCATCAGCAGCTTGGCAAGCTGATCTTCGCCCATAGCGACACTCAACTGGGTGAGCTGGATGCGATCCTAGCGCATGCGCGGCAGGCCGGCGTCGATGATCTCAGGCCGCTTGACCGCGCCGACGCGCGGGCCATGGAGCCAGAGCTGGATTGCGCCGGGGCCTTGTTTTCCCCTTCGACCGGCATCGTTGACAGCCACGCCTTCATGCTCGCCTTGCTCGGTGAAGCGGAAAGCCATGGCGCGATGCTGGTACCCGGCAGCGAGATCACCCGCGTAACGCATGTTAATGGCCTGTGGCATGTCCATCTCGACGATGGCGAAGCCGCAGTGGCCAGCCCGATCCTCATCAATGCTGCAGGCCTGGGTGCGCAGGCGCTCGCGGCACGGATCGAGGCTTTGCCGGCGACGCATGTGCCGCCGCTCCATCTCGCCCGAGGAGTATATTTCACGTATTCGGGCAAAGTACCGTTCTCGCACCTGATCTATCCGGTGCCCGAGGCGGGCGGCCTTGGCACCCACTTGACGCTCGACCTGGGTGGGCAAGCCCGCTTCGGCCCAGACGTGGAATGGATCGACACAATCGACTACACCGTCGATCCCGCCCGGCTCCCACGCTTCGCCGCTGCCGCCAAGCGGATCTGGCCCGGGCTTGACGAGACCAGGTTGCAGCCAGGCTATGCCGGCATCCGCCCCAAGGTAAGCGGGCCGGGTGAGCCGGCGGGTGACTTCATTATTTCCGGCCCTGAAGATCATGGCTGCACAGGCCTGGTAAACTTGTTCGGGATCGAGTCTCCAGGCCTGACCGCCAGCATGGCTATCGCCGATGTCGTGGCGGCCAAGCTGTGACAGAAGCTGACTACATTATCATCGGCGGCGGCAGCGCGGGCTGCGTCCTCGCCGCCCGCTTGAGCGAGGATCCCTCGATCCGCGTCCTGCTGATCGAGGCCGGACCGCGCGATACCAATCCCTGGATTCACGTGCCGCTGGGCTACGGCAAACTGTTCAATCATGAGCGATTGAACTGGCGGTTCCAGTCCGAGCCGGAGCCGGGCATGAACGGCCGCCGGGTGAACCAGCCGCGTGGCCGCGTGCTGGGCGGTTCCTCCTCGATCAATGGCCTGCTGTATGTGCGCGGACAGCGTGAGGATTTCGATGCCTGGTCGCGGCTGGGCAATCGGGGCTGGGGCTATGAGGATCTGCTGCCCTATTTCCGGCGCGCCGAAGGGCAGCAACGTGGCGCCGATCCCTGGCACGGTGCGGACGGCCCGCTTGCCGTCTCCGACCCCAGCGAGCCACATACGCTTTGCGACGCCTTTATCGAGGCGGGCGTGGAAGCGGGCTATGCGCGCAACGATGATTTCAACGGCGAGACGCAGGAAGGCGTGGGATACTATCAATCCACGATGAAGCGGGGCCGCCGATGCAGCGCGGCTGTGGCGTATTTAAAGCCAGCTCGCAACCGTCGGAACCTTCAGGTCACCACCGGCGCGATGGTTCGGCGCATCCTTCTGGAGGGTAAACGCGCCACCGGCGTCGAGTGGACGGACGAAAGCGGCACGAGCCAGCGCGCCACCGCCTGGCGCGAAGTCATCCTGTCAGCCGGAGCCATCGGCAGCCCGCAAATCCTGGAATTGTCCGGCATCGGCGATGGTGAACGTCTGCGCGGCCTGGGCATAGAGACGATCCACCACAACCCCGAGGTGGGGGAAAACTTCCAGGACCATCTCCAGGTTCGCACCGTCTACAAAGCGACGCGGCCGATCACGTTCAACGATGACATGCTCTCGCCTTTCCGTACCATGGGAGTGGGTCTGCGCTATGCGCTCAGCCGGAAGGGACCGCTTACGGTTTCGGCGGGATATGCGGGCGGCTTCCTGCGCTCGGACATCGCGCGGGACGAAAGGCCGGATATCCAGTGCCTGTTCATCACCTTCAGCACGACGAAGATGGGCGACAAATTGCACGCCTTTTCCGGATTCACCGTGTCCGCCTGCCCGCTTCGGCCTGAAAGCCGGGGCCACGTCCACGCTGTCAGCCCCGACGCGACGGTCTCCCCGGCGATCCTGGCGAACTTCCTGACGACCGAGCGTGATGAAGCCGAAGTCGTCGCCGGGATGCGCATCGTGCGAAAGATCATGGCGCAATCCGCGATCGCTCCGTTCGTGAAGGAAGAACACATACCCGGCTCTGACATGGCCAGCGACGAACAGCTTTTGGCCTACGCCCGGGAAACCGGCGGCTCGATCTATCACGCCAGCTGCTCGGCCGCGATGGGCAAGGTGGTGGATGCATCGCTGCGCGTCATGGGGATCGAGGGCTTGCGCGTTGCCGATGCCTCGATCATGCCCGCAGTACCGTCAGGCAATACCAACGCTGCCGTGATCGCCATCGGCGAAAAGGCGGCCGACATGATCCGCGAGGACAATCGATGACCGAATACACCACGCTGGGCCTTTACATCGATGGCCGCTTCATCACGTCAGGTGCGGGCCGCAAGTCCGAGCCGGTTTTCGATCCGGCGACGGATGAGGTACTGGCCGAACTTCCGCACGCGACTTCCGCCGAACTGGACGAGGCCGTGTCCGCTGCCGAGCGGGCTTTTCCCGCCTGGCGCGCGAAATCCGCGTTGGAGCGCAGCGATATCATGCGCCGGGCCGCCGGCCTGCTGCGCGATCGGATGGATCACTTGTGCCGCGTGATGACGCTGGAACAGGGCAAGCCCCTGGCGGAATCACGGGGCGAGTGGGTTCACGCGTGTGAAATCCTCGAATGGTGCGCCGAGGAAGGCCGCCGGGTCTATGGCCGGATCGTGCCCTCGCGCATGCCCGGTCTCGACCACTTGGTCTTGTCGGAACCTGTCGGCCCGGCCGCGGTCTTTACACCCTGGAATTTCCCGGCGCTGACCCCTGCCCGCAAGCTTGCGGCCGGTCTCGCCGCCGGGTGCCCTGTAATCCTCAAGGCGTCGGAAGAGACGCCCGGCTCCGCGGTCGAAATCGTGCGCGCCCTGCATGAGGCGGGTTTACCCGCCGGCTGCGCGCAACTGGTGTTCGGCGTGCCGTCGGAAGTATCCGAGCAGCTTATCCTGGCCCCCGCCATTCGCAAAGTCAGCTTTACCGGATCGACACAGGTGGGTCGCCACCTGATGAAGCTGGCGGCCGAAGGGCCCAAGCGCACCACGATGGAATTGGGCGGTAATGGTCCGGTAATCGTGTTTTCGGACGCGGACTACGATCGCACGATCAAGACGCTGGCAGCCGGCAAGTTTCGCAACGCCGGCCAAGTCTGCGTCAGCCCTGCCCGGTTTTTCGTGCATGAAAGCCTGATCGACCGGTTCACCCAGGATCTAGCCGCACATGCCGCCGGGATTTCGGTCGGCTCTGGCCTTGCCGCAGACAGCGTGATGGGTCCCCTGGCGAACGGCCGCCGGGTGGAGGCGATGGAGCGCTTCATCGCCGATGCCGAAGATCGGGGCGGAACCATACGCGCCGGTGGCAAGCGTACGGGCAATGCGGGTAACTTTTTCCAGCCAACCGTGGTCACCGGGCTGGGCGGCGACGCCCTGCTCTTCAGTGAAGAATGCTTCGGCCCTATCATGCCGATCGCGCCGTTCTCCACCGTGGACGAAGCGATTGAGAAGGCGAACTCCGTCGCCGCCGGGCTTGCCGGTTACGCGTTCACCACCAGCCTCGACACCGCGCAGACGGCGATGCATCGCATCCGCACCGGTATGGTGGGTCTCAACACGCTCACGATCTCCACTCCCGAGACGCCGTTCGGCGGCGTCGGCGAAAGCGGTCATGGCTCGGAAGGCGGCATGGAAGGGCTCCAGGCCTATCTCGATACCAAGCTGGTATCGCTGGCCTGAAGCTTCCCAGCGGCCGGTCAACCCGGATGCGCTTCAGCTTGCTGGAGCGTATCCACGGCTGCGGGTGAGTGGGCGATCGTGTGAGATATCGTTGCGATCGCGGGTGTTCGGACCGGTGGCCCGCATTTGCGAGAGATACTCCGCAGGCACGTCGACGGGGTTGAACGAGCCGGAAATCTGGTTGACGCACACCCGGTGCGCGATCGCCCAGTGCCCATCGCGCTTCTCGAAACGATCCACGTAGCGGCCGAAAGCCAAAGTCGGCGGGCCTTCGCGGTTTTCGCCCCAGAAGACGTAATACGTTTCGCCGTGAGCCACATCTCCGTCGATCTCGACCGTGTGGTTGGTGATGATATGCTGGTGCTGGTGCTGGAATTCTCCATGCCAGCCGATCGCCCAGTCGGTGAACTGGTCGGGATCGCCCTCCGCGACGCCATGCTCGTCGATAGCGTCGGGATGATAGGCCGACGCCATCAGCGCCTTGTCGAAACGATCGATCCCGCGTGTATAGCGCAGCAGCGCCTGATAGATTTCATGCCGGTCCTTCTGCTCACGCACGAACGCGATCAGCTCCGGCGTCAATTCGGTATCGGCCATTTGCATCTCTCCTATTATTCCGGTCTCAACTTTCCCTGCTCTGGCGCGATGGCGCAAGGCGCGACGAACTGATCACATCACCGATGTCTCGCTCTATGCGGAGGGTTCAGCGAATAGGACCGCTTGCGCGTCCTCACCCGGTGGCCATCGATCAACGTGGCGGGCTGGTTCTGTCCCGCCGCAGACCGTTAGCAATGCGTGCCAGCCACCAGCGCTTGACCTCTGCCGGGCATGAGGCAGACGAATGCATGGACGAGCAGTAGTGGCATTCAGTCCGGATGCCGTTCCACCGGCAAGCGACCCAGCACCACGTAAGCCAGCGCGGCGCACACGAACAGGACGAGCGCTATAATCAGCGAGACGGCATACCCGCCGGTCCTGTCAAACATCACGCCGATCCCCGCCATGCCCAGCACGCCCGCGCTGGTGATACCAACGGTGCAGATACCAAATACGCTGCCAAACCGCGCGATTGGAAAATATCGGGCGATCATGAACGCAACGATGTCGATTTCGGCCCCCTGGGACGCACCGATCAGGATGACGCCGATATAGGCGAAGCGTGTATCATGTCCGGATAGCAACAGGCAGCCCACGCCCAAAGCCGACAGCAGCATGATACCTGCTGCCGTCATGGTGGCATTCGCGCGATCGAGCAACAAGCCCGCGCCGAAAGCACCGGCCAGCGCAGCCAGTCCTAGCATTCCCACCATGGCGGCAGCACGCGGCGCTGTCAGGCCGACTTCGATCAGTAGCGGCTGCAACTGGCTGATGATGGCAAGCAGCGGCATGTACGCGCAGGCGGCACCGGCGGTGATCGCCCATACACGGGGATCGCGCAACAAATCGCGCCAGGAGACCGCCCCACCGCCTTTAGAGTCTAACCCGGCGGGGGTCTGACGGATCGCATGGTTGTGGCGGTCCCGTTCGATACCCCAGTAAACCGCCGGGATGGCAATCAGCACGGTCAGGGTCGCCATAGCAGCGTAGCCCGTGCGCCATCCGCCCCATTGCATCAAGGCGAATAGCAATGGCGGCAACGAGGCCGCCATCAAAGCCAACCCACATCGTCCTACCGCCAGGGAAAACCCCCGCGAGCGCACGAAGACCGCGGCCATCGCGCGGGAAAAACCCACACCCGAGGTCGCAAATCCGCTGAGCGAGAGCAAGGCGAACAAGGCATAATAGATCCAGATCGATCCCGGCATCAGCGACAGCCCCGTCCAAGCAGCCGCCACGCCCACGAACCCGCAAAGCAATACCGGCCGCGCCCCGTGCCGATCGATTAGCCGCCCGATCGCGGGGTTGAGCAGAGCCAGGATCAGGGCCGCGTTATTGGCCATGGCGATTTCGCCACGGCTCCAACCAAAGGCGCTTTGCAAAGGCAGGATAAACAAGCTGGAGATATTGGGGAAGATCGAGGCTCCAAGGCCAAGTCCGAGCAGTGTCGCCACACCCGTGGGCCAATGCCGCCGCCATTCGGCACGCGTTGCGGTCCAATGGCTGTCCGCATCAATCTGTAGCGCTGTCATATCGTGCACTTCTTGCACCGATCCCACTTTAGAACCAGCACCGCCTGCAATTTAACTGCAACGCTATCACCTTCCTGCATCACGTCGGTGACATCAAAGCATCCCCCGCCAAGCTTTGCCTGCCACGCATCCCGTTGCAGCAATCGCGTCGCAGCTCCGCCAGGCATGCAGCGGCATCAGCGTATCTTCTCAGACTTTATAAAATTTGGCCGCACCGATGCCGCGGGTGCCACCTCGCCAGCGGGTGTGGTCGTTCCATCCAAACGAAATCAATAATGTGATGCCGTGGCCTTGGAGGCGGTTCGCGCGCATCCGACATTGACGGGAAGGGCGGAGAGGTAAAACGAAAGCGTACACGACGAAGGCTCGTCGCACAGGATTGAACCGCGATGTCCATCAAGATGCCCGAACCGGATCAGGCCGTCCTCGCCCGGCGGGATGCCATCGTGGCCGCCTTGCGCGCTATCGTGCCGGGCGAAGGCGTGATCGACAGTGAAAGGGAACTCACGCCTTATGAATCCGATGGTCTGACCGCTTATCGGCAACCGCCCATGGTCGTGGTTCTGCCCGAGACGACGCAGCAGGTGGCGGAGATCTTGCGCTATTGCCATCGCGAAGGTGTGAAGGTCGTGCCCCGTGGTTCGGGTACGTCTCTATCGGGTGGCGCGCTGCCGCTGGCCGATGCGGTGCTGCTGGGCATGGGCAAATTCAACCGCGTCATAGAGATCGACTACGACGATCGCCTGGTCGTGGTGCAACCCGGCGTCACCAATCTGGCCATCACGCGTGCAGTGGAGGGCGAGGGCTTTTACTACGCGCCCGACCCCTCCAGCCAGATCGCCTGCTCGATCGGCGGCAACGTCGCGGAGAACTCAGGAGGCGTGCATTGCTTGAAATATGGGCTGACCACCAACAACGTCCTGGGCGTGGAATTGGTAACCATTGAGGGCGAAGTCTTGCGCTTTGGCGGCAAGGCGCTTGACGGTGCCGGGATGGACCTGCTGGGCGTGATCGTCGGGTCCGAGGGCCTGTTGGGCGTCGTGACCGAGGTAACCGTGCGCATCCTGCCCAAGCCCGAAACGGCGCGCGCCCTGCTGATCGGCTTCCCTGCAGTCGAAGCGGCCGGACAATGCGTGGCGGATACCATCGCGGCGGGCATCATCCCCGCCGGCATGGAAATGATGGACCGGCCCGCGATCCATGCTGCCGAGGCATTCGTGAAAGTCGGCTATCCGCTGAATGTCGAGGCGCTGCTCATCGTCGAACTGGACGGCCCCGCGGCCGAGTGCGACCATCTGATTGATGAAGTGGCCGCGATCGCGCAGCGCAATGGTGCAACCACTCTGCAAATCTCGAGTGACGAGGATGAGCGGCTTGCTTTCTGGGCCGGGCGCAAGGCCGCTTTCCCGGCCGTCGGGCGATTGGCCCCCGATTACTACTGCATGGACGGGACCATCCCGCGCCGTCGTCTTCCTGAAGTGCTGCAGCGCATGGAGGCACTGTCCCAGCAATACGGCCTTGGCGTGGCGAACGTATTTCACGCCGGGGACGGCAACCTGCACCCGTTGATCCTTTACGATGCCAATCAGCCAGGCCAGCTCGACAAGGCCGAGGCGTTCGGCAACGACATCCTGCGCCTTTGTGTCGAAGTGGGCGGGGTGCTGACGGGCGAGCATGGCGTGGGCGTGGAAAAGCGCGATTTGATGCCGGAGATGTTCGACGAGATCGACCTGAAGCAGCAACAACGCGTCAAGTGCGCGTTCGACCCGGCATCGTTGCTGAATCCGGGCAAAGTGTTCCCCACGCTGCATCGCTGCGCCGAGCTGGGACGAACGCACGTTCATCATGGCCAGCTTTCTTTTCCGGACATTCCGCGCTTCTGATGCACCAGCCCCAGACCCCCGAAGACATCGTTGCCATCCTGACCGATGCGGCGGCGCGAAAAGCCACGGTCGAGATCGTCGGCGGCGGAACTCGCCGATCGTTCGGCGCGTCCACGCCTGATGCCGAGCAACTTGCGACGACCGCCCTGTCAGGTATCATCAGTTATGATCCGGCTGAGTTGGTGCTGACGGTTAAGGCCGGCACCCCACTGGCGGAACTGGAAGCAGCGCTTGCCGAATGCGGCCAGGCCTTTTTGTTCGAACCGAACACGGCACCCGGATCGACCATCGGCGGGGTGATCGGCTCTGGCCTGTCAGGCTCACGGCGCGTGTCGGGCGGAGCGGTGCGAGACCACCTGTTGGGTTTTGAGGCCGTATCGGGCCGGGCGGAACGCTTCAAGGCGGGCGGCAAAGTGGTCAAAAACGTGACCGGGTACGACCTGTCAAAGTTGATGTGCGGCGCGTGGGGCCGGCTTGCGGTCTTGACCGAAGTCACGTTGAAGGTGTTGCCCAACCCCACACAGAGCCTGACCTTGGTTTGGACTGCGCTGGACGATGCCGCCGCGTGGGATTTGATGGGCGAGGCGATGCGCCTGCCGGCCGATGTCGCTGCGGCTGCCCACGACCCACAGCGTGGCGTTACGCTTTTGCGCATCGAAGGCTTTGGTCCTTCGGTCGGTGCGCGGGCAATCCTGCTGAAGGGGGCTTTGGCCCGTTTCGGCGTGCCGCAGGAGATCGCAGCCGAAGAAGGGGCCTTGCTTTGGCGTCCTTTCGCGAACGCTGCGGCGCTGGGGCAGTCGCCAACGATCTGGCGGCTGAGCGTGCCACGCAAGGAAGGGCTTGGCATTGTGCACGCTCTGGCGCGCGACGGCGGCCAGTGGATCGCCGATTGGGCGGGCGGCCTTATCCACCATGATACGCAGTCGGATCCGGCCATGGTGCGCGCCACCGTCACGGCAGCAGGTGGCCATGCCATGCTGCTGCGCGCGCCGGATGACGTCCGGGCGCATGTTCCCGCCCAGCATCCTCTTCCACAGGGCGAGGCGGCCTTGGCTGCGCGTATCCGCCGCGCCTTTGACCCTGCAGGCCTGTTCGAGACCGGCCGCTTCCTGGATCAGCCACATGCAGACTAAATTTCAACCTGAACTGCTGGCCGATCCGGCGATGGCCTCCTCCGAGAGCGTGATCCGCAAGTGCGTGCACTGCGGTTTTTGCACCGCCACCTGCCCTACTTATGTCCTGCTGGGTGACGAACTGGATAGTCCCCGCGGCCGCATCTATCTGATGAAGGACATGCTGGAAAACGCCCGCAAGCCGACGTCTGAAGTCGTCAAGCATGTCGATCGTTGCCTGTCGTGCTTGTCCTGCATGACCACGTGCCCGTCGGGCGTGAACTATATGCATCTGGTGGATCATGCGCGATCCTATATCGAGGAGCACCATGATCGCAGCCCGGCTGACCGGATGCTCCGCGCCCTTGTGGCCTTCGTTCTGCCCCATCCCGCTCGTTTCCGTGCCGCGTTGGTCGCCGCCAAGCTGGGTCGACCGCTGGCGCCCTGGATCGCCAAGATCGCAGCACTCAAGCCGATGGCCGCCATGCTGGAACTCGCGCCCAGAAAGCTCCCGACCGCCGTTCCGCCCCGCAGCGTCATGCCGGTCGCGCCCAAAGGCCGCGTCGTCCTGCTACAGGGCTGCGCCGAGCCGGTCCTGAGCCCGCAGACCCGCGCTGCGACCGTGCGGCTGCTGGAACGCTGCGGCTATGGCGTTTCCTTCGCGGCGGGTGAGCAGTGTTGCGGCGCCCTCGTTCACCATATGGGCAAGGAGCAGGCAGCTCTGGAAGCGGCACGGCGCAACGTCGATGCCTGGACACGAGAGATCGAGAAGGGCCTGGATGCCATCGTCATTACCGCATCGGGTTGCGGCACGACGATCAAGGACTACGGCTTCATGCTGCGCAACGACGCCGCGTATGCAGCGAAGGCCGAACGGGTTTCGGCGATGGCGCGCGACATCAGCGAATTGCTGGCAGATATCGCCATGCCAGCCGTCGTGGAACAGCGCAGCGCGGGCATCACCGTGGCCTACCACTCCGCATGTTCGATGCAGCATGGGCAGAAGATCACGTCCCAACCACAGCGCCTGCTACGAGACGCTGGTTTCGCCGTGAAGACGCCGGCCGAGTCACATCTGTGCTGCGGATCAGCGGGCACATACAACATTTTCCAGCCCGAAATCGCCGACCAGTTGGGCAATCGTAAAGTCGCCCAGATCGAGAAGCTGGGGGCGGATGTGATCGCCACGGGCAACATCGGTTGCGCGGTACAGATCGGCAGTCGCTCCGGCACCCCGGTAATTCATACCATCGAACTGCTGGACTGGGCCACTGGTGGACCGGTGCCACCCGCGCTTAGCGATCATCCCGTTTTCAAAAGGAGTTAGACCATGGGTGCCATTACCCTCGATCAAGCCAACACGATCATTGCCGCTGCCTTCGCAAAGGGCCAGGAATTGGGCCTGAAGCCACTTTCGGTTGCGGTCCTGTGCCCGGGCGGTCATTTGATCGCGTTCCAGCGGGCTGATGGTGCTTCGACCCTGCGGCCTCAGATCGCTACGGGGAAGGCGTCGGGCGCGTTGGCATTGGGCGTGAACTCGCGCGCGATAGCTGACATGGCGGCGGACCGGCCCACCTTCGTCGCCTCTCTGGGCCCGATCTCGCAGGGCGGGATCATCCCGGCAGCGGGTGGTGTGATCGTCAGGGACTCTGCCGGAGCGATCGTGGGCGCGGTCGGGATCACGGGTGACACGTCCGACAACGACGAGACATGCGCTCTGGCCGGTATCGGCGCTGCGGGGCTAGCCGCTTAAGGCCGATCCTTGGCCAGGCAAATTTTTCACTGGTCATCTTATATCAAATGGTCGGCAGCGATGCCGGCCATTTTTTATTTCTTAATCTCGAACACCCTGCCGCCACTTACGAATTGAGTTCCAAAGCAATCGTATTGAAACGAATGGGTACTCTCCCTCTCGGTCGCGCTTGAATAGTGATCGACAGCAGACATAGCACGAAACGCCGCTAACCTGTTTCCCTTGGGTCCAAACTTTGTGGGCGGGGTACAAATAGCTGATCAAACCAGAATCTGCACCCCACAGGTAAGCGCTAATCCTGCGCGGTCACGATACATTCGCGTTGCGAGGCCCTTTGCCCAAAGTGAAGGCCAGCACGGTCGAGACCGCGCAGGCAAATGCCAGATAGAGGAAAAGCGGGGCATAGCTTGTCGCCGCGTCTCGGGCGTATCCTGCAACAGAAGGAGCGATCCCATAACCCAGCGCAAAAATACCGATAAGCATGCCGAAGATCGCCGCGTATGCGCGTAACCCGAAATAGCGCCCTGTCATGTAGGCCAGCGTCCCGGTGGTCCCTCCAGAACCTAGACCAAGCAAAATGCCAACCGCAATCCCTATGGCCGCGTTGCCTGCCACCACGCGGGCCATGAAGCAGCAAAACAGGAGGAACAGGATCGATGCCGCAAACACGTGCGAACTCGGCAACCGATCCAGCAAAATGCCGGTGACAAGCCTCCCCACGATCAGGGCCAACCCCATGGCCGATGCGATGCCGGCCGCCGTCGCCCCGCTTAATCCCTCCTCCTTGAGGATGGGAAAAAGATGCACCGTCAAGGTTCCTTCGACAAACGCCACAACAAGCGCTAGCAACGCCAGCTGCCAGAAATGGCGTGTGCCCAGCGCTTGCTTCAGCGAGAGGCCGGTCGCCAGCGGTTCTTGCACACGAGCAGCTTTATCCACCGCAATTGCCTCGACCGGCTGTGTGGCGGCCAAATCCTCGCGGGCACGAAACAGGAACAGGAGGACCGGCAGCAACACGATCAGGAAAACCGCGGCGATGGCGATGTAAACCCCCCGCCATCCATAATGCGCTTCCATCAAGACGGCGAGAGGGGGAAAGAGCAGATGAGCAAGGCCGCCCCCGCTCAGCGTAACGGCGAGCGCAAATCCGCGCGCATGCTCGAACAAACCACTGACTGCCATTGACCAAACCATTGGACCGATCGCGACGTTGACTACGGCAAACGCTGTCCATGCGCCATACCACGTCCAGGGTGAGCCACCTGTAAGGCTGATCAGCAGCAAGCCAGGGATCGCGCCAAGCGTACCGCAAATGGCTACCTTGCGCGCGCCCAGTCTTGAAGTGAGCGCGCCGCCAACCGGGGCGAGCAACAACGCCATGGCCGAACACAGGAAGACATTTACAGCCACCACGGCGCGCGGCCACCCAAACTCATGCTGCAAAGGCTCCATCACCACGCCAGTAACGCTGGCGACACCCGCCATCGCGGTCATGCCCAATGTACCACTGGCAACCGTGCGCCAGCCCCGGGACCATTCCGACGCTTCCCCCATAAACTGTCCTCTCCGGTTTTTATTTAGATTTGCGCCACGTATAAGGCGTTCGTAAAAAGCATCGATCGGCGTTCCCCCGCGAAACGTTACCGCCGAAGCTCCAATGCCATGCGGTACTGGCTGGGTCAGTTGATCAATGATTGCAGCATCTTGGTACTCTTCTTTTGACAAAAGAATACCCTATGATAGACAGTCTTCACTGCCAATTTGCGTGCTTGTTTATTTGCTGGGTGAATATATAATTCGCTCAGCGATAAGGAGTGAGCAGTGTCGAGACCGGCTGGAGACGAACCCAAAAAGGCCAGCGTTGTTGCACTGGTAAGGGGTTTGCGCGTTCTGCAGTGTTTTGATCGGCCGGGCGCCGAACTGACGGTTTCTGAAATTGCTCGCCGGACCGGCCTGTCTCAGCCCACTGCCTGGCGGCTTTGTGGCACGCTGATCGACTGCGGTTTCCTCGTCAAAGCTCCCACAGGATCCGCCTTGCGCGTAGGTGCTCCCGCGCTGACACTTGGCTATGCTGCTATCCAAGGGCAGGACTTGCCTGCAATCGCTCGCCCCTACATGGCACAAGTCGCCGCGCGGATGGGCGCGACCGTTACCCTGGGCTTGAGCACCGGGCTTGATATCGTGTCGGTTGATCAGGTCGATGGCGATTTCGTCGTTGCCAATCGCCCGGTGGGATGGCGCGCACCGATGACATCCATCCCCTCCGGCCTCGCCATCCTGGCGGTAATGCCCGAGTTCGAGCGAGAAAAGATTTTGGCTTCAATCGCCACTCAGGATCCGGAAGCCTGGCCGCGACGCCGTGATCGTATCGAAACCGCGCGCGCTCAGCTTGAGGCGGACGGCTACGTCTCACTGGTCATGATGCGCGGCCAATACGCGGCTGTTTCCGTGCCTTTGATTGAGGGAGATACGTCGCGGGGACGGTATTGGACGCTCAGTTGTGGGGGTTTGCAATCGCAATGGCCGCCCGAAGCACTGACCGACGCGGCGCGTCAGTTGAAGGATATACGTGCGTTGATCCAGCCTGCTGCTGCGATATTGGGAGCAACTGCTGCCTGAGGCTTAGCTGATAACGAACGGAATGTTGCGGCTGAGCGGGCAGGCAGGCATCGGCTTCGCAAGCAACCTAGGCAAAAAGTGTCGCGCCGTAAGCGCGTGTATACATTATTGACAGTCTAACCGCTGGCTCTTCAATACCGCTCCGGCGGTGCGTACCACTTTCTAGGCTTGCAGGTCGGCTGGGATAAATAAACTGCCAGCGAAGGGCCTCCACGGGCAGAGATTGAGGACAACCAATCACATCGCCAAGCCAGTCCGATATTTTGCACTGCCCACTTCACCCGACATCGCCCTTGCCTTAGCCAACCTCACCGCGATGGATGCCACGGCACGGACACTCTGTAAGATGCACTGGTGTATGGTCGATAATGCCAACGCTTTCGATCGCAAGGTCCTGGACCTGCTCGGGTAAGGCCGCCAAGGCGTCCAGTCAGCCTACGATCCCCCGGCTACGAAGATCGTTGATCGCCACCTCATCCATTCCCAAGACACGGTTCAAAACGGCATCGCTGTCAGCACCCAGCGCTGGCGGCGCCTTGTAATTCTCGATCGGCGTCTTCGAGAGGCGGAGCGGGTTCGCGATAATCGGCAGAGTGCCCGCTTCGGGATGCGGGACCTGGCGCAGCATTTGGCGCGCCACGATCTGCGGCTCCGCCAAAGCCTGACGGATATCGTTCACATAGCTGACGGGGACGCCCACGGCGTCGATCGCCGCCACCCAATGCGCTGCCGGCTTGGTGAGGAACACTGCGTCCAGCAGCGGCAGGATTTCCTTGCGGTTCTGGATGCGCAAGGGGCCGGTGCAGAAGCGCGGATCGGTGAACAGGTCCGGTCGCTCTATCGCCTCGCAAAATCGCTCGTATTGGGCGTTGTTGCCCACCACGACGAAGATCGGGCGATCCGAGCACTGGAATGCCTGGCTGGGGATGCCCCCATAGCCGCCGTTACCGCGCCGCTCAGGCATTTCCTCGGTGATCAGGTAGTTCTGGGCAAAGTGCGACAGCGCGGCGAACCCACAATCCAACAGCGACATGTCGATCGCCTGCCCGCCGCCGCCGGCATCGCGATGACGCAAAGCGGCCAGGATGGCGATGACGGAATTGTAGGCAGTAATGATGTCGACCATCGAGATACCGACTTTCATTGGACCGCCACCAGGCACGTCGTCGGGGTGGCCCGAAACGCTCATCATCCCGCTCATCGCCTGGAAAATGCCGTCATAACCCGGCTTCTTGGCAATTGGCCCAGTCTGGCCAAAGCCCGTGATCGAACAATAGACAAGGTTCGGGTTGAGCGCGGTCAGCGTTTCGGCATCCAGCCCGTAGCGCTCCAGCGTGCCCACCTTGAAGTTCTCAACCAGAACGTCGCAATGCATCACCAGCTCACGGATAAGATCCTGCCCGGCGGGCTGGCCGATATCGATCGCCACGGATTCCTTGTTGCGATTGCAAGACAGGAAAAAGCCCGCAACGTTCGTGGGGTTTCCCTGCAGATCCTTCAGGAACGGCGGCCCCATCTCGCGTGCATCGTCACCTTTTACAGGCCGTTCGACCTTGATGACTTCGGCCCCCAGGTCGCCCAGCATCTGGCCCACCAGGGGCCCCGCCAGAATTCGGCTGAGATCCAGAACCCGCAGTCCTTCCAGAGCGCCCGGCATTATTGTCCCCGTTTATGCGCCAGTCTTGGCGATCAGCTTGGAACGGTAATCGCGGGGGGCCAGCCTTGCCAGCCTTGCCCCTCGCTTATCGTCAGGTCGATATATCCCCTCGCCGGGCGGCTGTTCGCAGCCGACTTGGGGCATGATCAGCCTTATCATCACCAGCCCGACGAAAGAGGTTTGGTTTCCTTCGCGCGTTCACCGCAAGTCACGGTATCGGTCCGCATCGCACCTGCGATAAACGCGCGCGGCCTTGGAAGCGGGGGCGGTTTGGCCCAGATAAGCGCCACTGTTTTCACGCCCAGGGGGCTCCACTGCAAACCTTTGTCGCCGAACCGCTGCGATGGCCCGAAACCGCACCCGCCTTGCGAGAGCGGGTGCGTGCGCTCATCGCCGAACATGTCGATGGCTCCGATCCACGCGCGCTGGCCAACAGCTGGGCCGTGCCGAACGTCGCGTTCAGCCATGCCCTGGGTGCTGCTGGTCTGATCGGCATGACATGGCCCAAGGAATACGGCGGGCATGATCGTTCTCCGCTCGAACGCTATGTCGTGCTGGAGGAACTGCTGGCGGCGGGCGCTCCAGTCGGTGCGCACTGGATTTCCGATCGTCAGACCGGCGCGCTGCTGCTGCGCTATGGGCACGAGGAAGAGAAGCGGCGCTGGGTGCCCGGCATGGCCGAGGGCAAGATCTACGCCTGCATCGGCTTGTCAGAGCCCAATGCCGGATCAGACCTGGCCTCCGTGCGCACGACCGCGCGGCGTGATGGCGATGACTGGATCATTGAAGGCCAGAAGGTCTGGACCACAAATGCCCATCACGCCCACGTGATGATCGCCCTGGTGCGATCGGAGCCGGGTTCGGAGCGCAACGCGGGGCTCAGCCAGTTCCTAATTCCCATGGATGCACCCGGCGTCACCATCCGGCCCATCATCGACCTGACGGGCGGCCATGACTTCAACGAAGTCTTCTTTGAATCCGTGCGCCTGCCTGGGACCGCGCTGATCGGCGTGGAGGGCGATGGCTGGCGCCAGGTCACGGCGGAACTCTCACTCGAACGATCAGGGCCCGAGCGGTATTTGTCCTCCACCGCGCTGCTCCTGCAATTGATCGATTATGCCCGTACGCACCCGTCCGATACCTTGACCGCACTGGTCGCCCGCCTCGCGGCGGAAACGTGGACACTGCGTCTGATGTCTGCCTCCGTGGCCAACAAGATCGCGCGGGGAGAAGATCCGGCGCTGGAAGCCACCATGGTGAAGGACTTGGGCAACACGTTCGAGCAGGCGATGCCCGAACTCGTCCAGGCCGCAGTGGAAGTGGACCCTGCGGGGCCAGAACCTTTGGGCCTGGTGCTGGGGCATCTGCTGCAACTCTCGCCTTCTTTCTCGCTGCGTGGCGGCACGCGCGAGATCTTGAAAGGCATCATTGCGCGGGGGCTCGGACTGCGATGAACGAACAGCAGCAAATGCTGGAAGACCTGGCAAACGGCCTCTTTGCCGAGCTGGGCTCTGCCGCCACCATGGAAAGCAGCTGGAGCGCGATCGCCGAGGTCTCGCTCGAAGGACTTCTGCTGTCCGAAGACCGGGGCGGCTTCGGCGGAACCTGGGAAGATGCCCTCACTGTCTTCCGCCTGGCAGGCTACCATGCCCTCGCCCTTCCCGTAGCCGAGGCCGCCGTGGCCGCAGCGATCGCAGGCAAGGCCGGAAAGCGCGGAACCGTCGCCGCCGCCACGGAAGGACGCATCACCGGTGACCGCTTCAGCGGTACCCTGCGCGGCGTGCCGTGGGGCCATGAAGCAGCCTATATTGTCGCGCCCGCCCCGGATGGCGGCGCCATGATCATTGATGCGGCCGATGGACAGATCACCGCTGGCACCAATATCGCGGGTGAACCGCGTGATAGCGTGGCGTTTCAGGATGCCGTGGTTCAGCGATCACCCGCCGATCCCTTCGCTCTGATGGCTCTCGCGCGCGTGGCGCAGATCGCAGGCGCACTGGATTCGGCGCTGGCGCTGTCGGTGAGTTATGTCAATGAACGCAAGCAGTTCGGCCGCCCCCTCGCCAAGTTTCAGGCGGTGCAGCAGGCACTTGCGACGTTCGCCTGCGAGGCGGCCGCCACCAACTGTGCCGCCATGGGCGCGGCTCAGGCGATGGCGCGCGGCCATGCTCCATTCGAGATCGCGGCGGCGAAACTGCGCGCCAATCGCGCTGTCGGCACGGGTACCGCGCTGGCACATCAGGTGCATGGCGCGATCGGCTTCACCGAGGAATACCAGTTGCACCCGCTTACCCGCCGCCTCTGGGCCTGGCGCTCCGAATTCGGCGGAGACAGCCATTGGTCGCAGCAGCTGGGCGCCCCTATCATCGAGGCCGGCGCCGCGCGATTCTGGCCTGATCTCACCGCCCTCACCGGCTAACCCTTCCAGAAGGTTTTCTGCATGTCTGATGCCGTTATCGTCGCCACTGCCCGCACCGCCATCGGCAAGGCCGGGCGAGGTGCATTCAACAATCTGGATGGTGCCGAACTCGGTTCGCTCGTCATCCGTGAGGCCGCTCGCCGCGCCGGGCTGGAGGGCGCCGAAGTCGACGACGTATTGCTGGGCGCCGCCCGCCTGGAAGGCCCGCAGGGCGGCAACATCGGCCGCATGGCGGCATTGCGGGCCGGGCTCCCCGTGTCCGTCGCGGGCGTCTCGCTGGACCGCAAGTGTGCCTCGGGCCTCAATACCATCGCGATCGCCGCCAACAGCGTGCGGCTTGGCGAAGGCGACATCTACATCGCCGGTGGTCTGGATAGCTGCTCGCTGGCTCTGCCCAACACCCGTGCGGATCGCCTGGAAAATCCGTGGCTCGTCGATCATGTCGCGGGCACTTACGACTCCATGATCCAGACCGCCGAAACCGTGGCGAAGCGCTATGGGATCGGCCGCGAGGCACAGGACGAGTACTCTCTGCTCAGCCAGCAGCGCACCGCCGCCGCGCAGGATGCCGGTCGTTTCGACGCGGAGATCGCGTCCTTTACCGTGACCAAGCTGGCCAAGGACAAGGCCGGCGCGGTAACCGGCGAGGAAGAAGTCACGATCGCCAAGGACGAGGGCAATCGTCCCTCCACCACGCTGGAAGGCTTGTCCTCGCTCAAGCCGGTGATGGAAGGCGGCACGGTCACCGCCGGCAATGCCAGCCAACTGTCCGATGGTGCCAGCGTGTGCGTCGTGATGAGCGATGGGGAGGCATCCCGTCGTGGTCTCGCTCCGCTCGGTATCTTTCGCGGCTTCGCCGTAGCAGGATGCGGACCTGACGAGATGGGCATCGGACCGGTCTTCGCGGTTCCCAAGCTGCTGCAGCGCGCCGGCCTGACGGTCGATGACATCGGACTTTGGGAGATGAATGAGGCGTTCGCCGTGCAGGTCATCTACTGCCGTGACGAGTTGGGGATCGATCCGGCTCGGCTGAACGTGGATGGCGGCGCGATTTCGATCGGGCACCCGTTCGGCATGTCCGGGTCACGGATGGTTGGCCATGCGTTGATCGAAGCGAAGCGCCGCAGTGAGAAATACGCCGTCGTTACCATGTGCGCCGCTGGCGGCATGGGCGCGGCCGGACTTTTCGAAGTTCTCTGATAAGGCAGGAGGCGTCGCTCCATCGGGTGCGGCGCCCATCGTGCTGACGATATGCCTTCCGGCACTCTTGCTCCCGATACCCGGTTGGCCAATGTTCGGTCACAACGGGAGAGATCGCTTGGATATCGGTGTGGGATGGGCGCGAAGGGCATTGTCTGCCTGGTCGCATCGTCTGCCTGAGCGCCTGGTGCGAAGCGCTCCACCACAACGAACCCGGGAGGCCGCGTGACCGATCGACCCACTCGCGAAGACTACCGCTGGCAGTTGGACATCCCAACGCGGTGGATGGACTGTGATGCATATGGCCATGTCAACAACGCCATCTACTATGCGATGATGGATCAGGTGGTGACGGTCTACATCCTGCAGGCTGGCGTCATCGCGATGGGAACGTCCCCATCCATCGGCCTTTGCGTTTCCAGCGCCTGCGAGTTTCACCGCAGTATCGATTTCCCCCAGATCGTGGACGCGCGCCTGCGCGCCGGACGGGTTGGCGGCAAGAGCGTGCGGTACGAGATCGGGCTGTTCACGCCGGACGAGGATGCCCCGGCGGCCACCGGCCATTTTGTCCACGTCTATGTCGATCGCCAGACCCGCCGCCCGGTGGAACTGACCGCCGAGCAACGTGCTGCCCTCTCTTCCATCGCGATCTCCTAACAAGGAACCACAAGCATGACCGAAATTCGCTTCGACAACCGCGTCGCGATTGTCACCGGCGCGGGCAATGGCCTTGGCCGGACATACGCCATCGAATTGGCGCGTCGCGGTGCCAAGGTGGTCGTCAACGATCTGGGTGGCTCTAGCACTGGCGTGGGCGAGTCCGCCACGGCTGCCGATGCGGTCGTGGACGAGATCCGCTCCGCCGGCGGCGAAGCGGTAGCAAGCCATGACAGTGTGGCGACCCGCGACGGTGGCGCCGCGATCGTGCAGAAAGCGATCGATGCGTTTGGCCAGGTGGACATCCTGATCAGCAACGCAGGATTCCTGCGCAACTCGCGCTTTGAGGACCTGACCGACCAACAAATCGACCCGATCCTGGACGTTCACCTGAAAGCCGCGTTTTACGTTGGCCAACCCGCTTACAAGGCGATGCGATCGCGCAATTACGGGCGGATGCTGTTCACCGGATCGGCTTCAGCCATGTTCGGCCATGCCTGGCAGGCCAATTATGCGGCCGGCAAAGGCGGGCTCATGGGCCTGAGCCATGTCGTCGCGCTGGAAGGCTCGGCATACGGCATCCAGTCAAACCTGCTGCTGCCCACCGCCGTCTCACGGCTCGCTGACGAGATGGATATGGGCTACATGGAAATTCCGGCTTTCGCCGCATCCCTGCAGCGCTGCGAATTCGAAGTCGTCGGGCCGCGCACCGTACCAGAATTCAACACGCCGTTGGCGCTCTATCTGGTCAGCGAGGATTGCAAGGCAAGCCACGGGATCTACTCTTCGAATGGGGGCCGATATGCCCGCGTGCGGATCTGCGCTGGTGAAGGCTGGCACACACCGCGTGGCAACACGCCGGCGACGGTAGAAGATGTGGCGGCAAACTTCGCACAGATCGAATCCCCCGCCGGCTTTACCGAACCGCACACCGTCTATGACGAAATCTTCGACGTTACCGAGGGTGGCCGCAAGGCAGGCGTATTTGATTGATGTCAGGGCGCGGCCTCAACGCCGCGGAGCGATTGCTCCGGCGGATGTTCCACTGGGGTGATGCCGATGCTGACGGGCAGGATCTGTTCCTGGCCGCCGACGACGATGCTGCCAGCTTCTTCCACCCGGACTGCGTTCATCACCTTTTCGGTCCTACCGGAACGAAAGAGATGCTGGTGGGCAGACAAGCCATGCTGGATTTCAGCGCGCGGTGCGCGGCCACTTTGTCTGCCCGCAGCGACCAGATCCTGACGATCAGCGGCATCGATGAGCAATGCGGCTTCGTTCATGCCCGTGCCTTTCGGGAAAGCAAGGCGACGGGCGAACGATTGAGCTATGAATGGTCAATGCTGTACCGGGTCGAGGATGACCTGATCACCTACGGGGCGGATATGCTGGACGCCGATGCCCAGGCCTTTTGGGGCCGCATCGGTGGAGCGGCGTGAAGCCGCCCCATCGTCTGACTACTTGCCGGTGAAGACGGGCGAGCGCTTTTCCAGAAATGCGTCAACCGCTTCGGCGTGATCCACTGTCTCATGCGCGATCGCCTGCATCGCGGCCGACATTTCGAGGATCGTATCGAGATCGCTCGTCTGCGCGGTCAGCATCAGGCGCTTGGCCATGCGCAGCGACCGCGCCGGGTTGACGACGATGCGGCCGGCCAGGGCAAGAGCTTCATCCAGCAAAGTCTCGGCAGGAACCACGCGAGATACCAGGCCGATAGCCAGCGCTTCGGCAGCGGTGATCGCATCCCCCGTCAGCAGCATTTCCGCGGCGCGCGAATAGCCGATCACGCGCTGCAGTAGCCAAGCGCCACCGTCGCCGGGAACCAGGCCCATCTTGATGAAGCTTGCGGCGAATTTCGCATTTTCCGCCGCGATGCGGATGTCGCACAGACATGCGATATCGCAACCGACGCCGATTGCATGACCATTGATGGCGGCGATGATCGGCACCTCCAGCGAGCGAAACGCGCGGGGGATGCCCTGAATCCCGTTGCGATAATTTGTGCGGGTGGAAGCGGGATGCTCTAAAGGGCCGATGCCGTTGCGATCCTTCATGCCGCGCAAGTTGCCACCGGCGCTGAACGCCCGCCCCTCACCGGTCAAAATCGCGGCGCTGATATCGCGATCATCACTGATGGCGCGAACGGCTTCGATCAAGTCGGCGCAATCTTGCGGTTCGCCGATTGCATTCAACTTGTCCGGCCGGTTCAGCGTCAGAATGGCGATATTGTCGCGCTTATCCAAACGAACGTAATCACCCATGCTCAACCTCCTGCATTGCAAGAAAGAGGCCTAGTCTCCCCAATCGGCCACCGCCACCGCATGACGTGGAAAATCACGACAGCGATGGGGCGGCAGCCGTTCGGTGGAAGCCAAAAGGACGCTGGCCGGCCTATGTCAATCCTTGCCCAGCGTGCTCATGTCGATGACGAAGCGATATTTCACATCGGACCGGTCCATCCGTTCGTACGCATGATTGATCTCTGCCATCGAGATCGTCTCGCAGTCAGGCAGGATGTTATGCTCGGCACAGAAGTCGAGCAGCTCCTGCGTTTCAGGGATCCCGCCGATCATCGAGGCGGACAAGGCGCGTCGCCCCATCAGCAGAACGCCGGAATGGAAGGTGGGCACCATGTCGATCACACCGACGATGACCACTGAGCCGTCCCGCTTGGCTAGTGACAGATAGGGCGCGATATCATGTGGAACCGGGATGGTATCGAGGATGAAATCGAAGCGGCTACCCGCCGCCTTCATGGCGTCCTCATCCTTAGAGATCAGCACATCGATCGCACCCAGCGTACGGGCATCATCGCTCTTGCCAGGCGACGTGGTGATCACCGTGACTTCCGCACCGAGTCCGACGGCTAGCTTTACGCCCATGTGGCCCAGGCCACCCAGACCAATCACCGCCACTTTCGTGCCTGGACCGACTTTCCAGTGGCGCAGCGGCGACCAAGTGGTGATGCCTGCGCACAGCAGCGGCGCGGCACGCTCCGGATCGAGACCTTCCGGTACACGCAGGACGAAACGCTCGCTCGTTACCAGTTGGCCTGAATAGCCACCGAACGTCATGCTGCCGTCGTGGCGATCCTGGCCGTTGTACGTTGGCGTCGGATACTTCTCGCAGAACTGTTCCAAGCCCTCTTCGCAAGGCTCGCAAACCCGGCAGCTATCTACCAGGCACCCCACCGCGACTGTATCACCGACCTGATGCTTGGTAACGCCTGCCCCGACAGCGGTAACCCGCCCGACGATTTCGTGCCCCGGCACGACCGGATAAACGGAGTTGTGCCAGTCGTTTCGAATCTGATGAAGATCAGAGTGACAGACACCGCAATACAGCACATCCATCGCGATATCGTCGTCGCGCAGTTCCCGCCGTTCGATTTTAAAGGGTTCGACGGTGGAACCTTGAGAAAGTGCGGCGTAGGCCAAGGTCGATGTCATAGCGAAACTCCCAATCTCGTATCTCGGGGGGACCATCATCGCCGGAACTTGGCTTGTCAATCGCGGCTGACGAAGCGAAAGACCATGTCGCGCGCCCTCTTCATGCCGAGCCGGCGCGACAATCGCATTGTCGATAAAACAGTCCGATGAATCGTTGGCGAATGAACCCCGCCAATCTCTGCTTGAGCGGCGGCGTAGGGTTTTGACCGGCAGAATGTTTCACGAAATGGTGGAACCGGTCGCGGCTCGCGCTGCCGCCCCGCGCAGCTTTGAAGAGGCCGCGCATGCTCAAGAGGTAGTCGAAGCCGTGATTGTATCCGTTCGCACCGGACAATGGCTCAGCATTCCGGAACGTTGAAACCGCGCCGTCCCCGGCGACGCCGCTTTTGGCGACGACGCACGGGGGCAAATCAATGGTTCGAAATCTGCGCCAGGGCCTGCTCCCGCAGTTCGAACTTGCGCACTTTGCCCAAGGGCGTACGCGGCATGTCATCCACGACGAACAGGTGCCGCGGTACCTTGTAGTTCGCCATGCGCTCACGACACCAGGCAGTCAGATCGGCCTGCTCGATCGTCGCGCCGGAACGCGGGATCACGAAAGCAGCAGTCACCTCGCCCATGCGCTCGTCAGGCAGACCGACAATTGCCGCTTCCACGATGTTGGGGTGAGAGCCCAGCATTATCTCAATTTCGACGGGGTAAGCGTTGAAACCGCCAACGATCACCACATCCTTCAAGCGATCAAGAATGCGCAACCGCCCATCCTCGTCGATGCGGGCGACATCGCCGGTGTAGAGCCAGCCATCTACGACCGTCTTCGCGGTCTGCTCCGGATCGTCGAAATAGCCCTGCATCACGTTCGGACCGCGCACCAGCAGTTCGCCCTGCTCGCCTTGCGGCATCTCTTCCCCTTCGGGCGAGACGATCTTTACCTCGGTATGGGGGATAGGGCGACCCACTGTATAGAGGATTGCATCGATCGGGTCGCCGGGATGATTGGTAGAGATCATCGCAGTCGATTCCGTCTGACCATAGCTGGTCAGGAAGATATCGAAACCCAGCTTGTCATAGCCCGCGCGGATGATCTCCGGCGGCGTCTTGGCGCCTCCTGTATGACCGCTGCGTAGCGAAGAAATGTCGCGCCTTGCGAAATCCGGGTGCTGCATGAGCGAGTAGAACACCGTCGGAGCACCCGAAAGCTGGGTGATCTTTTCTCGCTCGATCAGTTCCAGCAAGGCGCCTGGATCAAAAGTGGAAACCGGCCACATCGTCATGCCGCCCATCAGCGCGGAGACCCAGCCCGAGCGATAGCCGAAGGAATGGAAAAAAGGATTGACGATGGCGGTACGATCGTCCGGTCCCAGGTCGTTGGATGTGCTGAACAGGCTGGTCATCCACAGCGCCTGGCCATGCCCGTGCATCGCCCCCTTGGGCCGGCCGGTGGTGCCGCTGGTAAACATCAGGTCGGCCGTGGTATCCGGCGTGACGGCCGCCGCCGCAATCTCGAAACGAGCGCGCGCCTGATCGTCCACCTGGTCTGGCGCAAAGCCGGGTTCGTCCAGACGGATTAGCGTGGTCAGACCCGGCAAATCACGGATCGGCCTCCCATCAGTGCCGGGGCCGCCGCCGGCTTCGATGGTCATCCCGGCATAGTCTGTTCCCAGAAACTCTCCGACCGTGAACAGCACGACGACACCCGCCCGCGCCAGCGCATACTGAATTTCAGGGCCTTTGAATCGGGTATTGATCGGAACCATCATCGCGCCGATCGACTCAATCGCGCTCGCCGCTACGACCCACTCAGAGGAATTAGGCGCCAGGATTGCCACGCGATCGCCCATGCGGACGCCAAGGTCCAGCAAGCGAGCCCCCAGACCGGCCACGCGGCGTTCGAATGCAGCGAAGCTGGTAACTCTGCCGCTCTCATCTACGCAGAACGGCTTGTCGCCATAGGCTCGCGCGACATGCGCGATCACCTTGGGGAGCGTGTGGTCCAGCCCGATTTTGAAACCGGCATACTCGTCAGTCACTTTCCACTTCCCTCGATATGGTCCGCACTCCCCGTATCGGGGCCGTGGCGGACCGACCTGTGGCGATCATCCATCCACCCAACCGACACGTCTAGGCAACCACCCAGCCAGATATCGCAGCCGCGATTCTCGTTCACCGCGTTTGGATCATCCCCAGTCGCCAAGCCAGTCTGGCCTTTGACAGAAGATGCGGCCTTGCTGGGGTTTTACGCATGCCCATGGGGGACTTCTTTCGCCTTTGACAAAACTAGCCGAATCTTCTATGTTGAATACATTACTCACTAGATGAATAGATTGAGTAGAAATGATCTAGGGACTGGAGAAGGCGGAAATGGACAATCTCGGTACAATTTCGAAAGATGAATCGCTGGGCGGTATCGCTTGGCCGATGCACCGCGAAAGCAAGGATAGCGGCTGGCGCCCGCCTGCGGGCACTCGCATCATTTCCGTCGACGATCATGGCATGGAAGAAGCCGGGCTTTGGGAAAAGCGCCTGAAGGGTGACGACAAAGCTCGCGCGCCCAAGCTGTGGATGGACGACGATAACCGCTGGCACATGTCGGTGGATGGTCAGGACTATGACGTTCCCGGCCTGGATTCGCACATTGGCGAAGGCCGTCCCGGTATGTGGGACCCCGTGGAGCGCTTGAAGGACATGGACGCGGAGGGTATCGACACCTCGCTGTTCTTCCACAGCCGCGCGATGAGCCTGGTGCGCATGGAAGACAAGGCGTTCTTTACACGCTGCATGGATGCCTACAACGAATGGCTGGGTGAATTCTGCGCCGTCAACCCGGATCGCCTTGTTGGCGTCGGCATTCTGCCCACAATCTACAAGCCCGAAGATACTGCCGAATATCTCAAGAAAATGAAGGGCTGGGGTTTGAAGGCGTTGGAAATCCCGTCGGCGCCCAAGAACGTCCCTTACAACTCCTCGGCGATGGAGCCTATGTGGGAAGCGATCGCCGACAGCGGCATCCCCGTGATGTTCCACGTCGGGGCCTACCTTGAGTTCCGCGGCAAGGGCGCACTGGGTGCGAACCTGACTAAGAACCTCGGGCCCTATCGCCCGCTTTGGTCCCTGCTGGCGTTCTCGGGCATTCTGGAGCGGCACCCCAACCTCAAGGTCGTGTTCTGCGAAGGCGGTTTTGGCTGGGTGCCTTGGACGCTCCAGGATGCTGACCGCATCTATCAGGTCTATGAGACCGAGATGCGCCCGAAGCTGAAGGAGCTGCCGAGCTTCTACTTCAAGCGCCAGTGCTATGCGGCAATCATGTCGGACGAAGTTGGCCTGAAGCTGGCGCGCGATTACGACCTGACCGACAATCTGCTGTGGTCATGCGACTACCCGCACGGTGAGAGCGTATTCGGGGAGAGCCGGAACGAGATCAAAAAGATCTTCGACGAGCTTGGCGAAGAAAAGGCCAAGGACGTCGTCGGCCGCAACGCTGAGAAGCTCTGGAACCTGTAATATTGGGGGGCCGCCCCTGGGAAACCCGGGGCGGCCGCTTACGATTTATAAGCGAAAAGAGGCTCGAAAAGGGGCCTGTTTTTTTGGTAAATCTAGCTACACAGTGATGCGCCGGTTCCAGGCCGCCACCCTGTCATCGATTTGCCGCTGGCGCCCTTCTGCCGTGATTGCCTGACGATCCAGCAACGCCATCGGCAACGCGTCCCGCTTCATCACGGTCGTTTCGATCTGCGGTCCGCCCGCGATGACTTGCGACGGTAAACCCTGCCAACGCCCCAGAAACAGAACCCGCTCGCGATCGCCTGCATCAAGCCAGTTCATGACACCGGGATCGCGCCGAGCCAGGACGACGGTGATCCAGCCGTCCTCATCCGCGACCGACTGCGCACGGGTCAGACTGGAGGTTCGACGGTCAGCTTCCAAGGACCGGAACCACCAGTCGGTCAGTTCCAAGGCAACGTAAGCGGCACCTGCGGGCTGGTATCGGATCAGCACCACGTCATCGGCATCAAGCTGAAACCAGCCTTGGACACCGGCCTGCGTCACTAATCCACCCACACTGGCCGAAATCAACGGCGGCCTGACGGCGTTGACTGGCAAGCCGCTGAACAGTCGGTGAAACCAGAAGTAAAGTGGCACTTCTTCGGCAGCGCGGAATGCGCCCTGCTCCGCCATCTGTCCAACGGTCAGAGGTGGAGTGTCGACCGGGTCTATCCTTTCGATCGCCAGGGCATAGCCGCATTCCGTGGCCCAATCTTCAAGTGACTGTCGCACGAACAGGAATTTCACATGCGGCGCTGTCGTCAAATGGTTCGGCCGGCCGTTCGCTGGCCGATCATCGATCGTCAACACGAAACCACCGTCCGCGTCGCACTGCAACTCGTGGCTTTCCAGCGTATGGATCGTGACTGACGTGCCATAATTGCCGGTCAGCGTCAGGCTTATTTGCGCCGGTGGCTTTCCCGTTGACGTGCCGGTGACGCGATATCGTCCACCGTGGGTGATGCCTGCAAGCTGATAGATATTGTCTGGGTTATCGCCGCCCATTCGCGCGCCGTGGACTTGTCGCCCGTCCCATTCGTATGCGGGCATGAAGTCGCGGACAAAACGCGGATGTGCGCCATCGCTGGCTGCGGCCTTGAATAGATAGTTCGTTACATATTCATCCATTGCCGCATCGAAGGTTTCGCGCTCATCCTCAGGCACGTCGATGCCGTGGGCCATCGCGAACGAATAGCCGACCGTCGCGCGGGCGCGCTTGACGACATCGGTTTCCCACATGGCGGCCACATCGCGCTCGGCCGCAAATTGCTGCGGCGTGGCAATAGCGTTGATCATCGGCTTATCAGGCGCATCCTCACCCCTCCCAATATGTGCTGCTGTCACGACGAAGACGGCGTAAGTCACACGCCAGTTCGTTGATCAAAGAGAGCCCTCGTGGGCAATTATATGGCGCGGATGATGGATGCTATTCCCTGTCGAGGCAAGGGCTGACCGCCCGGCGAGCGAACCCCCGCCTGCTGAGCGACACAAATCGGGCCTGTGATGACTACGGGTGTGCCCCCCAGCACTGGAACCCTGATCATGCGTCGCAATCTTGAATCCCTTGTCGGCGGCGGTCCGATCACGAGACCGCCGCCGCGATGAATTCAGGCGTTGGCGTGCTTCCAATCGCGCTTGATCTTTTTCGCCAAGCTCCACTTGTGGACCTCTGTCGGGCCGTCATAGATGCGGAAGCAGCGGATTTCGCGATAGAATTTTTCCACCATGGTGTCGCGCGTTACCCCGGTTCCGCCCATCACCTGCACGCAGCGATCCGCCACGCGAGACAACGCCTCTGACACGGCGACCTTCGCCATCGACGACTCGGTGGTACCGATCGAGCCGCTGTCCAGCGCATCGGCGCACCAATCGATCATCAGTTCGGCCTGCTTCAGGTCGATCAGGTTTTCCGCCAGCATAAAGCCAACACCTTCGTGATCGATCAGCAACTTGCCGAAGGCCTTGCGGCGGTTGACATAGTCCGTGGCGATTTCCTGCGCGCGCACGCCAGCCCCATACCAGCGCATGCAGTGGGACAGGCGCGCAGGCGAAAGGCGGATCTGGGCGTACTTGAACCCCTCCCCCGCTTCGCCCAGCATCTGGTCAGCCGGAACGCGCAAGTCGTCGATCTCCACCTCCGCATGGCCGCCGGGCATTGAATCGTCCATCGTGCCCAGCACCCGTGTGGTGCGAATGGCGGGGTCGGGCAGGTCGACCATGAACATGCAGGCCCCACCCTCGGAATCGGGCTCGATCGATTTGGCCATGATGATGCCCACGATCGCTCCATCGGCCCCGGTGATGAATTTCTTGCGTCCACTGATGATCCAGTGGTTGCCGTCGCGGCGACAGGTGGTCTTCATCATCGATGGGTCCGAACCTGCCCCCTCGTCATCGGCGGGTTCGGTCATGAAGAAGGCGGATCGTCCCTTCCCTTCCACCAGAGGCTTGAGGAAACGCTCTTTCAGCTCAGGACTGCCGACCTTGCCGAGCAGGAACATGTTGCCCTCGTCAGGCGCGGCGGTGTTGACGGCTTGCGGGCCCAGGATCGATAGCCCCGAAGCCTTGAGCACTGCTGCCGTCTCTCGCTGGGAAAGGTGTTGGCCATCGGGCAGGATGTGCGGCGTCAGCACCCCGGCCTCGCGCGCCTTCCCCTTCAATTCAACGATCAGCGCATCCGTGGGCCCGTGATCGTCCTGGCGTGGATCGACTTCGTAGGGGATCACGACGTCACGGACGAACGCCTCTACCTTGGCGACAATTTCTGCCGTTTTTTCGGCACCCACACCCGGATATGCTTCACCGCTCATGCACCAAACTCCTCGTCAGCTTGCCGCCTGATCCGTTTCACACGTCGCCGCGGCCTTCAAAATTCCAGCTTGTCACCAAGCCCCTCACGAGCGGCAGTGAGGCCGTGAGGGCCGCGTGTAAAGCGCCCCCCAGTCAATGTCGCCCCTGCGATTGGATAGTACACGCGCAAGGTCATGCGTCTTGATCGCGTACCTGTCGCATCTGGCCCCGGGGGGCCTTAGTTCAAAGCGAAGCTGCAAAACGAAGCGGCAGAGATGAAGAACAAACAGTCCCGCGCGGTCTTGCCCCCGATCAAGGTGCGGGGCGAAAGATCATGGCTGCCATCATGTCGATCGCTTCGTGCAGGAATGCATCTTCCGGGGCGACCTCGTGATCTTCAGCTATGGCGTGATCACGGTCGATGATCATGTCGTGAAAAACGCCGCTGGCATAGACCAGTCGTTCTATCATGAGTTGGTGCGGTAAATCCGGCGCAAGGGCCTGCACCAGTCCCAGTGCGCGTTCACTGGCCGGGCTAGCGTGCATTTCCTGCGCGCGCAGCGGCCGTCCTTCTCGCCATCGCATGACGCTGCGAAAGAAAGCGGCATATCGATGGACGCCATCCTCATCGACATAAAGGTAGGTCGGCAGCATCAGTGCGCGCAAGACACCGTGGCGATCTTGGGTCATGCCCTGCTGCTCAAGGTCTTGAAGCAGGACGGTGCGCATCTGATCCAGAACCGGCAAGCGGTGCGCCCAGATCGCACGAACCAGCCCGGCCCGATCGCCGAAGTGGTAATTGATCGCCGAGTTGTTGGCCATCTTGGCCTCCTGCCCGATCTGGCGGATGGAAACACCCAGCACGCCATGGTCACCAAAAAGGCGCTCGGCCGTGTCGATGATGGCTTGCGGGCTTGTTTTGGACTCAGTGGCAGGCATGCCGATATCCAATGAAGAGGCGGGCTTGGCTGTCAAGCAGGAGCAAGAGTTACCACGATCCCTTAGCCGTAACTTTTCGCGCCAGCGGCCACGGACCGCCGCCGGGATTATAGCGGCCTGGCGGCGCAATCGAATATGTCCGCCTGGGATCAATTCTCGTCGTTGACCCAGCGGATGAAGCGCCGCAGCGGCAGGAATCCATCGTGCGGCAGTCCCGCCTCTGTTATCCCGGCGCGGCCGATCCGGGTCACCCATTGCAAGCCTTGCGCCGCCGGGCGATCGGGCAAGTCCACGCGGCGCGCGTCGGGATAGATGCCGACCATCAGCGTAGCGCCGTTGGCATGGCGGATCGCGTCTGCCAGCCGGTTCACGCGCACGACATCGAAGACCCGCCCGTCGACTGGCCATTCGGCTGGTCGACGGGCGGCATCGCAAGGGAAATATCGCCACTCACCGTGCTTGACGAAATACGCGCCCCACCACCATGGCTGATGCCTCGCCTTCCCGTTTCAGAGATATCGATGACTCAGACCGACGACATTCCCGAAGGCTTCACGCTGCTTGACCCGCTCGGACCGTTTCATGAGTTGGTCGGCCCTTTATACGGTATGGAGCGCGATGACAGAACCGTCGTCGGCATGCGAGTGGACGAGAAGCATCGCAACAAAGGTTCGTACATGCACGGCGGCATGTTCCTCATGCTTGCCGATACATCGATGACGCTGGCCGGTATTGCCCGTCGCCCGGCGGATAAGGGCATCGTCACAGCATCGCTGACCAGCGACTTCATCGGCCCGGCAGCACCCGGAGACTGGATTGAGGCCGAAACCGAAGTTATCCGCGCCGGCAAGAGTGTTCTGTTCATGGCGGGCCTGGTCCGCCAGGGCGGAACATCGGGCAAGATCCTCATGCGCTACAGTGCCACGTTCCAGGTAGTGCCGACCATCCGCTAAAAGCTTGGTGCAATAGGTTCAGAGAGCTTAAGCGCCAGAACGGAACAAGATCGCGGCCTCATCGCGATTCCGCCGTCTCTGTCAATCGCCTGCCCCGTTATTAACGCGCCCTGCCCGCTTATCCACAGCGCACTCTTTGCCGCCAGATCGATACCTATGGTTCACTAATTCTTCTCGAGCCTCATCTCGGTAATGGGCACGCCAATGCCGAGGCCGTCGGCTAGACTGGCCAATACCGTCAGCGGGCCGAAGTTTGGCTTCGTCTTCGTCCAGCACCGCGTGACCCGGATCGGGATAGCGCACATCGAGAACCGCGCTACGAGCTTCCGGAACCTGCCTCACCATCGAACGCGACAACGAAAAAACATCCCTCCCACGTTCTTGCATGACAAGGCCAATCCTGACGGGCACGAGCCCATCCTTTGCATCGGCTGCGTGATCTTGTGCTTGCCAATAGGCCCTTTGCCGGCGCAATTCTTGTGCTCGCGCTGATGATGAAAGTCGTCATTCCGGCCGGCTTCATGCCGACCGTATCCAACGATCAGATTGTCGCCAGTATCTGCTCCGGCACTGGGCGGATGACGATGGCAATGCCGATTCCCGGCCTGCAGCATGGAAAGTCGGATGGAAGCGGTCATCAAGACAAGGCCGGGCAGCCTTGTATCTTTGCTGGCCTTTCAGCGCCAGCGTTTACCGGTGCCGATCCGCTTCTGCTGGCGATCACCATCCTGTTTATCCTGGTTCTCGGCTTGCGTCCGATGGCGCTACCGAATTCGACCGCGCCGCCTTATCTGCGTCCGCCCCTGAGAGGGCCACCTCTCTACTGATCTCAAACGTCGCGTCGGCGGCTGCAATTGTATGCGCCTCTCCCCCGGGGTCGGCGCGCATCCGCGTGACCATGGCCGTAGAAGGCCGCGATCATGCGCACGCCGGGCGGCGTCGACATCGTTCCCGACACTGCTTTCAAAAACACGCCGGTCCAGCACATCAAGGATATCCTGAATTACGTTCCAGGCGTCATCACCCAGACACGTATGGGCGACGACGCGCGCGCTTCGATCCGCGGCTCGGGTCTGTCACGCGCTTATGGCATTCGCGGCATCAGCGTGCTGATCGATGGCGTTCCGATGAACACCTCGGATGGCCTTTTCGATTTCTTTGAGATTGACCCCAGTGCCTATCGCTATGTCGAGATATATCGTGGTGGCAACGCTCTGCGCTACGGCTCCAATGCACTGGGCGGCGCCATCAATCTGGTTACGCCGACCGGGCGCGACACCGCACCGCTCGACGCGCGCATCGACAGCGGCAGCTTCGGCTACATCAAGGGCCAAGCCAGCACCGGCAGGATTGTGGGCGATTTCGACTATTTCGCGACTGTATCTGCGCAGTCCAACAAGGGCTATCGCGATCATAGCAACGGCAATGCGATCCGCGGCAATTTCAATGTTGGCTATCGCTTCTCCCCCAACGCCGAAACGCGCTTCTATGTGACAGGGGCGACCACCAACCAGCACATTCCGGGCGAAGTGAGCAAGACGTCTGCACTTACCAATCCCCGCGTCGCCAATCCCGTCTGGGTAGCGCAGGACCAGCAACGCAACGTCGATTCGCTTCGCGTGTCCAACAGGACCCGCTTCAGCTTCGGCGACACGGCGCTAGAGGTCGGCGCCTTCTACAACCGGCGCCACGTCGACCATCCGATCTTCCAGTATATCGACTTCACGGTCGATGATTATGGCGCATTTGCACGTATCGTGGATGATCGCTTGATCGGCGGTACGCGCAATCGGCTGATCGTCGGCACCAGTGTCCACAACGGCAAGATCGACACCAATCAGTATGTGAATATCGCCGCGACCAAGGGTGCCCTGGCCGCCTCCATGATCGATAGATCGCGCAACCTGTCGTTCTATGCAAAAGATTGCCTGTTCATCCTGCCAAAACTATCGCTTGTTGCGGGCGCGCAATATCTCGATGCCGTCCGCGACCGTCGTGACCGCTTCCTGTCGAATGGCGACCAGTCGGGTCGCGAGCACTTCAGCCTGTGGAGCCCCAAAATCGGCACGCTCTGGGATATCGCTCCAGGAACTCAGGCCTTCGCGAATATTTCGCGTAGCGCCGAAGTGCCGAGCTACGACGCGAATATCATCACCGCCGTCGACCTCAAGCCACAGCGCGCGACGACTTTTGAAATCGGCACACGCGGACATAGCGGCGTGGTCCGCTGGGACGTCTCGCTCTACAGCTCCCAAATCGATGATGAGTTGCAGTGCCTTACAACAGGGCCATTCAATGCCTGCTCTATCATCAATTCCGGTCGCACCATCCATCGAGGCATCGAGGCCGGGCTGACCGGCGATATCCCCGTCTCGGCGTCGGGAGACAAGCTGATGCTGAACGCCGCCTACACCTACAGCGACTTCACGTTCGATGTCGACCCCAACTACGGAGGCAATGAACTGCCTGGCATTCCCAAGCATTATCTGCGCGCAGAACTGCTCTACAAGCATTTCAGCGGTCTATATGCAGGTCCCAACGTCGAATGGGCACCGGGCCATTATTTCGCGGACAATGCCAACGCTCTGACGGTCGATCCCTATGCACTGCTGAACCTTAAAGCCGGGTTCGACGCCAGCAAGCATTGGTCGGTCTACGTGGAAGGCCGCAACCTGACCGACAAACGCTATATCGCTACCGTCGCGGTCGCTGGGATTGCCAGCGCAGATTCAGAGCTTTTCAACCCGGGTACCGGTCGCGCAGCATTCGGCGGCGTACGCGTCACATGGTGACGCGCACCGGGCCGGTACCACCACCGGCGAGCACCGCCTATCGCACGATCTGGCGCTGGCATTTCTATGCCGGGTTGTTCGTGCTGCCTTTCATCCTAATCCTCTCGGTGACGGGTGCGATCTATCTGTTCAAGCCTCAGATAGATCGGTGGGAAGAACGGTCCTACCACGGGCTTTCCATGTCGGACGCTGTAGCACCGGACAGACAGCTGACGGTCGCACTTGCCGCAACCCCGGGCATGCAATTCAACTATTACCGCCTGCCCGAGCGACCAGGCGATGCCGCGATGATTCATGTAATCGCGCACGACGGCGCGCAGCGAGACGTCTTCGTCTCGCCCCAAGGCAAAGTGCTGGGAATTCGCGATCCGACCACCAGGATTTCGGAGACCGTGGCCCGCATTCATGGCTCGCTGCTGCTGGGCAATGTTGGCGACTGGCTCGTAGAACTCGCCTCGAGTTGGACGATCGTCATGATCTTGAGCGGTCTTTATCTTTGGTGGCCGCGACCATTTCGGCTCGCCGGCACCCTTTGGCCCCGCCTTTCTTTAAGAGGTCGGCCGTTACTCAAGGATGTCCATCGCGTAACCGGATTCTGGATCGCTGGGCTAGTTCTAGCGATGCTGGCCAGCGGCCTTCCGTGGGCTGGCGTCTGGGGCAGCGCCCTTAAACTGGTGCGGACCGAGCTTGGCTTGGTCAAAGGGCCGCAGGACTGGAAGGTTGGCGTCGATGGCGGCCATGCCGGGCATCATCCCCTGATGCCGATGGCCATGCCGTCGACCGCGCCAGCGGACGGGCTGCCTTTGTCGGTATTCGTTTCGAAAGCGCGCGATCAGCATCTGGCATTTCCAGCGCTGGTTATCCCCCCCCATACCCCGCAGCGTTTCGGTCCGCCGACCGGCAATGAATGGACCGCGAAATCAGAGGCCCAAAACCGGTGGTTGGGGCGACAAGTGACTTTTGATCCGGTCACCGGAGCGGAAACCGGACGACGCAGCTTTCGCGACCAACATATCGTTGACCGGGTCGTCAACACAGGCATCGCGTGGCACGAAGGGCAGCTGCTGGGCTGGGCGAACCAGCTGATCGGCGTGCTCACTGCCATTGCCCTGATCACGATCAGCGTCCTCGGCATAGCAATGTGGCTGAAACGAAAGCCGGCCGACGGTATCGGTGCGCCACCTGCGACCGGAGCAGCCAGCAAGCCCTGGGTGACAGCAGTCGTGGTGGTGCTGGCGCTGTTGCTCCCGCTGTTCGGCGCATCAGTGCTTGTCTTGCTGATCATCGACCGATTCGTCGCCCGCCATGGCGGGCGTCTTGCCGTTTTGCAGAATGAAACGCCGGGTAAATAGGCCTTGCGAAGCCCGACCTCCGGTGGCTTTGATCGCCGGGGGCTGCACACTGATTTACCCGGCGCTCGCCCATCGTCGATTGGCACCATTTAGCATATTGATGCTGAATCAGACCGTCACCCCGACTGCACACTGGCTTTTTGAACGGCATCGCCAGTAGGCGATCGTCCGATTTTAAGCCTAGATGCGGAGATATTCAACGCTAGTGCGGGCGCGGCCCTCGATAATAGCAGGTCTTGGTAATGCGGATGAGGAAGCGGCCGGTATGGCCGCATCGGGACAAAAAGCCGTCTGCAATATGCCCCTTTCACTCCGCTTCAGCGACCCGGCCGCACCAGCATGAAGCGATCGAGCCGCTATGTCGGCCATTTCATAACGAAGGCAAATACGCCGCTATCGGCTTCATAATGCACATCACCTCCATGTGCTCGAGCTATTCCTCGAACAACCGCCAGACCAAGCCCTGATCCTCCCTGTGACTGCGTGCCACGCACAAACTGACTGAACGCGTCCCGTTCGAGGTCGTGCGGAAGTCCTAGTCCTGCATCAGCGACCGTAATCGACGCTTCACCGTTCACGCCGCTTGTGGATATTGTCAACACGCAAGGGTCCGCGTGTCGGCTGGCATTGTCGACGAGCGCCAGGATTGCCTGCCGAATGCGGCCGATATCGGCCCGAGCCGTGCAGGGGTGGTCCAGCTTCAGCGAAAATCCAACCGGCTCCAACATCAATGTCAGCGTCGGTGCCATATCAACGACTTCCGAGGACAAGTCGACTTCAATCAACAACAATTCTAGCTGACCGCTGCCCGCCAGGCTGACACTACGGAGATCTTCGACCAAGCGGGTCAAGCCGGAGACCTGCTTCAGCAAACCGTCGATCAGGGGTGCGTCGAGTGGGAGACGCCGTCCTTTGCCCCCTGCAGGCGCCCCTGCAGGATCGTGAGCGGCGTACGCAGTTCATGCGCGATCTGAGCATTCCAGACGCTGACGTCGTCGGCCATGCGCTGCAATCGAGCGGCCATCGCGTCCGCGCCAATCCGCAGAGCCTGAAGCTTGTCGAGATCCTGATCCAGCGCGGTGATAACGATTATGGGAGTTCCGCCGCGGCGTCTCACTTTGGATAGCACCTCCCATCCGTCGACCAGCGGCATGGTGATGTCGAGCAGAATGATGTCGGGCCGCAATGCTAGATGAACATCCAATGCCGTGCGACCATCCGCTGCCTGAACCGTCCTGAATTCTTCTCGCTCCAGATAAGCGCGGAGGATATCGGCGATGTCCTTGTCGTCTTCGGCGATCAGGGCGAGCGGGCTCATACCGAGGCGATAGCAACCGGCTCGCGTTGCCGGCCAGAGCCTCAACACAATCTCCACACAACCTCGACGTAACGACAATGCGGCGGGCCAATAGGGCCTCATGAACGTCATGCCCTTTCGAAACGCTCTGATGCCGCTGCTGTTGGCCCCGCTGCTTGCCGCGTGCGTTACCGAAGCGCCCGCCGCCAAACCCGATGAGGTGGAGGTGCTGACCGCTGCAGCTCAGCCAGCCCCAGCCAGCGTGGCCGATGAATTGCCGGGACGGGTTGTTGCGTGGCGGACCGCAGAAATTCGAGCGCAAGTGGGCGGGATCGTCCAGCGGCAGCTCTTTCAGCAGGGCGCGATGATCCACGCCGGCCAACCGCTGTTTCAGATCAGCCTAGCGCCCTATCGCGCGGATAAAGATACCACGCGCGCCACGCTGCAAAAGGCTTCGGCGGCGCTGTCACGAGCACGCGCACAAGCGGGACGGCTGAAGGCGCTAGTCGCGGCGGATGCGATCAGCCGCCAGGGCTATGACGACGCCGTCGCCGCGCGCGATCAGGCGGCGGCCGAGGTCGCGGAGGCCCGCGCGACGCTGCGATGCCGGCAGTTCGACGTCGGCTTTTCGCGCGTGACGTCTCCAATCGCTGGTCGCATCGGCGCAGCCGCTGTCACAGAAGGCGCATTGGTGACGGTAGCCGACGTTAATCCCCTGGTGGTTGTCCAGCAGATCGACTGCGTTATGTCGACCTGCGCCAACCAGCGGATCGCTTCGCCAACTTGCGCGCAGCCGGTGAGACCGATGCCCTTGTCGAGATCGTGACCGCGAGCAGCCAGGTGCATCCCGTGAAAGGCCATGTCCTGTTCTCTGGCATAGCGGTAGATCCGGGCACCGGCGACGTATTGGTACGCGTCGCCGTCGATAACCCGGTTGAGCGGCTGCTGCCGGGCATGTTCGTACGCCCCCGCCTGCCCCGCCTCGTCGCTGCCGGTGCGCTCAGCGTGCCACAGCAGGCGGTGACCCGCGATGCCCGCGGGCAGGCTCAGGTCAGCGTGGTGGGACAGCAGGATCGGGTACACGTCCGCCGCGTGACGGCGGGCGATGTCGTTGGCGGCCGCATCCTCGTCCTTTCGGGCCTTCGCGCCGGCGAACAGGTGATCGTCGAGGGGCAGGATCGGGTGCAGATTGGCACCCCGGTCAAACCCATGCCTTGGCGCGGGCGCTGAGCCGATGACGCGTTTTTTTATCGACCGCCCGATCTTCGCCTGGGTTATCGCTATCGCCATTATCCTGCTGGGTGCCATCGCACTGCCGCAGTTGGCCAGCTGAAGACGCCCGAAGACTTCGCCGGCATCATCCTCAAGGCTAACACGGACGGTTCATCAGTGACGCTCGACAAGGTGGCGCGCATCGAATTGGGGCGGCAGAGTTTCGGCACCGCCACGCGCGAGCACGGTAAAGTCGCCGCCGCCGCCGCGATCCAGTTCTCCCGGCGCCAATGCGGTCGCGATGTCAAAGGCCGTGAACGAACGCATGGCCGAGCTTTCGCGCGCTTTTCCGCGCGGCGTCAGCTGGTCCGCGCCGTTCGACACCGCCCCATTCGTGCGGATCTCGATCGAGAAGGTGCTGCATACTCTCGTCGAGGCGATGGTCCTGGTATTCCTGGTGATGTACCTGTTCCTGCAGAACATCCGCTACACGCTCATTCCTGCTATTGTCGCCCCCATCGCGCTGCTCGGCACGGTGTCGGTGATGCTGGTGGCAGGCTATCCTTCGATCAGCATCACCGGCTCGCCTGCGTCCGGCGTGTCCAGTGGGAACGCGATGAAGTCGATGGAGGAACTCGCCGCCAACCTTCCCCGTGGCTTCGCGGTCGAGTGGACTGGCGCCTCCTTGCAGGAACGTGAAGCGGGATTTCAAGCACCCATGTTGCTCGCCCTGTCACTGCTCGTCGTGTTCCTGGTCCTGGCCGCACTTTATGAAAGCTGGTCGATCCCGGCGGCGGTGATGCTGGTGGTGCCCTTGGGCCTGACCGGCGCGGTGGCCGCTGTCATGCCGCGGGGCATGGCGAACGACATCTTCTTCCGCGTCGGCTTGATTACCATCATCGGCTTGAGCGCCAAGAACGCGATCCTGATCGTCGAGTTCGCCAAGCGCTATCGCGAGGTGGGGATGAGCCTGGTCGATGCGGCGCTCGCCGCCGCGAAAGTGGGGCTGCGGCCAGCCGCTGACGACCAACGACATCCAAATGGGCAGACGACTCTGCGTCGTGCCTTCTTGGATCGCCTAAAACTGACGGTGAGCGCACGCTATTATTCGAGCGTGGTCGATGAGCAGGGCAGCTTCGTCTAAGGCGGCCGCTCCCGCCCAATCTACGCCGTTCGCGAAGGCATTTCGCGACCTTGGAACCGGACGTTCAAAATGCTTTCTAGTTGCATGAATAAGGCATCAAGTATCGTTCCCGTTGCGCTCGTGATTGGGGGCACGTTCACGGTAGGCTATGAAACTGGCGAGTGTCGCACGCTGCAGCGTGAGAGACGTTTGCCCGATTGGAACGGGTCGATCGCAAAGGCACAGGATGCCGCCAAGCGGTAGGCGACGAAGGTGCATGAGACGCCGTCAGCGGCTATGTCGAACCGATACACCGTTAGAGGCGCTTCCTCGCTGCCAACCGCGCCGCGTGGTTTGTGATGCTCTGGCCGATGAGGTTGCGCAGCGCCTCGCCCGCCTCTCGTTGCGCCGTCGCGTCGTTGAAGACCGCGTGGCCTGCCGCAAAGAGGCGCACCGTGAGGCGCTGTGACCCGCCAGCCGCAGCGCGGTAATCATGCAGCGGCAGTTCGTAAGGGATGATCAGGTCATAATAGCCGAGCGCGAGCAGGGCACTCGATCGATCGCGATTGATCTGGGCCATCAGAATGGACGCGATATGCTGCTCCGCGGGCAAAGCATTCCATCGCCAGGAATCGTACACCGCCCCGTTGTAGCGGACATAGGTCGAAGTGACCGGATAGCCGACGGCATTCCTGAAATAGCCGTCGATGGCATCGTCCCAGCTGAAATTCATCGTCCAGCGCGAGGTCGATGGATCGTCATACGGTGGAGGCGCCTTCCCGGTCAGCGCAAGCAGCGCATGTGCCCGAGAGTCGCCGAGGCCGATGCGCTCCGCTCTGTCGGCCAGCAAGAGTTTGACGAAGGCATCGATCGGGACGACGAGCGATGATCGATCAATCTGCGCCGATGGCACGCCGGTGAATGCCGAAACGTCGTCCGCGACCCGCGCACGATCGACCGGCGACAGACGCTCCTTGCGCTCGAGCGCCGCGCGATAGCGGCCTTGGGCAAACGCGAAGGCTTTGCGCTGCAACTCGTCCGCCGGAAGTGTGGAATAGGCGCCTTTATGGTAATAAGCCGCTGCAGCCGCCAGGCTCGGCAGTGCGCCGACCGCATTGGCGATGAACCCGCGCGCTTTTTCATCGTCTTCGACGGCCAATGTGCTGGGGGAAATCAGCAAATAGCCGTCAAACAGTATCGGCCGCGTCCGCCGGCCGAGTTCGGCGGCAACGAGGCCCAAGCGGACGCCGCCGTAGCTCTCTGCGGCGATCAGCTTGGGTGATCCTCGTCGTCCATGCTGCTCCAGCCATCGCGCCATGAAGTCCGCCATGACTTTCGCATCATCGCGGACAGAGGAGAAGTGCCGCACCGCACCCGCCGTAAATTCGCGTCCGTAGCCGGTGCCGGGCGGGTCGATGAACACGAGGTCGGTCGCGTCCAATGGACTGCCGTTGTTGTCGACGTAGGTCCCGACCGATCGGACCGCCATATCGGGATTGCGACTGACGACCTTTTTCGGCGCGAATGCATCGTGAAGACCAGAGGCGGACGATCCCGGCCCTCCATTGAAGACGAACATGACGGGGCGGGCGGCGGGATTGGCGCTTTGCCGCAGATAACTGACCGAGAACATCGTCGCGTCCGGCCGGGACGCTCCCGGCGTGATGCTGATCGGACTTTCCTGGGCAGTGATGGTGTATCGAATTGTACGACCCCGAAGGATCGCTTCTGACTGGCGCGTTGCCGACCGGAGAGGAGGCACTGCGCGGGCGGCGGTTCCGGCATCCGCATTGCCTTGTGATACGCTGGCACAAGCCACGACCATGAGCGCGGTTTGGATAAGATACTTCACTGTGCGAGATCCTGCTGGCCTTGGGAGGGAAGCGACCCGATCCCCGGTGGTATGCCCCGGCTTTGCGCCGCAGCTCGACATACCGCGATCGAACGGCTGCCAACGAAGCATCGAATGGCACGCGCGAAGTCTACCCTGCTGGCATCGTCAAGGTAGAACATGTGACCTGCCGGATAATGGACGCTGAGCGTTTGAGTCGCTGGCACCGACCATTGATTCAAAAGGAAAGCATCCGCACCAACGCTGGCTGCGGTATCGTAAAGGCCGCCCGCCACCAGCACCTTGAGCGCGGGGTTGATCCGGAGCGCAGCAGCGAATTCACCGGCATAATCGTATTTGGAAAACGGCGTTGCGACCGGCGCGTAGGTCCAGCGCCCGTCCAGCGCGTCGTTGTATACGCGGTAGCTGTACGATGCCGGCACCCCGACGCCTTCGTTGAGCACGCGCGACAGCTTTGCTGCGATCACCGTATCCAGCGCGTTCGTCGACGGATCGCCCGCGCCATTGACTGGACCAAGATAACGCGCGTCGTAGGTTCCGAGCACCTGTCCCGTCGGACGGAAGGCCTCGTTACGATATTCGTCCTTGGTGATCGACAGATGTTTCTGGAAAAAGGCAGGCGCAAGGCCGCTGAAGGCGGCAAGTTGGCCTACGATCGCGCTTCGCTCGTCCACGGACAATGAATTTTCGCGATACAGCGCGGAGAGGTAAATCGAAGAGAATGCAAGGGCGTCAGCTACGACGCCGTCTACCGAGCGATCGTGCCGGTCAACTTTCCTGTGATACCAGGCGAGCGCCGCAATTGTCGGAAAGCCCGCCGCGATTCCTGTGACGTTACCCGGTCGCTGCAACGTATTCACGATTTCGATCGACTGCGAGATGAGGATCGCGCCTTCGACGGCGAGTGGCGTGCAGTGTCGTTCCCCGTTGCAGCTCAACACGCGTAGAATGCTGGCGACCCTCTGTGCCCCGTAGCTCTCGCCCGCCAGGAACGCGGGAGCGGCCTCACGATGATGCCGCTTCAGCCATTGCCGGATGACACCGGCAATGTAGGCGGCATCGCCGACCGCCGAATAGGCCTCGCCCGCCGCGCCTCGCGAGGCGAGCCGACTGAAGCCGGTACCGATCGGATCGATCAGAACGATATCGGCGACGTCGAGCGGGGTGTCGTGATTGTCGACGATGGTGCCAGTTGGTCCGCGCGCCTCCGGGCCGCTGACCTGGACGCGCCGCAGGCCCAACATCCCGAGGTTGAGGTAGGCGCTGCTCGAACCCGGGCCACCATTGAACGCGAAGATCACCGGGCGCCGGCTATCACCCGAATGTGCGGTCAGGCTGGTCAGATAGACGCTGCCCAACGGCCGACCGGATCGCCCCTGCGCCGGATAGCGTTCGAGCGCGGCAACGACGGTAAGACGCTGTCCGTTCACCGTGACATCGTGCTGGCGTCTGCTTTCGGGGGGTAAGATGCCGGACCGGCCGGTCGCCTGCACAGGGGCAACGACTATTGGCCCGAGCGTCAGCAGCGCTAAGGCAGATCGACCCATCCTGCCGCAACGCATACGGGCCATTATCGAACTGCCTGGGCGTCGAGTGTCGCCACGATGAAGGCGCGCATGTCATCCAGCAACGCCCGGCGATGCTCGCTGTCGAGATACATCATGTGCCCGGTCGGATAATATCTCATCGTCGTGCGATCCAACGGAATCCCACCATGGCCGATATTGTACTGGGCCGACGATACGGGCGACGAGAAGTCGTAATAGCCCGATGCGACGAACAGGCGCATGCCCGGGTTTCGTGTCATCGCCGCGCCGAGCTTCGGAGCCGGATTGATGAACGCTTCGTTGCTGAGATCGTAGGTCCAGTCCGAGGAGATCACGCCGACATACGGTTTGTCGGTCGTCACGCCGAGACCCAACGACAGATACGCGCGCATGGCGTTCAAATAGGGAAGCGCGGCGGCCGACAGCGACGGGTCGTAGCGCTCGCCCGCGTCGAAAACCTGACTGTTACCAATCGAATAGCGGGCATCGAAGCGGCCGATCCGCAGACCCTGGTCACGCAATAGCAGCCGGCGGAAAGCGTCCGGATCGATGCGAAGGTCCGCCCTTATCCATTCGTCTTTCGAAATGCCGGTCAGCTGGGCAAGGCGGCTGGCCACATTGGCCTTGTCGGTTGCGCTCAACCCCTGTCCCCGAGCGAGCGCGGAGACATAATCGCGCTCGGCAAAACGCTGGCTTTCGGCCACCGCGTCAGCGACTGACGACACCGCACTTGCCTGGTAGCGGTTATAGTACCAGGCTGCGGCGGAATAGCTCGGCAGAAAGAGTTCGTACCCGCGATCATAACCGGGCGGCATGATCACCGTCCCCCAGTCGAGTCCCTGCGAGATGAGGAAGGCACCGTTGAAGGTCATGAACGGATCGTCGTCTACGATCATCGCGGTCCTGATCGATCCGTAGGATTCTCCGCCGACGAAACGGGGGGATTGCCAGCGGCCATGACGGGTCAGCCAAGCGCGAATAAACTTCGCGATGGACGAAGCATCGGCCGTGGTCTTGAAAAAGGCCTCGTCCTTCGTGCTTCCGACGGCGTGGCTGAACCCCGTCCCGACGGGATCGATAAACACCAGATCGGTGACATCGAGCAAGGCGTCTGGATTGTCGACGAGTGGGTTGCCTGGGCTGGACCGATCGCTGCCACCCGACGGACCGTTCAAAGCAACAATTTTGGGGCCGAAGGCACCCATCTGTATCCAAAAGGAAGCCGAGCCGGGGCCGCCATTGTAGAGAAAGGTAACCGGCCGGGTTGCGGGCGCTTTGGTGATCGCGGTGTAGCCGACGGAGAAAATTTCTGCTTCGGGCTGGCCGTTTTCGCCTGCAATCGGAACCGTCTCGGCGATCGCCTCATAGTGGATCTCGGCTTTGCCGAACCGCCCCTTGTGTTTGGTGATGCTGGGCTTGAAGCCCTGCGCATCGCCCCGGCCCTCGCCAGCGCCGGTCGTCGGCACGACCGTCTCTGCCATCGCCGACGCAAGCGGCACGGTCACGGACAGGAGCGCGATCATCACGATACGAATGACAGTCATAGATCCCCCGTTCGACACCACTGCGACCGCCGCTATCAAAACGTGACGCGCGCGCCTGCGTAAAATGTCCGGCCGAGCACGTCATACACACCTGGATTCGTGTTCGATTGTGAAAAGGAGTCGTACACCGGGGGCTGCGCGTTGGTCAGGTTGTTCACACCCAAACGCATTGAGAATGCCTTTGACACCGCAACGGCAAGGTTGAGATCGAAATAGTTGATCGCCGGGACGCGCGTGCTGCGATCATCGGTGCCGATCAGGCCGACATCGACCATCCCATCGATATAGCGATGCTGCAGGCCAATGCTGAACCCACCATTCAGGTACGTCAGCGTCTCGACACTTCGCCACTTCGGATAGCCGATATCGCCGATATAACCCCTGTAATTAACGTTGGGGTCGCCCGGGAAAGTTTGGATTTCAAAGGCGAGAAGTCGCGTTGCCGCTGCTGCGAGATGCAGGCTTCCCGCGCGATCGGATATCCCGAGTGCCGACAGCGGGACATTCCAGTCCAACGCTATGTCGAGACCCGAGGTTTTGTATCTTCCAAGGTTCTGGTTGGTAAGCGAGAAGGAGTTGATTTGCCCGGTACTGGTGCTGCGACCGAACAGCGAACAATAGATGTTGCCCGGATTATACGTGGGATTCGAACCGTCCAAATTGTAGCACCGCTGCAATGCGGTCAGGCCGTCGATCGTCCCGACCACCTTCGAGATGGTGATATTGTAATAATCGACCGAGATACTCAGCCGATGGAGGATTGGCGCGTCGAACCCCGGCGTCACGACCACGCCCGCCGTGTAGGTGTCTGCGGATTCCGGACGTAGGTTCGGGTTGCCACCGGTCACGCCACCGTCCACGATCTGCGTGTTGTCGAAGGTGTATCGATCGACAATGGTCGATGGCAGGCCTTGAGCAATACAAAGGCCCCTTACCTGACTCGCACTGGCGCCGGTCCGATAGGCGCCGTTAACATCGCACGGATCACCTTGGCCGGTAGTGCCGGCCGCGCCGATCAGCGGCGATGTCTGGCTCTGCGGTGCGAACAGTTCCCCGACCGACGGCGCTCGCACGGCACGCGCATAACCGCCCCGGAACCGCAGGGCATCGACGACTTCCCACGATCCTTCGACGCGATAGGTTTTGATACCGCCGAACGTGTTGTAATCGGAGTAGCGAAAGCCGGCGTCGACCTCGAGCTTCTTGATCGCCGGCAGGTCTGCCAGGATCGGCACGAGAAGTTCTGCAAAGGCTTCCTTGACGGTGATCGCGCCATCTTCCGCCGGCACCACGCCGTTCGAGAAGCTGACGACGTCACCGGCGAGCAAAGCGGAATCGGGAGTGAACCGATAGCCGTCCTTCCGATAGTCCGCTCCGGCAGCGAATTTCATCATGCCGCCCGGCAGCTTAATCAGCGACCCCTGGATCGTGCCCTCGACTACGCTCTGATAGGTTCTGGTGTTTCGGATCGTATCACGACGGATATAGGAGGCGCAGGCACTGCCGGCTTGGTTTCCAAACACGTTGAGTCCGCCTGAGCAAAGGCTGCGCCCCCCGTCCCGCGCGTAAAGTAGTGTCTCGAGGGCGCCGACGCTGAAGCCGTTACGGTCGCGTTCCTCCGCCGTCACCTGCGCATAAGAGCCGTAGGCGTCCCATGTCCAGTCGCCGATCGGCAGCCTGCCGCTGGCTCCGCCCGCGGTGCGGAATTCGTTATATTCGGTCGATGCGGTGCGGAAGCCGACATCAGTAAAACGACGGGTGATCGTGAAATCTGCCGCCGGATCGGGGCGTGATGCCAGGACGGTGGCAAGGTCGGCCGGGATAAATGGGTTCGTCGCCGGCGCGGTGAAGGTAAATCCGGCCGGCGCATATTGTGCGCGCGACGTGAAGTGCTGAAAATTGGCCTCGAGGAACACCGTGGTGTTGTCCCCGACCTCGTGCTCCACCCGGCCATAGGCACTTAGGCGCTCGATCGGCAGGATGAGGCCGTTGTTGCCGCTGGAATTGTAGCGGATACGGTTCGACACCAACACGTCCGGGGCGCTGCCGCGATAGTTGAGGGCGCTGCTCGAATATGTAAACAGCGAGCCGTCATTGTTGAAGGCAAGGTTGGTGCCGCCATTGACGCGGCTTGGCGCGACTCCATAGCGGGTGAAGATACCTTTTACGGACGTATCCGAGGGCTGGTTGTCCGCATCGACGATGAGGGCCCCGTAAGGTAGGCTAGATGACGGTCGAACGATGCTGGAAAAGGCGCGATCGCTGTTGTTGACGGCATCACGCTGCTGGTAGCCGATTGACAGTACGGCATTGCCCCGACCGTCAGAGAAGTTGGATCCGACGGTCGCCGACGTTTTGAACGTGTAGCCGTCGCCACGCGCGCTGATGCCATTCTGTGCGTCGAGCCGTATGCCCGAGAACCGATGGTTTATTTTGAAGTTCACGACACCAGCGATGGCGTCGGAACCGTAAGCGGCAGAGGCCCCGCCGGTGATGGTTTCGACGGATTCGATCAGTGCATCGGGAATAATGTTGATATCGACCGCACCGAGATCGGTCGATGCCGGCAGCCTGTGCCCGTCCATTAGCACGAGCGTCCGGTTTGATCCGAGGCCGCGCAGATTGAGAGTGGTTATACCGCCCGACAGATTGTCGTTCGTTGTCGCCCCGGTCCCTGGTGAGAACTGCGGAAGACGATTGAGAGTGTCTTCGAGCGTGACCGCGCCCGTCTGGTTGAAGGCGGTGCCGCTGATCGTCGCGATCGGGCTGTTCGCCACCGTGTCCCTCCGCGAGATGCGGGAACCCGTGACCACGATGTCTGCAACGCCGGCGCGCGCACCGTCGGCCTGAGGCAAACCGCCGGCCGAAGTAGCGGTCGCGCCGGGGGACGGCGAATTCGGCGAGGTGGTATCCGGCTGGCTCGATGGCTGCTGCTGGGCAAAGGCTGGCACACCGAGGATGGTCGAGGACAGCAGGGCGACCACGACCGCACCCCTCGCTGACATTACCTGTTTCATTGATCCCCCTCTGTCTGATCGTCCATTCCGACACGCGGTGTGTCCGAGCCTCGTCGCGAGGCTCGCCACAACATCGATCCCTCCGGAAACCTGCGCCCCCCGGTAGCGCCCGCTTTGCCAAGCGCATTCCGAGTCCGCTGTCGTGAAGTTTCACCGAATCAGACTGTACTGCAAGTAATTTTCTTCGAAATGTCTTATTTAGAATAATCTCATTTTATATCAGTGTCATAAAAAGAATGATGTCGATGTGTTGACAGCGCGTGAGACTTCACCGCATTAATCGTTGTGAAAAGCAGTCAGCGCTGATCGGGCGGTGGTTGGCCGGTGAGGGCCGGCGTCAAATGAGGGGAGGCTGGTCTTGAGGCGCTTTTTTAAGGTCATGGCCGGCTGGGCTGCGATCGCAGCGGCGCATGCGCCCCTTTCTGCGAAGACGACGATCATTCACGCCGGAACGCTCATAGACGGGCGTTCGCCGTCACCAATAAAGCATGTGTCGATCGTCATCAACGAGCAGCGCGTGGCGCGCGTCGCACCCGACTTCATAACCGAGATCGGCGCCGACGTTATCGACCTTTCGAGCAAGACCGTGCTCCCGGGCCTGATCGATTGTCATGTCCATCTGACGGACGACGACAATCACTGGGATGACCCGCGCAGTACGACGGAGCGACCTTATGGAGAGAGGGCCGTCGTCGCCGCAGCGCACGCAAAGGCGACGCTCGAATCGGGCTTCACCTCGATACGGAACCTTGGCAGCCCGACGGAAATCGACCGTGATCTGAAGACCGTGATCGATCGCGGCGAGACGCCGGGGCCGCGTATGTGGGTGTCGCTTCAGCCGATCGGACCGACGGGTGGCCATTCCGATCCGGCCAACGGGCATGGCGACTCGAACGATCCCGATCGCCGCTTCGACGTTGCCGACGGCTCCGATGCCGTGCGTGCAAGCGTCCGGGATCATATGCGACGCGGCGCGACGGTCATCAAAATCATGCCGAGCGGCGGTGTCGGGACCGTAGGCGACAATCCGAATGCCCAGCTTATGACCGATGACGAGATCAAGGCGGCGATCGACACCGCCCACAATCTCGGATTGCGTGTTGCGGCGCATGCACACGGCAAGGCTGCGATCGACGCCGTAGTGCGGGCCGGGGTCGATTCGGTCGAACATGGCACCTTCTCGGACGACGAAACGTTCGCGCTGATGAAGGCGCATGGCACCTTTCTCGTCCCGACGATGCTGACCAACTACGACCTCTTGCGATCGGTTCGGCTCAATCCCAACCGCTTCCCGCCCGATTTCGCGGCCAAGATCGGCAACGTCTCACCGATCAATCTCAAAATGGTCGCCGCCGCCCACAAGGCAGGCGTCAAGATCGCCTATGGCACCGATGCTTCGGGCTTCGTGGGCTTTTCCGACGAGGCCCAGGAGTTCGCATTGCTGACTGCCGCCGGCCTGACGCCCATGCAAGCGATCCAGACCGCCACGAGTAATGCTGCCGCCCTGATCGGGGAAAAGGACATCGGCATCGTCGCGCCTGGGGCGTATGCCGATATCATTGCCGTCGACACCGATCCACTCGTCGATGTCCGCAGTCTCGAACATGTGTCGTTCGTGATGAAAGGCGGTGTCGTCGTTCGTGGTCTATCGGCCAACCGATCCACCCTTTCTAATTAGGACGGCCAAACCGAATGCTCGTCATCACCAACCAGGAAATTCAGCAGCACGTTGGCGCCGCGGTCGTCATCGATGCTGTCGAAAAGGCGTTCGCGGCGTTTGGACGCGGCGAGAGCAAAGTCTTTCCCGTCGCCCGCGGGTCGGGCTCCGATCCTTGCCACATTACCGCGATCAAATCCGGCTTCGATGCCTCGACCGGGTTCATGGGGGTGAAGGCCGCCTCGTATAACCCTGGAAACCGCGCACGGGGGCTCGCGTCGCATACGTCGACGACCCTGCTGATCGACGATGTCACGGCAGAAGTCGTGGCGGTCGTCGAAGCGGGATATCTCAACGGCCTGCGGACGGCGGCCGCCGATGCGATCGCGGTCAAGTATCTGGCGCGGCCGGATGCCCATCGGCTGGGGATCATCGGGCTGGGCGCACAGGCGGTCTTCGAGATTGAAGCCGTGGCGGCGGTCCGGCCGATCGACACGGTCTATGCCGCACGTCGGGCGGGCGCCGATACCGATCGCTTCGCCCAAGCGGTAAGGGAGCGAACCGGGCTCATAGTCGAGTTTCGCGACGTCGAGGATCTCGCGCGCCAAGCGGACATCATCGTGACTGCAACGCCCGCAACCTCTCCCGTCCTGCGTGACGAATGGATTCGGCCCGGCACTCATGTGTCTGCGATGGGCTCAGACAATGTCGGCAAGATGGAGCTTCCCGTCGAGCTCGTCGCGCGCAGCCTGTTCTATATGGACTATCCCGAGCAGTCGGCAGTCATCGGCGAGGCCCAGCATCTGTTGGCTGCGGGCCAGGCGACGCTTGCGGACCTGCGTCGCCGCTCGCTCGGCGACTTGATCTGCGCAACGGTATCCGGTCGCTCGTCTGCCGACGACATCACCGTCTTCGATTCGTCGGGGATCGCGATCCAGGACATCGCCGCGGCGCACGCGGCAATGACGATCGTTCGGTCGGTGCGGTCGGCATGAGCGTTCGTTGGCCTGCGATCCTGACGGGACACGAGCATAGCGGGCTCGTCAAAGTCCGCGTCACGAATGAGTCGAATTGAAATGGGCGGGATGATGAGACCAAGCGGGACAGATCGGTCGACCGAGGGTGCAGGCGAAGCCGGGGCGCGTTCGGCCTCGGTAAAAACGGGCCGCAGCAAAGCTGGCGCGACGCGTCGCAGCGATCGTCCTCTTAGCGATCAACCGGCGATCCCGTTGCGTGCGCATGCCTATGACAGTGTCAAACAGCGCATCATCGATCTGACCTATCGTCCTGGCGCATCGCTCAACGAAGCGCAGATTAGTGCGGACCTGGGAATCGGCCGGACGCCCGTTCACATGGCCATCATGCGATTGGCGCAGGAAGGCCTGATCGAGATCGTACCCCGTCGCGGCCTGATCGTCGCGCCGCTCACCATCCGCGACATCCAAAGCCTGTTCGAGGCGCGGCTGGTGAACGAACCTGCTGCCGCGCGATTGGCGGCAAGCCGCGCGAGCGAGGAAGAGCGCGCATCCCTTACGGCTGGGATAACCGAGGGCCAGGTGTTGGGTCGCAACGGTGCGCGTGAGGCCCTGATGGCAATCGATCAGAATTTTCACGCGGCCGTCGCGCAGGCAACGCGCAATTCCATCCTCGAACAGCTGCTGCGCGGTCTGCACGATCGGGCGCGACGCTTTTACTATATTTCCTGGAATTTCGACAGCGGCCTGGAGGTCGACACCATGGCCGAGCACCGTGACGTCGTTGACGCCATCATCAGGCGCCGCCCTGACGATGCCGAAGCCGCTATGCGCAATCATATCGAGTCGTCGGCAAGAGTTTTTGGCGGCCTCCAAGACACGGTCGGGGATCTGTTGCGGACGAGCCGTTGATTCGCGATCTGTTACTGATCTTTCAAGCCGCCGAAACGCGCTTGATCCATGTCGGATAATTTAGGCATGCAAAGTTCTATCTCGACGTCTGAACCGGCTGAAGCGGGACATCTGACCCGAACGATCGGGCTGTTCGATCTTGTCATGATTAGTGCCGGGTCAGCGCTCGGGTTCAGTATTTTCTCGGTTCTCTCTCCGGCAGCCGCGATCGGCGGTTCGGGCATTCTGGTGACGACCGTTCTTGCCGCCATGCCAATGGCGGTGTTCGGGCTGGTCTACGCCTTTCTTGCATCCGCAAACCCACGATCCGGCGCGTCGTTCGAATGGCCGCGAGAATATCTCCATCCGTTCGTTGGCTTCTTTTTGTCGTGGTTGCGGATTTTCGGTAGCGTCGGCCAGCTGACGACGGTCAGCCTTGTTCTGGTGCAATATGCCTCGATGGTCGTGCCGCTGCCGGTAAAGCCGGCGATGTTCGCGCTGTTTGTCATTGTCTTTCTCGTCAACCTTGCGGGACTGAAGGTCGCCGCGAAGGCGCAATCGATTCTGATGATCGTCCTGCTCGGGACACTGGGTATCTTCGTGGTGACCGGAATTGGCGCAATCCGGCCGGACAACATCTTTCCGCTCGCACCTGCAGGGTTGTGGCCGATCCTTCTTGCGGCACCGATCATGATCAACTTGTTCATGGGGATCGAAAGCGCGACGGAGGTCGGCGAGGAGGTCGTCAACGCCGAACGCAATGTCCCGCTTGGCATCCTCCTCTCGCTCCTGGTCATCGGAGCCGTGTATCTGTCGGTCGCCGTTGTCGCGCTCGGGCTGGTTGGCGCCAAGGGCCTCGCAGCATCGTCAGCCCCGTTGGTCACCGCAGCCGGGCGATCGATCCCCTCGCTCGCGCTCACGTTGATCGTCGGTGCTGCCATTGTGTCGCTCGCCAAGTCGTTGAACGCATCCTTCCTGATCTTTTCGCGCGCCTTCTACGCCATGGGCCGGGCCGGGGTGATGCCACCGGCGCTCGCGCGACTGTCGGGCGAGGCGGCCGTCCCCCGGGTCGCGATCACCGCGTCCTTCGCCTGCCTTGTCGCGGGCCTCTGTCTGCCCTCCAATCTCGTCTTTCTGTTTCTCGCCTCGAACATTCCCACGATTCTGAAATATCTGACCGTTTGCCTATGTGGCGTCAAAGTCTCGAAATGGCGGCCTGATGTGCTGGCTGCCGCCCGGATGCGGCTCAGTGGAACCTCAGTGTTCGCGCTGTCGCTGCTGGGTGCGGCAACCGCGCTCGGCTTGTTCGCACTCGGCTACGAAACCGATTGGCGGCCCTATGCGCTGATCGGTGTATGGGGGGGGATCGGTACGCTTTACTGGGTCTACCGTTCGAAGCTCGGTGCGGTCGCCTGATCGTGCCGGATGACCTTCCGCATCAGGGCTGGCATCGGCCGGAACCGACCGTCCGCAAGGCCTTCGGTCAGCACTTCAAACTCCACGGAATTTGGCTCGACAGCGCCTATCAGCACCCGATGAGTCTCGAGAGCATCCAGGCGATCCAGGACTATCTCGCTTGCAGAACCAATGCTGCGGTCGCTTCGCACACCGCGCGGGAACAGGATCGCGTCCAATCGCTCTTCGCCCGCCTGGTGAACGTGCGGCCACACGAGGTCGCATTCGTTCCGACGGCTACCACCGCCGAGAACCTGATCGTTTCTGCACTCGGAATAAGAGCCGGCAACCGGATCGTGACCGACGAACTGCATTATACCGGTTCGCTCTATATGTATCATCAGCTGCGGAAGACCGGCGTCGAGGTCGACGTGGTTCGCGCCCGGCAGGGTGTGGTCTATCTGGAGGATGTCCAGGCGGCGCTTGCAAGGGGTGCCAGGCTGCTTGCCGTGTCCTGGGTTTCCGCGTGGAATGGCCATAGGCACGACTTGGCGGCGCTATCGGCACTGGCCCATGCCCACGGCGCCCGCGTCTATGTCGACCTGATGCAGGGCGTCGGTGCCTTACCGATTGACCTTGACGCCAGTGGCGTCGATTATGCCGCAACATCATCCTATAAATGGCTCATGGCGGACCTTGGTCTTGGGTTCCTTTACGTGCGCGGCTCCGCGTTGCCAGAGCTCACCGCCACGCAATTCGGAGCGCGTCAGGTGGCGACCTCCGACGGCGCATCGCAGGACTGGCGGACGCGGCCGGGAACCGCTGGCAAGTTCGAAGTCGGATCGATCTCGAACATCGTCGTGGCATCGCTGACCAGTTCGCTCGAATTTCTGACGTCGGTCGATCTCGACGCGATCGTAGCGGCGCGCCAGCAGATCCTTGAGCACATCGGGTCGGAGGCAGCCAAGCTGGGACTGAAACAAGCAGGATTCGCATCGCATGGGCCTATCATCGCCTTCCACTGCGCTGACTGCGGCTCGATCAAGGCAGCGTTGCAGCAGTCCGGCTGCTATGTCACGTGCTCGGAAAATCGCATACGATTTGCGCCGACGCTGTTCAACACCGTGGACGATGTAGATGCCGTGATGCGCGTTTTCCACAAGACCTTAAGGTAGCTGACAAGTCGGTCATCATAACTAGACGGCAACCAACCAGTTGGTGGTCGGGGCGACGGCTAATGTTCGATGCTCGTTTTCCGTACCTGCACAGCCTGAGGCCGAACCTAGCTCCGACGAATGTCATCGTCGAATAGAGTAGGATCGTCAGCAGGCACCCCATGCGCGCTTGCCCTTCCAGGCCTGACGACCTTCGGCGACACGGGTGATGCGAACGATCTGCCGCTTCTTCGTGCCGAGCCGGAGCTCCGCCGCATCGAATATCCGATCGACGACATAGTAGCGCCCCCGGACGCGATAGTTGACCAGCTCGGCTTCGCCGGTCGGCCCGACGATGAAGAGCGGGGGCGCATCGCCAACTGCAAGGCTGGCAGAAAACTCGATGAAGGTCTGCCGGCCGTCGTCGAAGGCGCGCAGCGGTCGCCATGCCGGCTGGTCGCCGCTCACCGTGTAATTGAAATGCAGACTGTAGACCGCGAGCCCTTCCGAGATCGGCGCCGCTGCGACCGCCTGCTTGGCAGCACGTCTGAGCGCAATCAGCTGATCGGCCGGATAGGTCCAGGACAGCGCAGCCATGGCGGTGCGCAACGTTGCGGTGAGCAGAAGGTGATAGCTGCGCCGATCGGTCAGGATGATGATGTTCGTCGCAAGCCCCGAGGCGAACGGCTTCGCAACAAGCGCATCTTTCAGGAGCTGGTAAACAGCATCGCCCATTTGGGGCTCAAGAAGCCGATCACCGTGAGCCAGCGACCGGGGAAGGCCCGGTTCGACCTTGTTTGTGGCCAAGGGCGCCTCGAGGCCTTCATCGCACTCGGCCAGACGGAGATCCCAGCGATCGTGATCGATGCGGTCGAGTAAGACTGCTTCGTGATGAGTCTGGTCGAGAATCTGGCCCGGCGCCAGCACAGTCCGCTCGAGCTGGTGCATGCCATAGGAGCACTGCATGCACGCGGTTACTCCTACGCCGAGATCGCGGCCAAGGTCGACTTCTCGGTCGAGTATGTAAGTGCTATCTGCCTATTGCTTGATAATGGCGAGGAAAAGCTGATCGCCGCAGTTGAGCGTGGGGTGATCCCGCACACGATCGCGATGGAAATCGCCCGAGCCAAGGACGGCGAGGTCCAACGCGCGCTTGCCGAAGCCTATGAGGAGAAAACGATTCCTGGGAATCAGGTGCTGGCAATCCGCAAGATCATCGATCAGCGCAATACGAGCGGCAAGCAGCTTCACAAGCGAGGCTCGAGGCCTGGCCGTGTTCAGAAGCCCGTGACGTCCGAGGGGCTGATCCGCGCCTATCAGCGCGAGACGGAGCGACAGAAGTTGCTCATCAAGCGCGCTTCGCTCGCACGTAGCCGGCTGCTGTTCGTTGCCAATGCCATGCGCCGCCTGCTCTCTGACGAGCATTTCGCTACGCTACTACGCGCCGAAGGCCTCAGCACTCTCCCGCGCGCGCTCGCCGAGCGCATCGAACCCGCATAGGGGCAGCATGTCGGAACTGGTGAAGATCGCCTTCGAGCAAAAGGTTCTGATCCTGCCGATCGTGGATCTGTTGCCTACCAAGGCCTTGCCGGCAGGCGTGCGCGACACGGTTAAATATCGCCGGATCGCGGCTTCGGTGGCCGAGGTCGGCCTGATAGAGCCGTTGTCGATCGCCCGACAGAAGGACGGGAGCTATCTGCTGCTCGACGGTCATATGCGGCTCGATGCACTCCGGTTTCTAGGAGCCGCCGATGCGGCATGCGTCGTGGCCGATGATGACGAGTCCTTCACCTACAACAAGCGGGTGAACCGCCTCGCTACGATCCAAGAGCATTATATGATCGTGAGGGCACTCGATCGCGGCGTACCCGAAGAGAAGCTGGCGCGCGCACTAAACGTCGATGTGAAGGTGATCCGGCAGCGACGGCATCTCCTGGCCGGGATAAGCCCGGATGTCGCCGAACTGCTTAAGGACAAGCCGGTAGGGCATCACGCCTTCCAGAAATTGCGCAAGATGAAGCCGATCCGCCAGCTGGAAGTGGCCGAGCTCATGGTCTCAGCGAACAATTACACGGTGAGCTATGCCAAGGCGCTGCTCGCCACATCGAAGCCCGCCGATCTCCACAAGCCCGATGAGCTGAAGAAGGCAACCGGGTTATCGGCCGAGCAGATGACCCGGCTAGAGCGTGAAATGGCATCGGTAAGCGAGGACTATAGGGAGCTCGAAGCCTCCTATGGCGACGACATGCTCGTTTTAGTGGTCGCCTCGGGTTTCCTCGAACGTCTCCTCTCGAAGCCCGAAATTGAGAGCTTCCTGGCGCGCCGTCACCCCGAATTTCTGGAGAATTTTCGCTCTATCGTGCAGGCGACGTCGCTCGATCAATCGATGTCGACCTGACGCCCTCTTGGGGCCCGGGACCCAAAAAGCGCCGGGACCGTCGGAGAAGCCGCCGTGTGGGGCGGATCAAGGGCGGTGGCGGGGATGGCGGCGAACCCGCTCGGAGCCCGCTAGGCCAGCCGCCATAGGGCTGGCTGCGTGCCGTTTATTCGGCATGATGGCCAAGGAGCGCGCCGATCTGAGGCGCCGATCGGCGCGCTCCATATCGCAGGAAGTTGATTAGCCCCACAATTCGGCGGATACAGTGCCAGAAGAGCTTTGTCGCAAGACACCTAAGAGATTGATTCTGTGGTCGAATAATAGACTTACGAAGTCGCCAAGGGCATCAATAGCACAATCTGGATTGGTGGGGAAAGGCTGGGACGTAGATGAACTGGCGGTTCGAGTCCTTCTCGGCATCGGGCTGGTTGGAGCTTTGTCCGAAATACACCTACAAATTTCGGACAGATAAGCGGGTAGGCAAATCCTATGTCAGGGACTTCTCCAGCGCGCTGAGAACCGCCCCATGGCGCTCCGGGCTGGCTTCACGGAATTTGCGGATGTTCATCAGTTTGAATTGCGGCGCGGGCAACTCGGCCAGCGCTGCGATTAGAAAGCGGCTCCAGTCCGGATCGCCTGCCTCGAAGGACAGGAGGAACACGCGATCGTCATCGGTAAACACTTCGCGAAGCGCGCTGACTAGTCGCTCGAGCGTTGCTTGGTGATCGTCATACGTGAAAGGCTCGAATGGCATGCATTCGAACTGGAACCGAAAGGTTTCGCGCTGATCCTTGCGCGCGGGATCGACGAGCTCGGCGATCGGGCGCCCATGGCTTACGAAGCCGGCGATCGCGCCCAGGCGAACTTTGTCCGTCAGGCCTTCCTGATCGAGCAGACGCCGGACGTCGAACAGGTCGCGGGGATGCTGCCGATCAACCGCCGCGCAGATTTTTCCGCCGAACAACTCGCCGTGTGACACGCATCGCGCCTCCGCAAAGACTTCGAAATGTTCCTGCACTTGGTTGGAACAGGCCAAGTCACGCACGGGGAACAGGTGACCCCGGAGCGATGGGTTGACCTCGATCTTCACGTGCGTGCGGACGCGCTGGCAATTGAGCTTCACTTCCATGCCCTCGCTGCCCTGTCGCGCCTGGGTGACGCGGGTCGGCGGCAATCGCCGTTCGATCTCCGCGCCTATGGGTTAACCCGGGCCGCCGCGTCGTTTCTCTGCGCAATGACGTGGGCATCGTTACACCTGATGAGGCCGCCGTTCTTGCCGTCGCCGAGAAGGATGTTCGAACAGAGCAGGAGCAGCTGGCGGATGGGAACATGCGTGCCATTGAGCGCGGCGATGCGGATCAACTGCGAGAGCCTCAGCCGCAAGGACGGATCATCCGACTTTGCCAGTATGGCAAGGTTGCGACGGATCGGACATGTGCCTGCGATGAACAAAATGTATCCATTACAACGAACCCAGTCCGGGTGGCCGACGATCGCGTCCACCACCTCACCGAACAGGGCGTCGTGAGGCTGCCGGCTTCCACGAGCTTTCACCCGGCGTGCCGTCATCGGGATGGGTGGAGAAGGTATATCCCATCGCGCAGCCGTGATGGCGCGAGTAGTAGGCGGCAGCTCAGCGCGTGTACTAATCACGAAGATTATACCCCCGTCGCGCGTACAGACCGCGTATCACGTCGCGGAATCGATCAAGCGTGAACGTCCCGCCTGAAAGCTGCTCTGGCTTCATAGGCTGCTTCAGCCAGCACTAAGCTACCGCTTCCAAGTAATCTGCCGATCGGTAATTTTTGGCGTCGCGGCGATCTTCCTGCCCGGCGCGACGGCCGGGTGCAGGGCGTCAGCCGCCCTTTACCATCAGGATCGCCGTCCGAGCGATTTCCTGCGCCCGAGGTGCAAATGCTTCCTCCAGTGGGCGGGAGAAGGGCACCGATGCAAGCGGCGCGCCCAGCCTTTCCACCGGCGCCTTCAATAAACCGAACAACTCCTTTTGCACGACGGCGGCGATTTCAGCACCTACACCGAACGGCTTCACCGCCTCATGAACCACAAGACACCTTCCCGTCTTCCTGACGGATTTGAGGACAGCTTGCTGATCCCATGGTGCGATGGTGCGCAGATCGACGATCTCCGCTGAAACACCAGCCTCGGCCATCATCGCCTGTGCTGCCAAAACCTCGTTGAGAACGCGGCTATAGCTCACGATCGTGACATCGGTGCCGGCCATCGAAACGTTCGCCTTGCCGATCGGCACGCGATGTCCCTTCTCGGCCGCCGGGCCTTGCACCCAATAGGACGGCAAATTTTCTATGAAGAGAACGGGATCGGGATCATCGATGGCTTCGCGCATCATGCCGTAGGCGTCCGCAGGGTTGGACGGCGCCACCACCTTCATGCCCGCCGTATGCGCAAACCAAGCCTCAAAGTAGTCGCTGTGCTGGCCGCCCGAGGAAAAGCCGGAGCCAGTCATGGTGCGAATGACGATCGGCACATTGGTCTGCCCGCCGGACATATAGCGCAGCTTGGCAGCATGGTTGACGATCATGTCCATTGCGACCGTGGTGAAGTTCATCAGCATGATCTCGGCAACAGGCTTCCAGCCGATCAGGCTGGCGCCAATCGCCGCACCGACAATAGCCTGTTCGGAAATAGGAGTTGAGCGCACCCGTCGCTCGCCAAACCGGGTCGACAGACCCTTAGTGATGCCCGCGATGCCGCCCTCTTCCGGATCGGCAACATCCTCGCCGAGAATAAGCACCCTGTCGTCGGCTTCCATGGCATCGGTCAACGCTCGGTTGACTGCCTGGATCACGTTATTCTTTTCCAACTTGGCTTCCTTACCGATAGTCCCTGCGCCCTCGCTCACGCTAATTCTCCATAGACATCGGTGATAAGTTCGTTCTGCTCTGGGAAGGGCGACTTCAGGGCGAATTCGACGGCCTCATCAATTTCTGCTGCAAACTTCGCATCGATCGCGTCCAATTCCGCTTCAGTCGCGATGTTTCGGGCGATGAGATCGGCGCGATATCGCGGGAATGGATCGGCCTGGATCGCAGCCTGCTTCTCCGCCTTGTCCATGTACGCGTCAGCGTCACCAAAGACGTGGCCATGAAAACGATAGGTCATGCATTCGAGCAGGGTTGGTCCGCCTCCCCTCCGTGCCCGATCGACAGCCTCCTTGGCCGCAGCGTACATGGCGAAAGGATCATTGCCGTCCACCCTCACGCCGGGCATATCGTAGGCTATGCCGCGATCCGCTATGCGCGCCGCCGAAGTCGACCGCTCATACCGCGTATGCTCGCCGTAAAGATTGTTCTGGCATACGAATACAACAGGCAATTTCCACACCGCCGCCATGTTGAGCGATTCGTGAAAAGCGCCGATATTGGAGGCACCGTCGCCAAAAGTGGCGATCGACACCTGCCCCTTGCCTTCAAGTTGCGCCCCCCAGGCCAGGCCATTGGCGATCGGCATGGTCGATCCGACGATACCAGTGGTGACCATGATGCCGCGTGACGGATAGGTCAGGTGCATCGGACCGCCCTTGCCCTTGCACGTGCCATCCACGCGACCGGCGATCTCGGCCCATAGCTTCTTGAGCGGCATGCCCTTCGCCAGCATGTCATGAATGCCTCGGTAGATCGTGCAAAGATAATCGTCGTCATTCAGCAACGTCATCAACGTTGCGGGAATTACCTCCTGTCCGCGGTAGCTGTAATAGGGCATGACAAGCCTACCGGCCTTGATGACCTGCCGACTGCGTTCGTCATTCGTGACGAGCAGCGACATGCGACGATAGATTTCGAGCTGAGTCTTGGCGTCAGGCTGCATCATTGCAACTTACTTTCTTTTAGCAAACCGTAAGGTCATCGAGGATTTGCATTCACCCGGATCTAAAGCCGGGTCATCGCCTTATAGGGGGATATTCACCCTGCCAGGTCAGCGCGTCGTGATCTGTTCGGAAAGAATGCGCATTTCATCGACCAGGCTGGACGGAACGTCGATACCAGCGTCCAAACTACGTATCTCGTCCATATGGGCGGCGACATCGTCAACGCTCGGTGGCGCATCGCGCGGCCCGAGCCAGCCGGCGGTCATGCCGACAAAAACGCGCGCGATTCTTCCACCCAGCACGGAATAGGAATCGTGGGTCGTCGTGCAGGCCTTGCTGACGAGATAGACTGCGGTCGGAGCAACGAACTCGGGCAGCAAGCTTGCGGCGTAAGGCCCGACGTTATCCATCACCGCGACGAATTCGGATGGGTCCATCTTGACCCCCATCCGGCTTTGCGCCGTGGGAAGCAGCGCGTTGCACAATATGCCATGCGGCGCACCCTCCTGGGCGAGAACGTTCATGAGCCCCACGGTTCCAGCCTTCGCCGCGCCGTAGGCGGACTGCATCGGGTTGCCGAACATGCCCGCCGCCGAAGCCGTGAACAGTACCCGCCCATACCCCTGCTTCATCATGGTAGGCCAGACGGCGCGCGTAACGTTGAACGCGCCCAGCAAGTGCGTGGCCATAAGCGCATCGCGATCGGCATCATCGAGATCCTGCAGCCATGCATTGCGAAGGATGCCGGCATTGTTGATCAGTCCGTCGATGCGACCGAATGCCGACAGAGCCGCTTGCGCGATCGCCTCGCTGCCTTCGCGTGTGTTGACGGTGTCGTGGTTCGCGATAGCCTTGCCGCCCGCCGCCACGATCTCGGCAGCCACCGCCTGCGACATTTCCGGACCAGGTTCGTACCCATCCACATCGCCGCCTAGGTCGTTTACCACAACCGCCCCACCGCGACGGGCAATTTCCAATGCATAGGCCCTGCCAAGCCCGCCGCCCGCCCCGGTGACGATGACGCACTGCCCCTCGAAGTTTATCGATTGCATGAAGATACCTCTCCGGTTGCATCTATCTCGCGTCATCCGATGCGGCGCAGATGGCCGCTCTTCAGATCATGGGTGCGGGTCGCAAAGTCTAAGCACGACCGAGCGACCCACCCTTATTCTGTCGAAATCAGACCTTGATGTTGCGCGCCGTGTACAACGGCAGATCCATTTCATTGATCCAGCCCGGCGCATGCTCGGTAACGATCGGCACCGCGTTCACGATCAGCATCGCGGTTGCCACCAGTCCGGCGTCTTCGTCGGAGCGGGTCCGGCCGATATCCCACCGGATCTCGAAGCCTGGATCACCTGAAATCAGTACGGTGTACTGATGGTCGAGGCCCTTTTCCTGGTCGATCTTGGGCTGTGGCCAATGCGGTGCGGCGGCAGGCGTAGTGCGGTTCACATGCTCCAGCACGATAAACGGCTTGCCCTTGTAATAACCTTCCACGCCAAAGCGAACCGCAGCGACGGTACCCGCGTCCACCGGCCCCCACAGCGTCTGGTGCCCGACGTCGTGCGTTTCGCTATAATAAAAGGCTTCTAGCCGTTCGAGCTCGATACCCATGCGATCGGCGACTGCAGTGACTGTTCCCTGCCACGTAGTCATGGCGTGCGTCCCTTCGGACAGCAAGCATTTATAATCCTTGGGCTGCCCGAAACCATAGACTTCGCGCATGATCCACTCGACCGGGTACTTGCCGTAATCGGCCAATTCCTGCATTCGCACTTCGCTGACTTCGTCGCAATTCTTGAGCATCGCGACAGCGAGCCACGGGCTGGCGAAGCCCGGGTCGATACCGGAGAAATAATAGGAAGACTGGCCTTCCTCGCACGCCTTTTCGATTGCCTCGCGATATTCCGGCGGGCCGACCCGGGGATTCGTCAGCGCATAGAGCGCGGCCGTGCCGACATTGATGCCGGCTGAGAGAAACTTGCAGATGGTATCGACGGATTCCTTCAGATGGCCGATGCCGTCGCCTAAGAAGACCAGCATGTCTGGCTTGAGGGCGATCAAAGCATCCTGGTCGTCAGTCGCGAGGACGCCGAGTTTGCGATCCATCCGGCAGATGTCGCCACTGTCCTGTCCCACCTTTGCCGGGTCGAACACAAGGTGACCAACGAGATCGAGATCAGGGTGATTGTCGATACCGATCAGACCTAATCTGCCGGTTGGCCCCGTTCCGCAATGAACGACGCGATACTTTCTTCCAGCCATCATATTCTCCAGTTCAACTGCTTGTGGTTCCAAAGCAATGACGACGACGCGAGTGAAGAAACGTCGGGTTACTGCTAATTTGTCTTATCGGTACGTTGCCTTTAATTGCCGGGCTGTTCACGGCCGCAGCGTGCTGGCCAGCCAACGCTTTCGCGCAACACACCATTTGCGCCCTACTGCTCGCAATCCCCCCCACAGGGACGCGAGCCTCTCCGGAGCCGGGGGGCCGACTGCCATAGCCAACTTCAATGGGCGTTGGACACTAATGTATCCTAGCGAGGCTGTGTTGATCAGCGGTAGGGCTCGAATTAACGCGCGGCGACAGATGGCTACAACCGCCCCGCAGGCCGCCTTGAATGATGGACCCGATAGGAGCTTTTGAATGTTTCTGCGCGATTTCGTGAGGCGATGCGCTGACAAGTTTGCAAACGACGTCGCCTTTATTGATGCCGATCGGCGTTCGACATGGGGCGAAATGCATCAGCGATCCAGTCAGCTAGCGAGCGCGATGCAGGGGCTCGGCATAAGGCCGGGAGATCGTACCGCCATTCTTTCTCACAATCGCATCGAGGTCGCGGAACATTGGTTCGCATGCCTTAAGATGGGGGCCGTACGCGCCGGCCTGAACTGGCGTTATTCGACACGGGAGATGATGCATGTCATTCGCGATTGCGATGCGCGGCTGATTTTCATCGAGGCCAAGTGCCTCGGTAGTCTTGCCGAGCAGGTGCAGGAGCTTGCAGCGGAAGGTCGTGTCGTAGTCGGCTTTGGTGGTGAGCATGATCTGTCGCTTGACTATGACCGGCTGATTGCCTCTCACGATGGCGGCTTTAGCCTGCCAACGCTAGGCGAGGACGACCTGGGTGCGATCGGCTATACGTCAGGCACCACTGGCAATCCCAAAGGGGTCCTTCTCAGCAATCGCAATCTGTTCACCTCGCTGGTTTTCAACAACATGGTGAATGGCTATACCAAGCAGGACAGGCGCATCTACGTCACCAATCCCGCCGGCATCAACATCAACACGATGTGCATGAACATGATCACGGGCATGCCGACCGTACTCGAAAACTTCCAGGCAGAACGCTTCCTCGATCTGATCGAGGAGCACCGGATCACGACGGTCACCGTCGTCCCCACCATGCTGCGGCGGATCATCGATGACGTGAAGACGGGCCACTGGGACGTCTCTTCGCTTCGCCAGGTTTGCTACGGCACGATGCCAGCGACTCCTGCTCTGATCCGCGATGCCTACGCCACTCTGGGTTGTGAGTTCCTCAACCGCTATGGTGTTTCGGAATCGACCGGAGCGATCGCCTTGCTTGACAATCCGGGGCATCAGCAGGCTTTGGCGGGCGAGTTCGAACTGCTGCGCTCTGTTGGGCGGGCGATGCCCCATGCCGATATCCAGATACGCGACGAGGAAGGGCGCGAGGTGCCGCGCGGTGAGCTGGGTCTGGTGTGGATCGGCGGCGACACCATCATGCAGGGCTATCTCAACCTGCCCGAACTCAACGAGAAGACGGTGTTCGGCAAGTGGCTCAAGACCGGCGACTTCGGCCGGATGGACGACCGCGGCTATGTCTTTTTGGGCGATCGCCAGCATAACATGATCGTTACGGGCGGCTTCAATGTCTATCCCAATGCGGTCGAGAATGCGCTTGCCGAGCGCAAGGGCGTGGCCGAGGCTGCGGTATTCGGCATTCCTCACCCACAATGGGGCGAAGCGGTCGTCGCCGCCGTGACCCTAAGCGCGGGATCGAACCTGACCGCGGCAGACCTTGATCGGCACTGTCGCGAGAATGTTTCGAAATTCGAGGTGCCCAAGTATATCGTGGTACTGCCCGAACTGCCGCGTGGAAACACTGACAAGGTCAACAAGCGTGCGCTGCAGGACATGTTGTCGCAACCTGGCGGCGTTCCCTGGACCATCGACAAGGAGACGGTGTGATGAACATGATCGCGCCGGTGCAGGCCAGGATCGACTATCGTCATCTCGTGCAGGACGGGCGTCTGCACGGATCGCTCTACACCGACCCCGCCATATTCTCCGACGAAATGGAACGGATCTTCCATGGCGGCTGGAGCTTTGTCGCGCATGACAGCGAGATTCCCAATTCGGGCGATTTTGTTGTCCGCCGGGTCGGAACGCAGACTTTGCTGGCGGTGCGCCGCAAGGATGGTGAGATCGGCATCTACTACAACCGCTGCCCGCATCGTGGTGCTAGCTTGTGCCAGTCTGCCTCCGGCAATCGCAGCCGCATCACCTGTCCGTATCACGCGTGGACGTTCGCGCTCGATGGCCGTCTGATCGGGCTGCCCGACGAAGATGCCTATCCTGCCGATTTCTCCAAGGCGGACAGCGGGCTCTCCCCGGTCGCACGGCAGGATAGCTACGGCGGGTTCATCTTCGTGAACCTCGTACCCAACGGTATATCGCTGGTCGACCATCTCGGCCGGGCCACCGACTTGATCGACAACCTGCTGGCCCTGTCACCCACCGGCCGCATCCGCCTCACCGCAGGCTGGATGAAGCATAAGATGCGTTCCAACTGGAAGATGATCGTCGAAAACCAGGTCGATGGCTATCACGCTCACGCGGTGCACGGCTCGCTGATCACAGCGAACCGCGTCTTCGCAACGGTCCGCGATCGCAAACCAACTTCCCCGACGAGGGTACGCGATTTCGGCAAAGGCCATACCGACATCGATCATCCCAGCGACTACCGTGCCGCAGGCGACAAGCTTTTTCGCTGGACCGGCGGCATCGCGCCGGAACGGCTGCCCAATTATGTCAAAGCCATGAACGATGCCTATGGCGAGGCGGAGGCGACCCGTCTGCTGATCGAAGGGCCACCGCACTCCATGCTTTTTCCCAACCTGTCGCTCGCCGAAATGAACATTATGGTCATCGAGCCGATAAGCCCGACGGAATCGGTCCAGTACACCTGCCCCGTTTTCCTGGACGGAGCGGACGAACTGAATGAGCGCACGCTGCGCCGGTGCGAAGGCGCAATGGGGCCGGCGGGGTTTCTGATCGCCGACGATGCCGAAATCGGCGAGCACACTCAGCAGGGCGTCAGTAACCGCGAACCGGAATGGATCATCCTGTCACGCGGGTTGGACAAAGAAATCGTGCAGCCTGATGGCGTACGCCTGGCCGGGCTGATGGACGAAACAAGCCAGCGCGGCTTCTGGAAGCACTATCGCGAAGTCATGTCTGTTGCTGACGGGGATGCCGCATGACCGCTTCTCCTGTAGACTGTAAGTCGATCGACCGCGCCACGATCGAACAATTTCTGTTCCACGAGGCGCGACTGCAGGACGAACATCGTTACGACGAATGGGAGGCGCTGTGGGACGACGACGCGCTCTATTGGGTTCCCATGCGTGAAGGCGCGGACCCAACGCGTGAGGTCTCCTACGTCTATGACAATCGCGCCCGCATCTCCAGCCGGGTCCGGCAGTTGAAAACCGGACTTCGGCACGCCCAGGCGCCGCAGTCGAAGCTACGTCGCACGATCTCCAACATTGAGATCGCGTGGGGAGACAACGAATTAATGGTAGAGGCCAATTTCGTGCTGATCGAAAGCCGCCGTCAGGCGCTCACCATTTGGGGCGGTCGCACGAGCTATGTCCTCGTGCCCGTTGGCGACGATATCAAGCTGCGCCGCAAGACGGTTGTGCTTGTCAATTGCGAGCACCCTATCGACAACCTGGCCTTCCTGATCTAATCAATGCCGCTCGCTGCCGCCATCTCCGGGCTGGGCCTCGCCGGGCTTACCCGTGACACCTTCGTGGCTCCTGCCGAGTTGGCTAGGCAAGCCGTCGTTGCTGCGGCAGGCGACGCGGGGTTGCCGGTCGGGGCCATTGACGGTCTGATCGTCTGCCGGACAAGTGCGGCAAACGACGCGGTGCTTGGCCTCGATCTGCAGCGCGCCTTGGGTTTGCGCGACCTGCGATTGAACCGGATCACCTTGTGCGAGGGGGCGAGCGCTCTTGCCGCGATTCAGCTTGCGGCGATGGCCGTAACCTGCGGAATTGCGAACACTGTTGCCTGCGTGTTTGCCGACGCACCGCTTGCCCGGGACAAGAAGACCGGCGCCGCGTTCGGCCGCCTCAAGACATCGTCCGGTATGGAGGGCTTGCGCTATAGCGCGGGCCTCTTTGGAGGGGCGGCTACCTATGCGCTGAGCGCTGCGCGTTATCTTGCGCTTCATGCTCTCGACGAGACGGTACTGGCGGATGTCGCGATCACCACGCGGCGATGGGCCGAACTCAACCCGGGAGCTGTTCATCGCAAGCCCTTGACCCTCGATGCCTATCTCAACGCCCGCATGATCGCCGAACCGCTTCGCCTGTTCGATTGTTCGGCGCCAGTGAACGGCAGCGTCGCCGTGATCGTGACAAGCCCCGCGCGGGCGGTCGATGGAGCGCAGCCGCCGGTGCACATCCTTGCCTCCGCTGATGGTCATCCCGGCGTCCCCGACCGGGCGGGGCACGACCGGATACTCACCCATGGCGGCGCAATCGCGGGCCCGGCCCTTTTCGAAGCAACAGATTTGCGACCCCAGGACATCGATATGGGGCAATTTTACGACGCCTTTTCAATCTTACCGCTGTTAACGCTGGAGGCTTACGGATTTCATCCGCCAAGTGAGGGCAGGCTCGCTTATCGGGACGGAGCGGCAGGGCCCGGAGGCAGCGGCATGCCGATCAACACGGGCGGCGGTCATTTGTCCGGCTATTATCTACAGGGTATGACGCCTGTTGCCGAAGCTGTCATCCAGGCGCGGGGCCAGGCTGGCGACCGCCAAGTGCCCGGCATTCGCCGCATATTGGTCACCAATGATGGCGGGCGCTTCGACTACCACATCGGGATGATCCTGGGGACGACAGGCGGATGAGCTACGACAAGCTTCCGGTACCCGATCCCGATCTGGCCTCAGCGTTGTTTTTCGCGGCACTCGATGCGGGGCAGCTTGAGATTCAACGCTGCGCCCGTTGCGGCACGCCGCACCTGGCGGTCATCCTATGCGATGCCTGTGGTGGTGATGTATTTCTTGCCGAACGCGCAACCGGCAGTGGCATCATCTACAGCGCCACGCGCTGCCATACGGTACACCATCCGGCCTTTGCCGATCTCGCACCGTTCACGGGGGGTATCGTCGAACTGTCAGAGGGACCGCGTCTGTTCGCTCCCCTGATCGGCCCCGGCCCCTTCGCGGTGGGGCAAGCGGTCACAGCTGAAGTGCTGCGTGTGGGAGATCGAAAGCTGGTCGCATTTCGAAGGACGGGCGCGACCGTATAACCTACGAAACCAGCCGTCATCGCCGCGCGAGGATCTTTCTGGCACGGATACGGACAGGTTCGTCCACCATCTTACCATCGACCACGGCGACGCCATCACCGCTGTCCAATACGCGCAGCGCCCAGTCGATGGCGTCTGCGGATGGCACAAACGCGTCTCGTATCACCGCGATCTGACGAGGATGGATCGCCAGCTTGCCACCAAAGCCGATGGAAGCAGCATGGCGGGCGTCGTCCGCGGCCGCCGCGCCGTCGCCGACATCCGTCGTGACCCCGTCCAGGGGCGCGGGCAGATTACCGATGCGGGAAGCGAAGACCATCTCCGCCCGCGCGGCCGCCAAGGCATCGCGTACATGATCGCAGCCGAGGTCGGCCGCATAATCGACCGATCCGAAAGCCAGACGCGCCGCAGCGCCGCAACGCGCAATATCGCGCGCGGCCGCCATGCCCACGACTGTCTCCACCAATACAATGACAGGCTTGCAGCGCGCGACACGCGCCACGTCTTCGGGTCGCTCTGCCATTGGCAGCATGATGGCGGCGACCGGAAGTCCCGATACGGCGGCAATGTCGGCGTCGTGCCACGATGTTCCCGCGGCATTGATCCGCACTATGATCGGCAGTTCGGTAAAATCGGCGCGTAACGCCGACAACGCCGCACCCTTGCTGGCTGGAGCGACGGCATCCTCCAGGTCGAGGATAACCGCGTCCGCCCCGCTTGTCGCCGCTTTGGCGAAGCGTTCTGGCCTATCGGCGGGGACGAAGAGCGGTGCAAGGCAAGTTGCGACACTCATCGCCATTCGGCTTGGGCCTGCATCGCCACGGCCCCCTCAGGCATGGCGCTCCACAAATTCATCCGACCGTCCGTCAAAGGTCCGGCATGCAAAGCGAGAGGTGCCCCCGCAATCGCTGGGGAAAGCCCACGGAACGCAAAGCTGTCTGGCGCGCGGCCATGGCAGCGGGCGGCATGGTAAAACAGCAATGTCGCCTGAAGCGGTCCCTGAACGACAAGCCCGGGATATCCCTCTTCCCCTGTCGCATAAGACAGATCGTAGTGAATGCGATGCGCGTTGAACGTGATTGCCGAATAGCGGAAGAGAAGCGGCGGAGTCATGTCTACGCTCGCCACCGTTTTGCCCTGGGACGCCACATCGGCACTTGCCCCCTTGGCGGCGGCGTCAGCCGGCTGGCGATAGACCAGTGTCTGGCGCTCCGTCACCGCGTCGCGCCCATCGGCGATAATATGATGATCGATATCGACGAAGCACAGCGCGCCGCCGCTCCCCTGCTTGACCTCGACCGATGCGACCACCGACTTACGCTGGATAGCTTCGCCAACCTTGAGATCTCCATCAAAGGCGATCTTGCTGCTAGCCCACATCCGGCGCGGCAGAGGAACTGGAGGCAGAAAGCCGCCACGTGCCGGATGCCCGTCCGGCCCCAACTGCCATGTCGGGGCGACTGTCAGGCAGAGGCAGAAATGCAGGAGGCGTGGTGCAGCCTCGCCCACACGCGCCGGCTCCGCGTTCAGGCCCATGGTGGCGTTAAAGCGATCGACGAGCGACGGGCTCACCACGTCCTCCGCCACTTGATGGCGACCGATCCAGGTGCGAAGATGCGTCAGGTCGATATCGTCGTTCATGGCGAAACCCGGGCGTCGGAACCCAGCGCCGGCACCGGCCTATACGAACGCTCGCTACCGGCAAAAATGGGTGCCGGCGCGGGGTAGGATACCGGACCGTTGGGCGTGTTGACCGTTATGCGGCGCAGTTGCGGATGAACGGCAAGCGCCGCCATGTCGTTGACGCTGGCAAAGGCCAGATCAGCATCAGACAAGCGCTCTCGTGCGGTCGCCTCGTCCATCGAGGCAAACGCCTGGGCTACGATATGATCGGTATCCTGCCGGTTCTCAACTCGTCGCACATTGGTGGCGAAGCGCGGATCAGTGATCAATTCCGGTTTGCCCAATAACCGGGTCGCCATTGCAGCCCACTCGCGATCGCTCTGGATCGACAGCAGCAACAGCTTGCCGTCACGGGTTTCGAACACGCCATAGGGTGCGATGGAGGGGTGTGCCATACCGATTCGCTGCGGCGGCTTGCCCCCCTGCTGATGGAGCAGAGGCACGGTCAGCCAGTCGGCCATGACGTCGAACATCGACACCCGGATGTCGGCACCCTCACCAGAAATTGACCGCGCGATCAACGCTTCCAGGATGGCCGCGTGGGCGGTCGCTCCCGTTGCGATGTCGACGATGGAGGTGCCGACCCGGGCAGGCGCCTCTGGCCCGCCGGTGACCGAAGCCAGCCCCGATTCGGCCTGGATCAACAAGTCGTAGGCCTTGCGCGCCGCCATGGGGCCCGTTTCGCCATAGCCGCTGATCGAACAGATGATCAGCCGGGAATGCCGCTGACGCAAGACATCTTGGCCGAAGCCGAGCCGCGAAAGCGCGCCCGGCTTGAGGTTCTGGACCAGAATGTCGGCATCCTGGAGCAGATCCGAGAATTCGGCCTTGCCCCCCTCGCTCGCGAGGTCGAGCACGATCGACTCCTTGCCGCGGTTCAGCCAAACGAAATAACTGCTCTGCCCCGCAGCGACATCATCGTAAGCGCGCGCGAAGTCCCCCTCCGGTCGCTCTATCTTGATGACCCGAGCGCCAGCGTCGGCAAGGCGGGATGTGCAGAAGGGGGCGGCTACCGCCTGCTCGACAGCAACGACGGTAATCCCCTCAAGGGGCAGGCGCGACATGTTCAGTACGACCTGGGCAGCCCGAGAACATGCTCGGAAATATAGCTCAGGATCATGTTGGTCGAAATTGGCGCGACCTGATACAGGCGCGTTTCGCGGAACTTGCGCTCCACATCGTATTCTTCGGCAAAACCGAAGCCCCCATGGGTCTGCACCGCCGCTTCCGCAGCAGCCCAGGATGCGTCCGCCGCGAGCATCTTGGCAATGTTCGCCTGCTCACCGCATTGTTCACCCTCCTCGAACAAGCGAGCGGCCTCGTGAACCATCAGCTCGGCCGCCCGCATCTGGGCATAGGCCTTGGCGATGGGGAACTGGACACCCTGGTTCTGGCCGATCGGCCGACCAAACAGCTGCCGCTCACTCGCATAGGCACGCGACCGTTCGATGAACCATTTGGCATCACCGATGCACTCGGCAGCGATTAAAATGCGCTCTGCGTTCATTCCTGAAAGGATGTAGCGAAAGCCCTTCCCTTCCTCGCCGATCAGATTTTCCGCAGGTATCTCGACATTGTCGAAAAATACTTCTGTCGTCGAATGGTTCATCATCGTTCGGATCGGGCGGATCGTGAGGCCGCCGGCCGCACGAGCGGCATTCATGTCCAGGATGAAAATGGACAGCCCATCGATGCCCCGAGCCGTTTCCTCACGTGGCGTGGTCCGCGCGAGTAGGAGCATGAGGTCGGAATATTCCGCCCGCGATGTCCAGATTTTCTGGCCATTGACGATATACTTGTCACCTTGGCGCACAGCCACGGTCTTCAAGGCCCCGGTGTCCGTGCCGCTGGTCGGTTCAGTAACGCCAAACGCCTGCAAGCGCAAATCCCCGCTGGCAATACGCGGCAGATATTGGCGCTTCTGCTCCTCACTGCCGTGCCGCAACAACGCGCCCATTATGTACATTTGCGCGTGACAAGCAGATCCGTTGCATCCCGCCCGCTGCACTTCCTCCAGGATCGCAGCGGCTGCCGAAAGTGGAAGGCCGGACCCGCCATATTCCTCGGGAATGAGCGCAGCGAGATATCCAGCAGACCCCAACGCCGACACGAACTCGGCCGGATAGCCCATCTCACGGTCAAGCGCGCGCCAATATGGATCGGGAAATGCCTGGCAGAGCTTGGCAATCTCCTCACGGATTTCGGGATAGTCAGCGCCCTGCAAGCTTGCAATTGCCATGATCTTCCGCCAGTCGAATAGATAAGAAGACATCCATAGAACACGGCGCAAGACAAATATAATATAAGTTTTGCCTGTTAGGCATGCCGAGATTTGATATCAATTAGCCAGTTTCCTCTTCAACTTTGTCCCGTGGCTGACCCCCGTCATTAGAAAAGCTGAGAAGCAGGTCGCCCGCCCGTGCGGTGAAGAGATGAACGGGCGCCGCTAGCGCACAACGCAGATCGGCACGCGTGCCTGCCCTGTCCGAAAGGATCAGTATCAACCGGTCGGGTTCATCCACGGGTCCACCTGGACCTTCGCATCGCCCCTTCCGGCGCGCAGCTGTTCGATCGTATCGGCAACAGCGGCCAGCGGGATCGTCTCGGTAATCATGGAGCGGGCCTCGACATGCCCCTTGTCGAAGGTTCGGGCGACGGTTTCGAAATCGTCCAGCGAATAGGCCATCGAAAATGCAAGACTGACGTGCCTGTACGTAGCCAGCGCCGGCACTACGACATCGGGCTTGGTGCAAAAGCCGAGCGAAACCACTGTTCCCCCGGGCTGCGCCATCATGATGCATTGATTCAGCGCCCCTTCCACGCCGATGCATTCTATTACGACCTGCGGGGCGCCACCCAGCGCGTCGGCGACACGTTGCGCCTCGCCGTCTCCAGTCTTAACGAAAGCTTCCGCCCCCATCAGCTGTGCCAATTGCGCATGCCGGTCGGATCGCGATGCAGCAACCACCCGCCCGGCTCCAGCCTGCTTAGCCCAAAAAATCGCGGCAAGGCCGATTGCCCCAGTGCCTAGAACGACGACCCGGGTCTCGGACGTGATATTAGCCAGACGCACCCCATGGAGCGAAACAGCCATTGGCTCGATCAGAGCGCCATCCGCTAGCGTCAAGGACGCAGGCAGCTTGATCGACGTCGCCGCCTTGACACGCGTATATTCGGCGAAGCCGCCGGCGACCATGTCCGCTCCGTGAATGCAAGTCAGCGGCCCAAAGCGCCGGCACGGCTCACATTCACCGCAGCCCGCTCCTGGCATCGCCGTGATGATATCCCCCTCACGGAAACCTTCCACACCCCGACCGACGGCAACGACCTCGCCGGCGAACTCATGACCAATGACGCCGCCTACGGGAAAGAAGCCATGCTCCTTTGTCAGGTGGACGTCAGAACCGCAAATACCGCATCGCTGAACCCGGATGACCAACTCTCCTGCTGCAGGCTTCGGGTCGGCTATGTCTTCAAGTGTGAGGGACGCATCGGGTCCATTGAAGATGATGGCTTTCATGCGATCCTCTCTCTTTTCCAAGCGCCGTGGCACGCTTCCTATGCTTACGGGTAGTCACAATAGAGTACCTTTGGCGGTGACCGCCCTTGCCTTGACCACTGTCCGCCAAAGCGTTCGTCAGTCTAGGCGATCGAAAGCCTAGCACTGTAGGTGCGCTCATCCGAATATAAGATGGCTCAAGTAGCTATACACATATTCTATAGATCGATATGAGACGCACATGGACATTGCCCAATTGCGTACACTCGTTAACGTGGCCGAGCTTGGCAGCGTTACCGCTGCGGCAGACCGGCTGGGCATCGCTCAGCCCGCGTTGAGCCGGCAGATACGGCTGTTGGAAAGTGATCTTGGCGGGGCGCTCTTCTCACGGCACGGGAGAGGCATGACCCTGACCCAGCTTGGTCATCGGATCATCGGCCCTGCGTCCGACATCCTGATGCGACTGGATGATATTCGGCGATGCGCACGCGATCCCTACACATTGCTTGTGGGCAAGGTTCGGGTCGGCGTCACGCCCACTGTCGCCGAAGTTGCGACATTGCCACTGGTGCGCGCGATACGAGCCGCTCACCCCCAGCTGTCGCTTTGCTTTACTACTGGCTTTTCCGGGCACTTGGTCGAATGGCTGAAAAGAGGTGAACTAGACTGTTGTGTTTCATACGCCGTTTCGGACGGGGGACTGGTGCATACCGTGCCAATCCTGGATGAAACGTTATTGCTCGTGGCTGCGCCGGGTGGCCGCCTCGTGGCCGGCACCCCGGTGTCCTTCGCCTCGCTGGCAGATGAGTTGATGGTGCTACCCAGCCCCGCGCATGGCCTGCGCGCAATCCTGGACGCAGCGGCAATGCAGGCGGGGATCACCCTAAGCGCATCGCTGGAGGTAGATTCGCTCACCGCCATGATCGACCTTGTCCGGGCTGGCTATGGCGCGACGATATTGCCCTACGCCCCGATACATGCCCGCGTCAAAGCAGGTGAGCTGATTGCCGCTCCGCTGATGAATCCCGTGCCCGGACGGCGGATCGTCATGACCTATCCCGCCGATCGTGAGATTTCACCGGCCGCGCGCTTTGTCGGCGACAGCTTCGCAGCCGTGGCCAGAGAACTGGTCGCTTCGGGGAATTGGACAGGCAGCGTCATCGGCACTTAGGGCCGCTTGGGGTCTTCGCCCATCGATCGAGGACAGTTGCAGCGAGTTCTTCACCACACCGCATCGCGGGGCCGTCAGCCGAGTGGAAGCGGGGCACGGGCGACGGCAGTCCGTCAGTGAATATCCTTCTGGCCACGTTGTGCGGATGGCGAACCGCCTCGCCAAAGCTGAGCACCGGCGTAACGCAGGCGTCGGATCCTTTAAACAGGGCGACCCACTCATCCCGCGCCTGCGATGCGAAGCGTTCCGTAAACGCAGCCGCCATATCCGGCCAGTCCGAGCGGTTGCGCTGGACCCAGCGACCTTTTTCGAACCCCAATTTCGCGACCAGTTCAGCAAAGAATAGCGGTTCGAGCGCGCCCACCGCGATGAACTCGCCATCGGCGCACGAATAACAGCGGTAGAAAGGCGCAGCGCCATCGAGCATGTTGTCGTCCCGATGCTCGCTCCATCGGCCCGCCTTCGACAAGGCATGGATGGATGTCGAAAGCGCGGCGATACCATCAATCATTGCGACGTCGATCACCTCGCCCTTCGCCCCGTTCCGCACTTGCATCAATCCGCCAAGCATCGCGATCACTGCCATTGCCGACCCCGCGCCATAATCCCCAATCAGGTTTAGAGGCGGCGGCGGCGGCCGGTCAGCGGGACCGATCGCATGGAGAATACCGGACAAAGCGAGATAATTGAGATCGTGCCCCGCCGCCTGCGCCAGAGGCCCTTCTTGTCCCCATCCCGTCACGCGCACATAGACGAGTGCAGGATTGCGCGCCTGGCATTGCTGCGGGCCTATCCCCAATCGTTCCATCACGCCTGGACGGAACCCTTCTATCAACCCGTCGGCCCTGTCGACAAGATCGCGAACGGTGGTCAGATCGGATGGCGATTTCAGGTCGAGACGAACCACGGGCCGATCATGAAGCAATAGACCCGAGCCGGGCCGGTCTGCCGATCCCGTTTTCGCAATGCGGACGATATCCGCGCCCATGGCGCATAGCAACCGGCCAGCCAGCGGAACCGGTCCCATCCCGTCAAACTCTAACAGTCTGACTCCCGCCAAGGGTGCTGTGCTCAATATAATCCCCCATTCGCATGTCGGGCTAAACAGAGGTGCCGGCCGCCTGCACGCATCGCGGCCTTCGGACTTAGGGGCACCAAGGTCCTATCATGCCGCATGACGCCAGGCGAAAGCCCACTGTCCCAATTGAAGCTTGGTTGGGCATCCTGACCGCGGCGGCAAGAATAGTTATGACTTTACGCGATTGGCCGCGCCAATGACGCGCGGCATGAGCGCAATCGATGGCTTGGCTGTTATCGGCATAAACTTTTCCAATCGCGGGAAGTGCAAAGGGCAGATTGCCAATTGGCAAGGCTCTATCCCAGAAGCGACGACGGCGTTGTTAGGCTGCTCGGCGTTGGGAAAGGGGTAATATCCGAATGGATAACGAAAACGTTGACTATCCCCAGCCGGTACTTAACCCCGACGTTCCCATCTTCGCCGATCTCATGCGAGCGGCGGCCGTAAGATTTCCCCATCGGGAGGCCTTTGTTCACGGCAGCGAACGCATCACGTACGCCCAATGGTACGAGCAGTCTTTGCGCTGCGGCCATGCGCTGCGAGAGCGCGGTGCCGTGCCGGGCTCGATCGTATTGATTGCACTTGAAAACTCGATTGATTTTGCCATCTGCTTCGCAGCCGCTCAATTAATAGGTGCGATAGCCAGCGGCGTGAATGTCCGCCTGGGCCGGCGCGAGCTTAACAGCATTGTCACGCGATCCGGTGCACCCGTAATCGTTTTGGAGGACAACGCGCCATTTGCGAGCCAAGGCCAGGCGACAATCCGGCGAAGCGATTTGGACGCCATCCGTCATGAGGGTGCCGCAGCGGTTCCACACCTTGGAAAGCCAGACGATCTGGCCGTGGTCATATGGACCAGTGGAACGACCGGCCTACCCAAGGGTGCGTGCTTCAGCCACGACAACCTACGCCGTGCGATACGTACTGCCGGCCCGCTCGCTGCGCCCTTTGCGCGCAAGCTTGGCTCTGTTCCGTTTGCCCATGCCGGGTTCATGTCGAAGGGATGGGAGCAGGTCGCTTTTGGCATGACGCTGGTCATCGCGGCGGTCCCCTGGAACGCCGACGATACCTTGCGTCTGTTGCTGGACGAGCGGATCACGATTGCAGGTGCCGTCCCCACCCAGTGGGCAAAGCTGGTGCTGCTGGCGGCGAAAGCGGATCTTTCCCTGCCCGATCTCAAAGTCGGTATCAGTGCGACCGCCCCCGCCCCGCCGGATCTGATCGCGCAGGTATCATCGGTTTTCAAGGTACCGTTGATCGTGCGCTATTCGATGACCGAGTGCCCATCGATGACAGGGACCCGAACAAGCGATAGCGCCGAAGTCCAATTCCGCACCGTCGGCAGACCTCAGCCCGGGGTCGAACTGCGACTTTTGGACGCTGATTTTAAGGACGTGCGCCATGGTGAGATCGGCCGTATCGCGGTACGGTCCAAAACCGCAATGGTCGGTTACTGGGAGGACGCGGAAAGGACTGCAGAGGTATTCCTGGATGACGGGTGGCTGTTGTCAGGAGATCTTGGCCACTTCGATAAGGCCGGCAATCTCGTGCTGGCGGGGCGAAGCGGTGAGATGTACATTCGTGGCGGATACAATGTCTATCCGGTCGAGGTCGAACGCGTACTGGCCGAAATGCCGGAAATCGCCGCCGCTGCCGTTGTGGGTGTACCAGCGCCCGTCATCGGCGAGATCGGCGTGGCCTTCGTCGTGCCGCGCGAATCTGAATCACCCCCTACCCTTGCCACTGTGCGCGACAAGATACGCGCTGAATTGGCAGACTATAAAGCCCCAGATCATCTGGTCTTGACTGATGCGCTGCCAGTAAACGCAATGATGAAGATTGACAAAACAGAGTTGAAACGCATCGCGGCGAGCCTTGAAATAACCCGCGGATAACATTTTCGACTTCGGTAATCCCATACTGCGGGGGTCGATTTCGCATACACGTGGCTGCCACAACGCGGGAGAATAGATAAATGGATGTCGCAGAAGCGGTTGCAACGCGCCGGTCGATCCGTGCCTTCTCCGCTCGCCCGGTCCCGTTTGAAACGCTGTATCGGGTTCTCGACCAAGCTCGCCTGGCACCCTCGGGCTGCAATTACCAACCTTGGGAAGCGACCGTCCTGATGGGCGAGCCGCTGCGCTTGCTACAGGAACGCCTTGCGGCCAGCGAGCAGGACGATCCGCTGGAATATGAATTCACCGCGCCGGGTCAGCTTGAGAAATACAAGTCGCGTCTGCGTGCGCTGGGTGCGCGCATGTACGGGGCGATGAGCATCGGACGCGATCAGACGGATACGCGCGAAGCCTTTCGGCAAGGCAACATTTTCAGCTTCGGCGCACCTGCGCTGCTCCTGTGTCACTTCCCAAAGCTGATGAAGGAGCCACAATGGTCCGATGTTGGCATGTGGCTGCAAACCATCATGCTATTGCTGCGCGGTGAGGGCTTGGACAGCTGCCCACAAGAATTCATGGGCCTCTATGGTAAAACAATCAAGGACCAGCTCGGGTTGGCCAACGACGTCGTTCTATTCTGTGGCCTTTCCATCGGCTGGCGCGATACGAACGCCGAAGTCAACACCTTCGAACGGGAACGCGTACCGCTAACGGAGCAAATCACATTTCTTGGCTTCGACTGACATCCGCGGAGCCCGGTGAGGCCGACCGAGCCTAGCGTTCAGACATCCGCCTCAAGCTGCAAGGCCGCGCGTCCCGGCGGGCAGGTTGCGGTGCGCGATAAAGTCCGGCGATAGGGGCGGGGAGGGGAGACCCAGCCGCTGCGCGATAATCTGTGTAAGGCTGTTGTCCATGCCCAAGCGCGATCCGGCTTGCAGTCGCCCGTCTGCGATGCCGATATCTGCTGCCCTGATGAGGGTGGTCCCCATGAACAAAGCGCCAAGCACGATGAAATAGTCCAGATCTCGCACCTGTGTCCCACTGACTTGCTCGTACCGGGCAATCGTCTCCGCTTCGGTCGGCCAGCCGGGCAGGCGGTCGACACCGATGGCCTCGGCATGAAAAAGGTCGGACATCAACCAGTAGCTGACGTCCAGCGCACGTGGCCCAATGAACGCCCCCTCCCAGTCCAGCACGGCCGCCACATTCTGATCCTGACTGAAAAGGATGTTGCCTGGCCGTGCGTCGCCCCATAGTAAAACCGGATCGCCCTTTCCCATCGCCGGCCTGTTGGCAAGCACATAGGCAAGCGCCTGGTCGGTTACTGGATGTGGCCGGCCGCCGGTCGCCCAATTATACCATCGTTCGATTCGGCGCAGGTGCTGGTCGAGCGCATTGTCCGCCGAAGCTGAGTCCAGAAGAAAGGCATGCGAGGAAAGCCAATCGATCCCATGGATGTACGCCATAACGTCCACGCCGCGGAAGGCGGCCGCGCGTCGCTGTTCGGCAGTCCAGTCTGGCAGCGGTCCGGCAAGGTGCATCGAGGGACGACCGAGCAGCGGTGTTCCCGCCACGTGGCCCATGGCGAGAAACGGGGTGCCCAGCACATCGCCTGTTGATTCAAGACCGATCGGCTGCGGCACGGGCACCGTTCCAGCTTTGAACACTCCGTCGATGACGCGATATTCGCGCCCGATATCTGGCGTCATGAACAACTGCTTGCCGCGCTGTTCGAGACGGATGACGAGTGTTTCAGGCGACTGGCATGGCTGGGCAATGGTCGCAAGCAAGAGCTCACTCGATTGCCCGCCTGTCATCGGAACGAGAGATTCGAGCCTGGTTTGCGGACTAAGGGCGGGGCAGGTCCTTAGCCACGCACTCAGGCGTTCATCGCGCGTCACTGGCAACCCTCATCACGATTTTCGCTCCGGGGCTGCCACACTGCGCAGTCCAGGCCGCCTCGATGTCTTCGATGTCATATGCTGCCACATCGATTTGCCATTTACCGCGCGCGGCATAATCGAGCAGCCGGTCGAACGCAGCGCGCCGTTCAGCCGGCGGCCGGATCAGTTCGCCGGTATCGACGCCGTGATGATGCCGCCGCCGCAATTCCGTGAGCGTCAGCGTCATCGTCCGTCCCGCGCGGGTCCCGATACTCATGAGCCGGCCGCCCTCGGCCACGCAGCGCATGGCCGCCTCGGCCGGCGCACCGAACAGCGGGTCAAGGACCACTTCATACCCGCGCGGCCCCATATGCTCGGACAGCGCTTTTTGGTCATCACCCTCCCCCAGCACGACAAGCTCGTCGATCATGCCGCGCTCCTTCAGACGCTCCAGCCGTTCACGGGATCGGGCTGCCCCCACGACGACGCCCGCGCCAAGTTCACGCGCCGCCAATGTGCCGATCTGCCCCACAGGCCCTGTGGCGCCCAGGATCAACACACGCTCGCCGGGGACGATCTGGGCCTCTTCCAGCGGGACAAGTGCGCCGAGACCGGCGAGTGCCAGCGCGATGACCTGTTGTGCATCGACGTCCTCGCTGATCGGCCAGATTTCCTCATCGGGAACAAGGGTATAGTCCGACATCGCGCCCTCCGGCGGTACGGAATGGCCGAAATAGACACGCGTACCATCCTCAAGCCGCCCGATCCCTTCGCCGCCCACCACATAGGGAAAAGTCGGGTTCTTGTAGGTGCCGAGCACGCGCAGAACATCGGTCGGCTGCAGGCCCGCCCAATCGACTTTGATCACTCGCGCGCCCCGCACCGGCACCGGGCGAGGCCGTTCGACCAGGTGCGGAACGGTATGCTTGGCCTCGACAAGAACAGCACGCATCGGAAAAACTCCCGGTCTTGCGGCATGTCGTCGGCCGCCATCATCATTTCACATCGGCATCCGCCTTCCGGCGGCGGCGGGAAGGCCGACCTCGTTCCGCCCCCCTTAGTTGGGAGTATGACGGAAAATCATCTGAGCGATGCAGGACGGCTTTTCCGTACCTTCCCGCTCAACGGTCCATTCGATCACCGTCTGCATGGTGCTGCCCACCGGCTCATAGCTTATGACCTTGGCGAGAACGCGCAGGCGCGAGCCAACTGGGACCGGTGAAGGGAAACGAATTTTTTCGTAGCCATAGTTCACCCCCATCTTGAAGCCGCTGAAGGTGAACATGCCTTGATTGAGGGCGGAGATCATCGATAGCGTCAGCAACCCGTGCGCGATCGTTGTTCCGAACGGACCGTTTGCCGCGCGCTCCACATCGACGTGGATCCACTGATGGTCGCCACTGGCCTCGGCGAACTGGTTGATGCGGTCTTGCGTGACCTCCATCCATTCGCCGGGCCCCAGGGTGGTTCCGACCAGGCCCGGCAGGGATTCGTGACTGAAAACGACTGTCATTCGATCAACCCCCCAGCCTCAGGCCAGGGGCACGGGTACCGAACAGGTCAGTGCCCATGATCCTGCCGATGTCCTCGGCCTTCCAGCGCTTCTCACCGCTGCTGATGCCAGCGGACTCGTGCCAAGGCTTGAGCACCGACAGGCGATCGGCGACCGCGCGGATGCACTGACCGCTAACAAACTGTGCCTCGTCGCTGGCTAGCCAAGCAACGATCGGCGAACCGAGCGAGGGATCGTAGCGATCGAACACTTCCGGATCGAAGTCGTCGGGTTCCTTGGGGGCACCCATGCCAAGGGTCGAGGTAATCCGTGTGAGGCCACCGGGCGAGATCAGGTTGGCCGTTGCGCCGATCGATGCCAGTTCGAGTGCCAGCGTAAGGGTAAGGCCAGCAATGCCAGCCTTCGCCGCAGCATAGTTGGTCTGCCCAAAATTGCCGAGCAACCCCGCACCAGACGTGGTGTTGATGATCCGGCCCGCATAGCGTCCGCCGCCTGCCTTTGCCGCCGCGCGCCAAATCCGCGCCGCCGCCCGGCTTGTCAGCCAACTGCCGCGCAAATGCACATTCATGACAAGGTCAAAATCCTCAACCGACATGTTCCAGATCGCCTTGTCACGCGCGATGCCCGCATTGTTGACGATGATATCGATGCGCCCCCATTCGTTTACGCCACGCTGTACCATGGCATCGGCGCACGCCTCGTCTGCGACGTTCCCGAAATCGGCGACAGCCTCGCCACCGCGCTCCTTGATGATATCAACCACAACCTCGGCGTCGCGGCTCTGCCCTTCGCCGTGAACGCTACCGCCCAGATCGTTCACGATCACCTTTGCGCCATGCCGTGCCAGTTCAAGCGCATGGCCGCGGCCGATCCCGTGCCCGGCGCCCGTTACCAAGGCTACCTTGCCTGCAAGCAATCCCGTCATATTCCCTTAACTCCTTGCCGGCGCAAAAACCGGGATTGTCACATCGTCTGAAATGGCCTCGAAAACGACCTGCAGCTTCATTCCGATCTCGAGATCCTGAGGAGCGGCATCGACCACCATTGTCGTCAAGCGCACCCCCTCCTCCAGATCGACCTGCGCGGCCACATAAGGCACTTTGGTGTTGAAGGGCGGGAGGTCGTTCACATACACGGTCGACCAGGTGTAGAGTGTGCCACGCCCCGTGACCTCGACCAGCGAGACATCCTCGCTCCAGCACGACGGGCACATTGGGCGCGGATAATAATGGACCTTTCCGCAAGCGCCACATCGGGCGATCATCAACCGCCCTTCACGCAAGGCGTCCCAGAACGGACGAGTTTCGTCCTCGATCGTCGGCAAGTCGAAACGTGGTGCGGCGCTGGCCATCAATACCCCCTGTAGGCGACTTCGCGCTTTTCACCGAAGGAGGCGATGCCTTCACGCACGTCTTCGGTCTGCGAATTGATTTCCTGGGACATAGCCTCCGCCAGGAAGGCGCCCTGGCGATCGGAATCCATGGATGCGTTGAGCAGCTTCTTCGACAGACCGATGGCCGTCGTCGCCCCCTTGGCCAAACGAGCGACCATGTCCTCGACCGCGACATCGAACTGCGCCGGCGTGGCGACCCGGTTCACCATGCCGATGGCCATCGCCTCGTCGGCTGTGAGCCGTTCGCCGAAGAACGCCAGTTCCTTGGCCCTCTGTAGCCCGATCCTGCGCGGCAGGAGATAAGCGCTGCCCGCATCCATCGAAAGGCCGCGAAGCGCGAAGGGAAAGGAGAACCATGCAGATTGCGACGCGATCACAAGGTCGCATGCCAGCGCCAAGGTGGCGCCAAGACCAGCCGCCGGCCCCTGCACCGCCGCGACTACCGGCTTGCCGCAATCCAGCACCGCAGTGATTAAGGCCTGCGCACCCCAGAGCATCGTCCGCATCGTGCTGCCAACCGCCCGCTTCTGCGCCATGGTCGAGGCCATGCGGCTGACGTCCGCGCCGGCGCAGAAATGCTTACCGGTAGATCCGATTACAACCGCCCTGACGTCCGGGTCCGCATCCGCCTGGCGCAACAGTTCAATTATCTGCTGACGCCCCTCGGGCGTGATGGCGTTGGCACGATCGGGCCGGTTGAGAGTGATCCACATCACACCGCCCGCCATGTCGACAAGCAGCATGTCCGACTCCCCTTCACTCACCTCACGCCCTCCTTAGTTCCTGCGCCCCGAAATCAAGCCTATCAGTTGCCCAAATCCTATTGCCCGCCCCGAACATGAACGAGTCCCCCCGACGGTTACAGTCAGCCCAAACCTGCTGCTCTATTCATCCCGTCACTGGCGGGACCATAAAAGGAGTATGTAATGGCGAGGCGGGTAGCGATTGCTGGCGTGGGACTGTCGGGAGAACCTGGCACGCCCGATGCGACGCCTTATGCACTGCATGCGCGCGCGGCGCGTGAAGCCCTGTTACAGTCCGGCCTTGCCCCCTCCGACATTGACGGTGTGGCGTCCGCAGGGCTGGGTGCCCTGCAACCGATCGACGTCGCCGAATACATGGGTATTCGTCCGCGCTGGATGGACTCGACAGGTGTCGGCGGTGCGACATGGGAAGTCATGGCCGCCCATGCCGCAGACGCAATCTCGGCAGGTCGCGCCGACGTGATCCTGCTTGCTTACGGATCTACGGCGCGCAGCGATTTAAAGAAGAAACTGCGCACCGCATCGCTCAATTGGGGTACACGCGGACCCAGCCAGTTCGAAGCACCGTTCGGCCATTCGCTCATCTCAAAATATGCGATGGCCGCCCGCCGCCACATGCATGAATATGGCACCACACTCGAACATTTGGCCGAAATTGCGGTTTCCGCGCGCTACAATGCGGGTCTGACGCCTTTTGCCGCCTATAGCGAGCCGATCAGCATCGACGACGTGCTGGGCGGCCCAATGATCGCAGACCCCTTCACAAAGCTTCAATGCTGCATCCGATCGGATGGCGGCGCGGCGGTGATCATGGTCGCTGAAGACAGGGTGAAAGACTTGGCCTGCGACCCCGTTTGGGTGCTGGGCGCGGCCGAAGCTGGATCACATGTGTCGATGAGCCAATGGGAGGACTTTACTACGTCGCCCGCTGCCGTCGCGGGTCCGCTCGCCTTCCAGAGGGCCGGGGTTAGGCCGGATGAAATCGACGTTGCCCAGGTCTATGACGCATTCACCTATATGGAGTTGATAACACTAGAAGACCTTGGCTTCTGCGCCAAGGGCGAAGGTGGCCCCTTCGTAGCGGATGGTAAGTTGCGCGTGGGCGGAAGCCTGCCAACCAATACAGACGGTGGCGGCCTATCGGCGTGCCATCCCGGAATGCGCGGCCTTTTTCTGCTGGTGGAGGCAGCGCGCCAACTTCGCGGAGAATGTGGCGACCGGCAGGTAGAGGGGGCAAGGCTGGCTTGTGTCAGCGGCACCGGAGGCTGGTTCTGCTCGAATGGCACGATGATCCTGGCGTCGGGCTGATCCCTTTTACGGGCATTCTGTATGTCATTCTATATTGCCGCACCCTCACCCCAGCACAGTTCCACGGCAATAGAAAAACGTTCTGCCCTTTATTACGCTAGGCACTTGCCGCGAGCCCTAAATGGCTTACTCTGAAGGGAGATAACAGCACCGGATAAATGGAAAGCTGAATGGACGAGGCTGTGGCAATACTCGATGATGCACCGTCGAAGGCAGATGCGATTGCTGCGGTGGTCAATGCGCTAGGCACTGACGAGTTCGAAGGCGAAACCCTGCGGATGCTTCACGACCTTTCAGGGGTTGAGCATTTCTCGATCTACCGAGTACGCGGCGGCGAGCCTCGGTTTCTTGGCGGAGCCAGCATCAGCGGGCAGCACGCGTTGAAAGCGCCTCCTGCCAAAAATGATTGGCCCGCTCGCTCCTATGCAGAGCTTAAGTGTGCTCAGAAGGCGACGGAAGAGAGCATGCATGCGATACTGATGCATGACGAACTGAAGCAAATGGAAGATCCGGCGCTGGATCGTGCATTAGAACACTACAAAATCGCCGATCGCGTTGTCGTTTGTGGAAAGAAGGCAGAGGATTTTTATGCCATTGCCGCGCTTCGTTCGAACGAGACAGGCGAATTTGCGGGAACACAACTGAAAAGCCTAGCCCGTACGGCGGACGTGCTGATTGCCGTGTGCGCAAAGCACGCAGCGATGCATTGGGACAAGGACAAGGCGGCAGCTCAGTTCGGCTCCATCGAAAAGATCGAGAAAAATCTTCGGGAAAGCGACTGGGGCCTTTCGGAAAGGGAATTGCAGGTCAGCGCGCGCATCTTGTTCGGCATCACCGCTTACGGCATAGCGCTCGATCTCGGCTTGGGCGAGGAGACCGTGGCCACGTATCGCAAGCGTCTTTATGCGCGCCTCCGTCTCGGAGGACGCCACGAGCTTCTGCAGCGCTACCTGAAATTGCTGTAGGCTATTCGGCGAGCCGATAGCGGATGGGAAGGCTTTTCAAGCCGCCGACTAAAATGGAATCCGTGCGCCGCGCCGGCCCTGCCATCTCGATTGATTCGACCCGCTCAAAGAACTCTTCCATGAAGATCGTCATCTCCATGCGGGCGAGATGCTGTCCCAGGCATACATGTGCGCCATAGCCGAAGCCAATTTGCGAGTTGGATTTGCGGTCAACCTGAAATGTGAAGGGATCGACGAAGATGTCTTCGTCACGATTACCTGATGGATAGCAAAGCATCAACCAGTCCCCCTTTCGGATATGTTGGCCACGCAGTTCGTAATCCGCGGTGGCCGTGCGCATGAAATGGCTGACCGGCGAGGTCCACCGCACAGCTTCATTCACCAGCGAGGGGATAAGCGAGCGATCCGCCTTGACCAAGGCGAACTGCTCGGGGTTTTCCGCCATGGCGCGCACCGCGCCGCCGGTGGATGACGCCGTGGTATCGTGCCCGGCTGTCGCGATTGTCATGTAATAGCTGACGACATCAAATTCCGGTACCGGCACACCGCGGATCTTGGCGTTGGCGATCACGGATGCCACATCGTCCCGAGGATTGGCGCGGCGATCTTCAGCGATTGAGGTGAAATAGGCTTTCATCTCATGAACGAGATCATGGTTCGACGTCGCCCCGACAGAAAAGCCCCCTTGCTTGCCAGAAATTTCGGTATCGCGAGGATTGAAGAACCTCTGCGTCAGGCTAAGCAACATGTCTTCGTCCTCGCGCGGGACGTCAAGCAGGCTCATGATGACGCGAAGCGGGAAGCGATTGGCCACCCGGTCCATGAATTCGCATTCGCTGGCTCCGGCCAGCGCACCGACGCTTCGGCTCGCGATCCCCCGAATGTCAGCCTCAAGGCTACGTATGCCCTTGGGCGCAAAGCGCGCCTGCGTTATCAGGCGATAACGCATATGCTCGGGCTGATCCATGGTCAGCAGCGACCGATTCACAGGCTCACGCCCCTGCGCCTGCATCGCCTTCGCCCGCGCTTCAAAGTCCTGCGTGATCAACGTCTTGCGCACCCCATTGTTCGTGAACAAGCGCGGCTGTCGACCGATCTCCTCCATGTCCTTGTACTTCGTCACGACCCAGAAGGGGTCATACCCATCCGTCTCTGCAACGCTCAGCGGCATGTTGTGGCGCAGCCAGGTCAGATCCGCATGGATGGTATCGAACTCCCCATAAACCTTCGGGTCGACTAATCGATCCGCGATCTCTTGCGGCATTCGTGTTTTCTGCGCGGTCTGAATGTTCATCGGATCAACCTGCTAACGAAGTCGCTGACGGCAGTTGCCATCAAAAAGCGAGGCCACGCATAGCCTAATTTGCAATGCCGCGTTAATTGCCTTGCCCCTCCACCCCGATAGGCCAGGCCTTTGGCCGGTTGCGTCATGCTGGGCAGTCTTGCGGCTGCCCTGCGGCAATCACGATACTGTAGTGACGTTGTGGACCGCCGTAAATAAGGATCCCGTCCGCACGTGGTTCGGTATACCTACCGGCAAAAACGCTTCGCTAAGCAGTTTCCAATCCGGTTGCATTGGATCGGCTGCTCTAAGTTTTCCGATGCCGCGTTCTTCAAGTTAGCAGTTGATCCCAACTGCTTTGAAATCGCGCTAGCTCGGATCGACGGCCTCAGCCAGCCAACCACCATTCTCTATCAGTTGATGCAGCAGCTGCGCTGCGAGGTCACTGATTTCCATTGCGGCACGTGTGATCGCCTGGGTGGGGTTACGCGCAATGGCGACCGTGCGCGACAGGTCAACACCAGCTATGTGGGCAGCCGATAACTCGCCTCTCGCGAGTTCGTGCATGATCGCCGCATGCGGCAACAGAGAGTAGCCAAATCCTCCCGCCACCAGCGTCTTGGTATGGGTGAGCGAGTCTAGCTCCAGCCTGACGGCGTTGTGGAGATGTCCAATTTGCAGCCGACCCTCTATCAGTTTACGCAAGCCATGGGTCAACGACGGGAGGATAAGCTTGCGCTGTTTGACCAAACCTGGATCGACAGGCTCGGTTGCAATTCCCAAATCATCCCGATCACCGAAATCACCGGGAGGCCCCACGAACAGGAGCGTTTCGCGCGCCACCGTTTTGGCGGAGAGATAGCGTGCGCCCTCCGTGTCGTACAATATGGCCAAGTCCAGACGCCCCTCACCCAGCGACCGCCGTAGGGTCGCACTCAGCCCCTCACGCAGGCGCAGGTTGACCTGCGGCATCTTTTCCATGGCCGCCTGCAGCAGCGGAACGCCGAGGATGAGGCTTGCGGTTGCTGGAAGCCCGATCGTCACTTCGCCTTGTGGAAGATGTTCAGCCGCCTGAACTTCTTCTCGGGCGCGACTCATCGACAGCAGGATGGCCCCGGCGTGTTCCTGCAGCATGCGTCCCGCATCAGTCATTGCCACCCCGCGCGACGTTCGGTCGAACAGCTTGGCACCCACTTCATCTTCGAGACGCAGCAACTGCTGGCTCAGCGACGGTTGCGCTATTCCCAGTCGGTCAGCAGCTTCTGTAATCGATGAGCACCGCCCGATCATCAGGAAGTTCCGAAGCTGGGTCTCGTCCATTTTCACCTCTGCCGACGGTATCGGCTAATTTCGCAGGCCCACTCAGGCGCTACGCCTCTCCTATCGACTTACAGCATGTCATAGGCAGAACCTATTGCAAGTCATTACCTATCAAGGGTTGGGCAATCAGATCACTTAACAAGTATACAGGCCAAGCCATGAAAGGAATGCCTGGAATCCACAAACCAAGTCCTGCGCGCTGCATGACATCCGATCATGCCAGATGAAAGGCGAGTGTTTTTGTATAGGTGAACTCCTTTAGCCCGATATCGCCGAATTCACGCCCGTATCCTGAGCGTTTGATACCGCCAAACGGATGGTAGGAACTCATCTTCCCCGACCCGCCGTTGATGTTGACCTTGCCCGTCCGCATTTCCAGCGCGATGGCATAGGCACGCCCAACGTCTGCTGAGAAGACGGAACCTGAAAGCCCAAAATCGCTGTCGTTAGCGATCCGGATGGCGTCCTCGTCGTCGTCGAAACCGATCACGACACCGACCGGGCCAAAGATTTCCTCCCGCGCGACGCGCCAACTATTATCCACTTCGTCCAGCAGAGTGGGCCGATAGAAAAAGCCTTTCTCCTGCGACTCGGGCACCTGTCCCCCCGTCACCAGTCTTGCGCCGTCAGCAATCCCGGAGGCCACCATCTCCCGCACCCGAGCGCGGGAGTTTTCGCGAATCAGAGGGCCCATTGTAACTGCGGGATCAGCCGGATTGCCGATATTGACAGCCTCGAAGAGGGTCTTCACCCTCTCTACGAAATCCGCACGGATGGAATTGTGCACGACAAGCCGCGTCATCGCGGCGCAGGCTTGCCCCGCATGGAAAGTCAGGCTGGCTAGCGCGGTCCTTGCCGCCGCATCCAGATTGCCATCAGCCCGAACGATCATCGCTGATTTACCGCCGAGTTCCATGATACACCGCTTGAGCGTTGGCGCGGCTTGGGCCTGGATCGCGGCACCCACCATGTCCGATCCAGTGAACGTTATCAGATCTACCCGCGGATCGCCGGTCAGCCTAGCGCTGTCGGCCGGACCGCAGTTCACGACATTGAGAACCCCGGCCGGCAAGCCAATCGCCTCGGCTGCGTCGGCGATGATGAACGCCGAATAGGGTGTCAAAGGCGAAGGCTTGAGGATAACGGTATTGCCCATCACCAGCGCCGGAATCGCCTTCGCCAGATTCAGCATGAAGGGAACGTTGAACGGGGTGATGGCCAGGCAAACGCCAACCGGTTCATACACGACAAGACCGCCACCCACCATCGTGGCACCGCCGGCGGTGGCGACAGGCTCGAGAGGAAGCGCCTCCGGCTCCACCTTTGTCGCCTGGACGAGATAATGCCGGGCATGCTCCATCGCCGTCGCAAACTGCATCGTGCGCGCAAAGGACTGAATAGACCCAGTTTCCGCCGTGATGAGCGCACGAATGCGGTCCGCCCGCTGGTCCAGCCAGTCGCACAGGCGGCCCAGCATGGCGGCACGTTCGGCCACTGACATGCGACGCCATGGCCCGCTTTCAAAAGCCGTTCGAGCGACGGAAAGCGCCGCGTCGACGTCATCCGCCCCTGCTATGCCGACGTGCCCGATCACAGCCTCGGTCGCCGGGTTGACCACAGCTTCCGACCCGCTGCCCTTCGGCGCGATCCACTCGCCGCCGATATATAACTTGCCTTCCTGACCTGCCAGCACGCCCTGATCCTATTTCGTTCCCAGAATGAAGTCGGCACAGCGCTGTCCGATCATGATCGCCGGCGCATTGGTGTTGCCACTGACCAGCGTCGGCATGATCGATGCATCCGCCACACGCAGGCGGGGCACGCCGTGGACGCGCAGCCGCGAATCGACAACCGCCTGCGGATCGCTTGCTTTGCCCATCTTGCACGTCCCACAAGGGTGATAGACGGTTTTGAGCACCGTGCGGATATGCTCTTCAAGCACCGAGTCCGGCAGATCCTCCTCGCCATTGCGGCCGGGCGCCAGCTCGTGGCTGATCAATCTTGCCAGTGACGGCGCGCGCAGGATACGGCGCGCCAGCTTAACGCCGCGCACAAGTGTCGCCATGTCATCAGGGTGGGACAGAACATTACCGTGAATCTTGACCGCAGCGGCTGCATCGCGGCCGGAGATCGCCACCGTACCACGCGATTTAGGCCTAAGATTGCACGGACTGATGCTGATGCCATGACCCGGCAGGGCCGGCCGATCAGGATCGCCGGTCAGCGCCGCAACCGTGGTGAACTGAATGTCGGGTCGGCCCGTTCCGTCGGTCGAAACAAAGCCGCCGGACTCCACGATGTTGGATGTGAGCAGGCCCGACTTGAACAATATCCACTGCAAACCATGTCGAACGGCGGTCGCGCCCTTGTCCGCGCCGTAAAGGCTGATCGGATCGCGTGTCCGACCATAGACACCCGCCTGATAGTGATCCTGAAAATTAGCGCCTACGCCGGGCAGATCCCGAAGGAGCGGAATGCCGAATTCGCCCAGCGTCGCGCCGGGACCAATTCCCGATAGCTGAAGGATTTTCGGTGATCCGAAGGCACCGGCGGCGAGAATGACCTCCTCGCGCACAAGGGCGGAGCGGCTTTGTCCCTTGCCTACGCTATAGCGTACACCACTCGCGGCGCCATTTTCGGTCAGAATGGTCTCGACATCGGCACCGCACTGCAGTTGCAGCAAGGGATTTTTGCGCACTCGGGATAAATACGCGACGGCAGTGGACTGGCGACGGCCATCGGCAGAGGTCGTCTGGTAAAAGCCGCTGCCCGTTTGATCCGCGCCGTTGAAATCATCGTTGTAGGGAATGCCGCACTCCTGCGCCGCCCGGACAAAGGCGTAGCCGAGTGGATGGTGATAGCCCGCATCGGACACCCGCAACGGGCCTTCGGTACCGTGATAGGGTTCAGAGAATTTTTGGTTGGCCTCGTTCCGCTTGAAGACAGGAAGAACATCTTCCCAGTTCCAGCCATCGCAGCCCGCGGCGGCCCAATCATCGTAGTCCTGCGCCTGGCCGCGAATATAGACCATGCCGTTGACGGAAGAGCCGCCGCCAAGCAGGCGCCCTTGCTTCATATAAACGGTGCGGCCACCCACGGACGCATCGGGCTCCGTCCGGAAATGATATGCCAGCTTCTTGCTGATTTTCTGCAGCCCGCCCGGCATCGTTATAAAGAAATCCCGATCGATCGGCCCTGATTCGAGCAAAAGAACGCTTTTCCCGGCCTCGACCAGATTCGTGGCGATCACACAACCAGCCGATCCGGCCCCGATAACGATATAATCGTACGTATCCATGCTAAGCGCTATGCCATGGCCATCCTGGGCGAAAGAGTCCCGTTCGGGGGACGAGACGAATCTACTGGATGCCCTTTCCATTGGGTGCGCCGTGATCTATTTTAGAATAGGTCCCTACCATCTGAGGTATCGTGAGCCGATGGCCACGCGTCAGCCACCCCTGTCCCGGGCTGAAGAAGCCGCACTGCCTTGCCTGCCAACCACGATGCAGCGGTTGGAGATCGAAAGCAGCATTACCTTTCCAGCCGTGCACATTGATATCCGCCGCATGACTTGGGACAGTGTCCACGAGGCGGAACTTCGTACAAATGCCCATTATTTCGACTATGCTCTCGCACCTCGCGGAACGCCGGGCTTTTTCGACAAGTCGCGCAATCGGTACTGCCCGGTCGGCAGGATTATTTTCTTGCCCAAAGACGGCGTATTTTCGGTCAGGAGTACTCGTGGCGACTTCTACAACCTATGTCTCAGCGTACATGACGTCGGCACGCTGCGCGAGATAACCCAAGAGCGGATCGACGATTTTTCCAGCCCCTGTTTCGACGTGCGAGGGCCGCAGATCGCCCAGGGACTGGCACGAATGGCCGCAGAAATCCGCAACCCTGGCTTCGCACATGAAGCGCTCCTTGAATCGCTCGCCTTGACTTTGCTCATCGATTTCAGTCGCTATGCGCGCGAGATATGTGACGGTAAGGGGGAAAAGCTGCCGAAATGGCGGCTAGACCGTATACGCGACCTGGTGGAGGGCGCGAATAACTACGCAATCCCGATCTCGGATATCGCCAGGGAATGTGGCCTTAGCCCCCGTCACCTGATGCGCACATTCAGAGCGACGACCGGTACGACACTGCACAATTATATCGGGGAGGCGCGGCTGGACTTTGCCAAAACCGCCCTGAGAGCCGGCGCAATGGTCAAGCAGGTCGCACTGGACTGCGGCTTCAAGACTTCAGCGGCCTTCACCGCTTCCTTCCGGCGGTCGACTGGGCTGACCCCTAGGGCGTTCCGAGTACACGAACAGGCCTGCATCCTCAGGTCTTGACCGGCCCGGCCACCCAAACTCCGAATTTCGGCAAGCTGCCATGGCCGGAATGACGCTTTCGCGATCCTCTGTCCGCTTTGCGACAGCATTCGCGCAAGCTGGAGGGACACAGCGGTGTTAGGATCCCGCTACAACAAGCGAGAGAGGAATGCCCTATGTACGGATCGGCTACGCAGACGCTTGCGCAATATGCATTTCATGAAGACCCTTTCCGCGCAAAAATCCCCAATCTGGCCGAACTCCAGCTTGCCGCTGCGCGGGAAAGCTTCGCGGAAAAACGCGAGAAGATCCGCGTTTTGGATCGGCGGGCGAGCGAAATGGGCATAGATGAAATCCGCACGCTCGACGATTTGGTCCCGCTGCTTTTCTCTCATACAAGCTATAAGAGCTATCCTGAAAGCTTCGTCGATAACAGCCAATGGCGCAATATGAGCCTTTGGCTCGGCACACTATCGGCATGTTCCACCGCCAATATTGACAATGACGGCATCGCGACCATCGACGACTGGCTGGCCCGTGCGCACGCAGCCGGTCATCATGTCTTTGCGTCGAGCGGGACTTCGGGCAAATCCTCGTTCATGAATCAATCCGCAGCGGAGCGCGACCTTGCCATTGCCGCCTGCGGCGCCGCGACGAACTTCGCGCTTGGCGGCGCTCGGCCCGACGGCCGTTTCGATATCTTCACCATGATGCCCGCCAAGGCGACACACAAGATGGCCGCCTTCGCCAACAGCTACTATGTCCCCTACTCGGCCACCGGCGACAAGTTCTTCCGGTTGAGCGACGACCCGATCACGGCATTCGATGCGATGCGGCCTGCGCAGCTTCGCAGGCTTCTTGCCGCTGGGAAGATCGGCCCGGGCGAAATCGCCGCCTATGAGGCAATCGTCGCTGCCCGACAGGAGAAGCGAGTTGCCGAATGGAGCGCCTGGCTCGACCTGATTGCCGAACATCGGCACAACCCGATTTTCTTCGGCCTGATGTGGGGCACCGGCTATCAGATTGCCGAGGGTTTGCGGGCGCGCGGCGTGAAGGACGGCGACTTCCATCCCGATACGATGGCCAGCTTCGGTGGCGGAACCAAAGGGGTTTCCCTGCCTGACGACTACAAGCAGCAGATCATCTCCTTCTACGGCTTCACGCCTGAACGCATGGCCGACACCTACGGGATGAGTGAAGTAAACGGATTATGCGGGAAGGTCCCTGGCACGCAATCCTATTCGGTTCCGCCTTGGCTGATCCCGCTTGTGCTGGACAAGTCAGGCGAGGTTCTGATCAATCCCACCGATGGAAATGGGACGATCGAAGGACGCATGGCATTCTTTGACGTGACTGCTGATTCGCACTGGGGCGGCATTATTTCCGGCGACAAGGTCGTGGTGGAATTTGGCGGCGGCATCGACGACGTCCGAACGACGATGGTGCACAAGGTCGCGCGGTATGCGGATCTTGAAGAAGGCGAAGGCAAGCTGACCTGCGCGGGATCGATCGACTCCTATGTGCGCGGGTCCCTGTCAGCCGCCGTAGATGCTTGATCGGAGGGTAACATGTTCCAGCAAGCTATCGACAATAAGGGGCGGCAACTGGTCCCGCATGTCATCAAGGGCGAAACCGATCTCAGCGCCACGGTCGAGCATTATTCCCGGGCGACAGGCGATACCGTCGTCACCCCGCAGATCGACCTTGATACGCTCGTCTGGCGTCGCAACGAGCCGGGGCCGGCTTTTGATACGCCGATTGGCGAAGTGATTGATTTTCTGGTTGAGGTCGGGCGTGCGCTTGACTTCGACCGTAACCCTTATCTTCAGGAGGCTGCAGCCGCGAACGTACGGTGTTCGACACTGGGAGCGCGCATCCTCGAAAACTGCTACCGCGATCTGCCAGCCCTGTTCACGCGCGACGGCATAGAGGCAGAGGCGGAGGCCTCGCTCGGGCCGATCAAGGATGCCGACGGTTGGCACCGGCGGACCTTGCCTGCAGGCCAGGTGGACATACGCGCCTTTCCGCCCCGGGCCGTCCATATCCTCGCCGGCAATGCGCCGATCGTGCCGCCGATCACCATCATCCGGGCCGCGCTCAGCCGGGGCGTACACCTGCTCAAGATGCCTTCAAACGACATGTTCACCGCCAGCGCGCTCCTTCGCACGATGGCCGAGGTCGGTCCTAATCATCCAGTCACCAGATCCCTCTCGGCCGCTTACTGGCGCGGCGGCGACCAGGCCATCGAGGACCATATCATGCGTTCGCAATATTTCGACAAGCTGGTAGTCTGGGGCGGCGATGCGGCTGTTCGCCATGCCATGCAATACGCCGCCCCCGGTTTCGAGATCATCTCGTTCGACCCGAAAGTGTCAATTTCCATGATTGGAGCCGATGCCTTCGTAAGCGAAAGCCCGGCGGCGGTCGCCGACAGGGCCGTACTGGATATCGTCGCTTTCAATCAGGATGCCTGCAGTTGCGCGCGCTTTCAGTTCGTAGAAGGTGACGAAGAGCAGGTCGATGCCTATTGCGCAGCCTTGGCCAACGCGATGCGGCGCGAAACGCGGTATAGTGCCGGCGAAGACGGCCCCGTGCCGCCCGCCGAGTTCCGTGACGAAATCGACATGCTTGCCAGTCTGGAACCAGTCTATCGTGTATCTGGCAAAGCCGATGGGGGCGGGATTGTCATCCGATCGGAGGACCCGGTATCCTTCAATCCCACCGGCAAGGTGGTGAATGTCGTGCGCGTGCCGGAACTCGGGAAAGCGATCGCCCACGTCACCGTTGCCACCCAAACCGTCGGCGTATGGCCGCCTGGCCGCATCCATGAACTGCGCGACGGGCTGTCCAGTGCGGGCGCGCAACGCATCGTCCACCTCGGCATGGCGCACATGGGCGCTTTTGGTGGCCTGCCACACGATGGCAACCTGCCGCTTCACCGCATGATGCACTGGGTCTATTCTGACGTCGAACCGCCGAGCTGAGAAGACCGGGCACGAGATTTGCCCCGCTTTCCCCGCCCCCGAAATCACGTTTGGTGTCCCCGTAAAGGGTGCTTGTCGGACTTGGCGATGGGCGACACCCTCTCCCGGCGGGAAAGCTCTGGAGGAAGATGCCGGGGTTTTTGTCGCTCTTGATGTCGGAGGGAGCGGGATGTGCGACGGATAGTCACCGGCCTTGGCGACGATGGCCGATCTACCATTATAGCCGATGGCGCACCGCCGACCCATGCCGTCGTGCCGGTGGCTGATATCCAGGGCTATCTCTTGTGGATGACCCCGCATACGCCCGCAAACAATAGCGGAACGGACGATGCGGCCGCCTGCGCCTTTCCTGCAAAAGCAGCTCCGCCCTGCGGGACTTGCTTCTATTTTTTTGAATATCCCTCTTCGCACGATGCTTCGCCGGAACAACTCGACGCCCTTCTGAAGGGCGGCCAGACCAGTGATACGCATGATCATCCTGGGATGCATGTGTCGGATACGACGGATTATCTCATCATGCTGTCGGGCGAGCTGACCGCCATCGTGGAGGATGGCGAAGCGACCCTCCGTCCCGGCGACATGATGGTCAATCGTGGTGGATACCGAGCGTTCGAGAACCGTGGCCCGATGCCGGCACGGTTCGCGGTCGTCTCGATCGGCGCAACCGCCGCCGTCCGATGAAGACAGCGGTCCCGACGAATAGGCGGGCCCACACAGAGGAGAAAATCTTTGGCAAGACAGATCAGGCGTCTGGTCGTGGGCATGAATCAGGAGGGCCAGTCGACCTTCATTCATGACGGTAGACCGCCAACGCATTTCGAAATGCCTGCGATCGCAGGCACGCTTGTCTGGCTGACCGACCAGACCCCGGCGAGCAACGAGGGCAATGAAGACGCCGCCGACCGGCCTTTCCCGGAATCGCCTGCGCCCGCCAACGGCACGGCATTCTATGTTTTCGAGTATCCGCCCAAATCGAGCCAGCCCGCCGAGGGCGAAGGCGCGTTCGCTGGCATGCACACGACCAACACGGTAGACTACATCATTCTGCTGTCCGGCCAGATCACCTGCATCCTGGAGGATGGCGAAGCCACTCTCAACCCCGGGGATGTCCTCGTGGATCGCGGCGTCGCGCACGCGTGGGAAAACCGCGGAACGGAGCCCGCGATCATGGCGTCGATCGTCATCGACGCCAAGCCCCTGTAACGCATCGGTCAGGAGGAAATACGGGAATGCCTGTTCCGTCAGATCTGCACGAGCAGTTCTATGTTCCGGTAATCGCCGCGCCGATGTATCATGTCTCCAGCGCGCGCCTCGCAGCGGCAGCCTGCGTAGCGGGAATCGGGGGCTCCCTAGCCCGGCACAACCACAGTTCAAACGACGCGTTCGAAAATCAGCTGAGCCTCGTCCAGGAGGCCGTGCTCTTCAGCACCGACCAGGGCGGGCGAGCTGCGGGACCGCTCGCGGTCAATGTTGCCACGCAACTTCCTGAGGAGGACATCAGGATCAACCTTGGCCTCGCCGCGAAATATGGCGCGCGTATAGCCATTACCTCGATCGGCGATCCCTCTCGTATCTCTCCAATCATCCGTGATCTTGGCATGCTGCACTTCCACGACGTTACGTCGATGCGCTTCGCCGAGAAGGCCGCTTCGATCGGCGTCGACGGCATGGTTGCGATCGGTGCCGGCGGAGGTGGCCATGCCGGGACGATCAGCCATCTGGTCTTCATCCCACAGATCCGCGAGATCTTTGATGGGATCATCGTGATGGCCGGTGCGGTTTCGCATGGTGCCGTGGTTCGTGCTGCGCAGATAATGGGTGCGGACCTCGCCTATATGGGCACCCGTTTCATCGCCACACAGGAAGCGGAGGTTAACGAATCCTATAAAGCAATGCTGGTCGATGGAACCGAGGCAGACGTCATTTATAATGCCGGTGTCAACGGCATGCCTGCCAGCTGGCTGAAGGCGTCGCTTCGATCAACCGGGCTGGATCCCGATGCCATGCCGGTTCTCAAGGAGCGCGGCACGGCCCACCTCCCTGCGGGAATCATGCCCTGGCGTGACATCTGGAGCGGCGGGCAGGGAATTGGGCTGATCCACGACATTCCCTCCGTCGCCGAACTCGTCGAGCGTCTGGCGCAGGAATATGACGCCGCGTGCACCATCCCGTCCAGCCGCCAGCCCGTTAAGAATGTTTGAGGTCGCCAACGATGACTGAGCGAATATTACGGCTTGACGAAAATGGGCTTTGCACACTGGTGCTCAACCGCCCCGAAAAGCATAACGCGCTGGACAACGCCGCTTTCGAAGAGCTCAACCACTATCTCCGCCTCCTTGCGCAGGACAACGGCAAAGTTGAATGTGTCGTCCTGAGGGGCGCGGGCAAAGGCTTTAGTGCAGGTGCGGACCTTGCCGCGCTCAGCGGCTTAACTACGCCCCTGCCCCCGACATATAAGCCCATGGTTGTCGAGGCGCTTTCGCGACTGCCGATGCCAACGATCGCGGCCGTCCATGGCGTGTGCTTTACTGGCGGGCTCGAACTCGCGCTGGGATGTGATTTCATCGTGGCCGACGCGGGTACCCGCTTCGCCGACACCCACGGCAAATGGGGTCTCGTAGCGGCGTGGGGCTTGTATCCGCGTCTCGCCCGCCGAATTGGAGTCTCGAATGCGAAGCGCTTGTCCATGACCGCGCGCGAGATGAACGCAGAAGAGGCTTTGCGCGTCGGGCTTGTCGATTTGATGGCGCCAGCGGGACAGCTGGACATATCCCTCAGCGACCTCGTTGCACAGATACGGAAAAACAGCGGCTTCAGCAATCGGGCAGTCAAGCAGATTTATCGCGAAATTGAGGGACTGCCGCTGGATCAGGCCTTGGCGCACACCCACTACCGCCACCCGGGCGTCGCGCCGGATTTCACCGCCAGGGTTGCCGCCTTCACGAAAGGTTGAACGAGGAACGACTGAAGAACTTGTCGCGCCGCCGGCAATGCGACCTCCTGATCGCCGAGGAAGAAAAAATGCAAGACCCTGCCATCACAAAGCTGTTTAGCCTCGATGGAAAGGTCGCGATCGTGACCGGAGCAGCCGGTGGCATCGGCCGTGCTATCGCATCGCTTTTCGCCGAAGCTGGCGCAATGGTCGCGCTCGCCGATCGGGATGAAACCGGCGCGTCCACCATTGCCCGCCAAATTGGCACTGATCGGGTCATGGCCGTCTGCTATGATCAGTCGGACCCCGCCTCGATCGATGCCATGGTAGCCCGGGTAAGCCAGGAGTTTGGGGAACTGGACGTGATCGTGAATTGCGCGGCTGCGTTCGGATTCGAGCGCTTTGACGACATGACCGCAGGCACCTGGTCACGCATCCATTCCGTCAATCTCGAAGGGGTCGCTTTCTGCTGCCGTGCAGCAGTGCGATCCATGCTGCGGGGCGGTATTGGCGGATCAATCATCAACATTTCGTCCATCGCGGGCAGCCGTTTCGTCTTGTTCGACAATGTGGCCTATGCGGCATCGAAGTCCGGTAACGACGGCCTGACACGCACCCTCGCCCGTGAGTTGGCCGAACATTCCATCCGGGTCAACGCCGTGATCCCTGGCGCGATCCAGAACGATAATATCGATCCGGCGCAACTATCTCTTCCTCTTCGTGGACCGATGACCCAACCAGACTTTATTCCGTTGGGCGGGTTCGGCAAACCCGGCGACATCGCCGCAGCGTGCCTGTATCTGGCAAGCGACGCCAGCCGCTACGTGACGGGCCAGCTGATCGCTGTCGATGGCGGTATCTCCATTGCCTGATGCCGCGCCGGAACGAACCAGAAGAACATTTGCGCATGGGAGACGGTTGATGAACGAGACAAGAGAACGTGGGCTTGAATTTTTCAGCGACGTGCTGGGCAAGGACGCGGGCGACATGATGCGTCAAGCCGTCGAGCAGGACGGCTTTTCAAGCACACTGGGCCAGATCGCCGTCGATTTTGCATTCGGAAGCGTATGGACGCGTCCCGGACTGGAGCGCAAGCATCGCAGCCTAGTTGTGATCGCCATATTGATCGCAACCCGTCAGACGGCAGAGCTCAAGAACCATTTTCGGATCGGGCTGGCCAATGGGCTGACGCGGACCGAGCTCGAAGAGGCGGTGATCCAGTCGATCCCTTATCTCGGCCTGCCCGCGTGCACACAGGCCAGTTCCGCGCTTATCGAAGTGCTGCGTGAACGGGGTATCGATACTCAGAGCAAGACCACCGAAGAGCGGGGTCTCGTCTGACTGGCCATCCCGCCTGCCGTCACAAGCCGTGCGGCAGGCGGGATGGAGGGAGGATGTTCAGTCCCGAGATTGCCCCATCACATATTGCTCCAGCGTGCGATGGAAATTCTTCACGGGGACCTCCTGCAGCGGGTTGGTAACCGCCGCCTTGAAAGCGCGCGATTTCATACCCTTCTGGACTAGACCCATGTTCGCGATGTCCTGGTCCAAGATCTGACCGGCGCTGACGCCATCCATTGACTTGTGAAGCTGCCTTTCGATCGGCGGCTCCTGCCCCTTGGCATAGCGCTTGAGTGACCAGATATCAAAGATGCAGGAGTCGGGATCGTCGCCGTTGGGGCGCGACCGATACCATAGTGCGCCATCGAACCAGGGAAGCGTCGCGCAGTTGGGGAACACATGCCAGTCCGCACCGGCCATCATGATATGTTCGATCGTCAGCTTCTCAGGGAAACCGCAGCCCTCCTCTTCGGCTGCCTGGCGACCAAGTTCAATTGCGGCCATCATGACTTCGATCGCCGAGGCATCCTCTGGTACAATTTCCTTCAGCTTCTCTTCGATCGCTTTGTGGTTGCGGTCGGTAAAGATCGCCTTCAGCTGCCGCTCATATTCGGTGAAGAAAAGCAGCATTCCGTCGCGTTTGTCCTTGGGCCACTCCAGCTTGATACGCGGCGAGGGCATCCCGATCGGCGATTTGGCATCTGGATAACCGAAATTGGAATGCTTCCCGTGCGCGTAGCTCATCGAATAATCATCGCCCTGATACGGTAGTAACTGGGGATGCGTTGCCGCGACATGGTAGCCCTCGATAAATGCTTCAAGAGCCACCTTCCAATTGGCTGGAAGATGCAATGTCATGTACCAGCGAAAGCTCATATTCTCAAACTCGTACGGCCCGAGATATTCCGGGATCACGCCGAGATATTCCGTCAGCGGTTCACAGTCCGGGTTCATGTTGACGAACACGAAACCGCCCCAGCTATCTACTTTCACGTGATGCAGGTCGAGCTGCATGCAATCGAGCGCGCCCTTCCAATCGTCGCGATCTTGCACCAGGATATTCTTACCGTTTGTGTCGAAGGTCCAGCCGTGAAAGCCGCAGCGAAACTGGTTTGTCGTCCCGCATCCCGTCGCCAGACGTCGCCCGCGATGCGGACAGACGTTGTGATAGGCGACAATGGCACCGTCCCGGTTCCGGGCCACGATAATGGAATCGTCAGCGATGTCGTAAACGACATAGTCGCCGGGCTTTGGAATTTCCTGCTCGCGGCATGCCACCTGCCAAACCTGCGGCCACAGATTTTCCTTCTCCCTCACCAGGAAATCCTTCGAGAGATAATTTTCCTTGGCCACCATGAAATTCGGAATGGTTTTGCCCGCTTCGATATTCATTGCCGTCTCCTGCAAGCACTTTTACAGCCGGGACTGACCTGGCACCGTCGGCAATGTATCCGCTGCCGGCAATGTGGCTACCGCGCTCAGAGGCTAACGGCCATTGCACATGGGTCTGACGCCGCGCCCAATCCGCGCCTGCCTGCGTCAGCTCGGCACCCCATCGGCGGACAGCGTGACAAATGATCGTTGATGGCGGGTCAAGAGCCCGCCATCATGCATTGATAGATCAGAATTCAATCTTGAACTGTATCCCATAAGTCCGGGGCGGTGTGAGGAACACATTGCCAGAGGGGGCGGCCGTTGGATCGGTGGTCGCCGCTCCATAAGTGAACTCGTTACCTACCTTGTTGAAAATGTTCCGCATGAACAGGCTGATCTCGCCGGTCACATCACCGCTCAACGGAATGTGTTGGATGGCCATTCGGGCATTGAAGTTGTTGAGCGTTCGGCCCGGATCGACAACCGAACCATCGGCGGGGACCAGCGGCGCTGTCGTGCTGTGGGACTGATAATTGTAGTCCCCATGGAGTGCCAGCTTCACCTCCGATGTCAGAGGAGTGGCGTAGTCTATACCCAGATAGAGCTGATGCTTTGGCGAGTTGGGCGGAAGATAGCGAAAGGAACCGATATCGGTCACGAACAAGCTCGGCGCATCCACTTTCAAATAGGAGTAATTTGCGGTGAGTGTAAGCCCGGTGACTGGTGCAACGGTCAACTCGCTTTCTATACCCCAGATCCTGATGTCACCAGGCAGGTTACGCCCCGTCGTACTGCCCGGGTTGCTGACAAGGTTTTGAGTGCTGACCTGAACATCAGAGACGGTGCTGCGGAACGCAGCCAGGTTCAGGCGGACATGGCGATCAAACAGCTGGGATTTGACACCCAATTCGAAGGTCTTGTTGACTTCCGATCCGTAGGGAGTGAGTCCGACAAGATCCCTGATATTGGCCCCACCCGTGCGATAAGCCTGAGCATATTTAAAATAGGTATTGATATCTTGGTTTATATCAAAGGCCAGAATGAAAGCGGGATCGACCCGACCCGCCTTGAATACCGTGGAAGTCTGCCCGTCGGCAGCGCCCAAGAAAACGAGTCGGTTGAACGTCTTGCGGTCATGCGTATAGCGCAGACCCGCGGTCAGGTGCAGTCGCTCGTCTAAAATAGGAGGGGTGTAAGTACCCTGTGCATAGGCCGCGTAGGACTTGGCCTCGGCATCAAAGACGGTCTCATTCGATGTGGGAGACAAAGTCGTTGGCTGCACAGCGACCCCCTGCAATCGCGAAGGATCAGCGGGATCATAGAAATACAAAAGAGTATTCACTGTTCTTCGCATATCTTTGACATGTTCGTTATAGTAGAACAGGCCGGCAGTGACGTTGAAATGATCATCCTTGTAGATCGCCTGCAGTTCCTCGCTCTTTTGGTTCTGTTTTACGCGCCCGGGATTGGTAATACCACTAAACGCTACGAAATTGCTGAGTGTGCCATTCGCGGCCCCTGCGGCTGGGAACAGTGAGGTCGGGACAAGTTGGACAAAGCCGATCGATTCCCCATTGTTGGGATACTCCTCGGCATTCAATGTGCGATAGGCGGAAATGGACTTGATCTGAAGCCTATCAGTGGCATGCCATTCCAAGGTGAGTTGATGACCCCGGGTCCGGTCCTTGCTGAAGGGCATATAGATCGGCAGATTGCTTGATGTCGGACGGGTATTGGCAGGCACGCCCGCTAGTGTGTTCTGATAGACATTCGCGACCAAGTTCGCAGGATCGCTGCAATAGGTAGCGGCAAAAGCAGGATTGGCGCAGAATGCAATTTCGCTGGGCTGTCGGCCATTCACACGGAGCGAAATGTCATTCGTATACGCCACGTCGGCATAGTCGAAGGCATAAAGCGCGGTGAAGTTCGAAGTCGGGTCCCACAGGGCCGCTACCCTGAAGCCCTTCTGCTCATATGCGCCGAAGTCGTTGATGTCATCTGGGTTGACTGTGTCGAAGGCGCGCGGCCGCACATTCTTCGTGTAGCCATCGTGGGACGAATAAATGGCGCTGAGTTTGAACGACAAATGCCCTACGGCCGGCAGGTTGAGGTGCCCGGTGACGCGCTTTGAGTCGTAGTTGCCATATTCGGCCTCGAATTGCCCACCCAGTTGACCCGTGGGCCGCTTGGTGACGAATTGCACCGCACCGCCTTCGGCATTACGGCCGAACAGCGTTCCCTGCGGACCGCGCAATACCTCGATCCGCTCAACATCGCCGAGTTCGATACCCACGCCCGGCGCCCGCCCCAAGGGAACGCCGTCGATGTAAACCGCAACCCCCTGCTCTGTCAGACCAGTGGTCGGATCAGGCGAAGAGACACCGCGCATATGAAAGGTGGGTACCGGTGAGCCGCCCGCAAAGGCATTCACTACGAGGCCTGGAGTGACCTGGGTCGAAAAAGCGGTCAGGCTTGTGATCTTGCGCGTTTCAAGTATATCTGCGCTCAGCGCCGTGACTGCCAGTGGGACCTTTTGAAGAGATTCCGCCTTGCGTTGCGCGGTGACGATGATTTCTCCCAAGCCGCCATCCTGGTTTGCCTGTTGGCCCTGCGCGCCTTGCCCTGCCCCTTGTCCATCCTGCGCCAGCGCGGGACAGCCGATGAACAGAGCCAGTATCGAAACCGACACCCCTGCAAGTCTTTCTTTCATTTCTAATATGGCCCTTTTCCAAAGCAGAAAATATGGCCCGCTACCCGGCATGCCAAATACAGGTAGAGCAGGTCCCCAACACGGCAGCCCTGTAATGCCTCACCAATATGGCAGCATGTCCCTTCAAGGGGTTATCGATATGTATATAGGTATTTATGGCAGTAGAATAGAAACACACTCTCTTCCCTGGATCATTATTCAGGAAAGAGAGTGAGCGTATCAATAATTTCGCTATGGAGTGACTTAGAGACTTTCCATCAACTGGCGCACCTCTGACATGTGGGGATGGTGAGCGAGATAACCACAATCCGCTGCAATCGTCGCGCCCGTGACGAAAGACGCATCGTCTGACGCAAGAAACGCCATGACATTGGCGATCTCATCCGGCTGGCCAAGGCGACCAAGCAGGTGATTGCGCTCCATCACGCTGCGGAAAGGCGGCGGCATCTGATCGATGGCGCTTGTCTCGATCAGACCGATAACGACCGCGTTGCTGCGAATACCCTGTCGGCCATAAGCGACGGCCACATGTTCGCTCAGACGGACCAACGCGGCCTTGGAGCAGGCATAGGCCGGCCATTCGTCACCACCAACCTGGCCAATACCCGAGGATGAATGGACGATTGATCCGCCACCCGAGTTGATCATGGCCGGGACGGCATACTTGCAGCACAGCATCGCGCCGAACGTGTTGACATCGAAAGCCGACTGCCACTCCTGCAAGTTCGTGTCGGCCACGGCGACATCACCGTGCGTGCTCGTCTTGGCGGCGTTGTTTATCAATACGTCGAGTCGGCCCCAACGCTCTACGGCGGTGCGAACCATGTTTTCGACGTCGGCCTCTTTCGACACGTCGGTGCGGCAGGGGTAGGCGTTGCCGCCGGCCTTGTTGACCGCCTCCGCAACTTCGTGCGCGCGTTTTTCGTTTCGACCAACGATGAGAATGCCGGCAGCCCCCTCCTTTGCGAACTTGTGAGCCGTGGCCTCACCTATTCCTTCGGTGCTGCCAGTAATGATGACGATTTTTCCTTCGAGACGTCCCATGATTCAATCCCATGCTTGTGAAATGCGAGCCGTAGTGCGGCTTTTATGCGAGTCCGCGCGGTTACACCTTGATATTACGGGTCGAATAAACCGGAAATTCCAGTTCATCGATGATCCCCGCCTGATGCGACACGATTAACGGAATGGCGTTTACGATGACGTTGGCCGTTGTGGTCAGCCCGGCGTCATAGCCCTCGCGCGTTTCCCCCATCGCCAGACGAAGGTCGAGGTTCGGGTTGCCCTTGATCAGTACGGTATATTCGTGGCGCAGCTTTTCGATTTCACCGCCCTTAGCCTGAGGCCAGTGCGGCGCGACATCGAGAGCGCAGCGCGTGATATGATCGAGGATGATCAGCGGTTTGCCCTGATAAATGCCTTCAAGACCAAAGCGCACGGCAGCCAGAGTGCCAGGCTCGATCGGCCCCCACAGCGTATCGATACGCTCGTCATGGACCGCACCGTCGAAGAAGGTTCGGATTTCGTCCAGTTCGATGCCCATGCGGTCAGCCACGGCATTAATCGTCGGGGTCCATACCCAGCGCATGAAAGATCCGTCCGAAAGCGTGCTATGCGAGCCGAGCGGCTTGCCCATGCCGTAGATCTCGCGCATCACCCACTCGACATCGTAAAAGGAATAGTCGGCGATTTCCTGCATTCGAATTTCGGACACCTCGTCGGCCGACTTCAGCAGGCCGACGGCCAGCCAGGGGCTCGCATAACCCGGATCGATGCCGCTGATGAAAAGAGAGGAGTTGCCCTTGCGGCACGCCTCCTCCAGCGGCTTGATCAATTCCGGATCAGCACTCTTGGAATGTAGTATAGCGTAGATGGACGGCGTGCCAACATTGATGCCCGCCTCCAGAAAGCGCTTGATCAGATCATACGACTGGTCGAACTTCGTCTGACCGTCGCCGAAATAGTTGATGAAGTCCGGCTTCAGCGCGATAAGATCATCGACATTGCTCGTCGCCTCAACGCCGACTTCGTAACCCAGTTCGCAAAGCGCCCCGGCGTCCGCGCCGACTTTGGCTGGATCAAACACCAAATGGCCGACCAACTGCATGTCAGGTTGGTTAAGAAGGGCATTCAGGCCGCATTTGCCCGTTACACCTGTTCCGACGTGGACAACTTTGTAAGTTCTTGCCGACATTTGCATCCTCCACAAGATATATATTTATGATTTGTCTCTGCTAATACAAAACCTACGCAATATTTCGATCTGCAGGACCCAGTTATTGCCAGCTACTACCATTCGCCAGACCGATGGCGTTCAGAAAGCAAGACGATTTGCCGATCAGACCTTAGCCTACCAGGTCAATTAGCTTGTTGGATTTAGCCATATGATGGGCTGCGATGTAGCCGAAAGTAAAGGCGCTGCTGATGCTTGCACCCGCGCCCGGATAGGTGCGCCCAAACGGAGAGGCCGCGACGTTTCCGGCGGCGTAAAGCCCCCTGATCACACTGCCATCGGGGCGCCTGACCCGAGCGAATTCGTCCGTCACGACGCCACCGGAGGTACCCACGTCGCCATGGTGCAAAGCGACTGCGTAGAACGGCGGCTCTGCGATCTCGCCAAGATTGGGGTTGGGGGAGACAGTCGGATCGCCGTGCGACCGGTCAAAGGCCCTGCCCCCACGGTTAAAATCCTGATCGACGCCGGATTGGGCGAAGCCATTGAACCGGGCAACTTCATCTTTCAGGCCGACAGGATTGATACCGCAGATCGCAGCCAGTTCTCCCAGGCTTCCGGCTTTCTTCATGTAGCCGGTTTCGATCCATTCCTTGGGGGTGACGCCCGGGGGAAGTGTTCCCCAAGGATAGCGCTTGCGATGCCGGCTATCCATGATGGCCCAGGCTGGAAGCCCCCTGCCCGTCTTCAGATGACGCTCAAAGATTTTTTCGCCGACTTCCTGATAAGAACCAGATTCATTGACCATCCGACGCCCGTCGCGGTCCACGATGATGCCGTGGGGAAACGATGTGTCGAGAATGTGCATGAAGGGATAGGGATATCCGTTCTGCTGTGCGCCCTTAGGCCATGATCCGTCCGGCGCGAACGACGTCATGCACCAAACCGCCGTATCCAAGCATTCGGTTGCAGCGCCAAGCGCCATCATCGCGCGCATCAACTCGCCCGTGTCGCCGGGATTGGCATTGGTCCACCCTGCATTGATCGGCTGGTGGCCATATCTCTTGCGCATATCGTCATTGCGCGAAAAACCACCGGCATTGACCAGCACGCCATCCCGGGCACGCACTTCAACAGGCTTGCCGCGATAAGTGGCTTTCACCCCTATGACGCGATTATCCGCGACGATCAGATCATCCACCGGAACATCGCGAAAGAAAGGAATGTCGTGCTCCACGGCCACCTTGACCATCTGTCCTTGGATCGCCGCGCCATTTGCCACAATGCGGCGGCCGAGCAACTTGTTCAGAACGGTCATCAGGGCAAACTTCACGGCCTTCCTCTTACCGGCCCAGTTGCGCTTGAGCAGGAAGAGCGTCGGCACTTCGTCCACCCCGAACGGCAAGGTCGTCATCATCGGATGCATCGCCAGCCATGGTTCATATTCGCCAAGCTGGTGCATATCGAAAGGCTCAGCCAACAGCGACCGCCCCTCAGGCACGCCGCCAGGGAGATCATCGTAATAGTCCGGCCAGGCATCGGTGGGCCGGCGGATGCGCACGCCCAGGGATTGAAGGAAAGCAACCATTCGAGGTGCGGATTTGAGGAAGGCACGGGTCCGTTCCTCGGTCACCGCAGGACCAGAATGATCGACGCAGTTCGCGAGATATTCGTGTGCCTTGTCGAAGCTGTCCTCGACACCCGCACCGGCCAGCAGCGGGTTATCCGGCACCCACCAAACACCACCCGAGAACGAGGTGGAGCCGCCGACAACCGATTGCTTTTCCAAGATTACAGGCCGCTTACCAAGCGACTTCGCCGCAAGGGCTGCACAAAAAGAAGCTCCGCCGGATCCCACGATCACCAGATCGTACTCGTCTTGAAGCTCCCAGTCCTTCAGGCGCATCTAAATTGTACTCCTCAACCCTCCCAGCCGTCGCGGCACGAAGCGCGCTATAAGTCTGGGTAATGCTCGTTCTATGGTCGAATGACGCACTATGATGGCTGGCGCCAACCGGCCCCAGCGCTTTTCAGGCAGTCTACAGGAGGGCGCCGCCCCCGCTATGTGTCTATCAAATCGCTGCCAGAGGCATATTCCGAAAGCTTCACACGCACGCCTGACCTAGAGCGGAAGTAGAGGATGCTATGCCTGTTGGCCCCTTCCCTATCAGGCGACCCTGGAGAGCAAAAATGACCATCGCCCCAAAGCTGCGGGATTTTGACGAGGCGAGCTTTAATCCCTTTATGAGCGATGAGCTCGCGTTTGGCGACAATGACGATCCCTATCCTCAGTTGGCCAAGCTGCGCGAGGAATCCGGCGGCGTTGTGGCGGCGGACTGGCGCACAACGATGGGGCTATTTCCGGACATCACCCAGCCGGCCGATGCGCAGCGCTTCATGGTTCTGAGCGCGGAAGCTGTTCAGAAAGTTCTGCAGACGCCTGAAATTTTCGGCAATGGCGCCTATGCCTTCAATCTGGGACGGGCGTTCGGTCGCTCGATTTCAACGATGGATGCGCCCGAGCATGGTCAGTTCCGGCGCATTTTCCAGAAGGTTTTCCTTCCACAATATGTGCGTGAGTGGGGCGGTACGATTGTCGATCCGGTCGTGGATGAGCTGATGCAGGACTTCCAGCACACCGGCAAGGCGGATCTGGTACAACAATTCACAGTTCATTATCCATTCCGCGTCGTATACCGCCAGCTTGGGCTGCCTCAGCAGGAAGGTACAATCTTCCATAAGCTAGCGATCGCCCAGACACTGATCGCCGTCGATACTGCACACGCCGAAGAGGCCTCCCGAAAGCTGGGTGAGTATTTCGGCGCGATGATAGATCTTAAGCGAAAGGAGCCCGGCGATGACCTGCTCAGCCTGCTGGTCCATACGCAGATCGATGGCGAATATTTGCCGGAAGAAGTGCTGATTTCATTTTTCCGCCAATTGATCAACGCCGCCGCCGATACGACCTATCGGGGGACCGGCGTGTTGTTGACGATGCTGCTCAAGAACCCCGATCAGCTCGAAATGCTGCGCAACGACCGTTCGCTCATTCCGAATGCGATCGAGGAAGCGCTGCGCTTCGATGGTCCCGTCCTGGTGATGGATCGTTTTGCTCGCGAGGACACCGAATTGTGCGGCGTGTCGATTCCGAAGGGTTCGGTGATCCAGGTCATTGGGGGCGCAGCGAACCGCGACCCCGCCCTGTTCGAAAATCCCGACAAGTTCGACATTACCCGCCGTAATGCCAAGCAGCACTTCAGTTTCGCGCAGGGCCCGCACATATGCGTCGGACAGCATCTGGCCCGTGTCGAAATGACCCGCGCGCTTACGGCCATTCTGGATCGGCTTCACAACCTGCGGCTTGATCCGGATATGCCAGAGCCGAAGCTGCGCGGCGCGACCCTGCGACGTTCCGAACATCTCTACGTCCGTTTCGATCCTGTCGCCAATCACTGAACAAAGACTTGTTTAACAAACGATAACAACGGGAGGGGGATCTGTTATGCCAGATACCTTTGATTACATCGTTGTCGGCGGCGGGTCTGCAGGCAGCGTGATGGCTGCGCGGCTATCCGAAAATACGTCGTCCCGCGTCCTATTGGTCGAAGAAGGTGGCGAGGGCGACAGTATGCTTGTCCGCATGCCGAAGGGCTTCGGCAAGTCGCTCATGGATGCAAACCTGACCTCATACCATCCAGCGCAATTCGATCGCGGCGATGGCAAGGGCACCGACATGTGGGTGCGTGGCAAAATGCTGGGCGGGTCCAGCGCTGTGAACGGCATGGTGTGGATCCGCGGCCAGCCGGCCGACTGGGACCAGATCGAAAGTCTCGGCAACCCCGGATGGTCCTGGAATGACATGTCGAGCTATTTCCGGCGCCTCGAAGATCATGCGTTGGGCGACAACGGCGTCCGGGGAGTGGGCGGCCCGATCAAGATTACCGACAACCCCAACAAGACGCCCTTGCATAAGGCATTTTTGCGCGCAGGCACGCAAATGGGCCTGCGTATAAAGGAAGACCAGAACGAACTGGACCAGGAAGGCATCGGCTACCTTCAATGGAACATCGACAGCAACGGCCGCCGGTGCAGCGCTGCGCGGGGCTTCCTGAAGCCTGCGAGGAGCCGGCCCAATCTCGCCGTCGAAACCGGCGTCCGGATCAACAGGGTGATCATGGATGGCAACCGCGCCGTCGGTGTCGAGGGGGAGCGAAATGGCGAAGCGGTCACATTCCACACCCATGGTGAAGTTATCCTGTGCGCCGGCGGCCTCGCCTCGCCCAAGATTCTTCAGCTGTCCGGGATCGGCAATTCGGACAGGCTGAGAAAGGCCGGCGTGCCTGTCGTCATCGACAGCCCGATGATCGGCTTCAACATGCGCGAGCATTGCCTCCTTCAACTCGGCTTTCGTATCCGGGACATGCGCTACAGCCTGAACCGCTCCTTCAGCGGGCCGCGGTTGGTCGGCAACGTGGTGCGCTGGGCATTGACGGGCTCAGGGCCGTTGGCGTGGGGATCGCACGAGATGGCTGCCTTCGTCCGCTCATCCCGTCAGAGCAATCGGGCGGACTCGCAAATCATGTTCACGCCTTTCTCGCTCGACCCCGCTTCACCAATAAAGTTCGAGGAAGAGCCAGGCGTCACAGTCTTTTCCTACCCACTGCGTCCCGACAGCCAGGGCCACATCTTGATTACGTCGAGTGACCCTTCGGCGCCGCCAGATATCGATATCAACTATCTCGATACCCAGCATGACCGGGATGTCAGCATTGCCTCGATCCGATACATTCGCGAGTTGATGGGGCAGCCGGCTCTACGCGACTTTGTGGTGGGTGAGACCGAACCCACAGTCAGTGCGCAGACCGATGAGGAAATTCTGGCGGCCTTCCGACGCTATGCCGTGCCCGGCTATCACGCATGCGGCACCGTCGCGATGGGCACCGGCTATCCGCTTGACGAGCGGCTGCGCGTTCGCGGTGCGCAGAACCTGCGCGTCGCTGACTGCTCGGTGTTCCCTGAAATGCTTTCAGGCAACACCAATGCACCGACGATGGCCTTGGCTTGGCGGGCCTCGGACCTGATCCGTCAGGATCGGCTCACCTGACTGCGCGCCGTATGACATGGAGAACCTTGTGATCGATCAGCATCTGACCACGCCAGAAATTCGCTTCGAGCGGAGGGAGAGGATCGCCATCATCACCCTCACCCGCGCTGAGCGCGGCAATGCCTTCACGGCGGAGATGGGTCATACCCTCAAGGCGATGTGGCACGAGGTGAAGCACAACCCGGACATCCGCGTTGCGGTCGTCACGGCCGAGGGCGACCGCCATTTCTGCACGGGTGCCGACGTCGCCAAATTGAGTGAAGGGCAGAGTGAACAGGGTCTGCAGAATGTCCCCCTGGAACAGGCGGTGACGCTGACATCGCTGCAGAACAAGGTGCTTAAGCCTGTGGTATGCGCGGTGAACGGACTCGTCGTCGGCGGCGGGCTTCATTTCGTGGTCGACAGTGACGTCATCGTCGCGTGCTCAACCGCCCGCTTCATCGACACCCATGTCAACGTAGGTCAGGTCGGCGCGATCGAAAATATCGGCTTGGCCAAGCGACTCCCTCTCGGCACGGCTCTGCGCATGACCCTACAGGGCAAGGGATTTCAGCTCTCTGCCGAACGGGCCTACCAGCTTGGCCTCGTCGATGAGCTGGTTCCCACGGCTGCCGACGTGCTATCGAAAGCGCTCGAGATCGCCGAAGATATGGCGCGCAATTCGCCGGTGGCGATGGCCCGCTCGAAGGAAGCCATCTGGCACTCGATGGAAACGGGATATCACCAGTCTCTGGAATATGGCTGGTCGCTGCTGCGGATGCAGTGGGCGCATCCGGATTCGATCGAAGGCCCTACGGCCTTCGTAGAGCGCCGTGATCCCGAATGGAATCCGGACCCGAGCGCACTGCGGTGAGCGTATAGGGCCAGCGGCCTTGCCCAGTCACTCCCGCTGCGATCTTCGGCAGGTGGATGACACGCCGGCCGTTCATCGGGCCGTGCCAATCCCCTTGTTCAAGTCGCAGCGGCAACCGCCAGGCCGCCATCGATTGCGATGGAAGCGCCGGTGACAAAGCTAGCACGATCCGAGGCGAGAAAGGCCACGACCTGCGCCACCTCTTTTGGATCAGCCCATCGGCGGAGCGGGACCGCACCCACCGCCAGCGCATAACGATCAGGGAAGTCCTTGCGATACTGCTCCGTCCCCCGGGTCAGGATCGGACCGAGCTGCAGCGAATTTGCCCGTATCCCGTCTTGGCCGCATTCGACAGCGGTCACAGCGGTGAACTGGCGGATCGCCGCCTTCGACGCTGCATAGGCGGAACTTCCCGCCTGAGCCCGTTCGGCCACGATGGACGACACGTTGATGATCGCGCCCCCACCCTGCTTTCGCATGAGGGGAAGTACGAACCGCGTTGATGTCCGCACCGCGCCCAGGTTCGTGTCGAACACCGCCTGCCAAGCTTCATCGGTCATTTCCCCGAGGCTCGAGAAATTGGCGATGCCAGCATTGTTCACCAATATGTCGATCCGGCCGTACCGGGCCGATATGGCATCGAGACAGGACGCGAACGCAGAACCATCCGCAACATCGATGGCATGACCGCTGATCCTGTCCCCAGCGCCCAAGGCGTCACATGCCTCCCTGATCAGGCCAGCATCGCGATCCAGCATGGCAACGACCGCTCCTTCCTCAAGAAGCGTCGAGCAAATGGCAAGGCCGATACCGCTTGCGCCACCGGTTACGATTGCAACGCGCCCGCCAAGACCGAGATCCATATTCAAAGCTCCTGCAGGATGCCGAGCGGAACGGCGATGCCGGTTCCGACTCCCGGCCTGTGTTTAGATGCGGGGCAGGACCTTGTGCCCACCTGACAGGCCGGCCTGAATGAAATCGAAGGCAAGCAGTCGATCTGGATAAAGCGTTTCCAGCTTCGCGGCCTCTTCCAGACGATCGACCTGCGCCTGGTCGAGCTGAACATCGAGCGCGGCGATCGTGTCAATCAGCTGTTCGGTGGTACGCGGCCCGATTACCGGCGCGGTCACAGCGGGGTTGCGCTTGGTCCAGGCGAGTGCAACCTGCGAAGAGCTGATGCCGATCTCGTCTGCGACCGCCTTGACCGCGTCGGCCACGCGCGTCACCTCCGGCGAGACGGCATTGGCAGCCGCCAGCATCGCGGACCGGCGCCCAGTTGCAACCGCACCGGTCGCATAGCCTCCAGCCAGGCGGCCACTGCTGAGCGGGGACCATGGCAGAACGCCCATTCCCAACGCCAGCGCTGCCGGCATAAGCTCACGTTCGACAGTCCGCTCCAGCAGGCTGTATTCGATCTGCAGGCTGGCAAAGCGGGTCCAGCCCTGCAGCTCTGCCATGGTCTGCAATCGAGCCACTCGCCATGCGGGGATATTGGACAGCCCGGTGTAAAGAACCTTGCCCTGGCGCACGAGATCATCGAAAGCGCGCAGGATTTCATCCTCGGGTGCTGTATCGTTCCAGGTGTGCAGGAACAGCAGGTCGATATAATCGGTTTGCATGCGCCGCAGACTTTGCTCTACCGACAGGACCATGCTTTTACGGCTATTGCCCGCTGCATTCACGTCGGCCGGAGCATTCAGCGAGTATTTGGTTGACACGACGATGTTGTCGCGGCGCCCCTGCATGAAGCGGCCGAGCATGGATTCCGACTTGCCCGCTGAGTAATATCCAGCCGTGTCGACGAAGTTGCCGCCCCCGTCGACGTAGGTATCGAACATCTCGCGACTGGCATCTTCGTCTGCACCCCACTCGGCCCCGAAATTCATCGTTCCAAGAGCAAGCGGCGAGACCCGCAGACCGGAGCGGCCCAAGTGACGATATTCATTAAGCGATGCCATGGCGCTCGTCTCCGGAACTATCTGCTTTTGAGGATTAAGTCTGTTGATCGCCACGGTGCGCGACTAGTCCCCTTGCCGGGACAGAGGGGTGGATGGCGACAATTTGCGCTTCCACCCGATCTCCTGATCAACGCCCCCTTGGCAGTCCCAGAACCCGCTCGCCGATGATATTGCGACGTATTTCCGAGGTCCCGCCCGCGATGGTATGGGCGAAGCTATTGTAATACTCGAACGCCACGCTCCACTTGCCGGGAAATGCTTCAAGACCCCGGTTCCCTGCCAACTCGAAAGCCATCCGCGCGACCTTCTTTTCCATTTCGGCATGATACACCGCAACGAGCGTCGCCTCGGCTCCAAGCGCGCCATTCCGATCCGACCGCGAAATGTTCATCAACGTCATTGCGCGCAAGGCATGCACCTCGGCACGCAGGTTCAAAAGCCGATCGGCAATGACCATGTCGCGTATCGCCCCGCTGGCCTTTGCCTGCTCGACCAGTTCCTCGAGCCGGCGCGCCAGTTCAACCTGGAACACGATGATCCCGGTACCGCGCTCAAATCCGAGTGTCGCCATCGCGACACTCCATCCGTCGTCAACGGTGCCTACCACATTCTTCAGCGGAATGCGGACGTTGTCGTAGAAGACCTGGTTGAATTCGTGATGCCCGGCCATGCTGCGAATGGGACGGACTTCGATACCCGGGAGGCTCATGTCACAGATCGCCCAGGTCAGCCCCTTGTGTCGGCCCGACGAAGGATCGGTGCGGACCAACAACTCCTGGAAATCCGCGACATGGCCATAGCTGGTCCAGATCTTGGACCCGTTGACCACCAGTTCGTCCCCTTCAATAACGGCTCGTGTAGAAATTCCCGCAAGGTCAGACCCGGCACCGGGCTCTGAAAAGCCCTGGCACCAGATCGACGCGCCGCTCAGGATGCGGGGCAAATGGAATTCCTGCTGTTCCGGAGTGCCGCGCGCCATGATCGTGGGGCCGGCGTGGGCAATCGCGACGAAGAAGTTGCCAATCTCGGGAGCCCCCGCGCGGGCATATTCTTCCAGCCAGATCATCTGTCGGCCAAGACTTTCGCCCCGCCCGCCAAATTCCTTTGGCCAAGCGATGCCTGACCAACCACCAAGATACTGTTGGTTGACCCATTGCCGGTCGAACTGCGCTGCGGCCTCCCCCTCGGTCGGCCTGCGCTCCTTGGGAACGTTATCGGCGAGCCAGGCGCGCACTTCCTCACGGAACTGCTTTTCGTCGTTGGTAACTTCGATTTTCATACCGCGAGCAAAGCCTCCGCCTGCCAGGACGACGCGCCGTCCAGCATGGACAACAAGTTGGCGCGCTTGAGATAAAGGTGCGCATGGCATTCGTCCGTGGTGCCCATGGCGCCATGGATCTGGATGTTGTCCTGCGCACTTGAGACCGCGGCCCGCCGGGCGATGCGTACGGCGGCGGCCAGTTCGACCGTCGCCTTGGCCGGATCGTTCGCCATCATCAGCGCTGCATAGCTTGCCTGCGCGCCGGCCGCCTCGGCGCGAACGGCCAAGTCGGCGCACTGGTGCTTGATCGCCTGAAACGCACCGATCGGCTGGCCGAACTGTTCGCGCAGCTTGGCCTGTTCGACAGCGACGTCGCGAACCGCCTCGGCTACGCCGGCAAACTGGGCCGCCAGCATCAGCCGGAAAGACGCGCCCTTCTCGCTGGTAGCGAGCAAATCAGACAGCCCAGCCGCGTGGAGCGTCGTACGCTCATCGATCGAGACGAGCGGGGTTCGCCCATCGGCGATACGGTGAAGGGCGAGCCCGCCGTCATCAACCCGCAGGGCAAGGTCGGCGCCATCCCCGTCCACCAGATAAGCGGAGCGATCGTCCCGCCCTAGGGCAAAGGCAACCCGGTCGTGCCCGTCCGCCAGCCGTGCTGCGAGGTCGCCCTGCCCTGCTTCGTCCAGCAGATCGATAGCAACGAGGGTCGCCATCAAGGCAGGCGATGCCAGATAACGCCCGCATTCGCGCAGAAGCAGCATCAGTTCGACCGCTCCCAGCCCAGCGCCGCCAACCGCTTCGGGCCGGGCCAGGCCCAGCCAGCCCAACGGCACGATCTGCGCCCACAGATCAGGCGCCTTGCCTGACCCCACCGGGCTTTCCGCCGCAAGCAGATCCTGAAAGGAATCGAGGAGCGCTTGCTGGTCCTCGTCCGGAATGAGGTCGATCAATTGCCGTTCCCTTTTGCGCCAAGCCTGTCAGTTGCCCGCTCGCTGTCGCGGTCGGCACGCGGATGCTATCGCGCCTTGGATCGCCTTCGTCACTGTCCCGATGGATGGTACTGGTATTGATCTTGCCAATGACAGCCCTTCGCACCGTGCGTTGTCTTGCCGATGCAAAAAGTGCCAAGACGGTGGAACAGGCACACCAGGAGCGGATGAAAATGGCAGTGGATCGAGCCCAGATCGATGCAGATCGCGCCGTCCTGCGCAAACGCTGGATCGACGAGGGCTTCTTTACGGGGGAAACTCTGTCCCAGGCTATCGACGCGGCTGTTGTCCGCAAGCCCAACACCCGGGACCATTTCTACAGCGAGCACGGCTACCAGACCGCCACCATCGCCGAGATCAATGCGCAGGCCTGGAAGCTCGCTCGCGCCCTGGCCCGTGCGGGAATTCGCAAAGGCGATGTAATCGCCGTGCAGATGCCGATGGTGCCGGAAGTGGTGCCAGTGCAGCTGGCTATCGCGCATCTCGGCGCAGTCGCCCTGCCGATTGTCCACACTTACGGCCCTGCCGACCTGACCACGATCCTGACGGCTGGTCGCGTCCGCATGCTCATCATCCCCGACGCATGGCGCGGCATCGATTTTGCAGAGCGTCTGGCCGCCGCGACCCTGCCGCAATCGCTCGACACCGTGCTGGTCATCGGCAACGGAGGGGCGTTCACGCCGCGGACCCTGCGCTACGGCGACCTTCTGGCCTCCGACGACGATGGCAAGGATGATAGCCTGATTTCCACGGGCGACCCGCAGGACGACAGCCTCATTCTCTTTTCCTCGGGCACCACTGGCGTGCCCAAGGGCATTCGTCATTCGAATGAATCGATCCTGGCCGAATACACCGTTCCGTTCCTGGCAAACGATGGCCCATATTTCACCATGATGCCTCCGGGGCATATCGCCGCGCTAGTGGTGATTTTCCACTCCATCCTCAAGGGTGTGGAAATGGTCACGGCCGATCGCTGGGACGCCGCGCTCGCTGCGGAAGTCTGCGAGCGCCACCGCGTGACCCAGACGGGCGGCGTGCCGCTGATGCTGATCGGCCTGCTGGAAGCGGCAAGGCAGGATAGCCGCGATCTCTCCTCAATTGTCAGCTACAGGATGAGCGGCACGGCGGTGACACCGCACCATATTCGCATGGCGAGCGATGCGGGCTTTCTGGCCGGACGCTTCTATGGTCTGAGCGAGCATCCAACGGTCAGCGTCGTCAATGACAACGGGTCCTTCGCCCAGCGGTCGACCACCGACGGCGTTCCGAGCGAAGGAACAGAGATCCGCATCGTCGACGACAACGGCAACGATGTCCCGATCGGAACCGACGGCGAGATCGCGACGCGAGGCCCCGAACTGTTCATCGGCTACACCGATCCGTCACTCGAACTGACAAGCTTCCTGCCGGGAGGGTGGTTCCTCACCGGCGATATCGGCCATCTTGATGAGGATGGTGCGATCACGATCACCGATCGCAAAAAGGACATCATCATCCGCGGCGGCGAGAACATCTCGCCGAAGGAAATCGAAGACTTGTTGCTCGACCATTCCGCGATCCGCGAGGTGGCAGTCGTCGCTTATCCCGACGAACGTCTCGGCGAGCGCGCATGTGCCGTCATCGTACTTGAAGCCGGGCAGACGCTCACACTCGCCGAGGTCATCGCGCACCTGTCCGCCAAGGACACCGCAAAACTCAAGTGGCCCGAACGCCTCGAGTGCGTCGAGGCCATGCCGCTGACCGCCAATGGCAAGGTGCGTAAGGACGTTCTGCGCGCCAGGCTGAGGGCCGAGACCGCTCCCGCCTGATTTCACGGGGCAGGCGGTGGGTGGATGGAACGGATCTCCCTCTCCCCACCGACGCGGCTTCAGGCGGCGTCTTTTTCCCGGCTAGAGCAGTTTCCGTTCATTCCGGTTCATAGCCGCATGATTTGAAGTAGTTGGCGCATTCGGCGGGCTGGAAGATGTCGACGAGCTTTCCG
>NZ_JACIDY010000005.1 GCF_014196615.1 Novosphingobium fluoreni
CAGCCGATGAGAGGCAGTCAGTTCGAAGTGATCGCTTCACATGGCTGCGCCCGACAGCATCTCGCAAGTCGACCGGAACACGCACCCGGAACTGGTAGATCGAACCACGCCGGGAAAGTCCGCGATGCGACAGTTTGTGACCCAACCGTGTGACCCACTGTTGAGGGTAATTCTCTTTGTGATTTGAGCGACTTACAGGAGAGCCGGGCGCACCATTGTGACCCACGGTTGTGACCCAAGCATCCGAATCCGCCTCGCAGAAACTAGATTTCTGTTCGTTATCATGAGGTTGATCGGTGTTGGAGCGGGTGAAGGGAATCGAACCCTCGTCACTTGCTTGGGAAGCAAAAGCTCTACCATTGAGCTACACCCGCGTTCGGCCGCTTCACTGGCATTGGGCGGGGGGAAGGTCAACGGGGAAACGATGCACTGCGGTTCAGTCGAAGGAGACTTTGCCCCGACCGGCTTTGACGGAGCCGCGCAGTTTTTTGCCCTTGATGCGCTGTTCCTTGCCGACGCGGTTCAGGCGGCTCTTGGCACGCTGCGCGGGCAGCTGCTGCGCCTCCTTCAGCAACTCGGCCAGGCGCTCTCGGGCATCGGCGCGGTTGGCTTCCTGCGTGCGAAAGCGGCGAGCGGCGATCACCAATTCGCCCCGTGCAGTCATCCGGCTGCCTGCCAGCTCTTTCAGTCTTGCAAAGATGGGAGGCGACAGGCGCAGGGCGTAGATATCCAGGCGCAACTGCACGGCGGTGGCCACCTTGTTGACGTTCTGGCCGCCGGGACCCGACGCTGTGAGGAAGCTCTCGGTCGCCAGCGACTGGGCGCGCTCGATCAGTTCATCAGCCATCGTCGTTTTGCTGCGCTGCATCGGGTGCAGCAAAACCAAGCGCGGCGAAATCCTCGGGAAAGGGGGCCTGCGCAACGATCGGGGGCTTGCCATCGCGCGGAACTGTGAGGGCGGCGGCATGCAGCATGGTGCGTGCCGCATTGTTGCCGTCGCCGTAAACGGGGTCGCCCAGCAGCGCCGCGCCAAGGCCACTGGCGGCGTGGACGCGGATTTGGTGCGTACGGCCGGTTTCGGGGCGGAATTCGACCAAGGTACGGCCCTCATGCTCGGCCAGCTTGCACCAGTGCGTGATGGCGGGCTTTCCCTTGCGCGCCGGGATCATGCGCCAGCCATCCTTCATGGTGCTGACCTTGGACAGTGCCAGTTCGATCGTACCCGCGTCCTGCGCAATCACGCCATCGACGATGCCGAGATAAACCTTCTCCACCGTTCGCGCTTCGAACGCGGCGGCAAAGCGCTTGAGCGCTTTGGGATTGCGCGCCAGCAGGAGGCAACCGGATGTATCACGGTCCAGGCGATGAACCGGCGCGGGATCACGCTGGAAGTTGAGGCGCAAGTATTCCAGCTGATCGTTCAGGCTGGGGCCACCGGTGCGGGGGGCATCGAGCGGCAAGCCCGCTGGCTTGTCGATGACAAGCGCCTCGCCATCCTCGAACAGGATTGCGGGCACGCTCATGCCACCGCCTCCGCGATGCGGCGAACGGCTTCATCCAGCCTTGCCTCATCGGCGGCAAAGCTGATGCGAAAGCCGTCCCTGCCACCGAATGCGGAAGCAGGGACCACCGCCACGCCGTGGTCCAGCAGGTGCAGCACGAGTGCAGCATCGTCACCGAAGCGATCCATCAGCGGTGCAGCATCGACCATGCAGTAGAAAGCGCCTTGCGGAACCGGTGTGGAGAGGCCGGGGATGGCGTTGATCGCGCTGACCACCTTGTCGCGGCGGGTGCGAAAGCGTTCGCGCCAGTCGGCCAGAAATTCCTGCGGGCCTTCGAACGCGGCGACGGCCGCGGCTTGGCTGATCGAGCAGGGATTGCCGGATGAGTGGGATTGCAGCTTCTCCATCGCACGGATCAGCCATTCGGGGCCGGCAGCCACGCCGATGCGAAATCCGGTCATCGCGTGGCTTTTGGAAACGCCCGAGATCGTTAGGATGCGATCCGCCAGATCGGGGCATTGCGTGGCTAGCGTAACATGCGGTTTCCCGGTGTAGTTGAGCGGTGCGTAGATGTCGTCAGACAGCACCATCACGCGCGGATGACGGCGCAGCACGTCACCAATGCTGCGCAGCATTTCAGGCGGGTACCATGCCCCGGTCGGGTTGCCGGGGCTGTTCAACAGCAGCCACTGGGTGCGCGGACCAATCTGTGCTTCCAGATCTGCGCCGGTGAACAGGTAGTCGCGGCCGGGTGACGTGATCAGCGGCACCACCTTGCCCCCGGCGAAGCGCACGATCTCAGGATAACTGACCCACCAGGGCGCGGGCACGATCGCTTCCTCGCCTTCGCTGATCGTCGCCAGCAGCGCGTGAAAGATCGCTTGTTTGCCCCCGGCGCTGACGGTGATCTGCGAGGTTGGTACCTCGATACCCAGATCGCGCGCGAAGTGGAGGGCGGCGGCCTGCTTCAGGCGAGTGGTGCCACCCACTGCGGTGTAGCGCGTCTCCCCGGCATCCAAAGCGGCCTTGGCGGCGGCGATGACATGCGGCGGGGTGGCGAAGTCCGGCTCACCCACAGAGAGCGAAATGATGTCCACCCCCTGTTCGCGTAGCCGGGTGGCCCGGTCTGTCATGGCGGTGGTTTGCGAAGGCGCGATGCGCTGAAGAGCTAGGGAGGTTTGCATCAGGTAAGCAGCCGGGCAGGCATCAGGCCACGCAGGGCGTTGCCGATCAGGAAGCCGGGGGCCAGATCATCCAGGGTCAGCGCGGCTTCGACGGCGCGGCCTTCGTCCAGCAAGGACCGGCGTAGCACGCCCGGCAGCAGGCCGAGCGACGTCGGCGGAGTGAGGAGGCCGCCGTCACGTTCGACGAAAATGTTGGTAAAGCAGCCTTCGGTGACGTGGCCGTCATCGCGCAGGAACAGCGCTTCGTCGGCGCCCGCCTCTTTCGCGACGGTCAGGCCCGCCTCGTAAAAGCGTCGGTCGGTGGTCTTGTGGCGCAACCGCCAATCGCCCTCATCCACCGGCAAAGGCAATACCGCGCAGATCGCGGGTTGCGGCAGGAGAGGCGGGATATCGGACAGTTCCAGCGCGAATGCCCCGCTGCGCGAAGCGACGATGCGCAGGCGCGATGGTTTGTCGGCATCGAAGCACAGGGCTTGGATGGCATTGCGCAGGGCATGGCGGTCAAACGAGAAGCCCAGCGTTTCCGCACTGCCGCGAAGCCGTTCCAGATGCAGTTCCAGCAGCGGAATGCCGTTCTCCGGTGTGAAGCGCATGGTTTCGATCAGATCGAAACGGGCGACTTGTCCGGTTGCTGGCCTTGCCGTGGGGCTCCTTCCCGATTGTCGCACAAAGCCCCCTTTTACCAGGCACTCCCGCCATTCGGGAAGCGCTTGCGAATCCGCGACGATTGCGGAGCCGACGCCCAGAACCGCTCGGCCGCCGGGTTGGTTGCCCCCCGTGCCGTCCGTTTCCAGGCGAAGGGTGCGGATTGCCACATTGAACGCCGCATCGCCAGAGGGATCGATCCGGCCGATACTACCACAATAGAGCTGGCGGGGATCACGCTCCACCTCGGCGATCAGTTCCATCGCCCGGATCTTGGGCGCGCCCGTGATCGAACCGCAGGGAAACAGCGCCCTAAGCAGATCGAATGCATTCCGATCAGGCGGCAGTTCGCCGCAGACGGTGGAAACCATCTGATGCACCGTGGGATAGCTTTCGATGGCGAACGGCTGTTCCACACGAACCGAGCCGGGGCGCGCCACGCGGGAAAGATCGTTGCGCATCAGGTCCACGATCATCAGGTTTTCGGCGCGATCCTTGGGCGAAGCCGCCAGATCGGCGCGCAAGGCTTCGTCCTCCGCCGTATCCCCGCCGCGCGGCCGCGTGCCTTTCATCGGGCGCACTCGGACTGCTTTGCCCGCCAGGCTGAACAGCAGTTCGGGCGAGAAGCTGAGCCACCAATCCGCGCCGTCATGCACGATGCCCCCGTGCCCCGCCGCCGCGTTGGGCCGCAGCGCGGCGTAAAGCGCCAGCGGATCTCCGGCCCATGGCCCGGCCAGCGGGAACGTCAGGTTGGCCTGATAGATGTCCCCCTCGGTGATCGCCTGCTGCAATCGCGCGAAAGACTGTTGATAGGCCCCCGGCGAGACTTGCGGTTCAAGGGGGCCTATGCTGGCGAAAAGACCCTTGTGCCGGCGCTCAAGCCATGCGGGCATGTCCGCTGCGGCGATGGAAGTGTAGCCCGCGAACGCGCCAAACCACAGAAGCGGCGCCTGGCCCGATCGCGCGGGCAGGAGCGGCGCGAGGCGAGGTTCCAGCGCCAAGCCGGCTTCGTATGTCAACATTCCGGCCAGGTGATGACCTTGGTGGGAAAGCGCTTCCAGCCGGGCGAGCGCGGGCAACACGTCGGCAGGGCGCATCGCGGTCACGACGGCCACCGGATCACGATAGAGCCGGGCGGCGGCGGCTCCTTCGTGGCGCGCATCGTCGAGTAGCACGAATGGCGCGGCGGCCAGCGGGCGGTCCGCGTCAGGATAGTCCAGAGCGGGTTGGTCTGGATCAAGGGCATCGGCGGTCGGCACGGCAGGTGCCTTAGCGGGCGCGGCGCGCCGTGGCAAAATCCCTCTCGCACAGGGCGCGACTGCGGCTTATCGTCGCTCGTTGAAATACAAGGAGCGCGCAGATGGCCGATATCTTTCTGGGGCTGGGCGGCAATGGCGAGCGGCAGGAAATGCGGCTTTCGCGTGCGAACCGGCACGGCCTGGTCGCGGGCGCGACCGGCACCGGCAAGACGGTGACCTTGCAGACCATCGCCGAGCAGTTCTCCGCCGCCGGAGTTCCGGTGTTCCTGGCCGACGTGAAAAGCGATCTTTCCGGCATCGCCATGCCGGGCAGCCCCACCTTCAAGAACGCCGCCATCCTGGAAGCGCGCGCCGCCGAAATCGGGCTTACCGACTACGCCTATTCCGACAATCCGGCGGTTTTTTGGGACTTGTACGGCGAACAAGGCCATCCGATCCGAACCACGATCTCGGAAATGGGCCCGCTGCTGCTGGCGCGCTTGCTGGACTTGAACGAGACGCAGGAGGGCGTGCTGAACATCGTCTTTCGGTATGCTGACGAGCAGGGACTGCTGCTGCTGGATCTGGAAGATCTGCAGGCGATGTTGATCCACACGGCCGAAAACGCCGCCACGCTGACCACCAGGTACGGCAACGTCTCCAAGGCCAGCGTCGGCACGATCCAGCGCCAGTTGCTCGGCCTGGAAAGTCAGGGCGGTGCCCAGTTCTTCGGCGAGCCGGCTTTGGAAATCAACGACTTCATCCGCTGCGACGAGCAGGGGCGCGGCATGATCAACGTGCTGGCGGCCGACAAGCTGATGCGCAGCCCAAAGCTCTACGCCACGTTCCTGCTGTGGCTGCTGGCCGAATTGTTTGAGACGCTGCCCGAGGTGGGCGATCCGGAGAAGCCGCGTCTGGTGTTCTTCTTCGACGAAGCGCACCTGCTGTTCGACGATGCACCCAAGGCGCTGCAGGAAAAGGTCGAGCAGGTCGTGCGGCTGGTCCGGTCCAAGGGCGTGGGCGTCTATTTCGTGACGCAGAACCCGATCGACGTGCCGGAACAGATCGCCGGGCAGCTGGGCAACCGCGTGCAGCACGCGCTGCGCGCCTTCACCCCTCGTGACAAGAAGGCAATCAAGGCGGCTGCCGAGACCTTTCGGATCAATCCCGAGCTCGATGTCGAGCAGGCGATCACCGAGCTGAAGACGGGTGAGGCGCTGGTCTCCACGCTGGAAGAGGATGGTGCGCCGTCCATCGTGCAGCGCACGCTGATCGCGCCGCCGCGCTCACGCCTGGGGCCGATCACGCCCAAGGAGCGCGCGGTGATTCAGTCGGTCAGCCCGTTTGCCGGGAAATACGACGAGCGGGTGGATCGGGAAAGCGCCGAAGAGGTGCTGGCGGCCAAGGTGGCCGACGCTGCCGCCACCGCGCAGGAGGTGGCGGAGAAGGGCGAAGAGGCGGTCGCCCGGCAGGAGCGCAAGAGCCCCGGCTTGTGGGACGGTATCGGCGGCAAAGTGGCGCGTGCGGCGGTCGGGGCTGCGGCGGCCAGCGCGGGTTCTATCCTGGCCAGCTCGATACAGGGCAAGACCAGCCGCGCCAGCCCCCGCGCCACCGCCGCCAGCGCGGCGGCGGGGACCATTGGCAACACGCTGGAAAAGGCGATCGGCATTCCCGGGCTGGGGCGGTTTGCGCGCAATCTCATTGGCGGGCTGATGCGGTAGGGGCGGCCCGCTTTCCCGTTCGTGTCTAGCCAAGTCGAGACACGATGGATTGGCGCACAGGTGTCTCGACTTCGCTCGACATGAACGGCCGTATCAGAACAACCTTGCCTCCACCCGGAGCAGCTCCGGGTCGGCATCACCCCAGCGGCAGGCGCAACTCTGCCGTCAGCCCGTCTATCGTGCCATTGCGCGCCAAGCGGTTGGCCAGATGCAAAGCACCACCGTGCTGATCGGCGATCGCGCGTGCCAGGGCCAGGCCGAGCCCGGCGCCCCCGGTTTCGGTATTGCGTGAAGGGTCGCCGCGCATGAACGGCTGCATCATCGTTTCGATCGAGGCTTCGGGAATGCCGGGGCCGTCATCCTCGATCCGGATCACCGCCGTATCCTTGTCGCGTGCCAGCGAAATGCGCGCGGTTTGGCCATAGCGCAGGGCGTTGCCGATCAGGTTGCGTAGCGCCCGGCGCAGCCATGTGGGACGAAGCTCCATCACGGCGCGCTCGGTATCGCCCAATTCCACGGCTTCGCCCATATCCTCGAACTCTTCGACCACGGCGGAGACCAGCGCCGATAGCTCGGTGCGCTCCAGTGGATCGCTGGGGCGGCCGACACGCGCGAGCGAAAGGATGTCATCCAGCGTGCGCACGATGTCCTCGATCGTGGCGGCCATGCGGGCGCGCTCGGTATCATCCTCCACGGATTCGATGCGGACGCGCAACGCGGTCAGCGGCGTCTTCAGGTCATGCCCGATCGCCCCCAGCATCACGTCCTTTTCATCCAAGAGCGAGGCGATGCGCCACTCCATGGCGTTCAGCGCCACGATCAGGCGGCGCATGTCTTCCGGCCCCATCGGCGTGACTTGTCCGGAGGGGTCCTGCGTCGCCGCGAAGCGCGCGACCTGTCGCGTCAGTGCGTCCAGCGGACGCGTGATCCGGCGCAGGATCAGCGCGACCACACCCACCAGCACGACATAGATCGCCAGCGTCTGCAGCAGCAGCGGCAGCAGCAGCGCATCCGCCAGTGGCGGTGCCCGCACCCGAGCGATCATCCAGCCGCCCGTCTGCGGCGCGCGCACTCCGGCGATGTAGAGATCGGCTCGCCGCGCATGGGCGATCACCTCTCGCGGCAACGCCAGCCTCGCGGCCCGCCGCGCAAGCGCCGCGCTGGCGAACGGATCGGCCGCGACCGGGCGGCGCAGCACGACTACGTCCGTAACGGGAAAGTCCTGCGTCGCCAGGATATCGCGAAGCTTCTCCTCCGCGCTCAGATCGCGATGCTCGCCCGGCAGTAGCGGAGCTTGTCCGCGCGCTTGCACGGGGTAGCGATGCAGCCGTTCGCTGAACAAGCCGGGCCCCATGCGCATCTGGCGTGGCGCGCGTTCCATCCCACGCGTCTTGGCGATCAGACGGAAGGCCAGCGCGCTCATGGTCTCGGCCTGGAAGCGCTCTCGCTGCGCGCGATAGACCAAGGCCGCGCCCAATCCCTGAACCAGCAGCAGCGCCGCCGCGACCGCCAGCAGCATCTGCCCCATCAGGCTGCCGGGGCGGGGCAGCCTCAATCCGCGTCCGCCGCTACGCGCTTCACGTCTGCGGCCAGCATGTAGCCGCCGCCCCACACCGTCTGGATCAATTGCGGATTGCGGCTGTCCACCTCGATCTTGCGGCGCAGGCGACTAACCTGATTGTCCACCGCCCGGTCGAACAAGTGAGCCTCGCGCCCCTGCACCATGTCGAGTAGGCGATCGCGATCCAGAACCTGGCGCGGATGCTCCAGGAAGGCCAGCAGCAGCCGGAACTCGACCGAGGAGATGGCGACCACCGCGCCGTCCTTGTCGGTCAACCGCCGCTTCAACGGATCCAGGCACCAGCTTTCGAATTCGAACAGTTCGTTCTCGCCAGTGGGCGCAGAGGTGCGCGAGGCGCGGCGCAGGACGCTGCGGATGCGGGCGACAAGTTCGCGCGGCTCGAAGGGCTTTGTCACATAATCGTCCGCGCCGATTTCGAGTCCGACGATACGATCGGTCGCCTCGGCCCGCGCCGTCAGGAAGATCACCGGAATATCCCGGCTTTCCACCAGGTGCCGGCATAGCGACAGGCCGTCTTCGCCCGGCATCATGATGTCGAGCAGGACGATGTGCGGCTTGTCTTCCTTCAGACGGCTGCGCGCTTCCGCTGCGCTGGCGGCCGCGGTCACGAGGAACCCCTGGCGAGTGAGGTACTCCGCCAGGGGTTCACGCAAGGCCGCCTCGTCATCGACGAGCAGCACCTTGGGGGGTGCGGTATCGTTCATTCCCGGTCCGCTCTATCCTCAGCCTTGTTCGCGTTGCGCGCGCATCTGCTGCCACTTGGCCTTCATCTGCTCATGCGCGGCGGCGCGCTCCTGCGGCGTTACCTGACCATCCTTGTTCGCGTCCATAGCATCAAATCGCTGGAGGGCACGGGCGGTGAAATCGGCCTGCGTGATCGAGCGATCGCCCTGCGCGCCGGCCATCTTGCCCATCATGCCACCACCACGGCGATGGCCCCAATGACCACGACCCTGCTTCATCGGGCCATTGTCCGCCATGAATTCGGCCTTGCTGATCTGGCCGTCGTTGTTGGTATCCAGCCGCGCGAACCGCTTTTCCTTGCGCGTTTCGCGCAAGGCCTGCCAATCGGTGCGATCTAGCTTGCCGTCCTTATTGGTATCCATGCGGGCAAAGCGCTCCTGCGACTTGGCCTGCACTTCGGCGCGGGTCATCACGCGATTGGGATCGCGGCCTTCGCGCGCTTGGTCCTGTGCCGGAGCGGCGATCGCGGTGCCGCCCAGCACGAGTGCGGCCATCGAAATGCCGAGGGTTAGGGTTTTCATCTGTATCTCCAAAACTGCTGCCCATCAAAATGGGAAAGCCGCAGTCCGCGCCAAGGGAGGGGAAACGCGTCCTGCGACTTTCTGCGTCCTCTTCTAGAGGCCTTTTGTCGCGCAGTTATGCCAGTTTAACAGCACTTTGTGATGATTTGTATCATCCGCCGCGGCTGGTTCACCCAGCCGCAAGACCGACTTTCGCGCTGTCGCGGTCGATGTTGCGTGCCTTGGCCGGCGGTGATGAACAAGGCCGTGGCCTGTCCATCGACATCAGCGGTGTGCCACATGCCCGGCGTATTGATCGCGTATTGGCCCGCCGTCAGAGTCAGTGAGGAAGTGCTGCCATCAGCGGCTTCCTGGATCAGCGTCATTTCGCCCGCCACGCAGATCACCATCTCGTCCCCGGCGGGATGCATCTCCCAACTGGTCCAGCTCTCGGTGAAATCGTAGAGCGAGACGAGGCGGCCTTCCGCGCCATCGGTAGCCGTGCGGGCCGCATAGGCTTCATACCATGCCATCCCGGCGAAGGCCGGTTGTGCCACGGCCTTCGCCCCCAGCCCGAGGTGCGCGGGATGCGTGCGAAGATCGTGTGCGATGGCGCCCATCAGCCCGCTATCGGCTGGCAGCGCGCTTCGAGCCAGGCGCGATCCTCGCCTTCCAGGCGCGGGCCGATCACGGCCAGGACTTGCGCATGATACGCATTCCACCAGGCGATATCGTCCGGTGTCATCAGCGAGAGGTCGAGCAAAGAGGCATCGAACGGCACCAGCGTCAGCGTTTCGAAGCCCATGTAATCATCCTCGGCCCCATCAATCTGGCGGGGTTCGACCAGCACGAGGTTTTCCAGCCGGATGCCGAACGCGCCCGCCTTGTAATAGCCGGGCTCGTTCGAGATGATCATGCCCGGCACCAGTTCCTGATCGGTGCCCGCCTGGCCGCCCGCCGACTTGGCGATGCGCTGCGGACCTTCGTGAACCGCCAGGAAGCTGCCGACGCCGTGGCCGGTGCCGTGGGCGTAATCCAAACCCGCTTGCCACAGGAACTGGCGCGCCAGCACATCGAGCTGATGCCCCGCCGTGCCGCGCGGGAAGACGGCGCGGGCAATGGCGATGTGCCCCTTCATCACGCGCGTGAAGCGGTCCTTCACTTCGGCGGAGGGTTCGCCCGCACCGCCAACCCAGACGGTGCGGGTGATGTCGGTAGTGCCGTCCGGGTACTGACCGCCCGAATCGACCAGATAGACGCTGCCAGGCTCCAGCGTGCGATTGGTCTCTTCGCTGACGCGATAGTGCATGATCGCGCCGTTCGGCCCAGCGCCGGAGATCGTGTCGAACGACAGATCGCGCAGGTCGCCGCTCTGCTGGCGGAAGTCCTGCAACGCATCGGCAGCGGACATCTCTGTCACGGTGCCGGAGGGGCCGTTCTGTTCCAGCCAGCGCAGGAAGCGGGAAACCGCCGCGCCATCGCGGGCCTGGGCATCACGGTGGCCCTGCTGCTCCACCGGATTCTTGATCGCCTTGGGCAACACGGCAGGATCGCGCGCTTCCACGATCTCGGCCCCGGCTTGTTCCAGCGTGGCGAAGATCGCTTCCACCGCACGCTCCGGGTCGACGGCAATGCGCTTGCCCGCCAGATCGCGCAGCGCGGGCACGAAGGCGCTGCGCTTGCGGATGCGCACGGCGTTGCCCAGATGGCGCGCCAGATCCGGCGTCACCTTCTCCTCGGCGATGAACAAGTCCGCCGTGCCATCGGCATGCGCCAGCACGTAGGACAGCGAGACCGGCGTGCGGTCCACGTCGGCACCGCGAATGTTCAGCAGCCAGGCGATCGAATCGAGCGCGGTGATCACCGTCGCGTCCAGCTTCTGCTCGGTCAACCACGCGGAAATCTCTTCGCGCTTGGCCTGGCTGGAGACACCGGCATACGTTTCTTCGTGGACCACGGCGGGGGCGGGGGAGGGAACAGGGTGATCTTCCCACACCGCATCGATCGGATTGCTTTCCACCGCCACCAATTCGCCGCAAGTGCCCGCCAGCGCCTTGCGTGCGGCGGCGACCCAGCCCTTGCCGTGAAGCCAGGGATCGTAGCCGATCCGTGCGCCCGCGGGAGCGTGCTGTCCCAGCCACTTCGCCACGCTGGTCTGCGGGACGGTCTCATAAGCATAGAACCGCGCGTCCACCTGATCGCGCACTTGCAGGACGTAGCGGCCATCCACGAACATCGCCGCTGCCGGATCATGCGCCGGATCGGTCAGGATCACCGCCGTGCCCGCCGAACCGCCGAAGCCGGTGAGCCACGCCAGGCGCTGCGCGTAAGCGCCGACATATTCGCTCATATGCTCGTCCGAGATCGGCACTACGAAGCCGTCCAGCCCACGGTTGGAAAGTTCCTTGCGCAACGCGTCGAGGCGCGCCTCATGGGTGTTCATCAACATGGCAAGTGTCCGATTGATCTATCCTGCCCCGCCATTACTGCGCGGCTTTAAAAAGAGAAAGTACCGCAAATGGTGGGCAACGATTTCGCCGAGAAATGGCGAACCTATCGTTATTGAAATAATCTTACGATTTGCGCAGCGCCTTGGAAGCCGGCGCCGAGCACCTTAGATGCGCGGCATGGCAAACTCCAGTACGACCGCACCGGCCGGTCCTCCGAAAGCGGTCAAGAAGCCGCAAGTCATCACCCATCACGGCATCGATGTCGGCGATGACTATGCCTGGTTGCGTGACCCCGGCTACCCCGAAGTGACCGACAAGGAAGTGCTGGCTCATCTGGAGGCGGAGAACGCCTGGTTCGAAAGCCGGATGGCCGATCGCAAGCCGCTGATCGATACGCTGTTCCAGGAAATGCGCGGCCGCATCAAGGAGGCCGACAAGTCGGTGCCGCAGAAGGATGGCGACTGGCTCTATTGGATCGAGTTTGAGGAAGGCGCGGAATACAAGAAGTGGTGGCGTCGCCCGGTCGATGCGGCGGATGATGGCAGCGAGGACGAACTGCTGCTGGACGAAGTGGCGCTGGCAGAAGGCAAGGAGTACTTCCGCCTGGGCGCGATCGCGGTCAGCAACAAGGGCGATCGGCTCGCCTACTCGATCGACGACAATGGCTCGGAGCGGTTCATCGCGCGTGTGAAAGTGCTGGAAACGGGCGAACTTCTGCCTGATGAAATTCCCGGCACGCTTTCCAGTCTGGTCTGGGTCGCCGATGATACGGCGCTGGTCTATTCGCTGGCGAACGAGCAGTGGCGCACCGACAATGCCCGCCTGCACAAGCTGGGCACACCTACGTCCGAGGACGTGGAGCTGTATCACGAAGACGACGAGGGCTTTCGTGTCGGCTCCTCGCTGTCCGCCAATGAGCAGTGGCTGATCATCGGCACCAGCGATCATGAAACCAGCGAGATCCGCCTCGTCCGCGCCGCCGATCCGCTGGGCGAGCAGATTCTAGTCAAGCCGCGCCAGAAGGGCGTGGAATACGACGTCGATGAGCGCGAGGGCGTGCTCTACATCCACACCAACGACACGCACGAGAACTTCCGCCTCGCCACCGCCCCGCTCGACAATCCGGGCGAGTGGACCACCTTGATCGAGGGGTCGGACGAATTCTACCTGACGGGCGTCGACCTGTTCAAGGACTTCTTCGTGATCGAAGGCCGCCGTGCCGGGCTCGATAAGATCGAGCTGCATTGGTACGAGGAAGAGGAATTCCAGCCGATCGCCTTCCCGGAGGCGAGCTATTCGGCGGGGCTGGGCGACAATCCCGAATGGGACATGGATCGCCTGCGCATCTCCTACGAATCGATGGTCAGCCCGGCCACCGTGTTTGACTATCACGTCGCCGATGGTCGGCTGGAGACGCTGAAGGTCCAGCAGATCCCCTCAGGCTACGACGAAAGCCTCTACAAGACCGAGCGGCTGGAGATCGAGGCACGGGATGGAACGAAGATCCCGGTCAGCGTGGTGATGCGCAAGGACCGTGCAGATGGCGGGCCGCTGCACTTGTACGGCTACGGCGCTTACGGTATCTCGATCGATCCCGGCTTCTCCACCGCGCGGCTCAGCCTGGTCGATCGCGGGTTCGCGTACGCCATCGCACATATCCGTGGCGGCGACGACCTGGGTCGCGCCTGGTACAAGGCGGGCAAGCTGGAGCGGCGCACTAACACCTTCAACGATTTCGTCGATGTCGCGAAGGGGCTGGTGGAACGCGGCTATACCGCAGAGGGGAAGATCAGCATCTCCGGCGGTTCGGCAGGTGGCGAACTGATGGGTGCTGTGGTCAACTCAGACCCGCACTTGTTTGGTGCGGTCGTGGCGCATGTTCCTTTCGTTGACGTGCTGGCGACGATGCTGGACGCCTCGCTGCCGCTGACACCCGGCGAATGGCCGGAATGGGGCAATCCCATTGAGGACCAGGCAGCCTTCGAGCTGATCCGCAGCTACAGCCCTTATGATCAGGTTTCGGCACAGGCCTATCCGCCGATCATGGTCACCGCCGGCCTGAATGACCCGCGCGTGACTTATTGGGAGCCCGCCAAGTGGGTGGCCCGCCTGCGCGAGTTGAAGACCGACGACAACGAACTGATCCTGAAGACCAACATGGGCGCAGGACATGGCGGCAAGTCGGGCCGGTTCGAAAGCCTGCACGAGACGGCGGAAGAGTTCGCCTTCATCCTGTGGCAGCTGGGAGTGGAAAGCTGATCAGCCAGCGGAGCAAGGCTGTCCTTGAACTCCCCTCCGCCTGCGGGAGGGGCCGGGGGAGGGCCTGTTCTTTCTGCCCGCAGCAACAGTTTCGCGGCAAGGGCGACAAGCCCTCCCCCAGCCCCTCCCGCAGGCGGGAGGGGAGAGCCTCACGCCACCCTCCCGTTCGTGTCGAGCGAAGTCGAGACACGCCGGTGCAGCGCTCTCGAATCTCGACTTCGCTCGATACGAACGGAGGCTTGGATGAGTTCGTTCACCCTCTCCTTCACCGCCCAGCCCGATCACATCGACCGGATGGGCCACGTCAACAATGCGGTCTGGGTGCAATGGATGGAGGCACTGGCCACGGCGCATTGGGAAGCCGTTGCCGCCCCAGAGCACCAGGCCGCTTACGTCTGGCTCGTGGTGCGCCACGAGATCGATTATCGTGGCAATATCCGCGAAGGCGAAAGCACTGAGGCGACCACCTGGGTCGAAGCCCCGCCCGAGGGCGCGCGCTTCGAACGCCGGTATGAGTTCCGCAATGCCGCCGGCAAAGTGATCGTCAAGGCGCGAACGCAATGGGCTATGCTGGACCTGGCGACGGAGCGGGTGATGCGCGTGCCGAAGGATGTCTCCGCCCGCTTCCTGGGGTGACCCTCAATCGTCGTAGGCGTGCGCCATCGAATCGTCGGCAAGATCGGAGAACCGGGTGATCCGCGCCTCGAAACGCATGCGCACCTTGCCCGTCGCGCCGTGACGCTGCTTGGCGATCAGCAGTTCCGATAGACCCGTCACCTGCTCCATCTTTTCGCGCCAGGCTTCCCACTTGGTATGGACGTCCGGTGGATCGGTTTCGGTCGGGTACTTGGGTTCGGTCGCCTTGACGTAATAATCTTCGCGATAGACGAACCAGACCATGTCGGCGTCCTGCTCGATCGAGCCGGATTCGCGAAGGTCGGACAGCATCGGCCGCTTGTCCTCGCGCTGCTCCACCGCGCGGCTCAGCTGCGACAGGGCGATCACCGGCAGCTGCAGTTCCTTGGCCAGGGTCTTGAGGCCGCGCGAGATTTCGGAAATTTCGTTCACGCGGTTGTCGTTGGCGCGGCCCGTGCCCTGCAGCAGCTGCAAGTAGTCGACCACGATCAGCCCGATGTTGTGCCGCCGCTTGAGCCGCCGCGAGCGGGTGCGCAGCGCGGCGATGGTGAGGGCCGGCGTATCGTCGATGAACAGGGGCAGCTCGGCCAAGCGCTGGCTGGCGAAGGACAGCTGCTGAAAGTCCTCACGGCTGATCTTGCCCATGCGCAGCGCTTCGGAACTGATGCCGGATTGCTCCGCCAGAATACGCGTGGCCAGCTGGTCCGCGCTCATTTCCAGGCTGAAAAAGGCGCAGGCCGCACCCACCGACTGCTCGATCGGGATGCCGTCGGCGATATCGCGGCGCAGGCGGTCGGCGGCGTTGAAGGCGATGTTGGTGGCGAGCGAGGTCTTGCCCATGCCGGGGCGACCGGCGAGGATGATCAAGTCGGAATCGTGCAGGCCGCCGATCTTCTCGTTCACCGAATTGAGGCCGGTGGTCTTGCCCGAGATGTGGCCGCCCGAATTGAACGCCTTCTCGATCGACGCGATCGCCACGCGGGTGGCCGCGCCGAAATTCTTGGCCTCGTTCGCGCCCGCCGCGCCTTCGGCCACTTTGTAGAGCGAGGCTTCGGCCTGCTCGATCTGCTGCATCGGCTCGACCGATTCGGACGTGTCCATCGCCCCTTCGACCAGGCCGCGCCCCACCGAGACGAGTTCGCGCAGCAGCGCCAGATCATAGATCTGCTCCGCCAGTTCGCGCGGGGCCAGCAAGCCTTGCCCGTCCGCCGTCAGCCGCGCGAGGTAGGCCACGCCGCCCAGCTCTTTCAGCGATTCGTCCGCATCGAAATAGGGCCGCAGCGTGACTGGGGTGACAACGGCCTTGCGATCGAGCAGCTGCATGATTCGCTCGTAGATGCGGGCATGCACCGGTTCGAAGAAGTGGCGCGGGGTCAGCTGGATCTGCAGTTCCTCGATCACGCGATTGTCGATCAGGACAGCGCCCAGGAACGCCGCTTCGGCCTCCACGTTGGAAGGTAGCGCGCGAATCGCCGGGACGTCCGCATCGCGGATGAGAGAAGGTGCCGTTGCCATAAGCCGCCGATTTTGAACCTGACACGGGCAGGCGGCAAGCGGCTTTGCCGAGCTTATTATTCCACAGCTTGTGGACTGCGGCGCGATACGGGGATGCCAGCGATCCGCTTGGCCAATCTGCCACAAAAGCGTAAGGCGCGGCGATGCCGGACCTGCGCATTTCCCATATCGAGCTAGACGATGCGACCATCCTGTGGCGCAATTCGGATATCGAGCAGGAACGCCAGGTGGCGATGTTCGACCTGATCGAGGATAACACTTTCAAGCCGATCCGCTCGTTCGAGGCGGGGCATCACGGGCCCTATCGCCTGCGGCTGTCCGTCCGAGACGGGCGGCTGGTGATGGAGGTTTCGGGCGCGGCGGGCGAGGAACTCGAATCGCTGATTCTGGGCATGGCGCGATTCCGCCGCCCGATCCGGGACTACTTCGCGGTCTGCGAAAGCTATTACCAAGCAATCCGCAAGGCGACGCCGCTGGAGATCGAGACGATCGACATGGCCCGGCGAGGCATCCACAATCAGGCGGCCGAACTGCTGCTGGAGCGGTTGGAGGGCAAGATCGATACCGATTTTCCCACCGCGCGGCGGCTGTTCACCCTCATCTGCGTCCTGCATATCAGGGCCTGAGGGGGAACACGTATGGCGAAAAAGCCAAAACGGCGCGCCGGTCGCGCAAGGGGAGGGCTGTTGCCCCGCGTGCTGGCGGGGCTGCTCCTGCTCGTGCTGATCGGCGGGGGCTGGGCCTGGTGGCATCTGCATCACTGGATGCCCGCGCGCTCAGCATTTCCCATGCAGGGCGTGGAGATCGGCGCGGCGGACGGCGATGTTCGCTTCACATCGCTCAAGGCGATCGGGGCGGACTTTGCCTATATCGATGCCAGCGTCAGCGTGTTCGCCCGCGATCCCGATTTCGTGTTGAACTTCGAGAAGGCGCGCGCCGCCGGAATGCAGGTGGGCGCGGTGCACCGCTATGATCCGTGCCAGCCGGCGGACAAGCAGGCCGCGAATTTCGTAACGACGGTGCCGCGCGACCCTTCGCTGCTGCCCCCTGCGGTGGAACTGGACATGCTGGCGGACGGCTGCCCGATGACGGTGACCGACGCCAAGGTCGAAAGCGAGCTGATGACCTTCCTGAACCAGGTGGAGACTCATACCGGCAAGCCCACCGTACTCAAGATCACGCGCGGGTTCGAGGCTCGCTACGGTGTGGCGCGCAAGCTGGACCGCAATCTTTGGCTGGTGGAGGACCGCGTGCAGCCCGACTATGCTGGCCGCCCCTGGACGATGTGGACGGCGAATTCGGCGCTGGCCAACGAACTGTCCGATCAGGGTTTGCGATGGGTGGTGGTGCAGCGATGATCGAGCGGAAAGAGGAACTGCTGGCCCTGGCGCGAGAGGCGGCGGGGCTGGCTTATGCGCCGTATTCCAAGTTCCATGTGGGCGCGGCGCTGCTGTTTGCGGACGGTTCGATCGTGACGGGCTCGAATGTGGAGAACGCCAGCTACGGCCTGTCGCTGTGTGCCGAAACGGTGGCGGTGGGCAAGGTGCTGAGCGGTACGGGATCGCGCCAACTTGTCGCGCTTGCGGTTACGGGGGGAGAGCCGGGGCGGTCGGGGCGGGGCCCCACCGTCACGCCTTGTGGTCGCTGCAGGCAGATGCTGAACGAAGTGGCCCAGCTTGGCGATACCGATCCGATCGTATGGTGCGATGGGGATGAGGTGATCGAGACGACGCTGGGGGCTCTCCTGCCGCACGCATTCGGACCCAAGAATCTGCTCTGATCGACGCTGCCCGGCCGTGGCTGAGTTTGTCACGAAATGTCGCCGCCATCATCGTGCGATTGCCGCACGCACGCTTCCCCGCTAGCGCCGCGCCCGATGGACGTGGATAGCTATCGGCTCTCAACCGGTTACCAGCCCGGCTCCCCGCGCGAGCGAGCGGTTTCGGCTACGCTGTCGATCGGCATTATCGTCATCGTGGTGCTGCTGGCGATCTACCAGGCGGTGGCCCCGCCGGCCTTCGTACCTAACAGCCGGACCGTCTCGTTCGACGTGGCATCGAACGATCCCAAGAAGGCAGCAAAGACCAGTCAGCCCAGGCCGAAGTCTCCGCAAGTCGTCACCAAGGCGCAAGAGCGCCCCGTCAGCCGACCCAAGCCGCTGATCCCGATTCAGAAGCATGTCGAAAGCCCGGATGCGGACGACGGCATTCCCGGCCTTATCAAGCTGTCACGCGCCGACATGGCAGCATCCGATATCGGCAAAATGAAAGGCCGTACAAAGGGATCGACCAATGATGGCCGCGGCAACGATTCCCGCTTGGCCCAAGGTCCGGGTGAGGGGCCGGGAGGGGTCACCTTGTACGATGCTGACTGGTATCGCCGCCCCACCGATGCCGAATTGGCGACGTACATGCCGCAGAAGGGCGGGCTGGAAGGCTGGGGTCTGATCGCTTGCCAAACGATCGATCGCTACCACGTGGACAACTGCCAGATCCTGGGCGAATCGCCGCGCGGCTCAGGGTTTGGACGGGCCGTGCAGAACGCTGCCTGGCAATTCCTGGTGCGTCCGCCCCGGATCGACGACAAACCGCAAGTGGGGGCCTGGGTGCGAATCAGGATCGACTACACGGTGAACAAGGCGGGCTAAGACGCGCGGAGCGTCCTGTCCTTACCGCAGCCACACCCGAACGGAGGCCGGCGTGGCACTTTCAGGGATAATCCGCCACGTGCCCAACGCTGTCGCGGCCCTCCAGCCATTCCAGCAGCGCCGCCATGCAATCCCGGCCCAATTGCGCCGATCGCTCGGGGCTCCATGCCTGGCGCGGGTCCGGCGCGTCATCGTGATCCTTGAACGGCATCTCCAAGGTCATCGCCACGCATCCCCGGCCCGAGAAGCGCTCGGCCAGCTGGTTGGTGGACATCGTCAGGTTGCTCTTGCCAGGTGGCGCAACGGGGTATCCGCGCTGCGTCTGGAAATCGGGCGTGCGCCGCTCCAGGATCGCGATGAAACGCCGGTAGCCTTCCGCCTGCTCTGGACGAAGCGAGGGAATGCCATCGAACCCGGCCATGAACACCGCGGGGATAGCCTCGTCCCCATGAACATCCATGGCGAAATCGACCCCGGTCTCGTCCATCGCTGTGCGTAGCGCGAGCACCTCGGGAGAGCGTTCGGCACTGGGATCCTGCCACTCACGATTGAGGTTCACGCCGGCAGCGTTGGTGCGCAGGTGCCCGCGCGCCGAACCATCGGGATTGGCATTGGGCACCAGATGCACTCGACAGCGGCGGCGTAATTCGCGCGCGACGGAATTGGCGGGATCGGCCAGCAATTCCAGCGCGCCTTCCATCCACCATTCGGCCATCGATTCGCCCGGGTGCTGCCGGGCGTAGAGCCACACTTGCAGCGGACCATCGCCCACCTCCAGGCAATCGAGCGATCTGCCGTCCAGCGTCTGGCCCAGGGCGCGGTACGAAACGCCCGGAGCGGAGGCGATTCGTGAAACAAGATCGTGATGCCGCTCCATCGAGTAGGGCGCGAAATAGGCGAACCAGGCTACGTCGCTGGTGGGCGTATAGCGGATCGTCAACGTGCCACCCTCAAGGCTTTCGTCCCACGCGCAATCGGCGAGGCCCCAGAACCGGCGGTCTTCCGAAACACGCGCGCGATAGCCCGGCCACCCCATCGGGTAGGCAGAACCGTTGAGGCCGGTAATCTGCAAGGTCAGGGCCCGTCCGCGTGCGCCGGAAACGCGAAAGTGGAACCACTGCAGGAAACTGGAATCCTGATCCGGCCGAATTTTCAGGAGAGCCTCGTCCCCGAAGATCGAACGGACTTCGATATTGCCCGAATCGAAGGCGGAGGTGATCGCAATGTCACTCATGGGACGATGATCGTTTCGCCTGAGTTTCCAGGGAAACTTTTGAACAAGGCCTGCGCCATCTTGGCCGCGCCAAGCGACGTTTGTGCCAGAGGTGCCTTGGCGCTGACGCCGAATTGCGCGCGGCCTTCCCACAAGTTCTGATTGCTCACGCGATCGCGGATAGCCACGCTGAGGCGCGTGTTGACTTGCGCGGGTGGCGGACCGGAAAGGTTGATGCCAAGGCCCAGGCCCACGCCAGACCCGAAAGAGCCGGTGCCGCCGCCTACGCCCACCGAAACCGGACTGCCTCTGCGTTGGGGGGCCAGTGTCTCGCGATCGACGCTCAGCACCGCGATCTGGCTGGGCGCGGGACCGCCCGGCACGGCTTCGGCATAGCCTAGACGGGTCAATTCCCGGGCAATGGCGGCGGCGTACGTGCGATACTCGATCCCGGCACCATCCTGGCCAGGGGCCGGGTCGACACGGATCACTCCGCGACCCAGCATCGCGGTGTCCGGCAAGTGGAAGCGGGTAACCTCGACCGGGCCGACCGGAGTTGCGCAGCCTTGCAGCAGCGCCCCGGCGGCCAGGGCGGGGATCAGCGCGCGGGCGAAAGGCTTCATCGCATCGTCTCCGGATCGGACGGGACTTTTGAATAGGGCCCCTGAGTTCCCTGGATTTGTGGATTCGCACCTCAGGTTGCAAGAGTGCACGGAGATCATCTCACCGGCGTGCGCTGGCTTGACTTCGATGGGCGGGGCCCTTAACGGCGCGGCTTCGATTTTCCGGCGGTCGGGAACCGCCACAATAGCGAATCACGAGAGAACTGACATGAAGATCCGCAACAGCCTGAAGTCGCTGAAGGACCGCCACCGGGACAACCGCGTGATCCGCCGTCGCGGCCGGACTTATGTGATCAACAAGACCAACCGCCGCTTCAAGGCGCGTCAGGGCTGATTTCGACGCGCTCCCTTCGGGGAGCGCCGTCATTCGGCGGGACAAGCGCCGTTGAGGGCCCCCGCCACTGCGGGGGCTTTTGTCGTGTCTGAAGCAAAGCCATCCGCGCGGGAGCCGCACGCTACGCACCATCCGGTCGAGGCGATCGTCTTTGATGTGGGCCGGGTGCTGGTGGAATGGGACATGCGCTGCCTGTTCGGCAAGCTGATCGCCGATCCCCAGCGGCTGGATTGGTTCCTGGCCACCGTGGTGACCGAGGAATGGCATTTTCAGCATGACGCCGGCCGGGACCTGGCGGAAATGGTGACGGAGCGCAAAGCGCTGTTCCCGCAGGAAGCCGCGCTGATCGATGCCTACGCCACGCGCTTTCTGGAAACCATTCCCGGGCCCGTGATCGGCTCCACCGAACTGCTGAACCGTCTGGGCGAACGGGATGTGCCGCTTTACGCGATCACCAATTTCGCCAGCGTGTTCTGGGCCGAGTTTCTGCCCACGCAACCGCATTTCAAGCACTTCCGCGATATCGTGGTTTCTGGTGATGAGAAGATCGCCAAGCCCGACCGGCGCATTTTTGACATGGCGGCACGGCGGTTCGGATTCGCTCCGCCGGAGATGCTGTTCATCGATGACAACGCCGCGAACATCGCGGCTGCGCGGGCCTTGAACTGGCAGGTGCATCACTTCAACGATGTCGCCACGCTGGAGCAGGACTTACTCCAGCGCGGCCTTCTCTAGGTAGGAATCCCTGAGACGCGGAAGATCGATCCGATACCGAGGTTAACCGCAACCTCACGCCCGTAAAGCATGTTAAAACAGACTGATGCGGGGAAGGGTCCACTCTTGGAAGCGATAGCGGAAGTCCTGTCCAGGCTTGGGCCGCTGCAACGCAAGGTGCTGATCGCCTGTATTGCCGCTCTGGCCGGGCTGGGCGTGTTCGTCAGCTTTGCCGGCAGTCAGGACCGAGCTGCCATTTCCTCCGCCCTTCGCGATCCCTTGTCGATCCTGCGCTCACGCTCGCCGGGGCAGCGGCCGAAGGGTGCGCTTTATCAGACTAAGCCACGCAAGGCGGCCATCACGCGGGCGCGGCCCCCGGTGATTGCTCCCCGACCGAAAGAGCGAGTGCTGGCGGTCGTGCGGCGGCGGCCTGTTCCGGCGCCACTCATAGAGCTACCCGCGTTCGCGCTGCCGCCGGATGCCGGGTTGACAGGCTTCCCGGTGGGTGTTTTCGATCTGCCCGATCTTGGCAATGCGCTCTCTCCCCCTGGCTTCGACGTGCCACCGTTCGCGTTCGGCGATCGCCCCCGGCAGACAGGCTCCGGCACGCCAACGCCCCCTATCACCCCCGGCGGCGCGGTGCCGGAAGTGGCGACGTGGCTGATGATGGTGATGGGGATCGGCATGATCGGGCATACGCTTCGTCGTCGGACCAGCGTTATCAATACGCCAGCGACCGGATCGTGAGCGTACGTAATGTCGTAACGAACCTGCTGAGGAGGATGGCCAGAACCGTCCCTCCCGCTTTGGCGATCACGGGCGCCGTGATGTCGATGACCATCCCGGTGCAAGCGGCGGAGACTACCGTTTCGCCACCCGTCGCCAGCCGGCGCATCATCTACCCGGCAGCCCGCCTGCCCTCGCTGCGCCTCCCGAATGGAGAGCGGCAGACAGTGCGTAGTTTGCTGGATGTCCGCCAGCCGATGCGATTCGGCAGCTATGTCTGGGATGATCGCGGCGTGCCGCCAGGCCCCGTGTGGATGCGGGTGGACCTGAGCCTGCAGACCATTTCCGTCTTCCGTGCCGGGCATGAGATTGGCTCTGCGGTGATTCTCTACGGCGCGGATCGCAAGCCCACACCGCCGGGCGTCTATCCCATCCTGGCGCGGGCGCGGCATCACCGCTCGAACCTCTACGATGCGCCCATGCCCTATATGTTGCGCCTGACCAGGGATGGCATCGCGATCCACGCCAGCAACGTGCGCGCGGGCGCCGCCACGCATGGCTGCATCGGTGTGCCGCCGGAATTTGCGCGGCTCTTGTTCGCGCAGGCCCGCCGAGGCGATCGCGTGGCTATCGTTGGCGCGCCCCCGGCATGACCGGCTGCTTTCGGTGAACGCGTAACCGCCGGATAATCGTCGGCAAAATCTGTTGAAGGCGCGAGTAACCAAAGTAGCGAACCGGCCGTTGACGCTGCGCGCCGCATATCCTGCGCATGGTCGCGGGACGGATCTTCTTCGGCAAAAGCGCACTGCCATCGGCGCGACGGCTTCTGGCCGCGGGGGCACTGCTGGCGGTTGCTCCGGCGCTATCGGGAGCGACCAGCCTTTCCGGGCAGTTCGAGGCGCGCATCCTGGCCGCGCATAATCGCGAGCGCGCAGCCCTTGGGATAGAGCCGCTGCACTGGAACCCGCAACTTGCCAATTCCGCTCGTGGCTGGGCTCATCACCTGGCTGCCACTGGCCGGTTCGAACATGCGCCGGAGCGACCGGTCGACCCGCAGGGTGAAAACTTGTGGGCGGGAACGCGCGGCTATTACGGCCTTGAGGCGATGGTCGATGGCTGGGTGCGGGAAAAGCGCTTCTTCCGCCCTGGTACGTTCCCGGCCAACAGCACGACCGGTCGGGTAGAGGATGTCGGGCATTACACGCAGTTGGTGTGGCGTCAGACCCGACAGGTGGGTTGCGCGCTGGCGCGCGGCCAGGTGGAAGACGTGCTGGTGTGCCGCTACGCCGAAGCTGGCAATTACATGGGCGAGCGCCCTTTCTGACCGTTGCGGTGATGTGACGCGGCCTTGGCCTAAATATTATTTCGCACGCGCAGCATAACCGGCTTGGCAAAGCGGAGGGCTTGTTGCACACCCGTGACAAACGGGAGTCACGATGAGTTCTGCGAGCGGATCACGTTACGATGAAATGCTCGACGAGGACGGCACGATACGCGCCGCCTATGCCGATTTTCGGGACTGGTATGACGGCCAGGATATCTCCTGGCTGAAGCGCCAGGATGCGGAAGCCGAGCGGTTCTTCCGCCGTATCGGCATCACCTTCAACGTCTATGGCGAAGATGCCGGTGAAGAGCGGCTGATCCCGTTCGACATGATCCCTCGCATCATTACCGCGCGTGAATGGCGCAAGCTGACGCGCGGGATCGAGCAGCGGGTGCGCGCGATCAACGCCTTTCTGCAGGATCTCTATCACCGGCAGGAGATCGTGAAGGCAGGGCGTCTGCCGGTCCATTTCCTGCGCGATAACGAAGCATTCCTGACGCAGATGATCGGCTTCACGCCGCCCGGCGGGGTCTATACCCACATCGTCGGGATCGATCTGGTCCGCACCGGCCCGGATGAGTTCATGGTGCTGGAGGACAACGCCCGCACCCCGTCCGGCGTCTCGTACATGCTCGAGAACCGCGAGACGATGATGGCGATGTTCCCGGAGCTGTTCACGAAGATCCCGGTTCGGCCCGTGTCGGACTATCCACGCCGCTTGCGCCGGTCGTTGCAGGCCTCCGCTCCGGCGTGTGCGGGATCGCGGCCATCGGTGGCCGTGCTGACGCCAGGCATCTACAACTCCGCCTACTTCGAACACGCCTATCTTGCGGACCAGATGGGCGCCGAACTGGTCGAGGGTAGCGATTTGCGCGTCAGCAACGGGCGGGTACAGATGCGCACGACCGAGGGATTTCAGCCGGTCGACGTGATCTATCGCCGCGTGGACGACAATTACCTCGATCCGCTCAGCTTTCAGCCGGACAGCGTGCTGGGCGTGGCCGGGATCATGGATGTCTATCGCGCGGGCGGTGTCACCATCGCCAATGCACCGGGCACGGGCATCGCCGATGACAAGGCGATCTACAGCTTTATGCCCGATATCGTCGAGTTCTACACTGGTGAGAAGCCGATCCTGCAAAACGTGCCGACCTGGCGCTGCAGCGAGCCGGATTCGCTAAAATATGTGCTGGATAACCTGTCTGAGTTGGTGGTGAAGGAAGTGCACGGATCGGGCGGCTACGGCATGCTGATCGGGCCGACCTCTTCCAAGAAGGAGATCGCCGCCTTCGCCGCCAAGCTGCGGGCGCGGCCGGCGAATTATATCGCCCAGCCAACGCTCTCTTTGTCGACGGTGCCGATCTTCACCAAGTCGGGACTGGCACCCCGGCATGTCGATTTGCGGCCGTTCGTGCTGGTTTCGCCCAACGGGATCGACATCACGCCGGGCGGTCTGACGCGCGTGGCGTTGAAGAAGGGGTCGCTGGTGGTGAATTCCTCGCAAGGGGGCGGGACCAAGGACAGCTGGGTGCTGGACGAATGATGAGGGAAAATCTCGTTCTCCCCGTGCGCGCGACCTTGCGGCTCGGAGGCGCATTGCCCTTTGGCATGGCCCGCGCCCAGAAAACGGCTAACGGCGACGGCCGCGATTTCGCCCCCGCCGTCGGAGTGATCCGCTGATGCTGGGCCGGGCAGCCAATGGCGTCTACTGGATGACGCGGTATCTTGAGAGGGCGGAGAATACCGGGCGGCTGATCGACGTCGGTTTTCACCTCGCCCTCACGCGCGGCAGCCGGGAGCGGCAGGACGAGGAATGGCGCTCGGTGCTGATCACCACCGGCCACGAGCAGGGCTACCTGGCCGCGCATCCGGACATCAGCGGCGCGCAGGTTTTCAACTATCTCCTGCGCGAGCGGGAGAACCCAGGCAGCGTCCTATCCATGTTGGAAAGTGCGCGCACCAACGCCAGGGTCGTCCGCACCAGCCTCACCAATGAGGTGTGGCAGGCGATCAACGAGACCTGGATGATCCTGCGCGACATGCTCAGCCGTCCGGTGCGAGAAGGCAATCTGGGCGAGGTTCTTTCCACCATCCGCCAGCGCGCGAGCCTAGTTCGTGGGGCGATGGAAGGCTCGATGCTGCGCAACGAGGTGTTCAACTTCGCGCGCATCGGCACCTTCATTGAGCGGGCGGACAACACCGCGCGCATCCTGGACGTGAAATACTACGTCCTACTGCCATCGGTCGCCTGGGTCGGCTCCAGTCTGGACAATGTGCAGTGGGACACGCTGCTGCGCTCGGTGGCGGGAAACCGCGCCTTCTCCTGGCTCAACGCCGGCACGATGGACCCGCGCGAGATCGCCCGGTTCCTGATCCTGGACGGGCGTTTCCCGCGCAGCCTGGTGTTCTGTTTTGATAAGATCCGCAGCAACATGGCGGGCCTGGCGAAGCAATACGGCGGGGAAACCCAGGCGCATCAGCAGTTGCGGGATGCGGGCAGCCGCTTACATGACTGCACGATCGAACAGATTTTTGAATCCGGCCTGCATGAGTTCCTGCGTGACTTTATCCGCCGCACCCATAACATCGGCGAGGCGATCTCGTCCGACTATCGCTTCATCGGATAGGACGGCCCACCCGTGTTGCTGACCATCGAGCATGAAACTCGCTACAACTTCGATCAAAGCGTGATCCATGGTCTGCAGCGTTTGCGGCTGCGGCCCAAGCCGACGCATGGCCAGCAGGTGGTGGAATGGGAGACCGTGCTGGAAGGCGCGCGTCACGAGGCGGCTTACGACGATCAGCACCACAATCATGTGGAACTGGTTTCGCTGGAGCCGGGCGTACGCGAGGTTGTCATCACTTGCCGCGGCACGGTGAAGACGGCGGACAATCACGGCATCCTGGGGGAACATAGCGGGCATTTTCCTCTCTGGGCCTTTACCCGGGCCACGCCGCTGACCCGTGCCGGCCCCAAGGTCCGCTCGCTCGCCGCCTCGGTCGCCGGGCAGAAGGAAGAGCGGTTGGCGATGCTCCACAGCTTGAGCCTGGCGGTGCGTGCGGCGGTGGAATATGAACCGGGCACGACCGACGTGACTACCACGGCAGAGCAGTCCCTGGCCGCCGGACACGGGGTTTGCCAGGATCATGCGCATATCTTCATCAGCGCCGCACGCTTGCTGGACGTGCCGGCGCGCTACGTTGGCGGCTACCTCAAGATGGACGGCCGGGTGGAGCAGGATGCGGGCCACGGCTGGGTCGAGGCCTACGTAATGGGCCTTGGCTGGGTCGGATTTGATGTCTCGAACTCGATAAGCCCGGACGAACGGTATGTTCGCGTAACCACCGGTTGTGATTATAGTGAAGCCGCGCCGTTTACAGGTGTAGTGACCGGCGCAGGACCGGGGCGCCTGTCCGTTCATCTCTCGGTAGATGCACCGCAGGTAAGCCAGCAGCAGCAACAGTCCGCTCCCTGACGCTGGGGCGGCGCGGACGGGGTTTTGAAGGACGGGTTCGAATAATGACGTATTGCGTGGGGATGATGCTGGACCACGGGCTGGTGATGATGAGCGATACCCGCACGAATTCGGGCGTCGACAACATCTCGAGCTTTCGCAAGATGTTCCACTGGTCGGTTCCGGGCGAACGGCTGATCACGGTGATGACAGCCGGCAATCTTGCCACCACCCAGTCCGTGATCAGCAGCCTGGAAGAACGTAACAAGGCCCCGTCCGATCGGCACAATTCGCTGCTGGAAGCACCCACGATGTTCCAGGTGGCGACGATCGTGGGCGATCTGTTGCGCCAGACCATCCAGTCCCGCGCAGTGCAGGGCGGCCAGAATGCAGGCAACACCTTCGGCGCCTCGATGATCGTGGCGGGACAGATCAAGGGCATGGAGCCGCGCCTGTTCCTAATCTATCCCGAGGGCAACTTCATCGAGGCGAGCTATGACACGCCGTTTTTCCAAATCGGCGAAACAAAGTACGGTCGCCCGATCCTGATCCGGGGTTACGAGCGCGATATGTCGTTCGAAAGCGCGGTAAAGCTGCTGATGGTCTCGTTCGATTCCACCGTGAAGGCCAACCTGTCCGTTGGATTGCCGCTGGATCTGCTGGTGGTGGAGCGCGATCACTTCGAGCCGCTTCATGAGCGTCGCATCGATGGCAAGGATCGCTATTTCCAGACGATCTCGGCCGGCTGGGGGGAAGCGTTGAAGAAGGCGTTCCTCTCGCTGCCGAATTACGAAATCGAGCCAACGCCGACCCACGCCATCGTCTCGTAATGGAAGCACGCAGCGCCGATCCGATCACCATTGCGACTGGACCGGTACGCCGCGAAGCTATAGGGATGTTTACGAGATAATCTGCCTGCCGTGATCGGCAGATGGTACCGTGCGGTACGCGCAACAGGAACCGTTCGCCCCGATGAAGATCGCCTCAAGAGAGTCCGAAGCGACCTCGTCCAGAAGGTCCGGCTCGGGCTCCGCCAGGAAACGCCGGTCAGCCTCCGCTGCGGGCGTTGCGACAAACGACGATCGCCTGCTCTACATCGCTGCCGTCGCGTTCTTCGCTATGGTTCTGCTGGCGCCTGCCATGGTCGTTCGCGAAATGGCGATCGGTGACATCAGCGCCTCGGGAGAGGGCAGCGTCGTCCGACAGATTGGTTACGTCCTGATCCTGTTGTTCTCGATTTTCGCGACTTGGAAGCAGGGATCGGGCCTCAAGGCGCTGATCATGCCCTGGCCGTTGATGCTGGCGCTGGGATGGTGCTGGATCAGCTTGGCGTGGGCGATCAATCCAGGTGTTGCCGTTCGTCGCCTGGTGCTGATGACGATCGTCGTCTGGAACACATTTATTATCATGCAGGCCGCCGGATACGATCGCACGATCAAGGTGCTACGTTTTCTGTTCGTTGCTATCCTGATCGCAGGGTACATCACGGTGGCCATCGCGCCGTCGATTGGCATTCACATGATGCTGGACGGCGATATCCAGCTGACGGTGGTGGGTAACTGGCGCGGTCTGATGGGGCACAAGAACATCGCGGGCGCGGCCTGTGCCATCACGCTGATGCTGTTCCTTTACGATACCAAACAGATCAAGCCGGTCTTGCGTTGGGCGGTGCTCCTGGCGGCGGCCTTTTTTCTCTACAAGGCCCAGTCCAAGACATCCTTCGGCATGCTGCTGATCGCGCTATTATGCGGCTGGATTTTTCAGCGCTACGACGAACGCATCCGCAGCTTTGCGATCCCGATGATCATGTTCCTCACCGCGGCGGGGTGGTTCTTCTACAGCACCTATCAGAGCTTTGTGTTCGAGAACCTGCTGAACCCCAAATTCTTCACCGGGCGCGGTTTCATTTGGGACGCGATGATCCGCTACGCGGGTGAGCATCTCTTGCTGGGCGCAGGGTACGGATCGTTCTGGGACGCTGGCACGGACAGCCCGATCTACGACTACGGGCAGGGCTTCGTGAAGACGGCAGGGTCGGGCCATAACGGTTATCTTGATTTGCTGGTCGCCGTCGGCGTTCCCGGTGTGTTGCTGGCGGTGTTCGCGGCTGTGGTGTGGCCGGCCTGGAAATTGCTCGCCAGTCGGATCACACCGCAGCGCGGCGCTCTGGCAGTGGCATTGCTGGTGTTTTGCATGGGGCACAACGTCACCGAATCCAGCTTGCTGGAGCGCGATACCCTGGTGGGCGTCATCATGATGGTGGCCGTGGCGATCGCCCAGAACTGGGAGCAGGTCGGCACTGCCAGCCGCAAAATGAGTGGAGCGGATATCTTCGCCGCCCTCTCGCAGCGCCGGCGTGAACTGGCCTGAGGCGGCCAGGATGATGACGGGCCAGCGGCCCCGCGGTGCGCGCCTTCCGATCGTGCAGGGCTGGCTGCTTGTTTTTATCGTCATCATCATCGCGGCGCATCTAGCGGTGTCGTGGCAGGCCCCGCTTAGCAACGATGCCAGCATGCAATGGCTGCAAGTTCGCACCAACCGCCTGAACGACTGGCACCCACCCGCGATGACGCGATTGTGGCAGCTCCTGGGCGTTTTCGGACCTGGCCCGCGCCCGCTGCTGGTGTTTTCGATCCTCTTCTACTGGAGCGGCATCGGGCTGTTCGCTATGACCCTGGTGCGGCTGGGTAAACCTATGATCGCTTTTGCTGCGGTCGCGGCATCGGTGATCGCGGTGGTGGTCTGGTTCGATCCGATCGGCAAGGATGGCTTGCTGACTTCTTGCTTCATCTGGAGCTACGCCCTGCTGCTGGCGGCCAGGACGCGGGAGAGGGCATCCGTGCCGCTGATCGCTATCGCACTGCTAATGGTCTGCTGCGGGGTCCTGATGCGGCACAACGGCGCCTTTGCGGCAGGCCCTGCCGTGATCTTGGCGTTTGCGCCAAGACTGCTGCGGCGCTTCTGGTTGAGCCTTGGCTTGTGCGCGATCATCGCGGTCGCCCTCGCTGGCGCGGTGCAAGTGGCGAACCGCGCGGTCTTCCGCGCCGAATCATCGCGGGTGGAAGATTCGCTGTTGCTGTTCGACCTGCTCGGGATCGCGAGCGGAAGTGGCGACTTGACGGTGTTCGGGCCGGCCAGCCGCATCACCAAGCGCGATGTGACACGCTGCTATTCCCCGGTGATGTGGGACACGATGGCGCCTTGGGGCAAGTGTCCGTGGTTTCCGGAAAGGGCTGGTGCGAAACTGCTGGATCAGCCCCAGATAATCGCCGGGGCCGTGCCGCCGCCGTCTGATTTCAAGCGCCGATGGATCGATGCGGTGGCGGCTCATCCTGTCACCTACGCCGTGCATCGCGTGCGGCATATGAACGCCGAACTGCTGCTGCTCACTTCCACGAAGCCACGCAATGGCATCGTCCCGGTATCACCCACCGAGTTGCGGGACCCGCCGCAAGATTCGCTACTGACGCTTATTGCCAAGCATACCCTGGGCGTCATCTTCATCCCCGCCGTGGTTGTGGCGCTGGCGCTCAGCACGTTTGTCATGCTGTTTATGCGGCTACAGCGCGTCGAGAAAAACGATGCCGTACTCTGGACTGCCTTGTCGATGAGCGCGGCGGCGCTGCTTTACGCGGGATCCTACGCCATTGCCGGTGTGGCCACGGCCCCGCGCTATTTTTTGCTGACGGCAGTCCTGTCCTCATTCGCGCTGGCGATTGGCATTGGTGATGGGGCTTGGCGTACCCTACCGCGTGAAAGGCGTGGGCTCGCTGTGGCGTGCCTGGCATTGCCAGTGCTGGCGATCGGTCTTGCCGAGGCGGGACGCATGTTTGTTTCGATCCCGCCCGATTCATTGCTGATCCCGCCGCGCTGACAGCTATCGGCTGATCTCGCGCGCGATGGCTCGTGCCACTGGGACAGAGGCCAGTGGCGTCAGGTGTGAGTGATCGATATGGATCGGTCCGCCATCGGCGGTGAATAAGCGACATCGGCCACCCGGGCATTCGATGTCGAAGTGCGAGACGTAGCGGGCACCGGTGGCGATCACATCCTGGCGCATGGCCGCGTCCAGGGGGCGGCGATCGGCCTCTCTTGCGTTTTCCATGCGACCGAAATCGTGATCCAACATGCTGCGCGCCAGCAGGTCGGGAAAGTCGGCGGAGTATTCGACCATCGGGCCGACGACGACGATCCGGCGCGCGCCGCGTTGTTGCAACCGGCGGATCGTTTCGATCAGCAACGGCCGGTCCGTATCGAACCAGCGACCGGCGATGACGACGCCTTGCAACCGAGAGACGTCCACTTCCTCCAGTGCCGCGATCACGATGCCCCGACAACTGCGCAGCCCCTTGCCCTGGATCGTCGGCCGGCACCCCGCCGCCGTCGCTTGCAGCATGTTGGCCGGTGCGATGGCGCGGCGCAGCTCCTGTGACAGCTGTCCGGCATGGCTGTCGCCCACGAGCAGGACGTTCGCGCGGTCCGACGCCATTTGCAGGCAGGCCGTATCATTGGGCGTCGTGTACGGCAGGTGGAAGCAGTGCCCGGTGGCATATTGCGCGCGGCCCGCCGGTGTTTTGTCGAACTGGAGGTAGCCTGCCACCCGTGTCACATCGGGCGGGAGGTGTTTGATACGCTCCGCCTGTTTGGCGATGATCAATCCGGCAGCCGCGATGGCGACGAGCCCCCCCAGGGCGATCATATGCGGCATCAGGCCAGTGCCGTTTCGCCAGCGCCTCAGGGCCGGGCGTTCCACCAGGAAGTAGGATAGGATCGCCGCCATGAAGCTCAGCGTCACCAAAATGGCGATATCGGCGCTGCCGATGATCTCCGACCGGCCCTGAAGGTAGAAGGCAATGATCGGGCGGTGCCAAATATAGAGTGAATAGGAGATCAGGCCGATCCATCGCAATGGTCGCAAAGAGAGAAGGCCTGCCGCACCGGTGCCGGGTGCATAGGCTATCAGCAGCGCCGCCGATCCTGCCACCGGAAACGCGAAAGGGACCGGAAAAGGCCAGGTCGACTTGATCGCGAACACGCTGGCCACGATTACGACCAGCGCGCCCCATACCGCCACGGTTCGCACAACTTGCGGCAGCTTCGGGAAGACGCCCAGCGCCACCAGCCCGCCCAGCAGCAGTTCCCAGATACGGGCGGGGAGCAGGTAGAAGCCACCGCCGGGATCGAAGACGGCATAATAAAGCCCCGTCAGGATGGAGGTGGCGCTGATGCCCATGAGTACTTGGACCAACCGCCGCCGTTCCAGGCCGCGCAGCGCCAGCAGCAGGATCGGGTATAGCAGGTAGAACTGCTCCTCCACCGCCAGCGACCAAGTGTGCACCAACGGCTTCAAGTCCGAATAGAAGTAGTCGACCGTTGTGTAGAAATAGATGTTCGATCCGAAGGCCGCGGTCGCCGCCGCGCTCCGGCCCAGGTCACGCAAGGGCTTTGGCAGCAGGATGATGCAGCCCAGCGACAGCACGACGACGATCATCAGCGTCAGCGCGGGCAGAATGCGGACGATCCGGCGGCGATAGAAGCTGGTGAGCGAAAACGATCCGGCGGCCAGCTCGGCCTGGATGATGCCGGTTATGAGGTAGCCGGAGATCACGAAGAAGATATCGACGCCGGTGAAGCCACCCCGCAACGCGGTCACGCCGCAGTGATGCAGCAGGATCGGCAGGATCGCCAACGCGCGCAGGCCGTCGATTTCGGGTCTGTGCTTGACGCCGGAGCTGGGCCTGCTGACAGTATGCGGGACGACAGGCTCCAAGGCGGTGCTCATTCAGATGCGATCGGGCAACGTCGCGTGGGGGTGATGTGAAAGGTCGCCTGGCGCGCGAGCGATCCCCTCGACGCTACGTTGATCCACTGATAGAGGCTTGGCAAGTGGCGGCACGGGCCGTTGCCATAAACAAGGGATCGTACGTGTCCAGCGCCTCGGCCATGATGATGACCGATCCGGCATCTCGCCAGCGAAGGCCGCGCGTCCTTCAGGTCATCACCAAGCTGGACCTCGGCGGTGCGGAAAGCGTCGCGATCGACCTTATCGGCGCGCTGCATCGCGAAGTGGACTTCGGTGTGTTCGGCGTGTTCGCGCTTTCGGAACAGACCCAGGTCGGGCGAGACATGGCTGCGCGTCTTCGCGACTCGCGCGTGCCTTTTTGGGACGGGGCCTCCGGCAATTTCAAGAAGGGCGGCGCTCTGGTCGCGGCTTGGAGGCTGGCGCGGGCGGTCAAAGCGTTTCGGGCGGACGTGGTTCACCTCCACACGGAGGTGCCGGAGCTGACCTATGCCTTAGCCACGCTGCTATCGCCCGGGTTGCGCAGGGTTGGCGTCTTGCGCACAGTCCACAATTGCGAGTTATGGATCGCTTGGGGCCGCATCGGCGGTTGGGTGACGCAGCGGCTGTCGCACGGCCACGCCATCGCCGTCTCGCAAGCGGCGGCCGATGCCGATTGCGCCATTCCGACCCGCACGACCCGGACGCGGCCGACCGTGATCTATAACGGGGTTGTCGCGCCCTCGACTTCGACAGTAACCACAAGAGCCCCGTCTCCGGTGCGTTTGCTGTTTGCCGCGCGGCTGGTTCCAGCCAAGGGAAGCGATCTCCTGCCTGCGATCCTGGCTTCGGCGCATGCCGGAACGACACGGCGGGATGTGGAAGTGACGATTGCTGGCACAGGTCCGCAAGATGCGGAACTTCGCCATGATCTTCAGGGCATCGCGTCTGGGTGGACGGTGCGGATGGTGCCGCCGATCGAGCAACTGGGGCAACGACTGGGCGAGTGGGATGTGGTTCTGATGCCGTCCCGGTTCGAGGGGCTGGGCCTGCTCGCGATCGAGGCGTTCATGGCAGGTGTGCCGCTGGCCACGACCACCGCACCCGGGCTCGCCGAAGTCCTTCCGCCCGATTATCCGTACAATGCGCCGGTCGATGATGCCCACGCTTTGGGCGGTATCGTGGCGCGTCTGATCGACGACCCTGCCGCCGCTCGCGAGGTTGTCGCGCCTTTGCGGCAGGTGATGATGACGCGCTTCTCGCCCGAGGAGATGGTACAGGGGTATCGCCAGGCTTACGCGGAGTTGGCCGGGGGTGGGGCATGAGCGCCACGCCTAAAGTCACCATCGGGATCAAGGCCTTGAACGAAGAGGCCCATATCGCGCAGGCTCTGGCGAGCGCTTGTGCCGCCGTCGCGCCGTTCGGGGGTGAAGTGATCTTGGCAGATAGCGGCTCGACCGATCGCACGATCGAGATTGCGCGAGGCTTTCCGGTTCGCATCCTGCAATTGGCCATCCCGGCGGAGAAGTCCTGCGGCACGGGCGCGCAGCTGGCATTTCAGCAGGCCAGCGGTGACTTCTTCTACCTCCTCGACGGCGACATGGTGTTGAAACCCGGATTTCTGGGTGCTGGCGTCGCCTTTTTGCAAGAGAACCCGCAGTTCGCCGCTGTCGGCGGACGCGTGTGCGAGGCGAACACCAACAGCATTGAATTCGAGCTGCGCGCGCAATCCGACGCCCAAAAAGGCTCCCGCGTGGCCGGGGAAGTGGACCGGCTGGACTGCGGCGGCCTGTATCGCGTGGCTGCGGTGCGGGAGGTGGGGTACTTTGCAGACCGCAATCTTCACGCTTTCGAGGAGTTCGAACTGGGTGCCCGCTTGCGATCGAAAGGCTGGAAGTTGGCGCGTATCGGCGTCGATGCAGTGGACCACTACGGTCATGTCGTCGCGGGGTACAAGCTGATGCTGCGCCGCCTGCGCTCGGGCTATGCCGGGGGGGCGGGCGAGGTCGTGCGCGCAGCCATCGGCCAGCGGCATTTCGGTCAGGTGCTGCGGGACTTCGCACAGTTGCGCTTTGGCATCGTGATCTACGCATGGTGGGTGCTGTTGGCGCTTTGCCTAGCGGGCGGTTGGCGGCTGGGACTGGCTGCGATCGTCGCGCTTCCTGTCGGTTACTTTTCCTGGCGACGGGGCGGGCTTCGACTGGGCCTATACTCCCTGGCGACCTGGAACGTGAATGCCATCGGCCTGATCCAAGGCTTTTTCCGCCCGCGTCGTCCTGCGCTTGAGCCGATCGGCTGCAACGATCTGTCCGCGCGCTGAGATGGCGGGGGCCATTCACTTCGCGATGACGCATAGCGAGCCGGGTGGCTTACGCGAAATCTGGAACGATGCCGTCGCCGGTCTTGCAGCGCGAGGCCATTCCGTGCGCCGGTTTGTCCTCTACCCCAATCGTGACGCCGTGCAGCGCGATGCGGCGGCTGAGGAGGGCTGGCATCACGTGTTGGCTGCGAGGCCCTCGGGTTTGCTTGGTAACATCCGCTTGTTTGTCGCTCTGGTGCGCTATCTGCGCCGAGAGCAGCCTCGGGCAGTGATCACGGCGATGCCCTTGGCGAACGTCCTCATGCCGCTGGCGGTGCGCGTGGCGGGAACGGGGACGCGCGTCTACGTGTCTCACCACTCGCCCGCCGATACCCATAACCCGCTTCTGGCCCGGCTCGACCGGTGGACCGGTGGCATGCGGGAAGTCAGCGCGATCATCAGCGTATCCGATGCCGTGGCCCGCTCGCTGGATGGAGCACCCGCCGCCTATCGGGCGAAGCGCGTGACCGTTCACAATGCGCTGCCCGAAAGCGTGGAACAGGCGATCGACCGATTGGTGGCGGTAGCGCGTCCGAAGGCGGTGGGGCGGATCGTGGCCATGGGCCGGTTGAGCTATCAGAAGAACTATCCGATGCTCCTGCGCGCGATGGCCCAGGTTCCGGCCGGAACGCTTGACATCATCGGCGGTGGGGAGGACGAAGCGGCCCTTCGTGCGCTGACGCTCGAGTTGGGCATAGCGGATCGGGTGCGCTTCCTGGGCCAGATGACGCGGCAGCAGGCGCTGGCCCATGCCGCCACCGCGCAAGTGTTCGCACAAGTTAGCCATTATGAGGGGCACAGCCTGGCCCTGGTGGAAGCGGCCAGGCTGGGATTGCCCCTGGTGGTGTCCGCGGTTCCGGTTCAGATGGAAGGTATCACCTCGCCATCGGGAGAGCATTGCGGAATCGCCGTCCCGATCGGGGACGATACCGCCCTGGCCACAGTCCTGAACCGGCTGCTGGCGGACGAGGCCGATCGCGCACATTGGGCCAACCAGGCGCGATCCCTCGGCCTTACGGCGTGCCACGCGGTCATGATCGACGCCTACGAAAGGCTTGTGGCAGGGTGAGATACTCGGTGCTATCAGGCCGGAATGTCGTGCCACGCTCGCCTGATCGCCACCAAGCCGATACGGGCGGCGGGTTCGTGATCATTCTTGGACAAAGGCTGGTCTGATGGCAACCGTGCTCCCCACTCAGCATGATTTTGCCGCGCAGGCCTTCGAGAGAGTCATGCGGTTGCGGCGGCTGATTGCCTCGGTAGCCCTTTTCATTCTTTTGGAACTGTCCCTGGTTGGACTGGCTCCTTATGCGGATACCGTCGCGAGTGCGACGTCGCAGCAAGGCGATATCGGGCGACAAGTGCTGATCCTGGGGGCGTTGGGTTTGTTGATGATCGCGCCGTCGAACGCGCGACCACCCATGGCCGTGCCGACGTCGATACTGATTCTTCTGGGCTATTGCCTGCTTACTTGTTTGTGGGCAATTGAACCGGCGCTGGCGATGCGGCGCCTAGCGCTCACCACCGCAGCTATCTGGATTGTCGTACGTTCCGTGGGTGATTTGGGAGCGGTGCGCACCCTGAACCTGATGCGGATCGTGCTGGTCGTCTTGTTGGTCGCCAATTTCGTATCGATCTATGCCACGCCCTTGGCAAAGCATCTGGCGACGGATGAATCCAGCATCATCGACGACTGGCGCGGCGTGATGTCGCACAAGAACGTTGCGGGCGTGGCCTGCTCGATGACGATCCTGTTCTTCGCCTTCGATCGCACCAGCAGTCGTATGCCACCTTGGGTTCATGCCCTGGTGTTATCGGCAGCGACAGTCTTTTTGGTGATGTCGAACGCCAAGACATCGATTGGAATGGTCGTCATCGCTCTCGCCGCCGGGTTTGCGATGCAATTCTATAATCCGCGCCACCGTTCCATGGCTCTTCCGGCCGGGGTTACGGCGGCCGGGCTGATTGTCCTATACGTCTTTATGTATTCCGGGATCATCGAGAGGATCTTGAACGATCCCTTCGCTCTGACCGGGCGTGGCTCGATCTGGCCCCCCTTGCTAGAGTATGCTGGTGACCATCTTTTGACCGGGTCAGGATTTGGGTCGTTCTGGCAGATCGGTGATCGCAGTCCGATTTTCGATTACGCCCGGGGATGGGTAGCGCATAACATTGGCAGCGGTCACAACGGATATCTCGATCTGTTGGTGACGATCGGACTGCCTGGCCTGGTCCTGGCGGTGGCGGTGCTGCTGGTCTGGCCGATGATCCGCCTGCTCTGCAGCCTCAGCATAAGTCGGCCGCGCCGGGCACTGCTGTGTTCGATCCTGGTATTTTGCGCGGGCTCGAACATCACGGAGTCCACGCTGCTGGATCGTACGGCCGTGGTGGAGATATTTCTGGTCATCGCCGTCGTGTTGATCCACCGCTTGTCGGACCAGAGCGCGGGCGCGCACCAGTACCTTCGCGAGCGGATGATCCGCCTGGCGACGCGAAACAGCTTCAAGGCGATCCGGTCTAGAATTGCTACAGGCGATTGGAGCCGGCCGGGCGCGGTTCGCGATGCCGCCGGCACGCCGGAACCTGCGGAAGATCGCATCGGGTGATCGCTGCCGACGCCGCGTCCTGGCGCGGACGGATACAGTGGTACGCTACTGCGGCCGCAGGGCCGATGGCATCGGCGGCGGTTCAATTCCTGCTTTCCCTCACCCTCCTGGCGAGTCTTCCGGTGGCGGAGTTCGGGCGGCTGTCTTTCACGTTTGTCGTTTCACAGTTCAGCGTCGGGGTGTGGGCTGCGCTGTTTACTTCGCCCCTCCTGGTGCTGTCGGCACAAGCCGCTGCCGGTTCTGGCTCGGCGCATGACGAGCTTGAGGGCGTGCGTGCTATGGCCTGGCTGGCTCTGGCGCCAGCAGGGCTGATCTTCCTGGCCATCGCGCTCGCTGTTGGCTTGGGCACGGCCTCGGCGCTGCTGTTTGCCACCTACGGCACTTTGGTGCTGATCCGGCAATACGCGCGTGTACAGGCGACCGCACAGGGTCGTTATCGGAGGGCGATGGCCTCCGATCTGGTCTACAGCGCCGTGCTGCTGGGCGGCGTCATCGTGCTGTCCGTCCTGCCCCGCACCGGTGAGCAAAGCGCGCTGGCGTTGCTTGCGGCGGCTGTGTTGAGTGGCTTGGCGCCGCTCCTCATTTCTCGGCGTGAACCCCGCGTTCGGCGCGGCGCTCCACGCCACTATGCCACAGTTTGGCATCGCGATGCGCGCTGGTCGCTGGTGGGGGTGATCAGCACGGAGGCGACGGTCAACAGTCACAGCTATATCGTGACGGCGCTACTGGGGCCTCGCGCCTTTGCGCCGATCGCTGCGACCGTGCTGTTCATCCGCCCGGTGACGGTGGCCGTCAACGCACTTGTAGAGTTTGAGCGAGCCCGAGCGGCGCATCGCATCGCCCGCGGCGAGTTTGCTGCGCTTGCCACTGCCCGGCTGCATCTGCGCCTGCTGCTGCTGGCGATCTGGGCGGCGACGATCGTGCTGGCCGGCCTGGTCATCACATTTGCGCCCAAGCCATACATGGTCGGCAAGTTCGGCCTGGGCGTCGTGCTGGCCGGCATCGGTTTGTGGCTGGCGGTGGCCCTGGCGCGATTGCTTCATGCGCCGGAGGGTGTGATCCTGCTAGCGGCGGGGCGCTTTCGCCAGTTGGCCTGGATCAGTGGCTGGACCGCCGTCCTTTCGATCGGGGCAGTGCTGATCCTGGTGTTCACGGTCAGTCCGGTTATCTCGATCGCCGGTATCGTGCTGGGAGAAGGTGTGTTCGCGTTCGCTGCGTGGCGAGCGACTACCCGTTTCCTGGCGCGTCCTTCGACCTAGGGTTTATCCTGAACGATGGTGTGCTACGACAGATGCCGAGAGGCCATGCGGCCAGCGAATGGAGCTGCGGGTTGAACGAGGCGAGATCGGAATTTCCCGCATCCCAGATAGCGTCCCCGATAGCGCCGGGTTCGCCTGCGACGATGGCCGACCCGCAGATCGCAAGATTGACGATCGGCGGCCTGCCTATCGTTCGGCTCACTCGCGCGCATATGGCGCAACTGATGCTGGTGGATGTCGCGCAAGTGCGCAGCAGAGTCCGGTCGCTGCCCCGTCTGCTGACATCGGCCAACGGCAGCGTCGTCGCCGACTATCACCGCAACGTGGCCTTGCGGGCGGCCATGGACAAGATGGACCTGATCGATGCCGACGGCATGCCGCTGGTGTTCGCCAGCCGCATCTTCTGCAAGCATCCGCTGACAGAACGCGCGGCGACGACCGACTTTCTGCTCGACGCCTGCGCGGTGGCGGCGCAAAATCAGGTGCGCTTCTTCTTTCTGGGCGCGCGCCCCGGTGTCGCCGCGCGCGCTGCCGAGCATTTGCGCTACCGCTTTCCGGATCTCCAGATCGCGGGCACCCGCAATGGCTATTTCAAGGACGCCGATCTGGCAGAGATATGCCGCCAGGTGCGCGATGCCGGTACCGACGTGTTGTGGCTTGGCCTTGGTACGCCGCGCCAGGAAGAGATCGCCGTCGCCATGCGTGAGATGCTGGGCGGTGTCGCCTGGGTGCGTACGTGCGGGGGCCTTTTCGATCATTACGGCGGCGGCGTGTCGCGCGCGCCGTACTGGATGCAGGTGCTGGGGCTGGAGTGGCTCTATCGCGGTGCGCGCGAGCCGCTGCGGCTTGGTTGGCGCTACCTCGTGACCAATCCGATCGCGGTTTACTACCTGCTCACCCGCACGCGCGATTGACCTTCGCGCCGACACGCTGATGAGGAACCGATGCCCCCACGCGACCGCCGCTCGATCCGCTATGACCAGTTCGCAAAGCCGCAAAAGCGCTGGCCGCGGCTGATGGCCTACATCGGCATTCCGCTCGTTCTCGCCGGTACGCTGGCCGGAGCAGCCTACGTCAAGCTGCACCGCCACGATCCCGAATCGCTCGACACCACGCCCCCTGTGGCTCTGATCAAGGCGAGTGGTCCGGTGCAGGGCGAGACCTATGCCTGGAAGCATGTGGCCATCGGTGGTGGCGGCTTTATTGTGGGCCTGTCGATGGATGCGGCTGGCAAAACCTTCGTCGCCCGTACCGACGTTTACGGCGCATATATCTGGAGCGACAAGGACAACCGCTGGCATCAGCTGGTCACGGCGGCGGCGATGCCGGCCGGTGACCGGGTTCAGGATGGACTGGCGCGCGGTGCCTACGAAGTGGTTGTCGCCCCGTCCGATCCGAACCGCATTTACCTCGCGATCAAGGGTATGGTCTACCGCTCCGACGATCGCGGCGCGCACTTCACCGCGGCGCAGACCGGGCCCTTCCCGGTGGAATGGGACGCGAACAGCCAATGGCGCTTTGCCGGGCCCTTCCTCGCCGTCGATCCCGGCAATCCGGACATCGTTCTGCTCGGCACGCCGGGGCGGGGGCTATGGCGCAGCAGCGATGGCGGTCGCACGTGGCAGCAAGTGGCGAGCATGCCGGTCAACAAGGACCGCGCGCCCGACCCAGGCGTGCAATCCCCCGGTAGCCAGATCTGGTTCGAGCCGGGCCGCGAAGGTCGGACGACGGGCCGGGTCTTCGCGTTTGCTTCCGGCATCGGCATGTTCGTCTCGACCGATCGCGGCGCAACCTTCAGGCCCCTCGGCGATGGCGGGCAGCACCCGACCAGCCTCAGCCGGGGGGGCTTTGCCCGCAATGGAGACTTTTTCGCCGCTGACCTGGAAGGCAAGCGCGTCTGGTCCTACCGGCAAGCCGATGGCTGGCACGATCTGGTGCAAGAGGGCAAACTTGCCGCGCTGAATTACCAGTCCCTGGCGGCTGACAGTCGCACCGATCGCATCATCGCGCTGGACGAGGGCGGCAACGGCTTCCTCAGCCCCGATGGCGGCAAGACATGGTCGAACATAACGCATTCGGCCAGCGTGGGCGAAGGCGATCCGCCCTGGCTGAAGGTGGCTGACCTGCCGTTCTTCGCCACCGGGTCGATCATGTTCGACCCCGCCCGGCCGGATCGGATCTGGGCGGCGCACGGTGTGGGCGTATTCCGCGCCGATCTGACCGGGGGTGACACAAATCTTGCCTGGGTCAGCCAGACGCGCGGCATCGAGGAACTTGCCGCCAACGATGTGGTGCAGACGCCAGGCCATGCGCCAGTCTTCGCCGCCTGGGATTTCGGCATGCACATCAAGCATGACCTGAACGCCTATTCCACGCGCTTCTCGCCCGATCGGGGGTTCATCGCCGTGCAGCAACTGGACTGGTCGCCGGCGGACACCAGTTTCCTCGTCACCAACGCCAGCGATACACGGCCCTGCTGTGCTGAGGACGGCAACGCGGTGATGGCGGGCACCAGCATCGATGGCGGCAGCACCTGGTCCAAATTCCCGACTTTGCCAACACCGCCGGGGACAAAGGCGGACGATCCGTGGCGGATGGCGTTCGGCACGATCGCGGTCTCCGCCAGTGATCCCGATAACATCGTCTGGGCTCCGGCGCAGAACCGCGCGCCCTTCTTCACCAAGGATCGCGGACGCACGTGGGAGCAGGTCAGGCTATCAGGCGCGCAGGGGGATAACTACGGCTCCTTTCAGAACAACTGGTACCAGCGCAAGACCCTGGCGGCTGACAAGACCAGCGGCGGCGTGTTCTATCTCTACCACAGCGGCGAAGCGCCGAATGCGGCATTGGCTGGACTGTGGCGTTCGCCCGATGGTGGGTTGAACTGGGAGCATGTGTTCGCCGGTGAGATTGCGCCCGGTAGCAATTCGGCGGCGAAGCTGCGGTCGGTACCGGGCAAGGCGGGGCACTTGTTTTTCACTACGGGCACCGCCGATAATCGCTCGCCATTGATGCGCAGTACCGATGGCGGGAGGACTTGGAGCAAGGTTGCCAATCTCGGTCGCGTGGATGATGTCGCCTTCGGCAAGGCGGCGGCGGGCGCGGCTTACCCGGCGATCTACATCTCCGGTCAGGTCAACGGCTCCTACGGCGTGTGGCGCTCTATCGATAACGCGGCGACTTGGCAGCGATTAGCCGATTTTCCCATGGGCACGCTCGATCAGGTGACGGTGATGGCCGCCGATCCGGACGTTTTTGGGCGCGTTTACCTGGGCTACAGAGGCTCGGGCTGGATCTGGGGCGAGCCGGCATCGTGCAAGGCCTCACCTCTGTCCGCTTTTGCGATTAGCCAGTGCTTTGCCGTCGCGCGTTGAGGCTAGGGGGAAGCCGGGCGGTGGCGTCGCAAAGGCGGCACAGCCCGCAGCCAGCGGCTCATCGGCTTCTCGACGTAGTGGTGGAAGGGGATCGAGATCAGGACGCTGAGGATTATCGAACTGACGACCTCCAGCCAAGGCGCCTGCGGGCCGGCCACCCGGCTGATCACGACGATCGATGCCGCCACGAAATACATGTGCGTCAGATACATGGCGTAGGACGCATCCCCCAGGGTCAGCCCGATCCGGGACACCGGGATGCGATGTTCGACGCATAGCCCCAGTGCGATCAGCGATGCGGAGGCAAGGGTGAACATCGCATCTGTCTTGGGCCCGAGCGGCGGATCGGCGGGCATGGCAAAGCCCAGCACGATGAAGGTGATCGCGCTCGCGATCCAGAACAGCGCCATGCGGGGGTCCTTTATCAGCCATGAGCCTCGCAGGAAAAGCATGCCGATGCCCATGCCCAGCGCGAAAGTGAGCAACAGTTCTTCGGTGTAGAAGCGCGGTATGGCGCTTTGAAACGGTATCAGCGCGCCGATGAGTGTGAGCACCACGAACAGCATGGCGATCACCGCCACGCGCCGGCCCACGCTGAGTGACGCCGCCAGTGCGAACAGCACATAGAAGAACATCTCGTAGTTCAGCGTCCACCCCAGCTTCATCAACGGCACCAACTCGCCATTTTCGCGGGCGTAAGGGATGAACAGCAGCGACTTGGCCAACTGCGCCCATGAGAACGTGGTGTTCTTGAGGAACGCTGGCGCCACGACCGCGAGCAGCGCGACTCCGATGGTCACCAGCCAGTACAGCGGCACGATCCGTTCGATCCGGCGGCGCAGAAAGCGGCCACCGTTGAACGGGCCCTGCCCGGTATTATAGACCATGATGAAGCCACTGATGACGAAAAAAAGTAGCACCCCAAACGATCCCAGTCGCCGATAGGTAGCGTCAACGTAATCGATGGGGTGGAGCAGCGCATGCGCAACGACAACCATCAGGGCCGCGACACCGCGCAAGTACTGGATCGGGAGTATCCTCATGCGGCCCGATGGCTTTCGTTGTTAAGCAAGACCATTGCGCTGGTGTGCCATCGTGTCCAGCCCGAGCTCGGGCAATATATAAATGGGTCCTGTTCCGGCACGCTAACGCTGCGTGGGTTCATCGAAGCACCGGAATAGGTCGCTGCCCGCGGGACCATTGATTGACGATCCGTATCAACGGCGTTTCGACCAGATAATGGACCACGATTCCGCCTGTAACCGCCAGAACAACGCACGCGATCAAGAACGCAGCCAGCGCAAGGGGGCTACCCAAGGGAAGGTGCACTTTTGCGGCGATCGCCAGCAGTACCAAAACGATGGGATTGTGTACCAAGTAGATCGCGAAGGAGGCATTGCCCAAAACCAGACCCGCCTTGCCTAACCAACCACAGGCGGGCCGGGCGCAGACCGCGCATAGCAGGATCGGCGCGCTCAGTGCGGTCCATAAAGCGGAAATGCCCAGGCCATATTGCTCCGGCAGCAACGTGACGATCAGGCAACTTGCCGCCATCAAGCCGATCATCGTGACCGCCGGCACTTGGCCGATCGGCAGAAGATGTGGCCTGGTCAGGAAAAGCCATGCCACCGTCATGCCGATGGCAAACTGGAAATTTGCGCCGTGATCCCCGCCCATTACGACTTTCAGAACCTCGAACCACGGCTGCTGCGTCACGTCCGCTGCCCACCCCAGATCGTAGCTCAGGAAGTAGAAGGCTGCGCTGGCGACGAACCAGGCGATCAGAATTGCAGGGCGGCGGCGTGAGCCTAGCAAAGCCCAAGCGAAGACGCCGTAGAACAACAACTCATGTCGCAACGACCAGGCAACGTTCGGCTTCAACTCCCCGATTGGCCAGACGATAAGCGTGCGAAGGGCGAGATCCCACTCTAGGCGCGAAGTTCCCGCCCAGCTCAATGCGTTATAACCGATTGTGCAGAGCCACAGGAACGGCACGATCCTGACGAACCGTCTGCGCAGGAATTCTCCAACCGGCGCTTTGGGTACGAGATGCTCATCCATCGCCGCGATCAGGATGATGAAACCGCTGATAGAAAAGAATGCTGCAACTGCGAAGAGCGATGCAACGTGCCAGTCAGGCATCACCATTCTCGAGTAGTATTCTGGTTTACCGATGATGCCATTGCAATGACTGATAACGACAATAACGGCACTCAAACCGCGGAGGTATTGAATGCCATCAACAATGGTACCCTTTTTATGAATACCATTACTACCCACCAAGAATGCCATATCGTTATTGATCGTATATGTCCGTTTTTGCTGCCATCGTAAATAAGTATGAGGCGTTGTGTCGTTTCGGCACCAACCGCTTCGCCAATCATTCCGCCGAAGCTTGATCAATTCGAGAAAGCTGTTTAGGCAGGTATCGATAAAGTGGCAACGGAAAGGCGCTTGCCGGTGGGGTTTCGCAAATATTACGTCATTTTGGCGGCATTGTCGCTGGCCGGATGTGCGTCGTCGGGAAGCGTCGTTTCCAGCGGTGAGCGCTACGCCGTCAACGACCAGTTGTCTGAGACGTACCCGCTAGGTGCAGGTGACAAATTACGCGTAACCGTGTTTAATGAGCCGACACTTTCGGGCGAATTTTTCGTCAGTGGTGACGGTGAAGTGTCGCTGCCGTTGGTCGGCAATGTCCCGGCTGCGAACAAGACGACGCGCGACGTCGCGGCGGATTACGCCCGTCTCCTGGCGGACGGCTACTTGCGCGATCCCAAGGTCAGCGCGGAAGTCATCACTTACCGGCCTTTCTTCATTTTGGGCGAAGTGACCACGCCAGGGCAATATCCCTACGTCAGTGGGATGACCGTTTACAGTGCGGTCGCCACTGCAAGCGGCTTCACACCGCGCGCGAAGAAGAGCCGCGCCTTCATTCGTCATCGTGGCGAGGAGGCTGAGACGGAATTCGAATTGACGCCGACCCTGCGTGTGCTGCCGGGCGATACGATCCGCATAGGCGAGCGATATTTCTGAGTATATCGCCTCTGATTTCCGCGATGTCGGGGGGCGTCGCGGGTCGGCGCCGCGACTGAACCGGACGCTGGACGGACGCCGTATCATTAAGCGTGACGGTCGTATCGTCGTGGCCGGGCCTTTGCGCGCAGACATGTCGGATTTGACTTACGCGGCCATAATGCAAGCGACACGCTCTGCTCGCCGCATGACTGACGTCGTTGCTCGCGGCCTGCGCTCACGGGCGTTCTGCGGATCAATCGTTGCGCTGCCGCTCCTGGCCGGCGCGGGCGTGGCACGAGCGCAGGCTATTGCTCCGCTGGTGCCGTTGACGCTGGAACCGACCTACAACCGTGGTCGCAATATTGCCGTAGTCGAACAATTTGATCCGGCATTCCAACCTTTGGGTGTCCGATCGGGCTCGGTGCTCGTATATCCCTCGCTCAGCATCGTCACCGGTGCGACCAACAACGTCTTCAATTCTAATTCATTCAAGCGTAGCGACGCATTCTATTTTCTTCAGCCGGTCGTGAATGTCACCACAGACCTGCCGCGCCATAAAGTGGATATCGTCGCCAGTGCCGACATCCAGCGTTACGCGCATGAGCAGTTGCGTAACCAGAATGCCTATGCGCTGACGGGGCAGGGCCGTCTTGATATTGGCCGCAACCTCCAGATCACCGGTCGGATGCAATATAGCCGGGCGTCGGAATCGCCCTTTGCATCTGATCTTGCAGCTGACGTTTCGGTTCTTTCGATCTTTACTAGGGCCTCTCCTTCGCTGACGGCGGTTTATTCAGCCGGGCGAACTCGCCTGACGGCCAGAGCGGAACGTATATCTCTCAACTTTGATGATATTCGCTTTGTAAGTGGCGCCATCCGTAGCCAGCGCGAGCGCGATCGGAGCCTTGATCGCCTGACGGTGCAAGCCGAGTATGGATTGTCGCCGAGCATCGCAGCTTTCGCCCAGGTGACCTACGAGGCAACGGACTACAAGGCACCGCTCCGCTCCGATGGACGGGCAAACCGCGACGGCAAGGCCTACACCGTGCTGACGGGCCTTAATTTCGACCTTGCGGGGTTGATGCGGGGCACGATCGGCGGTGGCTATGCCAAACGCAATTTCGATGCTGCTTTCTACCGGGATAACTCCGGCTTCATTCTGCAGGTGCAATCGGAGTTCTTCCTGTCCCCTCTGACGACCATAGGGCTAGGTGCGCAGCGAACGATTCAGGACTCAAGCTCGCCGTTCAACGGTGCGTATACGGATACACGCGCCAGCGTGAACATCGATCATGCCTTGCTTCGGAATCTCATCTTGACGGCCAATCTGACGCGGGTGAACCAGAAGCTCCTGGATACGGATGCGACATCGCGCCTGACGATTGCCGGCTTTACCGCAAAATACCAATCCAACCGCTTCATCAGCATTGCCGCGAATGTGCAGTACGGTCACGCGCGCCCAGGCGCGCTCCCGTTGGGTATCGCGTTCGACGAGTTGCGCGGGCAAGTCACGTTGCGCGTCAGGCGCTAGGGTAACGAGGAAACCAGGGGGGCGGGGATGACGGGCATCTTGCGCTTACTGGGCAAAGGAATGAGATCGGCATGAAAGTCTCGACCAACGTCGCAAACTATGAGGCCCGCTTGTCGGATGTCCTCCGCACGGCGCGCGATGTCGTGCGCCGCAGGTTGCTTACGCTGCTGATCGTGGCCGGATTGGTCACGGTCGTAGGCGTGTTTCTGACGCTGCGGATCACGCCGGTCTACACTGGTGTGGCGCGCGTGCAGATCGATCCCACGCGCAACCCCTTGCGCAGCGCCAACGAAGCGCAGGCCCAGCTGGCCAGCGAAGCGATCGAAACCGAGGTTTCGGTTGCGAACTCGATCGCGGTGGCCCGCACCGTGGTCCAGCGCCTCAGCCTCGATAAGGATCCAGAGTTCACCGAAGGCCTGGACGAAGCCATCGCCAAGGGTAAGCTTAGCCGCGCCGGTCGGTTCGACGCCGTCGTGAACAAGGTGCGCGAACAGGTGTCCGTATCGCGCGAGAAGCTTACCTACATCATCGCCGTCCGCTTTACCTCGCCTGACGCATCCAAGGCCGCCCGTGTCGCCAACGCGTTTGCGACTGCTTACCTTGATGCGAAGGTGGGCAGCAGCATTGGCACCGCCGAACGCCAGTTCGCCTTCTTCCAGAAGCGCCTGGACGAACTGGGTCGCGAAGCTCGTGAAGCTGACGCCAAAGTGGCGCAATACCGATCGCAGTACGGCATTCTGAGCGGCGGTGGCGAGCAGAACCAGCGCCAGCAGACCATCATCGACCAGCAGATTTCGCCGCTTGCCATTCAGCTGGCCCAGGCAGATGCGCAAGCCGCCAAGGCGCGCGCCGATCTCGCGGCGGCACAAGCGCAGGTCCGCTCCGGTCGGATCGATACGGTGTCCGATGTGCTCAATTCCACAACGATCCAGGATCTTCGCAGCCAGCGCGCGCAAGTTTTGCGTGCCTTGGGCGAGATCGAGGATCGCTATGGCCCCCGTCACCCTGAAACCGCGCGCGTGCGCGACCAGCTCAGCCAACTTGATCGCCAGCTTCGCGAAGAGTCTGCGCGCGTCATCCGCTCCTTGCAGTCGCAAGCCAGCTCCAGCGCCGCAATGTCGGGGTCATTGCGCTCGGATATGAATGCGTTGGAGGGCAAGCAGGTCGACAGCGTTCGCGCTTCTGTCATCGCCGACAGTCTCCAGCGTGAAGCCGACAGCGCCCATGCGGCTTACGACCGCTTGGCGCAGCAGGTTTCCGAAACGCGCCAGGCGTCACAAAACTCGATCGCGCAAGCCAAGATCGTCGACGCCGCTGATGCCCCGCAAGCTCCCAGCTGGCCGAACCGCCCGCTGTTGATCCTGTTGTCGATGCTGGTGGGTGTCGGTGCGGGCATCGCAGTCATCACCGTGCAGGAACTGATGGTGTCGGGCATGCGCAGTGTCGAGGACGTCGAAGGCGAACTCGGCGTGCCGTTGCTGGGCGCGATCCCCGCGATGCGAAAGGTGGCTCGCCCGGCCGATCTCTTGATCGAAAAGCCGACGTCACAGTTCGCCGAGGCACTGCGCAATGCGCGCGCGTCGATCATGGGTGTGAAGTCGGATACGAAACCGCGCGTTATCGCACTGACGTCGGCCATGCCGAGCGAGGGCAAGACCACTACGGCTCTGGCACTGGCGCGGACCATGGCCATGAATGGCCAGCGTACGATCATCCTCGACGTCGACGTGCGACGCGCTCAGCTTCGCCAGATCCTCGGTACCCCAGCTGTGGCGGCAGGCACAGTGGAAGTGCTGACGGGGGATGCTCCGCTAGAGCAGGCGATCGAGGCCTCAGGGCTCGAGAACCTCGATCAGATCGTGGTCAACAAGCCTTACTTCAGCTCCGAAAACCTGTTCGGCAATGATGTGATGCCCAACATTCTGGAAGAACTGGCCGCCAAGTACGATGTTATCGTGCTCGATCTTCCGCCGTTGCTCGGTCTTGCCGACGGTCGTTTCCTGGCGGCGCTGGCGGATGCCGTGGTGATGGTGATCAAGTGGGATGCAACGCCACAGCACGCGGTCAGCAGTGCGATGAATTCGTTGCGAGCTGATGGGTCGAACGTGATTGGCGCGATCTACACGATGGTCGATCAAAGTTCGGAATCGGTCGGTGCGTACTATTATTATTCCAAGAAATATTCGGCCTATTACAACCAACCTACCAGTTAACGTGCTGGGCCGATAAGACAGCCGGAAAGGGCGCGATCGGTAACGTTCGCGCCCTTTCTTATTGAGTAAGTACGTACTAAAAGCGCAGTTACCGGCGGCGCAGCTTGGCCATCAAGCGAGCGCGGCGTGAGCGGTGCGGGGTATTCTGAACATATTCGGCGAGACGGTCGACAAATTCGCGCGGTGCCGAGGCATCTATGGAAGGCCGTGCGGTCAGCGTCTCATGGCTGTCGAGCAGTTCCAAAAGATGGGTTTCGTCTCGCGCGGCATAGATGCCGGCTAGGTTGGCAAACTGTCGCAAGGTATCGCTTTGATGCGCATTGCGATGCTCGTGGCGCAGATGATCGCGCGCCAGAATGATCAGGGGTTTGCCAAGCTCAAGCGCGGTGATGATCGAGCCCATGCCGGCGTGGCTGACCATGACACGGCATTTCGACTGTAACGCGAAGAAACGATCATGCTCCATGAATGGGAAGTAGTCGATCGCCTTGGGCAGGTAGTCCGTCGGCCCGATCTGCCCCACGACGTCCTTGCGCTCACGGGCAAGCGCCCACTGGTCGACAGTCTTGATGAGCCGATCGAACGGCAACTGCGTGCCGACGGATACCAGGATCACAAAACGCGCCCAAAGTACCTGAGACGGGGGTCGCGCTCGGCAAGTTCCGGCCATTGGGTAAGACAAAGGTCTGCCACTGGACGTACGGCGCGGCCGGACAATGACAAGCTGTCGCTATTGGCGACACTGTCGATCCAGATGGTGCGGATACCGTGCAGCTTGGCGATGTAGATGGCGATGGCACCGGGAGCTGCCCCGGTCGACACGATCAGGTCTGGGCGGCGTGAACGAATGATCCGCCAAATCTGCCGCGTTGCGCTGATGAGGTTACGCAACGTATCGCGGGAGCCATCCGTTACCTTGATGACCGGTTGATCGCCAATCGGCGCGATCAGGCTCGGGGCGGTGCTGACGAACTCACACTGACAATGTCTAAAAGCATCGGCCAAGCGGGTCAGTTCAATCCAATGACCTCCTCCAGACGCGATCAGCAACACGCGCTGACGGGCAGGAAAGCGAGCGATTGAGGCCTCGACTGGGGCAGGTGGCATATCCACACGCAAGATCGCAGCTGGATCCTCGCTTGTCTTGGGCAGGGCGTGGATTGGCATCAAGCGAAACGTGCTCTCATCCGAAAGATTACCATTACGCCGTTTTCCTTGAGTGGAAAGCTAACGACCCCGTGATGCGTCTATCGCAAATTTCTCGCCTGCCGCATAGGGGGCATGCCGGTTTGCCGAAAGCCGTCTCGGAAAGGGCCATGTGGCGACGCTGTGAAATTAATCGTGCTGGTTTGCGGAGCGTTGCTGGGGCATGGCGGGTTATGAGATGCACGACGTTTTATATGCGGATTGAATCCATTGCCAAGGACTGACCCGGGCGAACGTATCTATGCCATCGGCGACATTCACGGTCGATATGACCTGTTGCGCGATTTGATGGACAAGATCGGTGAACACTCGTCAGCCTTGCCACAGCCCGAATCTTTGCATCTCGTGTTTCTGGGTGATCTGGTTGACCGGGGACCGCAGAGCGCCAAAGTCGTCGAGTTTCTGTGGGACTTGGAGCAGCGTACCGATCAAGTGATCGTCCTGATGGGCAATCACGAAGAGGCGATGATCCAATCCTTGGAGGGCGATGCCAGCATCCTGCAGCGTTGGCTGGGTGTAGGTGGTGCGGAGACGATAGAAAGCTACGGCTTGCGTCTGCCGACTTCCCGCGACGATCTGCGGCAATACATTCGGTATCTCCAGGCGTCGTTGCCGCAGCAACAGATGCGCTGGCTGCGCAATCTACCGCTGACGGCGCAATCCGGAGATTATTTCTTTTGTCATGCCGGTATACGCCCTGGCGTGCCGTTGGGGCGCCAGGCTCGCTCAGACCTGTTGTGGATCCGCCACGATTTTATCGATGACGATGCCGATCACGGCGCGGTGATCGTGCATGGCCATACCATTGAGCCGACGGTTAAGGTGCGCGCCAACCGGATCGGAATTGATACCGGTGCATATTGTCACGGTGTGCTGACCGCACTTTATCTTGAAGATGATCGTCAGGAGTTGATCGCGGTCACCGATAGGTGAACTTTCGTATCCCTCGGCCGGAGCGGGTGTTTGAAGCTTCGATGCCGACCACAGTACATCGTAACGGCCTTTGAATTGACTTTAAGGATTTTTGCTGAGACGGTTTGATCACGGCAGATCGTGATGGCGGTCAGGCGGAGGCAGATTGATCATGAAGAAACTTGCTCTTGGTCTTGCTCTTGGTGTCAGCCTTGTCTCATCGGTTGCTGTCGCCGCTGAGCAGCGGCCGACCTATCTCGCGTTCCGCGCTCCGGCGGCGACTGCCAATTCAAGCACTCTGGCTGGATTTGCTGCGTCGGCCCCCGTGGTGAAGAAGGCGAACTCCGGTTTCGGCACAATTCCGGTATTCGTGCCGCTGGCCGGTCTGATCATAGTGATTGGTCTTGTCGCTGCGGTGGCGACAGGCAGGAACGGCAGTCCCGGCTAAGAGATCTCTGATCATGCATGGATATAGAGACGCCGCGGATATTTCTGCGGCGTTTTGTTTGTGTCGGGTCATCAATCCCTGACGGTTTGCTCGCTCTTCATCTCCTGGGCGGTCACCCTGATACTTTCTATACGCGCCCGCACGGAAGGGTGCGTCATGCTGATCCCCAGGGGGTGGCTAGCTGCCATCCGTTGCAGAAATGCTTCCGCGCCCTTGGCGTCGTAGCCGGCTCGCACCATCAAGATCGTTCCCAGGCGATCGGCGGCCCGCTCGCGCTCGCGTGACCTGCGGCCACCAATGCCGATCGTGGTTAAAGGTCCGTGCGGTTCACCAGCGTGCTGTAACAGAACATGCGCCATTTCGTGTGCGACTGCGAAGGCCAGTTCATCATCGCGGGCGAGGCGAGCCAAGCCTTGCGTAACCGCCGCATAATGGGCATCGGACCAGGCTTCCGGTCTATCGCCTGGGACGACTGCCACGGGCGCGGCGCAGGCGGTGCGGCCAGCCAGGTTCACCTTGCGTATGTCCAAAAGATTCCGAACCTTCACGACGACCGGCCCGACCGTGAGTGCGTTTGTCAGTATGGCCACGAATGCCTCGATCCTGGCATAGGACGGTTCGATGGCAACTGGGGGCAATTCCAGCTTGGCGATCGGGACTTCGTTCAGCGCCACGATCTCGTCTCCCGCCTTCAGACCGCCTTCGTCAGCCGGCGACCCGGGCACGATACCCAGGATGCCAAAACCCTCGGTCATTCGATAGCGGGCGGACACGGCCGATCTGACCGATAGCGGATATGCAGATAGGTCATGAAGTAAAAGGCCTGTAACAGGCTCAGTCCTGGCGCACGATGTGGCGCTGGCAGTGGCTAGCCGATAGCCGATCGTTGCTGTGCGCATTTCGGGGGAGCTAGTATTCAGGAAGGGCGATTCTGCCGCCTCGTGCGACAGTGCAGGCGTGGTGAACAATAGCGATGAAAGCGCTCCGACCAGCCATTCACGGAGGCTGGGTCGATGGGGGGAGGGTGAATCGCTCGTCATCTCAGGAACAGTCCTTAGCTGCTCGGTTGTCACTGTGCGATGGCTCGGCTACGCGATCGTACAAATGGAAACGGGACGCAATTACGGGACAGCAGGATCGAAGCGACGGCGGCAGCGTCGCAAGCCTGAACAGGAAACCCCGATCTGGCGCCGATCCCTCAACCTTTCACGGGGATACCTTGTTTGTGCGCTGTTGCTGGGCGGGGCGGGAATTGCCAGCCCAATCGCAAGTTGGCTGATTACAACGGTCGCCCTGGTCGTGCTGGCGGTGGAACTTCCAAAGCTGGATTGGCAGGGCTTGGATACGCGATCACGCATGGCCGCGTGGCTGATCGTGAGTTGCATGATCTTATGCCTGTTGCAGGTTGTCCCGCTGCCTGGCCGACTATGGGGTGGGCTGCCTGGGCATCAACTTGCGGCGCAGGTCGCAGAGGCGGCGGGCGGCTCGGGCTGGCACGCTTGGAGTTTGTCTCCCGATCGAACACTTGCGGCCTTGTCCGCGCTGGCCCCGCCAAGTGCAGCGCTTCTCATCGCGGCGCGTTCGGATGCGCAGGAGCGGCGGTGGATACTGCGCGCGATTCTGATCATCGCGTTGCTGAGCGCACCTTTGGCGATCGTGCAACTCGCGCTTGGACCCAATTCGGCGCCGATGCTGTTTTCCTCTGCGCATCGTGGACTGGGCGTTGGCCTGTTCGTGAACCGCAATCACTTCGCGCTGTTCCTGTTGATCGCCATTCTGATCGCGGCGGTTCCGGGGATTCCGGGATCTGCTCGGCCGGCTCAGGACGCCAAGGCGATCGAGTGGGCCGCGCGCTTGGCCGCTTTGGCGCTGCTCGCGCTGGGCGTTCTCTCCACCTTGTCCCGATCCGGCATATTCCTGTTGCCGGTGGCGCTGGCTTCGGCGGTGCTGATATCGCAGCGCCGCCGGCTAAGTCCCGCCGTAGTTGCGGGCGGCGCGGTTGCGGCGGTCGTACTGGTGCTGGTTTTGCGCGTGGCCCCGCCGGTGCATGCCGTCCTCTCGCGCTACGCCACGGCAACCGAAGACTTGCGCTTTCGATACTGGACCAACACTTTGCTGGCCGCGCGCGATGCGCTGCCGCTGGGCACTGGTTTTGGCACCTTTACCTTGGTCTATCCCACTTACGAGCCGCTGAGCGAGGTGAGGCCCGACGTGGTGAACCACGCGCATAATGATGTGCTGGAACTGCTGCTGGAGGGCGGCGTCGCGGCGATTGCGCTGCTGGTGGCCTGGCTTGCCTTCGTAGTTTACGCAGCTTGGCGGAGCCGAGCCGAAGCGGGTGGGCGACGCGATCGGATGGTACCGATCGTGGCGGCATTAGCGGTGATTTTGACGCTGGCGGCTTCGCTGACGGACTATCCGACGCGGATGCACACGATCGCCGTCACCCTGGCGCTGCTGATCGGCATGCTCCTGCCGATACCCGCCCGACGGGAGGCTGGATCAGCACGGCGGATGTTATTTGCCGGACCTCTGGCACTGCTCGGGCTCGGGGTCTTGTCTACCCAGTGGGGTTTGCAACTCGCTGCGATCGGGGCGGGCGGTGCGGCCCGGATCGTCGCGCCATGGTCTTCACCGGTGCAGGCCGCCGCCGCCAATCTGGCGGTCCTCAGGGGGGATCGTGATCAAGCGCTGAAAGTGGCCCAGCGAACCTTGGCTCTAGCGCCGCTTGACCCGGTGGGTGTGCGGACGGAAGGGCTTGAGCTGATCGCGCGGGGGCAGGCGGAACGAGGCGCGGCATTGCTGAGCCTAGGCGCACCGCTGGGCTGGCGCGATATCCTGACACAGCTCTGGCTGGCCGAGCAGGCAACGGCCGCCGGGCAGGACGCTTTCGCGTTGCAGCGGATGGACGCGGTTATCCGGCAGGAAAAATTCGGGGACCAACTGCTTCCCTTGATGCCCAAGCTGCTGCGAACCCAGGCGGGACGCAATGCCCTGGCGGAGCAACTCTCGCTCAATCCTGGTTGGCGGGTTGCGTTTTTCAACCAGGTCGCCCGTCAGCCGGGTTGGACCATGGCAGAGCTGGTCGACCTGATCCGTCATCTACGCCGGGCCGGCACGCCGATGACCACAGCGGAAAGCGGGCTGATTCGCACCGTTTTAGCCGCAAACGATCGCTTTGGGGATATGCGTACCGTCTGGCATGCAGCGGGGCAAACCGCACTGATCGGAGACGGCGATTTCGAGGCGGAGAAAGGCGTGCTGTCGCCATGGGCGCCGCCTTATGCCTGGCATACGCCAGCCCTCACGGGAGTACGAACCGAAGTTGCCGCAGCGGTAACGCCGGGGCACGGGCAGGCACTGGCAGTGGGTTCAGACGGCTTGGCCCAAGGGGCGGCGGTACAACAGGTGATCGCGCTCGTTTCTGGAACGTATGACCTGACCTTTACCGTGTCCGCCGACGATGTGATGTTGGTCCAGCAGTTCGGCGCGCTGCTTCAATGCCGCCGGGGTGAGCAGACATCCGGGTTGCCGAATGTACCAGTCGCGCTAACATGGTCATCCGGTGCGGATGGATGGCAGACCGCGCGCGGCAGCTTCACCGTCAGCGCGGAGTGCCCGGGTCAGGCGCTGATACTCACCCTGCCGCAAACCAACGGGCGGCCGTTCTCTGCTTGGATCGATGGTGTCTCGATCCGGAGCGCACCGCGTCCGCATGCTTGACCTTGCAGTCGTTTTCGCTGAAACGAGAAATTGTCGCCGTTTTAGACGGAAAGGCCTGAGCTTGTTCGGCGGATCGGACGGCAGGGGTGTAATCGAGGGCATGAATGCATGATGCGACCATCACGGACAGTGTTGGTTTGTCTGTTGCTGGCGACGGGTTGTGCACCCAGCTTGCGTGGCAGCAATGTTCGCACGGGTGAGGACGCCTACAAGTTGATCCCACCTCCGTCGCCGGAAACGGCGGCGATGGATTATGTTATCGGTCCCCTCGACGTAATCGCCATCAACGTCTTCAACGAGCCGGAAGTTTCATCTAGCGGCATCCCCGTCGACGCGGTGGGCAATCTGGCGCTGCCACTGATAGGCCGCATTCGCGCCAGCGGGCTTACCGCCACCCAGCTCGCTGATACTCTGCGGTCGGGATATGGGCGCTATTATGTTGATCCACAGGTCACCGTTACGGTCAACAGTTCGGTTTCGCAGAGGGTTACCGTTCAAGGCCAGGTCAAGAAGGCCGGGCTGTACGACGTGCGCGGGGGCACCACCTTGCTGGATGCGATTGCCCTTGCGGAAGGCGAAAGCGAAGATGCGAAGCTGCAGGAAGTGCTGGTCATTCGCACGATCGACGGCCAGCGTTCGGCAGCGATGTTCGACCTCAATCGCATCCGTCGCGGCGATGACCCGGACCCGGCAATTCTGGGCAAAGACGTTATTGTCGTCGGCCATTCGAATGTGAAGCAGGCTTGGCACGATACACTGCGTGCTGCACCGCTGCTCAACATCTTCACGGCGTTCAGGTAGGAAAACTCGCAGTTATGCGTCAGGTGCAGATTGCGGCCGGCAGGCCCTACGAGATCGACGAGGGTGATCTCGCCCCGGCCGAGGGAACCGTTTCCGCGCTGGGCTACACCAACCAGCCGGTGGTCGACGTCCGGGCGCTATGGGCGATGCTATATCGCAATCGCATCGCGATTATCCTGATCGTCGCGACTGCGCTCCTGATCGGGCTGGCGTCGATCCTTTTCATGCCGCGCGTCTATCAGGCCAGCGCCAGCGTGCAGGTCGATCAGCAGACCAACAAGATCCTCGGCACCGAGGACACCGAGCCCGTTGTCAGCGGCGCGGATGCCGATCGCTTCTTGCAGACCCAAGTGGACGTACTGAACAGCCGCACAATGGCGAAGCGGGTTTCCGACCGCTTGGGTCTTGCCAGATCGGATGATTTTCTCACATCCGAAGGTGCAGGGTCGCTGGACGAACTGACGCCCGCGCAGCGTGAGGAGAAGGTCATCGATGCACTGGTGATGAACCTGACGATCGACCTTCGTCGCAACTCGCGCGTGGTGGGGATCGCTTTCAAGAGCCGCGATCCGCAAATGGCCGCTCGCATCGCCAACACGTATTGCCAGGAATATATCCAGAGCAACATTCAGCGTAAATTCTCGACCGGAGACTATTCGCGCCAGTTCCTGCAGAATCAGCTGGGCCTGGCCAAGGACCGTCTTGAAGCCTCGGAACGCGCCTTGATCAGCTACGCGCGCTCCACGCGTCTGATCGACGCCAGCAATGGCGCAACCGCGCAATCGGGCGAGGCTGATCAGCCGCGCTCGCTGGTCACTGCCAACCTCGTTCAGCTCAACCGCGCACTGGGTGATGCCAAGGCGCAGAGGCTCCAGGCGCAGCAGCGTTGGGAACAGGCCGAGGGCGTGCCGGCGACGACCTTGCCAGAGGTCCTGTCGAACTCGGCGATGCAGGAGTTGCTCCAGCAGCGCGCCGCGCTCAATGCCGATCTGGGTCAGATGCGCCAGCACTTGCAGCCTGATCACCCGACGGTCCTGCGCGCTTCGGCGCAGTTGAGCGAATTGGATCGCCAGGCCCGCGCGTTGGGGGAAAGCATCCGCAACTCGATCCGCAACCAATACCTGACCGCTCAGCGTCAGGAGGCCGCGATCTCCGGCCAGGTGAACGCGTTGAAGTCTGATACCTTGTCCGAGCAGGACCTGGGTGTGCGGTACAACATCCTGCGCCGCGAAGTGGATACCAATCGGCAGATGTATGAGAGCCTGCTGCAGCGCTTCAAAGAGTTGAGCGCGGAGGCCGGCGTCACCAACAACAACATCACCGTGGTCGACAACGCTGATGTTCCGCGTCGGCCCGCATCGCCGCGCCCGCTGGTCAACATGGCGATGGCGCTGATTGTCGGCCTTGGCCTTGCATTGCTCTACGCTTACGGTCGCGAGAAGCTGGATGATGCGATCCGCGATCCCCGCGATGTCGAAGCAAAGCTGCATCTGCCGCTGCTGGGCGTGATCCCTGAGTTCTCCGGCACCAATCTGTACGAGGCTCTGGATGCGCCTTATTCGGACGTGGCGGAGGCCTATTACGCCGTTCGCTCCTCGGTAGAGCTTTCGTCAAACCAGGGGTTGCCGCCTTCGCTTCTAGTTACCAGCAGCAACAAGGGCGAGGGTAAGTCGACCACGTCCTACGTCTTGGCGCGTGACATGGCGAGGCTGGGGCGTAAGGTCTTGCTGATCGACGCGGACTTACGCCGGCCGTCACTGCACCGCTACTTTGACATGTCAGTGGGTTCACCCGGACTTTCCAGCGTTCTGGCCCGGCTGATACCTGCGTCAGAGGCAATCCGCCCCGCGGTTGACGGAAGCCCCGCGTTCTTGTCCAGCGGCCCGTTGCCGCCTGATCCGGCCAACCTGTTCGCGGGCACTGCAGTCAAGGATTTGTTGGCTGAACTCTCCGGAGAATATGACATCGTCGTCGTCGATGCCCCGCCGGTCATGGCGCTGGCCGACGCAGTAGAGCTGTCCTCCGCCGCTGCCGCGTCGATCTTCGTGGTGGAGGCGGGCACCGCCCACTTTGGCCAAGCCCGCACCGCGGTATCCCGTCTGCTTCGCGGTCGGGGAAATCTGATTGGCTGCGTCGTGACGAAGTACAACGCGCGCAAAGTCGGCTACACCGAGGACAGCGACTACTACAATTACAGCTACACCAAGGAAAGCTGAGACAACCGTCACTGGTTTGTCTGTCTCAGGTGCCGACAAATCAGAAGGTCGGTGGCAGGACTTATTCCTTGGCGGGGCCTGGGGCCTGCTTGGCTGCAGCCGCCGCTTCGTCGTGAACGGCGATCTTGGCGCTATCATCCGGCATCGGGATCAAGCTGCGTGAGGCATAAGGGCGAATGCCGCTGCCGCCCACGCCGCCGCCGATAACCCATCGCGCGCCACGCGCCACGGTGGGATGTGCTGCTTCGGTGGCTTTCGCTGTGACTTTGCCCTCAGCCTTCGCATCAGCAGTGGGTAGCTCACCAAGCGCGCCGCCAAAGCCGATCATGGGCCGCTCAGCGCTGGTCACACGGGTGATCCCCACACCGGCGCCATCAATCGGCGCGATCGGGCTGGCCGCTGCCACCAGCGCGGCGGTCGCCACGTCCGGCTCGATGCCGGCATAGCGACTGGTAAAGCCCGCGCCAGTGCCGTTGCTGCCCCGCCAGCTGTAGAAGATATGGCGACCGATCGTCGTCAGCTTGGACAAGCTCTGCGCCCAGTAGGGTACGACGTAATCGGCATGATAGTGCGTCGCCCAGCCGACGGGCGCATAGACGTACCCGCCCAGAGCTGCCGCAGCGACCGCGCTGGCCCGCGCCCAGCTTGAGGCGGAGGGTACCCGCGCCAAGGAGCCGTCGCACGTGAAGCTGAACTGGCATCCGGTCTTACGCTCGGAGCCCTGGTACACAACTCCACAAACGGAATGAGGGTAGACGGGGCTGCGCATGCGGTTGAGGATCACTTGCGCCACCGCTCTCTGTCCATCCACCGGCTCGTTCCCGGCCTCGTAATAGATCGCGGCAGTCATGCATTGCAGCGATCGGGGCAGCGACTGCCCTCCAGCCGCCGTGACCGAGAAGGGCGTAGCAGAAGCGATAGCCGTTTTCGCCTCGGGCACTTTGCTGTTCCACGCCTCGGCTTCCAGGGCCGATAGCGGACGCAGCGCTTTAGGCGCGAACGGCGAATCGATCACTTGCGGCGCACCTACAGCCGTGCCGGCTCCCCTCGTTGCGTCACCGGGCGTGTCGGGCATAACCAGCGAGTAGACAAGCGGGGCCGAAAGCGCACCCAGCAACAAGGCAGACCGGCCATGCCGTTGCCATTGGGTCTTGATCGTCTTGCGCGGCGTGGACGTAAGCCACGGCAGTTCATCAAGGATATTGGGGGTGGATGCCATGATCCGCGTGGATGTCCCTATCGCTAAATCCCTCAGGAAAGGCCCTTATATGCCCAGCGGCTTCGTTGCCAGCTCAATTCATGGTATCGCGCCGCCCCGTTCCGGGGCAGCGGCCAAGCGGAAGGGTAGCGGAGGTGGCATGAAAGTCTTGCAGTTCCTGGCGATCATAGCAGCTTTCCTGGCTATGCCGGTCGCGGCGCAAAGCGCATTGCAGCCTGGTGCAGAGGTTATGTCGGGCTCCGTCAGCCCGGCGGCCCCCATCAGCCCTGTGACGAAACCTCGCGGACGCGGGCCTTTGCCGACCGGATCCACACAGCCGATGCCGACCAGCGCCCGCCCCAGCATCGGTTTCATCTCCGCGACAAATCTGGCGGAGCGTTGCGAATCGAGCGCAGCCAGCCTCGTGTCGTACTGCTTCGCCTATATCACCGGCGTCCACGACACCGTCCGGGCCTATGAGACATGGCTGCGCATCCGCGAATTCTGTCCGCCCGTCACCAGCTCACAGGCCGATATGCGCCGCGCATTCCTAAGCTATCTTAAGGCAAATCCGACGTCAGGGGCAGGCGAGGCCGCATCGGTGATCGTGCTGGCTTTCAAGGAGCAGTTCACCTGCGATACGCCCCGACCGGAACCGGAAAGGCCTGCCTCCAAGCGCTGAGGCTTGGGATTTCAGGCGATCCGCAAGGCTTCGCCCGTGGCGTTCAAAGCAAAGCCGAAGGCCGCGCTCTTCAGCAATTCGCGCGCGGTGACAGGCAGGTTGGCGTTGATGATCGCGGCCAGCAGCGAGGTGACCGCCGCGAAGATCAGCACCGACCACCACCTTGGAAAATCGTGAGAAGTCAGCGGGAAGGGCCAATCATTGATCAGCGGCAGAACCACTTTGAGGAAGTGACCGAAGCAGGCGGCGATCCAGTGGGCGGCAAAGCGCGGCCAGGTTTCGCCCAGTTCCAGTTGCGACGTTTTGTTCATGCTCCGATCCCGCTCATGAACGCTCCGCGCTTTCGGTTACCCGCTGCATATCTTCGATAAGGACTTCGAGCAGTTCCTCGTAATAGCCTTCGGAATCGATCGTGGGGGCGGGCTTGCCCTGCTTTTCTTGCTCAGCCCAGCGCGTTGCCAGCTTGCGATAGGTAGCGCGGATCTGCCACTCGGCCATGGCGCGCCACGTCGCCTTGTCGCGCGCTGCGATTTCCTGTTGCGCCAGGCCGATCAGCAGCACGACGGCGCCCAGGATCGCGATGGCCACCGCGACATAGTAATTGCGCTCCCACACGGCGCGCAGGATCAGCCCGTAGATCACCGTCCCCATGATGATCAGTAGGACGACGAAACACGCCAGGTTCACCATGCGCCCGAAAGACCGCAACCGGGTCGGCTCGGGCCGGTCGATCATTCCTTCAACGTCCATCCGCCCTCCATGCCAAGGCTTGGGAAAGCGGGCAAGTGGCGCGCATCGGGGCTGTCAACCCGTTACTGGATGCGAAGTGGTGGCAAAGGCGACAATACCCTACCGAATGCGAGGGCGACGCGCTTGTCGTACAAGCGGGCGAAGCTTATGCGACAGGGCGTTGAAGGGGCTTTGGAGGATACATGGCATCGCGATATCCGAAAGTTCTGGTGACGGGGGCGGCCGGCTTCATCGGGGCCGCCTTGGCTGACGCGTTGATGGCGCGGGGCCAGTCGGTGATCGGGATCGACAACCTCAACGACTATTATGCCGTTCAGCTAAAGCGTGATCGGCTGAGCCAGCTGGCGGCGCGGCACGGTGATCGCTTTACCTTCCTGGAACTGGATTTCGCGGACACGGCTGCGCTGGATCAGGACCTTTCAGGGCACGAGTTCGATGCCATCGTGCATCTGGGCGCGCAGGCGGGCGTGCGTTACTCGCTGCAGAATCCTCATGCCTACGTTCGCTCCAACTTGTCGGGCCATGTCAACATGTTGGAACTGGGACGCGCTCGCCAGACGCCGCATCTGGTCTATGCCAGTTCCAGCTCCGTCTATGGCGGGAACGAGAAACTGCCGTTCGCGGTGGAAGACCGCACCGATCATCCCGTGTCGCTCTACGCCGCGACGAAGCGGGCGGATGAATTGATGAGCGAGACGTATGCGCACCTCTTCCGTTTGCCGCAAACGGGGCTGCGTTTCTTCACCGTCTATGGGCCATGGGGTCGGCCGGATATGGCGCTCTGGAAGTTCACTGAGCGGCTGCTCGCGGGGCGGCCGATCGAGGTGTTCAACAATGGCCAGATGCAGCGGGACTTTACCTATATCGACGACATCATCGCTGGCGTGATCGCCTGCCTCGATCGCCCCCCCGCGGATGACGGTGCCGCCAAGCCGGGCGGCAGCACGAAGCCGCACGCGGTCTACAACATCGGCAATAACCGATCCGAAAAGCTGATGCGCATGATCGAGGTGCTGGAAGAGGCATGCGGGCGCAAGGCGGAGCTGAGCATGCTGCCGATGCAATCTGGGGACGTGCCGGCCACGTACGCGGATATCACGGCGATCGCGCGCGATACTGGCTACGCGCCGACCACGCCCATCGAGGTGGGCATACCGCGCTTCGTCGAGTGGTATCGGAGCTACACGGGGCAGTGACGCGATAGTGGATTGACGCAGGCCCAGCGATGGCTTGGACTAGCTGGCGTTTGATGCGTGGGCGGTGAAGTCGCGCTGAAAAGTTGCAGCGTGTGTCGAGGCGCTTCGGCTCGCTCATGAGGCGGCAAGCTAAAAAAGATGCCCGCGCCGATCGCGCGCGACCTTACCCTAGGCGATCATCCCCGGTCGGTCATGGATTTGCTCCGAGAAGTGCCGACGGCACAGGGGAATGTAACGATCGTTGCCCCCGATCAGGGTCTGCTCGCCGTGTTGCACCGACGCCCCATCCGCATCGACGCGCAGGTTCATGGTGGCTTTCCGGCCGCAGTGGCACACAGCCTTGAGTTCCACCAAGGTATCGGCGATTCCGAGCAGCGCCGCCGCGCCTGGAAACAATTCGCCACGAAAGTCGGTGCGCAAGCCGAAGCATAGCACCGGGATGTCGGCAAAGTCCGCCAGCCGGGCGCATTGCCAGACTTGCTCGGAGCTCAGGAATTGGGCTTCGTCCACCAGAATGCAGGACAGCGGCGTTTCGGAATGTCGTGCCTGGGCGGCAGTCCACACGTCCGTATCGGCATCGAAACGATGCGCGTCCGCGCCAAGGCCAATTCGGCTTTCTATGGCATGAAGCGCGCCACGGCCATCGATCGCAGCGGTCCACAGCATCGTTGCCATGCCCCGTTCGCGATAGTTGAAGTCCGCCTGCAGCAGATATGTCGATTTCCCGGCATTCATGCTGGCGTAATAGAAATACAGCTTGGCCACGGCCGCGTCCTTAGACTTCGCCGCGGATCTCGGTCAGCTTGCGTTCCCAGGCCAGCGCATGCGCGACGATGGTGTCCAGCTCGGCGTAACGAGGGACCCAGGGCAAAGTTGCCTTGATGCGGCTGTTGTCCGAGATCAGCGAGTCGGGATCACCAGCGCGACGGCCCTGGAGGCGGCGATCGATAGTGCGGTTGGTGACGCGGTCCACGGCGTCCAGCACTTCCAGCACCGAAAAACCGCGGCCATAGCCGCAGTTCATCGTCAGCGATCGGGCAGGTTGGGCGATCAGGGCTTCAAGGGCGAGGACGTGTGCCTCAGCCAGGTCCGAAACATGGATGTAATCTCGTACGCCGGTGCCGTCAGGCGTGGCGAAGTCCGTGCCGAACACGCCGACATGCTCGCGTTTCCCCAGTGCCGCCTCGACCGCGACCTTGATCAGATGCGTGGCCCCGGCAGTCGATTGCCCGGTGCGGGCCTGAGGGTCCGCTCCGGCGACGTTGAAGTATCGTAGGGCGCAGTAGTTCATCGCATGGGCGCGCGCGGTATCGGCCAGCATGAACTCCGTCATCAGCTTGGACATGCCGTAGGGATTGATCGGCAGCTTCGGGCTGTCCTCGGTAACGGGCGAAACTTCCGGAATGCCATAAGCTGCCGCAGTGGAACTGAAGATGAAGTGGCCGACGCCCGCCTCTACTGCCGCCGCGATCAGCGCGCGGGTCTTGGCGGTGTTGTTATGATAGTATTTTAGCGGATTCTCTACCGATTCCGGCACGATGATCGACCCGGCGAAGTGCATCACCGCGCCGACTTTCTGTTCGGCGAAGATGCGGGCCAGAAGGGCTGCGTCTTCGATATCGCCTTCGTACAGCGTAACGCCTTCGGGGATGGCAAATCGAAACCCGGTGGTGAGATTGTCGACAACACAGACCGGCCAGCCCCGATCGACCAGCGCCAGCACCGCATGGCTGCCGATATAACCCGCGCCGCCGGTCACCAGAACGGTTGGTCTGTTCGCCTCGGTCATCGCTCAATCCGCCTGTAAGCCCGGCGTCCCCATGCGCCGTCGCTGCTTATGTTGCGCCGCAGTGCGATTGGCAACAGGGTGCGCGGCGCGATCGATCCGGATCGGGGGTCAGGCCGCCAGCATCTTGATGCCGGAAAATGCGAGCATCCCGGCCAATGCCAGACGCACCCCGGTTTCGCTGACTTTACCTGCGGCGAGCGAGCCGACGATGACGCCGGGGATCGAGCCGATCAGCAGCATGCCCAGCAGTTCCCAATTGACGTTGCCCAACCACGAATGGCCGATGGCAGCGATGAGAGCGAGGGGAATGGCATGGACGATATCCGTTCCCACCAGCGATTTGGCGCTGAGCCGTAGCGGATAAAGGAACATCAGCGCCACCGCGACCAGTGCGCCTGCTCCGATCGACGTGAGCGTGACCAGCACGCCGACAATGGCACCAGCCGCGATCGTCATGACCAGTTGGGTGATGGCCAGCCGCTCCCCCAGCAGTCCACGCAGTTTGGTGACGGGGGCATGGATGATATGCTTCACCGGCACCAGCACGGCGGTAATAACCAGCATCACACCCAGCAGCTTCATGAGCACGGCGGAGTTCAGCTTTCCGCCCTCGACATTCGCCAGGAACAGCAGGGTCAGGATCGCGGCCGGTACGCTGCCCATCGCCAGCCGCCCGATGACCTTCCAGTCCGGAGAGCCGACCCGGCGGTGCACCGCGCCGCCAACGCATTTGGTCAGCGTGGCGAACCAGAGGTCGGTTCCCACGGCCAGTGACGGGGCGAAACCGAAGCCCAGCACCAAAATCGGTGCCATCAGCGAGCCACCGCCGACGCCGGTCAGCCCCACCAGGAAGCCGACGAGCGCCCCGGCCAGCGAGTAATAGATTTCGGTCATGAACGCAGGCGTGCCGACGTTGGCGCGGCGCCGCGGGAAGATTTGTCAAATGTCACGGCGTCAGCGTCAATCTTATCGTAAGCCCCGGCGACATGGCAGAACAGCCCGTCGTGAGAAATAATGTTACGCTTCAAGCCGGCTAAACACCGCCTTCGGCACATGAAAGACCATGCCGATAGTCAAGCATTACGCAAGAGAATTTGACTAGCGCAGGGGCAAGAAGCCCTATCGCACCCGATCAAGCATGGGCAAAGTGGGCGATGATCCGATCATCCAGCGGCTCGCGGAAACGGGCGCGATACCGACGTTCACCGCTGGTTTCGGCCATGACCGGAAGGGGTCCGATCGCGCCGATCCACAAGTCCATCACGCCTTCGATTTCGCAGGCCTCGACCGGGACTTCCAACTGGCATTCGTGCCCGTCCAGAAGAGAGATGGTGACGGGAAGGCGATCACGCGCACCGATACATTCGCCGTAGATGGTCATCGATCATACCGGCCCGCAACGGGCCACTCCCGGTTACCTGAATGTCCCAAGCGATGAAGCGGAACACCCTTTCCGGAGTGTTCGACCTTAACGGATGGGACGAAGCGACCAGTGAACGTCCTGTGTGTCGAAACGGTTGCACTTCATTGAGTTTTTACAGGAACTTTTTGCGGCGAAGCGTTTCCTGCCGTCGAATGATCGTCCGCCCCCTTTCCTTGCAACGCTTCCACGAAGTGCTCGCGCCAACGCACCACGTCCTCGTCGCGAACCGAGGCGAGCAGGGCCTGATGGCGTCGGCGACGTTCTTCCAGAGGCATGGCCAAGGCCTGCTTGATCGCGTCGCTCACCTCCTCGGGGCTGTGGGGGTTCACCAGCACGGCGTCCTGCATTTGCGGGGCGGCACCGGCAAAGCGGGACAGGATGAGCACGCCTGGGTCTTCCTCGTCCTGCGCCGCGACGTACTCTTTCGCGACCAGGTTCATGCCATCACGTAACGGCGTGACGAGGCCGATGTCCGCCGCCCGGTAGAAGCCTGCCAGTTCCGAGCGCGGGTAGCCGCGGTTGACATAGCGGATCGGCACCCAGGCAACATCGGCATGGGCGCCGTTGATATGCCCCGCCTTGCGTTCCAGATCGTGGCGGATCAGCTGATAGCTGGAAACGTCGCCCCGTGATGGTGGCGCGATCTGCAGCAGCACCACATCCTTCGCCATGTCCGGATTGTCGGTCAGGAAGCGGTCGAAGCTGTCGAACCGTTCGCCCAAGCCCTTTGAGTAGTCCAGTCGGTCTACCCCGATCAGCATCTTGCGGTTGCCGCCCAGACTGTTCTTCAGCCGATCGTAAGCGCCGATCGCGTCCGCGCTGCGCGATGCTTCGAGAAACTCGTCGTAATCGATGCCGATGGGAAAGGCGCGGGCGACGATGCGGCGGCTCTGGTACTCGATCGTCCCGTCCTTGGCGACCTTAAGCCCCATTTCCTTCTTGATGTAGTGAATGAAGCTGTCGAGCCACTCTTCGGTCTGGAAGCCGATGAGATCATAATGGAGCATCGAGGCCACCAGCTGTTCGTGATTGGGGAGGGAGACGAACAGCCGCGTCGGCGGCCAGGGGATGTGCAAGAACAGGCCGATCCGGTTGGTCACGCCCTTTTCGCGCAACATCGATCCCAACGGCAGCAGGTGATAATCGTGAACCCAGACCAGGTCTTCCGGCTCGATCAGCGGGATCACGGATTCGGCGAAGCGCTGATTTACGCGGACATAGCTCTCGCCAAAGCTGCGATCGTACTCGGTCAGATCGATGCGATAGTGGAACAGCGGCCACAAGGTGCGGTTGGCATAGCCGTTGTAATACTCGTCCACATCCTGCGGTTCGAGGTCGATCGTGGCGGTAGTCACACCGAAATTGCGCTGCATATCCAGGTGGCCGGTAAAGCTGTCAGTCTCCTTGCCGGACCAGCCGAACCAGATGCCGCGATTCTCCCGCAGGGCCGCGCCCAAAGCAACCGCAAGCCCGCCCTGGGCTCCTGCGGCCCCCATGGCTTGCGGAACCGAAACCCGGTTCGACACGACGATCAGCCTGCTCATTCCCAGCCCCTTATGCGCCCCTTGACCGGGGCGTGCGCCCCGTGACCACGGCGGCGATCACGGGTGCATTGTGGCGTCGGGTTTGCAGCCTAACGCCAATCGCGCCAGGACCTGGATAATAGCCCGGCGCAGTTAATTATCCCAACTAGCGAATAAGTTTGCGGAAAGTTCCCCCAAAGCTCGCTCGTCTCGAAGTCCATGTCCTCGGACAGCAGGCCGGACCGGGTACGGTGCGCCAGCATCGCTTCGAAAATATGGCGCGCTTCCTCGTCGCGCCCGTCCATGTGCAGCGCCTCGATCAGCCAGAACGTGCAGATGTTGAAGGCCGTCTCGGGTAGCCCGAAATCATCCTCGTTCGCATAGCGCAGCATATGCTCGCCCCGGCGCAAGTTGGTTTCCACCGCCTTCAGCGTCGCCTGAAAGCGTGGATCGTCGGCCGTGACGTAGTTCAGCTCAACCAGCTGCAGCAGGCTGGCGTCCAGCTCCTTGCCACCGAAGCTGGCGGCGTAGTGGCCGCCGTCCTCGTACCAGGCACCCGCATCGATGTTCTTGCGCACGGTATCGGCGCGCTCTTTCCAGACCTTGTGGCGATCACGCAGGCCCAGCACTTCAGCGGCATTGGCCAGGCGATCGCAAGCCGCCCAGCTCATGACCGAGGAATAGGTATGGACGGCGGTACGGGTGCGCAGCTCCCACAAGCCGGCGTCGGGCTGATCGTGCATCTTCCAGGCGAGTTCGCCCACCTTTTCCAAGCTGGTGAAATCGTCCTTGTTGGCCATGCGCAGCAGGCGGTGGTCTGAAAAAGCCTGGATGTTGGGGATGATGATCTGGCCGTAGACGTCGTTCTGGATCTGATAGTACGCCGCGTTGCCGATGCGAACCGGACCCATGCCGCGATAGCCGGGAAGGGCATCCGCTTCCCACTCGATGACCTCCTTCGCGCCGCTCACCGAGTACAACGGCTGGATCACGCCGGCGTGGGAATCGTCCACCAGATTGCGCAAGTACGAGAGGTACTTTTCCAGCACGTCCAGCGCACCCAGGCGATTGAGCGCCTGGACGGTGTAATACGAATCCCTGATCCAGCAGTAGCGATAGTCCCAGTTGCGTTGGGAGTTGGGTGCTTCGGGGATGGACGTGGTCAGTGCGGCCACGATCGCGCCGGTTTCCTCATGCTGGCACAGCTTCAGGGTGATGGCGGCGCGGATGACGGCCTCCTGCCAGTCGATCGGCGTGGCCAGGCCGCGTACCCACAATTGCCAGTAGCTTTCGGTGTGCCGCAGCATCGCGTCCAGCTCATGGCTGATGTTGCCGTCGAAGGGCTCGTCGGGGCCGAGGAAGAAGGCCAGCTCACGCTCGATGCGGAAGTAGCGCTCGTCCAGCACGTACCCCACCGCCGCGTTGGTGGTAAGGCGCAGCGCGTGGCGATCGTTGAGGTAGCGGATGTGGTTGGAGCCGTGGGTGATCGGCGCCATGCTCGCGCCATAGCCGTTCATCGGCGTCAGCGTTACCTGAATGCGCGGAGAGCCTGAAACCGGGCGAACGATCCGGGCGTAGGCGACCGGGCGGTACATGCGGCCTTGCCGTTCGAACCGGGGGCAGAAATCAAAGATGTCGACCGCGCCGCCGCTGGCATCCTCCAGCCGGGTGCGTAGGATCGGCGTGTTGCGCACGTATTCCTGGGTGACCTTCGTCTGGTTCTCCAGGGTGAAGCGCCAGGTGCCAAGGTCCTGCCCCGCGTCGCCGCGTAGCAACGCGCAGAAGGTCGGGTCGCCATCGACCCGCGGGATGCAGCCCCATACCAAGGCGCCACTCTGGTCGATCAGGCCGGACACCTGACAGTTTCCGATCGGCCATAGCTCCAGGGAGGAGGAGGGCGTTTCGGCCTGCGAAATCGGCATGTTCAAATTGCGTCCTCCAGCCAGCGATGCACCGCGCCAACATCCTCAAGCCGCCACGTAGCGCAAGTGTCTCGCGGTGGGCCGACTAGTATGCCGCTTCCACCGAAAGGCGCCAGCGCCGCGAATGCGTCTTCGTCGGTCACATCGTCACCCAAGAACAGCGGGCGGCTGCCAAGGAATGGGGCCTGCTGCATGAACCGGGTGACGGCATGGCCCTTGTCCGATCCCGGCATCGTCAGTTCCACCACCATCTTGCCGTGCTTCACGATCAGGCCATTGTCCGCAGCCAGCGCGGTGGCGAAAGCGTAGATCGTATCGCCAAGCGCGGGCCGATCGCGATAGTGGATCGCGGCGCTGAACGGCTTGGCTTCGAACACCAGTCCGCCCTGTTCTTGGGCAAAGTCCTGGAGCGCCTGGCAGATCGGCTGCGGCAAAGGGGCGGCCAGCGCCTGCGTTTCCTTCGTGCCGGCAGGTCGAAACTCACCGCCGTGCGAGCCGGCCATCGCCACATCCACGCCGTCAAGCAAGCGGTCCAGCGTCTTCAGGGCGCGCCCGCTGACGAGGGCAAGGCGGCCTTCCAGCTCCTCGTTCAGTGCCAGAAGCAGCTTTGGCAAACCGGTGGGCACGATCACATCCTCAGGATGGTCGGCGATCTCGACCAGCGTTCCATCGAAATCGAGAAACAGCGCGATGTCGTCGCTGCCCTGCCCCAGCGGCAAGGGGGCGCGCAGCGGTGCGAAGCCCGGCAAGGCTCCGGCTTCTTCGCGCTCCGGTGAGCGGGATGAGATCGCGATGGTCATGAAGCCTTCTTTTTTCCGTATCGAGCCCGATCGCGCGGCGGCGTCCGGTTTGCCCAAGCAGCAAAGCTCGTGGACATTTCGCTTCCGAACGGCTCGGGCGCGAGTGGGTTCCGCCGTGTGGTTGAATTGACGGCGCATAGCCGCCATGCTGCCCCTTGCGATGGGGGCATTCTATCTCACTTTCCTGGCGGTGCTGTTTTCCGGCATCGCCGCGCGCGATCAGATGACGATCGCCGGGCTTGTCCGCGTCCAGGGGCCGCGTTTCGGCGTGCTTGTCACCTCGCTGATGCTCGCAGCGATTTCTTCAGCCCTGGCTGCCTATGCCGCTTCGGTGGTGCTGGTGACGCTGCCGGTGCCGGCGCGTCCGATCCTGATGGCGATCGCGCTGGGGCTGGCGGGTTTGGAATCGCTGATCCTTTCGCCGCGCGAGACCTTTCGCGAGCCGACGCATTCGCTAGGCGCCCTGGCGCTGGTGCTGGTTGCGCACCAGATCACCGATGCCGCGCGCTTTACGTTGTTCGGATTGGCAGTGGGAATGAGTGCCCCGCTGGCGGCCGGGTTGGGTGGAGGGCTTGCGGCGCTGGTTCTCGTCGGATCGGCAAACGCTTTCCCCGCTGCGTTCAACACCTTGGCGATCCGCATCGCGCGCCGCGTCGTTGGTGGCTTGCTTCTGCTCGTCGCGGTGACCATGTTTCTCGCCTCAAGGGGCAATGTGTAATTGCGGGTGCGCCACGAAACGGTTCCCGGATTTGTCCGTTGTGCCGGTCATGATTTTCACAAAGCATGGAGCCTAAATCCGATGACCACCAACGCAGAGGCCGCGCTGATTGACAGCTTGAACGGCCTGCTCGCCGATACCTTCGCGCTCTACATCAAGACGAAGAACTTCCACTGGCACGTGCGCGGCCCGCACTTCCACGATCTGCACCTGCTGTTCGATAGCCAGGCGACCGAGATTTTCGGCATCACCGACGCCATCGCGGAGCGCGTGCGCAAGCGGAACGGCTATACCCTGACCAGCCCCGGCTCGATCGCCGAAAAGACCCAGATCAAGGATCAAGACAACACCAAGCTCGATCCGATGAAGATGGTGAAGGAACTGGCTGACGATAACGACACTTACATCGCGAAGCTGCGCGAAGTGAAGGCCGCCGCCAGCGAAGCCGGAGACAATGCGACAGACAGCTTGGTCGACGATTGGACCGACCAGGCCGAAACCCGCGCCTGGTTCCTGCGCGAAATCCTGGCCTGATGATCCGTGCTCTCGCCGCTCGCCTGAGCGAGCGGTGAGAGTGCCTCAGGGGCCTCTAATGCCGAAGGTTCGCATGGCACGCCAATCGCCACTTTAAAGACCGTGACATGCTTCGCCTGATACCGCCGACGTTGCACCGCAGGCTCTATCGCCTCGCGTATTGGGCCCGATCGCTGTGGTGGCGCACGTTGCGCCCCACGATTTCCGGTTGCCGGATCGTTGCGCTGGACGCGCAAGGGCGGGTCTTGATGATCCGCCAGTCCTACGGCGCAAGCCACTGGACCTTGCCCGGCGGCAGCATATCAAGAGGCGAGGACCCGGTCGACACGGCTTGCCGCGAACTGCGGGAGGAAACCGGGTGCCGCTTGGATGACGCTCGCAAAGTGGCGCAATTGCTGGAGCGGCCGATGGGCGCCTACAACGTGGTTCACGTCGTGGTCGGTGGGGTGCAGGGAGCGCCCCGGCCGGATGGGCGTGAGGTGGATGCGGTGCGCTGGTGCGATACCCAAGCGCTGCCTGACGATATCATGCCTGCCGTGCGTCAGGGACTGGCGGGCTGGATCGCGACTTACAACGCCTACAACAGCGTCAGCTGACCGTCCTTGGCCACGTTGCCCGGCTCTCGCGGCTTGGCATCCAGGGAGGACAACGTCAGCCCCATCAGGCGCACCGGTTGTGGCAGGGGCATCAGTTCTTCCAGCAAGGCATGGCCGAGCCGCGCGAATGTCGGCTTGTCAGGTACACGCGGGCTGACCGAGCGGGCGCGGGTAAGGGTGCGAAAGTCGGCATAGCGCAGCTTCAGCGTCACCGTTCGGCCTTGCGCGCCTGAACGCTCGATCCGTTCCCAGACGATGTCGACGATGTGGTCCATCGTCTCGCGCAGCATGTCGGGATCGACGATGTTTTCGTTAAAGGTGCGTTCTCCGCCCACCGACTTGCGGGTCCGGTTCGCGCGCACCTGGCGCAGATCGATGCCTCGGGCGGCACGGAAGAGGTATTCCGCAAAGCTGCCGAAATGCGCGCGCAGGAACGGCAGATCGCGCGCCGCCAGGTCCGCGCCGGTTTCGATCCCCAACGCCGCCATCTTCTCCGCCCCGCGTGGACCGACGCCGTGGAAGCGGCTGACCGGCAACCCGGCCACGAAAGTCGCGCCGTCGCCCGGGCGGATCACGCACAGGCCATCGGGCTTGTTCTGGTCGCTGGCGAGCTTGGCCAGGAACTTGTTGTACGATACGCCCGCGCTGGCGGTCAGCTGCGTATCTTCGCGAATGCGACGGCGGATGTCCTGCGCGATGCGGGTGGCAGAGCCGATGCCCCGGATGTCGTCGGTGACATCAAGATAGGCCTCGTCCAGCGAAAGCGGTTCTACGTGGGGCGTGTAGTCCAGGAAGATCGCCCGGATCTGATCGGACACCTGCTTGTACACTTCGAACCGGGGCTTGCGGAACAGCAGCTGCGGGCACAACCGCACCGCGCGAGACGATGGCATTGCCGAACGCACGCCGAACTTGCGCGCCTCGTAACTGGCTGCCGCCACTACGCCTCGGCCGGACGATCCACCCACCGCCAGCGGCTTGCCGCGCAGGCTGGGATCGTCTCGCTGCTCGACGCTGGCATAGAAGGCATCCATGTCAACGTGGATGATCTTGCGCAGGCCGACTTCGGTGTCGGAGTCGTCAGGATCGTAGGCGTCGGCCATCGCCTGATCCTAGCAAACGCATCCGGTTTTCGCGATGGGCCCCGGGTGATTTGCCCGTAATACCAAGATCATCGCTGGCAAGCCCACGGCGCATCCGCCATGGCCCCCACATGCGATTCCCCGCCGGTCCCAAAGCACCCCTCCGAGAAACCGAGTTCGTCTGCCTGATGGCGGCCATTCAGGCCTTGCAGGCCCTGGCGATCGACGTCATGCTCCCTGCGCTGGGAAACATCTCGCACGATCTGGGGGTAACGAACCCCAACCATCGGCAACTGGCGATCGGCGTTTTCCTGATCTGTAGTGGGCTGGGATCGCTGTTCCCAGGATCGATCGCAGACCGCTTTGGCCGTCGCCCCGTCGTGCTGACGTGTCTGACGATCTACGTCGCGCTGTCGTTGGGATGCTCGCTGGTTTCCGACTTTACGGCTCTTTTGGTCATGCGCGGCTTGATGGGGCTGTTCGTCTCGGGCCTGATGGTCATGCCCATGGCGATCATTCGCGATCGGTTCAGCGGCGATCGCATGGCGAAGGTCCAATCCTTGGTGACGATGACATTCATGGTCGTCCCGATGTTCGCCCCCACGGTGGGGCAGGGCGTGATGCTGGTGGCCGGCTGGCGCTGGATCTTCGCGGTGATGGCCATGCTGGCAAGCGCGTTGCTGCTGTGGGTCTGGCTGCGATTGCCCGAAACGCTTGATCCTGACAATCGGCAGCCGATCATGCCGCGAGTGATCGTCGGCAATATGGCGCAGGTCATTCGCTGCCGCGCATCGACCGGATATCTGCTGGGCGCTGCAGTGATGCAGGGCGTGCTGTTCGGCTGGCTCAATTCTTCACAGCAGCTTCTGGGTGAGCATTTCGGTGCGGGAGAGATGTTTCCGCTCATTTTCGGCGGAATCGCGCTGGTTATGGCGGGCATGAATTTCATCAACGCCAGCATTGTCGAGCGATTGGGCGCGCGCCGTGTTTCGCAGACGGCGGTGATCGTTTACATCCTGATCGCCGTGGCTCACCTGATCAGCCTGATGCGCGGTGAAGGGCTGTGGGTTTTCGTGCCATTCATTACCGCCAGCATGTGCCTGGTGACGTTTATCGGATCGAATTTCGCCTCGATCGCGCTCCAGCCGTTTTCACGCACCGCTGGGGCTGCCTCGTCGATCATGGCGTTTTCCCGGTTATTGATAGGCGCGCTGCTGGGTACCGTAATTGGGCAGGTCTATGATGGAACCGCCATCCCGCTGTTCATTGCCATGGCGATAGGCGGCAGCCTGACGCTGGCGCTGGTTCTGTACTCGGAAAAAGGCGTGCTGTTCCGCCGCCTCAACCCGCCGCCACTCAAGGTGAAAGCGGGTTGAGGGGCGTCGCGGTTAAACCCTGCGGCCGCGGAACAACTGGACCAGGCCGACGATCAGGGCGATCACCAGCAGCAGGTGGATGACGCCTGCCGTGACCTTAAAAACGACGACGCCCAGTAGCCAAAGTACCAACAGGATCGCGGCAATCGTATAAAGCATGATGTCCTCCTAGTTTCCCTATTTGAAGAAACGCGGGACGTGGTGTTTTGCTGCACCTTCATGACAATCGCATGCGGCCATGCCGTCAGCGATCATGCCCGGGCGAGCGCCGCCAGTTGCCTGCGTGAGGGGCCGGGAGCGATCGCCGGGGTGGGTGAGCGCCGCATCGCTGCCAGTGCCGCCGCCGCCACCAGGCGCAGCTTTTCGGCCTTGCTGGTACGCACGCGATGGTCCCAGGCATGGTCGCCGCGCGCCACCACCTTGCGCCCGATCGCGCCGTAGATGTTGGCGGCGGACAGGATCGCCCAGCGCTGGCGAAACTGCAACCGCGCCGCGCCGACACGGGCCGATGCCTCGTACCCGCTCGCCAGATGGCAGGCCCGCGCGACGATACGGACCAGCCCAGCGCGGTAGTGCGGCTTGGTGAGTTCGCCGGGGGGAATGTCCTCCTCCACCGTCCACTCGACCGGCAGGTAGCGCCGGTCCGCCGCATCGTCCTCGGCCACGTCGCGCACGATATTGTTCAGCTGGAAGGCTATCCCCAGGTCGCAGGCGCGATCCAAGGTATCCTCATCGCCTTCCGGCACACCCATGACGGCGGCCATCATCACGCCCACCGCACCTGCCACGTGGTAGCAATAGCGCAGCATGTCGGTTTCGGAACGCGGACGCCACTCCGCTGCATCAAGCGCGAAGCCGGCGATCACATCCTCTGCCATGGCGTGCGTGATCGGCACTTCGCGGGCAAGCTGCCCCAGCGCGTCGAACGCGGGCTCTCCGGTCTGCTCCCCGGCAAAGGCCATCTCGGTCAGCGTGCGGATCGTGGCGAGGCGCGATTCGGGATCAAGCCCGGGGCCCAGCGCACCGCCGTGATCCTGATCGTCGGCCAGATCGTCACAAGCGCGGCACCAGGCGTAGAGCATCCAAACGCGTTCGCGCGTCGTGCGATCGAACAGGCGGCTGGCGGCGCGGAAACTGGCCGAGCCCTTGCGGATCGATACGCGGGCCGCCTCGACCAGTTCTTCGCGCGACAGGCGCTGCGGCGTGGCCCGGTGGAAGGTCAAAGCGTGGTCGGGTCCATGGCGACGATGGTGCGGGGCGGCTCATGCGCGCGCATCCGATCGAGCAGCAGGCTGAGCTCCGCTTCTGCCAGGATGATACCCTGGTGGGCGGGACGCACGAAGCCGACCTCTGCCATGTGCCGGTTGAACGCCAGCAGCCCGTCATAGAAGCCGAGCGCGTTGAGAATGCCGACGGGCTTGGCATGATAGCCCAGCTGCGCCCAGCTGACCGCCTCCCACAACTCGTCCATGGTGCCGACCCCGCCGGGCAGGACCAGGAACCCGTCCGACAGGTCGGTGAAGGCGGCCTTGCGCTCGTGCATGGTCTTTACGACCGTCAGCTGGCAATCGTGATTGGCGACCTCGCCCCGCACCAAGGCTTCGGGAATCACGCCGATCACTTCGCCGCCCGCCTCCAGCGCGGAGGATGCGATCGCACCCATCAGGCCCAGCCTTCCGCCGCCATAGACGACGCCGATGCCCTGCTGCGCCAATGTGCTGCCGACTTCGCGCGCAAGCTCCATGTAGCGTGGATCGGCGGGCGTGGCAGAGCCGCAATAGACGGCAAGGCGTTTCATGACGGGCATTCCTGATAGCTCATGCGATGTTGCGAGGGAGAAAGAAGGAGTGGGCGCGCGCAGAAAAATGGCACTTGGGGAGCAGCTGCCAAGCTCACCGCAAGTCCTCCAGCATCAGCTTTGCCGTCGCCTTGGCGCTGCCGACGACGCCGGGGATGCCTGCGCCGGGATGGGTGCCCGCGCCGGCCAAGTAGACGTTCTTTAGCTTGTCGTCCCGGTTGTGGCCGCGGAACCAAGCGCTTTGCGTCAGGATCGGCTCCAGGCTGAACGCGCTGCCCAAGTGGGCGGACAAGTCGTTCGCAAAGTCGGTCGGGGCATAGTGGAACTGGGTGACGATCCGGTCGTGTATGTCCGGGATCAGGCGGCGGCCCACTTCGTCCAGGATGCGCTTGGCCAGGATCGGGCCGACTTCGTCCCAGTCGACCGGCAGCTTGCCCATGTGCGCCACCGGGACAAGCGCGTAGAACGTGCTCTTGCCGGCAGGCGCCATGCCCGGATCGGTGACGGTGGGGTGGTGCAGGTAGATCGAGAAATCCTGCGGCAGCACGCCATGTTCGTAGATGTCCGTCAGCAGGCCTTTATAGCGCGGACCGAACAGGATCATGTGATGTGGAATGCCGGGCCAGGTGCCCTCCAGCCCGAAGTGGACGACGAACAGGCTGGGCGAGAATTTCTTCTTCGCCAGCGATTTGGCCATCTCCGGCCCGCGCCGGTTGCCCGAAAGCAGATCGCGATAGGTGTGCACGATATCGCCGTTGGAGGCGACCGCGTCGAACCGTTCACGCCAGCCGCTGGCCGTCTCCACCTCGGTCGCCCGATCGCCGATGGTGTGGATCTGCACCACCTTGTCGGCCAGGCGCACGGTGCCGCCCAGCCGCTCGAACAAGCGGGCCATGCCCTGGGCCAGCTTGTTGGTGCCGCCCTTGGTCCACCAGACACCGCCGTCCTTCTCCAGCTTGTGGATCAGGGCATAGATCGCGCTGGTGGTCATCGGATTACCGCCGACGAGAAGCGTGTGGAACGACAGGGCCTGGCGCAGATACTCGCTCTTCACAAAGTGCGAGACCATCGAATAGACCGAGCGCCATGCCTGATAGCGGGCCAGCGCCGGGGCTGCCTTCACCATGCTGGCGATGTCCAGGAACGGCACATGCCCCAGCTTGACGTAGCCTTCCTGATAGACGCCTTCAGAGTAGGCCAGGAAATCCTCGTACCCGGCAATATCATCGGGTGCCACGCGCATGAATTCGCGGCGCATGGAGGCGTTGTCGTTCGAATAATCGAAGTTGGTGCCGTCCGGCCAGTTCAGCCGGTAGAACGGCATGACCGGCATCAGTTCGACATCGTCGGCCATGTTGTTGCCCGACAGCGCCCATAGCTCTTTCAAGCAATCGGGGTCGGTGACGACGGTGGGGCCCGCATCAAACGTGAAGCCTTCCTTTTCCCAGACGTAGCCGCGCCCGCCCACCTTGTCTCGCGCCTCGATCAGCGTGGTGGCGATACCGGCGGACTGGAGGCGGATCGCCAGAGCCAGGCCGCCAAACCCTGCTCCGATCACACACGCGCGCTTCATTTCAAATCTCCTAGCGGCGCCAACGGCCGCCCTTTGCCCCTGAGGCTGGCCACCGCCGCGCCGATCGGCACGGGCGGCCTGCCCGCCAGAATGCGCAGCATGTCCATCTGGTTCGACTGCCCTGCGTAAAAACGTTCGATCAGTCTTTCGGACAAGCCGTAGAATCGCTCCAGAACCTTGTAGCGCTGATCTGGCATGGCGGCTCCGAACAACATCCGCGTCAGCATCCGATAGAACCGTCCATGGCGCCAGTGCCGGCGCGCCCACGTGTGACAGGCCTTCTCTATCGCCTCTCCAGAGAGCGAGTCGAGCGTGCAAAGATGCAGCGCCAAGCGCAGCGCGATCGGCAGCGAGTAGCTGGTCAACGGGTGGATCAGCGCTGCCCGCGCGCCCACTTGGGCCACGCCGGGCGTGGCTGTCGCCTGCCAAAATGCGTCGAAATCACCCGCGGCGATTACCGGCAGGGCGCCTTTTTCCTCATATTCGATAGCCTCCACCCGCCAGTCCTGCGCGGCGGCGTAGGCGGCGATCCGTTCGCGCAGCGCGGGCAGGTCGATCTCGGGCCCGTCCGCATAATAGGTATCCTCGACGAAGATCGCGTCGGAGGCGAAGGGCAGGGCGTAGACGAAGCGGTAGCCGTCCGTCTGGCTGACCGATCCGTCCATGACGATGGGATGGGTCAGGCCGTGCGGTACCTTGAGCCGTAGCATCTGGCCCACGAACTTCTGCCAGCCCCCCGCCATGTGCGGCAAGCCCGCCGCTCCGCGCGCATCGATCACCGCGCCTGCGGTGATCGTGCGGCCATCGGCGAGGACAACGCGATCGGCCAGGGCCTGCGTCACCACAGCGCCCGTCAGCAGGCGCTCAGGCGGAAGGACGGATCGCATCACGGCATCCAGCCGCTCGCTGGTGATGCTGCGATAGGGGGTGCGAAGCGCGCGGCTGCGCTTGGGGAAGCGCACGAAATAGCCATCCCACCGTGCGGCCACCAGCGGCTCCAGCAGGTCCGCGCCGTCTTTCACGTCCGTCGCGAAATAAGACCAGACGTGATCGCCGCCACACCGATCGCCCGCTTCGATCACGGTTACGGACACGTCCGGACGGCGCGCGGCCAGTGCCAGGGCGATCAAACCTCCAGCCAGACCACCGCCCAGGATCGCAATATCTGTTGACGGGGCGCTCATGTTCGTCCCGTGTAGGGATGGGGACCGTTCACTGCAACTTGGCGCAGCGAAGGCTTTGGGGCATGTTTCAATTCGATGAACGATGAGCTGACCGTTTCCGACGCCTGCGAACAGGATGCCACCGCGATTGCCGGTATCTACGCGCACTATGTGACGAACAGCGCCGCCAGTTTCGAAACCGATCCGCCGACCACGCAGGATATCGCGCAGCGGATCGTGCGGGTGCTGGGCGAAGGCTATCCGTTCCTGGTGGTTCGTGACGGCGCAGGGGCGGTGCTCGGCTATGCCTATGCTGAGCGTTTCGGGGATCGGGAGGCCTATCGCTTCAGTTGCGAAACGCACATCTATGTCCACAAGGATGCGGTGGGGAGGGGGATCGGCAAGGCGCTGATCAATGCCCTGATCGCCGCTTGCGAGGCGCGGGGATTTCGCCAGGCCTTCGCCATGATCGCCGGGACGGAGCCGACGTCGGTGGTGCTGCATGCGCGCGCCGGATACCTGCCCTGCGGCACGCTGACCGGAGTCGGCTGGAAGCAGGGGCAGTGGGCGGACATCTTCATGATGCAGCGCAAGCTGGGTTCAGGAAACGAAACGTTGCCAGAATGACACGGTGATGTTGCAATCCGCCTTCGGACTGCGTGGCGCTGCAACGCAATATCGGATTCGGCGTTTCCCGGTCGATTACATGGGGATCTATACCGATGCGTAAACTTGCTCTTGCCGCCGGCCTTGGCGTCGCGCTGTCCGCCACGCCTGGCTTGGCGCAGGATATGATGGAAGGCTCCAAGCTGGATGGCGATTATCTGATCGTCGGCGTGGGCGGGGTCTACATGCCCAGCTATCGCGGCTCGGACGACTATACGATCACGCCTTTTCCGATCGTGAAGGGCGAACTGGGCGGCATCGGCATCAACCCGCGTGCCGGCGGTATCGCGCTGGACCTGATCCCCGATGCCGACGATGCCAAGATCGGCTTCTCTTTCGGACCCACGGTGACGTACTCGGCCAATCGTGCGCGCGGCATCAAGGATCGCGTGGTGCGCGCAGCCGGTAAGCTGAACGAAGCCGTGGAAGTGGGCGCGACCGCGGGGATCACCGGCTACAAGCTGCTCAATCCTTACGACTCGCTTACCCTTTCGGCCGATGTCCGCTGGGATGTGGCCAAGGCCTACAAGGGCATGATCTGGACACCCAACCTCACGTATACCACTCCGCTCAGCAAGGGATCGTTCGTGGCGCTGAACGTCGGCGCCCGTCATGTCGATGGCAAATACGCGCGTTATTACTACTCGGTCACTCCGGGGCAGAGCTTCGCCAGCGGTTTGCCCACCTACAACGCCCGCAAGGGCTGGGAGAGCATAACGGCGGGCCTGGCCGGCGCTTACGACCTGGACGGCAATTTGCTGAACGGTGGGTTCTCGGTGTTTGCCGGGGTGGCCTATACCAAGATGCTGAACGACGCGAAGGACACGCCTTACACCAGCTTGCGTGGTGACGATAACCAGTGGCTGGGCGGCGTTGGCGTAGCTTACACCTTCTAATCCTGTCTTTTTCGAACGGCAGGTTCAGGCGATCACCGCCTGAACCTGCTGGCGCAGGCGGGGTAGCACGTCAGCTTCGAACCAGGGGTTGTTCGCCATCCACAACCGACTGCGCCAAGCCGGGTGGGGCAGGGGAAACAGCCCGTCTGGCGCCTCCTGCCAGCGGCGCACCGCCTCGGTCATGTTCGGGGCGAACCTTTTTGGCAGATACAGCTTCTGCGCGTGCAACCCCACCAGCAGCGTCAGCCGCACCTTTGGCAATCGCGCCAACAGCGGCTTGTGCCACAGCGGTGCGCATTCCGGGCGGGGTGGCAGGTCTCCGCCCTGGCCCTTGCCCGGATAGCAGAAACCAGTGGGCATCTGGGCGATGCGGGCGGTGTCGTAGAAGGTCGCGTTGTCGATGCCCAGCCAGTCACGCAGGCGATCGCCGCTGGCGTCCTGCCAGCCGATACCGGTGGCATGAACGCGGCTGCCAGGTGCCTGCCCGATGATCAGTAGCCGCGCCGTTGGCGATGCGGCGACGAAGGGCCGGGGCTCGAACCCCAGGGCTTGTTCGCAAACCCGGCACGCCCGGATTTGCTGGAGGAGTTCATCGAGGCTTACGGTCACGCCGTCGAAATGTGATTGTCCGACGTGAGGCGCAACCCTTTATCGCATCATCCTTTTTCGAAAGCCCGTAGCCCTTAGCTGATGGCCATCAGCGAAGACGAATAGGGCAGCAGCAATTCCTTTGCGCGCTTCCAACTCCCGCGAAGCCACACGTCCTGGACCGTGCGATCTGCCGGGACGATTACCGGCATCGCATCCTTCCCGGCCGATCGCAGCGCCGCATTGGGTTCGCACGTAAGCAGCGCGAAGCTGGGTACCTCGCTGTCCTTCCACACCGCTGCGAGCGAAAATACCGGTTGATCGGTGCAGGCAAACCAGTGGCGCACACGTTTTCCCGCGCGGTCCACGCCCTTGCCCCATTCCATGAACGCCGTCGCGGGCACCAGGCAGCGAAACTCGCTATTGCGCAAGTTGCCGATCCAGAACGGGCTTTCGATGTTACGTACGGACAGCACCGGCCGCGCCTCCATCGCCGAAGGTGGCGGCGGGACACCCCACAGGCGCGGCACCATCCGTCTAGGCGCGTGTTGCAAGGGACGCGGCCCCGCCACGAACTCACGCCCGGCGGTGATCACCGGCGCAAAGTTGCCCGGCGCCACGTGTCCACCAGCCCAGGGATCCTCCCCCGCCTCTACATCCAGCATAGCGCCGATCTGCCGCGCGTTTGCGTCAAGACGATAGAGCATGGTCATGCCAAGCCGCCTAGACGGCGGCGCGGCAGGCGTCTATCAACGCACCACCACCGGGGAGCCAGCAAGCGGCTGAGAGGTGCGGGTATGCTCCGCACGACCCGTCGAACCTGAACCCGTTAGCACGGGCGGAGGGAGTTGGCCGGACTTAAGCTCCGTGATCCGCTCCCGCGCCCAAAGAGGAGCGCTGCGCATGGCGGACATCAATTCCAAGCTGGAGATCGGCGTCACGACCGGCCCGATTCGGGGATCGAAGAAAATCCACGTCGGTCCGTTGAACGTCGCCATGCGCGAAATACATCTGGAGCCGGGCAGCGGCGAAGAGCCTGTCCGCGTCTATGACACCAGCGGGCCCTACACCGATCCCAACGCCGTGATCGACATCGCCGCCGGCCTGGCCCCCTTGCGCCGCACTTGGCAACTGGCTCGCGGCGATGTCGAGGAATATGCCCCACGCGAAGTGAAGCCAGAAGACAATGGTCAGCTCGGCCCCGATCGCTCCGGCGGCGTGCCGCCTTTCCCCACCGCGCTGCGCCGTCCCTTGCGCGCCAAGGCAGGGCACAACCTCAGCCAGATGCACTACGCGCGCAAGGGCATCATCACTCCGGAGATGGAATACGTCGCCGAACGTGAGAACCTGGGCCGCGCCCGTCTGGCCGAATACAAGCGTGACGGCGAAAGCTTCGGCGCCTCGATCCCTGACTATGTGACGCCCGAATTCGTGCGCGATGAGGTTGCTCGGGGCCGTGCGATCATCCCCAGCAACGTGAACCACCCCGAAGCCGAGCCGATGGCGATCGGCCGCAACTTCCTGGTCAAGATCAACGCCAACATCGGCAACTCCGCCGTTGCCAGTGACGTGGCGAGCGAAGTCGACAAGATGGTCTGGTCGATCCGCTGGGGCGCCGACACCGTCATGGACCTCAGCACGGGCCGCAACATCCACGACACGCGCGAGTGGATCATCCGCAACAGCCCCGTGCCGATCGGCACCGTGCCGATCTACCAGGCGCTGGAAAAGGTCGGCGGCGTAGCGGAAGACCTCACTTGGGAGATCTTTGCCGACACCCTGATCGAGCAGGCTGAACAGGGCGTGGACTACTTCACCATCCACGCCGGCGTGCGCCTGCCTTATGTGCCGCTCGCCGCCAAGCGGATGACCGGCATCGTCAGCCGCGGCGGCTCGATCATGGCCAAGTGGTGCCTGGCGCATCACAAGGAGAGCTTCCTCTACGAGCGCTTCGACGAGATCACCGAGATCATGAAGGCCTATGACGTCGCCTATTCGCTGGGTGACGGCCTGCGCCCCGGCTCGATCTACGACGCCAACGACGAGGCCCAGTTCGCCGAGCTCTACACTCTGGGCGAGCTGACCAAGCGCGCTTGGGCGCAGGACGTGCAGGTGATGATCGAGGGACCCGGCCACGTGCCGATGCACAAGATCAAGGAGAACATGGAAAAGCAGCTGGAAGCGTGCGGCGAAGCGCCGTTCTACACGCTCGGGCCGCTCACTACCGACATCGCGCCCGGTTACGACCACATCACCAGCGGCATCGGCGCCGCCCAGATCGGCTGGTATGGCACCGCGATGCTCTGCTACGTCACGCCCAAGGAGCATCTGGGCCTGCCCGACCGTGACGACGTGAAGGTCGGCGTGGTCACCTACAAGCTGGCCGCGCACGCCGCCGATCTCGCCAAGGGCCACCCCGCCGCGCAGGTCCGCGACGATGCGCTCAGCAAGGCGCGCTTCGAGTTCCGCTGGCGTGACCAGTTCAACCTGTCGCTCGATCCGGATACGGCGGAAAAGTATCACGATCAGACATTGCCGGCAGAGGGCGCGAAGTCCGCGCACTTCTGCTCGATGTGTGGTCCCAAGTTCTGCTCGATGAAGATCAGCCAGGAAGTGCGAGACTTCGCCGCCAAGCAGAACCAACCGGTGCAGACCTTCATCGCCTCGGAAGAAGAAGCCGAAGCCGGGATGAAGGCGATGAGCCAGAAGTATGAAGAAGGTGGCCGCGAACTGTACGTCGGTGCGGGCGATCGCGAGCACGATTGAATCTCGCTTTGGGACAGGGGAGGACGTGGTACGGTCCTCTTCGTCCCTCACGCTTCGGCAAACCCGTAGCCCGCGTGAAACTCTTATCGCCTGATTAACGTTCAGTCTTTTGCATGGCGCGCCGATGCGACGCGCGACGACGAGGATATGAACATGGCGTTCTTCACGAAACGCTTCGTTGCAGCGACTGCCGCGGCGGGATTTGCGGTCGCGCTGGGTGGCTGCTCAAGCACGTACGGTTATGGCGGTCTGGGTTATAACTCGGGCTACTACAACGATTATGGCTACGGCTATGGGCCGAACCTCGCATATGGCGGCTCGCCGTATGGTGGCTGGTACAATGACTTCTACTACCCTGGATATGGCGTTTACGTCTTCGATCGGGGCGGTCGCCGTACCCATTGGAACGACGGCCAGCGCCGCTATTGGGAAGGCCGTCGCGGTGATCGCGATGGGCGCGGCTGGCAGGGTCAGTATCGCCAAGGCCAGAACTGGCGGGGCCAGAATTGGCGCGGTCAAAATGGTCAGGGTCAACAGTGGCGTGGCCGCGATTGGCGGGGTCGGAACTGGCAGGGGCAGGATCGTCAGGGTCAGAACCAGCAGGGTCAGGGCTGGCGGGGCCAAGGCTGGCAGGGCCAGCGTTGGCAGGGCCGTCCCGATGGTGCGCGGCCTGGTGGCGTCACCCCCGGTACGCCAGCGACACCGGGTAGTGCCTGGCGTGGGCAATGGCGCGAAAATCGCGGCGCGGCCGGAGTGGACCGGCCCGCAAGTCCCTCCTTCAACGGCTGGCGGGGCCGGGGCGGCGCCGAAGTAGGCGGCATCCCCCGCGCTGGCGGCTTTGAAGGCAGGGCGAACGGTGGCGGTCGATCCGGCTGGCGTGGCGGCCCCCGCCGTTGATTTCCGTCAGCCGCTAGAGGAGCGGCCTTGCGGGTTCAACTAATGTCAAAAGCTCGCGCGCAGGCCGACTGTGGCTGTGCGCGGGGCGCCGGGTTGCACCCAAACCGGCGAATAGCTGTTCGCATACCAGTGCGCATCAAAGAGGTTACTTACCGACCCAAACAATTCGAGATGTTCGATCAGTTCGACCTGGCCGAACACGCGAAAGAGTGTGTGGGGAGGCAATTTGAAATCAGTCCCGGTCTCGCCGCTGCGCGCTCCGACATGCTGGATGCCCGTTCCCATCATGGCGCGGCGACCGCCTAACGTGAAATGCTTGGCCGCCTGCACATTCAAATTGTGATTTGGAATGTTGATGAGGGGATCTCCGGGTTTGATCTGGAATGAGAAACTTGGGTCCAGCACGCGCGACCGAGCTTCGGCATCGGTGTAAGCATAGCTTAACAGCACATCGATGCCGCCGGGCAGCGTGCCGTTCACATCAAGTTCTACCCCTCGACTGCGGGCCTTGCCGATCGCAACGGAGAAGCCGGGGTTGAGCGTGTCCGTGGCCAGCACGTTGGACTTGGCGAGTTGAAACACTGCCAGTGTGCCGGTCAGGCGGCCTCCCATCGCCGACACCTTGAGGCCTGCTTCGATCGACTTGGTCGTTTCGGGATCAAAAACTTTGCCAGCCACATCCGCCCCAATGTTGGCACGAAAGCCTTCGCCGTACGCGGCGTAGAGCGATAATGGCCCGCTAAGCTGATAGACGATCCCGGCCTGTGGGCTGAAACGGCCGCGCTTGCGACGACCAGTTACCTTGGCCAGGCGATCCTCCACTTCAAGTAGGAAGTCGTCGTAGCGTCCGCCAATGCGAATCTGAAGTCGATCGGTCAGCGTGATCTGGTCCTGCAGGTAGACACCGATGGCACGCTGCACGTCGCGTCGGTTGGTGGTTGGTATGGTGGTCGGAGGCGTATAGCGCCCGTAAACCGGGTTTCGCAGATCAAGCACGTAGCCCGCCTGATCGGAGGTGGTGGGGGATACCGCTGGCCCGCGATAGCGAGTGAAGAACTGATCGGTATCAAACGTGTCGAAATCTGCACCGATCAGAACGCGATGCCGCATGGTGCCGGTTGCGAATTCTCCTGCGAGTTCCGCCCGAACGACACTGTGTTCCGAAGTGTAGCGCCGCGTCCGCCGTTGCCGGGACAGCGAATGGCCATCGACATATAACTTCTGGCGCGCCCGCGCCGTCTCGGCATCTGAGGAAGCGCCGGTCAGCAGCGTATCGCGATGGCTGGCACCGACGAGCAAACTCCAATGATCGTTGAATTCATGCTGTAAGCGCAATTGGTGGCCGGTCGCACGCGCGATGGTATCGCCATCGCTCGGTTCGCCCAGGAACCGGGTTCGGGGCACCGTTCGGAAATTATCATTCAGCACGACGATGCCCCGATCGAAGGGTACCTCCACGCGCGTCCATTCTAAATCGTAAGTTAGTCGGGTGGCAGCGCCCAAGGCCATCCCGATCGAGGGCAGGAAGCCCCAACGTCGCTGCTGGATAGTGTCACGGAACGTGTCTCCCGCTTCGGCATAGCCAATGATCCGGGCACTCAGCTTATTCGACAGCGCCAAATTCGCGTCGGCTTCCGCGCGAACAGTATCGAAGCTGCGGTACTGGATCGCGGCGGTGCCGAAGGTTCGGTCCAACTGCGATTGCTTGGTCACCAAATTGATTGAGCCGCCCGGCTCACCGCGGCCCAGGACTGCCGCCGCCGGGCCCTTCAACACCTCCACCCGCTCAATACCGGCAACATCGCGCTGGCCGCTGAACCCCCGACCGGCATTGAAGCCGTTCACCAGATAGCCGCTAGGGAGATTTTCATCGCCGGCAAAGCCCCTGACGGCGAAGCTGTCCCACAATCCGCCAAGGGTGTTTTGCCGCACCACGGAAGCATTCAGGTCAAGCGCATCGGTCAGCCGCAGGATCGCGTTTTGTTCAAGGACGGTTCCATCGATGGTGGCGATGGCCTGCGGTATCTCGCGCAGGGCGAAATCGCCACGATAGGGCTGCCGTACGCCGCTGACGACGATCTCATCCCGTTCCACCTCCGCTGTTTCCGCCGCCTCTGCTGGCATGGGCGAGCAGGCCAGCGCCAGGAGCAGGGGGGAAGCGGTCGGCATCGAGCGGGCGCGAAGCGAGGAGAACAAGGTCATTCCTTTGCAGGGGCGGGTAAGGTGAGTGAGAGAAGTGCCTATCGAGTAATGATATAACATCGTCAATGATATCTTGTTACATCGGTTGCGATGCGGCATGAGGGTGTCCTCGACCTGCCTGAAATCGCAACGCGAGGAGCCCATGCCGAATATCGATCCCATCCTGATCAGCGACTTGACGCTCGACTATGGCGGCGGTGACTTGGTGCTTGATGGCTTATCGCTGGCGGTGCCTGCTGGCAGCATAACCGCCCTCCTAGGCGGCAATGGCGCCGGCAAGTCGACGACACTGGCGGCGCTGCTGGGTTTCGCGCGCCCGCGCTCGGGTGCCATCACAGTCTGCGGTATTGATCCCGTCATGGACCCAGACCTGGCGCGACGACGCATGGCCTATCTACCTGAAAACGTGGCGCTCTACGAACATCTTACGGCAATGGAAAATGCCGAATATCTACTGGCGCTGTCAGGTGAACGCGTGCCCGTCGCCGGCATCGAGGACGCGCTGGCGGCGGCGGCCTTGCAGAAGCGCGCCTGGCATCAGCGGCTCGGTGGATTTTCCAAGGGTATGCGCCAAAAAGTGGCGATCGCCGTGGCGTTGTTGCGCGAGGTGCCGGTGCTGCTGCTGGATGAGCCGACGTCCGGCCTCGACCCGCGCGCAACCGCCGATTTCAATCAGTTGCTCATCGAGGTGCGCGCGCGAGGCGCCGCCGTGCTGATGGTCACTCACGATCTGCTCTCGGCTGCCGATATCGCCGACCGGATCGCCTTCCTGGAAGCGGGGCGCGTCGCTTACGAGGTGGCAGCCTCGGGCGCGGAGCGGTTTGACGTGCGCGGTCTTCATGCACGTTTCCAGCTCACCGCCGAGCGACTGGCGGCATGAGCGTCGTCACGCTGGTGGCCCGCGACGAATTGCGGATGATGGTCCGGAACCGCGTCGCTATGATTGGACTGGCGTTGCTGATGCTGTTGACGCTGACCGCGGTGCTGAGCGCCTGGATGTATCAACGCGGCGTCAGCGAACTGCGTGCCCGTCATGCCCATGCAGCCGAGTCCACTTTTGACGCACAGCCGGATCGCCACCCACATCGGATGGTCCACTACGGAAGCTTTATCTTCCGCCCGCTCGGACCGCTTGCCGCCTTCGATCCCGGTGTCGACGCGTTCACCGGGAGCAGCATGTTTCTGGAGGGACATCGCCAGAACACCGCGAATTTCGGCGATGTCCGTCAAAGTTCGCCGCTGATCCGCTTTGGCCAGCTGACCCCGGCATTTATACTGCAAGCGGTCGCACCGCTGCTGTTGGTCTTTCTTGGCTACGGCAGTCTTGCGCGTGAAACCGAACGAGGCACTTTGCGCATGCTCATATTGCAAGGTGTCGCGCGGGGAAAGATCGTGACGGGCAAGCTGCTGGCGCTAGGTCTGGTGGCGCTGATCGCAGGAATGCCGGCAATGATCGGTCTTGCCGCCATCGCCGTGCGGCAGGATACCCCCGCTCTGCCAGTGCTGACGATTGCCGCCGGGTATGCCGCCTATCTAGCGTTATGGGCGGTGCTGATCGTTCTGATTTCGGCTTGGGTTCGCCGCAGCCGCGATGCGCTGCTGGTGCTGGTAGCGATCTGGGCCGTATCCACCATTCTCCTGCCCCGTGCCGCCGCAGGCCTTGCCGATGCCGAGATTCCCCTGGCGAACCGATTGCAAACCGATGTCGCAATTGGTCGCGATCTTCGCGCGATAGGAGACAGCCACAATCCTGACGATCCCCACTTCGCTGCATTCAAGCGGTCAGTGCTGGATCGCTATGGGGTTTCACGTATCGAGGACCTGCCGATCAATTATAAAGGCGTCGTCGCACTCGAAGGTGAGCGACTGACGTCGTCGTTATTCGATCACTACGCAGCCAAGAGCTTCGCGGCGCAGGCACGGCAAAATGCCATGGTCGATCTGGCCGGTCTACTGAGCCCCGCGATTGCCCTTCGCGCCATGTCCATGGCTGCCGCCGGGACGGATCTGGATGGGCATCGTCGGTTTCTCGAGCAAGCAGAGGCATATCGCTACGCCCTGGTGCAGCGCCTTAATTCAATGCAGGCGCAGGATGTCAGCTATTTGGATGACATGGCGACCGATCCGGGCGCGGATCGACGAAAGCGTGTGTCGGCTGCGAACTGGCAAGAGATACCCGATTTTCGCTTTGCCGCTCCGGATGGGGCCACGCTGACGGCTGCGGCGCTGCCGAGCCTTATCATGGTGTTGGCTTGGCTGGCCGTGGCGCTCGCCATGTTGGCTTTGGTGACCCGCAAGCTCGGACTGCGCCGATGAACTTGTGGGCTCACGAATTCCGTCTCCTGATGCGACAGCGCCTGCCTATGGCCGCATTGGCCTTGCTGACGATTCTCACTGTCGCGTCGCTTGCTTTGGGCATTGCCGAAGTCAGTCGGCAGCGCGATGCGATCTCGGCCATCCCCGCAGCCCAGAGCCAGGACATCGCCGCTGTGGCCGATTATATCGACAGCACGAAGGATGCCGGTAGCGCGGCATACTACAGTTACCATCCGACCTGGGATTCACCCTCGCCGCTGGCGTTTGCGGCGCTAGGGATGCGTGATGTTTCGCCGTACATCCTGCGCGTCAGGGCCCTGGGACTGGAAGCGCAAATCTATGACGGTGATACGTTCAATCCGGAATTGGCTTTGACGGGTCACCTGGACTTTGCGTTTGTGCTGGTGTTCCTCGCGCCTCTGTTCGTGATCGCGCTTTTTCACGATATCGTGTCGGGCGAGCGGGAGGCTGGACGCCAGCGCATGTTGGAGGCTCTTCCGCACGGGGGCACGGCCTTATGGCAAAGGCGTGGCGCATTGCGTCTCATCCTGTTGTGGGCGGGTCTTGCTCTTCCTTTTGTCGTTGCTGCAGGGCTGGAAGGCGTTTCGGTCGGGCCGATCCTGGCGATAGGCGCTCTAATTGCCGCTTATCTTCTGTTTTGGGTCGGTCTGGCGGCTCTGGTCAGCCGGTTCAGGCGGAGTTCGGTCGCTAATGCGGCAATTCTGGCCGCTGCTTGGTTGCTACTCGTTCTGGTTCTGCCAACTCTGGCAAATGTTGCGATTAACGCGACGGTGCCTGTTCATCAAGGGGCGGAGATCGCGCTGGCGCACCGCGAAGAGGTGAACCGCGCGTGGGATATTCCGCGCGAGGACACGATGCGGCGCTTCTACGCCCATCATCCTGAATGGAGCGGATCAGCGCCTCTGGGGCCTGACTTCCACTACAAGTGGTACCTCGCCTTTCATCAGAACGGCGATGAAAGCGTCGCTCCGCAGGTGCATGCTTATCGGGCTGGCCTGGAATCTCGCGAGGCGGCAGCGCGCACGGTGGGAATATTGCTTCCATCCGTGGGGGCTCAGATGCTGCTAACCCAAATGGCAAATACCGACCTTTCGGCCCAGTTGCGCTATCAGGACCGCATCCGTGCCTTCCACAAGCGTTTGCGCACGTTCTATTATGGGTATCTGTTCAATGACTTGCCCTTCGGCAGAAAGGACTTCGACCGGGTGCCCGAATTTGATAGCCGCACATAAACAAAATACATTTCTGCCCTGGCCCAGACGCAAATAACGCAGCTGTATGATCAGCGCTGGACTAAGCAGTTCGAGCCACTGCATTTGGCCCTTTGCACTCAGCGGCATTCACGACGTTGCCAGAGCGAGACGTGTCACATCGCTTTATTGATCGTGTAACTGAGTCATTGGTTTTGACATATATTTCAGCATAGTCCGCATCGTGTAAGGATGCAGACTATGCTTCGCCAATGTTAGTTTGCCGAACCAAGATATCAGACCGTCGGCATGTTCCCACGGGCCATCAACTCGGCAAGCTCGACGGACGTGGACAAGTGCGATGCACATCCGCCGTCGACCTGGATGGTCTGTCCGGTGACGTAACTGGCCCGATCCGAGGCGAGGAAGGCGACAACTTCCCCGATCTCAGATGGCTTGCCGAACTCGCCAAGTACCGTGTGGCGGCGATAAATTTCTCGTAATTCATGCGGCAGTCCGCGCTGCAAGGAGGATGTGAGGATCGGGCCCGGTGCGACGGCGTTACACCGGATTTTCTGGGGTCCATATTGGGTTGCGATATACTTGGTGAGGACTTCCACCGCGCCTTTTGAACTGGCGTAGGCCGTCGTGTAGAAACTGCCGCCGGTCGCGGTGCCGGAACTGATGTTGATGATCGAGCCGCCCCGGCCGCTCTTTATCATTTCCGGAATGCCGTGCTTGCACATCAGCATGATACCCCGCGCATTGATAGCGAAGGTCTGGTCCCACAGTTCGGCTTCCATGTCGGTGACTAGCAAGTCAGCGCCGACAGATGTCCGCGCCGCATTGTTGTCGATAACGTCGAGCCTACCAAACTTTTCGACGGTGAAGGCGATAAGGTTCTTGATGGCGTCTTCGCTGGAAACATCGGTCACGCAAGCGGCCACATTGTAACCCTTGTCGGCCAACGCTTGTGTTGTTTCGAGCAATATATCCTCGGCGACATCGGCCAGTACAACGCTGGCTCCTTCACGAGCCATGATCTCCGCAGTTTCTGACCCAATGTTACCAGGATTGGCGGCGCCAGTTACAATTGCGACCTTGCCGCTCAATTCTCCGCCGTGGGTACTCATAAACCTCTCCTATAATGGATAAATTCCGGTGATAGCCAGCCTGATGATGAGGCGTACAGTCTCTTCGTCGTACCTGACTTCCAATCTTATATCTCGTCGCCGGCTATGGTCGGGGTTACGAACCTGTCAATTTCAAAGGATGTGAATGGCGGCGGGTCTGCGCCTAATCATGCCTCGGACCATCCGACGGGGGTTATGCGGGATCAAACTGCAGACTAGGTAGGTTGGGCATAAACCCGTTATTGAAATCATGTACAAACTTGGGCGGAACATGGCTAGGAATGCTTTTCCTTGCAAGATCCTGTCCTTCCACTCGCCGCTCTTCAACTGCCTTTTTATTTATTTCAGTTCTTATAAACTTTTTTAAATAACTACAAGAATTGTGCGAAAAGGTCTTTGTGGTATAACTTTAAAATATACAAGACCTTCTCGAAGACAAATGCTAATCAGATTTTATCAATGCTGACTGCCGGGTATCCACATGTGTGATAGGTTTGAGTGAAGTAAGCGCGCAGCTGACGTATGGTGCACAGCATAATCGTTGATGGAGAGATGCCTATGGACATGGAATTGAGCGGCAAACGGGTGCTGGTCACCGGCAGCAGTTCAGGTATTGGCGCCGCTATTGCCGAGGCCTTTTGCCAGGAAGGAGCCAAGGTCGTCGTTCACGGTCGCGACGAAGCGAAAACGCAGGCGGTGGTGCAGCGTCTGACGGATGCGGGTGGCGACGCGCGTTTCGTGATAGGGGAACTCAGCAGCGAAGACGTCTGCGCTGCCGTGGCCAAGCAGGCGGCGGAGTGCTTTGGTGGCCTGGATATTCTGGTGAACAACGCCGGCGGTATGGCCGCCGCAAACCGGCCGGACTCGACCGCGGAGAGCTTCAATCGACCGTGGCTGGAAACACCGTGGGATGATTGGCGCTGGACGTACGAGCAGAATGTTGGATCATCGGTCCGTCTGATCCAGGCGTTCGCGCCAGGCATGATCACGCAGGGCTGGGGGCGCATCATCAATATCTCCAGCGCCTCTGCCACGCAGACCGAGCCCGATCTGGCCGATTATCAGCCGGCCAAGGCTGCCATCACCAACATGACGACGGGTCTTGCCAAATCGCTTGGTGGCACCGGGGTGACGGTCAACACGGTCACGCCCGGGACAATTGCCACCGAAGGCGTTCGTAACGGGTTCGTCCTTTGGGCCAAGCAGCTGGGTTGGGAGACCGACGATTGGGCCGAGATCGAGCGCCGCTTCACAAGCGAAGTTATCCCTCAGCCGACCAAGCACTTTGGCCGCCCCGTGGATATCGCTCGCATGGTGGTGTTTCTTTCCAGCCCGCAGGCCAGCTACATGACAGGCGGTAACTACCGCGTCGACGGGGGGCAGTGCCGCTCTGTCAACTGATGAGATGCACTGGGCCGACCAGTGCAACGAAAGTTAGAGAGCCCCGCCCCCCTTCAATTGGATGCCACGGGGGGCCGGGCTCTCTTCCGGATCAAGCCTGATTGTGCCGTTTGCCCACCGCATCCTTCGCCGCGATGTAACCAAAGGCAAACGCCGGAGAGATACTGGCGCCGGGGCCGGGATAAGAGCGCCCCATTACCGATGAAGTACAATTGCCGGTGGCATACAGCCCCTCGATGATCGAGCCGTCGGAGCGCAGCACGCGCGCATGCTCGTCCGTTACCACACCGCCAAACGTGCCTACGTCACCCGGGAAGATCCGCGTGGCGTAGAAGGGGCCCTTGGCGATAGAGCCAACACACGGGTTGGGCTTGTGCGTCGGATCGCCGCGGAGACGATCGTATTGGCGCTCACCCTTGTGGAATTCCTCGTCCACGCCGGTTTCGGCATAGCGATTATAGCGTTCGATCTGGGCGGCGAGCCCATCGGGATCAATTCCGGCCTTCGCAGCAAGCTCGGCGATGGTGTCCGCCTTGATCAGGAAACCGGATTCCAGCCACTGCTTGATTGGCTTCATGCCCGGCATCAGCGACGCGTAGGCATAATTGCGCATCGCCCTGTCATCGAAGACCGCGAATGCGGGGACGGCATCGTTCTCATACAAGGCTTCACCAAGCTCCATGTACGAGTTGGCCTCGTTGACGAAGCGATTGCCGCGCTTGGTAACCCAGATGTAATGCGGGACAGCGATTTCGCCGACATGCATGAACGGGTAGGGCGTGCCGTCCTTTCCGTGCGCGCCGGCAGGCAACGATCCATCGGCGTTGAGCGAGGTCGGCACCCAGACGGCCATGTCCAGGTTCTCGGTATCCGCGCCGTGGCGGATCATTTCCTCGATCATTTCGCCGGTGTCGCCCGGATTGGCGTTAGTCCACTGATTGCTGATGGGCTTGCGCTGGTACCTTTGGCGCATTTCATCATTGCGCGCAAAGCCGCCGACGTTCATCAGCAGGCCGTAGCGGCTGCGCACGGTCTTGCGCTGCCCTTCGTGAACCCCGCTTACCGCGACGATCCTGCCGTCCTCTTCGATGAGTTGGTCACTCGCAAATCCGGAGATGATGGGTATTCCCCGCTTTAGCGTCATTTCCAACATCCGCCCCTGAATCGCTGCGCCGTGGGCAGCGATGTGACGCCCGAGGATCTTGTTCTTCGCAACAGCCAAAGCGAGACGGGCCATGATTTTCTTGGCGGCGAAAGAGCGTTTCACCATCAACATCTTGATCAGCGGCAACGAGGGAAACGGGATGCCGATGAAAGGAGCGTAGCGCGAAAGCTTTTCTTCCCAGGGGCCGAGATTGCGCAGGTCGTAAGGCATGGCAACCAGCGATCGGCCCCGTGGCTGGCCGCCATCGCGATCGTCGTAGTAGTCCGACCAGCCGTCGGGATACTCAAACTCCATGCCCTGATCTTCCAGGAACTGGATCATCTCCGGAGCTTCGTCCAGGAACGCCTCGCGGCGGGCTTCCGTTGTGCCCTTGCCGACGAAGTCCACAGTTGCCGCTAGATACCGACGGCCTAGTTCCTTCGTGTCGTGGACGCCATGTCGCTTGATGACGTGGTTGTTTGGCACCCACCACACGCCACCCGAAAAGCCGGTCGAGCCGCCAATCTTATCCCGCTTTTCCAATATGACGGGGTTCAGGCCAGCGAGTTTGGCGTAGATAGCGGCGACCATAGACCCGCCGCCGCTGCCCACGATCACGAAATCGTATTCCGGCTGCAGCGTGAATGACTCTGGGGGCGGAAGGGCCATCGCAGAATGTTCCTTGTAAGACGAATTCACAGGTGTTCACCATTGCGCGGCATCCGCGAAATCCGCCAGTGGCGCAGTGTCACCATCAGCCGCGTGATTTTGCTGAGCGGACATCGTGTGGACAGTGCTCGGGCATAACGGTCGGCAGCGACGCTGGTGTTTTGCAAAAGGACTTGGTCGCTAATGTGATCGTATACCGGGAGACAAGTTACTGTGCTTCCAATTCTTCCACTGCACGCAACACATTGTTCCGCGTCACCTTGCCTACTGCGTTCACTGGCATGCTGGGCAAGATATGCACAGATTTCGGCGCCCGCACCGAACCCAGTTCGGCCTTCGCAAAACTGATGAGTTCGTCCGGCGAAACCGAAGCATCGGCAGAAAGGACGACAGCGGCTTCGACACGTTGACCCCAGTAGTCATCTGGACGAGCAATCACGGTAACGTCGACGATATCGGGGTGTGTTCCCAAGACGGCTTCCACATCCGTGGGATAAACGTTGAATCCGCCCGTGATGATAACATCGCGCAATCGATCTTTAAGGAACAGGTAGCCGCGTTCGTCAAACGACCCCAGGTCTCCGGTGTGCAGCCAGCCGTTGACGATGGTTTGTGCAGTCAGGTCCGGACGGTTGAGGTAGCCCCGCATAACCAGGTCGCCACGTACGACAACTTCGCCGGTTTCACCCGGGGGCAGGAAGGTTCCGTCCGGGGCCATGATTTGTACTTCATTGAAGGGGCAAGGCCGGCCGACCGACAGCAAGTTAGCTTCATCGGCCAGTTCCGATGCCGTGATTGCGGTGATCATGGTAGGTGCCTCGGTCTGGCCATAAATCGCGGCAAGATGAGGGCCGAAAACCTCGTGCGCCTGCCGCATCCGCGTGGGCGACATGGGCGCCGCACCGTATATCAGGTGCTTGATACCAGAATAACGCGTTCCGGTGGCCTGAGCATGATCGATCAACGAATATATCAGGGTCGGCGGCATGAAGCTGGCCGTTATGCGTTCCGCAACGATGGTTTCAGAGATCGCGGGGGCCTTGGCTCCGTCCATTAGGATATTGCAGCCCCCCGCCGCCATCACGGGCAACAGGAACGTACCGGCTCCATGCGTGAGTGGCGCGACGAGCAACATCCGTTCCTGCTCGTCAAACCCAAACGTCGCCAGCATGCTGGCGATGCAGCTCATAAATGCGCGGTACGGCTGGAGGACGCCTTTGGGGTTGCCGGTCGTTCCGCCCGTGAACTTGATGGCGGATATCCCGTCCTGCAGGCGGGCGATATCCGCCGGGCGTTTGCCGAAATGACCCTGAATGATATCCTGGATTGAAAGACGATCGTCGGACGGTCCCGCCATCGTTACGATGGGGCAACCTGCCTTTTCAAATAGAGCCGCAAAATCATCGTCCGCGAAGATCAGGGATAAATCCGACGCCTCGGCAATTCCAGCCAACTCGGCGGCGGAATTGCGCGGATTGAGAGGAACCCAGGTGTGACCTGACGCGAAGATGGCCAGCATGCTGACGACATGCTGCCAGTTATTGTGCCCACACGCGCCGACACGGGACTGCGGCTGTGGCAACTGCTCCTGTAAGTAACTCGCGACCGCTTCGATCTGGCCAACGAGATCTCGATAACTCATCCTGATAGGCCCATCGATGAGAGCCTCACCATTCGGGTTAAGGCGCAGTCCCCGATAAAGCATATGAATCGGAAGCATAAATCCGCAAAACCCCACAGGCCATCGTCCCAGAAAGCGCCGTGGTGACGCATCTGCTTCGATCGCATTCCCCATTCGCGATTAATTCGCGGATGTACCGGTCTGTTAGCTGACGTTTACCAACCCGCGCGGCGTCCACTTCATATCCGTGGCAAAGCCTAGCAGATCGTGGCCACAATCGCGGAGCGCCTTATCCGAAACCACCAAATGCTGCGTGGCGGAGAGGCTATCGCGGAACGCTCGCTGAAGCCAACCGGCACGAAGCCCCGCGCCGCCGCTGACGCGATGGGCGAATATCGAATTCTCCATCATCACAGTCGTAGCGTGGCTGAGCGCGAGCCGGATCAAGGTGAACTGGCGCAGAGCGACAGCTTCGCCCTGGCTGATGGTTTCAAGTACATCGTTCCAGACTTCGTAGCAAAATGCACGAGCTGCCCGCAGTTTGCCCTCGGCCGCCGCGAACTCCTGCTTAAAAGCGTCCGATCCAGCCAGATCGCGCCCACCTGACGACTGTGCCAGCTTGGCTAGTTCGTCTAGAACGTGACGGCCGTGACCCAAGGCAAAACCAGTGTGACCCAATGCGCTGAGGCCAACAACACCGATGCGGAAGCCCTCACCACCGCGCTTTCCGACAATCTCCGAAGGCAAATGGGTAAACTCGCCCGGGACGAACAGATCGGTCACCGCGTAGTCGACGCTACCTGTGGCGCGCAGGCCTAAGACGTCCCAATTGCCGAGCATTTCAGCATCCTTCGTAGGAAAGATGAAGATGCGGGCTTCGGGCGTATTCGTTCCGGGTAACACACGCGGCGCGCCGTCCTCATAGACTATCGCACCAGCGTGGATGAAATCACTGTTCAGGCAGCCGCTGCCGTATGACCAACGTCCGGAAAGGCGGTATCCATCACCCTCGACTACGGCCTTTCCAGTCGGCGCGCCGGCACCGGCAACCACCGGGCGACCATTACCGAACAAAGCCTGGAAACCCTCATCCGGCAAGAAGCCGGCGGCCGATGCAGTTGCGACGTTGGCGGCCATCATCACCCACCCGGTAGCGGCATCGATGTTGCACATCGCTTCCACGATCGACAACACTTCGACCGGGTTTGAATCCATCCCGCCGACTTCGCTGGGCACCATCAAGCTGAAGAAGCCTGCGTCGCGCATAGCCGAGATTGATTCCTGGCTAACCTGGCCAGCGGCTTCGTTCGCTTCCGCCTTGCTGGCCAAGAATGGAGCCAGACGTTTCGCTTCGACCAACAACGGCCATTCCGCATGATTGCTAAGCAAGTCCGTATTGTGGATCATAACTGAATATCCTCAAAATGAGAACAGATGGACCTTATTACTGCAAGAGACCTGAATATGTCTTAGCACGCAGTCCAGCCTCCGTCCTGCGTGATGACCTGCCCGGTGAGGTAGGCCGACGCAGGAGAAGCAAGATACAAGGCCAGGCCCAGAATTTCGCTGGCATCGCCGCGCCGCTTCATCGGGATGCGACGGTTCATCTCGGTGTAGAAGCGCTCCTCTTCCTCGGCAGTCCGCTCACGGCGGCGGCCGTCACCCAGACGAGTGCCGCCGTGCCAACCGGGAGCGATCACGTTTGCGCGGACTTTTTCCGCCGCATATTCGACCGCTACCTGGCGAGTGAAGCCGATTACGCCGGCCTTCGCTGCAGCATAATCAACGCTGGACGCCGGAAAATCGGGAAAATAACCGCCCAGACCAAGGATCGACGCCACATTGATGATCGAGCCACCGTTCGTACGCATCTTGGGCAGCATCGCACGGGTCATGAAAAACGTGCCAGTCAGGCTGATGCCCACGCCACGCGTCCAATCATCGGTGGATAGCTCATGTGTCATCGTCGGCGGCGTAGCCACACCGGCAAAATTAACCAGCACGTCCAAGTTTGCGTTACCCAGGCTCTCTACAGAAGCGGAAACCGAGTCCTCGTTCCAGACGTCGAGCCGGCAAGGGTCAGCTTGGCCGCCCGAAGCGACGATGGCGTTTGCCACCTCGTCAGCCCTGCTTAGATCAATGTCCGCGCAAATCACGCGAGCGCCGACCGCCGCATATCCTTCGGCGATAACTCGACCAAGACCGCTGCCGCCGCCGGTGACCAGAGCAGTTTTGCCTTTCAGGCCAAAAAGATCTTCTAGTAATGCCATGCCGAACATATGCTTTCGAATGAAATGGTGGGGAGCGCGATGGAATCAAGACAACGCGACTAAGCCTTGGACTATGGTTCTATTTTGAAATCTGGAGGGCCTAAGTGTCAACGAACGGATGCTTTGCATTACATGGCGGATAGTTCATCCGCGAAAGCCCGGTTTTCCGCCAATTTTGCCGGAAATTGCGGGCGCACTGCCAAGGCGCAAAACCGGTAGATACGCCTCGGCTCGAAGACATTGCCCAAAGGGGCAAGATACACATCGGGCGGGTAAAGCAGCGGCGCAAGGCGTCGATAAGCACCAGTCGCTAAAAACAATAGCCGTCAGCCTATTATGAAGCTGACGGCCCAAGAAAAGGTAAAATGTCCGCTTGCGTCCAGATAAAATTTATTCGGCGTCCGTATGAATGTGAGCAGCAAAGCCCGCTGGGGCGCTTGCCGCTACTTCCTCTCTGAGTTCAAAGGCTTTTTCCGTGTAGTCGCCGCCACCCTGGGGTCGGAAAGGAATGGGCGGAATAGTAAAGAGCGTCCGCATCCGTTCCCGCACGCCCTCGACCACTGCAGGATATTTCTCTCCCAGATGATGGGTACCGTGGACCAGCAGCGAAGGGAGTACATCAAACCCAGGATAATACAGCATTCCATGAGTGATCGGGAACAGCAGGTCGTTGATGGGGCCATTGACTCCCCGTTCGCTAAAATAAGACTCTTGACCGCCCACCATGACCATCAACATGGCGCGCTTGCCCGCCATCCGGCCCGCGCCATAACGCTCGCCCGTCAATTGATAACCAACGCCTGCCGTCCAGACGCGATCAATCCACCCCTTCATGATGGCGGGCACGGAGAACCACCAGAGCGGGAATGCGAAAATGACCGCATCCGCCCAGAACACCTTTTCCTGCTCGTCCAGGACGTCTTGCGAGAATTCTCTGGCAGCGGCCGCCTTCATGGAGGCGACGGTAGGGCGCAGCGGTTCAGCGGGATCGACGGCTGGAAAATCGTCACGGTCGACCACGGTCTTGAAATTCATCGCATAAAGATCGCTGAGTTGCACTTCGTGACCATCGGCCTTGAGCTGATCAATCGCGATGTCGCGCAAGGCGTTAGTCAACGACGCCGGCTCGGGGTGGGCCGACACAATCAGGATGTTCATAATTCAGGCTTTCAACGATGACTGTTTGCGTAAGGGCAAGAGCCGCTCGGCCATTAGGTAATGTGCGTTGTTCCCCAGTGTCAACGAGCACTGTCTCTGAGGATACGGCCGGTTGGTGATGTTTACGAGTGTGCCGATCTGCCACAAGGGCGAGGCGCTTTCAGGTTTGACTCAAAGACTTAGTAAAGGCTTGCATCGAATGTCGCGCAGCGTCTCGTTGCGGCGACGGCCCGTGCAGGCGCTCATCGCGAACGATATGTCGTTTCACAAGGCATCAAAGATGTGATTGTGGCCGCTTGCCGTCGCGGTGCGGATGGCTGAAGGTCCTTTTGTTTGCGTAGATTGTGGCAAGCCGACGGGCTGGGTGACCAGATGCTTGCTTACTATCATCAGTGAACCGGACGACCGCACTCAGGGGCCGGTCTTTCTGACATTGCAGGCTAAACCCAATAAGTCCGAACACTATGATTTTGCGTATCCTACTGTTGAAGAAGGTTTTTTGATGACGGCCGTCACGCCATTCAAGATCGCCATCTCCGATGATCGCCTGTCCTGGATCGGGGACCGCGTTCGTTGTTTCGATTGGGACAGCTTCCCTGACGCTGGTGGTTGGTCCGCGGGTATTGCCAAACAGGCCCTGCGCACGATCACGGACCGCTGGATCGGCGGTTACGACTGGCGCGCCGAAGAGGCTGTTTTGAATGAGTTGCCGCAGTTTCGGTGCGAGATGGACAAAGGGACTTTGCACTTCATCCATATCCAAACGCCGGGTGGCGCATCGCGCCCGCCGGTCTTGTTGCTGCATGGATGGCCTGGGTCATTCGCCGAGTTTCGCGACTCGGCCCTCCGCCTGGCCTATCCTGAGCGGTTTGGCGGCGATGCCGCCGACGCACTGGATCTGGTGATCCCCTCGCTGCCAGGGTTCGGGTTTTCGGGTAAGCCGGCAGGCCCCATCGGCACCCGGACGGTGGCGCGAACTTTACACGATTTGATGACCCGGGTGCTTGGCTATGAACGTTACATTGCCCAGGGCGGGGATTGGGGTAGCACCACGGCATCATGGCTGGCACACGACTATCCGGATGCTTGCGTGGCGCTTCATGTCAACATGATGATCATGGGCCATGCCGGTGTGACTGCTGAAACTGATGAGGAGCGGCAGTACCAAAAGCTGCAGATGAAGTGGCGCGAAGCGGACGGCGGCTATTCACACATCCAGAGGACCCGCCCGCAAACGCTGGGATTTGCGTTGCAAGATAGTCCGGTGGGAACGGCCGCTTGGATACTGGAAAAGTTTGCGATGTGGTCGGACGTGCCTTGGAAAGATGGTGCGCCCGATCTCCTGGCGGGCTATTCGATCGACCATCTGCTGACCAATGTGATGCTGTATGTCGCTACCGGTACGATAACCACATCGGCCTGGATATATCTCGGCAATTCGAAAGAGAAGGCGTTCCAGCTGGAACATCCGATCACTGTACCTACGGCGATGGCATCATTTCCCGATCCTCTGTTCAAGCCGCCGCCCCGCAGCCTGCCGGAAAGAAGCTATAACATCGTGCGTTGGACAGACATGCCCCGCGGCGGCCATTTCGCCGCGATGGAGCAGCCCGACCTTTTCGCTGACGATGTGCGCGCATTCGCCCTCACTGTCGTGTGACGATGGGCCCAAGCGGCAAATCGGGCATTGCTCAGGAACCGAATAATTGGCCCGATGGCCTGATATGTAGACGGAGGTTACGATGACTGCACACATGGTCGCGATGATATATACCGATGATTTCAGCTGGATCGCTGAGTATTCCGCTAATGTACCAAAAATCGTTGCAAAGTACGGCGGCGAATATGCTTTCACGTCGGCTGGTGCCGTTACAGTAGCCGAGGGTGACCTGCCTGTCCCCTCAGGCGTTGGCACGTTCAATTTCCCATCGTGCGATGCCATCATGCAATTTTTGAATTCGGAGGAGTATCAGCCGTTCATCGAATTGCGAAATCGCCACTCGAAAACACAAATCTTGATATTTGAGGGACGCGCGTAGGGCTTTTCTCCCTCAGGAGAAAGAGCAGCAGCGTTAACAGCGCGACGTAATCAAATTTCCGAAGGGGTAATGGGGGTGTGATGCACTGATGCACGAGATAGGCCTTGCCTATCCCGTGCATCAGAATTGCGCTGTCTCGAGGCGGGGCCGCTATCCCTGCTTTCAGGCAGAGACGATCTCGGACAGCGGATGCCCGATGATGCTAGCCAGCCGCCAGTTCGTTCCATCGCCATGGACGATGTACGTTCCCCCGGTGATTTCTTTTTCTCGTCCGCCAGCATAGTGACGCGCCACTTCGACGCCAGCCAGTGCCGCATGCTCGCCGAGCATCCTGACGGTGCACGAAACAAGCTCGCTTCGCAAAAAATCCTGTTCCAGCAGGCCGTTGCGCATAGCGTTCATCTTGTCGATGAATTCGTCAGCGGTAAAGGCTGTGGCGATCGTCGGACCGATAATCCACGAGAACGGCAGATGGTAAGATGCCACGGCGGTCTCGAAGTCGCCCGCGCTGAACAAGTCGATATAATCGCGCAGGAGGGTTTCTATCTCGGCGACGGAATTTTGGTTGGTCATCAGGGTATCTCCCGCGCAAATCGGATGCGCTTTTCGCCGCTTTTTTAGTATTGCATTTCCGGTATCATGACTTTCGCACCAGTGAAGTTTTCCTCAAGCTTGATCTGGCAACTGAGGCGGCTGGTAGGGCGTCGCTCGCTGGCTACGATATCGAGCATGTCAACTTCGCCCTCTGATGGAGCGTCGATCCGGTCGAACGAAGCTTCGTCCAAAAAGACATGGCACGTGCCGCAGGACATCGACCCGCCGCATTCGGCAGCGACGCCTTCGACACCGTTATCATAAGCGACCTGCATGACGGTGTCCCCCGTCATGCCTTCCACTTCCTGGCGCTCCCCGGTGAAAGTAACGAATTCAAACCGGACTTTCTGCTTTTCCATGATGATCTCTCTTTAATGGGCCAAGCTTTTTCAAAGCCAGCCCGCAATGTAGCAATTTCAGCCGTTCAGCCGTTCAGCCGGACGGGCAAGCGGGTCGGGCCGCGGAACGTCAACACGCCGGCAATCTCGATCTCTTCGTCCGGGATGAGCGTCATGTTGGGAAAAGCCGATGTCAGTTCTTCGATCATCATGCGGATTTGCATCCGCGCGATCGGTGCACCCATGCAAAAATGAATGCCGTTGCCGAAAGCCACGTGTGACCGCGCGTTCTTGCGCCGAATGTCGAAGTTGTCACCGTTCTCATACGTGCCTTCATCGCGACTTGCCGACGCCAGCGAAAGCAGCAGCTTCGTGCCTTTCGGAAGGCTCACGCCGGCAAGTTCGAAGTCCTCTTTCGCCATGCGTCGCCAAGCCACGACCGAGGAAACATAACGTAGCCCTTCCTCCACCGTGTTCGGGATCAGGGAAGGGTCCTCCACCAGGGCCTGCCAGTCTTCAGGGCGACGCAGCAATTCGAGCAAAACGTTAGCAGAAGCGTTCGAAGTCGTCTCATGGGCGGCCAGCAGCAACGCGAACGTCAGGCTCTTGATTTCATTTTCCGTCAGCCGCGTATCGTCGCCGCCACGGGATGCGAGCAGCCAGCTGGGATAATCATCGCCTGGGTTGACCTTGCGCTGCTCAACCAAGTCGCAGGAAAAGCGCCAGAAATCCAGCAGGTCGTCCGCCGCGGCCATCTGTTCTTCCCGCGTGGGATGGCCATGCATCAACTTGACGCGCAGTTCAGTCCAAGATTTGATCCGGCGGGGATCGATGTCCTTTACGCCCAGCAGCAAAAAGGCGATCAGCGCCGGCAGTTCGTAAGTGATCGCGTCGACCAGATCGACGGTGTCCTTGCCGTTGATGGCCGCGACGTAGCTCTGGACCAAGGCACGGACTTCCGCTTCGAACGATTGCAGCTTCTTCGGATTCAGGAAGCCCTGCACATGGCTGCGGATGCGAGTATGCCGGGGCGGATCGCAAGCCACCTGTACACTCTCGTTCGTGAAGCCTTGATCCACCAGATACTGCAGCAATTCTGGCGGCCATGGCACAACCGGCTGCGTCGCGACGACGGCGGAGAAACGCTCATGATCGCGCAGAACCGAAATGACGTCCGCGCGCCGCGTTACGACCCAGTAGTCGATCAGCGGCGAATAAAAGATTGGTACGTCCTGGCGAAATTCAGCCAGGAGCTGATGCATGCCTTCGTGTTCGAAAGGATGAAATCGCTCACCCGCATCATGCATCGGAACCCCGGCCGGAATATCGCTATGTTGAAGCTGCGCCTGCGTCATGGAAATCCATTCACCCTATCATTCGGCCCATCTCTGGGGCCGCTTATTGAACTGGCTGCCTTCAAAGCTTAGCGATGCCGAACAATCGAACGACAAGACGCAACCGGTGTACCCTTACAAGCTAGAGGCGCGGCAGCAGTGCTCCACAAGGCTTACGGGATTTTAGATTTGTTCCTAGTCGATGGGAACCCTAGGCGCTCGACGGCCTATTCCCATCAGCATTCTGATAAACGTGGGGCCACCACAGGAAAGTCCCGGCCCTGCCTGATGCGATGAGCGGCCAAAAGAGATGCGCGATGCCTTGAAAAGCAGCAGCCGCGACAATCCCATTGGCCTACAATTCTAAAGCGCCTTATTCGCTGGCCCGCCACGCTATCACCATCTTGATTGGGGTCCCGACAAGTGGCTTCTGCGCGCGACGACCCTTGCTCCGACGCCCGGCACTTGTGTAGTTCCACGCTCCACTGGAGCTCGCGGGGCTCGATCGGATGTTGGCTGGCATCGCCTTAACCCGGTTATGCCTTGCTTCAAATTAAGGTGTTAACGTGCGGTCGGACTCGGAAGTCTACATTGTCGGCTCGGGGATGACGGCACTCGGAAAGTTTCCGGATCGTCCGCTACGCGCCATGACCGCTATGGCGGTTGACAAGGCCCTGGCCGATTCCGGGCTGGACAATCCATCCATGATAGAGGCGGCTTGGTTCAGCAACACGCGCCAGGCTCTTCTGGAAGGGCAGAACGGGATCCGGGGCGAAGTGGCGCTGCGTCACAGCGGGATCACGGGCATCCCGATCACCAATGTTGAGAACGCCTGCGCCAGTGGCAGCACCGGTTTTGCCAATGCACTCGCGTACTTGAACGCGGGCATGGGCGATGTCGCACTGGTGGTTGGCGCGGAAAAGATGTTCTTTCCGGACAATCGGGACGGCATGTTCCGGGCCTTTCGCGGCAGTACCGACGTGCTGGAATTTGACAGCCAGATCGCCGCTCTGCTCTCACTGGCGGACGGTATGCCGATCCCCGATGGCATTGAACCAGCTGCTGAGCGCAGCGTATTCATGGATATCTACGCCGCCTTCGCGCGTTATCACATGGCGCGTTACGGCACGACGCCACACCAGATCGCCGCCGTCGCTGCGAAGAACCATCATCACTCGACGATGAATCCGGATGCGCAATATCAGTTCGACATGTCGGTTGAGCAGGTCCTGGCCGATAAGCCGGTGTCTTGGCCTTTCACCCGTGCGATGTGCGCGCCCATCAGCGACGGAGCTGCCGCCATGGTGCTGTGTACGGGGGCTGCCCTAAAGCGGTTCAACGCCGATCGCGCCGTGCGCGTGGCGGGCTGCGCGCTCGTCTCCGCCACGGATCGCAGCCCGGATGACCTGGACAATCACGTCGGCCGCCGCGCCGCGCTCAAGGCGTACGAACAGGCGGGTGTCGGGCCCGATGCCATGTCGGTAGCCGAAGTGCATGACGCCACTGCTTTTGCGGAAATCCTGCAGGTGGAAAACCTTGGCTTTTGCGCCAGGGGTGACGGTGGGGAAATGGCGACATCCGGGGCCACGGCTCTGGGTGGGCGCATTCCCGTGAACCCTTCGGGCGGCTTGCTTTCGAAGGGGCACCCGGTCGGAGCGACGGGGATCATTCAGCTTCACGAATTGGTGACGCAACTTCGCGGGGAGGCCGGGTCCCGGCAAGTAGCTGAGGCGCGCTGGGCGATTGCCGAGAACGGCGGGGGTTTTCTTGGCTACGAAGAAGCGGCAACAGCTGTCACCATCCTTGGCGGCGCATGAGCGCCAGATTCACCCGAACTAGAAGGTCTAACCCATGAAACTGACCAGTTATATCGCATCGGACGGACGCGAGAGCTGCGGCATCGTGACGGGAAGCGTCGATCAACCCGAGGGCATCATCGACCTTGGCGAGCGCTTTCGTTCGTTGCGTGAACTGCTGGCCGATCCGGAAGGCTTGGCCTTCGCACGCTCTCAGGCACACGGCGAGGCCAATGTCTCGTTCGCCGACGCTCGGCTGCTGCCCGTCATTCCTGATCCCAGCAAGATTTTCTGTGTGGGCGTGAATTTCGCAAGTCACGTCAAGGAGACGGGCCGTGAAATGCCCGCCAAGCCGATGATCTTCCTGCGCTTTGCAGAAAGTCAGGTCGGCGCCAATCAGCCGATGCTTTGCCCGAAGGTGTCCGATCAGTTCGATTATGAAGGCGAACTTGCGGTGATCATCGGGAAGCGTTGCCGCTATGTGCCTGAGGACGAGGCGCTGGATTACGTGGCGGGCTACTCCTGCTACAACGATGGCAGCGTTCGTGATTGGCAGCGGCATACGCAGCAGTTTTCGCCAGGCAAGAACTTCGTTGAAACCGGCGCCTTCGGCCCCTGGATGGTGACGCGGGACGAGATCGCTGATGTATCGGCGCTTTCGATGAAGACCCGCCTCAACGGTCAGGAAGTTCAGGCCGCGACCCTCGACGACCTGATCTTCGACGTCCCGGCACTGGTATCCTATTGCTCGTCCTTCATCACATTGCAGCCGGGTGACGTGATCATCTGCGGTACGACCGGCGGCGTCGGCGCGTTTCATAAACCGCCGCTCTGGATGAAAGAGGGCGACACCGTCGAGGTGGAGATTTCGGGTATCGGGATTCTGCGCAACAGCATCGCCAAGGAAGCGCCGGATTTCGCCATCCTCTGAAGTGCGGCCGCATCACCCAGTCTATTCAGGTTTTAGGAGCAGGTCATGGAAAAGCGCCATGCTGGAAAAGTTGCGGTAATCAGTGGAGCTGCCGCCGGAATCGGTCGTGCCTTTGCGGTACGGCTCGCCAAGGAAGGGGCCGATGTCGCGATCGTGGACATTAATGACGCTGGCCACACCCTCAATGAGGTCAAGGCTACTGGCGCAAAGGCAGCTGCATTCCGGTGCGACGTTGCTGTGCCCGACGACATCCTGCGACTGGGTGACGATGTAGAGGCCGCATTTGGCCGCTGCGACATGCTGATCAACAACGCTGGCGTTTTTCCCAGCCGTCCGTTCGCGGATATCGAGTTGGAAGACTGGCGGCGGATGCTGTCGATCAACCTCGATTCCGTGTTTCTGATGTCAAAGCGGTTTGTTCCGGGCATGCGGGAGCGCAAGTGGGGTCGCGTCGTCAACATGGCTTCGAACAGCTTCGGCCAAGTCGCTCCGGGTTTGACCCACTATATCGCGGCAAAGGGCGGTGTGATCGGCTTTACTCGCGCCCTGGCTAGCGAGCTCGGTCCTGAAGGAATCACGGTCAACGCCATCGCGCCTGGCTTCACCCGTACCGAGGGTACGCTTGCGCGCGAACCAAACTTTCGTGGCCTCACGTCAGAGCAACTGTATGGCATTCTGGCGGAACGCCAGGCCATTCCGCGCCCGCCTACGCCCGAGGACATGGCCGGCACGCTGTCGTACCTGGTCAGTTCCGATGCGGACCTGATCACCGCGCAGACTTTCTATGTCGATGGCGGCTTGGTCCGCGCCTCGTAAGACCGCCGAGCCTGCAGGTGCGAATGACAGCACGATACCCGACGAACTGAGAAAGACTGTCCCGATGACGATCTCACCTCCCGACGCACAGTTTCGCCATGTTGGGCTCTATGTCCGTGACCTTGATGCCATGGTCGCGTTCTATAAGAGCGTGCTGGGCATGGTCGTGACCGATCAGGGTCCGACGCAGCGTGGTGGGCGGATCGTCTTTCTCAGCCGCAGCCCTCTGGAGCATCATCAGCTGGTGCTGGTAGAGGGTCGTGACGATGCCATGGGCGTCGGCCTGATCAATCAGCTATCCTTCCGATTGTCGTCTTTGAAAGATCTCCAAACTTTTAACGAGATCTTCAAAACTGAAGGTGTCCGCGTCGATCGCACGATGAACCATGGCAACGCCTGGAGCATCTATTGCTACGATCCCGAGGAGAACCGGCTTGAGCTCTACGCCGGTTCTCCCTGGTATATCGCGCAGCCCTGCGCAGAACCGCTCGATCTGGACGAATCGGAAGAGGTTTTGATGGCGCAGACCGAGGCCCTTGTCCGCGCCGATCCTACGTTCATGTTGAAAGCGGACTGGGCGAAGCGCCAGGCGGCGGCCGTCGGTGTGGATCCAGCAACTATCGATGTGGATTGAGCTAGCACCGATTACTGCGCAGCCGGCGTCTATCGACCGGGCGCATCAAGATATAAGAGGATGACCGTATGGCTGTGAACCCGGATTTTCAGGCCATCCTCGACCGGGTGAATGCCTTGCCGCCAACTGACTTCTCGCGCCCGCCTGCCGAGCTTGCGGCGGAAATGCGCGCAGCCCCGGTCAACATCCCGCCGCTTCCCAACCCGGTTTCGGTAGAGGTTCGCAAGGTCAAGGGAGGGGGCGGCCATCTGATCCCGATCCGCATCTATCGACCAAAGACAGAGCAGCCGCATCCCGTGCTCATCAGCATGCATGGTGGCGGTTGGGTGCGTGGTTCGTTGGATGGTGACGAATTTCGATCACACTTCATTGCGCACGAAGCCGGGTGCGCCGTGGTGTCGGTGGACTATCGGCTTGCTCCCGATCATCGATATCCGGCGGCGCTCGAGGATTGCTATGATGTGACCGAGTGGGTGGCTGACCAAGCTCAGGTACTGGGTTTCGATGCCGCGCGAATGGGCGTGATGGGCGACAGTGCGGGCGGCAATCTTGCCGCAGCTGTGGCTTTGAAAGCCCGCGATGAGGGTGGGCCGGCCTTGTCGTGCCAAGTCTTGCTTTACCCCATCTGCGATCACGATTTCGATCGCCCTTCGTATATCGAAAACGCTCAGGGGAAGTTACTCACACGCGAACTGATGCAATGGTTCTGGGATCAGTACGCCGATGACGCCGATCGTGACCAACAATATCTCAGCCCCTTGCGCGCCAGAGACTTGGGTGGATTGCCCCCTGCGTTGATCATCACCGCGCAGTATGATCCGCTGCGGGACGAGGGCGAGCTTTACGCGCAAAAGTTGTTGGAGGCCGGCAACACGGTCGAGGCGCTGCGGATGGATGGGCTGATCCATCCGTTTCAAACTCTTGCCGTTTTGCATGCGGACAGCATCGCAGCGATGCAGTTGATGTCCCGCTTCGCGAGCCGCCAATTGGTGTGAAAGGTGTAGTCGGCACCGCCTTCCCTAGTATCCGCCAATTCTCGACTGCGGGTGCGTAGAGCCCCCGAAGGGGAGCGCGGGTTATTCTGATAAGCGTCAGACCAAACGATCATTCGTTGTGTCAGTGCCGTGTGAATTGGGCAACAGGTGTCATAAAATCTATCGGGACTGCCACCAACTACACTTTCAATCCTATGTCTGATTGCTTTTGGAGACGGGCAAAATCCCATGCAGTCCGGCTGAACTTGCCGATATGAGCGCTGCGAAAGCGGGCTCTGGTAGTTGCCTGACTTGGGAGGAATTACATGAAAGTTTCATCGTGCCGCGTAATCGGCGCTTCTGTTTTCGCTACGGCCGTGGCCCTGATGGCGAGCCCGGTAATCGCGGCGGAGGATCAGCAGCCGGCCGATGGCACAGGTTTTGGCGACATCATCGTCACCGCCCGCAAGACCGGTGAAGCCGCGCAGTCGCTTCCGATCACCGTGGCTGCATTCGGCGGCAAGGAAATTCAAGACCGTGCGATCCTTACCGTTCAGGATCTTCAGACGATTACTCCCGGTCTGACGATTTCGAACAACGCGACCGGTGGCGTCCCGGTATTCGCCATCCGCGGCACGGCAACCGAGCTGGGCATTGATGGCGGCGTCGCTCTTTATCTGAATGACGTGCCGTTGATGTCAGCGGTCGGTATCACGACGCAGTTCTACGATATCAGCACCGTTGAAGTGCTCAAGGGCCCGCAGGGTACGCAGTTCGGCACCAATACAACGGGTGGTACGATCACGGTCCGTACCAATCTTCCAACCGACAAGGTCGAGGCCTTCGCGAAGGCGGGCTACGGCAACTACAATCGCCGTGATTTCGAGGGCATGATCAACTTGCCCGTCAACGACGTTTTAGCTTTTCGTTTTGCCGGAAACTACATCAAGCGTGATGGATACGTGAAGAACCGGATCGCGGCGGGTGGTGCCCCAAAGGATTTCTCGGACGAGAACCGTTACTCGCTGCGTGGAACGATGTCGCTCAACAGCGGACCGATCGAAACGGCGCTGATCCTGGACTATTTCCAGCGCGATGAATCCCCCACCGCGTTCATCCCCGTCGCATTCCGACCGAATGCCGGCCAGGGTATCAATCTTGCCAACTTGGGTGCGCTAACGGGCTCGCGCAAATCCATCTTCGTTGGTGCCGATCCTTCAGGCGTGGCGAAGGACCTTTACGGCAAGGCGAAGCTGTTCGGGCTGGAGCATCGCGCGACGATCGAGCTTTCCGATGCCTTTTCCATCCGCAACGTTCTGGGCTATCGCCATGACAAAACGGAAACATCGGAAGAGAGCTCCGGCACGTCCTTCGCTCTGGTGAATGTCCTGAACGACGTGAAGACCTCGCAGTGGACCGACGACATCACGCTGCGGCACAAAGCCCTCGATGGGCGCCTGCGGACGAGCCTGGGTGGATATTTCCTCCTGAACGACAAAAGGCAGGGCCAAAATGCCACCGTGGCGCAAAGCATCTATCTGACGTTCTTCAACGCACCATTGGTGAGCAATGCGCTGAACTTTGAGAAGAAGCAATTCACATCGAAGGCAGCTTATTTCAACTCTGAGTTCGACATTACCGATACCCTGAATATTTCGGGCGGTGTCCGTTACAACTGGGATCATGTGAAGTCAGAAGGTACGGTCGCTCAGGCGGACGGTGTGCTGCCGCGGTTCGGCAAATTTTTCCGACCCGATGCGCGGACGCCGTGCAACACCGCCGCGTTCCTGGCTTACACGGACCGGGATCTGAATGCTTGCGTCGGCCGACGTAGCAAGAGCTTCCGCGCTCCAAGCTGGACCGTCGCGCTTTCCAACAAGTTCAGCTCGCGCGTTCTGGGTTACGCCAAGATCAGCCATGGCTATCTTGCTGGGGGCGCCAACTTTACAATTCGCGAAGTTCCCTTCTACGAGCCTGAGAAGACCACGATGATCGAGGCCGGCGTAAAGGCGGACTGGTCGCTCGGTGGGCGTCCACTTCGTACCAACGTGGCGTTGTATCGTGGCAAAACCAGCAACAAGCAGATCTTCGTCAATGTTAATTATGACGATCAGTTCTCCGGCTTCGGCGTTATCAATGCCGCCAAGCAAGAGGTCTATGGCGCGGACTTTGAGATGCGGTACTCACCCGTTCAAGGTCTGACCTTCGACGGCAGCTACAATTACATCCATTCCGAGTTCAAGAGCTTCATCATTCCTGGTCTTGGCGGCAACGCGGATGGCCTGACTGGCGCAACACTCGTTCCCAGGAGCGACTTGAGCGGCGCGGTGCCGGCGCAGACGCCGAAGCATCAATTCAACGTGGCCGCCACGTACGAATTGCCGATCGATCCGAGCTCCGGTAAGATCACAACGACTATTTCTGGATATTACTCGAGCAAGATCAAGCAAAACAATCTGTTCGTGGGTTACAACGCCAGCTTTGGCCCTCAATACAATGAAATCAATAGTTACTTCACCGCCAGCGCCTCTTTGAATTGGGAGAACGTTGCAGGATCGCCGATCAGTGCTCAATTCTGGGTCCGGAACCTGTTTGACAAAAACTACATCACCGCGCGGCAGGCTCAGTTCCAGGCCTTCGGGTATGCGACTGCCGTTTATGGAGCGCCCCGCACCTTTGGTGGCAGTGCCTCGATCAAGTTCTGACATATAATTGATCTGATGAAGGTAGGTCTGAAACTCGGAAATGATCCTGAGTTTCGGACCTGCTTTTTTGTATAGAGTAGACCCAATCGTTCCATGAATATCCGCCGTGCCGGAGGCGGACGAGGATAAGCAGGCCGCGTTCTGCAAATGCTTCGCGCTGTATTATAATGTTGGACGCCTGGCCCTACTTCCGCAGGCGCCGGACCCCGATGACGATGCCGCTGATCGCGCCGATCGTGCCCATTGCCAGCCACAAGGCCATCCAGGCGTCCCACAAGGGGCGGCGGGTGATCAGGCCGTCGAAGTCCCACCGGTGGATGCCGTCGAACAGCCAGCGGTATAATCGGCGACGTGCGCTTGGCGTCTCTAGTATCTCCCCGGTGCGGGGGCTGATCGTGATCCATGTTTGCGCCGGATCGTCGAAGTGGATGCGCAGGACCGGCAGTTCCACCGTGCCTTTGGCTTTGTACCAATAGGTGTCGGGCTGTGTCAGCCAGTCCGTGCGGATGACGCCGGCGTGAGGCAATATTCGGCGCGCCGCCTGCACGAGATGGGCGGGATCGAGTGCTATCGTTTGCAGCGTTCGCGCGTTCAGGACCGACGCCGTCCTACTCGTCCGGGCCAGGACCAGCAGCGGCATGCCGTCCGTCCAGATCAAGCGCGCGCGTTTTACGGTGTCAGCCTCGGGAAGCTGACCGATCGCGCGCCAGTCGATCGGTGGGGCAGAACCTTGGGCGGCGTAGCGGGCGAGGGCGGCGTCGCCCGGGCCTTTGTCGGCGAACCATCGGTTGGGATCGACCGAAAGCCACCCGCTGACGATCCATAGCGTCATGGCCGTACCACCGAGCAGCCCGAAGACGTGGTGCCACCACTGCCAGCCCCGATACGGTGAGACGCGGCCGCCCTTGTAGCGGCGGCGGCGCAGGCGGACGCGTAGCACGCCGATCCACATGCCGCTGACCACGCCGACGATACCCGCGCCCGAAGTCCACAGGATGACCTGCCGCCACAGGGGCTGGTCCTGTCGCAGCACCGTCAGGTAAATCCAGTGCGGGACCGCGCCCAGCCAGTTCCAGAAGCGCTCTGTCCGATGGGTGTCGAGCACCACGCCGCCGGTTTTGCCACTGACATAGAGGACGAGCCCGTCGGGCCGATCGAGCGTGACCTTCCACAAGGGGCGATAGCGATCGTAGCTGCCTGCGACGGTCCACTGATCCCGCTCTATCAGACTGGCTGACCGGACGTTTGCGTGTCCGAAAGCCGCCGCCTCGCGCTTGGCTGCGGCGGCATCGGTGGGGGGGAGGGGCAGCCCTTGCGTGGCCGATCGCGTTTGTTCGCCCAGCCACAGCGGCCCGTCGGGGCCCTGTTGCAGCCAAGTACCGGGCGCAGCAGGGCCATGGACATTGGCCCAGTCGACCGGCCGCAACCCTGCCAGCCGTTCCTCCTCGGTGAGCGAGGGGAACGGCACGTACATCATGACCGCGCCCGAAACGAACCACATCGCCAGCAGCAGGCATGTGGCAATGCCGATCCAGCGATGGACCAGATAGAGCCATCGCTTGCCTTTATGCAGCAGCCCGGGCGCCGTCTTCATCAGATCTGGGCTCTGAGCGCAACGTCGACGGAGCGCGGGCGGCCCAGCAGCCATTGCTGATCCGAATACGTGGTGGCCGCGTAGTCCTTGTCGAGGAGGTTGTAGACCCGCAAGTCGACCGCCAGATCAGGCGTGAAGGCATAGGACAGCCCGGCGTCGACCACGGCGTAACCGGGCACGCGGAACCGGTTGCCGTTATCCGAAAAGCGCCGGCCGACATAGCGAAGTCCGGCTTGCGCGCGCAGCCCGCCCAAGCCTTGCCAGGTCAGCCAGAGGTTTGCGGCCGTCTCCGGCACGTCGGACGGCGTATTGCCCGCAAAGTCCTTACCGCCCGTGATATAGTCGTCAAAGCGCGCCTTCAGGATCGTGCCGTTCGCATCCAGCGCAAAGCCGCCGGGAAGCGAGAAGGCGAGGGCGGCCTCTATGCCCTTGGAGGATTGCTGGCCGATCTGCTCGATCGGGCTGGTCGGCGTCCGCTGCGCCACGAGCCCTTTCTTGACGATGCGATAGGCTGCCAGCGTGGCAGAGCCTTTGCCGTCCAAGAAGCTGGCCTTGACTCCCGCTTCCACCTGATCGCCCTTGGCATTGGTGAAGCTGAACTGCGTGGCGTTGGTAGTGAAAGTGGTCAATGTCCCCAGCGGATCGACGCCGGTGGAGTATTGGCCGTAGAACGACAGGTTCGGTGTCGGCTGATAGACGGCGCCCACCCGCCAGGTGAAGTTTTCGAACTTGCGCTGCCGCGCGCCATTGGGGAACGCGTTGACTTGCCCGGTGATGTTGCCGCCCGCGTCATAGATGAAGTTGCGCCGCTTCACCCGGTCTTCTTCATAGCGGAAGCCGCCGATGAGCGAGATTTGCTGGCCGATCTTCAACCGGTCTTCGGCAAAGACGCTCCATTCGCTGGTGCGTGTCAGATAGCGGGGGATGCGGTTGGCCTTGCCGTCGAACGTGCCGGGATCGAAGCGGAAGGGGTCGACTTCGTCCGACTGATCCGCAAACGCGAAGTTGTTCGAATAGGTCAGCTTGATCGCGTTGACATCGAAGCCCAGCACCAGATCGTTGGCCAGCCCGCTGCCCAGTTGCGAGCGGATGGTAAGGTTGGCCTGATCGCCCAACTGCCTGTTATCATGGACGATGCCCAGGTTGTCGAGGCGACGGATCAGGCCGGGTATGCCGGAACCGTTGCCACTGGGGCATTCTCCCGTGGCGCCGATCCAGCAGTAGTTCTCAAGATTGTACCAGCGGCGTTTGCTGCTCAGCCGATAAGCGGTGTTGGTGAAGGACACCGCGTCGCTGATCGCCCATTGTGCCGTCAGCGTCAGGCGATCGTCGCGATAATGCATCTGTGCATCGCGGACGTTGTAGTTGCGGCGCTTGGTGCGTGGGTCCAGGCGGCCGTCGATCAGCGGCGTCCCGAAGTATTGCATCGGCTTGTTGTCGCCATAATCGCCCCGCAGGGTCAGGCTGAAGCGATCCGAAGGGGCGAAGCGCAGCGCGCCGCCAAGGGACAAGCTTTCACTCCGGCCCCGATCGACCCAGCCATCGGAACGGCGATAGCTGGCATCCGCGCGGTAGCTGAGCACTTGCCCCAGCGGGCCGCCCGCTCCGGCCGCAAAGTGCATCGTGTTTTGCGAGCCGTAACTGGCTTCCAGGTCCAGTTCGCGCCGGTCGCTGGGCTTCTTGGTGACGACGTTGATCGCCCCGCCCAGCGCACCTTGGCCATAGAGCACCGAGGATGGTCCGCTCAGCACTTCGATCCGCTCCACATTCCAGGGATCGGTGGGAAAGGTGATGGTGCCGGCGGTGGGAAACAGGCGGACGCCATTTACCAACTGCAGGACAGAGCTCTGCCCGGTGAAGCCGCGCACGGACAAGGCGGTGTTGCCATTGCCGGGATTGCCGATCGTGGTGACGCCCGGCGCGCGTGACACGGCTTCGGCAACGGTCAGATCGCCCCGGGCGCGGATCGTGTCACCATCGACGGTGGCGATGCTGGCGGGCAGTTCCAGCGGGGTCAGGCCCAGACGGCTGCCGGTTTCGGTGGCTACCTTCATGCCCAGGTCCGACCGACCGATCACTAAGATATCGGCTGTAACATCGGAGGATCCGTCAGCTTGCGCGGTACCGGCGAAGGCAGCGGACAGCAGGCAGATTCCGGAGGAGAGGAGATACTTGTTCATCGTAACTGAGGCCCCGTTTCAAGTATGCCCGAGCCCTTCCAGGGCACGGCATTTGGCTGCAAGTTACGAACGGTTGTGCCTGGCGGCGGGCAACGCCCGCGAACCGTTACAGCAACGGGAGACGGACGTGCGAGACGACCGAGGGAAAACCCATCGCTGCGGCTTGGCCGCTCGTTCGCCGCTCAGACGGAGTTCACCGTGCCCGGACCATCCCCTGGACCCAAGCAAGAGCGACCAAGCACCGGCAGGTCTCCTGGCTCACGGGTCATCGTTTGACGCACGGCCTTCCCAGGCTATGACAGACGCGAACGTCCGGCCCAGTGGCTGCTTCCCTCGATAGCCGAGGGAAGCGATGCGCATCGCACTCACCGCTTACAGTTGCAGGGACAGCCTCGGATTGGATGGGCACGCCATCGTCACCGCGTTCCCTTTTAAGCCTCTCTCGAGGCACCGGCGCGATCATATATGTTCGATCGGGCGGTCAGGCCGTCTCGAACCATTGGTTATCTGTCACAAGCCACACGTGGTGGCTGGCTTGGGATCAGGCGGTTTCGTAAAGGCGTCGTTCCACCAGTCCGCTGCCCTTCAGGCCGCTCAGGGCCTTGGCGGTCGCCAGGACGGCAAGATCGATCACGGGCTCCACCACGATGACGAGCATGTAAGCGCCGCTGAACGTGGCCAGCGATGCCATGTTCGCGGCGGCAAAGCCCTGGCCCCAGCAGACCCAGAACGCGACCCAGCCGACGATGCCGGCCTGGTACGTGGTGGAAAGCGCCAGCGCCTGGCCATAGCCCAGCGCCACGTAGGGCGTGCGCGGCGCGACGATCTTGCGGGCCAGCGCGGCCAAGCCGAACAGCGGCACCAGCAGCGTGGTCACGTTCATGCCGTATTGCGCCAGATCGATGGGAGAGAAGAACAGGCCCTGGATCAGCAGCCCCATAGCGAGGCCGACGGCGCTGGGCGCCAGGCCGAGCGTGAGGAACAGGGTCGAGCCCAGGATCAGGTGGACTTCGGATACGCCCACCGGATGGTGCGGCAGGACCTGGAAGAAGCAGAACACCAGAACGGTGGCGATCAGGCTGCGCAGCGCGACGGAGGCGGCCCCGCTCTGCCGCGCGGTGTCCGCCACCTGCTTCAGCGCGTAAGACCCGGCGGCTGCGGCCGTGATGTAGCCGAGCATCATTTTGCCCGGGGGCACAAGGCCCGGTTCGATATGCATAACACGTTTCTCCTGCCGTCCCACCGACGGCCTTGAGTGGCACCGATGCGCCGAAATGGCGCGAATGCAGGGCCGGTCTCCTGGCTTGCGGGTCATCGCTTGTGGCGCACCTTCCCGGAGCTTTGGGGCTCCAGTGGCTGGCGAACCGGGGTTCACCATGCGCCTCTCGCTATCCGCTTACAGTCGCGGGGGCGGCTGAGGCTTCGGGCGCGAACGCCCACCTCATTCCCATGTCCCTCGGGCGGTGAAGCCTTTCGGGACGCCTTGCACGGCTGCTTAGAGGGCGACAGGCCGATAGCGTCAAGCAAATTGATGGCGCATCGGGTGGGATTGCCAGCGCCCGCCGCACCTGCGAACGGTGCCGCCAGCCCGCCCGGAGATTACCGATGAAGACCCCTCGCACCGACGATGAACACAAGGCCAAGATGGCGAAAGTCCAGGCGGCTCAGGCCCGCAAGGTGGCCGCCAAGACGGTGGAGAAGGGGCTGGTGATCGTCCACACCGGCACCGGCAAGGGCAAGACTTCGGCGGCGCTGGGCATGGTGGTGCGCGCGCTGGGTCATGGCATGAAGGTAGGGGTGGTACAGTTCGTGAAGGGCGCGATGGCGACGGGCGAGAAGGCCGTGTTCGATCGCTTCCCCGACCTGATCGAGTTCAAGCCGATGGGGGAGGGCTTTACCTGGGACACGCAGGACCGCAGCCGCGACATCGCCGTGGCGCGTGAAGCCTGGGACGAAGTGAAACGGATGCTGGCCGATCCCTCCTATGCGATGGTGCTGGCGGACGAACTGAACATCGTGCTGCGCTACGATTACCTGCCGCTGGACGAGGTGCTGGCCGCCATTGCTGCCAAACCGGCGATGACGCACTTCATCATCACCGGCCGCAACGCCCCGCAAACCCTGATGGACGCGGCCGACCTCGTGACCGAGATGACGCTGGTAAAGCACCCCTTCCGCGAACAGAACGTCAAGGCGCAGGCAGGTATCGAATTTTAGAGAAGGAGCGGCGAGAATTCTTCGACCCGTCTCCCCGGACGTGATCCGGGGTCCTGCTATCTTTTCCACACGGCCCGAAAAAAGCGGGATCCCGGGTCAAGCCCGGGAAGACAGAGGATGGAAGCTTTCGGCTGACTGCGACAATCCTCCGCGCTCAAATAACGCCACTTTGGAACGTCACCTAGACCGGCCGCGGTTCCTGAACATCGTATACGCGAAGGTTGCGATCGCCGATGCCTAGGCCGGGCCAGGCCGCGCGCCATTCGGTGAGATGCGGCGCCGCGACGTGGCGATCGAGGGCGTCTTGATCCCTCCACAGTTCCTTCACGTGGATAAGGCCGCGATCGAATACATCCTCTGCGTAGCCATACTCGATGCAACCGTCCTCTAACCGGCTGGCATCAGCCATGCGCTTCATGACTGGGCGGGCAGCATCCAAGTTCTCGGACGGCAAGCGGATGGTTCCGACGATCAACAACATGCAGCCAGCATACCGGGCTGGAGAGCGAGCGGAAGCTCTTTTGCGGCCTGTTCACCGCCGATCGCCGAGCGTCAGAGGAAAAAGGAGGTAGGGGCGATCAGCCAATCAACCAATCGCCCGCTATCCCATCAACGGCAGCCGTTGCGTTCCACCGCGCGGCCGGCAAGGGCGCCTGCGCCTGCGCCCAGGATCAGACCGGTGCCGCTGGGGCGATTGTAGTATCCACCGCGGCCGATCTCGCGCCCGAGCAGACCGCCCACGACGCCGCCGATGATCGTGCCGGTGGTGCCGGAGGTGCAGCGGCCATAGTTTCGGCGATAGCGATCATCGCGATAGACGTCGCGGCGGTACTGCACGGGGCGTTCGCGATAGGCATAATCGCCATCGCGGTAATCGCGCTGATCGCGGTAGCCCTGACGGTAATAGTCGCGATCCCGATAGCCGTCGCGGTCGCCGTCATATTCCTCGCGGCGTTCCGAGCGATAGTAGCTGCCGTCGCGCCCCTCGTAATGCTCGGTGTAATCATAGCGGTCCTGCGCCATGACAGGGGCGGCGGCCAAGCCCGTCACGGCGGCGCTGGCGAGAGTGAGTGATGCAACGACGGCCTTGAACATGGGTGCCTCCTGATAGGCGCTCTACGATATTCGATGATTTCCGCCCGATGCGCTGCGAACTGGCTGAATGGCATTGAAAGCCGCCGTTCAGGCTTTCAACCCAACCCGATCACCCGCTTTGTTTTTGCAAGGTTTTGTCCGCGTGCCCGATCAGCGGATTTGAGACGAGCTGAAATTATTTCTGCTTTATTGCCGGACGGGTTGCGATCTGGTGCGCCATCGCCTGCGCTGCACGGACATAGGCAGGGCCGCCGCACACCGTCCAGGACTGGGGAATGACAATTCGCGGAATGGCGTCCAGCACGCGGTGATGCAGCATCTCGGTGCCCTGGTCCTCGACGCGCTGTGTCCCCGCCTCAACGATCAGGTAGTCAGGGCGGGCGGCGATCATCTCTTCCAGGCTGACTTGCGACAGCGCGGGCCGTCCCAACCTTGTCGCCAGATTGACTAGGCCGATCCGGCGCATGAGATCGTCCACCAGCGTGCCGGTCCCCGTCATGTAGCCGCGCCGCTGGTAATAGGCGGCCACTGCGCCTTGTCCTGGCCGGCCGATCGCGGCCAGATCGGCGCGCATCCGGGCGATCAGGGCCTCGCCCCGCGCCGGGTGGCCGACGGCGGCGGCAGTCTGGCGGACAGAGGCGACGATATCGGCGAACTGGGTGGCGCTCTTCAGTTCCAGCGTGCGATAGCGTCGACCGCGCAAGGCGGTGAGGGGGCTGCTGGCGAAGGCCGGGGTGCCGAACACCAGGTCCGGGTTGATCGCCAGCACCTGCTCGGCCGAGTTGCGCACCACCGGCAAGCCCTTGGCCTGGCGAGCCACAGCCGACAGGCCGGGATCGGCAGCGTAGCGCGTCACGCCCGCGATCTGGCTGCGGTCGGCCAGCAGGACCAGCAGTTGATCGGCACACAGATTGAGCGAAACGATGCGCTGGGGCTTGGCGGTGGCGGGCACGCTCCGGTAGGGGGCATCTGCAGCCGCGCCGCCCGGCGTGATGAGCGCCAGGGCCAGCGCCAGGGGAACACGAAGATGCATCGATGCGTCCTTAGCCGCGTCTTGAGACGGCGCAAACGGCATCCCGCATGAGGGTGCGCCCCGCGATCCTCTCGCTCATCCTGGCGATGCTGGCGATCATGGCGGCGCTGGCATCGCTGCTCTTGGGCCCGGTGACGCTGAGCTTTGGCCGGATCGCCGCGACGATCCTGGGCCAAGGGGACCCGCTCGCAACCGCGATCGTCCTAGAACTGCGCCTGCCGCGTGCGCTACTGGGCCTGGGGGTTGGCGGAATACTGGGGCTGGCCGGCGCGGCCATGCAGGGCTTCCTGCGCAATCCGCTGGCCGAGCCTTCCGTGCTGGGCACATCGAACGCCGCGTCACTGGGGGCGGTGGCGGCGCTCTATTTTGGACTCTACGCCTGGCATCCGCTGGCGCTGCCGGTGCTGGCGATCGTTTCCGCGCTGGCTTCGCTGGCGCTGCTGGCATTGCTTGCCGGACGCTCGGAAAGCGCGCTGACGCTGATCCTGGCGGGCATCGCGATCGGCACTCTGGCGACCGCTGGGGTCAGCCTTGCGCTTAACCTTTCGCCCAATCCGTTCGCCGCGATGGAGATCGCGACCTGGCTGCTCGGCAGTCTGGAGAACCGTTCTTACGATCATGTCGCGGTGGCCTTTCCCTGCATCGTCACAGGCGCGATCCTGCTGATGTGGGATGGCCGTGCGCTGGATGCGCTGACGCTGGGCGAGGATGGCGCGAAGGCGCTGGGCGTTGATCTGGGCCGTACCCGCCTGCGCCTGTTGCTGGGCATCGCGATCGGCGTTGGCGGGGCGGTGGCGGTTTCCGGCGCGATCGGCTTCATCGGCCTGATCGTGCCGCATCTGGTGCGCCCGCTGACGGACCGCAGCCCCTCTGCCATCCTGTTGCCCTCTGCCCTGGCGGGAGCCGCACTGCTGACTTGCGCCGATATCGCCGTGCGTCTGATCCCGACGAGCAGCGAACTGAAGCTGGGCGTCGTCACCGCCTTTCTTGGCGTCCCGGTCTTCCTGCTGCACTTGTTGCGGGAGCGGCGCGTATGGTGAGCTTGGCCTTGCAATCCGTCAGCGTGTCGCTGGGCCGTCGCACCGTGGTTCGCGATGTTAATGCCAGCTTCGGCGCGGGGGAACTGGTCGCGATTGTCGGCCCTAACGGCGCGGGCAAGTCCACGCTGGCCCGCGCGATGCTGGCGCTGGTGCCGTTTGCCGGGACGATTGCGTTGGACGGTGCGGACGTGGCCAGGCTGCCCCGCGCCCAACTGGCACGCCAGGTCGCGTATCTTCCCCAGGGGCAGACGCTGCACTGGCCACTTTCGGTGGAGCGGCTGGTGGAGCTTGGGCGCTTACCGCACCTGGCCCCATTGTCCCGCATCGGTGCGACCGATCGCGCGGCGGTGGAGCAGGCCATGGCCCAGGCCGACGTGCTGTCCTTGCGCGATCGGGTGGCGACCGAGCTTTCCGGCGGGGAACGGGCGCGGGTGATGCTGGCGCGCGCGCTGGCGGTGCAGGCCCCGGCCCTGATCGCGGACGAACCGCTCGCCAGTCTCGATCCCGGGCACCAGATCGATGTCATGGACCTGCTGCAGGCAGAGGCGCGCGGGGGCGCGCTGGTGATCACCGTGTTGCACGACCTGACGATGGCGGCGCGCTACTGCGATCGGGTGCTGCTGATGGCGCAAGGCGCACTGGTGGCGCAGGGTTCGCCTGAGGCGGTGCTGACGCGCGAGAATCTGCGCGCCGTCTATGGGATCGAGGCGCGCATCGATCGTGCAGGCGGGTGGCCCTCGGTCACGGTCATGGGTCGTGCCGCCGGGGAAGCGGCGGCGACATGATTGACGCGTCCCGGACGGTCGGATAATCGCGCATCTGCGACAGGTTCCCCGGAGACGGGGATGAAAAGGGAACGGATCAACTCCGGCTGCCCCTGCAACTGTAAGCGGCGAGCTGAAGGCCACATGCCATTGGGATGATTCATCCTGAGAAGGCGGTCTTCCGGCATAGACCCGCAAGCCAGGAGACCTGCCCGTCGCGGTCGTCCTTCGCGCGGACAGGGTGTGCCGGGCGGACGGGGGTAAACCCGAGCGACGACGAGCCAGGCCGCGCCTTGCGGCGGGTGGCGATGTCGCACGCGTTTCGCGCGCTTCCTCGGCATTCCGCAGCAGCGCGGATCGTCGACGGGGTGCCCAATGCCAATATCATGCGATGCCAGCGCCGGACGTGCGCCATGTTGAAGTCAGCCGGATCGGGCCCGGCGGTGGTGGTGTGCAACACCTGCCGCCATTCCGCCACGGAGCGTGAGGACGCCGATGGCCGGCGCGGCGGAACGCGCCTGGCGGATGCGCTGCAGCACATCAGAGCCACCGAGCCGCAGTACCAGGGCGTCGAAGTGCAGCAGATGCCCTGCCTGTTCGCATGCAAGGATTTCTGCACCATCCATCTGCGCGCGCCGGGCAAGGTCGGCTATGTGCTGGGCCGCTTCGCTCCCAACGAAGAGGCCGCTCGTGCCATCCTCGACTATGCGGTGCGCTACGCCGACAGTGCGCATGGGCAGGTGCCCTACAAGCAATGGCCGGATGGAGTGAAAGGCCACTTCATCACGCGCACTCCGCCAGAGGGATACCTGGTGGAATGACCGCGTTCCGCTCGCCCGAGGCCTTCGCGGCGGCGCTGGCTGAACTGACTGCCCCTGATGATGCTGCAATCGCCGCGGCCCGCGCGCGGCAGGCCCAGCTGACCAAGCCGGCTGGCTCTTTGGGGCGGTTGGAGGACGTGGCCGTGTTCCTTGCGGCATGGCAACAGCGCGAGCGGCCGGTGCTGGAATGCGCGCGCGCGGTGATCTTCGCGGGCAATCACGGCGTTACCGCGCAAGGCGTGAGCGCGTTTCCCGCCAGCGTCACCATGCAGATGGTCGAGAATTTCCGCCGGGGAGGAGCGGCGATCAACGCCTTGTCCACTGCTTCCGGCCTGGAATTGAGCGTGGTTCCGATCGCGCTCGATCGACCGACGGCAGACTTCACGCAAGCGCCCGCCATGAGCGAGGACGATTGCCTGGAAGCCCTCAACCTGGGCGCAAGAGCGGTTGCCGACCGGCCCGACCTGATCGTGGTGGGCGAGATGGGGATCGGTAACTCCACCGCCGCGGCCGCGCTTTGCGCCCGCAGCTTCGGAGGGCCGGCCAGCGCGTGGACAGGCCCCGGCACGGGGCTGGCGGCCGAAGGGGTCGCGCGCAAGATCGCCGTGGTGGAGGCCGCTGTGCGGTTCCATGCCGATGCCCCCGCCACCGCCTTCGAAAGCCTGCGCCGGGTCGGCGGGCGTGAAATCGCTGCGATCGCCGGGGCGGTGCTGCACGCCCGGCGGCTGCGCGTGCCGGTGGTGCTGGATGGATTCATCACCGGCGCGGCGATCGCCCCGCTGTTCGCGCAGAACCCCCGGATCGTCGATCACTGCATCGCGGGGCATCGCTCCGCCGAGCCGGGCCACGTAAGGTTGCTCGCTGCATACGGGTTGGAGCCGCTGCTGACGCTGGGCATGCGGCTGGGCGAAGGCAGCGGCGGGGCGCTGGCGGTCGGCATCATCCGCGCTGCCCTTGCTGCGCATCAGAACATGGCGACTTTCGCGGAGGCGCAAGTCGCGGGCGCATTGTGACCGACGCTCCTCCGGGTGGCATGACGGATTTTTCGCTCCATCTCCTCCGCCATGGCGCGCCGGAGAGGGAAGGTTTGCTGCTGGGCCGAATCGACGCGGCCCCGACGCCGGAAGGTATCGCGGCGTGCGTTGCGCAGGCCGAGCGGCTGGATGTGAAGGCGATCGTCTCGTCCGATCTTGCCCGCTGTCGGCTCGCGGCGCAGGCCATCGCACATCGGCTGGCGTTGCCGGTGCGGATCGATCGGCGCTGGCGGGAGCTGGACTTCGGCGCGTGGGACGGGCTGGCGCCATCGCAGATCGATCCCGCCGCGCTGGCCGAGTTCTGGCAAGACCCGGATGCCGCGCCGCCGCCGCAAGGTGAGCGATGGTCGACACTGGCCGTGCGCATTGGCGAAGCCTTGGCGGACCTGTCGGCTGTGCCGACCCTTGTAGTCACACATGGCGGCGCGATGCGGGCGGCGCTGCATCGGCTCTGCGACTTCGATCAGCGGCAGGTCTGGGCGTTCGACCTGCCATATGCGGCATGCCTGTCGTTGCGTGTCTGGCCGGGCGAGAGCGGCGGGGCGCAAGTGGTGGGGCTTCGTTCGTGAAGGGCCTGGTCATCGCGATCCAGTTCCTGACACGCGTGTCGATGCCGCGCGTGACCGTATCGAACGAGGAGTTTGCGGCTTCGATCCGCTGGTTTCCGGCGGTGGGCCTGCTGATCGGCGCGTTGCTGGCCGCAACGGCCTGGGCCGGGACCCGGGTCGATAGCTGGACCGGAGCATTGCTGGGCGTCATCGCCTGGGTGGCGGTTACGGGTGCGCTCCATTTGGATGGGCTGGGTGATATCGCCGATGCCAGCGGCGCGGCGCACAAGGATCGGGATCGCTTGCTGGCGGTGCTGGCCGATCCCCATGTCGGCAGCTTCGCCGTGGTGACGATCGGGCTGCAGCTGCTGGCCAAGCTGGTCCTGCTCCATGCGTTGATCGAGATGGCTGTGCTGGAGGCGGTGGTGCTGGTGCCGCTGGCCGCCCGGATCGGCCCGCTGGTCTGGTCCCGCTGGCTGCCCGATCTTCACGCCGGACTGGGCTCCCGGTTTCGCCGTGCCGCCCGGACAATCGACCTTGCGGGCTGGGGCGCGCTGCTGGCCGTCGCCGCCTGGTTCGCCCCCGGCCTGCTCGCCACGCCGATGCTGATTGGTGGCTGGGGCTGGTGGGTGCTGCGGCGCATCGGCGGCATTTCCGGAGACGGCCACGGCGCCGGTATCGAGATCGTCGAAAGTGGATTGCTGTTTGCGTTGGCGATAGGCGCGCGGCTGACATGACGCCGTGGACCTGGCACGGCGGCGGCATCACCGCGGCGCGGCGGCACTTCGGCGGTGATGACTGGCTGGACTTGTCGACCGGCATCAATCCGGTGCCGTGGCCCGGCGTCGATACGCTGCACTTCGATTGGCAAGCCTTGCCCGCCCCCGAAGACCTGCGCGCGCTGGAGGCGGTTGCCGCCGCCTATTTTGGCGTCGATCCCCAATTCGTCTGCGCGGTGCCCGGCACCGAGATCGGGTTGCGGCTGATCGGCCAATCCCTGAACGGCGTGCGCACCGCCCATGTCGCCCCCAGCTATCGCACGCATGGGGAAATGGTGGCTGGTTCGATCGCGACCCAGGCAAGCCGCTCCGATGCGGCGGAGGCGTTGATCCTCGCCAATCCCAACAATCCGGACGGTCGCCTGGTCGACACCGAACGGCTCCTGGCGCAGGACCGTCCATGGCTGCTGGTGGACGAAGCCTTTGCCGATCCCGATCCGGATTGCAGCGTGGCAGCGCAAGTGGCGGACCGTTCGGGGCTGATCGTCTTCCGTTCGTTCGGCAAGTTCTTTGGTCTGGCGGGCGTTCGTCTGGGCTTTGTCCTCGCGCGGCCGGAAATCCTTGCCGACTTGCGGGCGGTGCTGGGTGCCTGGCCGTTGTCAGCGGCAGCGCTCGCGATCGGCCGGGCGGCTTATCAGGACCACGCGTGGATCGAGCAGACGCGGACCCGGCTGTGGCGACAGGCGGCGGCATTGGACGCGGTTCTGGAAGACTGCGGTTTCTCTGCGATCGGAGCTTGTCCGTTGTTCCGGCTGATCACGGTGGATGATGGGCACGCGCTGTTCGAACGGCTGGCGCGCCGCGCGATCCTGACGCGCCCGTTTGCCGAGCAACCCCAGTGGCTGCGCTTCGGGCTGCCGGCGGACACGGCGGGGCTGGAGCGGCTGCGGGACGCGCTTCGTGGTTGAGCCGGTCGCGCTGGTGGCCTTGGCGATCGACGCAGTAGTCGGTTGGCCGGCGGGCCTGTATCGCCGCATCGGCCACCCGGTCGGCCTTTTCGCGCGCATCATCGATAGGTGTGAGCGGCGGTGGAACAGACCCGACACACCGCCCGGTATGCGCCGAGCCCTAGGCGTCCTCACGGTGGTGTTGCTGCTGATGGTCGCGGCGGGCGGGGGGCTGCTGTTGCAGACGGCGCTGGGCGAACTGCACTTGGGATGGATCGGGGTGGCGCTGCTGGCCTGGCCGGCCCTGGCACAGCGCAGCCTGTACGATCACGTCGTGCCGGTGGCGCAAGCGCTCGAGCGCTCTGACCTGACCGCCGCGCGCGAGGCCGTGGGGGCGATCGTCGGGCGGGACACCGCTGCGCTCGATCGCCACGGCGTCGCCCGTGCCGCGATCGAGAGCCTGGCGGAGAGCTTTTGCGACGGCATCGCGGCGCCGCTGTTCTGGCTGCTGGTGGGCGGGCTGCCGGGGATTTGGGCCTATAAGGCGATCAACACGGCGGACAGCATGATTGGCCACCGCGAGGAACGCTGGCGCGCTTTCGGCTGGGCGGCGGCGCGGCTGGACGACGCTCTCAATCTGGCGCCCGCCCGGATCGCGGCACTCTTGCTATGCCTGGGCGGCGGCGGCGGATGGCGCATTCTGTGGCGCGACGCCCGCAAGCATGCCTCGCCCAATGCCGGCTGGACCGAAGCGGCGATGGCGGGCGCGCTGGGCCTGCGTCTGGCGGGGCCGATCGCTTACGACGGCGTGGTTCACCACAAGGACTGGATCGGATCGGGCCGGGCCGATGCCACCGCGCAGGACTTGCGCCAAGCCTTGGCGATCTATCGCCGCGCCTGTCTGATGCTGTGGATTATCGCCGCGGTTTTCGCAGTTTTGGGGGGGAGCATCGCGCCGTGAGCCACAGCTTGTTCGTTCTGGGCGGTGCCCGCTCCGGCAAGAGCCGCTACGCCCAGCAGCGCGCCGAGGAGCTTGCAGGACGCCACTTCTATGTCGCCACCGCGCAAATCTGGGATGAGGAGATGCTTGCGCGGGTGGAGTTGCACCAGGCGGATCGGGACGGCCGCTGGAGCACGATCGAAGCGCCGCTGCTGCTGGCCGAGACGATCGGGCTGCTTTCCGCTCCGGACAGCGTCGTGCTGGTCGATTGCCTGACCTTGTGGGCCACCAATCTGCTTCTGCAAGAAGAGGGCGCGCAGGAGGCGGATATACTCTCCGCTACGGAAGGGCTGTGCGCCGCGATCGGCGCTTTCGAGGGCGCGCTGGTGCTGGTCTCGAACGAGGTCGGCTATGGCATCGTGCCGGAAAACGCCTTGGCGCGGCGCTTTCGGGACGAGGCCGGGCGGATCAACCAGGCCGTGGCGGCGGCTTGCGGGGAAGTCATGCTGGTGGCGGCGGGGCTGCCGTTGCGGCTCAAGTAGCGCGAGCGATCGTGAGCAAGCCGTCGATGTCCAGATGCTGCTCCAGTTCGCGGGCCAGATCGTCCAAGGCGGCGTCGACACGAGCCTCGTGATCCACGCCGTCTCCCTCCACCCGCAGCCGCGCCAGGAACGCGCGCCGGAACGCTCCGGAAGAGAACAGCCCGTGGCAATACGTGCCCATCACGCGCCCATCGGCTGAGATCATCCCGTCCGGCCTATCCGGGGCGAGCAGGGCGAAGGGTTGGACGCCCGGCGCAAGCGTGGTCTGCCCCATATGCATTTCGTAGCCGGTGAAATCCTCGCCCAGGGCGCGTCCGGAAACCTGCAACAAAGCCTTGCGCTGGCCCAGCACGGTTTGCGCATCCAGCAGCGCAAGACCGGGGGCGTAAGCCGTCTGTCCTTCGATGCCGTGAGGGTCGGCAATGGATTGCCCCAGCATCTGGAACCCGGCGCAGATACCCAGGATCATGCCACCCCGGCGATGATGGGCCAGAATATCGATGTCCCAGCCTTGCTGGCGGACGAACTCCATATCAGCGATCGTCGCTTTCGAACCGGGCAGCACGATCAGCGCCGCTTCCGCCGGGATCGGCTGCCCTGGTGGAACCATCACGACTTCTACGCCCGGCTCCGCCTTCAGTGGATCGAGATCATCAAAGTTGGCGATACGCGGTAGCATCGGGCAGGCGACGATGGCCTTTCCATCGCTGCGCGTGTGCGCCCGCTCCAGCACCACGGCATCCTCGCTGGGCAGGCGCGATACGGCGGATAGCCAGGGCACCAGGCCAAATCCGCGCCAGCCCGTGCGCTCCTCGATCGCGGCATAGCCATCCGCGAACAGCGCCGGGTCTCCACGGAACTTGTTGACGATGAACCCCCGGATCATGGCCGCGTCCTGCGGCGCGATCACCGCGCGCGTACCTACAAGAGAGGCGATCACTCCGCCGCGATCGATATCGCCGACCAGCACGACCGGGACATTCGCCGCGCGCGCGAAGCCCATGTTGGCGATGTCGCCCGCGCGCAAGTTGATTTCGGCGGGCGACCCCGCACCTTCGACCACCACGATATCGCTGCGCTGCCTCAGCCGCTCCCAGCTTGCCAGCACCTCGGGCAATAGCGCGCGCCGCGCCTCGCGAAAGTTGCTGGAGCCCAGCGTGCCGCGCACCTGGCCATGAACGATCAGTTGCGAGGTGCGATCGGCCTGGGGTTTCAGCAGTACCGGGTTCATGTCGGTATGAGCTTCTGCCCGGCAAGCCAGCGCCTGCAGAGCCTGTGCGCGGCCGATTTCGCCGCCATCGACCGTGACCGCCGCGTTGTTCGACATGTTCTGCGGCTTGAACGGCAGCACGCGCAGCCCGCGATTGACGAGGGCGCGGCACAGCCCGGCGACCAGCACCGACTTGCCCACGTCCGATCCGGTTCCCTGCAGCATGATGGCGGCCATGGTCGTGCTCCTTGCCGATCACGGCCTTTCGGGCAAGCGCTCTATGCCGTCGCCAAAAACTGGGCGCGGGTGCGAACGAAGCCACACTCGGAGCGTTAGCGATCTGAGAATGCAGCGAGGAATATCCATGGCCGACGAAGACGACACGGTGCACTATACCGGAAGCGAAGGCGGCTGGGGATCGATGCGCGGCATTTTCGAGACCGCGCTGCGCGAACGTCCGCGACCCGGGGTGCTGGATACCCTTCGCCGCCAGAACAAGGTCGAAGGGTTCATGTGCGTGTCCTGCGCATGGGGCAAGCCTGCCAAACCTCACGCGTTCGAATTCTGCGAGAACGGCGCCAAGGCGACCTTGTGGGAACTGACGACGCTTCGCTGCACGCCCGATTTCTTCGCCCAGCATACGGTGACCGAGCTGAAAGGCTGGAAAGACTACGATCTGGAACAGACCGGCAGGCTAACCCAGCCGATGCGCTATGACTCCGCCACTGACAAATACGTGCCGTGTTCGTGGGAAGAGGCGTTCACCGCGATCGGGACGGAGCTGAAGGCGCTCGATCCCGGGTCTACCGTGTTCTATTCCTCGGGCCGGGCCAGCCTGGAAACGAGTTACCTCTACGCCTTGTTCGCGCGGCTGTACGGGCATAACAATCTGCCCGATAGCTCCAACATGTGCCACGAGACGACCTCGGTGGCGCTGAAGGAAGTGATCGGATCGCCGGTTGGCACCTGCGTGCTGGACGATCTGGAACATTGCGACGCGATCTTCTTCTTCGGGCAAAACCCCGGCACCAACAGCCCGCGCCTGCTGCATCCGCTGCAGGAGGCGGTGAAGCGCGGCTGCCGCATCGTGACCTTCAACCCGATCCGGGAGACAGGTCTGGTTTCGTTTAAGAATCCGCAGAGCCCGGTGGAGATGCTGACGCCGAAATCGACGAAGATTTCGACGCTCTACCTGCAGGTAAAGGCGGGAGGAGACATCGCGGCGATCACCGGCATGATCAAGCACGTCCTGGCGGCAGAGGAGGCCAAATGGGCGAAGGACCAGCAGCACGTGCTGGATATGGACTTCATCGCCCAGCACACCGCCGGCTTCGAAGAGATGAAGGCGCACGCCGACGCCACCAGCTGGGATCAGATCGAGGCGGAAAGCGGATTGTCTCGCGCCGATATCGAGGAAGCGGCGCAGATCTACGTCGAATCCGAGAAGGCGATCTGCATGTACGGCATGGGGCTGACGCAGCACGTCCACGGCTTCCACAACCTGACCACGCTGACGAACCTGTGGCTGTTGCGCGGCAATATCGGGCGGCAAGGCGCTGGCATTTCCCCGGTGCGGGGCCACTCGAACGTGCAGGGCCAGCGCACGGTCGGCATTTCCGAAAAGCCCGAACTCGTCCCGCTGGACAAGCTGGCGGACCAGTACGGTTTTGCGCCGCCGCGCGATCATGGCCTGAACACCGTGGCCGCGTGCCAGGGGATTCTTGAGGGCAAGGTCAAGGCCTTCATCGGCCTGGGCGGTAACTTCGTGCGCGCGATCCCCGAGCAGGCGGCGATGGAAGAGGCTTGGGTGAAGATGCGCCTGACAGTGCAGATCGCCACCAAGCTCAATCGCAGCCACTTGATCAATGGCGAAGTCGCCTATCTGCTGCCGTGCCTGGGCCGATCCGAAACGGACATGCAGGCAGGTGGCGCGCAAGCCGTGACGATGGAGGATTCACTATCCTGCGTCCACGGCTCACTGGGCAAGAACACGCCTGCCTCGCGCCATTTGAAGTCAGAGGTGGCCATCGTCGCCGGAATGGCAAAGGCGACGCTGGCCCCGAACGCCAAAGTGCCATGGGATCGCTGGGTGGGTGATTACGCCACGATCCGCGATGCCATCGCCGAAACCTACCCCGATCTGTTCCATGATTTCAACGATCGCGTCTTCACCCCCGGTGGCTTCTACAAGGGCAACGCCGCGCGCGAACGCGTGTGGAAGACCAAGAGCGGCAAGGCGCAATTCACCGTTCCCAACGGCATGCGCTCGATCGGGTTCGACGATGCGCCGGGGCGTTTCCGGCTTATCACCTTGCGCTCCAACGATCAGTTCAACACCACGATCTATGGCTACTCCGACCGTCTGCGCGGCGTTGAAGGCACGCGCGATGTGGTCCTGATGAACCCTAAGGACATTGCCGAGGCGGGCCTACGGGAAGGGCAGGTCATCGCGCTGAAAACCGATGCCGGTGACGACGTGCACCGTCAAGTCGGCGGGCTTACGGTGATGCCGTTCCTGCTGCCGCGCGGTTGCATCGGGGCGTACTATCCGGAGATGAATCCGCTGATCCCGGTATGGTATCATGACGAGGCATCGCAGGTTCCGGCAGCCAAGGGCGTGCCGGTGCGTATCGTGGCATGAGACACGCTATGCCGATGATCGCAGCCCAGACAAAAATCCAGTTATCCCGGCACTTTGGGCCGGGCCGCGGGTTATCTTGCCATGGTTCCGATCGCCCAGCGCAACAGCGCCGCCGATATCTCTGAAGAGAATCCCCGCCTCAGGGTTGTGAATGAAGCGCTGGCGCGGGCATGGGGCAAAGGCTGGTTTTCCAAGCCGCAGCTCGAACCCCAGGCGCTGATCCGCGCCGCGCGCCAAACAAGCGGTTTGGCCGATTTCGGGGATGACGATGGCTGGCGCGATCGCCTGGATCGGCTGACCTGCGCTCTCGATCAGGAAGCCGACCTCACGCCGCTGGGCACGACGATCGCTTATGGCCAGCTTGTCGCGGCGTTGGCGGGACGCGCGCGGGCGGAGGCGATGTGGCGGCGCTACCCGGGAATTGCGGACGTGCCGCTTGTTGCGCCGATCATCATCGTTGGCCAGATGCGGTCTGGCAGCACGCGGATGCAGCGCCTCCTTGCGTGTGACAAGCGCCTTGCCTTCACCCGCTTCTACGAAAGCTGGAACCCGGTGCCGCGCTGGAACTGGTCGCCGCTAGACGATCGGCGGATGCGCGGCTGGCTTGCCTTGCGGATCGCCCGGTGGCTGAACCCGCGCTTCAACGTCATCCACCCGGTCCGCTCGCGACAGGCGGACGAGGAAATCGGGCTGCACAATCTGGGCCTGTATGGCGCGGCATTTGAAGCGCAATGGCGCATTCCCAGCTTCGCCCGCCATGCCGAGCATCTCGATAGCAGGCCGATCTATGCCGAGTTTCGGCGCCATCTCCAGACGATCAAGTGGTTGCGTAGGGACAAGCGAGATCGACCGTGGATCTTGAAACTGCCCCAGTTCAGCCAGGACCTTGAGGCGGTGCTGCATGCCTTTCCCGATGCCCGGCTGGTGGTGCTTGATCGCGATCCGGTGCAAGTCGTCGGCTCATCCGCGTCCCTGGTGCGCAACCAGATGGCGGTGCAATCCCGCAAGGTGGATGCCGGCTGGATCGGCGACGAATGGCTGCATAAAGTCTCGCTACGCCAGCGGCGGACAGCGCAGGCGCGCGCTGCGCACGACCGGCCAAGTGTCGATGTCGCGTTTGGCGCGATGCGCGAGGATTGGCGCGGGCAGATGCGGCGCGTCTACCGCATGCTGGACCTCTCCTTCGATGCGCACACGGAGCGAGCGATGGCGCGTTTCATGGACAAGCGCAGCCACCGCAAGCTGGGTCGTCACCGCTACGATATCGCCGACTTCGGACTTACCGAAGCACGGATCACTGCGGCTATGGCATCGCCGGTAGAGGCGGAACTGGCAGCGTGACGGGGCGTCGGGCTAGTACGCATCGGCCGCGTTATCCGCGCGATTGCCCTCAAGAGCCAGGAACCGCCTGCCTCGCGATCCGCTTCCATAGTCGCACCGTGTAGAGGAGACCGATCATGGCAAATCCCAACGATCCCAAGCCCACAGACAAGAACGAAGACGCGCCGGATCAAAACCCGGACGCACTGGAAAAGGCACAGGAGGACGCCGCCGAAGAGCGTGAAGACGAAGGCGGCTATCAATAACCACCACAATGCCGTGATCCAGCGTCAGTGCCGTCGGATCACGGCCAGGAACGCCTCCCCGTAAGCGTCCAGCTTGCGTGAACCCACGCCGGAGGTGCGTCCCATCTCTTCCAGAGTGCCAGGCCGCGCCGCCGCCATGTCGCGCAGCGTGGCGTCATGGAAAATGACATAGGGCGGCACGCCTTGCTCGTGGGCAAGCTCGCGGCGACACTCCCGAAGTGCCTGGAACAGCGGATCGTCCACGGGGTTGAGCGTGGCCCCTCGCTGCTTGCCGCGCCGCCGCTCTCGAGGTGGAGCGACGACGACCTCCACCGCCGCTTCGCCCTTCAGGATTTCGCGCGCGTTTCCGCCCAGTGCCAGACCGCCATGCTCGGTCGGCACCAGGCTGCCGCGCGCCTGCAATGCCCGCGCAATGGACTTCAGCATCGGCGCTTCCTGCGCGGTGACGATACCGAACACGGAAAGCTGGTCATGCCCGCGCTGGGTGATGCGATCATCGCCCTGGCCCGTCAGCACTTTTTCCAGATGCCCCAGCCCAAAGCTCTGCCCGGTGCGATAGACGGCGGATAGCAGCTTGCGGGCCAGTTGCGTGGCATCGGTGACGCCCACCGGCTCCAGGCAATTGTCGCAGTTGCCGCAGGTTTCCGGGGGATGCTCGCCAAAGTGGCGCAGCAAGATCGCGCGGCGACACTGCGCGGTCTCCACCAGGCCGGCCAGTGCATCCAGGCGCTGGCGTTCGGACGCGCGGCGATGGTCTTCCACTTCGGCCAGGCGCTGGCGGGCGCGGGCGAAATCTTCCGCGCCCCAAAGCATCACCGCCACCGCCGGATCACCATCCCGCCCGGCACGCCCGGTTTCCTGGTAATAGCCCTCGATCGACTTGGGGATACCGGCGTGGGCGACGAAGCGCACGTCGGGCTTGTCGATGCCCATGCCGAAGGCGACCGTCGCCACCATCACCATATCCTCGGACGCGACGAACGCCGCCTGGTTGCGCGCACGGATCGCCGGGTCCAATCCGGCGTGGTAGGGCAACACACGACGGCCGGACGCGCCTAGGGCCTCGGCCAGTTGCTCCACCTTGGCGCGGGTGGGGGCGTAGATGATGCCGGGGCCGGGGTTCTCATCCAGGATCGCCTTGAGCTGGCGCTGCAGGCTGTCACGCGGGCGGATGGCATAGCGGATGTTGGGCCGATCGAACCCGGCGACGATCAGGCCGTCGTCGGCGATGCCCAGCTGCGCCAGGATATCGGCGCGGGTGTGCTGGTCCGCCGTGGCGGTAAGGGCGAGGCGCGGCACGTCCGGGAACGCATCCAGCAGCGGGCGCAGCAGGCGATAGTCGGGGCGGAAATCGTGGCCCCATTCCGATACGCAGTGGGCCTCGTCGATCGCGAACAATGAAACCGGCGCGCTGGAAAGCAGATCACGGAAGTGCTGCTGGCTGGCGCGTTCGGGCGCGACGTACAGCAGGTCCAGCTCGCCCGCACGGAACGCATCCATCGTCGCCATGCGGTCGGTATCGGCACTGGTAAGTGTCGCCGCGCGGATGCCGTTCGCCGTCGCGCTGCGCAGCTGATCGTGCATCAGCGCGATCAGCGGCGAGACCACCACGCAAGTGCCGCGCAGCATCACGGCGGGCAGCTGGTACGTCAGAGACTTGCCCGCCCCGGTGGGCATGATCGTCAGGGTCGACCGGCCTTCCAAGACGCGGGCGACAACATGCTCCTGCACGCCGCGAAAGGCGGGGAAACCGAAGGTGTCGTGCAGGGCGGTGAGGGCTTCAGGCGGAGCGGTATCTAACATGTGCGGCCCGCGTCTAGCATGTTCCGGTCCGCCATTGCGAGGGGTGGACCTGGCGAGACGGGCCTATTCGATGTTTGATTGCACGATGAGAAAGAACGATGCCCAAAGTACCGATTTGGTACGTTGTAGGAAAGTCCTTCCGATCAGCGCCACAACTCCGGATGCCGCAACAGCAGGGCCTGCGCCAGGATCAGCGTCTTGGCGTCCTCTAGCGCGCCGGACATGGCGAGATCGCGAAGGTCGTCCAACCCGATCTCGTGGACCAGGATATTCTCGTGTTCACCCTCCGCGCCGCCGCCCGGACCGATCACGTCCGCCGCCTCGTACGCGGTCAGGTAAAGCTGGACCCGTTCGGTGGACACCGGCACCATCGACCACATGTTCGTGATCGGCTCGAGGCGGCCGAGCCGCAAGCCGCCTTCCTCCATCGCCTCAGGCACGATGCGGGTCGCCGGGTCCGCACCGTCGAGGCTGCCCGCGATCGCTTCGTAAGGGCTGGGCACGCCATGGAACAGCGCGCCGGGGCGGGGCTGGGTGATCAGCATCGCCACGCGGCGTACCGGGTCATAAGGCAGGACCGCGACCGCCGATCCGCGATGAAGCAGTTCGCGGTCCACCACCGCGCCGTCGGGCATTTCGACCATAAGCCGCAGGAACGTGTACCAGCCTTGGAACACCACCTCGCGGCTGACGATCCTGGCGGCAGGGGTGGGCGTGGTCATGGCGTCCCTCACGAACGGAGAGGCTCTAGTCGAGGTTCGGGCGTAGCCAGCGTTCCGCGATGGGCAGGTCCACTCCGCGCCGTGCGGCATAGTCCTCCACCTGGTCGCGGCCAATGCGGGCGACACCGAAATACTGGCTTTCCGGATGGGCGAAGTAGAAGCCCGAGACGGCCGAAGTGGGCAGCATCGCCTGGCTTTCGGTCAGCGTGATGCCGGCGTTCTCCTGCGCGTTCAGCAAGTCGAACAGCACGGGTTTCAACGAGTGATCCGGGCATGCCGGATAGCCCGGCGCGGGTCGGATGCCGCGATATTCTTCGCGGATCAGCGCCACGTTGGTAAGCTGCTCGCCTGGCGCATAGCCCCACAAGGTGGTACGCACATGCTGGTGGAGGCGCTCGGCGAAGGCTTCGGCGAAGCGGTCGGCCAGGGCTTTGAGCAGGATATCGGAATAGTCGTCATGGACGGCCTGGAACCGCGCCAGATGCGGCTCGATACCGTGGATGCCGACCGCGAAACCTCCCAGCCAGTCACCGGCGGGATCGATGAAGTCCGCCAGGCAGAAGTTGGCGCGGCCGCGTGATTTCTTGAACTGCTGGCGCAGAAACGGCAAGCGGATGTCCTCAGCGGGCAGGACAACGTCGTCCCCTTCGCGCCGACACTGCCAGAAGCCGCACACACCGCGCGCGGTCAGCCATTTTTCGGCAACGATCTTGTCCAGCATCGCCCGGGCATCGGCGTAGAGGCCCGATGCGCTTTCACCCACCACCTCGTCCGTCAGGATCGCGGGATACGTGCCGGCCAGTTCCCAGGCGCGGAAGAACGGCGTCCAGTCGAACGTCTCGATCAGATCGGCGAGATCCCAATCGTCGAACACATGCACCCCGGGCTGCGCGGGGGCGGCGGACTTGTCGGCGAAGTCGGGCTGGTAGGCATTGGCCCGCGCGTCCGCCAGGGAGAGAAGGTCGCTTTGCCCCTTGCCCTCACGCGCTTCGCGGACCTTGGCGTAGTCGATCGAGACCGATGAGACGTAGGGGTCGCGCTGCGTGTCGGACAACAGCTGAGAGGCGACGCCGACCGCGCGGCTGGCGTCCAGCACATGGATCACCGGGCCCTTGTAGGCCGGATCGATCCGGAGTGCGGTGTGCACCTTGCTGGTGGTGGCGCCACCGATCAGCAGCGGGATCGTCATCTCCGAACGCTGCATCTCCTCCGCCACGGTCACCATCTCGTCCAGCGAGGGGGTGATCAGGCCGGACAGGCCGATGATGTCCGCATCGTTCTCGTTCGCGGACTCCAGGATCTTGGACCAAGGGACCATGACGCCCAGATCGATCACTTCGTAGCCGTTGCACTGCAGAACCACGCCGACGATGTTCTTGCCGATATCGTGCACGTCGCCCTTGACGGTGGCCATGATGATCCGGCCCTTCGCCTTCGCGCCGGGCAGTTTTTCCGCCTCGATGAAGGGGATCAGGTGGGCGACCGCCTTCTTCATCACGCGCGCGGATTTCACCACTTGCGGCAGGAACATCTTGCCGGACCCGAACAGATCGCCGACCACGTTCATGCCGTCCATCAGCGGACCTTCGATCACTTCGATCGGGCGGCCACCGCGCGCGGCGATCGCGACGCGGGCTTCCTCGGTATCGTCGACCACATAGGCATCGATGCCGCGCACCAGCGCATGCTCGATCCGCTTGGTGACTTCCCACCCGCGCCATTCCTCGGCCTGCTTCTCAGCCACAGCATCGGTACCGCGAAACTTCTCGGCCAGGGTGACAAGGCGTTCGGTCGGCGTTTCGTCGGCGCTGCGGGCCGGACGGTTGAGGATCACGTCCTCGCAAGCCTCGCGCAATTCGGGGTCGATCTGGTCGTAGACGTCGAGCTGGCCGGCGTTGACGATCGCCATGTCGAGCCCGGCGGGGATCGCGTGATATAGGAAGATCGAGTGCATCGCCCGGCGCACCGGCTCGTTGCCGCGGAACGAGAACGACAAGTTGGAAAGCCCGCCCGAGAAGTGGACATGCGGGCAACGCTCGCGGATCACCTTCACCGCCTCGATGAAGTCGACGCCGTAGTTGTTGTGCTCCTCGATCCCGGTGGCGACGGCGAAGACGTTGGGGTCGAAGATGATGTCTTCAGGGGGAAAGCCGATGCCGGTGAGCAGCTTGTAAGCGCGCTCGCAGATCTCGATCTTGCGCTCCTTCGTGTCGGCCTGGCCAACCTCGTCGAACGCCATGACAACAACGGCGGCGCCGTAATCCATGCACTTGCGCGCATACTCAAGGAACGGTGCTTCGCCTTCCTTCATGCTGATCGAGTTGACGATCGGCTTGCCGGAAACGCACTTCAGGCCCGCCTCGATCACTTCCCATTTCGAGCTGTCGATCATCACCGGCACTCGCGCGATATCCGGCTCGGCAGCGATCAGCTTGAGATAGGTGGTCATCGCCTCGACAGCGTCGAGCAGGCCCTCGTCCATGTTGACGTCGATCACCTGCGCGCCGTTCTCCACCTGCTGGCGCGCGACTTCGACGGCGGCGGGGTAGTCGCCCGCCATGATCAGCTTCTTGAACCTCGCCGAGCCGGTGACGTTGGTGCGCTCGCCGATGTTGACGAAACGGGCGCCGGAGATGGCAGGGGTGGGCGTGGTCATTCAGGTTCCGGTCTGGTCAGGCGAGAGGGCGGGCGAGCACGAGATCGTCGTAGAGCATGCCGCCGACGTTGAACTGGCGCGTGGCGATAGGCTCAAAGCCCTGCTTGCGGTAGAAGGCGATGGCACGGTGATTGTCGGCCTTGACGCCGAGCAGCAGGCGGCCGTGCCCGGCTGCTCCCGCGACTGCTGCGGCCATCAATGCACCGCCAAGGCCGCTGCCGTGAAAGCGGGACAGGGAATAGATGCGCTTCAGCTCGATATCGCCAGGCAGGGCTGCGTCGAGGTCCGGCTGGGCGATCAGGGCGTAACCGATCGGTGCGCCACCTTTAGCTTGGCCCAGCCAAGCCTGCGCGCCCTTCGCGAACAAGTCTGTATAACCCTGCGTCGTGTGGTTCGCGGCACAATGTCCCAGGATTGCCGAGCCATCGATCGCCCCGGCAAAGGTCTCCAGAAACGTCGCCGCGCCCACGAGCGCCAAGGCGCTCGCGTCGTCAGGTCCGGCGGGCCGGACGGTCCAGACAGGCGTATCGGCCAAGTTCAGGCGGCCATGATGAACGGTTCGAGCCCGGCCAGCCGCGTAACCGGCTCCAGCTCGGGCAACTGGCGCGCGGGCAGGCCCGCCACCGCCTTGGCCATCGCCGCAATGTGCGCCGGGGTCGAGCCGCAGCAGCCGCCCAATACGTTAACCTGGCCCGCGATCGCCCACTCGGCGACGAAGCCGGCGGTGGTGTCCGGCATCTCGTCGTAGGCGCCCAGTTCGTTGGGCAGGCCGGCGTTGGGGTAGATCATGATCAGCGTGTCGGCGGTCTCGGCCAGCGTCTTGACGTGCGGGCGCAGCTGGGTCGCGCCGAACGAGCAGTTGAGGCCGATGGTCAGCGGCTTGGCATGGCGCACCGCGTGCCAGAATGCCTCGACGGTGTGGCCAGACAGGTTGCGGCCCGAGAGGTCGGTCAACGTCATCGACAGCATGATCGGCACTTCCCGGCCAAGCTCCGCTTCCAGCTTGCGGACCGCCATGATCCCGGCCTTTGCGTTCAGCGTGTCGAACACCGTCTCGATCAGGATGAAGTCGGCCCCGCCCTCCACCAGCGCGCGGGCCTGTTCCAGGTAGACGTCGACCAGCGTGTCCCAGTCAATCTCACGATAGCCGGGATCGTTGACGTCGGGGCTGAGCGAGAGCGTCTTGTTGGTCGGCCCGATCGCCCCGGCGACGAAGCGCGGGCGGCCATCTTTCGCCGCATATTCGTCGGCCAGCTTGCGCGCCAGTTTCGCGCTTTCCACGTTGATCTCACGCACCAGATGCTCGGCGCCGTAGTCGGCCTGGCTGATGCGGTTGGCGCTGAACGTGTTGGTTTCGGCGATGTCTGCACCCGCCTCGAAGTAAGCGCGGTGGATCGCCTCGGGCACTTCCGGCTTGGTCAGCGCCAGAATGTCGTTGTTGCCCTTCTGGTCGTGGCTGAGGCCAAGCGCCCCGGCATAGTCCGCCTCGGCCAGTTTCCAGTTCTGGATCTCGGTGCCGAATGCGCCATCGGTTATCAGGATGCGCTTGGCCGCCTCGGCCAGGAACTGCTCGCGCGCGGTCATCATGCGTTCTCCGTGGGGCGCACGCCCAGCAGCTGGCAGACAGCGTACGTCTGCTCGGCGCGGTTGAGCGTGTAGAAGTGGAAGTTTCGCACGCCGCCATCGTAAAGTCGGCGGCACAAGTCCGCCGCAGCCACGGCGGCCACCAGTGCGCGAGGGCCGGGGCGGTCTTCCAGGCCTTCAAACAATGTCTCCAAGGCGGGCGGGATCTCGGTATTGCCGGACATGCGACGGATCGCGGCGAAGTTGGTGACGGGCATGATGCCCGGCAGGATCGGCGCATCGATCCCGGCGGCCAGCGCCTTGTCCAGAAAACGGAAATAAGCGTCGGTCGAATAGAAGAACTGCGTGATCGCCCGGCTGGCACCGGCATCCAGCTTGCGCTTCAGGTTGTCGAGATCATGCGCGGCGCTGGCGGCCTCGGGGTGGACTTCGGGATAAGCGGCCACCGAAATCTCGAAATCGTGCCGCGCCTTCAAACCCGCGACCAGTTCGGCCGCGCTGGCATAGCCATCCGGATGCGGCACGAAGCGACCGCCGTCAGCCGGAGGGGGATCGCCGCGCAGGGCGACGATATGGCGCACGCCTGCGTCCCAATACTGATCGGCGATCTCACCGATCTCGCCCTTGCTGGCGGCAACGCATGTCAGGTGGGCGGCCGGCTTCAGGTTTGTCTCGCGCACGATCCGGGACACGGTGGCGTGGGTGCGTTCGCGCGTCGAGCCGCCTGCGCCATAGGTTACCGACACGAAGCTGGGCACCAGCGGGGCGAGGTCACCGATCGCTTCCCAAAGCTGCGAGTCCATCTTCTCCGTCTTGGGCGGAAAGAACTCGAACGAGACGGCGATATCGCCCGGCAGATCCGAATAGGGAGAAGCGTTCGCGGCAGGATTGGCAGACCGTTCGGCCTCGATCACGTCGGTCATCATCCCTCTTCCCGTTCGAATTGCATTTCATCGGTAGCAGGAGCCGGAGCGCTCTCGGTCTTGCACGCCGTCCAGATCTTCACCGTCAGCGGCTGGCCGGGTAGCGCGCGTACCGCCTCGGATGCGAAGCCCGCATCCTCCAGCCAGCCGATCATCTGCTCATCCGTAAAGCCCAGTCGGGCGTGGGCGTGACGTTCGCGCAGTTCTTCGCGATCGTGGGCGGCGAAGTCCACGATCGCCAGCCTTCCGCCGGTTTGGGTGACACGCGCAGCCTCTGCCAGCACCGCGGCGGGGTCCTGCGCGTAATGCAGCACCTGATGGAACAGCACGGTGTCGAACCCGGCGCCGCCAAACGGCAGCGCGGTGAAATCACCCTGCACCAGTTCCACCGAGTCAGAAGGCAGTTTGTCCAGCCGGGCCCGCGCGGCGCGCAGCATTTCGGGGCTCTTGTCCACACCGGTGACTCGGCTGGCGCGAGGGGCGAACAACTCGGCCATGCGGCCGGTACCCGTGCCGACATCCAGCAGCGCGCCTAGCGGGCCATCGCCCAGCAATGCGCCCAAGGCCTGCTCCACCGGTCGATCCGGACTATGCAGCGAGCGCAGGGTATCCCATTCCCCGGCGTGGCGGGCGAAGTAAGCCTCGGCACTGGCTTGGCGACCCGCACGAATCGCCGCCAAGTGCCGCCGGTCTTCTGCGCAACGCGCGGCGAAGGCGGGATCATCGCTTTCCGAAACGTTCAGCAGACGGGCGGTGGCTGCGGCGAGGGGGAGGGAGCCGTTTTCCGAAATGGCGGCGCGCAGGAACACCCAGCTGCCTTCCTTGCGGCGTTCGGCCAGGCCGGCGCTGCAAAGGATGCGGATGTGGCGCGAGACGCGCGGCTGGCTTTGCTCCAGCACCTGGGCCAGTTCGCCCACGGCCAACTCCATATGCGCGAGCAGGCGCATGATGCGCAATCGCGTGGGATCGGCCAGAGCCTTGAGGAGCGGTTCCAATCGCATTGCGACCGCATATAAAGAATTCTTTATATGCTGGCAATGGTCCTACGAAGCATCTGGCAACTCAGGAATACCGCGGCCCTTCAGGGCGAATACTTCTCGTTTGCGTTGCACAAGTCACTCCGCTAAAGAGTGCGCCGCAGGCTTGCCTGCAAGCGTTGGCGTTTGCGCCAAACAATGCAAGGGGATTCGCATGAAGAAAATTGCTTACGCCGCATTCGCGTCGGCCGCCGCTCTGGCTCTCGCCGCTTGCGGTAGCTCGGAAACGCCCGCTACCGACGCCGCCACCGACAGCGTCGAGACGATGCCTGAAGAAACCATGGCTGCTGATCCGATGGCGACCAGCGAAGCGATGACTGCCGAAGACGGCATGGCGTCGAGCGCTGCCACCGACGCGGCAATGTAATCCGGCCGGGGGCCGCTGCGCGCACGCCGTGCGCCGGCCCCCGATCGTTTTATAGTTACCAGCCATCGGCCTGTGCCGAGGGTTTTTGAAGGCTGCGGATGCAGCGTTTGCCTCTTCGCTTGCGAAGGGGTTTTTGTTTGCCCAGACGGCGCGTATGCCCGGTTCGCAAGCAAGTCACCAAGGAGTTGCAGGACACCATGAGGCACGAGCGCCCGCGGCATGAGCCGATCGCTGCCCGATCGTGGCTGTTCGTGCCCGGTGACAGCGAATCCAAGATGGTCAAAGCCGTGAAGAGCGAGGCGGATATCGTCCTGCTCGATCTTGAGGATGCGGTTGCTCCGGAGGGCAAGGCCGTCGCCCGCACGACGGTGGCGGAATTCCTGCACCGTAATCCGGAACATCGTGAGCGGCTGTGGGTGCGCATCAACCCCTTCGATGGCCCCCACACGCTGTATGATCTGGCCTCGGTGATGCCGGCGCGCCCCGGCGGTATCATGTTGCCCAAGGTCTACGGCCCGGCTGATGTCCAGCGGCTCGACCATAGCCTTTCCGCGCTGGAAGTGGCGAACGGTATCGAGGAAGGCTCCACGCGGGTCATCGTGCTCATCACCGAAACGGCGGAGGCGATGGCGCGCACCCAGGATTACAAAGGCGCGCCCCGGGTGGTCGCGCTGACATGGGGCGCCGAAGATCTCGCGGATGCGATCGGCGCCAGCACGAACACCAATGCCGACGGTTCCTATGCCTTCACGTTCGAACTGGCGCGCAGCCTGACCCTGTTGGGCGCGGCGTCGGCCGGCGTCACGCCGATCGACACCATCAGCGCCGATTTTCGCGATCTCGATGCCTTGCAGCAGCGCGCCCAAGCAACGCGCAAGGCAGGCTTTCGCGGCATGTTGGCGATCCACCCCGCGCAAGTGCCGATCATCAATGCGGCGTTCAGCCCCACCGAGGCCGAAGTCGCGGAGGCCCAGGTCATCGTCGATCTGTTTGCCGCCAATCCCGGCGTCGGTGCGATCGGTTGGAAAGGCGGCATGCTCGATCGGCCTCACCTCGCGCGTGCGCAGCGTCTTTTGAGGCAGGCCGGACTTGGCTGAACCCATCGCGCAATCAGGCGAGACAGACTTCGACGCGATCATTCTGGGGGCCGGAGCGGCCGGACTGATGTGCGCGGCCCTGGCGGGTCAGCGGGGCAAGCGAGTGCTGCTGGTAGATCATGCGCCGGAGCCGGGCCGCAAGATCCTGATCTCGGGCGGCGGCCGCTGCAACTTCACGAATATCCACACGGCTCCTGATCGCTATCTGTCGGAAAACCCGCACTTCGCGCGCTCGGCCCTGAGCCGCTACACCGCGCAGGACTTTCTGGCTCTTGTCGAACGGCATGGCATCGCTTGGCATGAAAAGACGCTGGGTCAGTTGTTTTGCGATGGCTCGGCCCGGCAGATCGTTGCCATGCTGGTCGACGAGTGCGCGCGGGGCGCCGTCGATTTGCGGTGCGATGCATCGATCGGCGAGGTTAGCCATGCCGATGGCCTGTTTCGGATCGCGTTGCGCGAAGGATCGTTTCGCGCGCCCGCCTTGGTAATCGCGACCGGCGGCCCTTCGATTCCCAAGATGGGGGCCACCGGCTTCGCCTACGACCTGGCGCGGCAGTTCGGCCTGAAGGTGGTGCAGCCCCGCCCGGCGCTGGTGCCGCTGAAGCTGCCGCCTGGGGAAGCTTTGTTTCGAGAGCTTTCCGGCGTCAGTACCCCGGTCATCGCCCGATGCGGCGAGGGGCGCTTTTCCGAGGCGGCGTTGTTCACGCATCGCGGCCTTTCCGGCCCGGCGATCCTGCAAGTCTCCAGCTATTGGCACCGTGGCGAGGATGTGGGCATCGATTTCGTGCCGGACCGGGAAAGCGGATGGCTCCTGGCCGCCAAGCGCGCCCGGCCCCGTGCTGCGTTGCGCCGGGTGCTGGAAGACGCGCTGCCTGGCCGATTGGCGGAAGCCTTGTCACAGCGGCTGGCCGTGGAAGGGGACCTGGGCAGCCAGTCCGACAAGGCGCTGGCCGCAGCCGAACAGCGTTTGCGTGACTGGCGCTTCACCCCCGATGGCAGCGAGGGCTTCGCCAAGGCCGAGGTGACCGCCGGTGGCATCGATACGCGGGGCCTTTCGTCCAAGACGATGGAGGCGGTGAAAGTACCGGGGCTTTATGCTATTGGCGAGGCGGTGGACGTAACCGGGTGGCTGGGCGGCTACAACTTTCAGTGGGCCTGGGCCAGCGGGTTCGCGGCGGCACAGGCACTGTAAGGGCCTTCGCGCGTTTCAAGCCCAGTCAAGCTATTGCTGGCTCGCATGTTAGCATGTCGCTACGATTGCTAACGAAACATAAGTTAAAGCGGAGTCGGCCTGATATGTGCGATGAGTACGAGGGACAGGGAACCGCGCCGCAAGGGTTTGAGCCTCAGGCCGGGTCCGGACTGACCCGTCGTGGCTTCACCGCGATCGGTGCGGCAGCGGCGCTTTCCGGATGCGCCAGCGGCATCGCCTCTGGTGCGACGACCGGTGACTTGTCCGAACGTATGGTTGAGATCACCACCACGGACGGCGTGGCCGATGCCTTTTTCGTCCATCCCGCCAAGGGGGCGCATCCCGGCATCGTGATGTGGCCGGATATCGCCGGTTTGCGAGAGGCCAAGAAAGTGATGGCCCGCCGCCTGGCCGCCGCCGGATACGCGGTACTGTGCGTCAATCAGTACTATCGCAACGGCCCGGCCCCGGTGATGCAAAGCTTTGCTGAATATCGCACGCCGGAAGGCCAAGCGAAGATCGGGCCGATGCGCGCAGCGCTGACTGCGGAGGCGGTGACGCGCGATGCCGCCGCTTATGTCGGTTTCCTCGATGGCGAACAGGCGGTGGACAAGGCCCGCGGCGTCGGCTCGAATGGCTATTGCATGGGCGGTCCTTTCACCGTCCGTACTGCCGCGGCCGTGCCCGCGCGCGTGGCGGCGGCGGCCTCGCTGCATGGTGCCGGTCTGGTCGGTCCCGATCCGGACAGTCCGCACCTTTTGCTTTCACGCACGAAGGCGAGGTACTTGGTCGCCATCGCCCGTAATGACGATGCCAAGGCGCCGACCGACAAGGACACGCTGCGCCGCGCGGCCGATGCCGCAAAGCGCCCGGCCGAGATCGAGGTATACAATGCCGATCATGGTTGGTGCGTGCCGGACTCCCCGGCGTACGATCCGGTCGAGGCGGACCGTGCCTGGCAGCGCATGCTCGCCCTTTTCGGGAAGCTTTGAAGCATGGCGCATGGCGGGGGCCCGCGTCACGTCCTGATCGTTGGGCGGCTGCTGGATGTCGTCGACGATACCAAGGCGCGCGTCCGGTGCGAGGGGGTGACGCTGCACACCGCCACCGCGCTGGATGAAGTGCGGCTCATGCTGGCATTGCAGCCGATCGACATCATGATCGTGGGCGCGGGCATCGAACTGGCAGAGCGGTTGGCGATCGTGCGCGCCGCGTTCGAACAGAGCGAGACGATCACCGTCCACATGAAGGACAAGGCATCGGGCGCCAAGGGTTTCGCGCCTTTCGTGGAAAGCGTGGTGGCGGCGCGCCAGATGGCGAGCTGATCAGAAACTGACCGGGCGGTTTGGCTTGGTCGTTAACGCTTGGTCGGGTACCCTCTTTTTCCGGTTCTTGCCAGGAAAGGGGGGAAGCCATGGGCGGATTTCTCATCGCGCTGATCGTGGTCGTGGTGGTGTTCTTGATGATGGGCGTGCGCGTGGTCCGCCAGGGCTATGTCTACACTATCGAGAGGCTGGGCCGATTCACGCTGGCCGCGCAGCCCGGCTTGCATCTGATCATCCCCTTCATCGATCGCGTCGGCCACAAGGTGAACATGATGGAGCAGGTCCTGGATATCCCGGGGCAGGAGATCATCACCAAGGACAACGCGATGGTCGGCGTGGATGCCGTGGTGTTCTTCCAGGTGCTGGACGCGGGCAAGGCGGCCTACGAGGTGCATGGCCTGCATCCGGCGATCATGGCGCTGACCACCACCAACTTGCGCACGGTGATGGGCTCGATGGACCTGGACGAAACTCTGTCGAAGCGGGACGAGATCAACGCGCGCCTGCTGGTCGTGGTGGATCACGCCACGGCGCCCTGGGGCCTCAAGATCACGCGGGTCGAGATCAAGGACATCCGCCCGCCGCTCGACATCTCGAACGCTATGGCGCGCCAGATGAAGGCCGAGCGTGAGAAGCGTGCGGAAATCCTGGAGGCGGAAGGCCGCCGTGCCTCTGAAATCCTGCGAGCCGAAGGCGCCAAGCAGGCGCAGATCCTGGCCGCCGAGGGGCGGCGCGAAGCCGCGTTCCGCGATTCCGAAGCGCGTGAGCGAGAGGCGGAGGCGGAAGCCAAGGCGACCCAGATGGTCAGCGATGCGATCGCCCAATCCGGCGTGCAGGCGATCAACTACTTCATCGCGCAAAAGTACACCGAGGCGGTCGGCAAGTTCGCGACTTCGCCCAACGCCAAGACGATCCTGTTCCCAGTAGAGGCGACGCAGCTGATCGGTACGCTGGGCGGCATCGGCGAACTGGCGAGGGAGGCCCTTTCCGACCGGCCGGCCGGCGCGGGATCGACGCCGCAGCCCGCCACGCAGCCTTCGGCCACTCCGGTTCGGCGGCCGACCGTGCCACCCGTCACGCCGGGCGGGTCACAGTGATGCCTTGGCTCGAAACGCTGGAGCCGCATTACGCGTGGCTGGCGCTCGGGCTGATTCTGGCCGTGGCCGAGATGGCGATCCCCGGTCTGTTTCTGATCTGGATGGCCGGTGCGGCGCTGGTGACAGGGCTGATAACCTGGGTGGCTCCGATCGGATTGCCGGCGCAGATCATGCTGTTCGCGGTGCTTTCGATCGTGGCGGTATTTGCCGGGCGGCGTTTCCTGGCCGTGAATCCCATCGTCTCCGCCGACCCCCACCTCAACAACCGCAGCGCGCGGGCGGTTGGGCAAATCGTGGTGGTCACGCAGGCGATCGTCAACGGCGAGGGCCGCGTGCGCCTGGGTGACAGCGAATGGCTCGCGCGAGGGAGTGACGCTGCGCCGGGGACGGGGCTGAAGGTCATCGGCGTGGACGGCGCGACGCTTCTCGTCGGGGCGATGGACTGAAGGGCGGGGTGTCGGCCACCCCCGCGCCGCTCAGTGTCGAGTTTCCGGCGTGGCTGCGGCATCGCCAGGAAACAGGCCTGCCACCATCAACGTCGCGCTGACGGTCGACAAGGTGCCCAGCAGGTCGCCGACGGCCTCTTCCTGAACCATCATCTCCAGCGTCGCGCGGGCGGAGTGCGGGCCGTGCTGGCGCATGCTGACGATCAGGCCCATGATCAGCGCCTCATGCTCGGACACGCGATTGCAGGCCAGGGGCGAGAAGCCGAACGTCTCCAAGGCATCGCGATTGAACAGCAACATGCTGCGGTGGAATGCCTGCAGCCCGCCGATCATCCGCCATTTTGCGAATGCCGGGGCCAGTGCATGCGCCGGGCAATTGCGCTGACCCATCGAGGTCACCCACGCGCGCATCGACCACACCAGAAAGCGACATCCCGGATCGAGGCTGTCCAGGTCGCGATCAATAAATTGGTACATCTCAGCATCTCCTCAAGCCATCACCGCCTCGTCCGCAGAAAGTACTTTTTTTTGCGAACGATTATCATTAGCGATTGATACGCGGCTTGGCCCCACGGTCAAGCCCCTTGAAGACGGCATCTGTCATGGGGTGTCGTTTTCGCCTGTCCCTAACCTTCAGGCCGGTGCGGCGCGTGCGCTACACCGGCCATTTTTTCGAAAGGGTAGGAAAATAAGGTGTGAGACCAGCACGATACCGCGTGATCAGCTATCGATGCGATAGTCGATCGGCTTGAAGCTGCCGCCGTTACTGGCATAGGCCGAGCAAGCGGTGATCCCGATGATCAGGTCCTGGTGCGCGCGCAGCGACAGCGAATCACCCGCTTTGCTCACCGGCGGGATAACGCTGACCTTGCCATCCGAATCTACCGGCACATTCATGAAGCAATTGAACGCCACGGGTATCGCATCGGGCTCTATCCCCCATGGGGCGAGGGCCTCGGCCAGGTTGCCGAAACATCCGCGATGCACGGGGTGTTCGGGATAGAAATGCCGGAATGTCGCTTCGCTGCAGGGCGTGAGCAGAAAGTCATGGCAGCCCACCGTGTCGGCCTCGATCGTCAGCAGCACATTCGAACGGTTGGACCACAGCCGGTTTCCCGTGGTGAGCCGGATGGTTTCCTCATAATCGAACGTGCGACCGTTGCTGATCACTTCACGCGGATCGGCTAGACTGTACGCCAGAAGGTCCGCCACCTGGATGCCCTCCGGGTCGATCACCGTCAGCAATTGCCCGGCCTTGAGTTCAAATCCCGCGGCGGAGCGAGGCGGAATGCGCAGATCGCTCATTCCGCAGCCTCGGTTTGGGTTTGGGGACGGGCGGCACTGCGAGGATCGCTGAAAGGGCAACGCCATGTGCTGGGCACTTGCCGGCCGCTGTACTGCGCGGCCTCGCTGGAGGTGCCGTGCCGCGCCAACATCGGATTTACCGACCCGGCCAGTTGCACATCGCGCTTTATGATCGTCTCGCGAATTGTCTCGTACTTGCCCTCGTCACGCAGGGTTTCGAACTGGTCGTGCAGATTGAACACCAGAACCGGACGATCGAAGCGGCGCGCCGGGCGGCTCGCCTCGGGATGCAGGCCGACGACGAAAAATCCTTCTCCGCCAAAACTGAGCGAGAAGTGCGGACTGTCCGGATCGCTGCTGACCCGCGAATCGTAAGGCTGCTCCAGCCAGGCATCCTTGTCGCTCAACGACTGGATGCGTTCCCACATCGCCTGCTCGAACTCCTCTTCCGACGATGCTTGCGAACCGGCGAAGACAAACGCGATGGAGCGGAACAGGCCCGGCTCGGCCCGATAGTCGAAGGCCCATTCCAGCAGCTCGCGGTGGATGCGTACATCGTCCCATCCGCTGTCGATCGACCAGCAAACCACGGTCTTCAAAGAACCATGTGCCAAGGCCGATTTCGCGCCGACGCATGGAAAAGCCTTGTCCTTTACGAACGCTTCGAAGGCCTCACGCCAGTGCTGTTCCTCACCCGCTTCCAACAACAAAGTCATGTCTTAACATCAATCAAGTTTACGCGGGATCAATCCGCTGACATGCGCATGTAATTGGTGCCGGGCGTTAATGTTCCGAGAAATCCTTTATTTCAGTCGCGGCTGGCGCGTATTGCCGCGCCCCCGGCGAAGGGTGCCACGGCCAGCAGGACCAGGCTGACAGCCCCCGTCAGGGCCAGGCCGCTCGCCCCACCGGCAGACAGGCTCCCTGCGCCGAAAATCAGCAAAGGCACGCCCAAGGGAATGAGGAGCAGCCCGGCCAGCGCCGCTCCCCCGCGCAGCCCGGCGGTGATAGCGGCAATGGCGACGCCTAGCGCTGCAAGACCCGGCGTGCCGGCCAGAAGGCCCAGTTCGACGATGCGTAAATTGTCTGCCGAAAGCCCCAGCAGCGCCGCGGCCGGCACCGCCGCCAGCATCAAAGGCGGGCCGAAGCTGATCCAGTGCGAGATCACGCGCGCCGCCATCACCCATTCCTCGGCGATGCCGCGCAACGCCCACTGATCGAACATGCCGCGTTCGAGGTCCGGTTGGACAAGGCGATCGAGGGGCAGGATCGCGGCGAGTAGCGCGGCAACCCAGATCACGCCGCCGCCCGTGCGCGCCAGCAGCGCGGTATCCGGGCCGACCGCGAAGGGAAAGATCATCGCCACTGCCAGGAAGAACAGGATCGGCAGCAGCGCGCCCCCGCCTTGTCCCGCGCCGAGCAGCCGCGCCAGGTCGCGCCGCAATAGCAAGGCGAGCAAACGGATCACGCGGCGAAGTCCGCCAGCGGCAGGTGCGTCATGCCGGGAAGCGCGAAAGGCTGATGAGACGCGACAACAGCGATGCCGCCTCGTGCGCAATGATTAGCGGTCAACGTCTCGACCATCCGGGCGGCGGCGGTGTCCAGCCCGTTCAGGGGTTCGTCCAGCAACCAGATTGCCGCGTCCTGTCCGATCAGACGCGCCATCGCCGCGCGCTTGCGCTGCCCGGTCGACAAATAGCGGAAAGGCACGTCCAGCAATCCGGCAAGCCCCAGCATGGCCATGTCAGGGCTGGGGCCTGGGTCGATCGCGCGCCAGAAGGCGAGGGCGCGGGCCAGCGGCCACTCCGGGTCCAGGGCAGGGCGCTCATCCACCAAACCGATGCCGCCTTCGCGCTCGATCACCCCGCCGAAGGGCCGGGACAGGCCGGCGATTATTCGCAGCAAGCTGGACTTGCCCGTCCCGTTTGCTCCCGTGATCTGGAGCGCCCCGCCGGATCGCAGCGCGAAGGAAACCCCGCGAAACAGCACGCGGTCTCCCCGCCGGCAAGCAAGATCGCGCGCCGTGACGCGGGCTTCATGGGCGGGGACTTGCATGAGCGGCGGCGATAAGGGAAGTCGGGCGAACTGCCAAGGAGACACGACATCATGCCGATCGCCCGCCTGACCGATAGCGAATGCGAAACCGCGCTTGGCACCGTGCCGCAATGGTCGTTGCGCGAAGATGGCCTCGCGATTGTCCGAACCCTCAAGTTCGCGGATTTTTCCGAAGCCTTCGGGTTCATGACGCGCGTGGCGATCGAGGCCGAGAAGGCGGACCACCACCCCGAATGGTTCAATGTTTACAACAAGGTGGAGATCACGCTGACCACGCATGACGTAAACGGCTTGAGCAAGCGCGATATCGCATTGGCCCAATTCGTGGATCGGATCGCGCCGTAGACGCCTCGCGCCATTGCATGCGCGCGATCGCTTTCGCATAACCCGGCGATGGAAGAGGCACAGCGCAAGCATCGGCTCCGCAACATCCTGGGCGGATCGGCGGGCAACCTGGTCGAGTGGTACGACTGGTACACCTATTCGGCATTCACGCTCTATTTCGCGCCAATCTTCTTCCCGGCCGGAGATCGCACGCTGCAGTTGCTGAACACGGCGGCGGTCTTTGCAGTGGGCTTCGTGATGCGGCCGATCGGTGCCTGGGTGATGGGCATCTATGCCGATCGCAAGGGGCGCAAGGCGGGGCTGACCTTGTCAGTCACGCTGATGTGCACCGGATCGTTGATGATCGCGCTGACGCCCGGTTATGCCGCGATCGGCGTGTTCGCGCCCGCTGTCCTGATAATAGCGCGGATGCTCCAGGGGCTAAGCGTCGGCGGCGAGTACGGGGCGAGCGCTACGTATCTGTCCGAGATGGCGGGGCGTGAGCGGCGCGGATTTTTCTCCAGCTTTCAATACGTCACGCTGATCTCCGGGCAGTTGCTGGCGCTGTTCGTGCTGCTGATTCTCCAGACGCTGCTGCCGGAAGAAGCGCTGCGGGCCTGGGCCTGGCGCCTGCCGTTCGTGATCGGCGCAGGCCTTGCGGTCTTCGTGTTCTATCTGCGGCGACGGCTGGCGGAGACCGAGAGCTTCCAGAAGGCGCAGGCCGAGACGACGGGCGCAGCGGCTCCGGCATCCAGCGGTACGGCGCTGTTTCGCCAGCATCCGCGGGAGGCCCTGCTGGTGATGGCGCTGACGGCCGGGGGCACGCTCGCCTTCTATGCCTACACCACGTACATGCAAAAGTTCCTGGTCAACACCAGCGGCTTCTCCAACGCCGAATCGACCCGCATCACGGCGGCGGCGCTGTTCGTCTTCATGCTATTGCAACCCGTGTTCGGTGCCTTATCAGACCGGATCGGCCGCAAGCCGGTGATGATCGGCTTTGGGATCGGCGGCGTGCTGCTGACGTACCCGATCTTCCGCCTGCTGGAGACGGTGCAGAGCGCGTTCGCCGCGTTTGGGCTGGTGCTGGCCGCGCTGGTGGTGGTGAGCGGCTATACCTCGATCAACGCCGTGGTGAAGGCGGAACTGTTTCCCGCGCACATCCGCGCGCTGGGCGTTGCCTTGCCCTATGCCATCGCCAACACGGTGTTCGGCGGGACGGCGGAATATGTCGCGCTATGGCTGAAGCTGCAGGAGATGGAGCGGGCGTTCTATTGGTATGTCACCGCGATGATCGCCGTCTCGCTGATCGTGTATGTCCGGATGCGCGATACCCGGCGCGACAGCCTGATTCTGGAGGACTGACTCCGCCCCGCACGACGCCCCGGGAAAACTCTGCCACCTGTGGCGCTTGCCAAGGGGCATCGCACGTTCTACAGGCACCCCCGCCCGCAGGAGTGTAGCTCAGTTGGTAGAGCATCGGTCTCCAAAACCGAGGGCCGTGGGTTCGAGTCCCTCCACTCCTGCCAGGTATCTTTGCAAATAGCCCAGGCCCACATGCACGGTTCAACCCGCCCGATCGGCGAAATGACGCAGACCGGCGGGGCTGGAACCACCAACTGGCGGCATGACGTCGGGCTGTGGCTGGGCATCATCCTGTCGATCGCCGCGACTTTGCCCGTGCTGGTGGCGTGGGCTCCGCAGATGACGGACTACCCTTCGCATTTGGCCGGGTACAAGATCATGCTGGACCACGGCATCGATCCCTTCCTGACGCGATATTACACCTTCCACTGGGAATGGACCGGCAACCTGGGCGCAGAGTTGCTGATGGTGCCGCTGGAGCCGCTGCTGGGCCTGGAAGGCGCGGGCAAGTTTATCGCCTGGATCATTCCGCTGCTGACCGGCCTTTCCTTCCTGGCCGTCGCCTGGACCTTGCGCGGTCGCATCGGGGTGGGCGCGATCCTGGCGTTCACCACGATCTGGTCGCCCGCGCTGCTGATGGGCTTTCTCAATTATTCGCTCAGCCTAGCGCTGGCGCTGTTCGCCTTCGCCGCCTGGATACGCTGGGAAAACTGGCGTTGGCGGCCCACCGCGATGGTGCCGATCAGCTTCGTGATCTGGTTATGCCATGTCTCCGGCTGGGGGATTCTGGGCATTCTGGTATTCGGCTACGAATGGAGCCGCTTCAAGAGCTGGCGCGCCTTCGTGGCCCCCTGGCCGCTGATCTTTCCGCTGTTTCCGATGCTGATCGGCGGCGGAGGTAGCTCCGGGCTCGGCTACGGTCGGCAGGTGCTGGAATACAAGTGGTCGATCCTGTATCGGGCGCTGCGCAGTAACGTGGAATGGTTCGATCTGGCGACGATCTCGGTCGTGGTCGCGCTGCTCGCAGTCGCTGGTATCACGCGCCGTATCGACGGTAGGCTGGGCTGGGCGGCGCTGATCCTGCTGATCCTCACGCTCGTCGTGCCGCGGCACATCTTCGGCGGCGACTATGCCGATTATCGTTTGAGCACGGCCGCGCTGCTGGTGGCCTGCCTGGCGATCAACTGGCCCGCGCCTCGTTGGGGCCTGACTATGGTGGCGGGGCTGTTCGTCGTCCGCCTCGGCTTCACCACCGCGCAATGGTACGAGGATGGCCGCACCTCGAAGGCGATGATGGAGGCGATGGCCTATGTGCCGCAAGGCGCCAAGGTCGCCACGGCGGTTGCCATTCCACGCCGACAGTGGGAATTCGGCAGCTTCGAGCATCTCGGCAGCTATGCGGTGGTGCGCAAGAGCGCGATGGAAAATTCCAATTTCGCGCTGCCCGGCGTTCACCTGCTCAGCATGGCGCAGCCCGGTTACAAGCGCTTTGCCGACCCCAGCCAGCGTATCCTGTATGCGCCTTGGCAGAAGATCGATCTGCGTCGATTCAAGGCCGCTAAGAAGGCTGAATACCTCTGGTATATCGGTACGGTACATCCCGTGTCGCTGCCCGATGGCGCGGAGATCCTGTTCAGCACGCCTAACTCGTTCCTGGCGCGGCTTGCAAATCCCGCCAAGTCTAGCTAGATCGCCTTCCTCTTCCGACAGGAAAAAGCTCGCTGCCCCTCCCGGCCTTAGCCGGGGCGGCGATGAGCCTTAGGCGGAAGGCAGGTAACACCGCAGAATTGCGGCCAGGCAAGAGATGGCGAGAATGGCAAAGACCAGCCCGAGCGAGTTCATCCGGCAAGTGCGTGCCGAAGCGTCCAAGATCTACTGGCCTTCGCGCCAGGAGACGGTGACCACCGGTATCTTCGTCGGCATCATGACCGTTTTTCTCGCCGTGTTCTTCCTGGGCATCGACACGCTGTTCGGCATGTTCGTGCGCTGGCTGCTGTCGCTGATCTGATCCCATCCAAGTTTCGCGCAAGAGAGACCTCATGGCCCGCTGGTACATCATTCACGCCTATTCCGGCTTCGAGAGCAAGGTTAAGGAAGCCATCCTTTCCGAAGCTGAGCGTATGGGCCTGTCCCACTACGTCGAGGACGTGCAGGTTCCTTCGGAAACCGTCACCGAGGTGAAGCGCGGCAAGAAGGTTCAGACTGAGCGCAAGACGATGCCGGGCTATGTGCTCGCCAAGCTTTCGCTCAGCGATGACGTGTACCACCTCGTCAAGAACACACCCAAGGTCACCGGCTTTTTGGGCACCAATGGCAAGCCGCAGCCGATCAGCGAAACCGAGGCCTCACGGTACTTCGGCGCGGCCGAGGCCGCCGCTGCCGCACCGCGCAAGACCATCAACATCGATTATGAGATCGGTGATTCGGTCAAGGTGCTGGACGGCCCCTTCGCCACCTTCAACGGCGTGGTCGAGGAGCTGGATTTCGACAAAAACCGCGTCAAGGTCTCTGTCTCCATCTTCGGTCGCGCAACGCCGGTGGAACTGGATTTCGAGCAGGTCGAACTCTCAAAGTAACACCGGCAAAGGCCGGATTTTCAGAGGGCGGGGGCTTCGGCTTTCCCGCCCTTTTCCTATGTCCGTCAAGCGTGACAGACCACCAGTGTGGGCACCCGGTGCTTCATCCGATGCGCGATCCTGCGGCCCAGCTCGATGCCGTTACGCTCAACGAAGCGATAGGTTAGGCTTGCCAGGATCAGCGTGATGCACACCGCCAGAGGCACTTGCCACGCCAAAGGGGCAACGCTGCGAACCGCATCGTACGTCGGCCCGTGGATCAGATAGAAAGAGTAGCTGATCGCCCCCAGATACGCCGTCACCGGGTTGCTCAGCAGCGAACTGGCACGAAGGCGAGGGGTCAGGATCACGGTCAGGAACAGCGCGGAAGAGAACAGCCACGGGTAGATCGCCTGCGCATAGCCGACGATGGCATGGCTGTGCAGTTTGAAGGCGAAGTAGAACGAAGGCACCAGCAGCGCCACGAACACCGCCACGCTCAACAGGAAGTCCCGCAGGCGCAGGCTTCCATCCGTCATCAGGAAGGCCTTGTAGCCGATCACGGCGGCGTAAATCATGAAGATGCGGCCCGCTGGAACGCGAATGCCGGTGATCATCGTCACCGCCAGCGCCAGCACGGCCACTGCCGCGATCGCCAGTTCTAGCCGTTTCGCAACGTCGGTACGACAGGTGGTGACGAACAGCGCGAACAGGCCGTACCACATGAATTCCAGCGGCAAGGTCCACGCGGCACCGATGATCGGTCGCTCACCGACATATTCGGACAGCAGCAGCACAGCAGCCAGCCACTTCTCCCCGTCGAACTCCGGACGGGTGGCAAAGCCCACGCCGGTGATCTGGTAAAAGGCGAAAGGCACCAGGCACACCAGGTAAAGCGGATAAATTCGGCTGATGCGCCGCACCGCGAAATCGATCGGATTGAAGCCGCGAGAGACCGAAAACGGGATTATGAAGCCGCTGACGAAAAAGAACAGCGCCACGCCCGCGACGCCTGGCTGCAACGTGCGGACCAGTTGTGTCATGAAGCTGGTGCGATGCTCGAAATAGTGCTGCAGCATCACCATGGCGGCTGCGATGAAGCGCAGTCCATCGATGAAGGTAATGCGATTGGCGGTGCTCAAGCCGATGTCCCCGATGTGCCGTGCGGCCCCGGATCGAGGCTGTAGATCGGGCGATCCACCTGCCCAAGGCGGGATTGATCCGCCACGGAGGCAAGCTAGATCAAGCGCTGCACGGCGTCCTTGTGCTTTTGCGGCGCTGCCGCTATGCGCCGCCACTTCGCGGGCGCGTTGCGCTTGCGGATTCGTGCGGGAGGAAGGGCGTGCCCTTCCGTTTGACCGCTTAACATGAGCCTGCGCGCAAGCCTGGGCGACAGTGTGAAAGGAGGCCCCTTGTGGCCAAGAAAATCAACGGTTACATTAAGCTGCAGGTTGCAGCCGGTGCCGCCAACCCCTCGCCGCCAATCGGTCCGGCTCTCGGTCAGCGCGGCGTGAACATCATGGAATTCTGCAAGGCGTTCAACGCGTCGACGCAGGATCTCGAAAAGGGGATGCCGATCCCCACGATCATCACCGTTTACTCTGACCGCAGCTTCACCTTTGTCACGAAAACCCCCCCGGCCTCGTTCCTGATCAAGAAGGCCGCTGGCCTCAAGTCCGGCTCGAAGACCCCGGGCAAGGCTTCGGCCGGCACGATCAAGCGTTCGCAGCTGGCAGAGATCGCCCAGACCAAGATGGCTGATCTTAACGCAAACGATATCGACCAGGCGACCAGGATCATCGAGGGCTCCGCGCGCTCGATGGGCCTTGAAGTGGTGGAGGGCTGATCTGATGGCTAAGCAGACCAAGAAGGCAAAGGCTCTGGCCACCAAGCTGGGCGACAACCAGGCGCTTTACCCCGTGGCCGACGCCATCACGCTGTTGCGTGATCTGGGCACCGCGAAGTTCGACCAGACCATCGAAGTCGCGATGAACCTGGGCGTCGATCCCCGCCACGCCGACCAGATGGTTCGTGGCATGGTGTCGCTGCCGTCGGGCACCGGCAAGACCGTGCGCGTCGCCGTGTTCGCCAAGGGTGACAAGGCCGCCGAAGCTCTGGCCGCAGGTGCCGATAAGGTTGGCGCCGAGGACCTGATGGAAGACATGCAGGCCGGCAACCTCGACTACGATCGCGTCATCGCCACGCCGGACATGATGGGCGTCGTCGGTCGCCTGGGTAAGCTGCTGGGTCCCAAGGGCCTGATGCCGAACCCGAAGCTGGGCACCGTTACCCCGAACGTCACCCAGGCGGTGACGGACGCCAAGGGCGGCCAGATCGAGTTCCGCGTTGAGAAGCAGGGCATCATCCACGCCGGTATCGGCAAGATGTCGTTCTCGGATGCCGATCTCAAGACCAACTTCGATGCGTTCGTGGACGCTATCGTCAAGGCGAAGCCTTCGGGTTCCAAGGGCAAGTACGTGAAGAAGATCACGCTCTCGTCCTCGATGGGTCCGGGCCTCAAGATCGATACCTCGGAAGTGGTTGGCGCATAAGCCACTGTCTTTTGAAGTGCGAAAAGCCGGCGGGGGAACCTCGTCGGCTTTTTCGTTCCCAAGGTGACTATGTAAAATAATCAGTTCGTCGCACATATGCGCCGCATCGGCGCGTGTTGCCTTTCGTGCGCGATGAATGCCGATCGTGGGACTCCCGAAAGCCGAAAAATCCATTACGTTCAACGCTATGCTCGAAAACTTGAAGATGGGTAGGCGCGGCGTCCTGGTTTCTGCGGCGACGATGGCCGTGGGTGCGATCGGTGGGTGTTCGCAGCGGATGCTGTCGGTCGCGCCGCCTCCTCCTGCTCCCCGTCAAACAGCCGTGGCCCACGCCCCGATGGCCTCGGTGCCTGCCGCCCCGAAGCCGGAACCGGAAATCGTTCGCGAAGCCTTGGCCGCACTCGACCGGCACAAGCGCATGGTAGCGCACCGTGATCGCATCGCGATCGTTGATTTTTCCGTGCCCTCCTCGGTGCCGCGTATGAAGCTGCTCGATATCGAATCGGGCAAGGAGCACGATTTTCTGGTGGCTCATGGGTCCGGCTCTGATCCGGGCCACACGGGATTTTTGCAGCGTTTCTCAAACATCCCCGATTCGAATGCCTCCAGCCAAGGCGCGTTCGTTACGGCGGATTATTATATCGGCAAGCACGGCCGATCGCAGCGCCTGCTCGGCCTTGATCCGACGAACAGCAATGCGTTGGAACGCGCCATCGTCGTGCATGGGGCGTGGTATGCCAACGCAGACATGATCCCGGCGCATGGCAAGCTAGGTCGAAGCCAGGGCTGTTTCGCCGTGGGTGAGCGGGAACTGGCGAAATTGTTCGATCAGCTGGGGCCGGGCCGGATGATTTACTCCGCCAAGGTCTGACCAGCTTTCAAGTTGGCCGCGGTATAGCACTCGATCACATAGGCTAAGGGCGTGCCACCGGGCAGGTCCAGCCGCGCCCGGTGCGTGGAGATAGTCCGAGCGGGACAAGGCGAAACACGCCCCGCCTGTGTCGCCAGCGCGAGCCGGCGGAAGCCGAGAGGGGCGACCACCTTCCCGAACGGCGTGTCCGTATCTTGCAGAGCCGCGCGCATGGCCGGGGTAAGACGCGCAGGATCATACCAGTTCCACGCGATCGATAGCGGAATGGCCCCGCAGGACAGGCGCACCTTGCGCGAGCCGATGAGCTGTTGAGGCTTCAGCCCCAAAGCCCGGCGCACAAATCTTGGTGTTGTGCCGGTTGTCATCGGCAAGCGCTCGGCAGTAACTCGGGCCGGATTGGCGATATGGCGGGCATCGCACCAATTTTCCAACGCGCGGGTGGCGCTGGCATCGCGGGCCAGGGTAGCTTCGAACGCTGACAAGCTGGCGGGTGCGCTTGAGGCCAGCGCGAGGGCGACGAGCAGGCTAGATGCCCCCCATCGTCACCGGCTTATCCATATCGGCCAACCCGGCAGCGAGCGCGCGCGTGCAGGCGGCCAGTTCTTCCGCATCGATTGAGCGAATGACGAAATTGGCCCCTGTCTTGCCATCGCGCCAGAACGGGTAGCTGCCGATCTGACAGCTGGCGTGCGCCTTTTCGGTTTCACGCAACAAGTCCGCCACGGCGCTTTCGGCAACCCAACACCCAAGCGTCTCGCTCAACAAGGCAGCGCCGCCTTCCAGCTGGCCGCTTAGGGCGTCCAGCATCCCGGCGGTGATCTGGGGCACGCCCGCCATGATGAACAGGTTGTCGTACCGAATGCCGGGCGCGCCGGTGTAGCGGTTGGGAATAAGCGTGGCGCCTTCCGGTACGCGGGCCATGCGCAGCCGCGCCTCAGTCACGCCGCCGCGCGTTTCGTAGTGCCGTTCCAGGATTTCCCGCGCTTCGGGATGCACGACGACCGGAACACCCAACGCCTCGGCAATGGCATCGACGGTGATGTCATCATGCGTCGGCCCGATGCCGCCGGTGGTGAAGACATAGTCGTTGCGGGCGCGCAGGGCCGTCACCGCCTCAACGATCGCTTCGGTCACATCGGCAACGACGCGCGCTTCGACCAGGCGGATGTTCTGCACGCCCAGCCAACTGGCGATTTGCGCGATGTTCTTGTCATGGGTCCGGCCGGACAGGATCTCGTCACCGATGACGATCAGCGCGGCGGTGTAGATGCGAGACGAATCAGCCATGGCCGATGCCTAGGACAAATGTGGTGAGCGTACTAGCGGGACGGACGCAGGGGCAAAGGCCCTAAGTGCCATTGCCGCAACGCACAAAAAAAGGGCCGGTCCGAAGACCAGCCCCATGAAGTTTTAGGAGAGGATGCCTGAAAGGCCTGCTCTATATGCGGCGAATCGGATCATGCTGCAAGTGCGAAAAGGCAATTCACGATTGCAAATTTTGCATCATGCATTGTTCGCAGGCGTCACCACGCCGTAGAGATCATGCGCGTCGGCATCCTCGATCAGGACGTTGACAATGCTGCCTGAAACAAGGCCGGGATCAACCTGCCGCAGATAGACCGCGCCGTCGATCTCAGGCGCGTCGGCCTGAGACCTTCCGGTAGCGCCGATATCTCCGTCTTCGTCAGGTTCGCCCACGTCATCGATGATGACGGGAAGCACACGGCCAACCTTCGCAGCCAGCTTGGCCGCGCTGATCGCCTCGGTCTTTTCCATGATGCGGGCGTAACGCTCTTCCTTAACCTCTTCGGGCACTGCGCCGGGAAGATGGTTAGCCGTTGCACCCTCGACCGGTTCGAAGCGGAAGGCGCCGACGCGATCGAGCTGCGCTTCGTCCAGCCAATCCAAGAGATACTGGAAATCCGCCTCGGTCTCGCCAGGAAAGCCTACGACGAAGCTGGACCGCACCGCGATATCCGGGCAAATCTCACGCCATTTGCGCAAGCGGTCCAGCACCTTGGCCTCGTTGGCGGGCCGCTTCATGGCGCGCAGCACGCCGGGTGATGCATGCTGGAAGGGGATGTCGAGGTACGGCGTCAGCAGCCCGTCGGCCATCAACGGGATCACCGCATCCACGTGCGGGTAGGGGTACACGTAGTGCAGGCGTACCCAGGGCCGTACGCCATCCGGCGCACGCAGCCCGCCCAGCTCGCGCGCCAGGTCAGTCATGTGCGCGCGCACCTCGCGGCCGTGGAACTGGCGCGGCTCGTGGCCGATATCGACACCGTAAGCGGAGGTATCCTGGCTGATCACCAGCAGTTCGCGCGTGCCGGATGCAACCAGCTTCTCCGCCTCGCGCAGGACGGCATCGATGCGCCGGCTGGCGAGCTTGCCGCGCAGTTGCGGGATGATGCAGAAGGCGCAGGAATGGTTGCAGCCCTCGGAAATCTTGAGGTAGCTGTAATGGCGCGGCGTCAGTTTCACGCCGCGATCGTCCGCCGCCTGCGGGATAAGGTCCAGATAGGGCCCCAGTTCGGGCGGTGCGGCCTGGTGTACCGCCTCCACCACGGCCTCGTACTGGTGAGCGCCGGTTACTGCGAGCACTTCGGGAAAGCGGGCCCGAATCGCCTCTGCCTCGTTACCCATGCAACCCGTGACGATGACTTGGCCATTCTCGGCGATCGCTTCTCCGATCGCGGCGAGGCTCTCTTCCTTGGCGGAGTCCAGGAAACCGCAAGTGTTGACCAGTACGACGTCGGCGCCTTCATAGTCCGGGCTCATCGTGTAGCCATCGGCGCGCAGGCGTGTGAGGATGCGCTCGGAATCGACGAGCGCCTTGGGACAGCCGAGGCTGACCATGCCCACCTTGGGGGCTACGGGGAGTTCTAATGCCATGGAACGCGCGCCCATATACCTATTCGTCGATTCTCGCTACCATTGCCATGCAGGGGATCACGGCGGGTTTGGGCGCCTGCCGCGTGGGAGATCGAAATGGGACCGGTAAACTGGCTGGCGGTGGTGCTGGCTGCGGCCGTTGCGGCGGCAGTCGCCATCGGCTGGGGAAGGGCGTTCGGACGCGCCAGCCGCCCATCGCTCGGCCGCCCCGGCAGGGCCGACGGTCCGGCGTGGCTGATCTTCGTAGTCTTCGCGCTGGCGTCGATCATGATGGGCCACAACTTCGCCCGGCTGGGTGAGGCAGTGTTGGAGGCAAAGCCGTGGCTCTACTTCATGCAAACCGGCGGGATCGCGCTGTTCTTTGTAATTCCGGCAACGTGGCTGACGCACACCGCCAAGGGCACCGAGCCTATGCAGCGCGTGACAGACGCCCTGGGGTGGCTGGCGGCCTACTTGGCGATGGGGCTGGTGTTCTGGGTGCTGAGCTAGCAGTTCTGCGTTTGCAGGCAGATACCTCCGATGAGGCCAGCCTCAGCCATGAGCGGATCGCCCTTCGTGGGCGCATGTCGGCGTGATCTCGACGACGACGTCGCCTGGCTCCAGTCGCTCTGCGCCCGCTTCCCAGAAACCTATGGCCTGGCCATGGCGATAGATTCGCAAGCCCTGGCCGCCACTTTGCAATTCGGATAGCGGCCGACCGATCTCATTCGCTTCGACCGGCCGCTCCACCAGCTGGACACGGCCGTCCACGGAGGCGAGGTCCGAGATATATTCGGACACGTGCTTACCCTCAGCCGATCCGGCGAGCAGCAGCCCGGTGACGCGAACGGGATTGATGACGTTGTCCGCACCGGCCTGCCGCGCCAGAACCTCGTTATCGTCGTTGCGGACAACCGTGGTGATCGGCACCTTCGCTGCGAGGTGGCGGGCGGTCAGGATGATCAGGATCGAGGTATCGTCTCGTCCGGCCGAGACCAGAATGGCCCGGGCACGCTCGATCCGGACCGCCCGCAAAGTCGCGTCACGGGTGGCATCGCCCTCCAGCACGTTGCAACCGACTGCACCGGCGGCCTCGAGCCGCGCGGCGTTGCCGTCCACCACCACGATCTCGGCAGGCTTGGTGCCCCGCGCGATCAACTCGTTCACGGCCTCCGACCCGCTGACGCCGTAGCCCAGCACGACGATGTGATCGGCCAATTGCTCCTGAATGCGGCGCATGCGCCATGTCTCCCAACTGCGCCTGATGACGAACTGATAAGCGGTGCCGACAAAGATGAAGATCACCGCGAAGCGGATCGGCGTGACGAGTACGGCCTCGATCAGGCGTGATTTGTCGCTGACCGGGGCGATGTCGCCAAAGCCGGTGGTGGTGATGGAGATCATCGTGAAATAGACGACGTCCAGGAAGCTGACCGCGCCGTCGTGCGTATCGCGCAAGCCCTCCCGGTCGACCCAGTGGACGATCACGACGATGAAAACCAGGGTCAGCGCCGCGCCCAGTCGTAGGGCCAAATCGCCCCACACCGGCAGGTCCACCGCCCGGCGCAACGGTTGCGCGGGTTTGCCAAAGACGCGTCGGGTCATCGCCGTCGCGCCCCGGTGCGTGGATCACCCTTTATCTCGCCGGCCCTCATCCCGCCATAGTGCAGAGATCACCGCGGCTGTCGAGTGTCGATCAGGGGGCCTTGGCCAGCTCCTGCTGTGGGTCCACTGGCGAGCCGTTCTGGCGCACTTCGAAATGCAACTCATTGCCCTTGGCGCGCCCGGTGTTGCCGACGAGGCCTACGCGCTCACCCGACTTTACTTTCGCGCCTTTCTTGACGTTGATCTTGCTGAGGAAGCCGTAAGCGGTGTTCCAGCCGTCCCCGTGATCGAGCACCACGAGATTGCCGAACTGCTCGGCTTCGGTTCCCGCAAAGATGACGGTTCCCGCCGCCGCCGCGCGAACGGCCGCGCCGGCGGGTGCGGTGATATCGATCCCGTCGTGGTGATCCGCGCTCGACGTCGACTTCCAGCCGCGTCGAACCGTGCCGTCTAGGGGCCAGGCGAAGCGACCCACCGCATTGCCCGCAGGCGCGCGCGCCGCAGCCACGGCGGCATCCGCCACGGCGCTGGCGGTGGCGGCCGTCTTCACAGCGGTCGAACTGGAAATGCGGTCTGCCTGAGACGGCAACTGCGGGTCGAACACCGTGGGGATCAGCAGTTCCTTCCCCGGGGTGACAGCTGCATCGGGAGAAATCCCGTTGGCGACGGCGATCTGGCTCCACGGCACGGCGTGCTTGTAAGCGATGGCAAAGCCGGTATCGCCCGGCCTGACCACATAATGGCGCGTGCGCGGGATCAGCAGCTTCTGGCCTTCACGCACCGAATAGGGCTGCGTCAGGCCATTGGCTTCCGCGATCAGCACACGGGGGACGCGAGCGCGGTTGGCGATGCCGCCCAGCGTTTCGCCCGGCCCCACGATATGGACGCTTTCCTTTAGCAGCGCGGGATTGTCCGCCGTCTTCAAGGCAGACGAAGTGGCGGCGGGCGATGGCCTGTCAGCCTTGGTAGTCGCTTTAGCGGCGAAAGAAGCAGCCGCGGCTGTCTTTGCCTGGACCGCAGCTTTGGACGACGCATCACGCGGGATCTTCAGCGTTTGCCCCAGGCGCAGCGCATAAGGGGCTTTTAGACCGTTGGCCTGCGCCACAGCCGTTGCCTTTACTCCCGCGCGGTTGGCGATGCCGTTCAGCGTTTCGCCTTCACCGACGACGTGCTCGCTCTCCGTTGCGGGAGAAGCCAGGGCGGGCAAGGGCGCCAGCGCCGCCAGCAAAAAGGCCAAGCGCCTCATTGCGCGAATTGCGAAGCCAGCTGCGTCATCGATCCCTCATGCGTCAGGTCGAGATGCAGCGGAGTTACCGAGATGAAGCCTTCGGAGATCGCCTCAAGATCGGTGTTCCGCCCGGGCGTGTGTTCGATGCCATGCAGGCCGAACCAGAAATACGGAAAGCCGCGCGGATCGACACTTTCGACCAGCGAACCGCGCGCGTAATCATGAAATCCTTGCCGAACCACCCGTATCCCCCTGACGTCCCCAGCCGCCAACGGAGGGAAGTTTACATTAACCAAGGTGCGGCTGGCAAATGGTGCTTTAAGTAAAGGTCCTAATACTTTCGCGCCCCAGGCCTCGGCGGCGGCGAATGACACATCCTCGCCTGCATCCTCGCGCGAATAGACCTGGCTTAGCGCGATCGAGCGGATGCCCGCCAGCGCCCCTTCCAACGCGGCGGAAACCGTGCCTGAATAGGTCACGTCATCTCCCAGATTGGCGCCCCGGTTCACGCCGGACAGGATCAGGTCGGGCGGGCCGGGCAGCACCTTCCTTAGGCCCATCGTGACGGCATCGGTCGGCGTGCCGGTGACGGAAAAGCGCTTGGGCGCATGCTGGCGCAACCGCACGGGGCGGGTCAGCGTCAGCGAGTGTCCCGCGCCGGATTGCTCTTCCGAGGGGGCGCAGATCCAGATGTCATCCGAAAGCTGCGCGGCGATCTTTTCCAGCACGTAAAGGCCCGGCGCGTTGATGCCGTCATCGTTGGTCAGCAGGATGCGCATAGCCATAATTCCTGAATTATATGATTATTTCCCGCAGAGGGGGGGAACATAGATACTCGTCCATTTACTCATTACAAAATGAGCCTCGCCGTTCTCATGGTTCTAGGGAACGAGAAAGCCCTACCAACGGCGAAAGCCGAGAGCCAATTCATAGTCGAATTCCAATCGCTCGATACCGCCCATCCACGGCCTCAGCACGTCCGGCACCCGCACCGAACCGTCCTCATCCTGATAGTTCTCCAGCACGGCCACCAGCGTGCGGCCCACGGCAAGGCCCGAGCCGTTCAGCGTGTGCACGAATTCAGTGCGTTTGGAGCCTTCCGGCTTGAACCGCGTATTCATGCGGCGGGCCTGCCAGTCTCCGCAATTGGAGACCGAGCTGATCTCGCGATAGGCGTTCTGCCCCGGCAGCCAGACTTCCAGATCAAAGGTCTTGCGTGCCGATGCCCCCATGTCGCCGGTGCATAGCAACATCTTGCGGTACGGCAGCTCGAGCGCCTGCAGGATCGATTCGGCAGCGCTGACCATCCGCTCGTGCTCGGCCTCGCTCTCTTCGGGCTTGCATACGGTGACCAGTTCCACTTTCTCGAACTGGTGCTGGCGAATGAAGCCGCGCGTATCCCGCCCGGCCGCACCTGCTTCGGAGCGGAAGCAGGGCGTCAGTGCCGTCATCCGCAATGGCAGGGCACCGGGATCGAGGATCTGCTCCCTCACCGAATTGGTCAGCGAGACTTCCGCAGTCGGGATCAGCCAGCGACCATCGGTGGTGTGAAACAAGTCGTCGGCGAACTTGGGCAACTGGCCGGTGCCGAACACGGCATCGTCCTTCACCAGCAGCGGCGGCGCGCATTCGAGGAAGCCGTTTTCGCCGCTCTGGGTATCAAGCATGAACTGCCCCAACGCCCGGTGCAGCCGCGCCATCGCACCCTTCAGAAACGTGAAGCGCGCGCCCGCGATGGCTGCGCCCGTCTCGAAATCGAGCCCCAGCGCGGGGCCAAGATCGGCGTGCTCCTTGGGCTGGAACGCGAATGTGCGAGGCGTGCCCCATCGCGCCACTTCGACGTTTTCGTCTTCGTCCGAGCCATCGGGGGCGTCTGCTGCAGGAAGGTTGGGCAGACGAGCGAGCTCGGCGCGCAGAGCCTCGTCGTGTTGACGATCTTCCGCTTCCAGAGTGGGCAGCGCCTCCTTGATCTGCGCGACCTCGGCTTTCAACGCCTCGGCCGTTTCCTTGTCGCCCTTGCCCATGGCTGCGCCGATCAGCTTGGATGCCTCGTTTCGGCGGTTCTGCATTTCCTGCAGCCGGGTCGCCACGCTGCGCCGCTGTTCGTCGATCGCCAGGATGTGCGAAGCGGCGGCCTCTACACCACGGCGGGCGAGGGCGGCGTCAAAGGCGGCGGGATCGTCGCGGATCAGGCGGATATCGTGCATGGCCGCGCGCCTACCCGCTCGGGGATGCGTTTTCAACGTCGGAGGGGGTTTAACGCAAGATGTTAAGGGGCCAGCCAGGTCATGGCTGGTGGGCGCGACAGGGATTGAACCTGTGACCCCACCCGTGTGAAGGGTGTAAAACGATGATTAGCGGCAGTTTTTCGTCAGGACAAGGCGGAACGTCCAGTGACCAGATCGCGAACATATCAGCATCTGCTGACCATATGCTGACCACGCCTGTTCCTGAGGCGTTCCAAGAAAGGGTTCAGGTATGGCAACGCACTTGCGAAGGCATGCTGCCACCCTGGTGCGCGGGTTCGATCACCCTTGTCGCGCGCAGAATACACCACCAGCCGGCTGGTGCTTGCAATGGCGTAGACAAGCGCGATTGATCTTGACTGGGTCAATCAGCGGCGAGCCAGCCGTCCAGTTATTTGGGGCCGTTAGACATGCGGCTAGTAGCTTCAGAAAGCGAGAGTCGGAACATTTCGCCTGTTGCGGTTTTTCTTTGTAGCTCGTACGCTCCATGAAACTTCACGCTAAGTTCACATGTAGGTCCTAGGGAGAACCCATGCAAATCCCCCTTAGAGGCTCTCCGCCGCACCAGCCCATTCTGAGCCCGCCTCTTTTGCTTCGAGCGCTGGCGGGCATACGTTTTTCCTCGGTTCTCAAGATAGGGGATGAGACCGGAGCAGGCATAGCTGATTTCCAAGACGTGGTTAGGTCGCTCTATCCATTCGTCCAGTTGGAACATGAACAGGCGCTTCGCTTCGAGGTCAAGCAGGATGGGTCAATTGATTCTTTTCCAGAACGTCATCCCGCATGGCGCTTTCAGGATAAGCATAAAAGATGGCGCATGTCGCTGACACCGACGAGTGCCTATCTGGATGTTGGAGCTGATGGATATGATAGCTGGGGGGAGTTCTCTTCTAGAATGGCGGTGATCGTCGACGCTGTCGCTGAGCATTTCTCGCCCGGCCTGGTGCTCCACAGCGGAGTACGGTATGCTAACCTCGCCTCAGTCGATGATGGCAAGGATCCGCGCGCGACCTGTGCAAGGGAATTGGTCAGCATCACCGGCAACCCGGACCTAGTGCATGCTGATCTTCAATGGCGGTTTGCAGTAGACGAGGGACTTCTTATTCTTCGTAGCGGGCTCCTGCCGCCTGGCACGACCTACGATCCAGTAGTCGTTGAACCTCGGCCGGACCGGAATTGGTACCTCGATATAGACGTCGTCAACGCCGACATGCGGGACTTTGACGCATCTGAAATCAAGCAAAGTGTGGAATCGCAATCTGCGCGAGCACACGCTATCTACTGCTGGGCAATGTCCGGACCAAGTTCGTCAAAAGTATCATGACCATGGAAGCGACTTACCACACCGCAAAATCCTCTCCGATGGTTGTTGCGATGCCTCGAGGCGTCGAGACAATGAGCGTCATATCTATGGTCACTAGCGCTGCCCTTCAGCTTTGTAGCTCAAGCACAGGGGGCGGACTGACCTTTTCTACGTCTCGGATTGATGACGGTACCGGGTATTCCTTCGTGGGTTGTGCATCTACCCCATTGGATCTTGCCCTCGACGTTTCAAATGAGCTGGAGTTTATCCGCAATGCAAGCGGACTTACCCGGGACCAGCTTGCCGCTGTACTCGGCGTTAGTAGGCGAACGGTTCAGAATTGGGTGAATGGCGCGCCGGTGCGCCGCCAGCATTATGATCGCGTGATAGAGGTTTGTGATCATGTCCAAAGCATGCGTTCGCAGCCGGCTTTTAAGATTCGCCAGCGCCTATTTCGTCACTATGGACTAGACGAGACCCGGACCATCCAGGCATCGTCGCAACCGCCCGTCCTTGCATCGGATGAGCAGCCCTTCGTTCACCATCTGGGCACTCGAAAAACTAAGATGAAAATTCTTAGAAGATAGGCGTGGATGGTAGCACCTCTCCGCTGGACGAATGGCGCCAAGGTGATTTGATCTTGGCGCCATTGGAGTTGCCTATCCTCGTTCTAGAGGACGGAGAGCCCAGCATTGAGGCTATCGATGCGAGGTATGGCGCTGTAGTGGTATCTCAGTCATGTGACATCGTGCGCGATGTGAATTTACGTCCGTTCGTCCAGGTAGCGCCTTTAGTGCCAGCCACCCCCGAAGAACTGGCCAGATCGGCAAGGGGCGCCACCCCGACCAGAATCCATCTTCACACTCTTGCAGAACGTGGCTTACTGATCGACCTAGAAGCGACCGCCACCGTTCATAAGGATATAATAGCAACTTGGCCGCGGGCTGATGGCTGCCAAGACGACGAAGAACGTAGGCAACTCGGCCTCGCCCTCGGACGACATCGCCACCGATTTGCCTTCCCCAATGACTTCAATGCCGCGGTAAAGCCATTCCGGACGTGGGTAGAGCGCAAGTGGCGCAAGAATAGCCACCAAGGTGATTTAATACGCGCCACAAGAGAGGTGCGGGTGCAATGCGACGATTGGGACGACGCTAGCTCCGTCCTCTTCCTGATCATTCTGGAAGAGCACCCGGATGCTACCACACTGCGGGAGTGGCGTGCAGTGGCTGGCGATCTGGAGGGAACGTTGAAGACCGGAATCAAAGACCCTGAGGTCAGGATCGTGACCTATGACCAAATTTCGGCCAGGGACTACGTCCTTTCAGATAGATTGGACTGGGAAGGCCTCAGCGACGCATAGCACTTTTACTCTAATGAGAACATATAGAGAACATGTTATGTTGATCGCATTGACGATTCGCATAGAGGTCCACGATGAACACCGAGCAGAAGCAGGCGGCGCTTATGAACGTCCAGCGCGAGATCGGCCGCATCGCCGCGGGAGGCGGCACTTTTCAGGATATCACGAAGGCGACCGACTACCGCGCTTTCACCCCGGCGCCGAAGGATGCCCGCCTGAAGATCGAGGGGCGAACCAAGACGGGTAATGAGTTGCCGTCGTTCGGTCGCTGGCTGCTGGTTCAGCCGGCAACGGGCCTACGCGCAGCGCTGATCACCGCGGCGAAAGCCGATCGTCAGTTCCCCCTGGACGGGACGGCCGACGACGTGCGGGCCCGGCTGAGCGCCTGCGGGGCGGAGGGCGATATGTTCGAGGCCCTCGACGATGCTGAACTCGATTGGTGCGCGCTGTGACCTCGACGACCCAGCCGGCTATCCGCTGGACGGCTATTGCCGATCTGCCGGAGCATCCGGAGTACGGCAACTACCTCGTATGGGTCACAGGAATGGGCGCGCGTGACGCGCAATGGCTTCCAGAGGGGGCAGGTGGGTGGCTGATCGAGCGTCGCTTGGTCCATCGCAACGTCGCCAGCCACTTCGCCCGCATCAATGAGCCGGAAGGCTGAGCGCCTGACGCGCCTCCGGACATGCCCCGCGACCGTTTCAACATGCCGCTCGATGAAGCGGTCGGCTATGCCAGTCACGTCAGGATCAAGTGCAATCCAGCCTCATGCATACCGCCTTGCTCGCACGAGGCGATCTGGCCGACATCGCTGCTCTACGAGAGGCTGCCCAGGTGCCGGACGTATCGCGACTTCACCGAAAGGCTTGTGTGCAGCAGGTGTGAGCGGCGGGGCTGGCTGACGATCGAGCCGGCGGCACGGTGACATGGCAGAATGGTTTGATACGCTTTGGCTTGCGGATACCAGGGATACGATCAAAGATAGGCCATGACTGACACCACCAAGATCCGCATTGCCCGAGCCCTGATGAAGCTGCGAAGCGGGGTGGATGACTTTGAGGCGTTGGACGCTGAGACACAGACGACCTTGCTGGCCGAGGCCGCCGTGGCGCTGGAAGCCGCGAGGGAACCCACACAGGCGATGATCGAGGCGGGCGTCGAGATCATCCAGAACGTTCATGCCGGGGAATCGGGTGCGGCTTTCGCGAGCGATGCGGCGAACACCTGGCGTTTCATGATGGATATCGCCGCGACGGAGTAACCTGACGTTGCAAGATTGCTACTGCGCCCGCGCCTTGAACCACGGCTCGGCCGTCCGTTCGATGGTCAGAGGATCTGGGCACACCTGACATAGCTGGATCGCCTCATCGGGCGTGCCATCGGTCCACTGCGCCCAGTCCTCGTGCCGGAGTATGGTCGGCATTCGGTCGTGAACATCGGCCATCTGTTCGCAGCCGTCGACCATCACCATCGAATAGGCAGCACCCCATTCGTCCGTGCGTCGCCAGACGCCGGCCACCGCGAACAGTTCGTGGCCCTCAAGCGCGTGCCATGTGCGCGTCATGCTGCCCTTGATGCCCTCCGCCTCGGCCCACGCCGTAACGGGGATCAGGCAACGCCTGCGGGCGAAGCTGTCGCGCCAGAACGGCGTGTTCAGCTTGTCTTCCCGGGCGTTGTTGACCGGCTTGGGCTTGAGGGGCGCGCCGGTCTTCTTGCTCTTGAGCACGAGAGGAAAGCCCCAGGTCATGGTGCCGACCTGTCCGTTCGCGACCACCAGGCCGGGATACCCGGGGTAGACCTCGTCGGCGAAGTTCGCGCCGACCTGCGGCTGCGCCCTGAACAGGCGGCCCACCTCATCGATCGGCTTGTTCATGCGATAGAGGTTGCACATGCGATCAGCATGATGCCCACCGCCACGAAGTCAACCGCAAGCGGCCCGCCGGTGAGCCTCACCGCATCGCGGCAGCAAGCTTCTCGTCGTACGCATACTTGCGGTACCCCGGTCCGTTGTACGCGGCGGCGAAGGCGCGGCAGGTGACCGGGTTCGCAGAAAGCTGGCGCAACTCGTCTACCAAGCCGAAGTGCTCGACGTAGCGCACGAACATTTCCAGCTGATCGCCCTCGCTCTGGGCCGAGGTCCAGGCCATCGCGAAGGGCGAGGGGTAGCCAAGCTCATCCCACCATTGCCCCAACACCTGGAACAGGCCCCACGAGCAGGACTGGAACGCTGCGTCGACCTCACCGGTGGCGATCGCCTCACATAGTCGATCCCAACTGTCGACGATGCCGTCGCCGTTCGCATCGTTCGTGTAGCCACCCGCCTTACTCTGGCTGAACGGCGCGGGCGAGAACTTGCCGCCGGTAAGGCGGTGAAACAGGTGCCGCTCGTAGAGGATCTTTGGCATGCCCGCCTTGTCGTAGCCCTTGCCCGCCGCCTCGACTTGGCGGACCGCGCGGATCTGCGCGAGGGAGCAGCCCAGCCGGGTCGCGGCCTCCATCAGATCGCGATCGGTGAGGGCATTGGCCTGGAAGTTGGTGAAGCCGGCAAAGAGCGCGGCCTTGCTCGCCCGGCCGAATACGCCATCGTCCCCAGCGCCGATGCGGCGCTGCAGCTGCTTGATGTCCATGACTGATCCTTTCAGTTCGCGGGAGATTAGTGGCCAGCGATTGCCGAGGCGGGCATGAACGACCAGTCCGCGAAGCAGTCGCCGAAGCCGATGCCGAGCGTGAAGGCGATCCGCCCGTGATTATTTGTCTCAGGCTGCCCTATTTCCTCGACAGCAAATTCGGAAAGCACGTTATCGATTACTGCACGCGGTTCCGAAACTTGCTTCGCCCAAGGAATTGCTACGACATCAAAGTCTCGCTGCATTGAGCCATGCACCGCCAGCGCATAGCCGTGGGCCCGGGCGATCTCGGCAAACTGCGGATACAGTGCAGCATACCACGGCGCGAAGGTGGCAGGTTTCATGATAGTCCTTTCAGATAGCGCCCCTCAGGGCTTGCTGCCGGTGCCCATGAAGGCGTCAAACCCCGCCTTGACCCGACCCATCACCGCCGACTTGGCGAAGCCGATGATGCCCGCGCCGGTCGCGCCGATGCCGATGCCGGTGATGCCGGCCTTGAGCAGGTCCAGCTGGTGCGCCTGGACCCACAGAACCGAGACGAGCAGGCAAAGAGCGCTGATCGCTATATCCAGGGCCCACTGGCCCTTGGTATGCGCCTGCAGGCCGATCACCACGCGTGTGATGATGACGGCCATGATGCACACGACCATCGGCCCGGCGACGAACGGATAGCCCGCGATCCACCACACGACCGGCTCACGTGCTGCAAAACTGCCCATAGCGGCGGCCCCCACTACCGCAAATGGCCTCACCGGAGGCATACGGCTGCCAGTGCAGCGAAGAAGCTCAGAACAACGACGATGATTGCGCGCAGCAGCTCAGGCCAGCGGCTCCACATGTCGACGGGTAGCGGGGCCTTGCGCAGCTGATGCTCGAGGCCAGGCTCACCCAGGATGGCCAGCGTCATCCATACGATACCGCAGCCCAGCGCGATCGGATCGATCCAGCGCTTTGCCATAATGACGCGGGCCGTGGTCACGGGATCGTCCTGGTTCCAGCCCCACAGGTTCAGCGCCTCCGCCCCGCAGCGCAGGCAAATGCCGGTAGCGGCAAGGAATAGGATCGCGCGGTAGATCGTCACCGGGTCTTTGGGGTGATCGTGGAACCGCTGGATCCACACCCGCCGCGCCTGCTTGCCTGCCATCATCGCGCCCAGGAACGTCATGGCCGTCATACCGAACAGGTTGAACATGAAGAGCGAGACATCATCGTTGAAGGCGCGCGGGAACATCGAGGGCGGTCCTGATGCTACCGACCTGGCGGCGAGGCTTGTGGCGGCGTCGGCGAGGATCGTGATGATCATGCGGCACCCGTCAGGGGCTTTGCCATGTCAGTCTCCTTGGTTGAGAGGTGTTAGGCGATCAAAGCCGCAAGCTGATTCAGGTGAACCGGGGCGCGTTGGTTGCATAATCCGCCGCCATCACTGCGTCCGCCTGTGCGACAAGGGAGAGCCCGGATGCAGCAGCTGAGACAGTCAGGTCTTCCTTGCCCACACGGTACACAGTGCCCTTGTAGCCCGCGCCCAGCTTCGTCTTCTGCGCGGAAGTGTCGTACAGTGTCGCCGGACCCGATCCGGAGCTGACCAGTGCACCATTGATGTACAAGCGCAGCGCGCTGCCAATGCGAGCCATGCCGACTTGTGTCGGCGCACCGAGACCTTGGCCGCTTGACCCGCTCAGAGTGTTGGCGACCCCCGCAGCATTCGCAATCGAGATCCTCGGCGTTTTTCCGTCTGAATGCGTGGTGATGGATATCTGATCATTGCCCTCGTTGCCAAAGACGCCGTTGACCAAGATTTGCGGGTAGCCGGTGACGAAGCCCGCCGATGGCGTTTTGATCCACGCAAACTCAAGGAAATCATGATTGGAGGCATGAAGGCTGAATGCGCCAGCCCCACCCAGTTCGATCGAGGTTGTGGGCGCGCCGCCGCCGACCCCCGGCATTGATATGCCTGCCCTGCCAGGCAAGTTGACGATTGTGGCCGAACTTCCGATGAGAACAGCATCTGCGGCCCCGTCGACCATGTTCTTGAAGGTCGCGCCGGGGGCGAGGTTGCCATCGGCGTTCGGATTAGAATAGCTGCTTAGAAAGTCGAACAGGTACATCGAGCCTGGGTTAAGCACGATGTCGCGGTAAAGCTTTGGCAGGGTGGCGTCGGTGAAGTTGGTAGACAGGCGATCGATGATCGACACAGCCATGGAAAATCTCCTTCAGGCGTAAGGTGCGAGTAGCGGATTGGTGAGCCAGCCCTTCGCTTCAACGAAGGCCCAGTGAGCGGCACCAAGCACGGCATATCCGGCCGTGTTGTAGTGAATGTTGTCGGAGCGCAGTGAAGACGGGGGCACGTCGCGGCCGTGATCGATCACGTCCTGAGCATTACCCGGGTCGTACGCGGCGACAAGAATTGCGCGATCGTCGAAGTAATTGTCCGGCCATGCCGCAGCGAGGCGTGCGTTGTGCGCCATCAACGCGTTGTACCCGGATGCACCTTGGTACTCTGATGCGTAGTTCCCGTTCGGCACCGGGAGGACGACGAAGTGCTTCACCAGCGGTTTGTGCCACGCGACGATCTGCTGTGTGCGCAGAAAGGCGTCATCGCTCCAACCAGGAGCATCGAAGGCTACCCCGTTGATCGTATTGCGACCTACGCGAATGATCGCGATGAGCTCGTCGTTCGTGTTGTCGGCGAGCAGGGCAGGAGAGCCGGCCGGGCACGCTGCTGGCAAGGTCTGCCCGGCGTCAGGTGTGAAAACATAGCTTCCCCTCCAATCAGGAGCGGTGCCGCCGGTCTTTGTCACCGTTCCAACGATGCCAGCGATGGTCCGCTTCTGCGTCAGCGTGCCAGTGCCGAAGTTGCGCGAGAGGAAAGGTATGGACAGCGATGTGATCGTGTTGGACCCGCTGACGATCTGGTTGCTGGCAAACGTGACTAGCGGGTCCACGGCACCGATGAAGGCGGCTTCTCCCTCGGCTGTCGCACCAGGCTGTCCCAGGTTGACGAACGGCAGGCCGAAGTGCGCGCCGACGATTGCCACCGGCGCGTCCGTGACGGGGTTGGTTGCCCCAGTGGCAGCGGTCAAACTGTCGCCAGCTGCAACGAACGCTCGCCGAGGCATGACCGGGTGCTCGATCCACTCGCCGACGAACTGGTAATAAGGGATCGACGCGCCATGCCGGTCGGTCGAATAGATCACCTTCGTGCCATCAACGCTACGCGACATCGAACTATTGCTTCCGACAGACGTGAGCTGCTTGCGAGCGCCAGAAGCTTTCGCAAAAGCGAACAGCTGTGAGCCTTCGCCAACCACCTGTGTGCAGACGATGTGATCGGCAAAGTCGAGCGATGCTTCAGTCGGAGCGATCGAGGGCGAGCGGAACGCCTTAGCCCAAAGGGATCCATCAACATACTGGATGAGGCCCCCGCGAAGTGATGTGTCCGCCGTGCCCCAAGCGACCGCCCTGCCGCGATGGTAGCGCTGCATCTTTGTGTCGATGACGTCTCCGGCCGCACCGAGCGGCAATTCTCCTTCTACACTGCCAAGCGCCAGAGTAGTCAGGCCATCTGGCCGCAGCTTCCATGCCAAGCCGTTCGCCACGCTAAGTACGACGCCAAGCTTACCCCGCAGGTAACCGTCGGTGGTTACAGCGTGCGAAATGCGGTTGGCTTGGTCGGCGACTGCTCTGACAACGCGCTTGCCTCCTATGAATTGTAGGACTTCGCTAGAGAGTCCGTCACCTTCAGGGCCTATGGGGAGGACGCCATTGGTCGAGCCCAGTGAAAGCTCGAAGAACCCGTCCGCCCTGCGAGACCAAGTAAGCCCATTTGCAGCCGCTCCGATGCGGATTGCGAACTTGGCATAGTGGTATCCATCTTCTGTGGTGAACCAAGCTGCGCGACCGGTGCCATCCAGACCGCCCGCGACCACCTTCTTGCCGAAAGCGAAACGCTGCGTCGTATTGTCGGTAAGGTCGAGTATTTTGCGCTGATCGACAGTCGTAAATCGCCTGTCCTCGGACTCCTCGACAAGTGCGGCATCAAGCAGCTTCTCGCCAGTAGCCGAATGCAGTTTCGCATAGATATCAGTCGTAGGCATCAGGCAATCACCTCAAGCGTGATGGCGGTACCGGCGGGCACGACGCCGCTCAGCAGGAAGTCGCGATAGGAGACGGTCTGGCCCGTCGCTGTGACGTGATCGCGGGTGAACTTGTCGGGCGAGATCGTCAGGCCACCGATCTTGAAGGCGCTGGGATCAGGCTGGCTCGCGGGCTGCGAATACCAGAGCCGCCCATCAGCCGTGGTCGTGAAGGTCAGCGTGCGCGCCACCACCGTCGCGAACCACGATTGCGACATGCCGTTCACCTCGGCGCTGGTGATGCCGCTCGCCTTGTTGATCGTGCCGGCATGGCCCTTGTTGGCAAAAGCGACGGTGGCCGTCCTAGTCTTGGTATCGGTGCCGCCAGGCGCGCCAGTGTTCTGCGCGGTCAGCGTCAGGGTGCGCGCACTGTTCACGCCGTTCTTGGTGCCGGTGAAGCCGCTGGCCGGACCGCTAGTCGCGATCGTGCCGCCCGCGCTATCCGCAACCGAGAAACTGGTCACCGTCCCGCTGATTGCCCCGGCAATGGCGATGTTGGCGCCGCCACCTGCCTCAATGGTTGAGGGTGTGACGGTAAACGACGTGATCTGCAGGCCCGAACCGTATTCGAGCGCGTCCAGGCGGGCGTCGAGCAGGGCCTCAGCCCCGGTCTGGACCCGCACGGTATCACTGGCGCTGGTCGCCTCTCCGGTGCGCGGGAGAATGCCCACGGCCGAGAGAGTGAAGAACGTGTCGGCGGTGACGGCAGGCGCGAGGGCCTGGGCCTGCATCGCCTCCTCGAAGAAGTCCGCCATCGCGGTTTGACCGGCAAGGTTCGGGTGAAGGCTGTCCTTGCGCAGGCTGCGCGGGACGAGCCCTGCTGCGATGTCGGCATTGTCGTTGGCCGAACCATCTCCACGCGTCTGCAGGTACTGCAGCAGCGTCATGCCGTTGGGATAGCCGGGCTTGGGCAGGGTACGCGCACGCGAGCCGGGATGGCGCTGCTCGTTGCGCGCGTTGAACGCTTCCATCGCTGCGAACTGGTGGTTCTTGTAGTCCACCCCGTCGATCGGCGTGGCCGGCGTACCATCTCCCGGCCAGGAGGCGTCCGGAAGCACATCGCGGATCAGGAACCGGTTGCCGTCCGCCGCCGCCGCGAAGCGATCGATTATCGCGTACGCTTCGGGATTGGTGTGATCGCCGAAGAAGTTGGGCACACCGCTGTAGAAGATGTTCTGCCCGATGCCGCAGAAGTTGTCGGAGATGGCTGGGTATTTCGCGATATCGGGCACGAACAGCACAGGACCGGTGAGTGTTAGGGCGGGCTGCCCCGCATCCTGCGTGAAGGTGTAGGCCGCGCTGGCTGCGTTCGGTGCAGCGGCAGTGCCATGCCGCGAGTTCGCTCCATCGATGATGACGCCCGTCATCGTAACGCCTGTGGTCAGGCTCGCATCCCCGGTGCTCAGGAATGCGTAGGGCGCATTGAAATCGATCGGCGTATTGCCGTTGATCGCGGTGATCTCGGCCGAAGTCCCGCCAACGGGCAGGGTGCCACCCTGGATCGTCAGGACCAGCTGCATCAGGCCCGCGCGGTAGAGCTGATGCTGATCCGAGGAATAGCGCGCCGTGAAGCGCGAGGTTACGCCTTTGCGCGCTGCCAGGATCGTATGCCACATCGGCCCGTCGGTGGCGTCATCGATGCTGTTGCCGGGGACGAAGAAGTCTTTCAGCGCGGCCTGGTCCTTGGTCCGCCAGGGCAGCTTGTCGATCGCAACCTTGAACCCGGCCCAGCTGACGGAAAGACTTTCAGGAGCCACGCCGGTCAGGCTGGCGTCCACCTCAACAACCGGGTTTGCGCCGCTCGTGATGGTTCGGGCCTGAAGATCGGTGATCTCCACGCGGGTCGCTTCGTCCAATTTTTCCAGGTCCTCTGCCAGCGACGTGAAGTCCGCCACGCCCTTGATCTGCGATTGGTCCAGCTGGTTGAAAAAACCGATGCCGAGGTTCTTGCGCTCAGACTCGGTGTAGAGCCCCTCCCATCCGTCGGACGCGCGGGGCGCGCCGGTCGCAAGTGGGCCGCTCGGGTCGCCCGCCAACCGCCATTCGAACTCGCGCCAGACCGGGTTACCATCACCGTTGACAGTGACCAGGACGCGCAGGCCTCGCTTGCGATCGGCGAGGGGGATCGCCTCGCGATCGGCAAGGGTGCCGAAGCGATGCGCAGAAGTGAACACGGCAGCAGGGACCGCAGCCAGCTTAGCCATGACATCTGCATCGCTGTCAGTCGGCAACACGCCGAATTGGCCCGTGCGACGCAGGATGTCGGCCTGACTTTCGCCGGGAGGGCCAGGAAAGTCGACCAGAAACTCAGCGTCACTGTATATCTCGCTCATGGCGTCGGCCCCCGAACAACGGTTAGGATGAGGTCGAAGACCTTGAGACGGGCTCCGCCTGGGGGTGTCGCAAGCACATTGGCGAAGAGCTCAAATTGACCGCTGGCATCGGGATAGGCCTGCAGCGTCTCCGGCAGGATGCGTAGCGTCAAAAGCTGCGCTGGACCGTCCTTCACAAAAAAGCCCTGAGCGGAGCTATTTGCCGCCATGCCAAGAGCGATGCCATCAGGATCGCCAATGTGCTTTGCCAGGGTCGCTGCGAAGGTCCAGCCAGTGTAGTCAGGCACTCGCGTATCCATCCGCAGCGCCGAGTAATAGCCAACGCTCCAATCGGCCGAGCGGCGATATACGGTCACGCGAACGCCCCCGCCGAGAAGCGGATAATCAAAAGCATAGCGACAATGCTCCTTTAGCTCTCGGAGTGACCATCGGGACAGGCACGTGGGTGAGATCAGGTTCGGCGACGACCTTACCGGCAAGGTGCCGCGCCGTTGTGGCGTTCAAGATCTTCATCAGGTCACCGTCGCCGTCACTGGGCCGCTGTGGCTGATCTCTGTGCCGGCGGCATCTCGGACCTCAACCCACCACCGATATGGGCCGGCGGCGAGGCCATCATCGATAAAAACCACGGTCTGGTAGAGGCCCGGCACGAACGGATCGCCGACAATGACAGAGGCGCTGTAAATCGTGCTCGTACCGCGCCGGATGATTAAGTCGGTCCAGCCGGCGATCGGGGGTGCCTGCACGGTTATGCTCGCCTCGCCTGCGCCGCCCTCTGCTGAGGAAATGACAGCGGTGGGGACGGGAGTGTCAACGTTGGAAGTGGTGACCGGCCCCAAGATCAGCCGGTCGGAGAGGCCGCCGCCTAAGAAGATATAACGCACTGAGATAAGATACGGGGTGCCGAGCAATACGCCCGGAATGTCCTGCACCACCGCGGCGACATCGCCGCTCGACCCGCCGCTTGATAGCCAGTTAGTTGCAAGATCGGGATCTGTGCCGTCGTCGACCCGGTACTCGATCAACACGGCGAGTACCGAGGCGTCGCCCGTGCCGCCCTCAATGTGCAATGCCGGCCGCGCATCGGCCGAGAGTGTGATCGCTGTCAGCATCCAATCACCGGCGTCCGGATCCGCATTAGCTGGCGGCGGAGCCTGCTGTTCGGCGACCGACGTGTCGACCAGCTCGTCGATCGCGGCGTTCCAGTCGTAGCACTCGGCCGAGATCTCGTCGAACGCGACGGTGTTGCGCCAATTGGCCGGACGCGACCACCGATTAACGCGGAAGACTTTACGCTCACCCTTGAAGTGCCGGGCCGACGTCCAGCCGATCCAGTCGCCATCCTCGATCGCTGCCCAGCGCGGTCCAACGGTGAAGCCGCCGCTACGTTCCAGCCGGGCAAGTCGCCGCGTGATCTCACCGCAGCGCTGCGCCTGCGTCCCTGACGTCACACCAGACAAGGTCAGCGGCTGTTCGCGCGGCCGCCCGTCCTCGGCGATGTCGGCCAGAACGCGGCGGATTGGGGCTGCATGGTCCGCCCACTTCTGGCTCGGCTCGACGTAGCGAGGCACCACGCTGTTGACCCGCTGCGCATCACCCTTAAACCGGTTGACGGTGACCTTCTCGCCGATGATCAGGTCATCATCGGTGAACTCGGCGACCACGCTGCGCGCCGCGCCAGGCTCGATTTCCACGCCACCCTCGCGCTGGACGATCACGCCAGCGCAGGCGGCCGCGAACATCTCTTCGGTCGCGATGAACTCCTCGTCGGCGCGGACCACCGCATTGAACCGATAGCGCTTTTCAGTCCCGCCCGCCTTGAGGGCCACTGCTTCATCGCAGAGGTTCGCTGCAGCGATCGTGCGCGATGGCGGCGCTTCTATCGCGGAAAGGCCGCGCCCGACCAGCAGCATGCCTGGTTGGTCGACCCTGTCGCACGCGAAGACCCCGCGCATCCAATTGTAGCGGCAATCGATGACGTTGTCGGTCCACTGCCAAGTGGAGGGATCGTTCCAGCGGTGCGGCCCACTGCCGCCCGGAACGGTGCTGTCCAGCCGCGGGATGTAACAATACTTCCCTTTCACGACCCACAGGAACTGCGGCCGACCGGCCGTCCAGATCGGATTCTTCGCTTTTGGGCTGTCTGCCTTGTACGCGACCACCACGGCGGCGCATCCGGCGAGATTACTGTCAGCGTCCCAGCCGCCATGGGTGGTGACTACCGAGGGCATCACCTGGTCCGCTGTGCCATCAAGCCAATAGACCTCCAGCTGCCCGTTGTAGCCGGCAACCACACCGCTCCCCGTGAACGATACGTAAGCATCGCCGACATAGAAGCCAGTGAGGGAGTGGCAGCGATGATCCGCGATCACGACGATCATGACTTCCCAATCGGTACCGTCGGTGCCCCCATAATTGAACGCATCCGACAGCGATCCCGCAGTGGCGACTTCGCCAAACAGCGCCTCGCGCGGTCCTTCGCCTATGGTGATAGTGGTGATCGAGGCCTGACGGTCCTGTGCCTTCTGCCCGGGCGTGAGTAACTTGGTGGCGACCATGGAACCCACTGTCGTCAACGCCAGGGTGATCACCGCCGTCGCAATCGTCGCGGCCGTTCCGGTAAGACCGATGCCCGCAACTATCGCCGCGGAGATCGGGTCGGCTTTCGCAGCGGTGGCTGTGCAGAGGGCCGTGCAGCCCAGAGCTAAGCCAAGAAGGCGGCGCCTGATCATTCGGCGCCCCAAGCGATGAGCGACGCAGTACGCGGCAGACGCATGATGCCGAGCGGGCCTGGCCCCGCGACCGTGTCACCCTCAACCACGGCGAGCAGCAGTCCCCGCGCGCCTACGACCGCGACCACGTCTCCGCGTTGCGCGAAAGGCACTGCTACACGAGTGAGCTCTCGATCCACCGCCGCCTGCAACCCGCCGAGACGCTTCAGCACGCGCGCCGCACCGGAAGCTGTGTGCCAGCGAGCACCGCCAAAGCCGATTTCGCGCCCGGTCGCCGCTAGCACGGCTGCTGCGGCGAAGCTGACACAGTCGTTCCGGTTGTACCCCCATGCGAAGGGCATGGCGCTGCGCTGCGAGATAAACGCGTGCAGCGCGATGTAATCACGCATACACTTGAGATCGTCGGTGCATTTGCCGATGTCCTTGGTGGAGATGGATGTGAAGCGGCTCGTTGCATGCTTGGCCGCGGCGTTACTGCTGAGTAGCTGCTCAACAGTGGCTAACCGCCGCGACGATCCTCCAAGCTTCACAGGCTTAACAACGAAAAGCCTTGCTGAATTTCAGACTTGCTTTGCGGCGGTGACTGATAAGGGCCAAACACCATCTTATCTGCCGAAGGCAAACGGTGGCACGTACACCTTTGATCTACGCGGCTATGTTCTTTGGGTTGTCGATATCATCGACCGCGGTGCCGACCGACAAGTTACAGTTCATGAGATCAATTCAATGTGGGGCAAGAACACCCACACCGCTAAACTTGTTCAACAATGCCTATGACGGTCAGAAGCTTGGCAGCCTGTAGTTGGCGGCAGCGCGTTGCGCGCCCAGCGCACTGCCGGCGGTCGCAGGACGCTTGCCACCCCAGTACAGGTTCTTCTGCCCGGCGTAGGCAATTGCCTTGAACCCTCCATCGCTCGCCTTGATTAGTCGCTGATCGGTGTCAGTTCGCATACGACCGCCTCGACGCCCCAAGCCGCGAGCGGCGGTCTCGACCAAGGCTTTGATCGTGGCAGTGCCGCCAGGTGTGTCCTCTACCGGCACCTGGTCGAGCGATCCGCGCTGGATCACCTGCGTGTCGAGCAGCAGAGTACCGCTGCCATCGAAGATCAACTCATAGACAATGCACGGCGCTCGGCGCAGCGAGGCGGCATCGAAGGCGGCAAGGACCGCTGGCTCGACACCCGACAGGGTTAGGGTGATGTTCTGCTCGCCGCCACCCAAGGCACCGCCGACTGACTCGACGATGCCCTGATCACCGATGCCGTCGAATTGCTCGCCCGCGATTTCCTGTGGCCCATAGCCCCGCCATACCCGCACCGGCGGATCGCACAGGATGGCGGCAGCATAGGTTGTGACGGCTTCGCCCCGTTCAATGGCTGCGAGGGCTGCCGGCGTATAGATCTTCATGGCAGCAGCAGGCTCCCGGCAGATATGACCGACCCGGTGATGCGCTGTTTGCGGTCCACCGGAGCAATCTTGGTTTCCTGGGTCAGGCGCATCAGGCACATGGGTTTATCGAGGTGGGCAACAGCGCCCGCCGGTATCCACAGCGGCAGCGCAGGCTCGACCGCCACGACGATGACACCGGCCGGATTGGCCTTGCCTGGCTCCACCACGCGCACGAGCGCGCGCCGATCGTTGGCCCCGGCCGGTGACCCTGCCGCAGTCCATCGGAAGCCCACATAGTCGATCCACGACAATCGAAGCCCGGCCGGGACGCCCGTCAGCGTGAGCATCGCATTGCCCGCATCATCGATCGTCTGCGACCAGCCGCCGCATGCCCCGGTGAAAGGAGCGCTGCCGACCGTCATGCGGCGAAACCCCTGGATATGGGCGAGAGGATAGGGGCGACGAACATCGCCTGCCATGAGCACCCTCTGCCTCCCACGCATGGATGTGACGAAAGCTTCGACCTCGTCCGATTTCACGTGCGAGGTTCGTGCGACGGTCCAGCTGGCAAGCCAGCGGGGAAAGCCTGCCTGCACCGCGCCGGTGCGCCCGCCCGCCTCCGGAGATTCGTAGTCTACGCGCATCAGGTCGAAGCTCTGCTGCGACGCGAAGCTGGCGGGCAATTGCCGCGGGAAGGTGATCGTCACGCCGCACGACCCCGATCCAGATGGTTGCGCTCGCGATATTCCTGCACCGCCGCGATCGCGCGCTCGGGCATTTCGCGCTCCATCTGCGCAAGCTGCGCTTGCACTCGCGCAAGACCGGCTGCATCGGCGCCACGAGCGTCGATCGTGATCGGCATATGGAAGCTCGGCCCATTATCGTTCGCGAGCATCCGCCTGGTCGCGCTGGCATTGTGTATCTTACTGCCGGCAGGAAGCTCGACTAGTTCGCGCCCCTGCTCACCCACGAGCGCGGTACCGCCGGAGAAGTACTCTGTCCCGGATGCATGGCCCAAGATCGTAGGGCTGACGCTGTTCGCGGCATCCGCTATCGCACCAAAGTTCACGCCGCTGAGCTTGGCGGCGCCGCCAAGCGCGCCGAGCGCCCCTGTGACTAGTCCAGCGATGCCCTTGCGAAGCTGCATCTTGATCAGATCGGCCGCGATCTCCGCCAGGACATGCTTTGCGACATTGCCTAGCGACTCGAAGTTAACGATCGCGTCGGACAGCTCTTCCGTGAAGGACCGCAACCCGTTCACACCGACGCTCTCCAGCTGCTCGTTCATCTGGGCGCCGGTGGTGCTGATGTCGCGCAGGTACGCCTGCATCGGGCTTTCGTTCTCGCGAGCAGTCGCCTGCGCGCGCGCGCCATAGATTTGGTCTAGCTGACCGAGGCGGGTGCGCGCGGCGTCAGCCTCCGCAGCGGTCGCCTTGCCGATCTTCTCTCGATCAATGATCGCCTGCAGGCGCAAGCGTTCCTCAGCCTGATCGAGGCCAAGCAGGCTCATCGCGAGCGGCAGGCGCTCCCGTGTCGTGGTGGCCAGGCTGAGATGCCCGTTCAGGAGATCACGCTGATTGTCGTTTGCGGCGGACTGGAGGGTGAGTGCCTCGACGGCCTTGCGCGCTGCCTCGTCGGTATCGATCTGCTGGACCTTGAGACCATCGAGCACAGCCCGCTTCTTCATCAGCTCGTCACGTTGCGCGGCCGTGATGTCCTCGGTCTCGACCTTGGATGCGAGCGATGCGGCGTACTTGTCGCCTTCGATCCTAACCTGATCCTTGGCGAACTGCGCTAAAGCCGCGCCATCGGTGATGGCCGACCGCTTGGCGTTCAGAATGGCGTCGTCGAGATCGGCGGACATGCCAGCCAGAGCCGCAACACGCCGTGCAGCCTGGTCGCGTTCGCGTTCGGCTTTCTCGGCGGCGGCGGCGCGCCTCCTTTCGGCAGCCTCGGGAGAGGCGGAGCCCTGCCACGCGAAGTGGAAGTGGTCATCATGGTCGCCGGGCTTGCTGGCCGAGCGGCCAGGCCCAAACATCTGCTCTTTACCGCCGCGGCCCCGCCGAATGTCGACGCCCGCGTCGCGCAGGATGCTTTCCACTTCATCGGTGGTGTAACGTCCCATGCCCCCGGCCGGAACGAAGTCGATTGCGCGATCCGCGTAGTGGTCTGAGCCGCTGGTGTGCTTGCCGCCGTTGGTCGAGGTAATGCGCGCACCCGGGAACAGCTGCTTCACGAGCGCCACCATGTCGCCCAGGTTCGCCTGACCGGAGCTACTGGCGGACCGGCTCGATGCCTGTACTTCAGCCAGTTTTACCTGCTTCTGCCGCTCGATTGCCGTTAGTTGGCCTTCCAGGTACTTCTGGGTCCAGCCCTCCGCGACGGCCCGTTTTTCGGCAGCACGAGCAGCATCCTCCGCCGCTCGGTTGATCCTGGCCGTCGGATCGCTCGCTGCGGTAGCGCCATCCCGGGCAAGCGGGATCATGGCCTTGGCGGCATCGAGCTTCGTGTCAGCCACCAACTTCTGGGCTCGCGTAAGGTCGGTACGTGCTCTCGCGAGATCCTTCTCGGCTTTCGCCGCTGCGGCAGCGATGCTGGCGGCGTACCCGTCGTCAGCGCCGAGCGGCATATTGCGCATGCCTTCGCTGATCTTAGCCAGCTTCTTCTCTGCCGCAGTGACGGCTGCGTTTGCTTTTGCCTCCGACTTTCGAGCATCGTCAGCATCGTTCTGCCGGCTGATCAGCGCCTCCTGGTTAACCTCACGCTGACTCTTGAGCTGGCGGTCAAGCTGCGCCGTCATCTCCTTTTGGCGCGCGATCTGGCCGTCGAGAGTGGCGTTGTAGGCAGCCTTTGCGCGGGTAGACACATCCGTCGCGGCCGCCTCCTCCTTCAATTTCTGAATGGAGTCGTCGAGCGCATCATTGCCCTCGAGCAACTTGGTGACGAAGGGGCCGAACAACAGCAAGGCGCCGGTGATCGCAAGGCCCCAGGGCCCGATGAAGAAGCTTGCGACCCGGCCCGCCTTGCCTTCCAGGTTGGCGAACTGCCCGGCAGCCTGGCCGCCCTGGATGGCGAGAACCTGGAACACGTTCGCGCCCATGCTCAGCTGGGTGAACGTGTCCTGCACCTGATAGGACAGGCCCTGCATGGCCGCGCGATGAGCGCCGGCACCCGCGCCAGCGCGGTTCTGCGCGGTCGCGGTCTCCTCGAGCAGCGCCGTCTCCAAGCGGAGCTTCTGGCAGTACTGGTCAAGCGAGATGCCGCCGCTGGCGATCAGCGTACGCGCCTCCGCCATTTCGTTGTCAAAGCGCTGCTGCGCCGCGAACGCTGGATCGATCGCTGCGCGGAACTGGTTGACACGGGCAGTGTAGCGCTCCTGCTCGTCGATGAGCTGCGCCATGATGATTGCGGATTCGCGCGCCGACTTTGTGTTGTCGTTGAACCCAGTACCCGTGTTGACCGCGATGACCTGCTGAACACTCGACTGAGGAGTGACAGCCGCCAGTTTTTGCGCCGCGGCCGCGCGGCGGCGATCGGCGGCGAGCATGTCCTCGGTAGCGCGCTCGTAGCTGGCGGCAAGGCGCTGCGCCTGCTGTTCGCCGATGTCCCCGGCCTTCCTGGCGCCCTCGGCGATTGACTGCATGGCGCCGGTTCCAGCCGTCTTGATCTCGCCGAAGTCGTTCTTGACCTCCGTCTTGCCGGTTGTGCCGATGCGGATGGCGACAGCATTGGCCATTACGCGTCACCTCCCTCATCATCAGATCCCAGAAGGATCGCGCTCTCGACAGCCGGCAGCACTTCCTGCAGCAGAGCCAGGTCTACATCGGCCGCCATGCCGACCAGCATCACCGCGCCGAAATCGAGCGCGAAGGGCTGGCCCATCCCACCAACCCTCAGCTGTCCGCCGCAATGCTGGAGGACACTCCAGACTTCTTCGCCCGCTTCGGTGCACGGCTCGTTTTCGAGATAGGGGCAACCTTCTTCCCCCGCTTCGGGGTCCGGCGCGCAGCGGCCGCCTTCCGGGTAGCCGCAGTTGAGGTGGCAGTACCTTTCGCCTGCGTCCCCGCCTCTCCAGTGCCATTCGGCGAGGCGGATGAGCCGTTTTTTTCCGCATTCCGCATGATGTACGGATGCACGTAGGCTTGGTCGGCAGCCTGGAAGAATGTCGGATCTTCCAGCGCCATGTCGAGAGTTTCAGAGGAAAGCGGCAATTGCTCTCCCTCTTCGTCGCCAACGCCATCCCATGCGCGAATACCGCGGCGTAGGAGCTCGCGGGTAAGCTGGTCTCCGGCCTCCTCAATGTCGTCGGGATCGACCCCGAGCGCCGTGGCTGCGGCCTTGCGCGCCGCGCGCACCGCCTTGATGGTGATCGGCTCGAACTCGACCCTCACGCCAGGCAGGATCTCCCGCCACTCTGGCTCGCGCTTGCTGATCTTGAACATCAGTACGAGGTCACGTCGTTCGAAAGCGTCGCCGTGAGCACGTGGCCCAGCGCGCCCGAGCCCTGCCAGTTGAAGGTGGCCTGGATGCCTTTGGGACCGGTGATCGGGCGCTTCGGGCGCGGCAGGAATACCCGTGGCAAACTGAAGATGAGTGAGTAGGCGCCAAGCGCCCACCCGAACTCCAACGCGACCGGCGTGGGCGGCGAGGTCGAGGCGGCATCGAGCAGCAGGGTGTCCTTGAACCGCACGACGATGTCGCCCGACATCATGGCTTGGCCGGGGTCGCTGTCCTCGATGCGGCCGTCGGGCTGAATGGTCTCGATCTTCTCGAGATCATTGGAGAAGGTGAGGCCAGCAGAGACGACGCTGCCGAGCGCGACACCATCCTTCTTCACGTAGCCAACAGCCTGGGGGAAACGCAGCACCGCCATCTCCGTCGGCGACGCTGCACCTACGGTCGCGGCAACAGGATCAGTTTCGCCGATCGCGATCATGCTGAGCGTGGCATTGAGCAGGCCAGATCGCTGCATCGGAATGCGCATCTGGTTGCCGCGCACGCCGCGATGTACGCTGAATGCAGGGACTTCCGGCGCGCCGATCTCGATCGACATCGAAGGCAGGGCAGCGCCGCCCGACGTGAAGACATGCGTGAATGCGCCGGCGGCGCCGGTCGTCGCCGGCGCACCCATGAACAGCTTCAGCCACTTGCCGAAGTTGCGCACGTCGACTGGCACGACGAAATCGCCATCGTTGTTGGCCACGTCGGATACCGGGTCCAGCATTTCACGACCCTGGCCGAGCAGGTCACTCGGTAGCAGGCCACGTTCCTCGCCGAGCGAGTGGCTGACAAACGGGATCTTGCCCCAGGCAGCTCCACTCCCGGGCACGGTGCCAGGCGTGGTCTCGAATACGGCAACGGCCTTGGCGTTGGCGCCCAGCGCTCTACCCATAACGGCAACTCCTCAGTGGATCAGGTCAGTGGATTAGTCGTCGCGTACGTCGCGACAATCACGAGGTCGGCGCGGTCGGCAGGGGTTGCGCCTTCAAGGAACACGTCGTCGGTGAGTGGCGAGCGCGCTTCCATCCAGATACACAGCCCACCAAGGGTGCGGTCTTGTTCGATGGCGTCGCCGATCGGCACCATCATTTCATCGAGAACTTCTTCGCTCGTCTTATTGCCTGCGTCCCAGCCGGTCAGTTCGAGCGGGATCTCGTGTTCGAAGTTATACGTCAGAGGGCAAAGGTCGACCTCAGGCTCGCCCGGGTCGCCTGAGCGGACGATCACGCGGCCGCCAGGGGTCGGCCGGGTTGGAATGGCATCGTCGTTGTCGAGCCCGATCACATCGGCATTTGGCAGAGCAACCGCGATCATCTGCTTGATCGCTTTCAGCACGTCGAGTCGGCGCGACATCAGCGGCCAAGTCGGGCAGCGGCGCCGAGAGCAAATGAATTGCCGCCGAGGTCGGCCAGTTCCTGCAGGTCGAGCCGCTTGCGCAGGCGAACCGTACGTCGAAGGGTGAACATCAGCACGTCCTTGGTCTTCCTGCCTTGGGCGAGACGGCCCTTGGTGGCTTGGCGATGCCCCCTTCCGCTCCGCGCGCCGACGACAGGAAGCAGGGCAAGCAATTCTCCCGCGTCGCCTTTGACTATGCGGAACTCAGCGTTGAAATGTAGCTCCACCTCTTCCGGCGACATGCGTCCCCGACCTCGGCCGGGCTTGCGAGGCACGTTCTTGGTCGGGATCCAGAGGTACTTGGCGCCGTTCACCGGGCGGATGGTCGCGCCCGTAGCGAATGCGGCGATGATCTTGGGCGCCTTGGTGTAGAGGTACCCGGCCGGGTTCAGCGCGTTGCGGCCCTTGGGGTAGACCTCGGACCGGATCGTATTGGCGAGGCGACCACCTAGGCCAGCCGCAGTGATCTGGTTGCGCCAGGCCTGCTTAGTTTCGATCGTCGCCTCGCGCATCGAGGTGGTCAGCGCCTCGGCAACGTCATCCAGAGGCGCGTCGAATGCCTTGTCGATGTCAGGCATCGCGACTGAGGGGCGCAGCATCAGGCGAGTTCGATTGCGCAGGACCAGGACAAACCCTCTTCGTCGAGCATCGGGTCCTGCTTGATGAGGAATACGGGATCGTCGTGGATCTCGTCTGCGACTGCGATGCTGCCGAGCAGCTGGATCTGCGCACGACGCACCGGCAGCACTACATCCGCGGCGCGGATCGACACGACGTCGCGATCAAGGATCATGCTGCCGCTTGTGTCACTACCCTGCGAGCGGATCACGCGCAGAGCCTGCGGGTCGCCCGCAGGAGCGGTGTAGATGGCGTCCACCCCGAGCTCTGACTTATGCAGCGCAGCGAGGGCGGACGAGAAAGGGTTGGGCATCAGGCCTTGTCGGCCTCAGCGTCAGCGCCGCTCCACTTGGCCTTGCCTTGTTCGACAAGCTCATCGGCGAGCTTCTTCGCCACCAGGATTGGGCCTTCTTCTGGCCGGCGAACCTCACCGCCGATATCGGCGCGTTCCTTGAGCACAATCGACTTCTTCATGGCTTCCTCCGGAAGGGCGGCGGCGCAGCGAACCGCGCCGCCTCAGGCTACGTCGGCTAGGAGAGGCTTGCCGGCGATCAGATGGACGCGATCAGCTTAACAAGGACGGTGGCATCGCCACTGAGCGCGCCGGCCTGGAAGATGCCGATCTTGCTGTTGCCGCTCGAGACGTTGGTCACGACCTTGGCCGTGTTGTCCCAGTAGGCGATGGTCTTGCGGGTGATCGAGACGGCCGCCTTCTTGAGCTCGAACGCACCTTCGGTCACCCCGGTGACTGATGCTCCAGCAGAAGCATCGTTGGCGGCGACTGAAAACTCGACACCATCGAGCATGCCGTCACCGCTCTTGACATCGTAGGGGGCGATAACCGGCAGGTTGATAGCGGGTCGATTGAAGTTCTTCATGGTCTGGGTTCCTCTGCTGCGCGGGCTTACGAAGCCGGGGCGTTGCGCTTGACCTCAATCGCCTTGACGAGGTCGGCCTTGGTGGCGGCGTCACCCTGCGGCACATCCGCCTTCTCGTAGGCGGCGATCACCAGTAGCTGGTTCTTGTCCGCCTTCTTGAGGTCGAGTTCGCCGAGGTTGTCGCGCTCGTAGTCGGGGCCCTCGTCAGTGTCGTTGGCCCCGATGTCCTCATCGTGTTCGACGGCCAGGCCCAATTCGACCAGCCGGTCGGCCTCTTCGTCGTTGCGGACTAGGATGGGCCCTTCGGTGGCGTAGCGGACGGCACCGGCGATCACGGTCGTGCCGAGCAAAAGAATGGTCTTCATGTCAGATCTCCTGCCCGGCGCTTAGCGCGAGGCAAATGCGGCGAAGTGGCGCCGCCGTGCAGCGACGCCGATCGTTCAGGCCGGGGCAGCACCGGGATTGCGGTAGAGGCCGCGCCAGTCGACAGCGGCGGCGCCGACATCGAGGCGAGCCTTCTCCTCGACACCATCGACATCGAAGCCCACGCGCGTCTCGGTGAAGAGCTCCTCCTGCCCGTCGAGGTGCGCCAGCACCAAGGTGTCGAACGCATCGGGTGATGCCGACAGGAACCACTGGTAACCAGTGATGCGCGGCTCGACGACGAGCGTCAGGTTGCCGGGGTACGGGTTGACGTTTGAGGTCTGGGCTGCAGTCACCGCCGTGAGGAAGATCTGCGCAGCCACCTTCTGCTTGGGCCCGACGATCAGGAACTCGGGGCGGATGCTGAGAGCAGCGCCGTCGTCGTTCTTCTGTTCAAGCATAGCAGTCTCGCCGGCCGCCACGGAAGTGACGGTGATGGCGCTGCCGGACGCCGCCAGGTTGCCGTGGTCAGCGTGGAACAGCGCCCTTCCGTCGCCCATGGTCGGGTTCGAGAGCAGGGTGCCGTAGACCAGATCGGACTCGAGATCCGCAGCCTTGCGCCCGAACATCGTCGGGATGCGGCCGAAGAGGCCCTTGTCGTCGTTCACGATCGCCTGGCGGCTGATCGGGATCACGCGACCATAGGTCTGCAGGCGGTAGTTCAGCCCGGTGTCGCTGATGGCGCCGCGCTGGAACTCACCCATCTCCGGGACGAGCAGCAGAGCCGGCGCATCACCAAGGCCGATGATCTGGGTCGGCTTGAAGTCCGGCAGAGTGTCGGTGCCGACCCACGCGCGGAAAGTCTGCGGAGCAGCCGCAAAGGCTTGGCGAACGCGCCGATTGGTGGCTGCGGCCAGCGCGTAGGCGAAGTCGCTGGTGGTCAGCGCTCCGAAGCGCTGCAGGCCAAGGGCGGCGCCGGCGATCTCCAGCCGACCCATGCCGCGGGTGTCAGTGCCGGCACGACCGAGGTGGAAGCGCGCCAACTCCATCAGCGTCATGCCGCGGAAATCACGGGCGGCTGCGACGCGCTGGGCTGCCGGACGGCTTGGATCGTCGTCCAGCGCGTCGGAAGGGTGCGCGCGAAGGGTCACCGCGTCTGCGAGAGCCTGGCGGTAGCTCGCCTCATCAGTTCCGTGCGAAGCGGCGCGAGCGTCGATGCTGGGCTGCTGCCGCGCATCAATGAGGCGATTGGCGATGCGCTCCTGCATCGTTGCTTCCGACAGCGTGCCTGCCTCGCTGTCGCGGATCAGCTCGGTGGCGAATGCCGAGCCGAGATCGTCAGATCGGCCGCACAGTTCCAGGATCCGCGATGCAGGCACTGTCGGGCTGCGCTGCGCCCCGGGCGCGTTGGCGCTATTCGGCTCGGCGCGGGTCGCGCCATCGGCCTCGACGACGACAGTGGTATCGGAGGCGGCGGGAGCGGCCCCGCGATTGGCGTTGGGGTGGGCGACACCGCCGCCCGGCAGGTTCCGGTTCATCTCGTCTTCCTCTTGATCTCCGTGGGCGGTGGTCCCTGATGCGGATCGAACCACGGCGTTCGGATCGGCGGGAACGGGTACGAGGCTGGCTTCAAGCAACTCCCAGGCGACAGCGCGCCAGGTCTCGTGTTCATTTTCGTCTGTGGCGGTGATCTGCCACTTGGTGACGCGGTAGCCGATCGAGATCGCCCGCAGTTCGCCGGCAGCGACGCGTGCTTCGACCGCGCGGCCTGCATCGGTCTCATTGAAGTGTAGCGTCCCGATCAGCTGGCCATTTTCGATGGCGACATCGGTGATGCGGCCGAGCTGCGCATCGACAGTGTACTGGTTGTGGGTGTCAAGCAGCGGGCAGATGCCGGCAGTGACGCGCCCGAGGTCGATCGCATCGGCGCTGATCTCCAGCTCCTCGGTGAAGTAGTAGCGGCGCACCGGCGAGCCAGCGGACAGAACCGCGCGGACGGTGCGCGCGGTGGCGTCGTAGCTATCTGGCGTGACGGTCAGCGAACGCACGCCACGGCCGCCAACCTGCGGCTGACGCTGCTCGACGAGGTCGACGCCCGGAGGCGCATCGCGCGTCATGATGCCGGGAGGCCCACCTGCGGGGCGCTCCGGAGTGCGGACCGGCGTTTCAGGCGTGCGCGGTGCCGGCGAAGCGGCAGGCTCCATCGGGGGCTCAGTGCGGCGAGAGCGCGCGCCATCGTTCCCGCGAGCGGGCTGTTCTTCGGTCATCATGATACTCCTGTCAGGCGGTGCGAGCGCGAGACCGCTCCATGTACCGGCCGACCATTCGCGCCAGCGCCGCCATGCTTCGGTCGCCGTCGGTCGCGGGCGTACTCTCACCTTCTACGATATCGCCCTTGAAGGTGAGGCCGGCGGTGGCCGCCTTGTCACGCCCGGCCTTCACCTGGGCGATCAGCTCGTCCTCGTCGTATCCGCGGCCCGCCAGCAGGTTCTGACGGCTTTCGAGGCCAGCCTCCATTTCGAGGACGTCGGCTTCTGCATCGCCGAGCCGGTCGATCGATTCGATAGGCGGCGGCGTCCAAGTGATCGGTACCGAACGGGATGGAAAACGCCCCACTTCGACACCGAAGCCGTGGAACCAGCCCCATACCCGGTCGAGGCAGACCGGGATCATCGTCAGGAACTGGATGCGGCCGACGGTGCGGTTGAACTCAAGACGTCCAGCGCGATAGCTCGAGTAATTCACGTTCGAGAGGTCACCGGTCATCTGCTCGTACGTGATGCCGATGCCCGCAGCTGAAGCGAGCAGGGCGATATGCGCCAAGTCCGCGATGCCGCCAGAGCGCGGCGGATTGGAGAAGGTGATCTGCTCACCGTCCTCCAGCTGCTCGATCATGCCGGGCACGAATTCCTCGACCGGCGCGCGGTCACTGTCGGCACCTTCTACTGGGAGGCCGATGGTCTGATCGTCGTCGCCATCCTTCGGTGGTGGGCGATAACGAAAGCCGACCATGCAGGCCGAGATGTTGGCCTTTACGACCTCAGCCTCGATGCCTTCTTCGACATCACCCAAGCGCTTAATCACGCTTTCGTAGATCGACACGCCATCGGTCTGGCCGACGTATTCGGCGTGAAAGAGATCGATCACGTCCGCAGCCGGGAAGTCGACCGTTTCGCCAGTCCACCAGCGCTGACCCGGGCGTGACCGATAGAAGTGGTAACGTGAGGGCCGACCGTCAGCATCGTACTCGACGCCACCCTCGATCCGGTCTCCCACCTTGTTGATCGCCAGCATGCCGCGGTCGAACGTCTGCAGGCGCAGGCCGGTGGCGCCGCCATCCTTCAGGAAGCGCTTTACGACGAACACCCGGCCATCGCGGAACATGCAGCGCGCCCACATCTCCTGCAGGCCATAGAGATCCAAGCGACCGTAGAAGTCGCAGCTGCGGCACCATTCCGCCCAGGCAGACTTGAGTGCTTTCGAGCCTCCAGGGACACCCTTGATCCCCCAGCCGACGACGCTGTTCAGCAGCGCGTTCATCGCCTTGCGCGCGAACGGGTTTTCGGCAACCAGCCGGAGCACGGCCTGCCGGTTGACGTAGCGGCGTGGCCGCGCGTCGTTCGGGTTGCCGGTGTTCACGTCCCAATTCTTGTCGGCGAAGCGGTTGCCGCTGGCAAAGCGCCGACTCCGACCGGTTGCATTCGCCCGCGCCGCTTCGGAGCGGTCGAGGATCCGGCGAGCCTGCTGCCGGCGCATGCCAGCGAGCGGGTTCACGTAGCCAACGGCGCGATCGATCCAGTTCACAGGCGACCGACCCGGCCGATGATGACCCGGCGTCGACGGCGAGCAGCCGTGTTGCCCGGCCCAGCGACTTCGCCCGCGATCAGGTTCCGCGCGGCGAGCATCTGATCAAGGTTCTGGTACTCGGTCGAGCGACCATCCGCGAAGGTGACCTTGCGGACTCCCGCGGCAATCGCCGCGTCAAGGCCATCGAGGTCGCTCTGCTGGAATGCCATCAACCCCTCCTTTTCATCCAGCTGGATCCCTTGCGGGGCGCGAATTTATGCGGCTTGGCCTTGGTGGGCGGCTTCTGCGGCGCGGGTGCGGTGGTCGGCTGCTGACTTGGCAATTCCGGAGCGGGCAGAGTGGCGTCAGCCACTAGGTTCAACTTCATGCCTAGCTGCAGCAGCCCATTGAGGGCCGCGAATGCGTAAACCCGACAGTCGAGCGCTTCGTTCGCCTTGCCCTTTGGTAGATCCCAGACTGTGTAGCGCCGTCCTGACGCGACCTTGGTGATCAGACGCTCGGCGGTGAGCTGTGTGTACCAGCCCAGTTCGCGCGAGGCGGGGAAGTGCATGTAACCGGGGCCCGGCTCTTCTAGGCCGAGGCGCCAGCGGATCGAATCCTTCGCAGCGTTGGTGCCGATGATCACCGGCTTGAACTTCGAGCGGTTCGCAGCGCTCGGCCGGGCCGTCGGCCACACCGGCGTTCGCTCACCGTTGCGGCTGCTCTGCCCCTTGACCGCCCAGACGTGCCGTCCGAGCCTGGCTTTCGCGAACTTGTAAACGGCCTGCGTGTGGTGGCCACCTGAGTCGATGCATGCAGCCTGGACTACAAACTCGCGGCCATCTGCGCGCCGGAAGCGCCGCAGCAACTCACGATCTACGCGCTGCCAAAGCTCTTCCGTTGCAGGATCGCCCTCAACCGTGACGTGATCAAGCGACCAGCTTTCCTCGCCGCGGCCCCAGCCTACGAACTCGATCTCGACACGATCATCCTGGGTGTCGAGCCCGGCCGTGATGACCGCCACACCCTCGGGTACGTCACCAGCCCAGTTCTCGGCTCGACGCATCAGCGCCTCGGCGGCGATGTCCTTTGCGGCCTGCCGCTTATGCGGTCGACCCAGCTGCGTGTTGTCGAAGGTGACCCGCTTGTCGGGATCCTCCTTCGCCGCCAGCCACTTCGCCGCGATCTTCGGCGGCGCATCCTTCGGCCAGGGGCTGAACAGCTTGGAAGCCGTGAACGACGCGTGTTCGTTCGGCACTGCCCAGCGTCCGCAGTCCGGACAATGCGCCCGGTAGACTGCCCACCGGTCCGCCTGCCACCATGCCCAAACAGCGCCGACCGGGTCGCTCATGTCGGGATCGGACCAGGCCTGCTCATATTCGAGCATCGGCTCGTGTCGCTTGCCACAGCAGGAGAAGGGCCGCGTCTGGTGCCAGCGGACAGTCCGCAGCGCCATGAGCCGCTGCCCCTCGGACCAAGCAGACCCGCAAGCCTCGCAGTGGATCGCCGCGGTTGCTGGTCGATGTTCGCCGGTTGCTTCGTCCGTCTCCCAGTGGACGTGTTTAAAGAACTCGAGGAAATTGCGATGACGGCAGTGAGGGCACTCAACCGAAGCCTGCCGCTGATCGCCTTCGTTGTAGCTCGCCTCAATCAGACTCTCGTCCGCGATCGTCGGCGAGCAGGCGCGAACGGAAAGCCAGTTGGCGAAGGTTGCCATGCGCTCGTCCACCAAGTCGAGCGGGTTGCCCTCCTTGGTGATCGGGTACTTGTCCACCTCATCGCACATGCCGACACGGATCGGACGACGCGCGAGGTTGTCAGGGCTGCCGGCGCCGGCAAGAGCTGCGAAGCCGCCAGGGAACGCCTTGTAAAGCAACGTGTCGTCGGCATTGCGCGTCCGACCGCCGCCGAAAATGCCGCGCAACACTGGTGTGGCGCGGATAAGCGGTGTGATGCGCTCCTTCGAGAACTGCTCGGCAGCATCCTCCTTCGGCTGCACGATCAACATGGGGCCGGGGTCGAGGTGGGCGAAGTAGCCAAACGTATTCTCGAGTAGTGCCGTCTTCATGAGCTGCGTGCAGACCATGACACTGATCTTGTGAACGCCAGGCTCGGTCACCGCGAGCATAGCGCCACGCGCTATCTCTACGGTGCCGGTGCGCCACTTGCCCGAGGTGCTGCCAGCCTCCTTCGCTAGCCGCCTATACCTGTCTGCCCAGTCCGGAACGCTGATGCGCGGTGGTGGCGTCCACCCTCTGCGCGCAGCGGCTCGGAGCCGATCAACCTTCGCGCTTGGCGGCGAAGTCTGCCTCGGGCTCGCCGAGGTCGTCGAGTTGCTGATGGACATGGACCGTGAGGGCCTCCACGACCTTGTCCGCGTCCACGCCGATCTCCGCTGCCAGCAAAGGTCCGATCCGCGTCGGGAAGTTCATCCAGGCGTCGCGCTGGGACCGCTGCGTTTCGAACAAAACCATCTCGGCCTGTTCGATCTCCACCAGGTGCCCGGCATCGCGGCGGGCGGCCAGAAGGTGCTTCGCGGCGAGCGCGTTCTCCTTCACTCGTTCAGCTGTGGCCGTGTCGGCGTATGTTCCGGCAAGGACTTGATCAAGGAAGCCTTCGATCTCTTCGGAGAAGAGCTCCTCGCTCGCCTGCTCAGTCTCGTCCGCCGATGGTGCGGACATTTTGCTGGTGCGGACAACAGTGCGGACACTTTGCGATTTGTCCGCAGCGGTGTCCGCACCCTTCGGCGCGCGTCGGTTGGTCTTGCGCCATCCTGAGCCAGCAAGCGACGAATCAAGCTTTCCATCGTCCGAAATCGGCAGTTTTCCGGCCTTTACGGCCCTTCTGACAAGCTTGTCATCGCACCCGTCCAGGCGCGCAAACTCGCGGACACTGACTAGGTGAGTGGGTGCGGACATTTGGGGTGCGGACACCTTTCACACCTTGGAGCTGGGCTTCTAATGCGCCATTGCTGCCCGTACTCCCGATGGTTCAGGAAGGACCCGTGAAGTCTGAACGGTTCAGGTTCGACAGCCTAATGCTGAATGTTCAGGTTCCGAAGGCGTGCCATGAACAATGGTCTACCCTACCCGCCATCGCTTCATGATGCCGCTACAGGTTTGTGCGCGCGATCCACTGTGCATCGGAGTTAGTCTTGCCGCAAAATGGATGCGCCTTACGCAGGCCACCATTGCCGATATGTCTTGGCCAGTTAATAGATATTGCGTCGCACACCGCGAGAAGCGCTGCTTCATCACGGGCGGGGGCGACGGTGGCTAGGCCAGGCTCGATCGACTGCTGCTCCTGGCAGCGGGAAGCCAGAACAATACGTGAATGCCAGAGTGCAGGTCAAGCAGCGTGCGCGGCGGACATCAGGCTGTGAGCTGGGATCTTGATGGGCACCCGGAAGCCGGGGAACATCACCAATGTATAGCGGCCCTGCGTGCCCGAAACACTGCCGATCAGCCCTTCGAATCCGGCGTCGGCGAACTTCACCGGATCGTTGACTGCGAACGTGCGAGCAAAGGCGCGAGGCCTGCCCCTCTGTTCCGCAAGACGCAGGGCATCCAGGGCGCGGTCAGCCACACGGGAATAGACATCCATGTATCGGAAAACATGGAACGGCGGGAGCCTGCACAGCGGCGAACGCGATAGCGCGACAAACTCTGGCACCCGATCATATTCCGCAAACACAATGGTCGGCGTCATCGGGGCCGCCACTTCCTTGCGATCTCGCGATCGGCCGACGCGAACAACCCTAGTCTCCTGCGGCGTCCAAGCGCGATAGCCAGCCTCGACCAATGCCGTCGCCAGTGGCACCGTGCGGCTGGGTGCAGTGCGCAAGATGCACCAATTGCTCATGCCGCCACCTTGTGTTGGGCGCAGTCAGGGCAGTCGACCTCTTGCCCTTTAAGCGTCAAGACGCGACGAACGTCTTGGCATTGACGGCACGCCGGTGCAGCGCGTCGATCGGCCAGCAAGCCAGCCGGCTGAACGGTGCAGCCTTCCTGCCTGATCAAAAACGTGCCCTGATCCAACCGCAGATAGCCACGCTCCATGGCAATGCGCTTCACACCTTCGGGCAGGCGATCAACCTCGTCCTGCGTCATCTTGCGCTCAGCAAGGGCAACCATCGTCTCGTCGAAGCGCGCCTGTAGCTCGCGTGCCACAGCCTGCCGCGCAAGGACGCGATTGCGGAACGCGCGATCGTTGCGCTTCCAGCTGGAAAGAATGGCTTGGCACTCTGAGGTGCTGGGGAAGAACTTGCAGGTGCGCAGCGCCACGGTGACCAAGTGCTCGATCGCAACCTTGGGCCAATGGCCAATTGCGATGCCGTACGCCTGAACTCGCAGCTTTCCGGTCAAGTCATCGTCGCGACGCCGGGGGAGCACGGCGAGCATCCGCAGGCACTCGTCGAGCAACCCTTCGTCTGTAGGCTGAAGTGGCGGAAGAGGCAGGGTGGCGACATGCTGGGCCTTTGCCAGGCGATCATCCCCCAGCCGCTCGACGACGCTGGATACGCTCGTCGAGCTCCCGCTCGAACCCGTCTCGGGTGTCGAGCGGCTGGCTCCCGCTTCGGGAAGCACGCGCGCCACCGCTGTTCCGATTGCCTCCATTGCCGCTATTCCATTTCCTGCTGTTAAGTACCCAGGTCTTCCAGGCATCCTGCCAATCGACGAACCGGTTGCCCTTGCCCCGATGGTGAGATGTGAAGTGCTCGATCTGCGTCTCAAGCTCTCCCGGAGGCCAGCCGTCGATGACCTCCCGGCACTTGGTGCCACCGCTGAACTCAGTGGGGCTCCAGTCGACAGGCATGATGTGCGCTCGCGCGCTCTGTGTGTTTTTAAGGTTATTGGAGGGTTCAAGGGGGGTTTGGGTCAAATTCCTTGACCGGTGGGGTCTAGCAATTTGACCGGTGGGGTCTGTTGTTTTGACCGGTGCGTCATCTTGACCGGTCAAATTCTCTGACTGGTCCTCGGCATGCGATTTCACCAACGGGAGGCCGCGCAGGACGCGAACGACGATGGCGTATTCGACGGTATAGCCGTTCACGCATTTGCGTTGCCCGCATTCGCGGAGCAGGCCGTCAGCGATCAGCGCCTTGATGGTGGCGATGACCGTCTGCTTGGTCGCACCGATCTCGTCTGCCATGCGCTGCTTCGATGCCCAGATACCCGAGCCATCGTCGCTGGCCTTGTCGGCCATGAGCACCATGACAGCCTTGCGCGCCATGTTGCCGCACTGCCGCTTGTAGACCTCCGATATGAGGTGGTTGCTCACGCAAGCGCTCCGATCGTTATCTCGACGCGCCCAGGCTTTTCTGACTCGGCAAACTCGTATTTCGGCAAAAACCGCCGATCATTCACCTTCAGGGCGTCAGCAATGCCGTCGAAGATCGGCTTCATGCGGTTGGGAAAGTTGGTGCGATCGCTGCGGTGATTTGGGGGCACGAAGCGCACACGCAGCACGATGTCGCCATCACCCAGCCTCGCCTTGCGGGCACCTGCTTCCAGGGCGGCCATCCAAGCGTGATCGCGCCACTGACGGGTTTCAGCCGCCTTTGCGCGCCAGTGACCTTTTGCATGGCCCGAGAGCGACGACGGCGGAAAGGGCATGACGATCGTTTTCATTCCGCCTCCCCAGAGAACGGAATGGCCAGCTGCGGATCTGGATTGGCAGCGACGAACTCATTCCGGGCAGCACGAGCGGCGCACAAGGCTGCATGGGATTCGTTGTGCTCCGTCGCGGCGGCAGCCAGCTTCTCGTCAGCGCGCAGGAACCGCCGCTCGCAGCAGGCCACGATCTCGTTGTGCTGTTCGAGGCTTGGCTCCGGCGGCGCCCATGCTCGTTGGGGCTCTGTGGCACCGGGCATCGTCATGCCGCACTCGCCTGATAGGCCTGGAGCGCTACCAGCAGCTTGTGAGAACCGGCGGCGATGCTGTTTGCAAAGCGGTGCCCTTCATCCTCATCACTGTGGTCGACTGCCACGAAGTTGTTGCGCGGCTTGACCAGGCGGGTGCGCGCCGGACCGCGCAGTGTGTCGGAGCGCTTCTCGACCTTCGCCAGCACCAGCAGTCGTTTGCGCGCGGCCGCGATGTGGGTGGCGAGGGCAGGATCTTCCTTCACAAGGTCGTTGGCCTTGTCCCGGCCGCTCAGCACCGTCGTATGATCCTTGCCGCCTGCAAAACGCCCGATCGCAACGGATGAATGCCCTGCCTCCAAGGCCAGCACGTAAAGGATCATCCGGGCGCGAATATGAGGGAGGCGACGCGACTTGCCCCGGATGTCGGCGGCTGGAATGCGGGTGATGTCGGAGCACACCTTCACGATGGCCGCCATGCTGAACTGGGCGGCTTCCGGAGCCGTGCGACGGTGGGAAGCCGCCCTGATCCGTGAGATCGGGCAACCGAATTCGCGTGCGATCTCCGCGAAGGGACGCTTGGCGATGATGGCCCGGGCAAGCCGGTCGTCCATCGAAACCTGCGCCTGCTGCCGCGCGGCATTGTAGCACGCGCCGCATTTGCCGGAGAGGTTGCGCCGGGCGAGTGGCTTGCCGCAGCAGCATAGCCTGGTGGATGACACGCTCATACCGCTTGAGGCCCCAGCTTCGTGCGGATGGAGCGGAGCATCCCATTGGCCACATCACGGGATATGCCCATGCGCCGAGTGATCTCCGCGATGGTCAGGTCCTCGGCCAGCAAGTCGGCGAACTCGTCCATGCGTGGGTTGGGGCGGGGCATTACGAAGCCCTCCGCGCGCGAGCGCCGTCGAGGCGCCATTTCAGGTTGCCGAACGTCTGATAGGCGGCCTCGATATCCTCGCTGCCCGCAAGGATCTCGTCGTCATCGATCCGCTGGTCGCCAAGGGCTTTGGCCAAGAACAGCTGGCCGCGAGCCGCGCCGATCGGCAGGTCCGCATCGGACGTGCAGACGGCGGATATAGGCGCGGCCTTGCCTCCGATCAGTCCCATCACCGGGCCCAGCCGGTGCAGGCCGTATTCCTTGCCGATCCGCAGCAGGGTGACGGCGTTCAGGTCGCCGCGCTTGTTGCTGGCGTTGTTGATCGTCGTGGCCGATGTGCCGAGACGGTCGGCGATATCCTGATCGCTTTCGCCGCACTCCGCCTTCAGGGCGTTGATGATCGCGGCTACCGCATTGCGGTAAGAAGTCTGATGCAGTGCAGCAGGAACGCTCAGGACTGTGTTGCCGTCAGTGGGCATACGTGTCTCCATGAACAGGGGAAACAGACACGCCCGCCGCCGCGGGGAGGGGAACAGCGGCGAGCGATCCAGCCGCCGAGTGCGGGCCGGATATGATCTTGCGGTGCTTGCAGCCGACATCCCCGCGCACGCCGCAGCGGAAGCAGGGATCGCGCGGCGAGCCAGGGGCCTCAATGAGTTCGGGCAAGGGCGTCAGCGGGCGATCAAGTGCGGCGCGGGCCCGCGCCTGCTTGGCGGCGAACTGAGACATATCGCGATCACGGTACAGCTTACCGGTGACCGGTGCGGTTTGATCACCGGTGGCCAAAATGCGGATGCGCCGCGCGGCGTTGCGGCGCTCGACCTCGATCAGGCCACGCTTTTCCAGCTTCTCGAAGATGCGCGAGACAGTGGAGCCGCTCCGGGCGCTGATCTTCTTGGCCAGCTCGGTATTCGCTGGGCAGCGTCCGCCAGCCGCTGCGATCGCGGTCAACTCAGCAAGGATGATCTCGTCCTGGCGCAGCAGTTGGTGCAGGCCCATCAGGCGGACTTCCCAACCTCCGCTTGTTCGAGCGCGGGCGGGGATATCCCGAAGAAATCATTTGCAGTGACTTTGCCACTGGTCTCGGATGCGATGACTGGCATCGTTTCTTTGTCAGGGATGCGATCCCCGTTGACGTACCGACGCACACTCTCTGCGGTCTTCCCAATGCGCGCTGCGAAAGCTGCTGACGTAAGCTCTTGCTCAGCCAGCCAATCCTTCAGTGTCATCGAATGATCTCCTTGCAACACCATTATGGTGCTAAAAGGCGTCAAACGTCAACACCAATTTGGATGGTGGAGCATGCACACCAGATTGGTGCACAAGAGCGTGTGAGCAGCGTCAACAACATCGAGCGCCTGAGAGAGGGCCGCGGCTGGAAGCGGCCTCAACTCGCCAAGTTGATGAACACTAGCCCTCAGCAAGTAGAGCGCCTCGAAAAGGGCGGGCGCAGGCTGACGCAAGATTGGATCGACCGAGCTGCTGTGGCGTTTGATGTGTCTCCGGCCGCAATCATCACGCCGGACCACGGCGAGCTGGTTCCGCCCCCAGGAGGGACCGATCCTGCAGAGGCAAAGCCGGCCGGGGCACGCGGCGTCATTGAGGCGGGTGACGACAGCGCGGTCACGCTCCGATCGTTCGATCTCAGCTATTCCATGGGCCCCGGCACAAACATCGACGACTATGTTGAGGAGGGTACCTACGAATTTGATGCGGGCATGCTGGCCAAGCTCACGCACGCGCCCGCCGATCGTCTTTTTGTCGCGCGCGCCGATGGCGACAGCATGTTCCCGACGCTGCTCAGCGATGACCTGGTCGTGATCGACACCACGCAGCGCGTCGTAAATCTCCGGGATCGCATCTGGGCTTGCTCGATCTACGGCGCCGGGGCGATCAAGCGCCTGCGGCCGGCGGCAAAGGGCAAAATGGAAATAATTTCCGATAATCCAGCCGTAAAGGATGACCTCGTTGACGCCGAGGACATCCACATCGTTGGGCGGGTGATTTGGTTGGGGCGGAGAATATAAGATGTCCTTTTCCCAAATATTTGGTAGGGTATTAACTCTTGAAGAGTTAAATACTATTGCAACGCGCATTAACGAGATGGCTAGTGTTGATGGAGACCCCTGCTTGGTATGTGGATCAAGCACTGAGCTTCTAAATACGGTTAACCCATTAAATATTGGATACAACTCGGATATTTCGCAAAATCGATACGTCCCGTGCGTTGCAACCGTTTGCGATAATTGCGGCCATGTTAGGCAGTTTGTTCTTGAAAAGCTCGGAATTGATTTGATTGGTGAGCAGGAGCGGTCAGGCCATGCCTGAAGCTACGAACATCGGCGACCATCCATCTTTCAAGGGTGTCAGCTCCTTGAACACTCCGACAGGTGGTGGCACATTTGACGGAATGGAAGCGCGTCTAGCAAAACTTGAAGCCCAAATGGAACATGTCCATAAAGACTTGGCTAAACTAGCGGTGCTGCCAGTAGATGTGGCAACGATCAAAGAGCGGTTAGTGCATCTTCCTACAAAGGATGAAGCTCGCAATACGCTTGATAGTGCGCTTGATCGAGCTGGGGCCAAGACGCAGCGTGGCGTAGGACTTATTATAGGTATCGGAGGCCTATTGATTACTGGCGTAAGCTTACTTATCAAGTTTTATGCCGGGTAGTTGTTTGGCCAACTATCTTTAGCGGTAGTCGGCGTCGACTTCCCGAATAAGGCGAAGGGCCCGACCCGCCGCTTCGAGATCGCCGTCTGCGCGCCAGGCGATCCGGTTGAGTTGCGGCGGGAGCCGAAGAACCCGGCCGATCCGCGCGCCATCGCCGTTTATTCCGAACGCGGGGTGCAGATGGGATATATCAGTGCAGAGCGCGCGCCCCGCATTGGCCAGCTGATGCGCCAGCACACTATCACCGCGATCTTTCAGGAGGCGACCCGCTATGGCGCCGTGATTCGCGTAGCGTTCGACGACGATGTGCCAATCTTGCCGCCTTCCAAGCCTCAGGTGCCATCCGAACCAGATTTCTATCCCGATGAGACGTGGCCGGATGATTTTTCTCAGTAACACCATAATGGTGTTGACACTCTAGCACCGTTCTGGTGTTATGACTCCATCAGGGCACACCGCCCTCGTGGAGATCACGATGCCAACCGCATCACACCCTCGCACCGTTACGCAGCACCATCGCGGCTCAGATGTCACGTTCGTCGACATCAATGCCGCCGGGGCCTTGCTGATCAACTTCCTGGACGCGCTTGACGCGGACCAGCCATCTCAGCGCCTCGCCTTCATGAACTACGCCCGCCAGCGCGCCGAGCAGCAGCTGGTCGCCTGGGGCATCGCACGGTGAGCGCGCTGCGCAACGCCGCGCCGTTCTTCGGCATCGTCGGTGGCACGCTGGTGTTTCTTGCCCTGCTGTGGCGCGCCAATGACGCCGTCGCCCGGATGTTCGAGCGCGATCCCGATGTCTTCGCCTTTATCACGTTGCCCTGGGTCGCGCCTCTGCTGATCCTGGCCGGCGTGTTGGTGATCGGCGCGACCGCTGCGCTGCTGGTGTTTTCCGGTGCCCACCACGATCGGGAGCCGGGCGAATGACCCGCGTCACCGTCCTGACCGACGCCGAGGCCACCAGCATCGCCGAGGACATCGGCCGCATCTGGTTCGGCCTGACCGGCAGCCCGCGCATCCCGCCCATCGAAGACCGCATCAACCTCGTGCAGCGCGTCACGCGCCAGGCGCTCGAGGTGGTCGCCAGCCGGCCCGCCGAGGCCTGAACCCGCCCGCAAGGATCACTGCATGTCCGTCACCATCGAAGCCGGCGTTCTGTCCCGCGCCATGAAGTCCGCCGCCAGTGTTGTCGAGCGGACAAACACCATTCCCATTCTGGCTAACGTTCGGCTTGAAGTGTTCGGCAATCAGTTGGAGATCGTCACCAGCAACCTGGAGATCGAGTATCGCCAACGCGTGGCGCTGGTCGGCGCGGGCGATCTGGCAACGACGTGCGACGCCAATCGGCTGGCCGCGATCGCCAGCGCGGCGGAACCCGGTGCGCAAATAACGCTCGAACTGGCGGCGGCTGGGCGCCTTACTGCCAAAGCGGCTCGCAGTCGCTGGCAGCTTCCGGTTTTGCCGGTTGACGACTTTCCCGCGATGAAGCCGCCTGCGGACACCGCGAGTTCCATCTCCACCGACGGTGGGCCGCTGGCGATCGCGATAGGCCGCACCGCTTGGTCCGCCGAAACCAATACCACGCGCTACTACCTTTGTGGCGTGTTTGCGCACGGCGAGGATGGTCGGATGCGCCTGGTGGCGACAGATGGCCATACGATCGCAAGCCTGCACACCGCCATCAGCTGGCCAGCTGGCGCATCCGATATGATCATCCCAACCAAATTCGTGCGGCTGATCGAGCGCATGGTCGCGGATGTCGAACACATCGACCTGAGCTGGGATGAGCGCCTCCTGCAGGTGACGGCCGGTGATGTCACGATCATCGGTAAGCTCGTTGACGGCACGTTCCCCGACTACAAGCGCGTCATTCCCGAAACTGGTGACACGCCGGTCCTTGTCGATCCGGAAAGCCTTCGCAAGGCGCTGCGACGCATGGAGCTGGTCGGCAGCGACAAGACGCGCTCGATCGCAATGGACATCCAGGCTGGTGCGCTGGAACTGCAGATGACCGATGGCGGCGGGGGCGGCGAGGCAAACGAGCACGTTCCCGCCGACTGCGAAGCAATGCACCGCGTCGGCTTCAACTGCGGCTATCTCGCGAGCGCCCTGGAGGCGATCGGCGGCGACACCGTGGAAATCCACCAACGATCGGCAAGCGAGCTGGCTGTGATCCGCCGCAGCGTCTCCGACGGCGCGCTTTGCGGCGTCATGCCGATGCGCGTCTGAGGAGGCCCGTCATGCACATCGACCACGATATGTTCGCCGATCTCGCCACCGCCGTTTATGCGGGCGATCTCGAAACTGCCCGGTGCAAGCTGGACCTTATGCGCGCCATCGGCGGCGAGAACACTGCACACCTGCTGATGCGGGCGCGTCGCGTCAGCCATCCGCTGCCGCCCATGACGCCGATGGCAGCGGCAATTCCCTTGCCGCAACCGGGGGCAAGTCCCCGTGAGGTATTCGGCGCATCGTTCACGGGTCCCTTCGCATGATTGCTTCATCCGACTATGCCAGCACCATCCTTACCGCCGATGGCAACTATCTGGATTATCTCGCGATTGATCCATCGGTATTCACGCTCAATGCAATTGCGCGAGGGCTCGCCAACACCTGCCGTTTCGCCGGTCAGTGCTGGCCCTTCTACAGCGTCGCCGAGCACTCGATCTGGGTTTCTCGTCTCGTGCCGGCGGAGCATGCGCTTGCAGGTCTGTTGCACGATGCCGCCGAGGCTTTCATCACCGACATGCCGAAGCCGCTCAAGGAGCTTCTACCTGATTACAAAAGCTTCGAGGCTAGAATTGAGGCAACCCTATTCCCTCACCTTGGGTTGGCGGTAGCGCTGCCAGGCGACGTGAAGACGGCCGACCGCGTCATGCTCGCAACCGAGCAGCGCGCGTTGATGCGCAATCGCGATGCATGGAAGTACACTGCCGAGACGACGCCGCTCGAAATCAAGCTCGCATGCTACTCACCGCAGGAAGCCTACTACGCGTTCATTGAACGCGCGGAGGAACTCGGCTTCGGCAATCCGGTCGCCAGCTACGCGAACGCGGGGGCCTGACGTGTGGCTCTACGTACCCGCAACATCCTCTCCCTATGCGCAGGGGTCGGAGGCCTTGAACTCGGCATCCTGCTCGCCCTCCACCATCGCCAAGAAACTGGCGTGGGCATCTGCTACGTGGAGAGGGAAGCCGCAGCCGCCGCGAGCCTGGTCGCGTCGATGGACGCAGGGTGGCTTCATCCGGCGCCTGTCTGGTCTGACATGCTCACTTTCGACGGCGAACCATGGCGTGGCCTCGTTCATATCCTCGCTTCGGGAGACCCCTGCCAGGACAACTCCGTCGCCGGACAGCGCGCCGGAGCCGATGGCCAGCGCTTCCTCGCGCCAGAAGTCTGCCGGATCGCCGCGGAGTGCCGGCCTGATCTTATCTTCCGCGAGAACGTCCCGGGGAACGCGGACGGACAGCTTGCAGCTATCGTCCCGCCACTGGAAGGGCTGGGCTACCGCGTTGCGGCAGGAATATTCAGCTCGGCCGAGACCGGCAACACCATGCGGCGCGAGCGGCTGTTCATCATGGCCCGGGCCGGACGCAGGAGTCTTCGGAGATGGTCACGATCTAGCGTTGTTCGACAAGCGGCGGGAGACGGTCAAGGCCAAGGGGATCAATGGCAACGGGATGGGCGAGCCTCTCGCGGTAGCGGCTGCGCGAGCGACCACCAACTGGTCCAGCCCGAAAGCGTCGGACCCAGAGAAAGCGGGGCCGAATATGCGGGGCAGCAAGGGCGATGTGCCGCTTCCGGGGCAGGCGGCGCGATGGGAAGGGCCATCGGTGGCGGTGACGGAAGGATCGCGTCAGGCGCGCGGCGGCAAGCGCTCGAACGAATTACTTTTGACGGGCCAGGCAATGGATGCGTCGAAACGTTGGGCGGCGCCAGCGGCGCAGAACTGGAAGGGCAGCAGCGAGGGCAGCAGCGAGGGCAGCATCATGCGGTCGGACGGCAAGTCAAGGGAGGATATCCTCTGCTATCAGGCCGAGCAGTTCTTCCACCCGCCGTCATCCCCGGCCCATCCGATAGCCGCTGGATCGACGTCCTCGACCAATTCCCCGAACTCCAACCAGCCCTCAGCGAAGAGGAAGCTCAATCCCATCTTCGTCGAGGCGTTGATGCGATGGCCCACCGGGTTGAGCGGCTTCGAGCGACAGGAAATGGCGTGGACCCGCTGGTGGCTGCTCATGCCTTCCTTTCTCTCAGCGCTCTGCTCGGCGTCTGACGACATGCCCGGAAGCGCCCAGCTATCCATCTTCGGAGAAGCCGCATGACCAAGGATCTTCAGGGCACCTGGTGGGCCAGCCGCGATGGTGATTTCTATACGTCAGGCCCGCACGACACACGCGAACAGGCGATCTTCGCTGGGCGCGAGGACTTTGACGGGGGTGCCTTTCATATCGTCGAAGCGGGCATCGCGCCGCTGCGGTTCAGCGCTGCACGCCTGATCGATCAGCAGTATTTCGAGGATGACGAGCTGTTCCACCCGGGCGCCAGTGGTGCCGACCGGCGAGGTAACTGCAAAGCGGCGGACGCGGAATTGCAGGAGATGCTGGATGCATGGCTGGTGCGGCACGCCGACACGTTCGTCGCGCCCACCATGTTCGCCTGGTCGCGCAACGAGGAATTCATACCAGCCGGCGCGGTCGGCGAGCGGGAGGCAGCATGAGCTACGCATCCATGGATCACGCTCGCTGGGCAGAGGAGAACAACCGCTGCGCCAACGACGCGTTCGCCGGCCGCAAGGGGTACAAGCAGCGCCCCGAGAAGCTGTCCGAGTTCCAAGCCAAGGTGATCGACATCTGCGGTATGGTCGGCGGCGGTATCTACAACGCGCCGATCAACTGGGACAAGGTCGCCTGGGGAACCGGCGCCTGGCACTCAGGCATGTGGGTGCCTTGGCGCGACGGGCGCATGGCCACGTTCGACAGCTATCAGCTGACCAACCTCGTGCTGCTCGCCCACGAGGCGCGTATCCGGGTCGAGGTGCGGGCCCAGGCTCACGGGCACTTCCTGCTGTCTTTCTTCCAGCGGTCACATGAGGGTGGCTTTGCCGGTCGGCATCCGAACATCGACGAGGCGGTCGCCGCGTTCCGCGCGTACCTGCCTGACGATCACCGCGTGCGCTATCGCGCAACACAAGCGGCGGAACAGGCGGCATGAGCGACCAAGGATGGAAGCACGACGACCTGGCTCGCGATCTTGCGCAACATCTGCGCTCCGATAAGCGGCTGGTGTGGACCGACATGCAACTTGGGCCCAGCGGCTCCCCGCGGCCAGACGTCTATACCTTGGAGCGAAGCTACAGCAAACCGCTGCCCACAGCGTACGAGTGCAAGATCAGTCGCTCCGATCTGCGATCCGACACGACATCAGGGAAGTGGCAGAAGTATCTCCAGTACGCCGGAGCGGTGATCTTTGCTGTTCCTGAAGGTCTGTGCACGCCAGCCGAGATCCCGACCGGCTGCGGCCTGATCGTGCGTAAGGCGCAGGCATGGCGCCATGTTCGCAAGGCCACTCGCGCCCACGTCTCACTGCCTATGGACGCCTGCATGAAGCTCTTGATCGATGGCGTCGGCCGCACGGTGGGCCCGCATGTGCCCCATCCACGCCGCCTGGAACTGTGGAGCGAGCACAAAGCGGTGCGCAAAAAGTTCGGCGAGTCCGTGGCGCTTGCGGCACGAGACATAGCGGCGGCTCAGGAAACTGCCGCATCCGCGCGTGCCTCGCGTGACGAGGCGTGGAAGCGCCTGGATCGGGAGGTCGCCGCGAAGCGCGAGTACTTGATGGGCCAGGTGCAGAAGGATGCCGCTGAGTTCGAAGCGGTCAAGCGCGAGCTGATCGAGTGGCTTGGTATTGAGGATGCGTCCAGTGCGTTCGGGGTCCGTCGGCGCATCGCCGAGCTTCGCGCGGCCTGCGATGCCGACGCTCGGGTCGCGCGGGCGGAGCGGGCGCTGTGCGATGCTCTCCGGTCTCTCCGACACATGACAAAGACGTTCGAGGGTTTGACGCAGGAGCAGGCGGCATGAACCTGCGCATCCTCAAGAAGCTGTCGAAGCGCGCGGCCCCGTATTTGCCGCTGTTCGGTGACACTCGCGAGCAGTTCCGGTCCGGGCGGGGTGACAATTACCACGGTCTGATCATACGCGACCGGACCTGCTTTGAGCGCTCCCCCTGTCACTCGTCTTACGCGCAGGGCGCGTACCTGTGGGGCGGCGAGGTCCGCATCTGCGTACAGGCGCGGGCGGGTCATCGCTACATGATCAGCCCGCCACCGCATCCGCTCAAGGGCACGATCATGGTCGGCGGAATGTCGGGCTACTACGAACCTGAGTGGGATGAGGAGACAGCGTTCGGCGCGCTCCGCCAGCAAGTTTGCTACCACTTCACTGACTGGGAGGCGTGCGCGTCGATCGACGACGTGCCCGGGATCACCCGCGATCTGTCGACCGTCAGCAAGCTTTTTGCCGCCGCCGACGAAATGGTGAGGAAGCGCTATGGCTGAGCGCGCGCGCGACCGGCGCGGCCGGTTCATCCGAAAGATGCGGCAGACCCCAGCCGATCTGCACTGCTGGCTGATCTGGTCGAAGAAATGGAACTGCTGGCACCGGCGCTCCGCCGAGGGTGGAGCCTGCGGCTACACGGGCGATCTCGCTGACGCCGGACTGTTTCCGCGCGCGAAGGCTGCCGCCTACCACGACGGCATAGACAACGAGGCGTTCCACGTGTCGGAGCAGGTCGAACACATCGGCCGTCAGATCGGCACGCTGCGCAACCAGATCGACATGCTTGAAAAGAAGGCCGCTGCAGCGCGCCAAATCCAGATACCAGAACTGGAGGCCGGGCAATGATCGACCGAACAGAGCGCGTGCTGAATGCACTGGGCCGGCGCATTGCCGCGCAGGGCGACATGCGCATCCGAGTGTCTCGACATACGTTCAGGGTTCTGATGCGTGCCGTTGGAGTGGGGCATTGGGAGGATCGCGAAGAGTTCCGCGAGATCGACGCACTAGCTCTCGACATCCTGCGCCACTTTTCTTGGAAGGTCAGCTCCTATGAGCGCCCATACCATCGCCAATAAGTGGCGCCGCGCGGTCCGGCGCAACACCGGCATGCAACTCACCCCCGAGCAGCTGCAAGAGCTCGGGGGCTACGGCTTCCTTGAACTCCTATCCCGGATCGAATCGAACGAACTATGTCCCGCGAAACCAGCCCCTACATCGTCGGAGACTACTGGCTCGACTACCGGCGGGACGGTAAAGCCCCGGGTGTCTGGCAAATTGCCACCGCCCGTGGACGGACAGTCGTTTATCGAAGCACTCGCACGCGCGAACTGAGCGAAGCCAAGGCCCGGATGCACGCGCACGTCGAGGAGGAGAGGGCGCGCACGACACGCCAGGCGCCGGACGAGGCGGGCGTCGCTGCGATCCTGGTCACCTACTACCGCGAGAAGGGCGCCAAGGTCGTGAACAGCGACCAGACCAGCCGATCGCTGCGCACCTTCCTTGCTTTCCTGCTGCAGGACGAGGCGGGACACGCCGCGGTGGTGACCGATCTGACGCCTGCCCTGTTCGAGCGCTTCCGCGAGTGGCGCATGGGGCCCCATGCCTTCAAGCTGGCGTGGTTCGGCGAGCAGTTCGACTACGAAAGCGAGGAGGGCGTCTCGGGCGCCACCGTGCAGCGCAACATCAACGATGTCCGTGCCGCCGTCCACTATGCCGCCGACAACATGCGCATCACCCACGCGCCGCGAATCGGTGACCTCGATGAGCAGTACAAGTCGCTGCCGCGCGAGCGGGTGCTCACGATCGACGAAATGGCCCGCATCGGCTGGTACGCCAGCCACAACGCAGACCTCTTCCGCTGGGTCGCCCTGCAGTTCGCCACGGCGGTGCGCCCCCAGGCGGCGCTCGCGTTCGATCCGGCCAAGCAGTTCGATCCGCGCACCGGCCTGATCGACATGCAGCCGGGAGCGGCCAAGCAGACGAAGAAGCGCAACGCGGTGCTGCCGGCGATCCGGCCACTGCGAGTAGTTCTTTGCAAGTGGCGCAAAGAAGGGGGAACGAGCGCCGCCAGCCGCAAGACGGCCTGGCGAATCATGCGCCGCACGCTGGGCCTCTCGGCAGACGTCTACCCCAAGACGATCCGGCACACGATCGCGACCATGCTCTATGCCGACGACAGCGTGCCCGAGCGCGAGATCGTCGAGCTGCTGGGTCACGATGGCAAGCTGGCGCGCACGACACGCATCTACGCGAAATACGATCCGACGCGCCTGCGGAACGTGACCCGCGCGCTCACGCAGCTGTGGATAGCTGTCCACCGCAAAGCGAAGGCATTTAGTGCTGACCATTTGCTGACCACGGTGGGTCAGGGCGGTCAGAATGTAGTGGTTGGGAAGGTCGCCTCAGGCGACGGAACCAGCCGGGTTGTGGCTGGTGGGCGCGACAGGGATTGAACCTGTGACCCCACCCGTGTGAAGGGTGTGCTCTACCGCTGAGCTACGCGCCCGCTACCTTGCGGAAGGCGCGCCATTAGACAAGGTCGCGCGCGTTGACAAGCGGGCAATCGACTCTAAACGAGCAGCCATGAGCGAAGACACCTCCGACGCCGCCCCCGCCCCCGAAGCCGCCAATGACTCCGCCGTGACCGCGGTCGCCGGTCCGGACGTGCCGCCCGATCGGCTGGCGATCAATCCGCGCAGCCCGCACTTTGATGCGGACAAGCTGCAGCGTGGCATCGGCATCCGTTTCAAGGGCGCGGTGCGTACCAACGTCGAAGAATATTCGATCTCGGAAGGCTGGATCCGCGTGCAGGCGGGCAAGACCAAGGATCGCCACGGCCAGCCGCTGACGCTCAAGCTGAGCGGACCGGTAGAAGCATGGTTCGAAGATCTGGGCGAAGACGCGCCCGTCGCCAAGAACGACTGAAGCTGTTTAGCGTGCGCTGGCGATGATCAAGCCGATCGGGTCCTTGCGGCCCGTCGCGTTTGCCAGCCGCACCGGGGCCGCACGCTTCGCCACGGCGCGTGACGGAGCATAGGGCGCAAACCCTGCACTGCTGAAAATCGGTTCCGAACCGAACCGCACTTGCACAGTCTTCGTTGGGACATAGCGCGTCAGGCCGGGCTTCGCAGGCGCGGCGCGCGCCATGACCGGGGCCTGCCTGGCGAGCATCCTGGCCGGCTTGTCGCCCGGTTTCTCCTTGTAGATGAACCCGGCGACCGGCCAGTGGCCACCGCCCAAGGCCTGGATCGGGGCATACCAGACGCGTACCTGGCTCCAATCGTTCTCCGGCGAAACATCCACCACCGTGACGTTGCGCTCGATCTTGCCGGGTGCGGACCAGTTGGCATGATCGACCAAGATGGTACGGGCATCGACCACGCGCCGCACGGTGGCGACATGTCCCAAAATCGAATTGCCATGCGGGCGGATCGCCATCACCGAGCCGGGCCTTGGCGCCATGCCGCGCGCATACTTGCCCTCGGCCTGTTTCCACCAGGTATGGGCATCGCCGTAAAGCTTGATGCCCGAGGTATCGCGCGCGAAAGGCACGCATTGCAGCACGCCTGACATCGGCACGATCGGTCCGCCGCCCACTGCATCCAGCAACGATGCCGGAGAGCGGGCTTCTGCCTGCGCGGTACCGAAGACCAGCGCGGTTACCAGGAATGTGAGATTTCTGCCCCTCATGCTGTTCTAATCGCAGGTGAGGGTTAGGACGGCTCTGACACGCGTGGTAATCGAGCACGGTAAACATGGCGGCAAGAATTTGCCGGTATTTGGCGGAACCCGGCCTTGCAGAAGGGTTTCTTTTGCCATCGTGCCCCCATTAACCAACGGCCGATAACCGCCATTTCGGCGTTATTTTTTCTGACTGATCGGGCGCTCATTTCCAGCGCGGAATGATCCGGACCGGATCAGCGGCGGTGCATAGGGAGGACGGGACTTGCCAAGCCCCGTGCAAACGGCCACGTCGCAATGCATCATGCCCGCCCCTCAAGTTATCATCATTGGCCGACCCAACGTCGGCAAATCCACGCTCTTCAACCGTCTGGTGGGCAAGAAGCTGGCCCTGGTCGACGACCAGCCCGGCGTTACCCGCGATCGGCGTTTCGGCGATGCCGAACTGCTGGGTCTGAAATTCCAGATCGTGGACACCGCCGGCTGGGAGGATGAGGACGCGGAGAGCCTGCCTGGGCGGATGCGCCAGCAGACGGAAGCAGCGCTGGAAACCGCCGAAGTCGCGCTATTCGTGATGGACGCGCGCGCCGGCCTGACGCCGCTAGACGAAGAGATCGCGCGCTGGCTGCGTGGCACGAAGGTTCCGGTTATCCTGCTGGCGAACAAGGCGGAAGGCCGCGCGGGCGAGGGTGGAGTGCTGGAAGCCTACTCGCTTGGGATGGGCGATCCCGTCGCCGTCTCCGCCGAACATGGCGAGGGCATGGGAGACTTGTTCGAAGCCTTGCTGCCCCATCTGGAGCCGCTGCAGCCGGACGAGGAAGAGGAAGAGTTCGACGAGGAAGCGCTGCTGCGCGGGCCGCTGAAGCTGGCTATCGTCGGCCGTCCCAATGCCGGCAAATCCACGCTGATCAACAAGCTGCTGGGCCAGGATCGCCTGCTCACCGGGCCGGAAGCGGGCATCACCCGCGATTCCATCGCGATAGATTGGGAATGGACGCAAAAGAACGGCGAAGTGCGGCCAGTGCGGCTGATCGACACCGCCGGAATGCGCAAGAAGGCCAACGTGGTCGAGAAGCTGGAAAAGCTCTCGGTCGCCGACGCGCGCCATGCCGTTGATTTTGCCGAAGTGGTCGTGCTGCTGCTCGATGCCACGCGCGGGCTGGAGCACCAGGATCTCAAGATCGCCTCGATGGTGCTGGAGGAAGGCCGCGCGCTGATGATCGCGATCAACAAGTGGGACGTGGCCGAAGGCGCGTCCAGCTTGTTCCAAGGCATTCGCGGTGCACTGGACGAGGGGCTGGCGCAAGTTCGCGGCGTTCCTCTGCTCGCTGTGTCCGCACGGACGGGCAAGGGCCTGGATGAGATGATCCAAGCGGCCTTCGAAATTCGCGAGGCGTGGAGCCGCCGCGTGCCGACCGCGGCGTTGAACCGTTGGTTCGACGATGCGCTCACCGCCAATCCTCCGCCCGCGCCGGGGGGCAAGCGGATCAAGCTGCGCTACATCACCCAGGCCAAGACTCGTCCGCCGGGTTTCGTGCTGTTCGGTACGCGGCTCGATTCGTTGCCGGAAAGCTACAAGCGCTATCTGATCAACGGTATCCGGCGAGAGTTGGGCTTCGATGCGGTGCCCATCCGCCTGAACCTGCGCAGTCCGAAGAACCCGTTCAAGAAGGACTGATCGGTCCTTCCTCGGTGGTAAGCGCTACCTGGGTGACGATCAGTCGCCGGGGTGGATATCCCGCTTGCGCTTGGCCCCCAGGTTGATCGTCAGCTGCACGCTGAGGGCATGGTCCATCTGCGCACGCGCCCCGTCCCGCCCTAGGCGGTACTGGTTGAGATAGGCGATGTCGGCACTCGTCTTGGCTGAGATCGGCACGACGAAACCCACGAGGTTGCGCATCCGTTCGTAACCGCGCTTCTGCCCCCAGCGCGTGGCGTTGGGCAGGTAGAAGCTTTCATGGCTGACGAACAGCGCCAGTCCTTTTTTGTTCACCGGCAGATTGTATCGAACCAGCGGGCGAATCCGAAAGCCGATCTCATCGCCTTCTGGATGGAAGCGCTCATCCAGGCGGAGGCGGAACGAGAAGCGGCCATAGTTGCCCACGAGCTGCTGGCGAAAGCGATCCTCGTCGCGGTTGCGGTTGCCGTTGTAGAAGCTGACGTGGCGATATCCGAAGCCGAACTCCAGCCCCTTGGTCACCTTCTGGCCGAATAACGCGCCATACTCAGTGGTGTAAACGCCATCCATGCGATCGCTGAAACGAGTGATCTGCTCCAGCGTGACGCGTGTGTTATCGTCCAGCGGGACATGGACGTTCGCCTGCAGCCATAGCTGCTCATCTTCTTGCTGCGCATGGGCGGGCACCGTCATGGCAAGGGCGACAAGCGACGCAGCGCCGGCGAGAAGTTCAGGAAGCCGCATTACGGCGGCGGCCTTAGGCATGAAATGCCAGGATGGCTAGAACTTCGTCACCAAGCAGTCACAAAGCAGACAATGTCGTCGCGCGCTGGTGTTTAGGCTTATTCCGCTGTGTCGCCGACAGTAGCGGCGGCACGCTGTTCGATCGCCATGTTCCATACCGCGATGAATAGCGCGGCGATCACCGGGCCGACGATGAAGCCGGTCAACCCGAATAGTTCCAGTCCTGAAAGCGTTGCGATCAGCACTACGAAGTCAGGCATGCGCGTATCACGTCCCACCAGGATCGGGCGCAGCAGGTTGTCCACCAGCCCGATGATGAACACCCCGCAAAAGATCATGATCGCGCCTTTGACGTAAGCGCCGGTCACAAGAAGGTAGATCGCCACGGGCACCCAGATGATGCCGGTTCCAACAGCAGGAAGCAGCGACAGGAAGCCCATCAGCGTGCCCCACAGCAGTGCGCCTTCGATGCCCAGCAGCCAGAAGATCACGCCGCCCAGCAGGCCTTGCACCACCGCGACCACCACCGTGCCCTTCATCGTGGCACGCACCACCACGACAAAGTGGTCGATCAGCCGGTCGCGCGTATCGGACCGCAAAGGCAGGGCGGTGCGGACCATGTTGCCATAGCGGCGGCCATCCTTCAGCAGGAAGAACGTCAGGTACAGCATCACGCCCAGCGCGGCGAGGAAGCTGAGCGCACCTTGGCCCACGACCAACGCGCGTGACGCGATATCCTGCAGCCCGCTGGCCACACCGCTGCCCAGCATGCGTCGTACCGATTCGAAGTCACTCAAACCCTGGCGATCGATGAAGCGCCGGATGCCGGAGGGCAGGGCATTGCGCAGCTGGCTGAGCATGCCGGGGATGTCGATCTGGCCGCTGCGAATGCGATCGTACAGGGTCGCCGCTTCCTGAACCAGGCTGGAGCCGAGGAGGAGCGCGGGCATCACGATCAGGGCCAGGATCATCAGCAGCACCAGCGCCGCGGCCAGCCCTTTGCGTCCGCCCATCCGCTCGGCAAGCCGCTGGGTGGCGGGCTCGAACAGGATCGCGGCCACCAGTCCCCACAGGATCGCGCCGAAGTAGGAGGAGATCAACCAGCCGAACAGCAGGGTGACGATGAGGACGACGACGAGGAACGTGCCGTCCTCAAACCGGAAGCTGCGGGTCTCGCCGTCTTTCATGCATGGTCCTTGTGGCGTGTGCCGGGAGGAGGGAAGCGCAGCATCCGGGTTAGGGTTCCCGCGGCTCCTGTCCAGCGCTATCGATTCAGTTCCGGTAGGCGAGCGGTGGAAAGACCCGGAATCACGGCACTGGATTTTGTGTGGGGGGCGCTGCACGCTGCATACCGCCCCTTGCGATCGGAGATCAGATTTGCGCCGTTCCTCCTCCCTACTGGCGGCCAGCGCCGCGCTTTGCCTGGTCCTGCCGCTCACTCCGGCCCTGGCGCAGGGTGACGCTTCGCAAGGTGCCGAGGCTTCGCAGCCCGCTGCTGGGCCGGATCGTCGGTTCTCGGGCAAGGATCTGTTCGGGCTGGCGGGCGCGACGAACCCGCAGATCAGCCCCGATGGCGCGCGCGTGGCCTATGTTCGGATGACGGCGGATATCATGACCGACGCCGAAGTGCCGACGATCTGGCTGGTGGACATCGCCAGCGGCCGACAGACGCCGCTTGTCACCGGCAAGGGCGCACACACACAGCCGCGATGGTCCCCCGATGGCAAGCGGCTGGCCTATGTCTCTTCGGACGGGGATGGTCCGGCGCAATTGTACGTCATGTGGATCGACACGCAGCGCACGGCCAAGGTCACCGGGCTGCCCGAAAGCCCCGGCAGCATCGCCTGGTCCCCCGATGGCCGATCGATCGCCTACACCATGCGCGTTCCGGGCGAGGCGATGAAGCTAGGCGCCCCACCGGAAAAGCCGGAAGGTGCGAAGTGGGCCGACGGGCTGGAGGTGATCGATCGGGTTTCCTATCGGGAGGACGGCGGCGGATACATCAAACCGGGCTTCACCCATATTTTCGTAGTGCCATCCGAAGGCGGAGCGGCGCGACAGGTTACGTTCGGCAATTTCGATGATGGCGGGCCGCTGTCCTGGAGTCCGGATGGGCGCAGGATCGTCTTTTCCGCCAATCGGCACCCAGAATGGCAAAAGGACATCAACAACTCCGAAATCTACGCAGCAGACGTCAGCAGCGGCGCGAACACCGCGCTGACGACGCGCAACGGGCCTGACAACGGCGCGAGGCTATCGCCCGATGGCCAGCGTATCGCCTATCTGGGCTTTGATGACGTCAACCGCAGTTACGAGAATACCGAGCTCTACGTCATGAACGCGGACGGCAGCGGCGCGCGTTCGCTGACGGCAGGGCTGGATCAGTCGATCGACAGCGTGGAGTGGGCGGGCAATTCACAACTGTTCGTATCCTACGACGATCATGGCCGAAAGCGCGTGGCCCGCGTCGGCCTGGATGGATCGGTGCGGATGGTGGCGGATGGGCTGAGCCCGGGCTCTCACTACGACCGGCCTTACACCGGCGGTGATTTCAGCGTCTCGAGCGGCGGCAAGGTGGCCTACACGGCGGGCGGCACCGACGCTCCGGCGGACTTGTGGGTGGACGGCAAGCGGCTGACCAATCTCAACGCCGGTTGGCTGGCCGCCAAGGCGGTCGCGCCGGTCCGCAAGCTGGCGGTCACCGCTCCCGATGGCCGCGCGATCGATGCCTGGTTGGTGACGCCGCCGGGGCTTGCGCCCGGCCAGCGCGCGCCTTTGATCCTGGAAATTCATGGCGGGCCCAACACCGCCTATGGTCCGACGTTCTCCACGGACGCCCAGCTCTATGCCGCGCATGGCTATGCCGTGCTTTATACCAATCCGCGCGGCAGCACGTCGTACGGCGAAGCTTTCGCCAACCTGATCGATCGGGCCTATCCCGGCACCGACTATGATGATCTGATGGCCTCAGTGGATGCAGCGATCGCGGACGGCGTGGCCGATCCCAACAACCTGTTCGTCACCGGAGGGTCGGGCGGCGGTGTCCTGACGGCATGGATCGTCGGCAAGACCGATCGCTTCAAGGCCGCAGCCTCGCAAAAGCCGGTGATCAACTGGATCAGTGAGGCGCTGACGATGGATGCAACGCCGTTCACGTCGCGCTACTGGTTCGACAAGAAGCCATGGGAAGATCCGATGAGCTACTGGAAGCGTTCGCCGCTCAGCCTCGTCGGCAACGTCAAGACGCCGACGCTGGTGGTCGTGGGCTCGGAAGACTATCGCACGCCGGTCAGCGAGGCGGAGCAATATTATGCCGCGCTGCAGATACAGGGTGTGCCCACCGCGCTGGTCAAGGTGCCGGGCGCCAGCCACGGCGGGCTGACCGCGCGGCCTTCGCAATCGGCGGCGAAGGCATCGGCGATCCTGGCCTGGTTCGACAAGTATCGCGTGAAGTGAATGCAAGACGGCCTCGGAGCCGAAACTCCGAGGCCCTTTTCTGTTTCGCGAAGCCGAAAGATCAGGCCCCGGTCGAAGGCTCGTTCTCATTCGCAGCGCGGCTATTGAGCTGGATGTAATTGGGCATCCCCATCAGCTCGATCAGGTCGAACTGCTTCTCCAGGAAGTCCACATGCTCTTCCTCGTTTTCGAGGATGCGCTCAAAGATTTCGCGGCTGATGTAGTCGCGCACCGCTTCACAATGCGCGATCGCTTCGCGGAGCAGCGGAATGGCATCGTTCTCAAGCGCAAGATCGGCTTCGAGGACTTCTTTCACGCCTTCGCCCACGCGCAACTTACCCAGCGCCTGGAAGTTGGGAAGGCCATCGAGGAACAGGATGCGCTCGGACAGCATGTCCGCGTGCTTCATTTCATCGATCGACTCGTGCCGCTCGTATTCGGCCAACTTGTGGACGCCCCAGTGGTCCAGCATGCGATAGTGCAGCCAGTACTGGTTGATGGCGGTCAGCTCGTTCAGCAACGCCTTGTTGAGAAAATCGATGACCTGGCGGTCGCCCTTCATGGCACAAACTCCTATCGCTCCACAAAGCTCTTAGCTTCGCAGAGTGCATCAAACAACCGGCAGAGGGTATTTTTGTCAGGCGGCGCTTAGCTGGTACGCGTTCTCCTTGGCGGGGATTACCAGCGGCAGGGTAGATCCCAATCGTTCTTCTGAAATGATGTCTTCCGCTTCGTCCACGCATTGGCGGCACTGGGGCGGACGGCCGAGCTTCGCGTAAAGTTCGTCTGCGCCGCCACGGCAGGTGCGCGCCAGATGGCGCAGCTCACATTCCCGGATGGCATTGCAGATGCAGACGTACATGCGCGTTCCTCTCGAATCGCACTATACGTGTATGCGAATGGATCGCAATAGCATTTTAATTGCGATTGCGTTGCAACCGCCTTTCGGTCAGCGAACGCCACAGCCACTCCAGCGGACCGCGCCGCCAATGCTTCAGCCATAGAGGGCTGAGGATCAGCATCAAAGCCCAGCCCAAGGCGACGAAACCCCATTGCGCCAGCGGCCCTACACGTCCGAACAGGCCAAGCCCCCAGCCGTAGAACACGCCGGTCATGACCAGGCTGGTGCCTAGATAATTGCTGAACGCCATCTGCCCCGCTGCGCCCAGCCTGCGGCCGGCCCCGGTTGTGCCGAGCCAGGGCGTCGCCAGCACCAGCAGGGCGGCATAGCCCAGCGCCGTCAGCAGATGCGGCAGGGCCAGGCCGTAGCGAACGGCGGCGTCCATCGCGATCACCGGGAAGTGTCGCGGCCAGAGCCAGTCCAGCGCCATCAGCGTGGCGCCTAGCCCCGCCAGTGTGCCACCCACCGCGATCGCCAGCATCACGCGAAGGGACCAGGCCCCGGCAAAAAACCCGGTGCGCTGCAGGGCCATGCCGATCGCCATCAGCGGCACGTATTCGCCAAATCCATCGCGGACGCCGTGGATCAGCCAAAGCGGGTGCTCATGCAGTTTGGTCGCCGCGATTTGCACGAAGCCACCGGCGTATTGCCCCAGCTCCCGCCCGATCATCATGTCCACGTAGGTGTAGTAGCGGCCCACGGCCTGGGCTTGCATGGGTGCGGCCACACCTATCCGCTCCGCTTCTTCCGCGTTCACCATCGGCAGGTTGGCGACCAGTCCGGCGACATGCAGGGCCATGAAAAGGGTGAGAGCTGCGGCGACAAGCAGCCTGAGCGGCAGCCGATGCAGCAGCAGGACGATAAATCCGCAAGCGGCGTAGGCGAACAGAATGTCGCCCCACCACAGCAAGGCGTAATGCAGCGCGCCGAACAGCAGCAGCCAGGCGAGCCGACGGGCTTGCAGCAAGTCCGCATCCCGACCGGCCGCCTCTGCCCGGTCGATAAAGAGCGCCATGCTTGCTCCGAACAGCATGGCGAACAGCGCGCGCATCTTGCCTTCGAACAGGACAAACCCGATCGCATAGGCGGTTTCGCCCCAGATCCCGGCCGGATGCGGAAGGTTGGGCGTCAATGCGCCGATCGATGGCCCGGCGAACCCGGCGATGTTGATCGCCAGGATGCCGAGGACCGCGACGCCGCGGATGATGTCGAGCGAGGCGACGCGCATGGGTCGCCCAGCCTTAGCCGCCTCAGTCGCGCGTGGCGAGGCAGGTGAACCCGGCTGTCCGCAAGCGCGCGCACGCGGCGGTGGCATCGGCCTGGCTGGCAAAGCCGCCGGCCTGCAGCTTGGTCAGCTTGCCTGCGGGGGCGAGGATCTTGGCATGTCCCGTCAGCTCGGGCCGGCCCTTGACCCGGCTCCACAGTGCGTCCGCATTGCCGGCAACGCCGAACGCGCCCAGCTGAAGACGCCAGCCCCCTGACGCGGTGGGCACAGGCGCAGGTTTGGAAGGGGGCTGCACGGTGCTGACTGCGGGGCGTACCGATTGCACCGGCTTGGGCTTGGCTGGGCTGGTGGTGGTATTGGTAAAGTCCGCCCCTGCGCTTCGTCGGGACGGGGTGGCCGCGACACGCTCCGCGTCGCTAACGGCACGTTCGACGGTGGCGAGGGCCGGGCCTCTGCTCGTCTTGCCGACGGGGGCTGTCCCATCGTCGCCGATCGTATTTCCGGAAGGGCCAGACAGATCAAGCGCCGCCAACTGCCGCGCGCGGGTTGCCTCGGCCTCCTGCGCGATCTGTGCCGCCACCGAGACCGACTTTTGCCGATCCGCCATCGGCACGTGCTGGTCCATCTGGCGCAGTGCGCTGGTCGCTTGAGGCAGACCGGCCTGCTGGGCCAGCGTCAGATAGGCATAAGCGCGCACCCAGTCCTTGGGCGCACCATCTCCGTTGAACAGCGCCAGGCCCTGAATGTATTGTGCTCGCGCGTCTCCGCGCGCGGCGGCACTGCGGATATAGGGCATCGCCTTCTGCCGCTCGCCTCGCTGGAACAGCAGCAGGCCGTAGTTATCGGCCGCCTGCAAATGCCCTTTCGCCGCTGCCTGCCCGAAGAGCGCCTCCGCGCGCGCTGGATCGCGCGGAACGCCGCGACCAAGGCGATAGGCCTGAGCCAGGTTGAATTGCGCATCGGGATCTCCGGCGTCAGCCGCCGCCTGCCACTCACGCACGGCGGCCGGGAAATCACCGTTCCCCCAGGCGTCCACGCCCGCCTTAACATCGGCCAGGGCCGGGACGGCAAGGCCGCACAGCACGATCATCGTCGCCAGCGTGGCTGAATTGCCCCATCGAACCGCCATCATCGCAGACCGTATCCTTCTACGCGGCCTATCGTGCAAAGGCCGCTCCTATCGGACGCTGGACTGCGCGCCGCACCGTCCAATCGCCGTTAAGTGACATAGTGAAGAACCGCTTAGCAAAGCCTTTATGCGGGTATCCCCGTAATCACCCCGTCCTTGCGCGGTGCACTTAACCTTAAATTAGGGGTGATCTGCGATTTCCTGTGTCGTGGAAGATGAAGCGAGGGCGCGTTCGCCGTCCGTTTCGTCAGGGAATCAATCAGGGGAATCCGTCACGATGCAGGCCCAGACAATGATGGCGCGGCATATGGCCAGGCTGAACCAGTTGGCCGCCGACCGCTCGCGTCTTGGCAAGGCGATGGCAGCGGCGATCGCCGTCAGCTGTGTCGCGGCTCCGGGCTTTGCGCTGGCAGGTGACCTTGCCGATCAGGGCAATGCCCAGTCGGATCGCGCCGATCGCAAGCTCGACAAGCAGATACTGACGGCCGAGCGCGCGGTGGCCAAGCAGCCGCAGAATCTGGAATTGCGCTCCCGCCTGGCGCAGGTGTACCTCGCAGCGGGCCGTTTCCTGTCCGCCAGCGGCGCGTTCGAGGATGCCGTCGCCCTGGGAGACAAGACGCCCGCCAGTGCGCTGGGCATGGCGCTTTCCTACATCGGCTCCAGCCGCAACCAGGAAGCGCTCGCGCTGCTGGGCCAGTGGCGCGATGCGATCCCTGTCGGCGATTTCGGTCTCGCGCTCGCTTTGGCAGGACAGCCCGCGCAAGCTGTCGCGATCCTTTCCGAAGCGGTGAAAGCGGGGGACAATACCCCCAAGAACCGCCAGAATCTGGCCTATGCCTTCGCGCTGGACGGTCGTCTGGCCGAGGCACGCGTGGTCGCCTCGCAGGACGTACCGGTGGACCAACTGGAAGCGCGGGTCAGCGATTGGGCGTTGCAGGCCAGCGTCGGCTCCGCGCAGTCTCGCGTGGCCGCACTATTAGGCGCGCCGGTGCGCAGCGATCCCGGCCAGCCGACGCAGTTGGCGCTCGCCGGAACCGGGAATGCGCCCGCCCTGGCCATGGTAGAGGCCGCTCCGGCGCCCGTTTCGACGGCGCAAGAACTGCCGCCTGCTCCTGCCGATGCTCCGGCTCTGGCATTTGCCGAGCCAGCACCCGTTGCGGATCCGGTGGCCGAGCCTGCCGAACCGGCAATCGCCTCTCCTGAGCCGGTTCAGCCTGCGCCGGCTCTTGCCGCCGCGACCGATCGACAGTTCGTTTCCAATCCCGTCGTCCAAGCGGTTGCCGAATCGCCGCGTTCCGCTGCGCCGGTCCGGATGGCGCGCGCCGAAGCCGTCCGCCCGACGCCGCCCGTCGTGCGCAAGCCGGTCCCGGCGCCCCGGCGCCCCGCCGCAATTGCCTCCACCCACGTGGTGCAACTCGGCTCGTTTTCCACTGAGGCGGGCGCACATAGGGCGTGGAAGATTTTCCAGCAGCGCGATCCGGGGCTCAAGGAACGTGAGTTGCATTTGACCCAGGCCGTGGTGAACGGCCGGACCTACTGGCGCGTGGCTGCGGGCGGCTATGACATGGCTTCTGCCAAGGCCAAGTGTTCTTCGGGGCGGGTTGCTGCAGGTTCCTGTATCGCCCATTCCGCCGCTCGTGAGCTTCCCGGCGCAGTGGCCTCGGTCTCGCGCCGCCTGGCAAGCCGCTGAATTTCAAAGTTCTTCACGACCCCATGTGAAGCCACTCGCCGCCCCCGCTCTCGTAGCGGGGGCGTTTTTTTTTAGGCGTCGGCCTGTCGCGAAGTAACTAGGCGACTTGCGCGCCGCCCTTGAACAGCGCCGATACGCGGCCCTGCACGGGCTGGCGATCGAACGGGGTGTTACCGGCGCTGGCGGCCATTTTGTCGGAGTCGACGATCCAGGGGCGATCGGCGTCGATCACCGCGATATCGGCTTCGGCTCCCGTCGCCAGTTTCCCCGCCTCGACCCCCAGCAGCCGAGCGGGATTTGCCGCCAGCAGCGCAAAGGCGCGGCCAAGATCGATCACGCCGTCCCGCACCAGGGTCAGGGTCAAGGGCAGCAGTGTCTCCGCTCCGGCCATGCCTGGCGCCGAATCGGTGAAGGGCAGCCGCTTGTCCTCCGCTCCGCGCGGATCGTGGCCTGAGGCGATGACGTCGATCGTCCCGTCCGCGATTCCCGCGATCACCGCCTTCCGGTCTGCCTCGGAGCGCAGTGGCGGGGAGAGGTGCGCAAACGTCCTGAACTGCGCCACCGCCAGATCGGACAGCATGAAATAGGCAGGCGTGACTCCCGCCGTCACCTTGATCCCGCGGGCCTTGGCGTGTCGCACCAGTTCCAGCCCGGCGGCGGTCGTCACCGTGCGGAAGTGGATGGCGCAATCGGCCATTTCGGCAATGGCGATATCGCGCGCGATGGCGAGTGATTCGGCCTGGGCCGGCGCGGCGGGGAGGCCCAGACGTGTCGCCATTTCGCCCGCGGTGGCCACGGCGGACCCCACCAGGCCGGCATCTTCGGCATGGGTGCAGACCGTCATGCCCAGCATCGCGGCATATTGGCACAACCGCAGCATCGTGCCCGAATCGGCGATCCAGCGCCGACCGGTGGCGATCCCGCGCGCACCGGCGTCCCGCATCATCGCGATCTCGGCCAGTTTTTCGCCCTCAAGCTCGCGGGTGGCCGCGGCCAGGGGATGGACCCAGAAATCAGGCTTACCGGACGAGGCGGCAAAGCGAACGCGGGGCGGAACGTCGAGGGGCGGGTTCTGATCCGGCATCAGCGCCGCACGGGTGACGCCGCCGAAGTGGAACGCCGGCTTGTCGATCGCGAAGACGCCATAGTCCACCAGGCCGGGGGCGATCAGCAATCCTTTGGCATCGTGGATCCGGTCCCCCGGCTGGGGCTGAGCGTCGGCTCCGACCGCCACGATCCGGTCCCCCTCGCAACGGACGGCGCCTGGCGCGACGGTGCCATCGGGGTGGACGATGCGGCCGTTGGTGATGGTAAGTGGCGCGGCCTGGCTCATGCCCAACCCTCCACAGCGCGCGTGCGCCGCGTCAGCACATCCAGGCAGGCCATGCGCATAGCCACGCCCATCTCGACTTGCGTGGTGATCTGCGACCGACCGACCAGATCGGCGACATTGCTGTCGATCTCGACGCCGCGGTTCATCGGGCCGGGATGCATGACCAACGCATCCGGGCGGGCCATGGCAAGCCGCTCAAGCGTCAGGCCGTACAGGTGCCGATATTCGCGGGGGGAGGGGATGAACTGGCCCTGCATCCGCTCCAGCTGCAGGCGCAGCATCATCACCACGTCCGCGCCTTGCAGGGCCTTTTCAAAATCATGATAGACCGCGACGTTCATCATCTCGATCGCCTCCGGCATCAGCGCGGGCGGAGCGCACACGCGCACTTCGGCACCCAGAGAGGTGAGGCACAGAATGTTGGAGCGGGCGACGCGGCTGTGCAGGATATCGCCGCAGATGGTAACGACGAGGCCGTTGAAATGGCGCTTGGCATGGCGGATCGTCAGCGCATCCAGCAAGGCTTGCGTCGGGTGCTCGTGCTGGCCATCCCCGGCGTTGAGGACCGGGCAATCCACCATGTCGGCAATCAGCTGCACCGCGCCCGAGCTGGCATGGCGGATGACGATCGCATCGGCATGCATCGCGTTCAGCGTCATCGCGGTATCGATCAAGGTCTCGCCCTTCTTCACGCTGGACGTGGCAACCGTCATGTTCACGACGTCGGCGCCCAGGCGCTTGCCGGCGATCTCGAAGCTCAGCAGCGTGCGCGTGGAGTTCTCGAAAAAGGCGTTGATGATGGTGAGGCCGGCCAGCAGATCGCGCGTTTTCTTCGCCTGCCGGTTCATCTCCACCCACTGCTGCGCCTCATCGAGCATGTAGTGGATTTCATGGGGAGCGAGGCCGGCAATGCCGACGAGGCCACGGTGCGGGAAGGCCGCCGAACCTGCCGGATAAGTGTATGTCGGTGCTGTCATTGAAGACGAGGCATTAGGGAAGGGCGGGGGCGGGCTCAAGGGATTTGACCGGGCCGCGCGCGATCGGCGCACTCGGCGGTTCTGATCCGGTACGTTCTGGTCTAAGGCCTCGCCACGAAAGGCAGGTTTGCATGAAATTCGCGCGCAAGGTCTGGAAGTTGCTGGTGGCGGTGAAGGACGCGCTGGTCCTGGCGCTGCTGCTGCTGTTCTTCGGCCTGCTCTACGCCCTGCTGTCGATGCGGCCCACGCCCGGCAAGGTGAGCGAGGGCGCGCTGGTGATCCAGCTGGACGGCGCGGTGGTGGAAGAGACGGCGGACGTCACCACCACAGACCTGCTGGTGGCCCAGACCACCAATGCCAATCTGCCCGCCGACGTGCGCGCCCGCGACGTCGAACGGGCGCTGCTGGCGGCGGCGAAAGACAGCAAAATCAAGCTGGTGGCGATCGACTTGTCGCGCTTCACTGGCGGCGGCTTCGTCCACTTGCGCGATATCGGCGCGGCGATGGATGCCGTGCGCAAGGCGGGCAAGCCGGTGCTGACTTATGCGGACACCTACGCCGACGATGGCACGCAGCTGGCCGCGCACGCCAGCGAGGCCTGGGTCAACCCCATGGGCGGTGCCCTGGCGGTGGGGCCGGGGGGCAACAACCTCTATTTCGGGACCTTGCTGCAGAAGCTGAAGATCAACGCCCACGTCTTCCGCGTCGGCACCTACAAGACTTTCGTGGAGCCCTATACCCGCGATGGACCATCGCCGGCGGCGATCGAATCGTACACCGACCTTTACGGCGGCCTGTGGCGCAATTGGCAGGCGGACGTGAAGAAAGCGCGGCCGAAAGCGAACCTGGCGCTGGTGACCGGCGATCCGGTGGGCTGGCTCAAGGCTTCTGGTGGTGATTTTGCCAAGGCGTCGCAAGCGGCTGGCCTGATCGACCGGATCGGCACGCCCAGCGACTTCGCCTCGCGCGTGGCGCAGCTTTCGGGTGCAGAGGCATCGGACAAGCCCTCGGGGCAATTGGTCGGCACGCAACTGGCAACGTACCTTGCCGCGCATCCCGAAAGCCGCAGCGGCGCGCAGATCGGGGTGGTGACGATCGCCGGCAATATCGTCGATGGCGAGGCCGGACCCGGCACCGCCGGTGGCGATCGCATCGCCCAGGCTCTGGATGACGCCTTGAGCAACGACATCAAGGCGCTGGTGGTGCGCATCGATTCGCCCGGCGGCTCGGTGCTGGCATCGGAGCGCATCCGCCGATCGATCGAGCGCTACAAGCAGAAGGGTATTCCGATCGTCGCATCGATGGGTAACGTGGCGGCGAGTGGGGGCTATTGGGTTTCCACGCCGGCCCAATATGTCTTCGCCGAGCCGGGCACGATCACCGGTTCGATCGGCGTATTCGGCATACTCCCCTCATTCGAGCGGGCCTTGGCGGATATCGGCGTCAGTTCGGGCGGCGTGAAGACCACTCCGCTTTCAGGCCAGCCCGATCTCCTGGGGGGACTCTCGCCCGAGCTGGAGCAGATCGTGCAGATCGGCATCGAGAATGCCTACGCGAAGTTCCTCGGTATTGTCGGCAAGGCGCGCGGCAAGACGCCGCAGCAGGTCGATGGAATCGCGCAAGGCCGCGTCTGGACGGGGGAACGCGCGCGGGAGAACGGCCTGATCGATGGCTTCGGCGATCTCGACGCCGCGCTCGCCTACGCTGCGAAGGCGGCAAAGTTGGGCAACGCGGCCTGGCAGGTGAAGTATATCGGCCGCAAGGAAGACCCGTTGAACGCCTTGCTCCTGCAGATGTATCGCAAGCGGGGCACAGGTGGTGACATCTCCGCCTTCGCCGCCCGGCGTCAACGGATGCAGTTGGCGACCGCACTCAACCAGGCGGAGGCGATGGTGTCGGGCCAGGGGATGCAGGCGATGTGTCTGGAATGCCCCGGCGTCCCATCGACGGCGACGCTGCGTTCATCGGCAGGATTGGGCACGATCGGGTGGATGAAGCAGCTCGTTCTTCTGGTGAACTAGATCAAGAACGGGGCGAGTGCCATGCTCAGCCCCATTCCCTTGCCATCAGCCCTGCATCGGCGGCGGCATCTCTATCGGACCCTGATCCGGAGCGTCGATATCCGGCGCTTGTCCCGGCACTTCGTCCGGTCCTTCAGGGGTGCCGGGCTGCTCGGGTGCAGTGGGCGCAGGCGTCACTTCGTCTGGCGAAACGTCGGGGCGGTCGATATCAGGGCGCGGCGCGCCCGGGTCGGTGGCCATCAGGTCATTCCTTTGTTCTTGATCGGGTATTCTCGATCCCTGGTCAACCAACGCCCACCGCGCCGCCAAGTTGCGCGCGCTGGCGGCGGACCCTTGCTCAATCCGGCGAGGGTCTATAAGGGCACGTCCCTTGAGTTTCAGGCTACGAGTTTCTTTGCGGGCGTGGCGGAATTGGTAGACGCGCTGGTTTTAGGTACCAGTATCGAAAGATGTGGGGGTTCGAGTCCCTTCGCCCGCACCAATTTTCCGCCCGTGTGAGGATGCTCCGTGCCGCGTGTACAGGAAGGCATCGGACCAATGCAGATCGTCGAGACCACCAATGAGGGGCTGAAGCGCGCCTATACGGTGACCATCCCCGCCACCGAAATCTCGGCCCGCATCGAGGGTGAGGTGAAGCGCATCGCCCCGACGATGAAGATGCCCGGCTTCCGCCCCGGCAAGGTGCCCGCCAATCTCGTCAAGAAGATGCATGGCCCGGCGCTTCACCAGGAGGCGCTGCAGACCTCCATCAAGGAAGCGATGGACAAGTTGGTGGCGGATAACGCCCTGCGTCCCGCGATGCAGCCCGACGTTTCGCTGGGCGAAGGCTATGAAGAGGGCAAGGACGCCGAACTGTCCGTCAGCCTGGAAGTGCTGCCCAAGATCGAAGCGCCCGCGATCGATGGCCTGAAGCTGGAAAAGCTGACCGTGCCCGTCGCCGACGAGGCGGTGGACGAGCAGGTGCAGAAGTTTGCCGAGCAGCAGAAGAGCTACGAAGCCGCAGAAGGCCGCGCCGCCGAAGATGGCGACCAGGTGATCTGCGATTTCGTCGGCAAGCTAAACGGCGAAGAGTTCGAGGGCGGCAAGGCTGAACAGCAGGCGATCGTGATCGGCTCGGGCCGCCTGATCCCTGGCTTCGAAGAGCAGCTCATCGGCGCCAAGGCCGGTGAAGAGCGTACCATCACCGTCACTTTCCCCGAAGATTACCCGGCCGCCAACCTCAAGGGGCAGGACGCCACCTTCGACATCACCGTCCACGAAGTGAAGGTGCCGGCCGAAACCAAGATCGATGACGAGTTCGCCAAGCAGCTGGGCCTGGAAGGGCTCGACCAGCTCAAGGGCCTGCTGCGCGGTCAGCTCGAATCGGAGACCGAAGGCCTTACCCGCACCCAGATGAAGCGCCAGCTGCTCGACCAGCTTGCCGCCGGTCATGATTTCGCCGTGCCGCCGACGATGGTCGAGGCCGAGTTCGAGCAGATCTGGCAGCAGCTTCAGCAGGAAGCCGCGCGCGAGGAAGACCCCGAAGCCGCGATCGCCGAGATCGAGGCCGAGAAGGAAGATTATCGCAAGATCGCAGAGCGCCGCGTGCGCCTGGGCCTGCTGCTGTCGGAAATCGGCCAGAGCAACGGCGTCGAAGTGAGCGCGCAGGAGATGCAGATGCTGCTGCAGCAGGCCGCGCAGCAGTACCGCCCGGAAGATCGCCAGCGTTTCGTCGAGTATGTCCGCCAGGACCCGATGGCCGCAGCCCAGCTTCGCGCGCCTCTTTATGAGGACAAGGTCGTCGATTTCCTGATCGAGAAGGCCGACGTGACCGAGCGTGAAGTGACGCGCGAAGAGCTGCAGGCCGCGATCGAAGCGGACGCAGACGAAACGACCTCCGACGCCAAGCCGAAGAAGGCAGCGGCGAAGAAGGCCAAGAAGGCTGACGCGACCGACGAAGCGGAAGCCGATGCCGAGCCGAAGAAGGCTCCTGCCAAGAAGAAGGCAGCCGAGCCTGCTGCAGCTGAAGCCGAGACAGAGGCTGACGCGGAAGCCAAGCCTGCGGCGAAGAAGGCTCCGGCCAAAAAGAAGGCCGAGGCCGCCGACGAAGGCGATGCCGCTGAAGCCGAGGCCAAGCCGGCCAAGAAGACTCCTGCGAAGAAGGCGGCCACGACCGAGGATTGATCCTCTCGCTATGATCTCACGCAAGGAGCGTCGCGGCCTGGCTGCGGCGCTTCTTGCTTTTGGGGCCAGATCGATCTGCCTGGGATCAGTGCTTTGCGGCAGGCTTTAGGCGGGTGATTTGTGGTACGAACGCCGGACTATCCCCAACCTGCGGGGAGCACATGGCCGATACGTGGGTTAATGCCCTTGAACTGAAGCCAGAGGCACGCGACATAGCGGGTCCAGATTGAAGAGGACCTCCATGATCGACTTGTTCGGCGCAAGCGGCGCCCAGGGTAAGTTCACCGCCGATCCCGTGACCGGCGCACTCGTGCCGATGGTGGTCGAACAGACCAGCCGTGGCGAGCGTAGCTTCGATATCTACTCGCGCCTGCTGCGGGAGCGTATCGTATTCATCACCGGCGCGGTCGAGGATCACATGGCCTCGCTGATCGTCGCGCAGCTGCTGTTCCTGGAGAGTGAAAATCCCTCCAAGGATATCTCGATGTACATCAACTCGCCCGGTGGCGTGGTAACGGCCGGCATGGCGATCCATGACACCATGCAGTACATTCGCCCACGCGTGTCCACCGTCTGCATCGGGCAGGCCGCCTCGATGGGTAGCTTCCTGCTCGCGGCGGGTGAGCCCGGCATGCGGATCGCTCTGCCCAACGCCCGAATCATGGTGCACCAGCCTTCGGGCGGCGCGCAGGGCATGGCCAGCGATATCGAAATCCAGGCTCGTGAGATCCTGCGGATGCGTCGCCGCCTGAACGATCTCTACGTCAAATACACCGGCAAGTCGCTGGATGACATCGAGAAGGCGATGGATCGCGACACGTTCCTGGAGGCCGACGAGGCTTTGACCTTCGGTCTTGTGGACAAGGTGTTCGAGAGCCGGCCGGACGCGGAAAAGGCCGAAGAGGCAAAGTGATACAGGGAGGGTGGCCCTTGGGTCACCCTTCATCTGGCGGCAACCATCGCTAGCTAGGATTGATCAACAGGCCCCCCGCAGAGTAAGGGTGGCGAGTCGCCCCGCGCCGGGGCAGCAAGAACGAGAATGACCAAATTGAGCGGATCTGACGCCAAGAGCACCCTTTACTGCAGCTTCTGCGGGAAATCGCAGCATGAGGTGCGCAAGCTGATCGCGGGTCCGACCGTGTTCATTTGCGATGAGTGTGTCGAGCTTTGCAACGACATCATCCGCGAAGAAACCAAGGCAGGTATTGCCGGCAAGAAGGACGGCGGCGTCCCATCGCCGCGAGAGATCTGCGAAACGCTGAACGACTATGTCATCGGCCAGGATCGCGCCAAGCGCGTGCTTTCGGTTGCGGTGCACAACCACTATAAGCGGTTGAAGCACAGCGGAAAATCCGGTGATGTCGAGCTTTCGAAGTCGAACATCCTTCTGATCGGGCCCACCGGTTCGGGCAAGACGCTGCTGGCTCAGACGCTGGCCAAGACGTTCGACGTTCCGTTTACCATGGCCGACGCCACGACGCTTACCGAAGCGGGTTACGTGGGCGAGGACGTGGAAAACATCATCCTCAAACTGCTGCAATCCTCCGACTATAATGTCGAGAAGGCGCAGCACGGCATCGTCTATATCGACGAGATCGACAAGATCAGCCGCAAGGCCGAGAATCCGTCGATCACGCGTGACGTTTCGGGCGAGGGCGTGCAGCAAGCGTTGCTCAAGCTGATGGAAGGCACGACCGCCTCCGTCCCGCCGCAGGGTGGCCGCAAGCATCCGCAGCAGGAATTCCTGCAGGTGGATACGACCAACATCCTGTTCATTTGCGGCGGCGCGTTCGCCGGGTTGGACAAGATCATCTCCGATCGCCTGCAGAAGCGTTCAATCGGTTTCGGCAACCATGTCGCCGATCCCGACAAGCGCCGCATTGGTGAACTGCTGCAGAAGGCAGAGCCGGAGGATCTCCTCAAGTTCGGTCTGATCCCGGAGTTCGTCGGACGTCTCCCCGTCATCGCGACGCTGGAAGATCTGGATATCGTCGCGCTGGTGAAGATTCTCAGCGAGCCGAAGAACGCGCTGATCAAGCAGTATGCCAAGCTGTTCGACCTTGAAGACGTTGAGCTGACGTTCACCGACGATGCGCTGGAGGCGATCGCGCAGCGCGCTATCGAACGCAAGACCGGCGCGCGTGGCCTTCGCTCCATCGTGGAAAGCATGTTGCTTGACACCATGTTCGACCTACCGACCGAGAACAACATTGCCGAGGTCGTGGTCGATAAGGACGTGGTGGAAGGCCGCAAGGAACCGGTCCGCGTTCACAAGGGCGACAAGGCCGAAGCCGCCGCCTGATCCTGATTGCCCGCCTTGCCAGTAATGGCGAGGCGGATGTTCCCCGACTTTTTTCCAAGCAAGGCCGCATTGCCCCGCAATTGCGGCCTTGCTTTGTAGGGGTCCTCTTGCTTCCCTAGCGGCGGCATCATCGCCGTGCTGGAGACCAAGACCTGATGACTGACGCCCCAGCTTCCGATGCTTCGGTAGAAGCGCATGCCAACGGACTGCAGTGGCGTATCCTGATCGGCTTTATCGCTGGGCTGGGGGCGGGTCTTCTGGTCTATACGTTTGCGGCGGGCGCGCCGTGGGTTTCGACTATCGTGACGTACGTCACGGGTCCGATCGGCCAGATCTTCCTCCGGCTACTGTTCATGCTGGTTCTGCCGCTGCTGTTTTCCGCGCTAGTTCTGGGCATCGCCGAGATGGGCGAAATCCGGGCACTGCGCCGGGTCGGCATCGCCACGCTGCTTTATACCATCATCGTCTCCGGCATCGCCGTCGTCCTGTCGCTGACGATCGTCAACGTCCTGCGTCCGGGCGCCGGCGTCGATCGGGACGCGGCGCAGGCATTGCTGGCGCAAGGCGGGCAGGCCGCATCCGGCATTGTCGCCGCGTCTAAAGAGGCGAAGGGCGGCGTCGAAGCAGTGCTGGGCATCGTGCCCACGAACGTCATCACCGCCATGAGCCAGAACGATATCCTGGCGGTGATGTTCTTCGCGCTGTTTTTCGGCATCGGCATTCTGCTGGTGCAATCACGCAAGACCGATGTGTTGAAGGACGCGATCGAAGGTGTGTTCCAGGTGGCGATGAAGTTGATCAACATCGTCATCCAGCTCGCGCCGTTCGCCATCTTCTGCTTCATGTTCAACCTGGCCGCGCAGTTCGGGTGGGATCTGCTGTTCAAGCTGGCGGCCTACGTCGGCGTCGTGCTGTTGGCCCTGGCCTTGCAAACCTTCGGTGTGTTTTCGCTGCTGCTGGCGTTCATCGCCAAGAAAAGTCCGATCGCCTTCTTTCGCGAGACGCGCGAGGCGAGCCTGATGGCCTTCTCCACCGCCAGTTCAAACGCCACCCTGCCGACCTCGCTTCGGGTTGCCGAGGATGAGCTAAAGCTGCCCACGAAAGTGTCGCGCTTCGTCCTGACCATCGGGGCGACGGCAAACCAGAACGGCACCGCCATGTTCGAAGGCGTGACCGTGCTGTTCCTGGCGCAGTTCTTCGGAGTTAGCCTGGACTTGGGGCAGCAGATCTTCGTGATGCTGGTGTGCATCCTGGCGGGCGTGGGCACCGCGGGGGTACCGGCCGGATCGCTGCCGGTGATCGCCCTGATCCTGAACGGCGTTGGCGTGCCGCCCGAGGGCATCGGCCTGATCCTGGGCGTCGATCGCTTTTTGGATATGTGCCGCACAACGCTGAACGTCATCGGCGATCTGGTAGCGGCGACGGTGATTTCCGCAGTCACCAAGGAAACGTAAATCGTCCGGGTATTGCGCGCCTTACGGTCAGGCGAAAATGGCGACGACATCCAGCAGGAGACCGAGAAGCGACACGCTTTGCCATAGAAGCCAGAGGATGGTTGCGACGATCGACGCAGCAATGAACCAGTGGACCTTGCAGTAATAGAGGTAGCGCAGCCAGAAGCGCTTCCACCATCGCATCAGTCGGCGCGGCTCTTGGGCTTCTCCAGTACCTTGGCCTTGAAGCTGCACAAGTCCACCACCGGACAGCGCCAGCATTCGGGTGTGCGGGCCTTGCAAATGTAGCGGCCGTGCAGGATCAGCCAGTGATGAGCGCCGATGCGAAAGGGTTGGGGCACTTTCTTTTCCAGGCCCAGTTCCACTGCGAGCGGCGTCTTGCCCTTGGCCAACCCCGTGCGGTTGCCGACGCGAAATATATGAGTGTCGACCGCGAAGGTCTCCGCACCGAACGCGGAATTCATCACCACGTTGGCGGTCTTGCGGCCCACGCCGGGCAACGTGACAAGGGCATCGCGATCGGCCGGCACCTCGCCGCCATAGTCCCGCACCAGGATTTCCGACAAGGCGATGACGTTCTTGGCCTTCGAGTTGAACAGACCGATCGTCTTGATGTGTTCCTTCAGGCCTTCTTCGCCCAATTCGATCATCTGATCGGGCTTGGTCACTTCCCGGAACAGCGCGCGGGTGGCTTTGTTGACGCCTACGTCGGTTGACTGGGCTGAAAGAACGACGGCCACCAGCAACTGGTAGACATTGTCCCGGCCGTATTCGAGCTCCGTCACCGGATCGGGATTGGCCTCCGCCAGGCGGCGGAAGAACTCGAAAATATCGGCCTTCTTCAAAGGTCGAGCACTTCGGGCATCGTGTATCGCCGCGCCGGTTTGCCGACCAGCCACTGGCAGGCCCGCACCGCACCCTTGGCGAAGATCGAGCGATTCTCGGCCATGTGAGACAGGGTGACACGCTCGCCATCGCTGAGGAACATCACTGAGTGGTCGCCCGCCACCGAGCCGCCGCGCAACGACGCAAAGCCGATCGTGCCGTGTTCGCGCTTGCCCGTGATCCCGTCCCGCCCGCGCTCGCTATGCTCGTCCAGGCCAATCCCTCGACCCGCGGCAGCGGCTTCGCCCAGCAGCAGCGCAGTGCCGGAGGGCGCGTCCACCTTCATGCGGTGATGCGTCTCGACGATCTCGATATCCCAGTCTTCGGCCAGGCGGCTTGCCGCTTCGCGCACCAGATGGGCCAGTAGGGTGACGCCAAGCGAGGTGTTGCCGGTTTGCAGGATGGCGATCCGCTCCGCCGCGTGATCAATCAGAAAATGGTGGCGCTCTTCCAGCCCGGTGGTGCCGATCACCACCGGTACCCCGGCGGCCACCGCCGCATCGAGATTGCCCTCCAACGCGGCGGGGGACGAGAAATCCACCAGTACGTCGCTGTGCGCGGCCAAGGCGGCGACATCGCCATCCTTGTCGATCCCGCCGGCTAACGTGGCTCCTGCCTCCGCGATTGCGGCGGCGATCGCCTGACCCATGCGACCGGCGCTGCCGATGATGCCGATGCGAATACCTGAAGATGTCCCCGAAGACGTCATTGCGCGATCCTTGTTGCGCGTGTCTCATGCCGGTGATGAAGGACATCCGCAATATCGTCATCCTCTCCGGCGCCGGGATTTCAGCCGAGAGCGGCATCGACACGTTCCGCTCGGAAGGCGGCTTATGGGAACGGCACCGGGTGGAGGACGTCGCGACGCCCGAAGCCTTTGCGCGCGATCCCGATCTGGTGCTGCGCTTCTATGACATGCGCCGCGCCGCCATCCAGACCAAGGAGCCCAATGCCGCGCATCTGGCGCTGGCGCGGCTCGATGCGGAATGGCCGGGCGAATTGCTGATCGTGACCCAGAATGTCGACGATCTTCACGAGCGCGCCGGTGCTGAGCGGGTGCTGCATATGCATGGGGAGCATCTGCTCGCCTGGTGCACCGCCTGCGATACGCGCTCGCCTTGGACCGGCACTCTGATCGAGCGTCCGCCGTGCCCGGTGTGTGGCGAGCGGGCGCTGCGGCCGGACGTCGTGTGGTTTGGCGAGATGCCCTATCGGATGGACGAGATTTATGCGGCCCTGCGTGAGGCGGACTTGTTCGTTTCGATCGGCACGTCCGGCGCGGTCTATCCCGCTGCGGGCTTCGTGCGCAACGCGCGGGAAATGGGCGCGCATACGCTGGAGTTGAATCTGGAGCCGTCCAAGGGAACCCGCTGGTTCGAGGAAGCGCGCCATGGCCCGGCGACTCAGATCGTGCCGGCCTGGGTGGACGAGGTGCTTTCGGCCGCGTCCTAGCGCGACGTGTTCTGCAGAAGGGCGAGCGTCTGGGAATCGCGATCGCCGAACCAGCGATCTATCGTGCCGCCAAAGTCCGCCCCCGCTCCCTCGAATAAAGTGAGGGACGAGCGCAGCTTCATCGCGTCGATTGTGCCGAAGACACGCTCCGCCGTGGTGGTCTCTAGCGAATTGAGCGCCGACACGCATTCACGCAGTCGTGCCCCCAGCAGGGGATGCGCAAGATAGGCCCGCGCTTCGTCCAGCGATGCGATGGCATAGTGCTGCGCTATCGCACTGCGTCCCAAGCCCGCGATCTGCGGGAAAATGAACCACATCCAATGGCTGCGTTTCGCGCCTGCCCGGATTTCCGCCAGGGCATCGGCGTAGGTCTGCGCCTGCGCTGCCACGAAGCGGTGGAGATCGTCGGTCATGTCGCACCGCAGCCCTTGCAGCCGGGGTCTTTCGCAATCGCTAGCGGGCGAAGCGAGGGGGTGAGACCATCCAGGAGGTGGATCGTGCCGAATTGCGGATCGCCGAGCGCGGCATGGCCTTGAAGAAGCACGCGCATGGCCTGCATCGCGCCGAAAGTGCCGGCCATCCCGGCCATCGCGCCCAGCACGCCATCGGCAGCGCAGGTATCGCAATCCTCGGCATCGAAAGCGTCGCCCACGAAGCAGCGGTAGCACGGCTGATCGGGCAAGTGCCCGGCGAAGTTGGCGATCTGACCTTGGAAGCGGCCGATCGCCACACTGGTGAGGGGGATGCCGGCGGCAACGCTGGCATCCGACACGATCAACCGCGTCGCGAAGTTGTCGCAGCCATCCAGCACCACGTCCGCGCCGGCCAGCAGAGCGGCGACGTTCTCACGCGTGACGCGATCGACGATGGCGCGCACTTGCAGCGCGGGATCGAAGCGATGGACCCATGCGGCTGCGACCTTCGCCTTGGCATGCCCGACATCGGCGGGCGTAAAGATGGTCTGGCGTTGCAGGTTGCTGAGGTCGATCGTGTCGGAATCGATCAGAGTAAGCTGTCCGATCCCGGCGGCGGCGAGGTATTGCAGGGCGGGGCTGCCGATCCCGCCGCAGCCGATCAGCACGATGTGGCCTTGCGCCAGCGCCACTTGCCCGGTGCCGCCCACTTCGGGCAGCACGATATGGCGCGCGAAGCGTTCGAGGCGGTCGGGCGATAGGCTCATTGCGAAGGACTCTGGGGCGCCAGCGCTGCGCGTTCCCGGGTGAAGCCGTGGAGACCGTGCCACCATTGCGCCGCGATCACCGCGCCTTTTGCCGGGCCCAACATCGCCAGCATCATCGCCACCGCCGTCGGCAGCAACAGCGTCAGGATGACCGCGGGGGAAAGATCGAGATCCAGCGTCAACGCGATCATCACCGGGGCTAGCAGGTGCCCGGTCAGCAGCATCGCGATGTAGGCGGGGAAATCGTCGGCCCGGTGATGGCTCCAGTCCTGTCCACAATGAGCGCAAAGCTCCTGCGATTTCAGCCACTTGCGAAATAGCGGCGCCTCGCCGCAGCGTGGGCACCGCCCACGCACGCCGCGTTGGATGGCGCGCCAGAAGGTCGCGGGCAGGGCGGGAGAACACACGGTGGGGATCATCCCCAGCGCCTTATCGCAAGCGCTGCGCCGGGAAAAGCGCGCTGCTCAATCCGCCAGTTCGGTCCGGTCGCGCCCCAGGTGCTTGGCGGAGTAGAGCGCCTTGTCGGCGCGGCGGGCCGTATCGTCGAGATCGTCGAAGCCGCACGTGTCGGCCAGACCACAGGAGAACGTCAGCCCGGCGCCGGGCAGGGGGTGTCGCGCAATCGAACTGCGCAGTCGGCCCATCGCCGCGTGGGCCTGATCCAGCGTCGCGCCGGGCAGCAGCACGGCGAACTCCTCGCCGCCCCAACGCGCGCAGATATCGGTACCGCGCACCGTATCGCGCACGCGCTGCGCAAAGGCGAAGAGCAGCTCATCACCGACATCGTGGCCCAGGTGGTCGTTGATCGCCCGGAAATGATCCAGGTCGATCAGCGCAAGGACCGCCGGGCGCTCCCCGACCAGCAGGCGCTCGGCCGCGCGCATGAAGCCGCGGCGATTGAGGATCTTGGTCAGCGGATCATGTTCGGCGACGACGACCATGGCATCCGAACGTTCCTCGGCGTCTCTGGCCGCTTGGCTCACCCCGCGCAGCAGACGTCCGACCAGATCCTCTCCGCCCACCGGGATGTCCGCCACAGACTCGCCGATTTGGATCGCGCGCAACATTGCCGTTGCCGTTGCCAGGGGGGCCAGCAACGCATGAATCGCCGCCGTGGCAAGACCCGCGCCCAGGAGCGCCGCCAGCAACATCATGCCTGCGGTGCGGGGCGGCCATCCCAATGTCGTAAAGCCAAACGCGAGAACAAGGACTGTCGGCAGCAGTACCGCGAGAAGCGCGATCGTCAGGAGGCGAAGCTCGAATTGACGGGGAAACAGGAACTGTGTGGCCCTGTAGAAACGCATGACCGGTACCGCTCTCCTGCCCGGCGGTTCCCTTGGCGGGCCCGCTCTACGTGATGATGCCTATTGGGCCTTCATTGATAGAGAACGGTTGTTTCATAAGGAAATTAGTAGCGTACATCACAAAAAGCAGCGGGGCCGGAAAGCGTGCTTCCCGGCCCCGGACTGGCTGTGTTGCGAATGTGGCGGCTCAGCTTTCCAGCTGACGCAGCAAGCTGCGCACATCGCCGTCCATGTCCGCGTCGCGCGTACGCAGTTCCTCGATCAAGCGCACGGCGTGGATCACGGTGGAGTGATCGCGCCCGCCGAACTTGCGGCCGATCTCGGGGTAGGAGCGCGGTGTGAGCACCTTGGCGAGATACATCGCCACCTGCCGCGGCCGTACCACGGCGCGCGCGCGGCGCTTGCTGCTCATCTCCGTCTTGTCGATGCGATAGAACTGGCAGACCGTGCGCTGGATCTCGTCGATGGTGATCCGGCGGCGGTTGGCCGAAAGGATGTCGGTCAACTGCTCTTCGGCCAGTTGCAGCGACACCGCCTGACCGGTCAGCTGGGCATAGGCGATCAGCTTGTTGAGGCCGCCCACCAGCTCGCGCACGTTGCGGTTGATGGTGCGGGCCAGGAATTCGATCACGTCGGCCGGAACCTGGACCGAGGCAAAGCGGGTGAGGCGGCTTTCCAGGATCGAGCGGCGCAGTTCGATGTCGGCAGACTGGATATCGGCCACCAAGCCCATCGACAAGCGGCTGAGGAGGCGCGGCTCTACCCCGTCGAGCGCCTGGGGCGCACGATCGGCGGCGAAGACCAGGCGCTTGCCTTCGGCCAGCAGCGCATCAATCGTGTAGAGCAATTCCTCCTGCGCGCTCGCCTTGCCGATGATGAACTGGATATCGTCCACCAGCAGCAGGTCGAACCCGCGCAGTCGGGACTTGAACTCCATCATCTGATTGTGGCGCAGGGCCTGGACGAACTCGACCATGAAGCGCTCGGCCGAGCAGTAGAAGATTCGCGCGCTGGGATGGCTGGCCAAGTAGGCGTGGCCGATCGCGTGCAGCAGGTGCGTCTTGCCCTGGCCCGTGGCGGCCTTGAGATAGAGCGGCGAGAACTGCGGCGTCTCCAGCGCGGCCATGCGCTGCGCGGCGTTGGCGGCCAGCACGTTGCTGGTGCCGGTGACGAAACTGGTGAAGGTCTGCGAGGCGTCGATATTGGCGGCGCCTTGAGTCAGGGTGGCGAACGCCTCCCCTTCCAGCGCGGCGGCCATCGGGTCGCTTTGGGCCAGCGAATCATTAGCCGGGCGACGGGGGCTGCCGCCACTGCCCAGGCGCAACTCGGGCAACTGCTTGCGGCCCGGATGCACCAGGATACGCACATGGCGCACATCGGGCCGCGCGATCTTCCAGGCCAGCGAAAGCCGATCCGAGAAACGGTCCTGCACCCAGCTCGCGGAAAATTCGGTAGGCAGATAGAGATCGAGCGTGCCCGTCTCCTTGCAGTAGTTGCCTGGCTGGATCGGCTTGATCCATTGACCGTGGACCTGCTGGCCAAGATCCTTGCGCAGACCCTGGCTGATGTCGGCCCAATCGGCCGCCAGGTTCAACGCCTCGTGATCCTCTTCCATTTCCACCCGCACCAATTTCGCTTTCTTGCCCGCAAATTGCGCCGGCTGTTCCGAGAACCCTGTCAACCGACCGCCTCCTTGTTCATGAAGCTGCCCTCAGGCCGCCTTCGTGATCATGCCGGCAGTCTAACACAAAGCTTCGCCCCCGGTGGCAAAACGGTTTTGCCGCCCACGAGTTAGTGCTTTCGATTTCGACCCCGGCACGTTTCGATCAACGGCCTGGGGACGTTCTAGGAAGCCTTCGACTGCCAAGGCAAGAGCGCGTCCCCAAATAAAAAAACTATTTGAGATTGACACCGGGCAGACTGACGCAAAACCTTAATAGTGAGATTTCTGCTGAGAAATCAGTAACTTTTGCCGTTCGCGATTTCGAATCGCAGCAATTCTGCGCTTTAGTGCAATTGGCGACACAATGATGACAACGCCAAAGAAATAGGCCGGAGGTTTCCCCCCGGCCCATGTTCTACTTCCGTACCGGCCCGGCGTCTTGGCAGACGCCCGACTCGAACTGTCAGAGCGCGGAGACGCGCTTCGACAGACGCGACATCTTGCGCGATGCGGTGTTCTTGTGAAGCACGCCACGCGACACGCCACGCGCCAGTTCGGGCTGTGCAGCCTTCAGCGCTTCCGCGGCGGCGGTCTTGTCGCCACCGGCGATCGCGGCTTCGACCTTCTTGATGAAGGTGCGGATGCGGCTGACGCGGTTGGTATTCACTTCAGCGCGGCGCTCATTGCGGCGGATGCGCTTGCGGGCTTGCGGCGTATTGGCCATGTTCGTCCTCGTACCTGGCCTGTCGCGGCCTTCGCTGATCTGTTGAAACTGATTGGCGAGCGGACTCGCCGGGAAGCGGGGCCCTTACCCGTACCCCCACATATGGTCAAGCCGCGAGTAGTTTTGCCTGCCCCTCATTTCTGGCATTTCGCACACCAGAAGGAGCTGCGCCCACCCTGTACGAACCGTTGCACCGGCGATCCGCAAGCGCAAGGATCACCCTCCCGGCCATAGACTTGCCAGGCGCTGGCGAAATAGCCCAGCTCGCCCGACGGCTGCGCGTAATCGCGGATGGTGGACCCGCCCGCCGCGATCGATTCGGTCAGGACTTCTTGTATGGCAGGCACCAGTCGCTTGAGTGCCGCGAGCGAGACGGCGCCCGCTTCCTTGTCTGGCCGGATGCCGGCGCGGTGCAGCGCCTCGCATACATAGATGTTGCCAAGGCCCGCCACGATTCGCTGATCGAGCAGCAATTGCTTGATCGGTGCGATCCGGGCCGCAAAGGCCTGTTGCAGGTGCCGCGGTGTCAGGCCATTGCCCAGCGGCTCCGGACCGATCGCGGCGAACGGCGGCCAACTGTCCAGCGCGGCGGTGTCCACCAGATCGACCGAGCCGAAGCGGCGGGCATCGTTGAGCGCCAGCACATGACCCGAGCCGGTTTCCAGGACGAGGTGATCGTGCTTCTCGATCTGCGAAGGCTCGATCCGCCAGCGGCCCGACATGCCCAGATGAAATATCATGGTGGAGCCGCGATCGATGTGGATTAGGCCATACTTGGCCCTGCGGCCGAGCGTGGTGACGGTGGCCCCGGTCATCGCCTGCACCAGCCCTTCGGGGAAGGGGCGGCGCAAGTCCTGGCGGTTTAGCGTGAGCCGGGCGATCCGTTCGCCCTCAAGATAGCGCATCAGGCCGCGCACGGTGGTTTCAACTTCGGGGAGTTCGGGCATCGTGGCGGGTATATAGGGAACGCGGAGCGCAACACATAGACGCAACCCTTTGCGCTCGCCGTGAAACCGCCTAAAGCGCCTCACATGAGCGAAACCGTGTCCTTCGGCTACGAAGAGGTCAGCCCCGCCGAGAAAACCGAGCGCGTGGGTTCCGTATTCTCCAACGTCGCACGCAAGTATGACGTGATGAACGATGCCATGTCGGGTGGCATGCACCGCCTATGGAAGGATCGCTTCGTTCGTCGGGTGAAACCGCGCGAGGGTGAGCAAATTCTCGACATGGCGGGCGGCACCGGGGACATCGCCTTCCGCATGGCCGCCAAGGGCGCGCGGGTGACCGTCAGCGACATCAACCAGGACATGCTGGACGTGGGCGTGGAGCGCGCGATGGAGCGGGGCATCGATGGCCTGGTCTGGTCGCGCCAGAACGCCGAGGAGTTGTCGTTCGGAAATCGCTTCTTCGATGCCTACACGATCGCGTTCGGCATCCGTAACGTGACCCACATCGACAAGGCGCTGGCCGAGGCGCACCGCGTGCTGCGCTTTGGCGGGCGATTCTTCTGCCTGGAATTTTCAACCGTGGAGTGGCCGGGCTTCAAGGAAGCTTACGACGCCTACTCGCACCACATGGTGCCCCGCCTGGGCCAGATGATCGCGGGTGATGCCGATTCCTATCGCTATCTGGTGGAATCGATCCGCAAGTTTCCACCCATGCCACAATTCCAGGGCATGATCCGTGACGCCGGCTTCGTACATACCAAGGTCGAGCCGATCATGGGCGGGCTGGTTGCGATCCACAGCGGGTGGAAAGCTTGACGCCTGCCAAGCGACGTAAGCTGGCCGATGTTCTCCCTCCGCACTGGCTGCGGGGGGCGGGAGAGGGCTGCCTCACGCTAGACCCGGCAGCGGGCCAGCTGATGTTGCGGGCTGGCCGTTGACCAGCTCCGTCATTCACCTCGCCCGGCTGCTCAAGTGGGGCCGCGTGCTGGCGCGGCACGGAGCGTTGCGCATCATTGAGGAAGGGCGCAACACGCCCCCGCCGGTGCGCCGTCTGTGCCGTGTGGCCAGGTTCGGCACCAGTCAGCCCAAAGTGCCGGACTATGCCCGCGCCTTTCAGGAGATCGGCCCCGCCGCGATCAAGCTGGGGCAGACGCTGGCGACTCGGCCCGATCTTGTGGGCGAGGAAGCGGTGCGCAACCTGCTGACCTTGCAGGATCAGTTGCCGCCGCTGCCGTTCGATCTCGTCCGCCAGGAAATCGAGAACACGTTCGGCGCGCCGGTGGAGCGTTTGTTCGCCAGCCTTGATCCGGAACCCATCGGATCGGCCTCGATCGCGCAAGTCTATCGCGCCGTCACTGCCGAGGGTCGCACCGTCGCGGTGAAAGTGCTTCGTCCCGGCGTGCGGGAGCGATTCGCGCGCGATATCGAAACGTACGAGTGGGCCGCCGCGCATCTTGAAGCGCTGGGCGGCGAAGCGTCTCGCTTGCGCCCGCGCGCTGTCATCGCCAACCTCAAGCGATGGACCTTGCGTGAACTGGACTTGCGGCGTGAGGCGGCCTCCGCGTCCGAACTCGCCAAAGCGATGAAGGGATACGAGGGTTACCGCGTTCCTGATATCGATTGGGATCGCACCAACGGCAAAGTGATGACGGTCGAATGGATCGACGGCATCAAGGTCAGCAATCACCAAGCGTTGAGCGAAGCGGGCATCGATCGGCCGGTGCTGGCCCGCAGGCTGGTGTTGGCCTTTCTGACTCAGGCGATAAACGCAGGCTATTTTCATGCCGACATGCATCAGGGCAACCTGTTCGTGCAGCCAAGCGTGACCGATCCCGCCGGGACGATCGTGGCGATCGATTTTGGCATCATGGGCCGGATCGACCGGCAGGCGCGGCAATGGCTGGCGGAAATCCTCTATGGCCTGACAACGGGCAATTATCGCCGCGTCGCCGAAATCCACTTCGAGGCGCAGTACGTGCCGAGCTATCACTCGGTGGAGGAATTCGCCACCGCGCTGCGGGCCGTGGGTGAGCCGATGCGGGGCAAGCCTGTCAGCGAGCTTTCCGTTGGCCAGATGCTGGACGGTCTGTTCGCCATCACGCGCGATTTCGACATGCAGACCCAGCCGCATCTGCTGCTGCTGCAAAAGACGATGGTGATGGTCGAAGGCCTTGCCACATCGCTCGATCCCTCGATCAATATGTGGGACGTGGCTGCACCATTCGTGCGCAACTGGATCCGCGACGAGCTGGGGCCTGAAGCGTACATCGCCGATCGCCTTCGCGAAGATCTCGATACGCTGATGCGCTTGCCCGCATTGGTGCGCCGGATCGAGGAAAAGTACCCACCAAAGGGTGGCGCGCCCGAACAGGCGCCGCTGCCGCCGGTCGAGCTGCTGTGGTCTCGTAAACGCCATACTAACCATTGGCTGGGATATGCTGGCGCCGCCGTGGGCGGAGGTCTGGCTGTATGGGTGCTGTCACTATCGGGACTGCTGAGCTAGGGTCGCCACGGGCTGTGGCGGCGCTATCTGCCGCGCGCTGGGATCGTTTCGCGCATTGGTCGCCGCTGTCGGCGCGACTGGGCCTGCTCGCGCTGTTACTGTTGCTGATCGCGTCTGCGGTCGTGCCGTTGGAGCGGCCCGGCGGCGTCCAGCCCAACGTCACCACGCGCCTGGATGGCAAGCCCGTCCTCGGCGCGGAAGAATACGATCAGGATATCGCGCTTTACGAAGCGGCGATCCGCAAGGTGCGCTCCGGCCAGAACTATTACGACTTCATCGTCCCCGAGCATCGGTTGCGGGACTATCCGGTACGACCGGGGCTTTCCGTCCGCTTGCCTACCCTGGCCTATATCGAGGCCGGGTTGGACACGCTGCATCTGGGAGTCGCGGCTTCGATCGCGCTGATGCTGGCGGCAATCTGGGCGTGGTGGCGGCGCTTTGGCGAGGAGCCGGGCGTGGGCCGGCTGCAGCGCGTGGCGACGGCCATGGCGTTCGTCGGGGCCTCGCTGATGCTGAACCGGCATTACTATTCGCTGCACGAGCTGTGGGCGGGGATGTTGCTGATGCTGTCCTTCGGCCTGCACCGTGGGCCGACCAACGGGCAGCCCGGGCGCTGGCGAGCGGCCTTTTTCGTAGCGGCGCTGGCACTGTTCATTCGCGAATTCTCGCTGCCGTTCGTCCTGCTGATGGGGGCGACAGCGCTGTGGCGGCGGCAGTGGCGCGAGGCGGCGGCGTGGGGAGTGCTGGTGGCCGCCTTCCTGGCATTCCTGGCGTTTCACCTCAGTCTGGTGGCACCCCAAGTGTTGCCCAGCGATCCGCATGGTCCCAGCTGGTGGGCCTTTCGCGGCTTGTCCGGATGGCTGGGCAATGTCGCTGAATCGAGCAACCTGCGCCTGCTGCCGCACTGGCTGGCCGGGCCGCTGGTCGTGCTGACGACGCTGGGGTGGGCCGGGTGGCGCACGCCGGCCGGGGTGTTCGGGTTTATCATCTCGATAGGCTACGGCCTTCTATTCATGATCATCGGCAGGTGGGACAATTTTTACTGGGGCGCGATGGTGGCGCCGATGCTGACCGCCGGTCTGGCCTTTGCGCCTCGGGCGATCGAGTCGCTGCTGCGGTCCGCTAGGGCGCTCTGAGGCGCCGCGCCACCAACGCCATTGCGCCCGCACCCGGTGTGTTGCACAAGCCGGGCGATGTCTAAACCCACCGCGCCCTGGCGCATCCTGCTGGTGATCGGCGGCGGGATCGCGGCCTACAAGTCATGCGAATTGATCCGCCTGATCCGCAAGGAAGGCGGCACGGTCACTTGCGTGTTGACGGAGGGCGGCAGCCACTTCGTCACCCCGATGACGCTCGCCGCGCTTTCCGAGAACGAGGTCTACACCACGCTGTGGGATCTCAAGAACGAGACGGAAATGGGTCACATCCAGCTTTCGCGCCAAGCCGATCTGGTCGTGGTCTGCCCGGCGACGGCGGACCTCATGGCCAAGATGGCGGCCGGGATGGCGGATGACCTGGCGACGACGCTGCTTCTGGCCACCGACAAGCCGGTGCTGGCCGTGCCGGCGATGAACGTGCGCATGTGGCAGCACCCGGCAACGCAACGCAATGTCGCGATGCTGCGCGCGTCAGGCGTGACGGTGCTGGAGCCTGATGAAGGCCCGATGGCTTGCGGTGAATTCGGCCCTGGCCGTCTGCCTGAGCCGCCGGTGATCTGGCAGCGCATCCGGCAGGCTCTGGGCGGCGATCCGCTGGCCGATCAGCCGGACTTCGCGGACGCCATCCACCGCCCGTTGCACGGCCGGCATGTGCTGGTGACCGCCGGGCCCACGCATGAGCCGATCGACCCGGTGCGCTACATCGCCAATCGTTCTTCCGGGAAACAGGGCTTCGCGATCGCGGCGGCGGCGGCGCAGGCCGGTGCTCGCGTGACGCTGGTGGCGGGGCCGGTCCACTTGCCCACGCCTCCGGGGGTGGAGCGCGTGGATGTGGAAACCGCGCGCGAGATGGCGCAGGCGGTGGAACAGGCGTTGCCCGCCGATGTCGCGGTGATGGTCGCCGCCGTGGCGGATTGGCGGCCCGAGACCGTGGCAGGCCGCAAGATCAAGAAACAGGGGCTGGCCCCTGAACCGCTGCCTTTGACCGAGAACCCGGACATCCTGGCGGGGTTGGCGGCCAGCCCCCGGCGACCGGCGTTGCTGATCGGCTTTGCGGCGGAAACCAACGATGTCATCCCGCACGCCCAGCAAAAGCGCGCGCGCAAGCAGGTGGACTGGATCATCGCCAACGACGTCTCGGGCGATGTGATGGGCGGTGATGCCAATGCTGTCCAAATCGTGCGCGAAAACGATGTCGTCAGTTTGCCCGAAATGCCAAAAGACGACGTGGCCCGCGTCATTGTCGAGAGGATTGCCGATGCACTCGCCCGATAACGTACCCGTCCCGGTGAAGCGGCTGCCGCATTTCGAGGGTTTGGAGCTACCGGCCTATGCCACGGACGGCGCCGCAGGCATGGATGTGCTTGCCGCCGAGGATGTGACGCTCGCCGTGGGGGGGCGTCATGCGGTGGCCACCGGCTTGGCATTCGCGATCCCGCCGGGCTACGAAATCCAAGTCCGTCCACGCTCCGGCCTGGCACTGAAGCACGGCATCACCGTTCCCAATACGCCCGGCACGATCGATTCGGATTATCGCGGCGAATTGAAGGTCATCCTGATCAATCACGGGCAGGACGCGTTCTCGATCCGCCGGGGCGACCGGATCGCGCAGTTGGTGCTAGCGCCAGTGGTCAGGGCCAGCTGGCTGAAAGTGGATGAATTGGATCAAACGGCGCGGGGCGAGGGCGGCTTTGGCTCCACCGGTGGTGTGGTCTCGCTCGGTAATTAGCCGGCAGATCGCCAGGCCACGGCTTCAAGCTCAACCCATCAGGAAATCAGCGAGTCGTCGAACCGGGCGTTCGATGCCGTCCGAGATGACGGCCTAGCACATAAAAAAGGACGGGCCCGTTTCTGCAACGGACCCGCCCCTCGGTGTCTCCCTTTGCGGGGGAGCCAGTCAGTTCTTCGTCTTCTCTGGCGCCACCGTAATGCGCATGGTCTCTCCCGAGTTCCCGGGAAAATTGGTGAACATGGCTTCGATCAAATTTGGTACGAGGTAGGGCAGGCGGTTGGAGGCGGAAACGGCTTCGGCCTTGCCTTCGAACAGGCGGACATTGTCGGCCCGGCGATCGATCTTCAGCGAAATACCACTGGTGTAGATCGTGTAGCTTTCCACGCCATTGTCAAAGAACGGGTCGTACCAGCCGTAGCGCCATGGGCCACCCCAGCCGCCGAAGCGACCGCCGCCCCAGTAACCGCGCCCGAAGCCGCCGTAGCCATACCACGGACCCCAGGGACCGCCGAAACCACCGCCACCAAACCCGGTGGAGCGAACCCGCTCACGGCCCTTGTCGACGCCGTAATCGAAGCGGACCAGCAACTGCGCATTCTCGGGGCGCGAAGGGGTATAGCCCAGCTGCGCCATGCGCGCCGTAACCTGGCTGGCATATTGATTGAACTCGATCCCACCGGCCATAGCCGGATCATCCGCCACCACGGCGAACGTCTGGCCCGCCGGAGCGGGAAGCTGGGACTGGAAACGCGAAACGTCAGCGCGAAAGGTATTGGTACAGGCGGCCAGCGCCATCAGCAGTACCGCCGCTGCGGCCAGTCTAAACCGGCTCAAGTGGCTGTTGCCATTCATGGTCATGCTCTTGTTCTCCATGAGCCAGAGTGCGACTTGCTCCCTCCCGGCGCGTCACGCTCGGCGAACCGATCAGCCTTGCATCCAAACGGCTGAATACCGGTTGAATAGACCCGCGTGAGCGACGATTGGAAGTTTGGCCTTCCGCTCGTCGCATCGTTGTCCACCGGAATGGCTGGAAACGGCGCGCGGTTGACCGCTCTATAGGATGAACGGCGCAGAAGCCGCGCCGTTCCCCAATCATCATGTACTAGTGATCGCGCGTCAGGTGTTTGGAAATCACCTGCACCCCCGTATCTTATCCGCGCACCAGCCCGAGCGCCCGATATGCGGCGTTCAGCGTGGGCACGGCCAGTTCGCGGGCCTTTTCAGAGCCCTTGCGCAAGATCGCATCGAGCGCGCCAGTATCCTGCCGCAACTCTACGAAGCGGGCGTTGATGGGCGCAAGATGGGCGATCAATGCCTCGCCCAATGCCGGCTTGAACTTGCCGAAGCCTTCGCCGCCATGCTGGGCCAGCACCGCATCCACGGGCTCACCCGTCATCGCGGAATAGATGCTGACGAGGTTCTTCGCCTCGGCTCGGCCTTCCAGTCCGGCTTTTTCCGATGGCAGCGGCTCTGGATCGGTCTTGGCCTTCTTGACCTTCTGCATGATCGTATCGGCATCGTCCGTCAGGTTGATGCGGGCCATGTCTGACGGGTCTGACTTGCTCATCTTCGCCGTTCCATCGCGCAAGGACATGATCCGAGCGGCTTCGGGCGGAATGAATGGCGCGGGCAGAGTGAAGATCGGCTCCGCCTCGCTTGCGAAGTCGTTGTTGAACTTCTGGGCGATATCGCGCGCTAGTTCCAGATGCTGCTTCTGATCCTCACCCACGGGTACGTGCGTCGCCTGATACAGCAGGACATCGGCGGCCTGCAGTACGGGGTAGGTGAACAAGGCCACGCTGGAACCTTCCCGGTTCTTGCCTGCCTTGTCCTTCCATTGCGTCATGCGGTTCAGCCAGCCCATCCGGGCGGTGCCGTTAAGCAGCCACTGCATCTCGGCATGGTGTGGCACTTGCGCCTGATTGAACAGGATCGAACGCTCGGGATCGATTCCGCAAGCAACCAGCGCCGCCACCATCTCGCGCGTGTTCGAGGTCAGCTCGGCTGGAACAAGCGGCAAGGAAAGGGCGTGAAGGTCTGCCAGGAAATAGAGGCATTGCCCGCCGGCCGCTTCCGCATCGTCCTGCATCCGCACCCAATTGCGGATCGCGCCCAGGTAATTGCCGAGGTGCAGATTGCCGGTGGGCTGGATGCCGGAGACGATACGCATGGGACTTGACCTATTCCGAGAGATTGACCGCGCTGGCTTCGCGTGGCTTGCGCCGTAGCTGCGCAAGGTGGCTCTTGTCGAGCGCGCCGACGAGCCAGGCGCTGGCGAGGAACACCGCGCCGCCCGCGCCGACGAGGGTCGCCAGGGCCAGAGCCCGCTCCAGCGCGGTGCCGGCGTATCGGTTCTGGAACAGCGGTAGCAGGGCCCACAGTGCCAGCGCCATCACCCCCGTCGCCGCCAGTTGCCGCGCCACGCGGGTGGCGAGCCGCCACGATATGCGAAACCATCCGCGGTGATGCAGCACCGCGTACAAGGCGGCGACGTTGAGGCTTGAGGTAAACGCGGTCGCTCCCGCCAGCCCGACGATGCCATAGGTCGGCACGATCGCCACGTTGATGGCGATGTTGATAACCAGCGCCGCCGCCGCGATCCATACCGGCGTGCGGGTGTCCTCCCGGCTGAAGAACGCGGGTTGAAAGACCTTCACCAGCACGTAGGACGGCAGGCCGCAGACCAGCGCCGTGACGATCGCGGCCATCACGTCGCCTTGTGCCTGGTTCATCTTCCCGCCGACGAAAAACGCGGTGACAAAGGCCGGAGCGCAGACCGCCAGCGCCGCTGCGGCGGGCAGGGTGAGCAAAGTGGCGATCTCCACCGCATTCGCCTGCAATCGCTGCGCGCCTTCCTCGTCATGAGAGTGGATGTGGCGCGCCAGCATCGGCAGGATCGCGGTTCCCAGCGCGATACCCACGATGCCCAGCGGCATCTGGTTCAGCCGGTCGGCATATTTCAGCAGCGTCAGCGAACCCTGGGCGAGCGAGGTGGCGAAGAATGTGTCGACGAATTGGCTGATCTGGTAAATTCCGGCTCCGAAAGTTGCGGGCAGGATCAGCCGGCCCAAACGCCTGACCTCAGGCGTAAAGCGCGGCGTCGAAAGTGTAAGCCTCACTCCGGCTCGGCGAACGGCCCAGACCATGTAGATCAGTTGCAGCAGTCCTGCCGCCGCCACGCTGACGGCCACGGACCAGGCTACGGCGATGTCCGTGCCGCCCTGCTGACGCAGGACGTAGCCGGTCACGATGCCGGTGATCAGCGTCAGGTTGAGCAACACCGGCACGAATGCGCCGGGCGCGAAGCGAGCATGGGCGTTCAGCACGCCCGAAAGCATCGCCACCACGCTGACCAGCGCGAGATAGGGTAAGGTCACGCGGCTGAGCGATACCGCCAGCTCGAACTTACCCGGCACTCCGGCATATTCGCGGGCGAGCACCCACACGATGCCGGGCATCGCCAGCATCGCAAGCGCGGAGAAGCCCAGCAATACCCAGACGAATACCGCTAGCACATCATTGGCGAACCGCTCCGCCACACCGTCGCCGCGGTCGGAGCCCAGAGCGCGGGTGTACATCGGCACGAAAGCAACGGAAAAAGCGCCCTCGGCAAACAGCCGCCGGAATGTGTTGGGCAGCACGAACGCCAGCTGGAAGGCGTCTGCCGCCAGTCCCGCGCCCAGAACGCGGGCGAGCAGCATGTCGCGCACGAAGCCGAACACCCGGCTAAGCGCCGTCAGCCCGCCGATGGTGCTGACGTTGCGGACCAGGCTCATAGGCTACGCGTCGTGCCCGAGGGGTTCAGGAACGACGCGCAGTTCGTTCAGGCATTCCCGGCAGGCGGCGCGCCGACGCCCTGCTGGGCGGTGAGCTGCTGCATGTACAGGCCATTGAAATCGATCGGATCCAGCATCAGCGGCGGGAAGCCGGCATCACGCACCGCTTCCGACACGATCGCGCGGGCGAAGGGGAACAGGATGCGCGGGGCTTCGGCGAAGAGGAACGCGTGGGCCTGCTGGTCGGGCAGATTGCGCATGCCGACAAGTGCTGCGTACGTCAGGTCCACCGCGAAGGCGACCCCGGCATCCGCGCGTGAGGTGACGACGATCTTCAGCTCGACTTCGTGCACTTCGCCCTCGATCGGGGTGGAGGCGATGTTGAACTGCACGTCGATCTGCGGCGCATCCTGCCACTGGAAGCTGTGCGGTGCGTTCGGGCTCTCTACCGAGAGGTCCTTCACATACTGCGAGATGATACCGGCGGCGGGATCGTTGTCCTCGTCGCTGCCATTATTCAGGTTGAGGTCGGAGATGATGTTGCCTTCGTCGGCCATGGCGCGCAAAGCTTCCTGCGTTGGTTCTCAATTGCCCGGGCGCCTAGCACCGTGCCGGCCATGCGGCAATGCCGAGCACCGATCGCCCAAGGGTGTCGGGTGGGCGCTTTTTTGGCCTCGCGGTGCAACTCACGCGTTGTTCATTTGTAAAGCCTACCTATCTGAGGTTATGCTGCCGCGCTTGAGCAATCCGCTGGCGTGGCGGTGAGGGAAGGACGGTTAGTTAGACGTGACGGTCGAAATCGTGATCCTGGCGATGATCGCTGCCTTTCTGGGGCTGCGCCTTTACTCCGTGCTTGGCCGCCGTGCCGAGCATGAGGAAGAAACGATCGCCGCCCGGTTTGATCCGCGTCGTAACGCTGCGGGCTCGCCGCGCGTCGCCGCTCCTGCCAAGCCGGACGAGGCTGCTGGCGCCGTACCGGTTAAAACTCAGCGCGATTTGCCTGCGGTGTCGCCTGCGGTTGAGCGTGGCTTGCGTGAAATCGCTGCCGCCGATCGCCGGTTCGATCCCTTCGCGTTCGTGGATGGCTCACGCAGTGCATATCGCATGATCCTGGAAGCCTTCTGGAAAGGCGACAAGGAAGAGCTGCGTCACTTGTGCGATCGTGATGTCTATGAAGGTTTTGCCGCCGCTATCGACGCGAGGGTTGAAGCCGGTGAGACGCTCGACAACCGGCTGATCCGGATCGAGGAAAGTGCGATCAGCGCGGCATCATTGGATGGTGGCACCGCCCGGGTCACAGTTCGCTTCCGTAGCGATATCGCGTCTGTCACGCGTGACGCCGACGGAGTTCTCGTTGCCGGCTCGCTCGATGATGCAATCGAGGCGGTTGACGTGTGGACTTTCAGCCGCGCCGTCAATTCTCCCGACCCCGACTGGTTGCTCGACGAAACCGACGAGGGCTGAACTTGCGGGGCATGGCCGGTTTTCCAGGCGGGAGCCGGTTCGCCGTCGTTCTCGTCGCGCTTCTGACGCTCGCAGGATGTGGCCGGCTGGTGCCGTCTCCCGAAGTAGTCTCGCGGCCACCGCCTTCGCAGTCATCTCCTGACACTGCGCCGCAAGCGCAAACCGCCCGCCAACTCCTCTTGCGCGAGGGGCCTCCCGTTTCCGCGCTGACGATCCGGCAGGATGACGCCGCCGCCGCGTTGCTGTCCTTCCGTGAAAGCTGTCCGCGGCTGACGACCCGCACGGATGAAAGTGGTTTGACGCGTCCCGGGGATTGGAAGGCAGCTTGCGATGCCTTCGCGACTTGGCCCTATGGCCAGGCGGAGAACTTTTTCGATACGTTCTTCGAGACCGTGCAAGTGGGCGATGGACGGGCCTTCGCCACTGGTTATTTCGAGCCTGAGATCGCCGGATCGCGCGCGCACATTCCAGGTTACGACACCCCGGTTTATGCCGTGCCGCCCGATCTGGTGCGCGCGCGACCGGGAGATGCTGCCGCTCTGGCCAACGGACGCATGCCGATCGGCCGCTATGACGAAAGCGGCGCGTTCGTGCCGTATTTCGATCGCACCGAAATCGAGAATGGCGCGTTGGCCGGAAAGGGCCTGGAGATCGCGTGGGTTCGCGATCCGGTGGAGTTCTTCTTTCTCCAAGTCCAGGGCTCGGGACGGCTGCGGCTGCCCGACGGTGGTGTCATGCGGATCGGATATGCCGGGCAGAATGGCCTTGCCTATACCGGGATTGGCAGCGTGATGCGTGAGCAGGGGCTGATCGGCTCGCAACCCGGCCAATATTCCGGTTCGATGCAGGGCATCATCCAGTATATTCATGACAATCCGGTAGAAGGCCGAGCGCTGATGCGGCGCAACCGCAGTTGGGTTTTCTTCACCGAGATCAGAGGCGATGGCCCGCTGGGATCGCTGGGCGTTCCGGTTCGCGCCGAAAGCTCCGTCGCCGCAGATCCCAAGTTCACGCCGCTGGGTGCGCCGGTCTGGCTTGATCTTGATCGGACAGTCGCGAACGGCCTGTGGATCGCCCAGGATACTGGCGGTGCGATCAAGGGCGCCAATCGCTTTGACACGTTCTGGGGCGCCGGAGATGAAGCCCGTCGCACGGCTGGCGGAATGAGCGGCAGGGGCCGGGCGTTCATCCTGCTACCAAAGGGAACGCTTACCCGCCTCGGCGCGAAATGAGGCCGCCCCGGCGGTTGAGCACGGAAGAGGCCGCCGTCTGGCGCAGGGTGGCCGAGACGGTAACTCCGCTACAGCGAGCCCGTCCGGCTAGGCAAGACGCCGATCCTGCACCGCCGATACCGGAGGTTCCGGTCGCGGCTCCGGCGCTCGCGACAAAACCGAAAGGCCGGATACCGCCGGCACGGCCCGAACCTCCAAGACCGCCAGCCCCCCCGCGCGGAGATGTGCCGATAGGCCTCGATGCTTCATGGGAACGCAAGATTGCGCGGGGAGGGCTCGATCCTGACTTCAGCCTCGATCTGCACGGCGCGGGGCTGGACCAGGCCTATAGCCGCCTGATGCACGGCTTGGCGCAGGCCCGCGCGCTGGGTGCGCGCGTGGTGCTGGTGGTCACTGGAAAGCCCCGCCCGACCGAAGCCGCCGATCGCGGCCAGGCTCGAGGTGCAATCCGGGCGAAGATCATCGACTGGCTGGGCGCGAGCGAACATGCCGGATCGATCGCCGCCATTCGCGGTGCGCATCGCCGGCATGGCGGGCCGGGTGCGCTTTACGTGGTGCTGAAGCGCCGACGGTAGGGTTGGCGACGTCGCCCCGGGGGCTAGCCCGGAACGACGCCTGCTTGTTCCGCTTTATTCCGCAGCGACGGCGTGCTGGAACTCCTGCGCTATCTCCTCGACCGGCTCGTTACGGATGAGGTAGTCGAACGCGGAGAGCGCCGCCTTGGAGCCTTCGCCCATGGCGATGATGATCTGCTTGTAGGGCGTGGTCGTCGCGTCTCCCGCCGCGAACACGCCGGGCAGGTTGGTGGCGCAATGACCGTCGATCACGATCTCACCCCGGTTCAATTCCAGCCCCGTGTCCTGCAGGAATTCGGTGTTGGGGACCAAGCCGATCTGCACGAATATGCCTTCCAGCGACAGCTTGTGGTCTTCACCCGTTTCGCGGTTCTTATAGGTGAGGGCGCTGACCTTTTCGCCATCGCCCAGGACTTCGGTGGATTGTGCCGAGACCAGGATGTCGACGTTCTTCATCGAGCGTAGCTTGTCCACCAGCACCTGATCGGCGCGCAGCTTGCTGTCGTATTCGATCAGCGTGACGTGGCCGACGATGTTGGCCAAATCAATCGCGGCTTCGACACCCGAATTGCCGCCGCCGATCACCGCCACGCGCTTGCCCTTGAACAGCGGGCCATCGCAGTGCGGGCAGTAGGCCACGCCCTTGTTGCGGTACTCGGCTTCACCGGGCACGCCCAGATTGCGCCAGCGCGCGCCGGTGGTGAGGATCACGGAGCGCGCCTTCAGCGAAGCACCGTTCGAGAACACAACTTCGTGCATGCCGCCCAGCTGCGTGGCCGGGATCAGCTTTTCGGCTCGCAGCAGGTTCATGGAGTCGATCTCGTACTCCTTGACGTGCTGTTCCAGCGCACCCGCCAGCTTCGGGCCCTCGGTGTAGGGGACGGAGATGAAATTCTCGATCCCCATCGTATCCTGCACCTGGCCGCCCATGCGCTCGGCGGCGATGCCGGTGCGAAAGCCCTTGCGCGCGGTATAGATGGCCGCCGCCGCGCCTGCCGGGCCGCCGCCGACGACCAGCACTTCGTAGGGCGCCTTGTCCGCCAGCTTGGCGGCGGCGCGGGCCTCGGCTCCGGTGTCGAGCTTGGCGAGGATCTCCTCCACGCTCATCTTGCCCGAGCCCCACATGGCACCGTTCAGGAATACCGCCGGCACGGCCATGACACCGCGCGATTCCACTTCCTGTTTGAACGTGCCGCCTTCGATCAGCGTGGCATTCACGCGCGGGTTGTAGAGCGCCATCAGCGTCAGCGCCTGCACCACGTCGGGGCAATTGTGGCATGAGAGCGAGAAATACATCTCGAAGTCAAAATCGCCTTCGAGGCTGCGGATCGCCTCCAGCGTCTCGTCCGAAACCTTGGGCGGATGGCCGCCGGTCCACAGCAGCGCCAGCACGAGGGAGGTGAATTCATGGCCCAGCGGCACGCCGGCGAAGCGAACCCAGACGCTGGCGTCCGAGGCGCGGCGGATGATGAAGCTGGGGCGGCGCGCATCGTCGCCGTCGAACGTCGCCGTCACTTTGTCGCTGAGGCTGGAGATCGCTTCCAGCAGCTCGCGGGTTTCGGCGGACTTTGCGTCGTCGCCCAGTGAGGCGACAAGCTCGATCGGCTCGCGCAGCATGGCGAGGTATTGCGAGAGCTGTTGCTTCAAGGTGGCGTCGAGCATGTGTGATGTTCCTTATGTGTTGCGATGGCCTGCGGCCCACTTTCGCCACCCCCGCCTTGCGGGAATGACGAAGTGCGTGGGCGTTGGGGGGGCGCTTGGTCCCCCCAGGCCATTAGTGCCTTAGATCTTGCCGACGAGGTCGAGCGAGGGAGCCAGCGTTTCGCTGCCTTCTTCCCACTTGGCCGGGCAGACCTGGCCGGGGTGCTCACGCCAGTACTTGGCGGCCTTGATCTTGCGGACGAGTTCGGAGGCGTTGCGGCCCACGCCCTCGGGGGTGATTTCCACCAGCTGGATCACGCCGTCCGGATCGACCACGAAGGTCGCGCGGTCGGCCAGGCCGGCCTCTTCGCGCAGAACGCCGAAGTTGTTGGTGAGGCGGTGATTCTGGTCGCCCAGGAAGGCGTACTTCAGCTTGCCGATGGTCTCCGAAGTGTCGTGCCATGCCTTGTGGCTGAAATGGGTGTCGGTCGACACGCCATACACTTCCACGCCCAGGCCCTGAAGCGTGTCATACTGCTCACCTAGGTCTTCCAGCTCGGTGGGGCAGACGAAGGTGAAGTCTGCGGGATAGAAGAAGAATACGGCCCACTTGCCTTCGATGTCCTTTTCGGTGACGTCGAAGAAGTCCTTACCGGCCTGGAAGGCGGTGTTGTTGAACGGCTTGATGGTGCTGCCGACGATACCCATGGGTTAGAAAACTCCTACTTGGTTGGACTGTCCGAAGCGGGAGATAGGAGAGGGCGAGGGCAGATGGTAGCCCAAAGGTCCGATAGGCTTGATCGAGTTTAACGATCACAGGCGGTGAGATGAGCGGCAGTGGCGATCAGTCGAGCATCAGGCCTGATCGGCGCGTTCTGTCAGCCGCACTGGCCGCGATGCAGCAGCTTATGATCGGCCAGAACAAGCGCCATCATCGCTTCCACCACCGGCGCGCCACGAATGCCGACGCAAGGGTCATGGCGACCTTTGGTGAACAACTCCGTCGCGTCACCATCCCGGGTGATCGTGGGCTGCGGGGTCAGGATCGAACTGGTCGGCTTGAAAGCCACGCGCACCACCACGGGTTGTCCGGTGGAAATGCCACCGGCGATGCCGCCCGCGTGGTTGGCGTCGAACCGTGGACCGGTTGCGCCGGGGTACATCGGGTCGGCGTTCTGCTCACCGCTCAGGCGCGCAGCGGCGAAGCCATCGCCGATCTCCACGCCCTTGACCGCGTTGATGCCCATCATGGCGGCGGCCAGATCGGCGTCGAGCTTGCCATAGAGTGGTGCCCCCCAGCCAGCCGGCAAGCCGGTAGCGATACATTCGACCACGGCTCCGACGGACGAGCCGGACTTGCGTACGGCCTCCATCTGCGTGGCCCAGCGCGCTGCGGCCTGCGCGTCGGGGCAGAAGAACGGGTTGTTGGCGATTTCGGACGCGTCGAAGCTAGCGCGGTCGATCGCATCGCCCCCGATCTCGGTGACATACGCCAGGATCGAGACTTCGGGAATCACCAGCCGCGCGACGCCGCCCGCCGCGACCCGTGCTGCCGTCTCACGCGCCGAACTGCGGCCGCCCCCGCGATAGTCGCGAAAGCCGTACTTGGCGTCATAGGCATAGTCGGCGTGGCCGGGGCGATAGGCCTTGGCAACCTCGGAGTAGTCCTTCGATCGCTGGTCGACATTCTCGATCATCAGCGAGATCGGCGTGCCAGTGGTCTTGCCTTCGAACACGCCGGACAGGATGCGGACCTGATCCGGCTCTTGCCGCTGCGTGGTGAACTTTGACTGGCCGGGCCGACGCGCATCCAGGAAGGGCTGCAGCTTGCCCTCATCGATCTCCAGCCCCGGGGGACACCCGTCCACGACCGCGCCAAGGGCAGGGCCATGGCTCTCCCCCCAAGTCGTGAACCGCAGCAGGCGACCGAAACTGTTGACGCTCATGGCTGCGCGCTTTGTCGCGTCAGGGGCGCTTTGTCCAGTTTGCGCATTATCCGCTTGCCCGGCCGGACCCGCCGCGCAAAGGATTGCGCATGACGATCACTCTCTACGGCATACCCAACTGCGACACCGTGAAGAAGGCGCGGGCATGGCTCGATCAGAACGATCTGGCTTACGACTTTCATGACTACAAGAAGCAGGGAGCGGACCCGGAGCAACTTGCACGGTGGGTCGATCAGGCCGGGTGGGAGGTGGTGTTGAACCGCCGTGGCACCACGTTTCGCGCGTTGCCGGAGGCCGACAAGTCCGATCTTGACGCGACCAAGGCGGTGAAGCTGATGGCGGCGAACCCGAGTTGCATCAAGCGGCCTGTCGTCGAATATCCGGGCGGCCTGCTGGTCGGGTTCGACGCTGCGCGCTGGGAGCAGGCGCTGCGTTGATGCTCAGGCGGCCCGTGCGTCTCCACCATCGCAACTGAGTGACACTTCGCAGCCTTCCGGTCCGAAACGCGTAGCGTGCCGGGCCCGGGCCTGGCGTGCGAAGGCTTCGAGCAGCTTCGATCCGATGCCGCCCGTCGTCGTGGGCGGTGGCGCGGCGTTGCCCACGCCGTTGTCGCGGATGACCAGCCGCCATTTCTCTCCCTGCGCTTCGAAATGCACCACCACCTTGCCCGGGCGGCTCTGCGGGAAAGCGTACTTGGCGCAGTTGGTTAGCGCCTCGTTGGCGAACAGACCGATGGCCACGGCCGACTCGCGCGGCAGGCTGACATCGGCGCAGCGCGCCTCCACCTTCACCTCGGGCGGCAACATCGCGCCGCTGACCCGCTCCACCATGCGATGGAGATAGGGACGCATTTCCACAACCACGCCCTCGCCCTGCTCCCCGGCGAGGTGGGTATAAGCCTCTGCGAAAGTGCGTACGCGGCCGATCGCATCGTCGAAGGCGCGGACGATCTGCTTTGAGCCCTCACGCCGCTTTTGCAGTTCGAGCAGGCTGGCGACCAGCGCGAAGTTGTTCTTCGTGCGATGTTCCAGTTCTGCCAGAAGCACCGCGCGTCGCTCGATCTCGGCTTCGCGCTGGAGCCGCTCATGCTCCACGGCGTAGCGGAAGGTTTCGGCGAAGATCAGCACGACAAGGATGGATAGCGCGTTCAGCCCGGCGATGGAGGCAGCCTGCGTTTCCATCCTGACGCCGATGTCCATCGCGAAAGTCTGGTAGCAGGCCCAACCGAAAGCGACCGCAAACGCAACAAGTCCAGCTTCCCAGCGACCGTAAAGCGTGGCCAGCAGGACAGCCGGATAGATCAGGGAGAACAGGCCGGTGCCAGGGGCCCAGATGCCTACAAGCATCCGCAGCCCGATCATCAATAGCCCGCACGCCACACCCAGCGTGATCCGCGCCACGGCACGCTTGGCTGGCGTATCGAAACGTCGCGCGATATCGAAATGCGTCAGTCGATGCAGTTGGTTACCCCTCCTTGCCACAGAGTGGATCCCGCCACGGCTCTAACTTGCCTGCACCCCGCTAGATGCGAAGATTAAGTGAATTGATCATGACCGTCGAGAGCTAAGCCGATGCCTTACCCTGTCCATAGGGGCAATGGCGGGGCTAAGCCTGCGTGGCGGTGACGATGTAATTCAGGGCAAGGTCGTCCGATTCGTGCAGGCCTTTCAGCGGCGACCAGGCGATCCCGCGCGGCTCTCCCATGACCAGTCCGGCCGCCAGCAGCAGATCGCGCAGTTCGTCAGGGGTGATGAAATCGCCCCAGTGATGCGTGCCGCGCGGGACTTGCCCCAACCGCTCCGCCGCCTCGACAAGCAGCAGGCGAGAGCGCGAGGTGCGGTTGGGGGTGGAGATCACCATCAACCCGCCGGGTGCCAGGGCATCCGCCAACGATCCGACGAACGCGGCCTTGTGGCCGACATGCTCGATCACCTCCATGGCGCAAACCAGGTCCTGCTCTTGCGGGGCGACGTGCGCGATCTCATCCGCGTGATAGGTGATCGCAAGGCCCATCTCATCCGCGTGCGCCCGCGCTGCCGCGATGTTTTCGGCGGCGGCGTCGATCCCGGTGACGGCAGCCCCGAGCCTTGCCAGAGGCTCTGTTAGGAGGCCGGCCCCGCAGCCGACATCCAGCGCCCGCTTGCCGGCGAGGGGTTTGAGGCTGCGCGGATCGGTGCCGAAATGCGCGTCCACCGCCGAGCGCACGAAGCCCAGTCGAACCGGGTTCAGCCGGTGGAGCATCGCCGACGAGCCCTTGGGGTCCCACCACTGCGCCGCGAGCGCGCCGAAGTGTGCGGCTTCTTGCGGGCGGATGGTCTGTTGCGTTGCGGCGGTTGCATTGTTCATGGGCACCCCCTAACAGCGCGCCCGACTCTAATCCACTGGCCCGGACGGTAAACCCGGCGATCACAGGAGGTACCGCCCCGTGGCGCGCATCGTGATGAAATTCGGCGGCACTTCGATGGCCGGCACCGAGCGCATCCGGCGTGTGGCGGGCATCGTCAAACGCCAGCAGGAAGCAGGCCACGAGGTTGCCGTCGTAGTTTCGGCCATGGCGGGCGAAACCGATCGACTGGTGAACTTCTGCCGCGAGGCCAGCGCGCTGTACGATCCGGCGGAATACGACGTCGTCGTCGCCAGTGGTGAGCAGGTTACATCCGGCTTGTTGGCGCTCACGCTGCAGGCCCTGGGCTGCAAGGCGCGTTCGTGGCTGGGCTGGCAAGTGCAGATCAAGACTGACGACGCCCATGCCAAGGCCCGGATCGAGGATATTGATGCCGACGCGCTGATCGCTTCCATGGCGTCGGGCGAGATCGCGGTGATCCCGGGATTCCAGGGCGTATCGCCCGAAGGCCGGGTGACCACGCTGGGCCGGGGCGGCTCGGACACCTCGGCTGTCGCGGTCGCCGCCGCGGTCAAGGCCGATCGCTGCGACATCTATACGGATGTGGACGGCGTCTATACCACCGATCCGCGCATCGTCGCCAAGGCGCGCAAGTTGCCGCTGGTGACATATGAGGAAATGCTGGAACTGGCTTCGGTCGGATCGAAGGTGCTGCAAACCCGTTCGGTCAGCCTCGCGATGAAGGAAAAGGTGCGGGTGCAAGTCCTCTCCTCGTTTATCGACGAGGACGCGCCTGCCGCCGATACGCTGCCCGGCACGATGATCGTCAGTGATGAAGAATTGGCCAATGCGGAACAGGAAGGAAGCGACATGGAACGCCAGCTGATCACCGGCATCGCTGCCGACAAGAACGAAGCCAAGATCACCTTGACCCGCGTGCCGGACCGTCCCGGTGCGGTGGCCGGGATATTCACGCCGCTGGCTGATGCGAACATCAACGTCGACATGATCATCCAGAACGTGGCGAAGGAAAAGGGCGAGACGGACGTCACCTTCACCGTGCCCAAGGCCGATCTGCCGCGCGCTCAGTCCTTGCTGGAAGAGCGCCAGGAAGCGATCGGCTACTACCGTCTGATCGCGGACGATCAGGTGGCGAAGGTCAGTGTCGTGGGCGTGGGTATGCGCAGTCATGCGGGCGTCGCATCCACCATGTTCCAGACGCTGGCGGATCGCGGCATCAACATCGAGGCGATTTCCACCAGCGAGATCAAGGTCTCGGTGCTGATCGATTCGGACGAGACCGAACTGGCCGTGCGCGTGCTGCACACCGCCTACGGGATGGACGCCCCGGCCTGATCCAGTCGATCCCCGGCCTGTGCGACTTGTGCGACGGGCCGGGTCAGCCTAAAGGCGCGCTCCACCTCTTGCCGACCGGAGCAGTCATGAGCGCCTATACCAAGACCGCAGCGTTGATGGCGCGTGGCGCAGAATTCTTCGGCAGCGAACATGCGATCCTGTGCGGCGCGATGTCCTGGGTGTCGGAGCGCAATCTGGTCTCGGCGATCAGCAACGCCGGCGGCTTCGGCGTAATCGCCTGCGGCGCCATGACGCCTGAACTGCTGGACAAAGAGATCGCGGCGACCAAGGCGCTGACGGCGAAGCCGTTCGGCGTGAACCTCATCACCATGCACCCGCAACTGTTCGATCTGATCGCGGTATGCGGCCGCCATGCCGTGGGCCACGTCGTGCTGGCGGGCGGCATCCCTCCCAAAGGCAGCGTGGAAGCGATCAAGGCGGGCGGGGCGAAGGTCATCTGCTTTGCGCCCACTCTCGCGCTGGGCAAGAAGCTGTTGCGATCTGGCGCGGATGCCCTGGTGATCGAAGGCATGGAGGCGGGCGGCCACATCGGGCCGGTGTCCACATCCGTGCTGGCGCAGGAGATCCTCCCTTCTCTCGCAGCCGATCATCTTATCTTCGTGGCGGGCGGGATCGGCCGGGGTGAAGCGATCGCCGGCTACCTGGAGATGGGGGCGGCGGGCGTGCAACTAGGCACCCGCTTTGCTTGTGCCGCCGAGTCCATTGCGCACCCCGCATTCAAGCAGGCGTTCTTCCGCGCTTCCGCCCGTGATGCGGTCGCTTCCGTGCAAGTGGACGCGCGCCTGCCGGTGATCCCGGTCCGCGCGTTGAAGAACAAGGGCACCGAGGCATTCACCGCCAAGCAGATCGAAGTGGCCAAGCTGCTGGATGACGAAAGTGTGGCCATGATGGAGGCGCAACTCCAGATCGAGCATTACTGGGCGGGCGCCTTGCGCCGCGCTGTGATCGACGGTGATGTGGAGAACGGTTCGCTGATGGCCGGCCAGTCGGTCGGAATGGTCACGAAGGAAGAGCCCGTGGCAGAGATCATCGCGGCGCTGATGGGCGAGTGCGAGGCCGCGCTGGCCAAGCGCGCCGTCGCGGCCTGAGGCTTGCTGATGGTCGAGCCGCTCATCCTGGCGCTGTCCTGCAAGGATCGCCCTGGCATCGTCGCCCGGGTGACGGGTTACCTGGCTCAGGCCGGTGGCAACATTATCGAGGCGCAGCAATTTAACGACCGCGCCCAGGACAAATTCTTCATGCGCGTCGCTTTTGATCCGGGCGCTGCCGATCGTGAGGATATCCGCGAAGGCTTCGGCCCGATCGCGCACGAATATGGCATGGCTTGGTCGATGCAGCGGCGCGATCGCCCGCGGCGCGTGCTGCTGATGGTCAGCAAGTTCGACCATTGCCTGGCGGACTTGCTCTATCGCCGTCGCATCGGTGAGATCGCGATGGATGTCGTGGCGATCGTCAGCAACCATCCGCGCGATGCGATCAATTCCGAAATGATCGGCGATATTCCGTTTCATCACTTGCCCGTAGCCAAGGACAACAAGGCCACGCAGGAAGCGCAAGTCCGCGCCTTGGTGGAGGAAACGCGGGCTGAGCTGGTGGTGCTGGCGCGCTACATGCAAATCCTGTCCGACGAGATGGCGGGATATCTGTCAGGTCGCTGCATCAACATCCACCACTCGTTCCTGCCCGGGTTCAAGGGCGCGAAACCCTACCACCAGGCCCATGCCCGCGGCGTGAAAATGATTGGGGCGACGGCGCATTACGTCACGGCCGACCTAGACGAAGGGCCGATCATCCACCAGGACGTGGAAGCGGTGACGCATGCCGACACGCCTGAGGATATGGTACGCAAGGGGCGCGACATCGAACGCCGTGTTTTGGCGGAAGCGGTGCGGCTCCATGTGGAAGATCGGGTACTGTTGAACGGAACGCGGACGGTCGTATTCGGCCGCTGAGGCGGCCTACATCGCCGTCAACTTTTGGCTTTATGCTCCGGCTTGCCCTTCCGCTTCGTGGAGGCAAGCTCTTCCAACTCCTTTTCCGTCATCGACTTTTCCATCGATTTGGACGCGCCCTGAAGTTTGCTCTTGGGCGTGTCGCCACGTTTGGCTGACAAAGCGGCTCCGGCGGCTTTCTGCTGAGCGGCAGATTTTGCAGGCATCGTATGAACTCCTTGATCCTGGCCAAGTAACGCGCGGAGGTCATGGCGGTTCACAAGTTCAGGGCTAATGATCGCTGGCCCTATCCTATGGCAGGAAACGCTATCATCACCCCGTGACAAGGAACCATCGCCGGCCCCGCGCCTTTCGTCGGCGTGATGGCAGAACGACGCGACACGCCCTGGTGGGAGCGGGGGGTGATCTACCAGATCTACCCCAGATCTTTTCAGGACTCCAACGGAGACGGGATCGGTGATCTTGCGGGTGTGATCGCGCGGTTGGACTATGTTGCGCAGTTGGGCGTCGATGCGATCTGGTTGTCGCCCATATTTCCTTCGCCCATGGCCGACTTCGGATACGACGTAGCCGACTATTGCGGGATCGAACCGCTCTTCGGGGATTTGGCTACTTTTGATCGGCTGATCAGCGAAATCCACGCCCGTGGTTTGAAGCTGCTGCTCGATTTCGTGCCCAATCACAGTTCGGACCAACATCCGTGGTTTATCGAAAGCCGCTCGTCCCGCGATAATCCGAAGCGAGACTGGTATATCTGGCGTGATGCCGGCGCGGACGGTGGCCCGCCCAACAATTGGATCAGTGATTTTGGCGGCTCATCCTGGGAATGGGATGAAGCGACGGGGCAATACTACCTACACGCGTTCCTGAAAGAACAGCCGGACCTTAACTGGCGCAACCCGGAACTGCGCGCGGCGATGAGCGATGTGCTCCGGTTCTGGCTGGATCGCGGCGTGGACGGCTTCCGCATTGATGTGATCTGGCACATGATCAAGCATGAAGCGTTCCCGGACAATCCACTCAATCCGGCATGGACGCCCGAAGTGAGAGAGCGCGACAAGCTGATCCAGCTTCACTCGACTGATCAACCCGAAGCGCACACGATTTCAGTGGAGATGCGTCGTCTTGCTGACAGTTATGGCGACCGGGTTCTGGTCGGGGAAATATTCCTACCCAACGATCGCCATGCCAAATGGTATGGCACCCCAGAACAGCCGCAAGTGCACTTGCCGTTCAACTTCCAATTGATCGAAAATCCGTGGGATGCGGCTTCGCTTCGGCAAATCATCGCGGATTATGAAGGTTCGTTGCCGGCGTTTGGTTGGCCCAACTGGGTTATCGGCAGCCACGACGCGCCCCGCATCGCTGCGCGCGTCGGTGAGGCGCAGGCGCGGGTCGCGGCGATGCTGCTGCTGACCTTGCGCGGTACGCCCACGCTTTATCAAGGCGATGAACTCGGCATCGGCGAGGTGACGATTCCACCGGAACGAATGCGCGATCCCCAGCACTTGCGAGAGCCGGAGCGAGGGATCGGTCGCGATCGGTCTCGCACGCCGATGCCCTGGAACGATGCGCCGTTCGCCGGCTTCAGCACCGCCGAGCCGTGGTTGCCGCTGAACGATGACTGGCGTGCCAGAAATGTCGCCGCGCAGAGTGCGGATGAACATTCAATGCTGCGGTTTTTTCAGAAACTGCTCGCGCTGCGGCGCAGTTCCCCGGCGTTGACGATTGGTTCCTTCACCTTGAAGGGCGCTGACGACGAAGTCTTGTCCTACATTAGGCAGGCAGGAGATGAGACGCTGCTGATCGTCCTCAACCTCAGTTCGCAAGCGCGCCGGTTTGCGACGCCCCACGGCTATGGCCTGGGTGATACGATCGCTTCTACACTCGCGAGATCTGACGCCAAAACCGGAACTGTTGCGGCGGATGAGGGCGTGATCTTTAGACTGACGGGAAAACACTGATGCGCATCGCCATGCTAGCGCCAATCGCCTGGCGCACCCCGCCGCGCCATTATGGCCCGTGGGAGCTCGTCACCAGCCTGCTCACCGAAGCGCTGGTGCGCAAAGGCGCAGATGTCACTTTGTTCGCGACGCAAGACAGCTTGACGTCGGCGAAGTTGGATGGTGTCGTGCCGGCGCCTTACAGCGAGGATCCGTCGATAGACGCCAAAGTGTGGGAGCATCGCCACCTCGCTCACCTTTTCGAGCAGGCCGATAACTTCGATGTGATCCACAACCAGGCCGATTTCCCGGCCCACGCCTTTGCTCAGCTTGTCGACACGCCGATGGTCACGACGATCCACGGCTTTTCGTCCGACCGCATCCTCCCGATGTACAAGCCCTATCAGGATCGCGTTCACTATGTGGCGATCAGCGAGGCGGACCGGCATCCAGCCCTGAAATACGCCGCAACGATCCACCATGGTATCGATGTTGAAAGCTTCCCTTTCGACGAGGCGGGTAGCGATACGCTGCTGTTCTTTGGCCGAATGCATCCCGACAAGGGCCCGCACCATGCGCTGGACGTGGCGCGGCAAAGCGGGCGGGCGCTCGATCTTTACGGCATCGTACAGGATGACGGATATTTCGCCCGCGAAGTAACCTCCCGACTTGGCGAGAACGCACGGTATCATGGGGCAGTCGGTGACGAAAAGCGCCTGAAGGCCCTGGGTCAGGCACGTGCGCTGCTTCACCTAATCGATTTCGATGAACCTTTCGGGCTGTCCGTGGTGGAAGCAATGGCCTGCGGTACGCCGGTGATCGCCTCAAGGCGCGGTTCTATGACTGAAATTATCGAGCACGGCGTCAATGGTTTCCTGGTGGATAGCAATGTAGAGGCGGTGCAGGCGATTGCCGCCGTGGGATCGCTCGATCGGAAAGCCGTGCGAGCGAGTGTCGAACGCCGTTTCCACGTCAATCGCATGGCAGACGAATATTTGGCGCTCTACGAACGTATTCTTGCGTCCGAAAGTTCGAGAAAAGTCTCTGCCACGGTTTAGGTCTGCGGCCCTGGCCGGGATCACCACAGCATCAGCGGGTCTCCAGCTTCGGATATCATCTATGTTTCGAAATCGATGGGTCGAGCAGCTAAGGCCAGTATAGTTGCGAAACAGTGGTCGTTTTCGCCTGATAGCGTCACGGAAACGAGACCCTCCGAAAAAGAGCAAGTTTTGTTAAGTCCCGCCAGAACGCGAGAGCGGCTGCGGAAAGCGACTGAAGTATCGCGATGCTGCTCGGGCGCCGATCGAGCAGAGTTGCACGCCCCAATTGCCGGTGGAACCCTCGCACTAACATCTATCGACCTCCTGCTGGATTGGCTGGCGAGGATCATGCTCAAAACATGGAAATGTTTACCGGGAGCGCCTCCGATCAGGCATGTACGATTATCGCTAACTTCAACAACGACTTAAGCCGATATCGTCGACAATGGACGCCTTGGCATCAAACCCGATCAGCTGATTGTCTTGCGCAAAATGGCTGTTCTTATGGTCGATCACATTGTGAAAGCCGTCATTAGCGCCTAGCCAGACCGTCCTCAAAAGTTACGGGTCCGAGATGAAATATATCGGGCAGTTGATTACTGTATTGCCAAGATGTCGTATCTTTCTATTATAGAGCTTTCTCGCGTCGCAAATGAAAGACCATCCGAATGCCCGAAGCTGACCAGAGCCAAGATGTCACCGCGCTGACCGTCCAGTTGTTGAGCGCGTACCTGTCGAACAATTCGGTCGGAGCGGGTGAGCTGGCGGACTTGATCCGTACGACGCGCTCGGCGTTGGTGGAAAGCGCCGTTCCTACGGTTGCAGAGGAAACGCCGGAGACTTTCACGCCGGCCGTTTCGGTCCGTAAGAGCGTGGGATCGCCTGAGCATATTCTCAGCCTGATTGACGGCAAGCCTTACAAGACATTGAAGCGCCACCTGGCGTCGCACGGACTTACTCCGGACGATTATCGCTCGCGTTATAATCTCCCGGCCAGCTATCCGCTTGTCGCACCGGAATATGCTGCACGTCGCCGTGCTGTTGCACAGAAGATCGGCTTGGGCAGCCGCAAGCCCGCGCCGGCCGAAAAGGTGCAAGCTGACGACACGGTGAAAACGCAGACCGCGCCCAGCAGCCCGCGTCGGAAGGCAAAGGTGGAAGAGGCTGGCGCGGCATCGACCCCGGCTGAGCAGGCTGGCGTCTCCGAAGCGGTAAACGCGCCGGTTGTCGCTGCGCCGGAAGCAAAGAGCGCTCCCAAGCGTGGGCTTAAGCCTGCCGCCGCTGCGAAGTCCGCCGCGGGCAAGGCTCCTGCTGCAAAGGCTGCAGCATCGAATGCGGCTGCTGGAGAACAAGCGGCGCCCAGCAAGACGCGCAAGAAGCTCGGCTTGTTCAATTCTTCATCGTCGGATCAGGGCGCTGATGCCGGCACGGCGGCGCAAGATGGTGGCGAAGCAAAGGCTGCCTCTGCCAAGCCGCGCCGCAAGGCTCGCACCCCGCAAGGCGAATAAACGGGCGCGCGTTAACGCATCCAATCATCGGCGCGACGCTTCCCTCTCAACGGAAGCGTCGCGCTGACTGACAACTAGCCGCCGATCTCATAGGGCACGATGTCACGCCGATTGACGTCGACCGAAATCTCGCGATCACTGGGCGGAAACGCGCGCTGAGAACAGTCGGTCCTTGGGCAGATGCGGCAAGACGTGCCGATCTTTGTAGCTGAGAACGAACTGCTGAGATTCAGTTCGTCGGCGTAAATGAAAGCATCGGCATAATCCGTCTCGCAGCCGAGCGCCACGGCATGGCGGTGCGGGCGTTGGGTGTAATTGCCCCCTTGCTTGACCAGCCCCTTCGCGATCGAAACATAGCGAACGCCATCCGGCATCTCCGCCAGTTGGACATGGATTCTGTCCGGAACGGCGACGGCCTCGTGCACCACCCATAGCGGACAGGCCCCACCAAACCGGGCAAAACGCAACCGTGTCGCTGAATGGCGCTTGGTAATGTTGCCCGCGATATCAACACGGCAGAAGTACATCGGAATGCCCAACTCTCCCGGGCGCTGCAATGTTGAGAGACGATGGCAGACCTGTTCGAATGTCGTGCCAAAGGCATGGCGCAGACGATCGATGTCATGGCGATAGTCCCGAGCGATAAGGCGAAACGCGCCATATGGCATCAGGATCGCACCGGCCGCGTAATTGCCAAGGCCGATCGACAGAAGATTGCGTGACGTGTCCGACGTCACCACGGCGTTGGCGATGATTGCCGCGATCTCTTCGCGAAACACAATGCTCGCTACGTGCCAAGCCAGATGGAACCGCAAGCTGTCCTGCGCTTGCGCGGAGTTCACGGTCAGCGTGCGTGCCGCCTCATCGAAATGCCGGAGGGGCCCGTGCGAAGCAAAGCGGACATCCACACCGCGCTGATCGAGCCACTGCGTCAACGTCTGGATCGAGGGGGTCACCGCTTCACCCGACAACTGACCGGAAAACGCCTCGGCCGCGCGGTCGATCGTATCGACGTAGTTGTCGGAATCGCTGAACCAGTCCCGGACCTCTTCCCACGGGAGACGTCCTCCGGCGAGATTGCCCACGCCCAGTGCCTCGTCCAGCATGGCCAGGCGCTGGAGACTTTGCTTGGCGGAGCGCTCCAGATCGATGAAGCGCGCGGCGAACTCTGGATGCTGCTCTGCGATCCGCCTGATCTTCGAAGAGGACAAGTCGCCACTCATGCCCGACGAGGCCATGGCATGATGCAGCGCGACATGGAGCGGTTCGGCCTGCGCCCGCGGTGCGCCACGCCACTCGGACGGGAAGTGGCGTTCCAGCTTGTCGATCAAGGCGGCTGTCAGCGGGCGATCGTCATTCTCCAGCTGGGACAGATAGGCGGCGCTGATCCCCAACGTCTGCGCCATTTCCGCCTGGCGAAGCCGCTTCAGCGTCCGGATGGCACGCAGGCTGGAGCCTGCAAAGGTGCGGTAGGCGGGCATGCTCGTGGGTATAGTTTGCAAACTTGGTGTTTACAACTTTGCAGAATAACATTGGACGTAGGGGATGAGATGCTTTGATAGGGCATGGTTGAGAGCCGTGACGGCAGGGAGTGATTAGCAGGTGTCAGCCAACATCGCGGAGATGGAGAAGCGTC
>NZ_JACIDY010000006.1 GCF_014196615.1 Novosphingobium fluoreni
CACTCCACCCGCCGCCGCATCGCCCTGTCCTTGCGCAAACTGCGCAACAAGACACTCGAAAACCCCTGGAAAAAACACGACAATATCCCGCTGTAAGCGGCTGGCCTAAACGCCGGGCGGACAGTCCCTACGTGTCGTGCTAGACGACCGATCGATTTGCCCCTCCATCGCGGTGTCGCCAATGCCGCAGGGGGGAAGCTAGAGGACCCATTCATGGAAGACATCTACATCGTCAGTGGCGTGCGTACGCCGGTTGGGGATTTCGGCGGCTCGCTCAAGTCGTTCTTGCCGGCGGACCTGGGTACCTTGGTCGCGATCGAAGCGATCGAGCGCTCTGGCGTCGCGCCCGCCGATGTGGGCCATGTCATTGTTGGCCAGGTCATGCCGACCAGCGCGCGTGACGAGATGCTGAGCCGCGTGATTGCGCTGAAGTCGGGCATCCCGGCTGAGGTTCCGGCGCTCACTCTGAACCGCCTCTGCGGTTCGGGGGTTGAGGCGATCGTCTCCGCCGCGCGGCTGATGCAGTTGGGCGAGGCGGACATCACGTTGGCCGGCGGCGCGGAATCGATGAGCAACGTGCCTTATCATGACCACGGTGTGCGCTGGGGCAAGAAGATGGGCGCGAACACCCAGGAAGACGCGCTGACGCTGGGCCTGTCCGATGCGATCGGCGGCTATCACATGGGTGTGACGGCAGAGAACGTAGCCGAGCGTCATCAGGTCGGCCGCGGGGAGATGGACGCACTGTCCGTCACCAGCCACCAGCGCGCCGCCAAGGCGATCGCGGAAGGCCGGTTCAAGGACCAGATCCTGCCGGTGGAGATCAAGACCCGCAAGGGGACGGCCACCTTCGACACCGACGAGCATGTGAAGGGTGACACCTCGATCGAGGTGCTGGCCGGAATGCGCGCCGCTTTCAAGAAGGACGGCTCGATCACGGCGGGCAATGCGTCCGGTATCAACGATGGCGCTGCCATGGTGGTCCTGGCCACCGGCGCCGAAGTGGAAAAGCGCGGCCTCAAACCGTTCGCTCGCATCGTCGCCTGGGGTCATGCCGGCGTTGAGCCTGAGTACATGGGCGAAGGTCCGATCCGCGCCGTTCCGGTAGCGCTCAAGCGCGCCGGCCTGACGCTGGAGCAGATCGACGTGATCGAGAGCAACGAGGCGTTCGCCGCACAAGCTTGCGCCGTCTCGCGCGCACTGGGCTTTGATCCGGAAAAGACAAACCCCAATGGCTCGGGCATCTCGATCGGCCACCCGGTCGGCGCGACTGGCACGATGCTGACGGTGAAGTGCATGTACGAGCTGCAGCGCACCGGAAAGCGCTATGGCCTGATCACGATGTGCATCGGCGGCGGCCAGGGTATCGCCATGGTGATCGAGAACGTGAAGGCTGCCGCGGCATGAAGCTGGGGCGCATGAATCACATCGGCGTTGCCACGCCGGACCTCGATGCCGCGATCGCGCACTACCGCGATGTCATGGGCGCGACCGACATCACCGAGCCTTTCGTGCTGGAAAGCCAGCAAGTGCGCGTGTGTTTCGTCAACACGCCGGGTGAGAACGGCACGGCAGGCACGCAGGTGGAGCTGTTGCAACCCACCACGCCGGACAGCGCGGTGGGCAAGTGGCTGGAGAAGAACCCACTCGGCGGGCAACATCACATCTGCTACGAAGTGCCTGATATCCTTGAAGCCAAGGCGTGGTTCGAAGGGCAGGGCAAGCGCGTGTTGGGCGAACCGCGCATCGGCGCGCACGGTACCCTGATCTTCTTCGTCCACCCCAAGGACATGGGTGGCCAGCTGACCGAGATCATGGAAACCCCGAAGGAAGCGCACTGATTTGGCGTGGGAGCGAGGTTGACCTTGCTCCGGCCGGTTTGATCGGGTGACCGCCAGGCGGCGTTAGAGACAGCGGCGAGGCAGGCCTCTCGCCCGCCCGCATGTGAGGAATGGATGATGAGCGACAAGCCCACGATCGAAACCAATCCCGGTGAAGACAGCGGCGCCGCGCCGGACGCGCGCCGGTTGCCGGAGCCGTCGGTGCAGGCCGACCTCGCGAAATGGCAGGCGGCGGCCGACAAGGAGGTCAAGGGCAAGGACCTGATCTGGCAGACGCCTGAGGGGATCGCCGTCAAGCCGCTCTACACCGCCGAGGACGTGACCGCCGATCCTGGTCTGCCAGGCTTCGCGCCGTTCACGCGCGGTGTGCGCGCATCGATGTACGCGGGCCGCCCCTGGACGATCCGCCAATACGCGGGCTTCTCGACCGCCGAGGAATCGAACGCGTTCTACAAGCGCAACCTGGCGGCGGGCCAGAAGGGCCTTTCGGTCGCGTTCGACCTGGCGACGCACCGCGGCTACGATTCCGACCATCCCCGCGTGACGGGTGACGTGGGCAAGGCGGGCGTCGCGATCGACACGCTTGAGGACATGAAGATCCTGTTCGACGGCATCCCGCTCGACAAGATGTCCGTGTCGATGACGATGAACGGCGCGGTGATTCCGATCCTGGCGTTCTTCATCGTCGCGGGGGAGGAGCAGGGCGTTGATCGCAAGCTGCTCGACGGGACCATCCAGAACGACATCCTCAAGGAGTTCATGGTCCGCAACACTTACATCTATCCGCCCGAGCCGAGCATGCGGATCATCTCGGACATCTTTGGCTACACCAGCCGCGAGATGCCCAAGTTCAACTCGATCTCGATTTCCGGCTATCACATGCAGGAAGCCGGCGCGACGCAGGTGCAGGAACTGGCCTTCACCATCGCCGACGGCATGGAATACGTGAAATACGGCGTCGCATCGGGCCTCGATATCGACAAGTTCGCCGGGCGCCTCAGCTTCTTCTTCGCCATCGGCATGAACTTTTTCATGGAGATTGCCAAGCTGCGCGCCGCGCGCGTGCTGTGGCATCGGGCGATGACGCAACTGGGCGCGCAGGATGAACGCTCCAAGATGCTGCGCACCCATTGCCAGACGTCCGGCGTATCGCTGCAGGAGCAGGACCCCTACAACAACGTGGTTCGCACCACGATCGAGGCCATGGCCTCGATGCTGGGCGGCACCCAGTCGCTGCATACGAATGCGCTGGACGAGGCGATCGCGCTGCCGACCGACTTCTCGGCCCGGATCGCCCGTAACACCCAGATCATCATCCAGGAAGAGACCGGGATGACCAAGGTGGTCGATCCCCTGGGCGGCTCCTACTACATCGAGGCGCTGACGCAGGAACTGGTCGATCAGGCGTGGGAAATCATTGAGCGCGTGCAGTCCGAAGGCGGCATGGCCAAGGCGGTTGCGGCCGGATGGCCGAAGGCGATGATCGAGACCGCCGCCGCCGCTCGTCAGGCGCGGGTCGATCGTGGCGATGACGTGATCGTCGGCGTCAACAAATATCGATTGGCCAGCGAGGACTTGCTCGAAACCTTGGAGGTCGACAACGCCAAGGTCCGCGAAGGGCAGATCGCCCGCATCGCCAAGACCAAAGCTGAGCGTGACAACGAAGCCTGCGAGGCGGCACTCAAGGCCTTGCGTGAGGGTGCGGCCAAGCCTTCGAGCCTGGAAAACAACCTGCTGGCGCTCGCCGTGGAGTGCGCCCGGGCGCGCGCGACGCTGGGCGAAATCTCGTCTGCCATGGAAGAGAGCTTCGCGCGCTATGGCACGCAACCGACCCCGGTGAAGGGAGTCTATTCCGCGCCTTATGCGGGCGACAGCCGTTGGCAGCAGGTGGTGGATGGTGTGGCCGCGGTCGAGCGCCGCCTGGGTCGCAAGCCCAAGCTGATGGTTGCCAAGATGGGCCAGGACGGCCACGATCGCGGCGCGAACGTGATCGCCTCGGCCTTTGGCGACATGGGCTTCGATATCGTATCGGGTCCACTGTTCCAGACGCCGGAAGAAACGGTGGTGCTGGCGCTGGAGCACGATGTCGATGTGGTCGGTGCATCCAGCCTCGCCGCCGGGCACAAGACGCTCATCCCCGAACTGATCCAGCGCCTGCGTGAGCAAGGCCGCAATGATATCAAGGTGATCGCGGGTGGCGTTATTCCGCCGCAGGACTATGAGTACCTGCGCAACGCCGGTGTGCAGGGTATCTATGGCCCAGGCTCGAACGTGGTAGAGTGCGCCGCCGATGTGCTGCGCCTGCTGGGCCACAACATGCCGCCGGCGGGCGATGAACTGCAGGCTGCGGAGTAAGCATGACCGACGCACGTACCGACTGGACTCGCGAAGAGATCGCGGGGCTTTTCGATCTCCCGTTCACCGAGTTGGTCTATCGCGCCGCCGAGGTGCATCGGCGCAGCTTCGATCCGGCGGAGGTCCAGCTATCCACGCTGCTTTCGATCAAGACCGGCGGCTGTGTGGAGGATTGCGGCTATTGCTCGCAGTCCGTCTCGGCCAATAGCGGCGTCAAGGCGACCAAGCTGCTGGAAGTGCAGCAGGTGCTGCAACGCGCCGCCCAGGCGAGAGATGCCGGTTCCACGCGGTTCTGCATGGGTGCCGCCTGGCGCAATCCCAAGGACCGCGACATGCCTGCCATCATCGAGATGGTGCAGGGCGTGCGCTCCATGGGCATGGAAACCTGCATGACGCTGGGCATGCTGACGCCCGCTCAGGCGGACATGCTGAGCGAAGCCGGGCTCGATTACTACAACCACAACATCGACACTTCGCCAGAGCGCTACGATCAGGTGATCACCACGCGCACGATGGACGATCGGCTCGATACCCTATCAAACGTACGCATGGCCGGGATCAACGTCTGCTCGGGCGGCATCGTGGGCATGGGAGAGACGCGCGCCGATCGCGTCGGATTCATCCATACCTTGGCGACTTTGCCGGATCATCCGCAGTCGGTGCCGATCAACGCGCTGGTGCCGGTGAAGGGCACGGTGCTGGGCGACATGCTGGCCGATACGCCGCTCGCCAAAATCGACGATGTGGAATTCGTGCGCACCGTGGCGGTGGCGCGGATCACGATGCCGGGATCGATGGTCCGCCTTTCCGCCGGACGTGAGTCCATGTCGGAAATGACGCAGGCGATGTGCTTCCTGGCTGGCGCGAACTCGATCTTCACCGGCGACAAGCTGCTGACCGCGCCCAATGCGGGCGACGACAACGACATGGCGATGTTCGCCCGGCTTGGCCTGAAGCCCATGGCGATCGACCTGACCCCGGCCGAAGTCGAGGCGCAGCGCATGCCCAAGGGTTGCGCGAAACTGGAAGCGGCAGAGTGATCCTGGCGCTCATCCTTGCCGCAGCGACTCCTGCACCTGACTGCCGGAATGCCATGACCCAGGCGGACATGAACATCTGCGCGGGGCAACAGCGCGAAGCGGCGGACAAGGCGTTGAACGCCACCTGGAAGCGTGCGTCCGACATCGCCCGCAGCAGGTCACGTGCCGACTTCAACTTGTTGCTGGACGCGCAGCGCAAGTGGCTGGCCTATCGCGATGCGCAATGCGTGGCCGAAAATGGCCGACGGGGGCCGGATAGCGGTTCGATGTGGCCGATGCAGCAAAGCGCCTGCATCACCGGCTTGACCCAGGAGCGGACCAAGCGCTTGCGGATCTATATCGACGCCCCGCGCTGATGCATCTTGAGCATGATGCGTCTGCCGGAGCGGCGGACGAAATAGCCTTCGCCGATTTTCTGAAGATTGATATTCGCGTTGGGACGATCATCGCCGCGGAAGTTTACGAAGGCGCGCGCAAGCCCAGCCTGAAGCTGCGGATCGACTTTGGCCCCGGCATCGGCGAGCGGCGCAGCGTGGGCCAGATGGCCGCGCTCTACACGCCTGAGGAACTGATCGGGCGGCAAGTGGCCGGCGTGGTCAACTTCCCACCCCGCCAGATTGGCCGGGCGTTGTCCGAAGCGCTGACCCTGGGTTTCGCCGATGAAGCGGGCAGAGTCGTGCTGTTCTCACCCGACCGCCCGGTGCCCAACGGCTCTCGCCTGTTCTGATCCACCCCGCCTCGCTCATAAAAAGCGGAGGCGAGGGGGGGGCGGTCTCTAAATCGCCCCAGGATCGGCCAGCAGCTTCCCCAGCGAGAACTTAAGGATCACGAACGCGACCAGCCCGACTGTCGCCGCGCCGACGTGGAGCAGCCAGAACTGCACCGTGTCCATGGTGGAGTACCAACCGCCTACCGTGCCCACGATCTTGTTCGAGGCGAAGAAGGCCAGGTAGTAGAGTCCGACGACCGTGCCCGCCATCGCCTTGGGGGCGACCTTGGTGAACAAGGCTAGGCTGACCGGCAGGGTGTGGCCGAAGCCGATCGAGTTCAGGATGTGGAACATGACCGGCCAGAACAGGCCGATCTTGCCGTCGCCCCCGGTAGCGGCCGCGATCACCAGGCACAGGGCGCCCGCGACGGTGAAGACGCTGCCGATGATCATCTTGCCCAGTTCGTCCGGCTCGCGGCCGGTGCGGGCGGAGTACCATTTCCAGAAAGCGGTAACGGCGACGAGGAGGGTGAAGCTGGTGGTGGCGTCCAGTGTCACCATCCAGCTTGTCGGCACGGTATAGCCCGCGAAAGTGAGCTGGAATTTTTCGTCCGCCCAGACCAGGTAGGCGTTGAAAATCTCCTGGTTGACCAGCAGCGCCACGGCCAGCACCGGAATCAGGCACAGCAGCACGATCAGGCGCGGCACTTCGCTGCGCTGCAATTTCTCGCGCGGGGCGGCGGTGCCCTTGGCGGGGCGGTTGTCTTCCGGCAACCAGGGGCGGGCGTAGAGGTACAACACCAGGCCCGCCACCATGACGATACCCGCACAGCCAAAGCCGTAGTGCCAGCCCAGCTTCTCGCCCAGTGTGCCGGACACGAGCGGAGCGGCGATGACGCTGACTTGTATCGCGATGTAGAACAATTGGAACGCCGTGGCGCGGCGCAAGTCCTTCGGGCCGTAGAGCTCGCCCACCTGGGTCGCGATGTTGCCCTTGAAAAGGCCGACGCCGACCACCAGCGAAAGAAGCGCGAACAGGAAGGCACCCTCAAACGCCATCAGGAAGTGGCCCAGTGCCATCACGATGCTGCCCGCGATCAAGGTGGCCCGGCGGCCCAGCCAGCGATCGGCGATGATCCCGCCCAGAATCGGCGTCAGGTAGACCAAGGCGGTATAATCGCCGAACAGCGCGGAGGCGAGGGGCTGGCCCTGCATGCCGCCGTACCAGCCGTTCTGAAGCGCTTGGAGCCCGACGACGTTGCCGATCTTCTCCGGCAGCAGCAGGTACTTGACCATGTAGAGCACCAGCAGCGTCTGCATGGAATAATACGAGAAACGTTCACACCCCTCTACGAAGGAGAGGAAACCCAGGCCTTTGGGATGGCCCAGAAAGGCCCGGTCGGATTTGTCCCGAATGGGGTCGAGATCGACGGGCGGTGTGGCTTCTGCGGTGGTCATGAACCGGGTGGACCCTTCTTGGAAGAGGAGGGTCTAGGGCGTTGCCATCCCGCTGTCACGATCAAGGCTGTCCCGCTCCTGCGTGACGCGGCGTGGACTGGTGAAAGAGGCGGGGCCAGCAAAAAGGCGGCAGGCCCCGATGAACCTGCCGCCCCGTGCGCCTCCGATACGGGATGGCGCAACGCCGCCCCCGGTGGCAAACTTGTCAGATCACTCTAAAACAGCGGGTAAGTCATGCCGTAGTGCCCGTAGACTTGCCGGGCGTAGATTTCGTCCCAAGTGGGATCGCCATCGTTGTACCGTGGCGCGCCTTCCAGCTTGTCCTTTTCCAGATCGACAACGTATCCGCCCTGCTTAGCGTCGTAGGAAAGCAGGTCCCACGGCAGCGGGTAATACTCATTGCCGATGCCCAGGATGCCGCCGAATTCCATCACCGCATATTCGACCTGGCCGCTCCGCTTGTTGACCATGAAGTTGCGGATGAAGCCCAGACGATCGCCGCGCGGATTGTAGACGCGGGTGCCCTCCACCTTGTCGGAAGAAATCAGGCGATCAGTCTCGCCGATGGCGACGGGCTCGGTCATGGAAGACGGCTTCTTATTGCGAGAAGTCCATGCCAAATATCAACGCAACAAGGCGGCGGATGGTTGCAGTGCGAGCTCAGGCGGTGGCGGAGACGCGCATCTGCTGATCGAGGAATGCGGAGACATCCTGCAGGTCGACCTGCTTGTCTAAGAAGGCCACGCCAATGCCTTTCATCAGCACGAAGGGCAGGGTGCCCGCATCCATCTTCTTGTCATGCAGCATATGCCCGACGAGAACCTTGCCGTCGCAATTCAAGCCGAGCGATGCGAGATCGGCAGGCAGCCCGATCGCCGCGATGTGGCTGGCGACACGCTCCGCTTCCGTCTCGGGCATCAGTCCTGTGCGTGCGGAATAGCGGGCCGCCAGGACCATGCCCATCGCCACCGCTTCACCGTGCAGCATGCGATCCGAAAAGCCGGTTTCCGCCTCCAGGGCGTGGCCGAACGTATGCCCAAGGTTCAGCAGCGCGCGCGTGCCGCTGCGTTCGAATTCATCCTCGGCCACGATGCGGGCCTTGGCTGCCACGTTATGCGCCACCGCTTCTTCGCGTAGCGCCTGGTCTCCCGCCAGCATGGCCGCGCCGTTTTTCTCACACCAGTCGAAGAAGGCCGCATCGCCCAGCAGGCCATACTTCACCACTTCGGCATAGCCCGCCCGCAGCTCGCGGCGCGGCAGGGTGGCCAGCAGGTCGAGATCGGCCAGCACCAGCGATGGTTGATGGAACGCGCCGACCAGGTTCTTGCCCGCGGAAGTGTTGATCGCGGTCTTGCCGCCGACGCTGGAATCGACTTGCGCCAGCAACGTGGTGGGGATCTGGATGAAGTGGCAGCCGCGCTTCAGGATCGAGGCGCAAAATCCCGTCAGGTCTCCGATCACGCCGCCGCCCAGCGCGATGATGTGATCGTTGCGCTCCACCTCAAGAGCTAACAGCCAATCGACCGTGGCGGCCAGCTCGGCCCAGCTCTTCGTCTGCTCACCCGGAGGCAGGATGCGCCATGCAGGCTCATGCCCGGCATCGCGCAAGGCTTGCTCCACCACGGCGCCCCAGTGTTTATGGACATTGGCATCGGTGATGATGGGAACGACGCGTTTGCGCAGGCGGTCCTGGCAATACTGCGCCAGGTTGGGCAGTAGCCCGTCTCCCACGTGAACCTGATAAGGACGGCCAGCGATATCGACAGCGATCAAAGCCATTGTGCGATGCCTTCCAGAACGCGGTGGACGGTTTGGGTATGCGGGCCGCTGGCGCTGATCACGTGTATCGGGGCCAGCGAGTAATGCGGCCGCCGATCTTCGCGCAGGCGATGGAGTATCTCCCTAGGATTGCCGTCACGCAGCAGCGGGCGTTTGTCGGTGCGGGCGGTCCGCTCGACCAGGGTATCGACATCGCTATCCAGCCACACGGTGATCGCGCGGGACAGGATCAGATCGCGCGTGGCGGCATTGCAGAACGCGCCGCCGCCGGTGGCGATCACGGTGTGCTTCGCGCCTTCGGTCAGCAATCGTGTGATCACGCGGCGTTCGCCATCGCGGAAATAATCTTCCCCGTAAGCGGCGAAAATCTCGGGGATAGTCATCCGGGCTGAACGCTCGATCTCGTCATCGGCATCGACGAACGGCCAGCCCAGCAATCCGGCCACCCGCCGGCCGACGCTGGACTTGCCAACGCCCATCATCCCGACCAGAACGACCGGACGATCGATCCGCCGCGCCAGTTCGGCGATCTGCTGATCGGAAAGTCGGGGCGGCGATGTGTCCATTGCAGCGGCCCCTATAGTTGCGCTAGGTCGGCGCGCAAGCATCCTTGAGGAAGTCTGGTGACGGGTCGCAATGGGCAGCGCGAGATACGGGCGCAGCGCAAGATAAGGCGAGTGGCGATGTTGACGCTGGTAATCCCGATGGTCGCGCTGCTTGGCTATGCCTGGACCGATGGCGGCCGCCAGCCGATGCGCGATATCGTTCAGCCGCTGCCGGTGCCAAGGGCCGGCAAATGAGGCGTTCCGTTCTGCTCACCGGCGCGGCGCTCGCGCTGACTTCGGCTTTGGCTTTGGCCCAAGGTGCTCCGGAATCGCTGCTGCCGCCCGGCTTCAACGAACCGGCCAGCGCGCCACCTCCTGCCGCCAAGGCGCGGCCCGCACCCCGCCCGCAGGCGAGTGCCGCAGCGCCGACATCTACGGCATCGTCAGCCGCTTCGCCTTCAGCCACCGCTACGTCCACGCCCGTAGTGCAGGCTTTGCCGGGCGAAACCATCCCCGGCGGTTCGACGGCAGCGGGCATCGCCGATCCGACGGGAGAAGGCACGCTGAAGCGCTTGCCCTCCCTGGAAGAGCTGGCGCGGATGACGCCTGAGGATTTCCAGGATCTGCTGGGCCTCAAGCCCGATTTCGACATGCCCAACGGCGCGCGTCGTGCGATGACGCAGGTCGGCGTGATCGACACCAGCGAAGGCGGCCTCGATGGGGCCGTGCTGGCGGGACAGAACGGGCGCCTCGTCCGCCTGGCGATCGCCGCCAATCGCGGCGACATGGTTTCGCGCTGGGGACATATCCTGCTGCGCCGCGCGCTGGCATCGCGCCTCGATGCGCCACGCGGCATGAATCCGCAGGAATTTCTGGCGCTGCGCGTCGGACTGCTGCTGCGCATGGGTGAGGTGGAAGCCGCCCGCGCCGTGCTGCAGGACATGGACGCGGGCAACTACACGCCCGACGTCGTTGGCGTGGCACTGGATGTTTATGGCGCGAACGGTGATTTCACCGGCGCTTGCCCGATGCTCGCCACGCAAGGGTCGCTGCGCGACGATGCGCCGTGGAACGTAGCCAAGCAGATTTGCAGCGCGTTTCGCGGCAACGGGGCCGCGGCGCTCGCCCAGCTGGAGCGCTACCGCTATCGCGGCACGATGTCGCGCATCGATCTCCTCCTGGCGGAAAAGTATGCCGGGGCGGCGGGACGTTCGCGCAAGGCTGTGACGATCGAGTGGGACGGCGTCGATGATATGACGCCGTGGCGCTATGGCCTTGCCAATGCCGTGGGCCTCAATCCGCCAGAGGCTTTGATGAAGAACGCCGGCCCGCGCTTCGCTCCGTTGACGGCGCTGGCTCCGATGGTGGGGCTGACGCGACGGGCGGCGGCGGCAGACGGCGCGGCAGCCACCGGCGTCCTGTCCAGCGCGGCGATGGTCGACCTCTATGGCCAGCTTTATGCCGAGCCGGATGTCACGGGCGAATGGTCCGATCGCGCGGAAAAATTGCGCGACGCTTACGTGCTGGACGATCCGGCCGGCCGGCTCTCCGCGATACGCTCCTTGTGGGACGGAGTGAAGGACGCGCCCAACGATTATTCACGCAAGGTGCTAACGGCGTACGCCGCCGCGCGCCTGCCTGCCAGCGAGCAGATGGTGGACAGCGCCGGGCCGCTGATCGCCTCGATGCTGGCGGCGGGGCTGGACGCCAATGCGATGCGTTGGGCAAACGTGGTGAACGCCGGTAGCCAGGGCTGGGGTATGCTGGTTTGCGCTGCGCCTAACAGATCAGACGAAGTGAGCAGTGGCGATATCAGTTCGTTCGTCGATGGCGACGATAGCGATGGCAAGCACCGATCCGGCTTGTTGGTAGCGGGCTTGGCCGGGCTCGGGCGGATCGGGTCTGGCACGGCGGGCAGCTATTCCTCCAGCCTTGGCCTCAACCTGGGCAGCGCCACGCGGTGGAGCCGCACGATTGACGATGCGGCGCGCCAGAACGATGTCGTCACGGTCGCATTGCTCGCCGGGCTGGGAATGCAGGGCACGCAATGGTCGCAAATGACGCCGCGGTATCTCTACCATATCGTCTCGGCGCTGCGGACCGTGGGGCTCGATGCCGAAGCGAGGATGATCGCTGCCGAAGCGGTCGCCCGCGCCTAGGCCCGGAATGGGCGTACCGCGCAAGGAAAAGGCTGCGGTCAGCGCCACGATCGAGCAATTTCTGGCGATGCTCGCGGCCGAGCGCGGCGCGGCGCGCAATACCCTTGAGGCATACCGCCGCGATCTGTTGGCAGCGCAACTTGCGATCGGTGATCCGGCGCTGGCCGAGGCAGACGCCCTGGCCTCCCTCGGCGCGGTTTGGGCAGACCTTGCCCCCGCCAGTCTGGCGCGGCGATGCTCGGCACTGCGTCAGTTCTACGGGTTCCTGGTGGATGAGGGCCTGCGCGACGATGACCCATCGCCGGCCCTGCCGTCCACGGTGACCCGGCGACCCCTGCCGCGCCTGTTGAGCCAGGAGGACGTCACCCGCCTCCTCACGCGCGCAGAGGAGGAGGCCGCGTCCGATCGATCAGATGCCGTTCGCCTGCTGTGCCTGCTGGAACTGCTTTACGGGTCAGGCTTGCGTGCGAGCGAGCTGGTATCGTTGCTGGTGAATGCGGTGCCGCGCGATGCGCCTTTTCTCCATGTAGCGGGGAAGGGCGGCCAGCAGCGCATGGTGCCCGTCAGCACGCGCGCTCGCCACGCGCTGTCGCGGTGGCTGGCGCTGCGCCGGTCCACTTCGCGACACTTGTTCCCCTCGCATGGCGTGGACGGCCACCTGACGCGTGTGCGATTGTTCCAACTGCTGCGGGCTCTGGCGGCGAGGGCGGACATCGATCCGACGCGCGTTTCGCCCCACGTATTGCGCCATGCCTTCGCCACGCACTTGCTGGAAGGCGGCGCGGATCTGCGGGTCTTGCAGATGCTGCTGGGCCATGCGGACATTTCGACGACGCAGATCTACACCCATGTCGATAGCGCACGGCTGGTCGAGCTGGTCAATGCCAGGCACCCTCTGGCGCGGATGAGCGATCTCTAGGAGGGAACACGAAGCCGGAATCGCGGTTTTGCCGAGAGAGATTGTGGGTAAATTGGGGATCAAAATGAAGACGACACGGCGCAAGCTTGCATTGGGTTCCGCGTTGGCATTGTCCACGGCTGGGCTGGCCGGTTTCGCCGGCGTGGCTGGACCGGCCGGGGCGCAAGCCGTCGATTCGATCAGCGCATCTGACAAGGCGCAGGGCGCAAAGGCCAATCCCGAACTGACCGCGGAATTCGGCGGTCGGTTGACCGGCCCTCAGGCGACATATGTGGAATCGGTCGGCAAGACGATCGCGCTGCAATCCGGCCTCAGCAACGCCCGCAGCGATTTTACCGTGACCTTGCTGAACTCCCCCGTGAATAACGCCTTCGCGATCCCGGGCGGCTACATCTACGTCACGCGCCAGCTGACCGCGCTGATGAACAACGAAGCCGAACTCGCCGGTGTTCTCGGCCACGAAGTCGGCCATGTTGCCGCGCGCCACTCGAACAAGCGGCAGAAGGCGGCGCAGCGCAATTCGATCCTGGGCGCGCTGGGCTCCGTGCTTTCGGGCGCGATCCTGGGGGACAGCGGCTTCGGGCGCATCGGCCAGCAGATATTTTCCCAAGGTTCGCAATTACTGACCTTGCGCTTTTCACGCACGCAGGAACTGGAAGCGGACAAGCTGGGGATCACTTACCTGCGTAGAGCGGGTTACGATCCGCGGGCCATGTCCACCGTGCTGGAAAGCCTGGCGCGGCAGAACGCCCTCGAATCGCAACTGCGCGGCAGCACCAGCCAGACACCGGAGTGGGCTTCGACTCACCCCGATCCGGCGTCCCGCGTCCGCGATGCGCTGGTTCAGGCCGGAGCCAACGCCACTGGCACGACCAACCGGGACAAGTTCCTGGCAGGCATAGACGGCCTGACCTACGACGATGATCCGCGCCAGGGCATCGTCGATGGGCGCAAGTTCACACACCCCGAATTGCGCCTGGCGTTCGACGCGCCGGAAGGCTTCTATCTGGTCAACGGTGCGAAATCGGTTTCGATCACCGGGCAATCGGGCAAGGCGGAGTTCTCTTCCGCCAGCTTCAACGGCAATCTCGATACCTATGTCGCCAATGTCTTTGCGGGTCTTACCGGATCGGGCCAGCCTGGCGTCAGGCCCGAATCTCTGGAAAGCACCACCGTGAACGGCCTTCCCGCACGCTATGGCGTGGCGACGGCGCAGACCAATAGCGGCACCATGGACGTCGCTGTGTTTGCCTACGATTTCGGGAATGGCAAGGCGTACCACTTCGTCACGATCACCCAGGCGGGCGGCGCGGGCGCGTTCAACACCATGTTCCGCTCGATGCGGCGGATAACGGCGGCGCAAGCCGGATCGGTGAAGCCACGCCGGCTGTCGGTGGTGACCGTGAAAGCGGGCGATACCGTGCGATCGCTATCGTCGCGCATGGCTTACTCCGACGCGCCCTTGGACCGCTTCCTGGTGCTGAACGGCTTGCAGCAGGATGCCCGATTGACGCCGGGCCAAAAGGTGAAGCTGGTCACGTACTGATTGCAGTAACGCGCACGAAAAAGGGCGGCAGGTTTCCCTGCCGCCCTAGATCTTGTCAGACTAAGCTGAGGCTTAGTTCTTCGCCTGCAGCGTCGACGAGGTCTTGTTGAAGGTCGAGGTCAGCGAAGAACCAAGGCCCGACATCGCGGTGATGGCGGCGACGGCAATCAGAGCGGCGATCAGGCCGTACTCGATAGCGGTGGCGCCCTTTTCGTCGCGGCGGAACTTGTTGAGGAACTTCATGTGCAATCTCCTGGGATGTGAACGTCTCTAACTTACCCGGTCCGTTAAGCGCTCGCCCCCCGGACAACTTGGTGACTACGGGAGAAAACTGAAAATATGTTTAATTGCCCTGGTGCGCTTTGGCGGCTTTAGCTTCGACGTAAGACCACATCTTAAGGGTTTCGCTGGCCACGCCGCTCACGGCCAGAAAGATGCCCAGCACCACGATTCCCAAGATCAGGCCGTATTCCACTGCAGATGTGCCACGGCTGTCGTGCAGCAAGGCTTTCAAATACAACCCTATTCGCATTGCCGCCTCAAAACTTCCCCAATTTGCCTCAAGGTGACACCCTAACGTGAAGACTCCGTTAAGTAGTTGCGAAGCGGCCGAGATCCGGCCGCCAACCGTTATGGTCGCCGCAGTCTCTTTACTTAATGCAGAGGGCAAAGTTCTCCTTCAGCAGCGGCCGGAAGCCGATGCGCACGGCGGACTATGGGAGTTTCCCGGCGGCAAGCTCGAATCGGGTGAGAGCTTCGAAGCCGCCCTGGTTCGCGAAATTGCAGAGGAATTGGACCTGATCGTGAGGCCCGAGAATCTCACGCCCGTGACGTTCGCCACTGGCGCGGCCGGGAATGCCGGTCGCTCGATCACGATCCTGTTGTTCTGTTGCCGTATCTGGGACGGCGAGCCGAAGCCTTTGGCAGCGGCGCAATTGGCGTGGATGGAACCCGCCATGATCGGCACGTTGGCAATGCCGCCGCTAGACTATCCGCTCGCAGAGCGCCTGAGCCAGATTCTGCAAAGCGGCTTTATCTAGCCAGCGCCGTCAGACACGAAAAAGGGCCGGGATGCGCCACGCACCCCGGCCCTTCATGTCAGCGAATATAGATCGCTTAGTTTTCCGTTGCGTCCGGCGTGGCACCCGCCTTGGCGGTGGTGTTGGCCGAAGCATCGGCGCTGGCCGGCGCCGTGGCCGCGCTCTGGGTGGCAGCCGTCACGGCGGACTTGAACTCGGTCGCGTTCATGGTCAGCGTCAGGGCATTGTTGGCGCCCACGGTCAGGTATTGCTTGGTGATCGTCACCGGATTGCCGTCAGTCAGAGCGACCGTCACGTTATCACCTTCAACCTTTTGCACGGTGCCGACTGCAACGCCGTCCTTGCTCTTGATCGGGGCATCAGCCACCAGCGCCGCGTCCATCGCGCCGGCCGTCTTGCTTTCGGCAGCGGTGACGGCGGCATTTAGCTGCGCCTGCGTCATCGCGATCACCAGACCCTTGTCATTCTTCGCAAAGGCGGTGCCGGGCAGGGTAGCGCGCTTCGTGCCGGTGAAGACGACTGCGTTCGCGCCATCGACCTTTTCCACTGTGCCGACTTCGGCCCCCGCGGTGTCATAAACCTTCGCACCCACTGTAGGCGCAGCGGTAGCAGCCGGCGCGGCCGCAGCCGGAGCAGACGCCGCTTGAGCGAAGGCCGACATGGGCACCATGGCCGAAGCTGCCAGAGCGGCTGCGATAAGTGATTTCTTCATTACGGTCTCCTTGGTAACTCTGAATCTTGCATCGAATAACGCGGATGGTCTCAGGTCGTTCCGCCGAGACTTCAACGCGGTCACACCATTATTGGTGCGGATTACCTGCAGACTTAAAGTCACCGCCTTGAGGCAACATGAACAGCGCGTTGTACTGTGGCTGAGATGCGGGGAGGTGAGGAATTCATACGGATTGCCAACTTGCCCCGAGGGTCTGTGCCGCCTCTGCAAAGGGAACATTGCCGCCACCAATGGCTTTGAGCGAGTTAGGAGGACGGGTGGGTATGAGCGAAGCAAACGAAGACGAGGGTTCGTCGCCAACGGTATGGCGCTACGCCATGGCCACTCGCGCGCACGTCGTGATCGATGCCGCGGACTATTTCGAGCTGATGCGCGACGCCATGCGCAGCACGCGGCAGCGAGTTTTTATGATCGGCTGGGACTTTGACACCCGCATCCTGCTCTCCGCCGGTCGACGGTGGTGGACGATCGGCAAGCGGCATCGCTTTCCCGCGCGCCTCGGGTCCTTCATGCTGTGGCTCGCTCGCCAGACACCGGAGCTGGAGATCAGACTGCTGAAATGGAATGTCGCGCTAATCAAGTCGATGTTCCGCGGCACCATGGTGATCGACCTTCTGCGCTGGGCGCGAAACCCTTCGATCGATTTCAAGTTCGATTCAGCTCATCCCGTGGGCTGTAGCCATCACCAGAAGATCGTCGTGTTGGATGATCGCGTGGCGGTGTGCGGCGGTATCGACATGACGTCAGACCGCTGGGACACTCGCGAACACATCCACGATGATAAGCGACGCAAGCGGCCGACCGGGCGAAACTATGGTCCGTGGCACGATGCGACGATGATGATGGAGGGTGATGTCGCGCTGGCCCTGGGCGAGTTGGGTCGTGATCGCTGGAAAGTGGCGGGCGGGGAAGAGCTGGCGCCGTGCAAACCCCAAGAGGAAAGCCCATGGCCCGATCGCCTTCAGGCCGAGTTCGAGAATGTCGAGATCGGCATCGCCCGCACGCGCGCGGAGTGGGGCGATTGCCCCCAGGTGTCCGAGATCGAGAACCTGTTCGTCGAACAGATCGGCCGGGCAAAGCGCTTCATCTATGCCGAGACGCAATACTTCGCTTCCCGCCGCATCGCCGAAGCGATCTGCCAGCGCCTGGCTGAGCCCGATCCGCCAGAATTCTGCATCGTCAATCCGATCACCGCCGATGGCTGGCTGGAACAAGTGGCGATGGATTCGGCACGCGCCCGGCTGGTTCGCGCGGTGCGGGAGGTGGACCATGCTGGCCGGTTCCACATATTCGTGCCCTATACTACCGGTGGCGACCCCATCTACGTGCATGCCAAGCTCACGATTATCGACGATGAGATCTTGCGCATCGGCTCTGCCAACATGAACAATCGCTCTATGGGTCTCGATAGCGAATGTGATGTCTTCATTGACGTTACCCGCCCCGCCAATCGCGATGTCGGCCCCAAGATCATCGGCCTGCGCCACTCCCTGATCGCCGAACATGCCGGCATCCCAGAGGATGACGTGGGGCCACTGTTGGAAAAGCACGGCTCCATGGCGGCTATGCTTCTGGCCCTGCCGCGCACCGGCAAGCATGTGCGCCCTTTGGAATTGCCCGAGTTGAACGAGGCGGAACGCGCGCTGGCTGACAGTGCGCTGCTCGATCCCGAGCGCCCCAGCGACGTTTTTGAACCGATCGAAAAGCGCGGCTTGTTTCGGAGGCGCGGATTATTGCGAAAGCCCGGATTGCGCCGGACGTTATCGCGGGTAAAGAATAAGTTCACACGAAGGGAAACAGCATGAGCAGTCTGGTCGGACCCGATGAAGATAAGCCCACCGGAAAGCCCGCCGTTCCCGAGGAAGTGCAAGATGCGATCCGCACACTCATTCGTTGGTCGGGCGACGATCCGAACCGCGAGGGTCTGCTCGATACGCCCAAGCGTGTCGCCCGTGCGTGGAAGGAATACTGCCAAGGCTACGCCGACGATCCCGCCATTCATCTGGAACGCGTGTTCGAGGAAGTTGGCGGCTACAACGAAGTCGTCCTGCTGAAGGACATTCCGTTCCAGTCGCACTGCGAACACCACATGGCGCCGATCATCGGCAAGGCGGCGATCGCCTATCTGCCGCGCGATCACGTCGTCGGCATCTCCAAGCTGGCGCGCGTGCTGCATGGCTACGCGCGGCGGTTGCAGATCCAGGAACGCCTGACGGCCGAAGTTGCGCAATGCATCTGGGAAAACCTGAAGCCGCTGGGTGTCGCCGTGGTGATCGAGGCGAGTCACGCCTGCATGACGGCGCGCGGCGTGCGGACGCCGGGCGTCAGCATGATCACCAGCCGGATGATGGGGACGTTCCTGGACGATGAGCGTAGCCGCACCGAAGTTCTGAAGCTGATGGGTTACTGAAAACCGGCTGGCATCCCCCAGGTTTTTGAGCGGACCGGCGCGGGAAGGGCTGGAAACGTCGGCGATCTTGCGTGCAAGGCAAGCGCATGAAGGACGATTCTTGAAACCGGGGCGGGCAGATGGCGCAAAGGCGTAACGCGGTCTCGGCGCGCCACGGCTGGCTGCTGGCGATCGTGCCCGCGCTGATGCTGGGCGTCCTGCTGTGGCGGGAAGTCTGGGATGTCGATATCTTCTGGCAGTTGAAGCTGGGAGAGATGATCCTCGCTGCCCGTGCGCCGGTGTCTCAAGAGCCGTTTGCGGTGACCCATCTGGGAGAGCCGTTGAACGCGGTTGCCTGGTTGGGGCAGGCGGCGTTCGCGGCTGTTCGTCAGGCTTGGGGTTGGACGGGGCTTCGTCTGTTCGATGCGTTGTGCTGGTGCGGTGGCTTCTGGGCTGTGGCCGCAGGCTGCCGTCGTTCGGGCGCAAGGGCGATGCCGCTCACTCTCGCGTTGTTGCTGGCCTTTGGCGCCGCCTTACCTGCTGCCAGCATCCGGCCGCAGAGCTTCGGGGCTTTGTGCTTTGGCTTGCTGCTGGCTCTGCTGAAGCTGGAATTACGCGCCTGGCAAACAGTGATGCTGGGCACCATCCTGCTGGTCGCGTGGCAGAACCTGCACCCTTCTATCAGTATCGGGATAGTCGCGTTGGCCGCCCATGCTATGGCGGGCTGGGCGGTTTGGCTTCGAGACAGGACGCAGCCACGCCCGCTGGCAGCGACAATGCTTGTCCCGATCACTGCGCTCAGCGTGTTCGCGACGCCGGATGGGGCGGGTATCCTGGCGGTATCGGCGCGCAATGCGCAGGCCAGCATTTCGGTTGGTGCGAGTGAATGGCTGCCCTTGTGGATAGAAGCGAACCGCGAGAACGCAGTGCCGATCCTGCTGGTGACGCTAGTGGCGGCCTTTGCGGCGTGGCGCGATCGGCGCGCGGTATCCTGGCCCGATCTGGCGGTGATGCTGGCGTTGCTGGTGTTGACGATCAGCGCCTACCGGTTTGTCCTGTTCTGGGCGGTGGCGACGATCCCGGTCATTGCCGGGCGCGGGCGGACGCCGGAGAAGTTCGGTCGAGCGTCATGGCTGCCAGTGCTCGGCGTCGCTGCCGTAGCGGTACTGGCACCCGCCATCCGCCCCACCCGTTTCTCGGATAATCTGCCGATGACAGCGGTAGCGCGGCTGGCGCAAACGGATGCTGCCGGCACTATCATCACCGAGCCGGAATTCGCGGGCGTTTTGATCGACGCTGGCTATCCGCGCTGGCGGGTTTCGCTGGATGGCCGATACTATCGCTACACGGATGAGGAATGGCAGCGCTATGGTGCGACGCTGAACGGCAGCTATCGTCTTCGGGCGATCGAGAGACTGTACCGTCCCGCCGCGTTCGTGCTGCGGCCCAGCCACTCCGTCGCTCTCAGTAATGAGCTGGACCGGCCGAACAGCGGTTGGCGGCGCATCTATAGAGACGATGGCGCCGCCGTATGGCTTCCGCGCAGGGTTAGCCCCCGCGTGATACCGGCACCAACGCGCCGCTGACCGCTCCGGCATCCGTAGAGGCCAGAAGCACGATCACCTTGGCCACCGCTTCTGGCTTCACCCACGTCGAAGTATCGGCGTCGGGCATGTCGGCGCGGTTGGTCGGCGTGTCGATGATGCTGGGCAGGATCGCGTTCACCGTCACGCTGGAGCCGGCGAGTTCTTCCGCCAATGCTTCCGTCAGGCGATGGACGCCGGACTTGGAGGCGGCGTAGGACGCCATGCCCATTGCCCCCTTCACCGCGCCGCCAGCACCGATATTCACGATGCGTCCGGCGCTGGAATTCTTCAGCTCGGGCAGGGCCAGTTGGGTGATCGTGGCATTGGTGACCAGGTTGATCGAATGCATCTTGGTGAAGCTTTCGATCGCACCGTCTTCCAGCGTCTCCCAGGTGAAGCCGCCTGCGACGTTCACCAACACATCGATCCCGCCGTGTGCGGCGACGATCTTTGCCAGCGCGTCCTTTGTCGCCGCGGCATCGGTCAGGTCGATCCCGCCGATATCCAGAGCACCTGCGACGGGCTGATGGGGCTGGGCCGCAAAGTCGATCCGGGCCACCTTGTCGCCAAGCTGTGCGAATGCCTCGGAAACGGCTTGGCCCAAAATCCCGAAGCCGCCCGTCACGATCACCGAACGCGCCATATCAAATCCCTGCAATTGCTGTCTTCAAAAACGAAACGGGCGACCCGTGTGGCCGCCCGCAGCGTATAACTTAGAGCTTGCCGAGCATGTATTCGGCAGAGCTGACCTCGAACTTGCCAGGCTCTTCCACGTTCAGCTGCTCGACCACGCCGTCGTTGATGACCATCGAAAAGCGCTGGCCGCGCTTGCCCATGCCAAAGCCGCTGCCATCCATGGTGAGGCCGACCGCTTCGGCCAGATCGGCATTGCCGTCTGCCAGCATCGTCACGTCATCGCTGCCCGAAGCCTTGCCCCAGGCGCCCATCACGAACGCGTCGTTCACGGCGGTGCAGGCGATCTCGTCGATGCCCTTGGCCTTCAGGTCGGCAGCCTTTTCCACGAAGCCCGGCAGATGCTTGGCCGAGCAGGTCGGCGTGAACGCGCCCGGGACCGAGAACAGCGCGACGCGCTTGCCCGCGAAATACTCTGAGGACTGGACCTGATCGGGGCCATCGGCGGTAGCCTTGGTCAGCTTTACGTCAGGCAGCTTGTCTCCAACGGCGATGGTCATGGGTAAATATCCTTCCTTGGGGATGAATCGGTTCGGCGCAGATATACGGTGCTGTTGCGCCTCTACAACGGGACGGCGCGGTTAATCTGCGCTTAGGTGGACCGTTAAACTCTTGGCAACCATGGTTGGGCGATCCTCCATCATCACGGGGGATTCGGGTAGAGGTCTGGTTTTATGCGTAATTTGACCAAGCGGATGGCCATTTCCGGCCTCGGCACGGCGCTCGCAATTTCTTTCGCAGTGCCCGCCGTAGCCGCACCGGCCATGACCAATGCGGAGAAACTCTACCGCCTGGACATGATGCTGCGGGTCACCGGTGCGCAATGCAGCGCCACCACATCCGATTTTCGGCAGGACTACGCGGCGTTCTGGCAAGCGCACCGCTCCGATCTGGGTTGGGCCTCCAACACGGTGTGGAGCCGGTTGGCGCAGCGGTATGGCAACGCCAATGTCGGCCGTGCATTCGATCGGGTGAGCTACGGGATTTCCAGCGAGTTCGGCTCCGGCCACCCCTGGCTGGGCTGCGCCGACCTTAAAGCGGTGACGCACGGGCTGGCGCTGGTGCAGGGGACAGGGACGCTGGTGGAAGTCGCCGACCAGATCCTGCCCTATCGACACATCCCCCGGCGGACAGACGCGGTCTATTGATCGCACTGCATATAAAGAAAGCTTTATATTTGCCTCGATGAGCTTGGGCGGCTAAGGGACGGCACATCCAAGGCGCGCTTGTTTGGCGCGTCGCCAGACCTTGCAGGAGTTTCCCGTGGCCACTCTCGAGCTGACCAAAGACTATGCCATCGCCGATATCGGCCTTGCGGACTACGGCCGCGCCGAGATCGCGATCGCCGAGACGGAGATGCCGGGCCTGATGGCTCTGCGCGCCGAGTTCGGCGCGTCGCAGCCGCTGAAGGGCGCGCGCATCACCGGCTCGCTGCACATGACGATCCAGACCGCGGTCCTGATCGAGACACTGGTGGCGCTGGGCGCCGAGGTCCGCTGGGCCACCTGCAACATCTACTCCACCCAGGACCACGCCGCCGCCGCCATCGCCGCGAGCGGTATCCCGGTCTACGCGATCAAGGGTGAGAGCCTGGCCGATTACTGGGATTACGTCGGCAAGATCTTCGACTGGTCGACCGAAGGCGATGCGGACCTGACGGCTAACCTGATCCTCGACGACGGCGGCGACGCCACCATGTTCGCGCTTTGGGGTGCGCGGGTAGAGGCCGGCGAAAAGCTGTTCGAGCCTGGCAATGCCGAAGAGATCGAATTCGTCCGTGCGCTCAACGCCTTCCTCAAGGCGAAGCCGGGCTACCTCACCGCTTCGGTGAAGGCGATCAAGGGCGTCTCGGAAGAGACCACCACCGGCGTCCACCGCCTCTACAGCCTGGCCAAGGAAGGCAAGCTGCCGTTCCCCGCGATCAACGTGAACGACAGCGTCACCAAGTCGAAGTTCGACAATCTCTATGGCTGCAAGGAATCGCTGGTCGATGCGATCCGTCGCGCCACGGACGTGATGCTGGCCGGCAAGGTCGCCTGCGTCGCCGGTTTCGGGGACGTCGGCAAGGGCTCGGCGGCTTCGCTGCGCAATGGCGGCGCCCGCGTGATGGTGACCGAGGTCGATCCGATCTGCGCACTGCAGGCGGCGATGGAAGGCTATGAAGTCGTCACCATGGAGGAGGCGGTCACCCGCGCCGACATCTTCGTGACCGCCACCGGCAACGAAGCGGTGATCACCGCCGAGCACATGAAGGCGATGAAGCCGATGAGCATCGTGTGCAACATCGGCCACTTCGACAGCGAGATCCAGATCTCCGCGCTCGACAACTACAAGTGGACCGAAGTGAAGCCGGGCACCGACCTGGTGGAATTCCCCGATGGCAAGCAGATCCTGATCCTGGCCAAGGGCCGCCTGGTGAACCTGGGCTGCGCCACCGGCCACCCCAGCTTCGTGATGTCGGCCAGCTTCACCAACCAGACGCTCGCGCAGATCGAGCTTTGGACCAAGTCCGAGCAGTACCAGAACAGCGTCTACGTGCTGCCCAAGCACCTGGACGAGAAGGTGGCCGCCCTTCATCTGGAGAAGCTGGGCGTCAAGCTGACTGTGCTGAGCCAGAAGCAGGCAGACTATATCGGCGTGCCGCAGCAGGGCCCGTTCAAGGCCGATCACTACCGGTACTGAGGTGTGATGGGGGGCAGCCACGCTGTCCCCCTCCGCGCCCGATTTAAAGGTCAGTGTTGGGCCAAGCCGAAGCGCACTGGCGCTGTGCTTTAGTGGCTTTGACCGGCCTATGCGCAGACCGAACTCCGGGTTAGCGCATGGCAAGGGCCATCCAACCCATTGTCATAGCCTGATGCGCGCTCCATAGCCGGAAGCTGATGGACCAGGACCGTATCCTACCTGTGCTGCTCGGTTTGCTGATGGCGGCATGGACGCTGGCGGCGGCTTGGGCGATCGTTGTCTCGCGCCTGCGCCAGCGCAAGGCCGAGGCGAACCAGCGCTCCGCCCGTCGCCTGGCGCGCATGGTGGAGGAATCGCCGGCGCTACCACTGCTGGTCCGCACCGATGGCCGGATAGAGGCCTCGCCGCGCCTGGCACAATGGCTGGGGCTGGATGGCGTACCGCAATATCTCAGCGAACTGGACGGCGGCGATCGCGGGCTTGACCCTGAGGCGCTGGCACACCTGACGCAAGCGGTGCTGCGCACGCAAAAGACCGCCACGCCCTTCCGGATGGTCGCCACGCCGATGGGCTCCAATCGCAGCCTGGCGTTGCGCGGGCACTTGGCGGACCCGCAGGTATCGCCCGGCGGCGCGGCGCTCGTCTGGGTTTTCGATTTCAGCGACAGCGAGAGCGAACTGGTCACCTTGCGCCAGGAAGCCGCGCAGGCGCGGGGGGATTTTACCGCGCTCGTCTCGCTGATCGAGGCCGCGCCGATGCCGATGTGGTTCCGCCGGCCCAACGGCTCGCTGCGGCTGGTGAATTCCGCCTACGTGGCCGCCGTGGCGGGCGACAATGCGACCCAGGTGGTCAAGGATGGCGTCGAACTCATCGAGATGGTGGACGGCCTCACCGCTGCGCAAGTCGCGATGCAGGCCGCCGTCAAGGGCACGCCGATCGAGCGGCTGGTCTCGGTAACGATCGACAACCAGCGCCGCGCCTATCGCGTTCACGATCTGCCGCTCGGCAGCGAGGGCGTGGCGGGCTATGCGGTGGATGTCGAGGATCTGGAGGAGATGGCGCGCGCCTTCCGCGCCTTCCGCGAGGCGCAGCGATCGATGCTGGATCAGCTTTCGGCCGGTGTCGCCCAGTTCGATGCCAAGCGCCGCCTGACCTTCGCCAATCGTCCGTTCCAGAGCTTGTTCAAGATCGCGCCCGCCGCAATGGCCGATCCGCCCGCGTTTGAGCGTTTGCTGGATGCCGCGCGTGATAAGGGCCGCGTTCCCGAAGTGCGCGATTTTCCAGCTTGGCGGCGCGAGCGGGCGGGCTGGTTCTCGGCCAACGAGACGCAGGAAGAGGCCTGGCCGCTGGCCGATGGCACGCACTTGCGCATCGTGGCGCAGCCGGTGCCCGATGGCGGCCTTTTGCTGATCGCCGAAGATCGCACCGAGCAATTGCGCCTGTCCGCCGTGCGCGACACGCTGCTGCGCACGCGCACCGCCACGTTCGACAGCTTGTTCGAATCCATCGCCGTCTTCGCGCCGGATGGGCGGATGCAATTGTGGAACCGGCGCTTTGCTGCGGACTGGGGCCTGGAAAGCGATTTCCTGGACACGCACCCGCATGTCGAGGCGCTGCTGGGCAAGATTTCCCCTCGGCTCAAGACGCCGGCACAAGTCAAGATGGTGGGCGACGTGGTGCGCGCCGCCACGCTGGACCGCGCGCAGACCGATGGGCGGATCGTGCTGGAGGATGGCCGGACGCTGGCGTTCACCGGCGTGCCGCTGCCGGACGGCAATGGCCTGCTGACGGTGCTGGACATCAGCGATTCGCAAAATGCCGAGGCCGCGTTGCGCGATCGCAACATGGCGCTGGAAGAGGCGGACGCGGTGAAGACGCGGTTCTTGGCCAACATGAGTTACCAACTGCGCACGCCGCTAACGTCGATCGGTGGGTTTGCCGAACTGCTGCAGGCGGGTGTCGGCGGCCAGCTGAGCGAATCCGGCACCGAATATGTGCAGGCCATCATTGATTCGGCGGAGCGGCTGGGCGAGCAGATCGAGACGATCCTGGACTTGTCGCAAAGCGAGGCTGGGTTGCTCCCCCTCGCGCGCGAAGACGTGGAGCTGATGCCGCTGATCCGCACGCTGGTGGAGGAACGCTCGACCCGCATCAGCCGCGCCGGGCTGACGCTGGACCTGCAAGGCAGCAACCTGATGGGCACGATCAAGGGTGATCGCCGCCGCCTGGCCCGGGCGTTCGGCCACCTGCTGGACAATGCCATCGCCGCGACACCAGAGGGCGGGCGGATTCTGGTCCAGGTCGCGCGGGAGCGGCAGAACGGCCGCAGCGTGGCGCAAGTGGTGGTATCAGACAACGGCCCCGGCATGGCCAAGGACGTGCTCGCCAGCGCGCTTGATGGCGTGAAGATCAGTGACGACGGCACTACGATCGAACGACGGCAGGGGTTGGGCCTGCCACTGGCGCGCCAGTTGATCCAGGCCCACGGTGGCACGTTGCGTCTCTTGTCGGAGCGAGGGCAGGGCACGGCGGCGGTCGTTGAACTGCCGTGAAGCTGCTCTTGGGCGACCTCACGGCCATGGAGCGCCTGGGCGCGGCCATCGCCGCCGTCTTGCGGCCTGACGATGTGGTGGCGCTCTCCGGTGGGTTGGGCGCGGGCAAGACCACGCTGGCGCGCGCCGTGATCGCCGGGTTGGGGCATGCGGGCGAGGTGCCGTCACCCAGTTTCGCGATCATTGAACTGTACGAGCCGCCATCGGTCCGTTTGCCGGTGGTGCACGCGGACTTCTATCGCCTGGCCGATCCGGCTGAGGTGGAAGAGATCGGCCTGGATGACTATCGCCAGGGCGCGGCGCTGATCGCCGAGTGGCCCGAACAGGCGGGCGGCTTCGCGCACGAGGCTGGTTGTCTGTCGATTACGCTGCGTCCTGAACAAGAAGATGGGGGCGGCGGCAGGATCGCCGTTGTCGAGGGTGGGGGCGATTGGCTAGAGCGCCTGCCATGGCTGATGCAATCGATCCCCCCAGCACCGTGAGTCTGCCCGGCGGCGTTCACGCATTCCTCGCTCGGGCCGGCTGGTCCGACGCGGCGATCGAGCCTCTGCCCGGGGATGCCTCGTTCCGCCGCTACTTCCGCATTCGGCGCGATGGCCGCACCAGCCTGCTAATGGACGCGCCGCCCCCGAACGAGGACCCCGCACCGTTCCTGCGTGCGGCGCACTGGCTGGATGACAACGGGATGCGTGCACCGCATATCCTGGCCGAGGATGCCGCCAAGGGTCTGGTCCTTCTGGAGGATTTCGGCACCGACCGCATGCGCGACTATCTGGATACGCACCCTGCCGACGAGATCGAGGTCTATGGCGGCGCGATCGATGCGTTGGTGCAGCTTCACCGGCTGCCGCCGGGACCGTTCCTGGACTATTCCTTGAGCGAATACCTGCGCGAAGTGCGTCTGTTCACCGAGTGGTACTGTCCTGCGCAGAATCTCTATGCCGATGCGGCGGGATATACCGCGGCGTGGGAGGCTACCCTGGCCGACCTGCTGCCCCGCCAGCGCCCCGGTGTAACCGTTCTGCGCGATTATCATGCGGAAAACATCATGTTGCTGGGCGCGCTGAACCGGCAGGGGCTGCTGGATTTCCAAGACGCGCTGGTGGGCCATCCGGCCTATGATCTGGTCTCTCTGCTGCAGGATGCGCGGCGCGATGTTTCGGCGGAAGTAGAGACGGCGATGATCGAGCGCTACTTGGCGGCAACCGGCGCTGACCGGGAAACTTTCCTCGCAGATTATGCGCGGCTGGGCGCACAAAGGAACATCAAGATCGTGGGCATTTTCGTGCGGCTGTGGAAGCGCGACGGCAAGCGGCGCTACCTCGACTTGATCCCGCGCGTTTGGCGGCAGCTGGAACGTGACTTGTCCCACCCGGCGCTCGCGCGCGTGGAGGAATGGTTCGCGGCTAACGTGCCCGCAACCTTGCGCCAGGCCGACGGCGGAGCGTTCGCGGCATGAGCGCGCCGCTCGCCAGCGACACCGCGATGGTCCTTGCCGCCGGGATCGGCAAGCGGATGCGTCCGCTGACCGCGACGCAGCCCAAGCCTCTGGTGCGCGTCGCCGGCAAACCGCTGATCGACTATGCGCTGGATCAACTGGGCGCGGCTGGTGTGAGCAAGGCGGTGGTCAACGTCCACTACCTGGCGGATGCGCTGGAAGCCCATCTACGCGGCCGCCGGAGCAAGGCTCCGACCACGATCGTCTCGGATGAGCGCGAACTGCTGCTGGAAACCGGCGGCGGCATGGTGAATGCCAAGGAGATGCTGCCCGATCCCTTTTTCGCGCTGAACAGCGACAACATCTGGGTTGATGGGCCGCGCAACGCCTTCACCGAGCTCTCCGCCGCCTGGGATGCCGAGCGGATGGACGCGCTGCTGCTGCTGGTGCCGCATGCGCGCGCGCTGAACTACAAGGGCAAGGGCGATTTCCACTTGGACGGCATGGGCCGGGTTGCGCGGCGTCGTTCGGGGCGGATCGCGCCGTTCATTTACTCGGGCATCCAGTTGGTCTCGCATCGGCTGTTGAGGGATGCGCCGGAGGGCGCATTCTCCACCAATGTCCTGTGGAATCGCGCGATCGAGGAAGGGCGGCTCTACGGGGTGTCGCATACCGGTGTGTGGTTCGAAGTGGGTGATCCAGGCGCGATTGCTCCGACCGAGGCGTGGCTGACGCGTGCGTGATCGCTTTTGATCAGTTGGATTGGCCCGATGTCACGGATGACCACGATCGGCATTGAGCCCGGTACGGGGCTGGTTTTTGCCTGATCGCGGCGCGCCCCAGATATATTCCATCGCGGCGCATCGCGGCTTTGCCGATGCGCTCGTCGCTGGCCTTGTGCCGCGCTACGCAGAGCCCGATTTCGGCCTAGCGCGCCTGACCTTGCTGCTGCCCAGTCGCCGCGCGGTGCGCACGGTGACCGAGGCGATGATCCGGCACTCCGGCGCGGGAATGCTGCTGCCGCGCATGGCGGTGGTGGGGGATATCGATCTGGACGAGACGCTGGGCCCGCTGCTCGATCCCCTGGGCGCGGCCGATGTTCCGCCCGCCGCCGATCCGACGCGCCGCTGGCTCCGCCTGGCCGATCACTTGCGCACCGTGGAGGGCGATGCTGCGGGCGAGGGGCCGGCGTTGCTGCGCCGCGCGTTCGAGATCGGGCGGACGATGGATCGTCTGGCCGTGGAAGGCATCGCGCCGGTCGATCTCATGTCGGATGAGGTTATCGGCATCGTCGGCGAACTGGCCGAGCATTGGCGCGATGCCACGCGCACGTTCCTGATGGTGCAGCAATACTGGATCGCCGATCTCGCCGCGCGGGGCGAAGTGGACGGGCCGGAGCGGCGCAATCGCTTGTTCGACCATGCTGCCCTGCGCTGGAGCGGGGCCGCCCCGGCCAGCCCGATCGTGGCGGCGGGCGTCACCAGTGCCTCGCCCGCCCTGGCGCGGTTGCTGCGCGTGGTCTCTCAATTGCCGCGCGGTGCAGTGATTTTGCCGGACCTGGACCTTTCGCTAGACACGGAAGTCTGGGCAGCGTTGGGCACCGCCGGCAGTCCTGCCGAGCCGGGCGATCCGCCGTTCGGCCGGGGCGATGCCGTGGCGCATCCGCAGTATCATCTCAAGCTGCTGCTGAACCGCATGGGCATCGCGCGGGACGAGGTACAGCCCTGGCACCGTGCGGGCCTCGCCGCCGCGCCGCCAGAGCGCAGCAGGGCAATCTCCAACTTGTTCCTGCCCGCGGAGCCATCAGCGCGTTGGAACCGCCTTGAGGCGAAAGAGCGACGCCTGGCTGGGGTTCGGCTAATGGAAAGCGCTACTCCCGCGGGTGAGGCAAGCGCGATCGCCGTGTTGATCCGGGAAGCTCTGGAAGTGCCCGAGCGGCGCGTTGCGCTGATCACGCCGGACCGTAACCTGGCAGGCCGCATCGTCGCGCAACTGGCGCGGTGGGGCATTGTCGCGGACGATACGGCGGGCCGTCCCCTGCCCCAGACGGCGGCAGCGCGCGTGTTGCTGCTGCTGGCCGAAGTCATTGCCGAGCAGGCAGCACCGGTGCCGCTGATCGCCTTGCTGACGCATCCTCTGGTGGCTGCGGGGGAAGGGCGCGCAGCCTGGTTGGAGAATGCGCGGACGCTCGACCTCGCGCTCAGGGGGCCGCGTCCCGGACCGGGGCTCGCACCGCTGCGGGCCAAAGCCGAAGCATCCGATCTGCTCGCGTGGTGGGCGGGGGTGGAGGCCGTGCTTGCGCCGCTGATGGCACTGAGCGCGCAAACCCCGCTAGCCCAACTGATCGACGCGCTGGCCGCCGCCGGAGAAGCGCTTTGCGGTGAAGGCCTTTGGAGCCGCCCGGATGGCCGCGCCTTGGCGCAATTCGTGGAGGAACTGCGCGAGGCGGCGCGGCAGGTCAACACGCGCCTCGATCCGGCGGACGTCCATTCGGTGCTGCGCGATGCGATGGACCGCGTTTCGGTCAGGCCGCCATGGGGCGGTCATCCCCGCGTTTCGATCTATGGCCTGTTGGAAGCGCGCATGAGCCGCGCCGATCTGGTCATCTGCGGCGGGCTGGTAGAGGGCATCTGGCCTGCGAGCCCCACGCCCGACGCGTTGCTACCGCCTGCGCTGCTGCGCGCGCTGGGCGTGCCAGGCGCCGATTTTCGCATCGGCCTGTCCGCCCACGACCTTGCCGCCGCGCTGGGTGCGCCGGAAGTGGTGCTGAGCTGGGCGCGGCGGGACGAGGGTTCGCCGGTCATCCCCTCGCGCTTCGTGCTGCGCGTGAAAGCCATGCTGGGCGACAAGGCGGCGCGGGATATGGCCGAGCAGGATGCCGTCCGGTTGGCCCGCATGCTGGATGATCCACCACCGGCGCCGCCCTATCCCCGGCCGCAGCCGATGCCCGATGATGTGCAGCGCAAGGTGGCGCTTTCCGTCACCGGGCTCGATCGACTGCGCGGCGATCCTTACCAGTTCTACGCCAACGCGATCCTGCGGCTGCGGTCGCTGGACGGCCTGGATGCAGAGCCCAGCGCTGCCTGGAAGGGAACGGCGGTGCACGCCATTCTCGATCGCTGGCACAAGGCGGGCGAGCCGGCCGGGATGCTGCGCGTCACCGCCGAGACCGTGATGGACGAGATGAGCGCGCACCCCTTGATGCGCGCCCTGTGGCGGCCGCGCCTGCTGGCCGGGCTCGACTGGATCGGCGAAGAGATCGCCAGCCAGCGCGGCGAAGGGCGCGTGGGCCTGGCCACCGAGGCGGATGGCGCGATCGACTGGCGCGGCGTGCGGCTTCATGGCCGGGCCGACCGGATCGACCGTTGCGCCGATGGCAGCCTGGCGGTGGTAGATTACAAGACCGGCCAGCCGCCCTCCGCCCGCCGCGTGGAGGAGGGGTTCGCGCTGCAGTTGGGGCTGATCGGCCTGATCGCCAGCCGGGGTGGCTTCAAGGACATCGCGGGCGAGGCGGAGCGTTTCGAATACTGGTCACTCGCCAAGCGCCCGGGGCAGGATCGCTTCGGTTACTGGGCGGAGCCGGTGCTGGAAGGCACGAAGAAGTCTGGCATCCCGCGCGATCGTTTCCTGGCCGAAACTGCGCGGTATCTCGATGACGCACTGGACCGCTGGATCTTGGGTGACGAGCCGTTCACCGCGCGGCTCAATCCCGACCTTCCCGGCTATGCCGACTACGATCAGCTGATGCGCCTGGACGAATGGATCGCGCAGCTGGGCAGCCGGACGCAGGACTCGGCATGAGCACGCCGCACAAGCTGCACGGCAGCCAGATGCTGGCGGTGGAGCCGCAGGACACGGTCTGGCTTTCGGCTTCGGCCGGAACCGGCAAGACGCAAGTGCTCTCATCACGCGTGCTGCGCCTGCTGCTGCAGCCGGGCGTCGACCCGTCGCAGATCCTGTGCCTCACTTTCACCAAGGCGGGTGCGACCGAGATGGCGGCGCGCATCAATGAGAAGCTGGCCCGCTGGGTCCGCCTCAGCGATACGGAGCTTGCAGCGGAACTGCAGGCGATCGGGGCGGATTTCCGGCCGGACGCATTGCGGCATGCGCGCACGTTGTTTGCCGCCGTTCTCGATTCGCCGGGCGGGGGGCTGCGGATCGATACGATCCATGCATTCTCGCAGTGGTTGCTGGCGGCGTTTCCGCTGGAGTCCGGGTTGCTGCCCGGCACGCGGCCGATGGAGGATCGTGAGCGGGTCTTGCTCGCCCGGCAGGTCTTGGCCGACCTGCTGGTCAGTGCCGAGGCGGACCCGCTGGGTGATCCGCAACTGCTGACCGCCGTGTCCGACCTCTCGCTGCGGTTGGGACCGGATGCGGTGCAAGCGTTCCTCCTGCGCTGCGCGTCGGCACGGGAGGCGTGGTTCGGGCCAGGCAGTTGGCAGGAGCCGATGCGGCCCCACGTGCTGCGGCTGCTGGGCCTGCCCGGCGATGCTGATGAAGACTGGCTGGCCGCCAAGCTGGGCGACGATGCCTTTGATATTGCGTCCCTGCGGCAATGCCTGGACGTCAATCGCGGATGGAAGGCCGCGAAGGGCCAAAAGGCCGCCGAAGCCATCGGCGCATGGCTGGCGGGCTCCTTGACGCAGCGGCGTGAAGGTCTGGCTGCGCTGGCCGACGTGTTCCTCACCAAGAAGGGCGAGCCCCGCTCCACCACCTCGCTGGAAAAGCTGGATGCCGAGTACCCGACGTATTGCTCACGCGTGATCGCCGGTTTGGCGGAGGTCAGCCAGGCCGCGGCGATGCTCGATCTGGCGGAGCGGCTGGTGCCGGCGCTGCGCCTTGGCCGGGCTTTCGCGCTGGCCTGGGACGAGGCGAAGAAGCGTGAAGGGCTGATCGACTTCGACGACCAGATCCGCCAAGCCGCGGCGTTGCTGGGGCGGCGCGAACTGTCGGACTGGATACGCTACAAGCTGGACCGGCGCTTCGATCATATCCTGGTGGACGAAGCGCAGGACACCAACACGGCGCAGTGGGACATCGTCTTCGCCATGGCCGAGGAGTTCTGGGCGGGCGAGGGCCAGCGTGCCGATCGCCTGAGCACGCTGTTCGTAGTGGGAGATTACAAGCAGGCGATCTTCCGTTTCCAGGGCACCAGCCCCGAGAATTTCCGCCATGCCGCCGATCGCGTGCGTGCCACCATGCGCGCGGCGGCTTTGGATGGGGACTGGGAGCCGGAGGGCCGCCGTCCGCGCGAGCTGCAGGACCTGGGCCTTGATCGCAGCTTTCGCACGGCGCAAGTCGTGCTCGATTTCGTTGACAAGGCACTTCAGGCGATCGGGCACGACGGGGTGGGGCTGGACCGTCCAGCAGAGCGCCATGTCGGCCAGGACAGGCCCGGCGTGGTCACGCTATGGCAGCCGATCGGAGCCGCATCGGACGAGCCGGAGGATGAGCCCGAGGAAGGCGCGGAGACGTGGCTTTCGCGCCCGGATCGGCAGCTGGCAGACCGGATCGCGCAGCAGGTGAAGGCATGGGTCGATCCTTCCGGGCCTGGCTTTCGCCTGCACAAGGATCGGCAGCGCCGGGCCGAAGCGGGCGACATCATGGTGCTGGTCCGCAAGCGCAAGGAACTGGCTGGGCTAATCGTGGCGCGGCTGCACGCCTTGGGCGTACCCGTGGCCGGCGTAGACCGCTTGCGGCTGGGTGCGCCGCTGGCCGTGAAGGACCTGGTGGCCGCGCTGCGCTTTGCCGCGCAACCGCTGGACGATCTCAACCTGGCGAATCTCCTGGTCTCTCCGTTGATGGGGTGGAGCCAGGAGATGCTGCTGGAGCACGGCTACCGCCCGCCTGGCCCACGCCGCGCGTTGTGGGCGCATCTGCGGGCCTCGCCCGATCCGCTCGTACGCGAGAGCGTGGCGCGGCTGTTCGGCCTGTTGGATCTGGCTGATTTCGAGCCGCCGCATGTGCTGTTGCAATGGCTGCTGTCCGGACCCTGGCAGGGGCGGCGCAAGCTGGTGGCGCGGCTGGGGGCGGAGGCCAACGATCCGATCGACGAACTTGTGAACGCCGCAATGGCCTACACCCTGACCGCCACCCCCAGCGTCGTGGGCTTCCTGGCGTGGTTCGATGCCGGCGATGGCGAGTTGAAGCGCGAGGCGGATAACGCCACCGGGCTGGTGCGGGTGATGACCGTCCACGGGTCGAAGGGATTGCAGGCGCCGATCGTCATTCTGGCCGATGCCACCGGCAACCCGGACGAAAGCCGCGATCGCGGGCTGGACTTGCCCGATCCCTTCGATGCCGCCCGCTTGATCCCGCTGCCGCCGCTGCGCAAGGACGAGAAGATCGGCCGGATCGCCGCCGAGCTTGAGCGTGTAAAGATCGCCGAGATGCAGGAGCATTGGCGGCTGCTCTACGTGGCCATGACCCGGGCGGAGGAAGCCCTGTTCATCGGCGGCGCGCTGGGCCCCAAGGACAAGGGCCAGGCCGCGCCGAACAGCTGGTATGCGCGGCTGGAGGCGCTGTATCCGGCGGACGCCGCCGTGGCCGATCCGATCTGGGATAGCCGCCGGGATTGGGGCACGCCGCCGCAGCCCATGTCGTCGCAGCCCCACGGCGACTTTCCGCAGTTGCCTTTGCCCGATCCGGTGCCGCCGCTGTTGCTGCGCCCGCCGCCGGCAGAGCCTTTGCCGCCACGTCCGCTCGCCCCGTCTGCTTTGGGGGAAGAGGCCGCGCCCGATCCGCCACTGCCACCCGGAGCGGCGCTGGACGCGGCTCGCCGGGGCAGCCTGATGCATCGCCTGCTCGAACGGCTCCCCGAGATCGCGGTCGATCGGCAGGAGGCCGCGGCGATGCAGTGGCTTGAGCGCAATGCGGCGGAGTTCAGCGGGGAGGACCGCCAGGACATGGTCCGCGCAACGCTGGGCATCGTGGCGGACCCGCAATGGGCGGCGCTGTTCGGCCCGAGCAGTCTGGCCGAAGTGCCGTTTTCCGCGATCGTCGGCGGGCAGGTGATTGCCGGAACCGTCGATCGTCTGCTGGTGGACGACAAGGCCATCCGCATCATCGACTACAAGACGGCGCGACGGCCGCCGGCGTCGTTGGATGACGTGCCCGTGGCGACCTTGCGACAAATGGCCGCCTATGCCGCCGCGCTGGCGGCGATCTATCCCGGGCGCACGGTGGAGGCGGCGGTGCTCTACACCGCTACGCCTCGCCTCATCGCCATTCCAGCGGACTGGCTCGAAAGCCACAAGCCGGCCTTGGCGACATCGGAGTAAAGGTTTAGCCGCGGCATCTTTGCCTCACGGCCGTTCGTTCCTAAATTGCTGCCCGACATTTCTATTGGAGAACATACAATGCCCACCGTTGCCGTGACCGACGACAGCTTCGAAGCCGACGTCCTGAAGTCCGACAAGCCCGTTCTGGTCGACTTCTGGGCGGAATGGTGCGGTCCGTGCAAGATGATTGGCCCGTCGCTGGAAGAGATCAGCGAGGAACTGGGCGACAAGGTGACGATCGCCAAGATGGACATCATGGCCAACACCGACGTTCCGGGCCGCATCGGCGTGCAGTCGATCCCGCTGATGGTGCTGTTCAAGGATGGCAAGCCGGTCGCCCAAAAGCTTGGCGCTGCACCCAAGAGCGCGCTGAAGGGCTGGCTGGAAAGCGAGCTTTAAGGTCTAAAACGACACCCGTCTCCTCCGGTTACAAGGGGGCGGGTGTTCTTGATTGCATGCCGTGATTTAAGCCTGAACCCTGAACCTCTCCATTCCCACCGTCGCGAGAGTGACGAATTTAGGGATGTTCTTCTACCTTGGTCAGCTTCCCGGCAGGTTCGCCAAGCGCTCAGCCAGGTCGTCCCACAAGGCGGGCGTGGCCGCGCCGATCATGCCGCGCCGTTCCCACTCGTCCACCCGATAGGCGCTGCCGTCCGGCCGTGCGGCGCGACCGCCGGCCTCGTTGAGAAACAGGACACCGGCGGCATGATCCCAGGGCAAGGTGCGATTGAACACTGATACATCGTTGGTGCCCAGCACCAGCCGGGGATACTGCTCCGCCGCGCAACGCGGGATGTCCACCATGCGATAATGCGGCGCGATGTGTTCCAGTACCAGGGCTCGCTCGACCGGCTCCAGATAAACGGTGGAAAGCGCCACGACGGGCGGTTGTTCACCACTCGCCGCTGCAGTCATGCGTTCACCGTCGATGAACGCGCCGCCGCCCCGTGCGGCATGGCAGAATCGGCCCGTCAGGCAATCCAGTATCCAGCCACCGATCGCCTGCCCGCTATCGGCCAGCGCCACCAACACTCCGAACGGAGGCTTGCCCGCCGCGAAGTTGTTGGTGCCGTCCAGCGGATCGATGATCCAGCACAGGCCATCGCGCAGTCGCTCGAACACGGCGGCGTCGGCGAAGGTCGCTTCCTCTCCGACCACCTGCGCTTCGGGCAGCAAATCGGCGAGCATGCCGCTCAACAGCGTCTCGCTCTCGGTATCGGCGATGGTGACGACGTCGTCCGCTGCCTTGCTGATGATCTGCCCCTCTGCCAGCGTGCGATAACGGGGCACGATCGCGGTTTGCGAGGCGTGGCGCATGATCGCCTCGACCTGGGCGGTGAAGGCTGGGGTGATATCGGGCTTGTTCATGTCAGCGGGATCGCCACTTGCGCGCGGAAGGCGGCTCGAATGCTCAGCCGTTGGTACCAGTCGGCGATCGCGGGAAACTCGGGGCGCTCGATCGGCAGGTTGAACCATGTGTAGGCATAGACGCCCATAGGGATATCGCCGATGCCGAAATCCGCGCCCGAAAGCCATGGCGTCTCGCCCAGATAGCGCTCCACGATGGCCAACAGCGGTAAACAATTGCCAACCGACGCAGCGATGCGGGCCGGGTCACGCTGATCCTCGGGCGTGCGCACCAGCTGCTTGAAGGCATCGCGCTGCGCGTCCGCATACGTGAACTGCCAGTCCAGCCAGCGATCGGCGATGGCGCGCGTTGCAGCATCGGCGGGCCACCATCGGTCACCGCCGTACTCCGCCGCCAGATAGCGCAGGATCGCGTTCGATTCCCACAGCGTTACCTTGCCGTCCTCGATCGTGGGGATCAGCGCGTTCGGGTTCTTTGCGAGATAATTCGCATCCATCCCGAACGGACCGCCCACATCGATACGCTGAGAGTCCAAGCCGATCTCATCGGCCAGCCACGCGACTTTCTTGACGTTGTGCGAGTTCAGCCGGCCCCAGATCGTCAGCATCGCGTCAGCTCCGATAATCGGCGTTGATCGAGATGTAGCCATGCGTCAGGTCGCAGGTCCACACCTGGGCGCGCCCTTCGCCCAAGCCCAGATCGACCTCCACGGTCACGTCTTGCCCTTTGAGATGCGCGGCCACCGGGGCCTCGTCATAGTCGGCCAGCGGCAGCCCGTCTCGCGCGGCCCAGACGCCGCCGAAGCCTATCGAAAGCTTGTCTCGATCGGCGGGTTCGCCGGCCTTGCCCACAGCCATGACGACGCGGCCCCAGTTGGCATCCTCACCCGCGATGGCGGTCTTCACCAAAGGCGAGTTGGCGATGGCCAGGCCGACGCGGTGCGCGCTTTCATCCGACACCGCGCCCGAAACCGTGACGGCGATGAACTTGCTGGCGCCTTCGCCATCGCGCACGACGAGGTGGGCGAGCTGGCGGCACACGTCATGCATCGCGGCGGCGAAGGCATCGGCACCCGCATCATCGACGCTGGAGAGCGGCGCGTTGCCCGCGTGCCCGGTAGCAAAGGCCAGCACGGTATCGCTGGTTGAGGTGTCGCTATCGACCGTGATGCACGAGAATGTGCGCGTGTTTGCGGCGGAGAGGCACTCCTGAAGGAAGCCCGGCGTCACGGCCGCGTCGGTGAACAGATAGCCAAGCATCGTCGCCATGTCCGGCGCGATCATTCCCGAACCCTTGATGATGGCGCTGATCGTCACTTTCACGCCACCGATCATCGCCGTCGCGGTGGCACCCTTGGGAAACGTGTCGGTGGTGGAGATGGTGCGCGCGGCATCCTCCCAGCTGCAGGACGGCACGGCCAGCGCGTTCGCCACGCCTTCGCGCGCCTTGTCCTTGGGTAGCGGCACGCCGATCACACCGGTCGACGAGACGAAGACCTGCTCCTTCGCGCAGCCGAGATGATCGGCCACTTGCGCCATGATCTGCTCCACCGCCTCGCGCCCGCGATACCCTGTGAAGGCGTTGGAATTGCCCGCGTTGACGATCAAGGCGCGCGCTTGCCCCTGGACGATGTTCTGGCGGCCAAGCTCCACTTCGCTGGAGCAGCAGACGTTGCGCGTGAATACGCCCGCAACCGTGGTGCCTTCCGCCAGCTCGACATAGGTCAGGTCGCAGCGGCCCCAGTTCTTGTATCCGGCGCGGGCGATGCGCGGGGTGACGCCAGCGATGGCGGGCAGATCGGGGAAGGGGGTGGCGAGCGGGGAGATGGCGTCTGACATGCCAGCGCTCATAGTCGCTGGTGTGGATCAGGTATAGCCGGGTTGGCCGCTGGAATTTGCAGGGGTAGGGGCGGCGCGCGATGGTTGCCGCTTGGATCGCGTGAACCCTTTCGCGATGCGGCTGTTTGCCAAGACCATCGCGGCCACCAGTGTCAGGACGATTGCCGCCACGGGGGCCAGGGACGGGGGCAACACACCTTTTACGGCCAGCGTGTTCGCCCCATCCATCAACGGGACATGCAGCGCGTAGAGCGGCCAGGATGCGGCACCGGCCCGGCGCATCGCCGGGTGCAGGCCTTCGGGTGGATCGGCAGCGATGGCGATGATCAGAACCGGCCCGAAGGCCAGCAGAACCGCCATATCCAGCAATCCGTTCGGGGCAGGAGCGCGTCCCGGTCCGATCAGCAAAACGGCCAGCAAGGCAAGCGGCAACCACCATGGCGCGCGTATCCGAGCGATGATCGCGGGGGCCAGGCGCGCGATGACGCAGCCCAGCGTATAGGCATAGCCGATCCGCAGTATGCCCAGCTGCCACCCCGGATACATCGGCCCGAAGGTCATCTCCCCCTTCATTCCGGCGATCGCGAACAGCATCAGCCAGGCCGAGGTGGATAGCAGCAGCAGCATCCGCGCCGGCAGTCGCCGCAGCTCCAGCGCATGGGCGACGTTGGCGATCAACTCCAGCAGCAGCGACCATTGCGGGCCATTGAGCGGGAAAATCGGGCTGCGCACCACCATCGACGGCAGCAGGAGCAGGGCGAGCGTGAAGGAAAGGGCCAGCGCTTGCGAGTCAACGCCGCGCATCCAGGCGGTGCCAAGGCCGATCACCGATCCCAGCGCCATCATCGGCCAAAGTCGCCCGATCCGGGCGACGATGAAGCCAGTGGCGGCGCTACCGTCGCGTTGCTTGCCCTCGACACTGGCGGTCAGGACGAAGCCGCTGAGCATGAAGAAGAAATCCACCGCCAGCTCGGTATGGCGGAACAGCGGCAGCCCGCCGAAGATGACGTCGACGTGGAACAGCAGAACCAGCAAAGCGGCCAGCGCGCGCATGGCGTCCAGCAGCGGCATTCGGGCAGGAAGGGCGCGTGGATCGCAGGTCACCGCTTCGTGTTAGCGGCGACACCTTGCGTTTTCGATAAGCGACGCCGCCGGCCTGGCAGCGTCGCTTATGGCGTCACTTGATCGGGCAATCCGGCGCAAGGCGCATGTCGAGGTAGTTGTCGACCGAGCGCATCATGTCGGGCATCTCGTTCTCGAAGAAGTGGTTGGCCCGCGGGATCTCATCATGGTGGATGGTGATGTGCTTTTGCGTGCGCAGCTTGTCGACCAGCTTCTGCACCGCGTTGGGCGTCGCCACCGTGTCAGCGGTTCCTTGCACGATGATGCCAGAGGCCGGGCAAGGCGCCAGGAAGCTGAAATCGTACATGTTGGCCGGCGGGGCGACCGAGATGAAGCCGCGAATCTCCGGCCGGCGCATCAGCAACTGCATGCCGATCAGCGCGCCGAAGCTGAATCCTGCGATCCAGGTCGTGGATGCTTCGGGATGGATCGACTGAACCCAATCGAGCGCGGCGGCCGCGTCAGACAGTTCGCCTATGCCGTTGTCAAAGCTGCCCTGGCTGCGGCCCACGCCGCGAAAGTTGAAGCGCAGAGTGGCGAAGCCGCGGTTGACGAACGTCTTGTAGAGGTGCTGGGTGATACGGTCGTTCATGGTCCCGCCCGCTTGCGGATGGGGATGCAGAATCATCGCCACCGGTGCGCGGGGACGGGTGGCGGGCTGGAAACGACCTTCGAGCCGGCCTTCGGGACCAGGAAAAATGACTGCGGGCATTGCTGTGTATGGACCTGACTTTGCATGTCACCTGCCAATGCCCGAAGAACGGGCTTGCGGCGGGTGCGAAACGATGAACTGGCGCTATATAGAATTATTGCCTCAGAAAACAACTTAGACGCAGGATGACCAGCGAGCGCCTTTATCTCGACCATGCGGCCTCCGCGCCGCTGCAGCCGCAAGCCCGCGATGCGTGGCTGGAAGGCGTGCGGATATGGGCCAATCCCTCCAGCCCGCACGGCCCCGGTCGCGCGGCGCGGGCGGCCTTGGAAGATGCGCGAGAGCGGCTGAAAAGCGCCTTCTGCTGGAGCGGGGAAGTCGTCTTCACTTCGGGCGCGAGCGAGGCCTTGGCCATCGCGCTCCAGCGCTGCGTGATGGAGGTGGCCGCGACCAGTGCGGTGGAGCATGATGCGGTCCTGCGGCTGACCCCCGATGCGGATCGCCTGCCGGTCGGACGAGACGGGCTGGTCGAGCCGCTGGCTGCTGCCCGGCCCGGACTGGTGGCGGTACAACAGGTCAATAACGAGACCGGCGTGATCCAGCCTTTGGACGCGATTGCGCCGATGGTGCGGAACGCGGGCGGCCTGCTGCTGGCGGATTGCGCCCAAAGTGCGGGGAAACTTGATCTTCCCGATGCGGACCTGATCGCGATTTCGGCGCACAAGTTCGGCGGCCCGATCGGTATGGGCGCTTTGCTGGTTAAGGATTGGGCGATGCTGCGCCCGACGGGTGGGCAAGAGCGTGGCTATCGGCCCGGCACCGAGAACCTGCCCGGCGCTCTGGCCATGGTCGCCGCGCTGGATACAGGTGCCGAGTGGCTGGTGAGCGCTGCCGCGTTGCGGGCGGAGCTCGAGCAGGCCATCGTCCAGGCAGGTGGCGAGGTTATTGCCGGCGCGTCGCCTCGTCTGCCTACGATCGGGGCTTATCGCATGCCCGGCGTCCCCGCCGCCGTCCAACTGATCCGCTTCGACAGCCAGGGGATCGCGGTTTCTGCGGGCAGCGCATGCTCGTCAGGCAGCCTGAAGGCCAGCCATGTGCTGACGGCGATGGAGGTCGCAGGCGCGTCAGAGGTGGTCCGCGTCAGCATCGGGCCAGAGACGACGCGGGAGAATATCGCGCGTTTCGTAACCGCGTGGGCGGACATGGCGCGGGGCCGAGCCGCGGCATGATCTATCTCGATTATCAGGCCACCACTCCGATCGCTCCCGAGGCGCGGGACGCGATGCTGCCCTGGCTTGGTGGCCCCGAAGCTGCGGGTTTCGCCAATCCCCACAGCCCCCATCGGCCCGGTCGCGCCGCCGCCGCCGCCGTCGAATTCGCGCGCGAGCAAGTGGCCGGACTTCTGCCGCCGGGTGGGCGAGTGATCTTCACCGGCAGTGCGACCGAAGCGTTGAACCTGGCAATCCTAGGCTCGGGCGCGAAGCGGCTGGCGGTGTCGGCTATCGAACATGCCGCAGTGCTCGATACCGCGCGCTGGGTGCAGCCCGACGCCCGCATCCTGCCGGTCGATCGCGACGGGGTGGTGGACGGCGCGGCCGACCTTAAGGGCCTCGATCTGGTCGCGGTGATGCAGGTGAATAACGAGATCGGAACAGTCCAGCCGATCGATACGCTCGCCGCCGCCGCGCATCGGGAAGGGGCTCTGTTCCTGTGCGATGCCGTGCAGGGTGCAGGCAAGATCGCGCCGCCCGCCTCGGCTGACATGATCGCTCTCTCGGCGCATAAGCTCTATGGCCCCAAGGGGATCGGGGCGCTTTGGGTGCGGGACGGGATTGCCCTTACGCCGTTGATCCACGGTGGCGGGCAGGAGCAGGGCTTGCGGTCTGGCACTCTCAGCCCGGCGCTGTGCGCGGGCTTTGGCGCAGCGGCCGTGCTGGCGCGTGATCGCGCAGAGGCGGACGCGGCGCACATCGATGCCCTCTGGCACCGCGCGCGGGAACTGCTGAGCCGGTGGACGCTTAATGGTTCGCCTGATCGACGCTGGCGGGGCAACCTCAATATCCGGCTGGACGGCCTGGATGTCGCCCGGCTGATGTCGGACTTGCGCGATATCGCGTTTTCCGCTGGTTCGGCATGTGCCAGCGGCTCTGGCCGGCCCAGCCATGTGCTGACCGCGCTGGGCCTAAATCCGAAAGAGGCGAAATCCTCTGTTCGTCTCGGATTTGGGAGATATAGTAGTTACCGGGAAATAGAGGATGCCTGCGCACGTATAGAGGCCGCAGCCGCGGCGCAGGGAGTGTGATGTCTTGAACGTCCGTTTCGTCACGACCAAGGGTGATCTGATCACCGCGCAAGCCGGGCAAGGCGCACGCCTGCTAGAGGTGGCGCAGGCTGCCGGGATGCCCCTGGAAGGAACGTGTGAAGGCCAGATGGCCTGCTCCACCTGCCACGTGATCGTATCGCCCGACTGGTTCGAGAAACTTTCCCCGGCTTCTGCGGATGAAGAGGACATGCTGGACCTGGCGGCGGGTGTCACGCGCACCAGTCGCCTAGCATGCCAGATCGAATTGTCGGGTGAGCTTGATGGTTTGACGGTGAAGATCCCCACCATCGCGCGCGATATGCAGTTCGGTTGACAGGACGGGCGGGGTAGATCGTCCCGGGCCGGGCCCGGGACGATACCGGATCACGCGGTTACGGGCGCGTTCACTGCCTCGATCAAAGCCTTGCTGAATGCCGGAATGTCATCCGGCTTGCGGCTGGTGATGAACTGGCCATCGATCGCCACTTCCTGATCCACCACGTTCGCGCCGGCGTTGCGCAGATCGGTGCGGATCGAGGGCCAGCTGGTGATGGTCTTGCCTTTCACTACATCGGCTTCGACCAGCATCCAGGGCCCATGGCAGATCGCGGCGACGGGTTTGCCGCTATCGGCAAAGTCTTTCACCAGCGACACGGCCTTCTCTTCCATCCGCAGCTTATCCGGATTGATCTGCCCACCCGGCAGCAGCAGCGCGTCATAATCGGCGGCGTTCACCTGATCGAGCGTCTTGTCCACCTTCACGCTATCGCCCCAGTCGGTCATGTCCCAGCCCTTGATCTCGCCGTCGTTGGGGCTGGCGACTGTGGTTTCGATGCCGGCGTCTTCCAGCGCCTGCTTCGGCTTGGTCAATTCCGACTGCTCGAAGCCGTCGGTTGCGAGGATGAGGACCTTTTTAGCCATGTTCGTAATCTCCTGCTTATGTGCGTGCTGGGAGAATGAACGGCGCAAAACTTCTGTTCCGGGAGTTCCGCTCGGCTCACGGCGTTGCTAGGGCGTTCCAGCAATGGTGAGCAAGTCCGACGATAAAGATCCCTTCGACGCCATCGTCGATGCGCCGTTCGATGCGGCGTTATCCGAACGCTATCTGGTCTATGCGCTGTCCACCATCACGGCGCGTTCGCTGCCGGACCTGCGCGATGGGCTGAAGCCGGTGCATCGGCGGTTGTTGTGGGCCATGCGCCAGCTGAAGCTCGATCCGGGGCAGGCCTATAAGAAGAGCGCCCGTGTGGTGGGCGACGTCATCGGCAAGTACCACCCGCACGGCGACGCCTCCGTCTATGATGCGATGGTGCGCCTGGCGCAGGACTTTTCGCTGCGCTATCCGCTGGTTCAGGGCCAGGGCAATTTCGGCAATATCGATGGCGATAACGCCGCTGCCTATCGCTACACCGAAGCGCGCCTGACCAAGACCGCGATCCAGCTGATGGCCGGGTTGGACGAAGGCACGGTCAAGTACATCCCCACCTACAACGGCGAGGATGAGGAGCCGGAGATCTTCCCCGGCATCTTCCCCAATCTTCTGGCGAACGGGGCCACCGGCATCGCGGTGGGCATGGCAACGTCGATCCCCAGCCACAACGTGGCCGAGATCATCGATGCCACCTTGCTGCTGATCGAGCGGCCCGAAGCCACGCATGCAGACCTGATGCAGGTGTTCAAGGGGCCCGATTTCGCGACCGGCGGCTTGGTGGTGGATAGCCCCGAGCTGATCTCATCGGCCTATGAAAGCGGCAAGGGCGCGTTCCGCGTGCGCGGGCGCTTCTCCGCCGGACGCGTGGGAGATGGCTGGGAACCGACCGGGATCGAGAAGTTGGGCAGCGGCCAGTGGCAGCTCATCATCAGCGAAATTCCTTACATGTTGCCCAAGGCCAAGCTGATCGAGCAGATCGCCAACCTGATCGGCGACCGCAAGCTGCCGATCCTGGAAGATGTGCGCGATGAAAGCGACGAGGCGATCCGCATCGTCCTCGTGCCCAAGAGCCGCAACGTCGATCCCGAATTGCTGAAGGAAAGCCTGTACCGGCTGACCGACATGGAAACCCGCTTCACGCTGAACCTCAACGTGCTGGACGCGCATCGCACGCCCGGAGTGATGGGCCTGAAGCTGCTGTTGCAGGAGTGGGTGTACAGCCAGATCGACATCCTGCTGCGCCGTACCCGGCATCGGCTGGAAAAGATCGCCGCGCGGTTGGAACTGGTCGCCGGCTACATCATCGCCTACCTCAATCTCGATCGGATCATCGAGATCATCCGCACGGAGGATGAGCCCAAGCCGGTGATGATGGCGGAGTTCGAGCTGACAGACCGTCAGGCCGAGGCGATCTTGAACATGCGGCTGCGCTCGTTGCGCAAGCTGGAGGAGATGGAGCTTCGGCGGGAGCATGAGGACCTGCTGAAGGAGCAGGGCGAATTGCAAGCCCTGTTGGACAGCCCGGCCCGTCAGCGCACGCGCCTTAAGCGCGACTTGGCCAATCTGCGCAAGGATTATGCCGAGGACACCGCACTCGGCCGTCGCCGCACCACGATCGCCCAGGCAACGCCGACGGTGGCGTTCAGCATGGATGCCATGATCGAGAAGGAGCCGGTCACCGTGGTTCTCTCGCAGCGGGGATGGATCAGGGCCGCACGCGGGCATGTGGCGCTGGATAGCGATTTCAAGTTCAAGGAAGGCGATGGGCCGGCCTTTGCGCTCCACGCGCAGACGACTGACAAGCTGCTGATCGCGGCGGACAACGGCCGGTTCTACACCTTGGGCGCTGATAAGCTGCCGGGGGCGCGCGGCTTTGGCGAACCGGTCCGCACGATGCTGGACATCGATCCCGATGCGCACGTCGTGGCACTGCTGGTGCATCGGCCCAAGGGACAGCTGCTGCTCGCCTCCAACCTGGGGCGCGGCTTCGCGGCGGAGACGGACGAGCTGCTCGCCGATACCCGGCGCGGCAAGGCGGTGATGAGCACCAAGCCCGGCGTGCGCCTAGCGCTCGTGCGGGAAATCCCAAGCGCCCATGATCACGTTGCGGTGGTGGGGGATAACCGCAAGCTGTTGGTCTTCAGCCTGGAAGAGCTGCCGATCATGGCGAAGGGCCAAGGCGTCACCCTGCAGCGCTATCGCGATGGCGGCATGTCTGACGCGGTGACGTTGAAGCTGGAAGACGGCCTTTCCTGGACCATGGGTGGCGACAGCGGGCGGACCCGGGTCGAGAAGGACCTCATGCCCTGGAAGGTCGCACGTGGCGCAGCCGGTCGATTGCCGCCTCAGGGCTTCCCCAGGGATAACAAGTTCTAGGCCGGGCGGCGGGCTGTGCCGGTTGAGGTGGCCGGGATTGGTGGACTGCGGCCGTCCGCTTTCGGGTGTGAAGCACGGATAGCTGACCTTCATGTCAGTCAACGCAGGCATATGCATCTGCCAGCTTTCCGCCCTCAACCCTTCCGTAGCAGCCAAAAGTGCTGCTTTCAGCCTCGCACTTTCCTGCAACAGGGGTGCCGATGCTGATCGAACCTGCGTGCTCAGGGGCATCGCTCAAGCACTGACCGAGACAATCGGCCTTCGCGCTGCACGCCTTGCCTGCATCTCCATAAGATACTTGGCAGATCGGCGAGCCGAATGGTGCTCGACTCTCGCGCCCGCCTCGACCGAGACAAACGCTCACCTCCTCTTTGGACAGGGTGGGTCGCCGGTTCAGATCGCACCCGGACAGTAACACAATACCGGTGGCAGCGACGAGCGAGAGACGGCTGGCGTGGTTCATTGTATGAGCATGCGCAGACGGCTGAACGTCCGCAATCAGTATCGCACAGAGCGGCTCAGAATGGCGCGGTCTGGGCGTTAGTTACCAGTCCCCAGTCTCGTCGTCCCGGGCTTGACCCGGGACCCCGCTTCGTTCTTCGGCGGTTGCAAGGTAGAGGGCCCCCGGATCAAGTCCGGGGTGACGGAAATGTGACCTTTGGGTGGAAATGGACGCCCGATCACTCGCCCAACCTAGCCATCGCAGCCCTCGTCAACGATACTAGCTGTTCTCATCCTGCGGATGGTGAGGCACCAGGATCAGCGTGCGGCCCTCCACGCGCCAGCTGGCCAGGCGAGAAAGCAGGTTCATGCCGATCACGTTGGCATCGCCCAGCCCCGGGGCGACCACGGCATCCAGATCGCGCGCGACGACGCTACCAAAGCGCAGCTCGTCGATCGAGGTCAGCTGGGCCTGCACGGTGCCATTGGCGGTGCGCATCATGATCGCTTGCGGAAAAGGTTTCTCCTTCAGTTGCGCCGCCTCGGCCAGGGCGGGGGAGATCGCCGTCAGGGTCGCGCCGGTGTCGATGAGGAAGCGGCTGGGCACGCCGTTGATCGTGGCGCGCAGCCAGAAGTGGCCATCGCGGTCCATCGCCACGCGCGTCTCACCGCCCTGAACCGATTGCTCCGGCATGCCGATCTGCGGCAGCGCCAAATCGTTTCCACTGGTAAAGCGCGTCACCTGGGCGATCGTCAGCAGCAATGCCGCGACGAGGCCGAGGTTGCCCACGCCGCGCACGAAGCCGCCCAGAACCGGCGAGGCGCCGCGCAGTACGCCGCCCACCGCGGTCACGAATATCGACACGAAGGCCAATGTCAGCAGCGGCTGCTGCGTCAGGAATTGTATCAGTCCGGGGAAGTCCACCCAAGGTTCCTAGCAAGGGCAAGCTGACTGCTTGCTGATCATCCCGAAGTAGTAAGTCAGGGACGATTTTGCAGCGGCTGTGGCGCAACCTCGTCCAACATCGCCAGCACCCGCTCGCGAGGGGGGAAGCCCTCCGCGATCCATCGGTCTTCCAAGGCGCGTAAGGTTCGGGCGACTTGCGGCCCGGCGTCGATCCCGTGCGCGACGATCTCCCCGCCCTTCAGGGGAAAGACCGGAACCTCCCAGTTGTCCAGCGGTGCGATCGACTGTCCCGCGAGGAGCAGCCGATCCAGTGCCTCACTCGGCCCCAGCCGATAGGCCAGCGCGCGCGCATCATCCGGCTCGTCGGAACGGGCGGCGGCCAGCGCCAGACGCTTTTTCTGCGCCGAAGAGAGGCGAAATCGAGAGGCGATATGTTCGGCCAGCGACCGATCGGGCGGCAGCAGCGCGGCCAGACGACGCAGGGGATCAGGCGCAACGCCTTGGGTCTGCTCCTGAACCACCAGGTCGGCCAAAGTCTCGGGCTGGGCTTCGGGAAGGATCTGAGACAGCACGCCAAGCTCGGCCATGCGAGCGATAGTGGGCGCGGGCTGCGGCAGGCCAAGGAGGTTCATCATCTCCATCCCGATCCGCTCCCGCGAAAGACCTTTCAGCGTAGAGGCCAGTTCGGCGCAGGCTTCTTCCGCTTCGGCATCAGCGGGTTCGCTGCCGAACCGCGCCTGAAAGCGGAAATAGCGCAGGATCCGCAAGTGATCCTCCCGGATGCGCTGGCGGGCATCGCCGATGAAGCGCACTCGCCGCGCCGCCAGATCATCCAGTCCGCCGAACCAGTCCGAAATCGCCAGCGTCACCGGATCGACGTAGAGCGCGTTGATCGTGAAGTCGCGCCGGGCGGCATCCTCGCGCCAGTCGGTGGCGAAGGCGACGGTGGCGCGGCGGCCATCGGTGGAGACGTCATGCCGCAAGGTGGTGATCTCTACCGGCCCGCCCGCCAGCAGCGCCGTGACGGTGCCATGCTCGATCCCCGTGGGGATGTTGCGGATACCGGCCTGATCGAGGCGCGCGATCACCTCGGCCGGAGGGAGCGGCGTCGCCACGTCGATGTCCTTTACCAGCAGGCCCAGCAGCGTATCGCGCACTGCCCCGCCGACGTAGCGGCCATTGCCATCGCCCAGCGCCGCGAACAGGGCGCGCAGATCCTCTCGCCGGGTCCAGTCGACGGACGGAAGCTCAGCCATGCCAGCGCAGCCTTTGCGACAGGTTGTGAACGATCGCGGCGGTGACGCCCCAGATGGCGTGGCCCTGCCAGTCGATTTCGATGAAGGGATGCACCTTGCCGCCCACCTCGATGGTTTTCTGTACCTGGTTTTCGCGGTCCAGCACGAAGTCGACCGGAGCTTCGAACCATTGGGCCACTTCGGCGGGGTTTGGCACGATCTCAAGATCGGGCGGGATCACGGCCAGGACCGGCGTGATCTCGTAGCCGGTGCCGGTGCGATAGATGTCCGTGGTGCCGATCACGCGCACATCGCGTGGGGCGATGCCCAGCTCTTCCCAGGCTTCTCGCAAGGCGGCTTCCACGGCGGTTTCACCCGGATCGAGCCGACCACCCGGAAAGGCGATTTGTCCTGGATGAGCGCGCATTGTCGAGGGGCGGTGGAGGAACAGGAAGCCGGGGCGCTCTCGCTCCGTCATCGCCATCAGCACCGCCGCCGGGCGAAAACTGTCGAACTTGGTGATGCGCGGATCGGTCCAGATATGCGGCTCGCCATCCACCTGCCCCTGATGGAACAGCGCCGAAACCCTGTCGAACAGATCGCTCATGCCGGAAGAAGCGGGAAGCTCTGCCCCTGGCTGGATACGGACGTGCCATCGCCCGCCAGCGCGATTTCCGCCAACTGCGCCCAGGTGCTGCGGTTGAGGCGCGCTTCGGTGCCGTGGCGCACGCTCAGATAGATCGCGGGATTGTCGGCGTCGCCACGTACGTGGATCGGATGGTCCGGGCCGGCGATCACGAGATCATCGGTGTTCAGGCGAAACGCCAGGGCGTCCCCATCCTGCCGCACGTCCACCGCGATGAACGCGGCGTCCTCCACCGCGATCGACAGCTTCTGAACCGGGGTGACCAGCCAATGCTGTCCCTCCGGATCACGGGTGAGCAGTGAAGCGAAGGCGCGGACCATGGCCGGGCGGCGGATTTCCCCACCCTGGTGGAACCAGCGGCCATCCGCGGCGATGCGCATCTCGCTATCGCCCTGGTCTGCTGGAGACCAACTGTCGAGCGGCGGCAGCTTGCGCGATTCCACCAGCTCGGCGATCTGGGCGAGGGACAAAGTGGCGAGTTCGGGGGGCGGTTCGTAGGGCATGGCTTTCGCGATGCCAGATAGGAGCGCGCGCAACAATGGCGAGAGGGGGCGAGAGGGGCGGAGAGGGCTTTTCCTCCGCCGCCCGGTTTATCGCGTCCAGGGCCCCAGCGTGCCGGCTCCGGGAAGCACGGCGGGATTGTCACACCGAACCAGCAGGCGGTGCGCCTCGAACGGGCCGGGCAGTTCCCAGCCGGACGTATGATCGGCAACGAAGCCCCACTCGCCGTAATATTCCGCGTCCCCGATCATCACTTGCGGCAGCGGCGCGCGCGAATCGATGCCGGAAAGGCTGGCGGTGACCAGCGCCTTGCCAAAACCTTCACCTTGCTTTTCGGGCAGGACGGCGACGGGGCCGACCATGATCATGGGATGCGGCCGCCCGTCCGGCGCGGTCAGCGCCACGGGCCAGCACTGGATCGTGCCCACCAGCATCTCGCGCTTGTCCAGCGCCGCGAAGCTGAGCGCGGGAAGCCAGTCCATACCGTCACGCACCTTATAAGCGGTGCGCGCGTGTCGGCCCGGCTCGAAGGCGCGGTCGAGCAGTTCCTCGACGAGGGCGGGGTCGACATTGTCGAGCGGGATGATCGCGGCTTCGGACATGGCCGCGCGCCGATAGGGGCGGGGGGCGAAAATGTCGACCTTAATCGCGCTTTCTATCGTGCGTCGACAGGCGTCAGGCGCAGGAGCCGGCCAGCGCCGCTCTCCTTGCCGTCCTCCAGCACCCAAAGCGACCCATCGGGCGCCTGCGCGAGATCGCGGATGCGGTGCGGCATGGGCGTACGCGCTACTTCGCGCGCCTTTTCCCCCTCGATCGCCACGCGCACCAGGACATTGGGCTTCATCCCGCCGACCAGCGCCTGGCCGCGCCACTGCGGAAACATCGTCCCGGTGTAGAACATGAAGTTGCCTGGCGCGATCACGGGGTTCCAGCTGATCGCGGGCGCGGCCAGGTCCGGGCGCGTGGAATGACGGGGTATCGCGCGCCCGTCATAGTGATCGCCGTTGGAGACAAGAGGCCAGCCATAATTCTGGCCCGGCTTGATGATGTTCAACTCGTCACCGCCCGCAGGCCCATGTTCCATGTCCCACAGGCGCCCCTGGGGATCGAAAGCGAGGCCCAGCAGATTGCGGTGGCCATAGCTCCAGATCTGGTCGGACGGCGCGCCGCGGTTCGCGAAAGGGTTTCCGGCGGCGGGAGTGCCATCAAGGTTGAGGCGAAGCACTTTGCCCAGGTTGCCGGTCAGGTCCTGAGCCGGGGTGAATTTCTGACGCTCACCCGAGCTGACGAACAGGTACTTGCCATCCGGCGAAAAGGCGATGCGATGCGAATAGTGCCCCTGGCCGGTGACCTTCGGGGTTTGCCGCCAGATCACTTTCAGCCCATTCAACTGGCACGAGAGCGGCGTGGCGCAAGCGAGTGCGCCCCGGCCAACCACCGCCCCGCGCGTGTCACCATCTCCGGCCTCTGCCCAGCTGAGATAGATCGTGCGGCCATCCAAAGTCTTGCCGGACCCGGCTTGGCCGGGCGCGAATACGACATCGCCCAAGCCGCCTTGTCCGCCATAGGCGACCTTGGGGAGGCCAGAGACGGTCCCGATCTTGCCATCGGGCGTGCGGAACTTCATGGTGCCGCCACGCTCCGTCACCAACAGGATGCCCGTGCCTTGATCGAACTCCATCGCCCAAGGCTCTTTGAACTGGGCAAGGACTTGGGTGCGCAATCCGTCCTTCACGCTCGCCTCACTGCCGTCGCGCTTTTCCCCCGGTGCGGCGCCGGCGCAGCTTGCGACTGCGACGGCGAGGGGCGATAACAGGGCGAGCAGGCGAACGGAGCCACCGAAGTCGATCATGCCGTTAATAACGCATTCTCCCCAACCTGTTCCCGCGCAACCTTTTGAAACAATCTGCGACTACGTGATCGGCGTCGATGAAGCCGGTCGCGGGCCATTGGCAGGGCCGGTGGTGGCCGCCGCCGTGGTGCTGTGCAAGCCGCGCCCATCGGGGCTGGACGATTCCAAGAAGCTGACGCGCGAACGCCGCGCCGTGCTGGAAGCCACGATCAAGCGCCGCTGCCAGTGGGCCGTGGGCGTGGTGGACGTGGAGGACATCGATCGCCTCAACATTTTTGGTGCGACGATGCTGGCGATGACGCTGGCGGTGCAGGGCTTGTGCGAGAAGCTGGGCTCATCCCCGCGCGAAGTGCTGATCGACGGGAATTTGACGCCCGCCGGTCGGCGCCCCGAATGGTGCTGGCAAGCACGCCCGATCGTGGGCGGCGATGCAATCGAGCCTTGTATCTCCGCAGCCTCGATCATTGCCAAGGAACATCGCGATCGCCTGATGCGTGATTTGGCCGCGGCCCACCCACATTACGGTTGGGATCGCAACGCGGGTTACGGCACGCCGCAGCATCTGGCCGCCTTGCGAGCCCATGGGGCGACCCCACATCACCGTCGCAGCTTCGCCCCCGTCGCGCAGCTCAGCCTTCAATTGGAGCCCACGGTGTGACCGATTTTACGCAAGCGAATGTGCCGGACCAAGCCGGGAAATGCATGGTCGTGACCGGGGCGAACACGGGGATCGGTTTTGCCGCCGCCAAAGTGCTGGCAGAGCGCGGCGCGCGTGTCCTGCTGGCTTGTCGGGACGAAGACAAGGCCCGCGCGGCCATGGTCCGCATCCGCGACAATGTGCCCAGGGCCGACCTGGGATTCGTGAAGCTGGACCAGTCTGACCTCGACAGCGTGAAGGCAGCCGCAGAGGTGATCGCGCGCGAGCCGCGGGTCGATGTGCTGCTCAACAATGCCGGGGTCATGCTGCCACCCTTGCAGCGCACGGCGCAGGGGCATGAGCTGCAGTTCGGCGTCAACCATCTGGCCTGCCACGCGCTTTCCCTGCTGCTGGTGAACAAACTGGCCGAGACGCCAGGCTCCCGCGTGGTGGTCACCTCCAGCGTGGCGCACAAGCGGGGCCGGATCGACTGGGTCGATCTCGACGCCCACCAATCATACAACCGCTCCGATCGCTATGCGGCCAGCAAACTGATGAACCTGGTGTTTGCCTTTGAGCTGGACCGCCGGCTGCGAGCGGCCTCCATTCCGGTGCGCGCCATCGCCTGCCATCCCGGGGTCGCGGCCACGGAATTGTCGCGGCATCTGCCGGTGGTGCTGCGCGGCTTATGGCCCCTGGCGGGTGTGTTCCTCAACGATGCCGAGCAAGGCGCGTGGCCCGCTTTGCAAGGCGCCACCTGGCCCGACGCGCAGGGCGGCGATTATTACGGCCCGCAGCAGCGGTTCGAAATGGCGGGACCGTCAGGCCCGGCAAAGGCGACGGTTGTGGCTCGCGATCCGGAGACTGCGCGACGGCTTTGGGACGTTTCGGAGAAGCTGACCGGCGTCGATCTAACCCTCTGAGCAGACTCGATAAGCGCTCTCAGACGCCCACTCCCGCCAAGCGACTCGCCTAATTTTGGCGAGTCGCCTCTTGACGCGGACTCCAGAAAGACTCACCCTAGGCGCTGACGGGTGCGATGGAGCAGGCATGGGGCAGTTACTCACCAAGGAGCGGATCAGGGCCAGGGCACCAGCGCCCGTGCCCAAGGAACTGCTGCCGCTAGGCCAGATTCTGGATGGTGACTGCATCGCGGCGATGCGGTCCTTGCCCGATGCGTCGATCGACATGATCTTTGCCGATCCGCCTTATAACCTGCAGCTCGGCGGTGATCTTTCGCGCCCGGACGGCAGCCATGTCGACGCGGTGACCGATCACTGGGACAAGTTTGACAGCTTCGCCACCTACGATGCCTTCACCCGCGCCTGGCTGGCCGAGGCACGCCGTATCCTCAAGCCGGACGGTTCGCTGTGGGTGATCGGATCATACCACAACATCTTCCGCGTCGGCGCGAGCCTTCAGGACGCGGGGTTCTGGATCCTGAACGACATCGTCTGGCGCAAGGCCAATCCCATGCCCAACTTCAAGGGCACGCGCTTTACCAACGCGCACGAAACGCTGATCTGGGCGTCGATGGGCGAGAAGGCGAAGTACACCTTCAACTATACCGCGATGAAGACCCTGAACGACGAGTTGCAGATGCGCTCTGACTGGGTGCTGCCGATCTGCGGCGGGCAGGAACGGCTGCGAAAAGGCGGGCACAAGGTGCATCCGACGCAAAAGCCGGAATCGCTGCTGTATCGCGTGATGCTGGCCACCACCAAGAAGGGCGACGTGGTGCTCGATCCCTTCTTTGGCACCGGCACCACCGGCGCGGTCGCCAAGCGGCTCGGACGGGAGTGGATCGGCTGCGAACGCGAAGGCCTCTATCGTGACGCCGCGCTGGAGCGGATCGAGGCGGCGCTGCCGCTGGACGAAAGCGCGCTGAAGATCATGCAAAGCAAGCGCGCCGCGCCCAAGGTGGCGTTCGGCACGCTGGTGGAGACAGGCTGGATCGCGCCCGGCACAGTGCTGACCGACAAGAAGCGCCGATTCTCGGCCTCGGTGCGCGCGGATGGTTCGCTGCTGAACGGCACGCTGACCGGCTCGATCCATAGCGTCGGCGCTGGGGTGCAGGGTGCACCTTCCTGCAATGGCTGGACGTTCTGGCATCTGGAGCATCAGGGCGGGTGGAAGCCGCTGGACGCCATTCGCCAGCTCTATCTGCTTTCCACCGAACCGTGATCGCTTCGTGAGCCGGGTCTATATCCGCCCGATCGCCCTGGTCGACAGTCCGCAGACCGAACATGGCGAGGCAGTGCGGCTTGGCGGATCGCTGGTGTGGGCCAGCCGCTTCGCATTGATCGTGCGGGACGGTGCACGGGTGGTCAGCCGGGAGCGCGTGGCTGCGGCTGACATGCCAGAGGCGCTTGCCCGGTTGCCGGATCACCTGGCCCCACAAGCCGAAGCGCAGTGGTCGGCCTTGCGTAAGGTTCATGCGCCGCTGGTGCTGGGTTCGCGCACGGTCCGGCTGGATCAGCCCCACGTGATGGGCATCCTCAACGTCACGCCTGACAGCTTCTCGGACGGGGGAGAGTTTCTGGATAATCCGCAGGTCGCTGCCGAGCATGGCGCGGCGATGCTGGAGGCTGGGGCGGCGATCATCGATGTCGGTGGGGAGTCCACTAGGCCTGGCGCGGCGGCGGTATGGGAGGGTGATGAGATCAAGCGCGTGGTGCCCACTGTCCAGAGCCTGGCGGGCATGGGCGCGGCGATCAGCGTGGACACCCGCCGCCCCGCGGTGATGGAAGCGGCGCTGGCGGCGGGCGCGCACCTGATCAACGATGTCTCTGCCTTGCGCCACGATCCCCGCAGCTTGTCGTTCGCCGCCGCTGCCGCAGTGCCCGTAGTCCTGATGCATGCTCCGGGCGAGGGCGAGGATCTTCACGCCGGGGCGGACTACGCCGACGTGGTGCTGGACGTGTTCGACTGGCTGGCCGATCGCCGGGACGCGGCGATCGCCGCCGGCATCGCGCCGGAGCGGATCATCCTCGATCCCGGCATCGGCTTCGGCAAAACGATCGCCAGCAACTTGGCGCTGATGAATGCGCTGCCCCTGTTCCACGCCTTGGGCCACCCGCTACTGATAGGGGCAAGCCGCAAGCGCATGATCGGCGCGCTTTCGAACGAGGCTTCGGCCCGGCAACGGCTGGGCGGCTCGCTGACCCTGGCGCTCAAGGCGTTGGATGCCGGCGTGCATCTGCTGCGCGTGCATGATGTGTTCGAGACGGTGCAGGCCATCCGGGTCTGGCGCGGATTGCGGGATGCGGCGCTGACGGACTTTGTGCAACTGCCTTGAGGCCCTGCGCTAAGGAAGATCGGCGCGTCTAGAGCGTAAGAGCCACCTCCGTTCGTATCGAGCGAAGTCGAGACACGAGTTCTCGCATTGACGCGCCTCGATTTCACCCGAAACGAACGGGTGAGGGCATCACTTTACCTAAACCCCCGATGAAGCTTCGATTTCCCGCGCATGAACAGCCTCAACCTATCCATTCGGAGGCCCGGCTGATCGACTTCTCGGGAGGGATTTGCCGCCTGCGCCGTTTGTCCCTTCAAGCGCCGGGTCCGAACGCCCGGCAGCATCGTGAAGGAGATCGACCATGAACAAGAACACCATGCTCGCCGCTCTGGCTCTGGTTGCCGTGCCGACGACGGCGTTCGCGTTGCCTGTGATGTACGAGGAAGCCGTGGCCCATCGGGAAGAGGCACGCATCCTGCGCTCACCGATCGGCGGGATCCAGAACAGCCGCTGGTTCGATTACCGCACAAATGTCAACGAAACCCGCAAAGAGCTTGCCAGCGATCTGCGTCATGCCAGCGATACGGAAGACAAGCGCGACGCATGGGACGAATACGGCAGCGAACTGCGTCATGAGCGTATCACCTACGTAGAGCACATGGCCAAGAAAGGTTACCGTGCGCCGGAGGTTTACGTCGGAGATTGAACGAGGCAGGCGGGCCTGGGAAACCGGGCCCGCCTTTTCATGCGGCTCCGTCATGCGGCGTTATCGATGCCCAGCTCGCTGAGCTTGCGATACAGCGTCGATCGGCCGATTCCCAGCCGCCGCGCCACTTCAGTCATCCGGCCGCGATACAGGCCGATCGCCAGCCGGATCACGTCCGCCTCGATCTCGTCCAATGGACGAAGGTTTCCATCCGCTGTGTAGAGCATGACGCCCGAATGGTTTGGTATCGGTGTGGATGGCGCTGTGGATTGGCTGGGGCCAACGATGTTGAGAAGCTGTGGAAAATCTTCCCCCGTCAATGCATCCCCATCACAGAACACCGCCGCGCGAAACAGCACCGCTTGCAATTGGCGGACGTTGCCCGGCCAGTCGTACGCCGCCAGCAAAGACAGCGCGCCATCGGTGATGCCTAGCGAGCGGAGGCCAGGCTGCTCGCCGATCTTGGCGAGGAAGTGGCGGCACAATGCGGGAATATCGCCGATCCGCTCCCGCAGGGGGGCCAGAGTCACCGTGACTTGTGAAAGCGCTTCGTAAAGCTCGGGCAGGAACAGCCCTTCGTCCACCAGCTCTTTCAGCGGCACATTGCTGGCCGCGATCAGGCGGACGTCGATCCGGAAGCTGTGGCGCACCCCGATCGGGCGGACGTCGCCGCGCCGGACCGATTCCAGCAGCCGCTCCTGCACCACCAGGGGCAGGCGGTCGATCTCGTCGAGGGCCAGCGTGGCACCGTCGCAATGCTGCAGCGCCCCGACTTGCCGATCGAAGGCGCCGGGAAAAGCGCCTTTCTCATGTCCGAACAGCACCGATTCGATCGCGTTGGTGGGCGTGCCGCCGATGTTGACGATGCGCAGCGGCATCTTTGCGCGGGGCGAGGCGGCGTGCATCGCACGGATCAGCATCTCCTTGCCCGCGCCGCTTTCTCCCTCGATCAGGACCGGGCCATGGCCACGTGCGGCTTTTGCCGCGACGGCCAGCGCCTTGCGGAAGGTGGGCGCGGCGCCGATCATCGATTCGAAGTCCGGCGTGGAGGGCATCTTCTCCGTCAGCGGTGCCAGTTCGTCGCGCGGGGCTTCATGAGTGGTGGCCACGCGCAAGGCCTGCATCAGCCGATCGGGAGCGACGGGCTTGATCAGATAGTCCGTCGCACCCGAACGCATCGCCTCCACTGCCAGCAATGGCGAGGTGCTGGCAGTCAACATCAGGATCGGCAGGGCAGGGCGGCGGCTTTTCAGTTCCGCGATCAGGGTGCAGGCATCGTCCCCCGGAACCCACTGGTCGAGGATGATCGCGTTCAGTTGCATGCCCTGGCGCGTACCCAGCATCGCGATCGCGGTTTCGGCATCGCGAGCGACGATCGTGCGCCAACCCTCGCGCGAGGCGAGCGCCGTTATGAGGCGGCACTGGGCCGGCTCATCATCGATCAGCATCAGAAGGCGCGGTTCGAACTCGGACATCGGTAGGTTGCGGTTTCGCCCTCGCCCTGGATCTGCAATCACCCCCTGCTAAGCGACGCGGGTAAAAACCCGATTAAGCGCAATGACTTTTACTGCCCGCATCGGTTTATCGCCGTCACGGGTGATCTGGGCAGGCAGTGGGACTTGAGCGAACCGGCCCCGCTCGCTAGGGACGGCGGGAATCTGGTTTATTCGAGCAAGAGGGACACCGATCCATGGCTTCCGGTAATGACATGAAGTCCGCCAACAACACGTATGACGGCTTCATCACGCTGGTGAAGGTTGGCACCGTGGCTTCGGTGATCGTCGCCGCGTTTGTGGTGATGCTGATCGCTTCCTGATTGAATATGCTGCCCGCCGCGATACCGGTGGCGCAGTAGGTAGGATCGAAGGCCCGGGTGGCGCGCGCCGCGTCACCGGGTTACGCACACCGCGTCAGCAACGGATCAAGGAAACCCAGTGCGCAAGATCGGCCTGATCGGCGGCCTCACCTGGTATTCGACCAAGACGTACTACGAGCACATCCAGCGCGGGGTGCAGGCGCGGCTTGGCAAGCAGGCCAGCGCGTCGATGGTGATCGACAGTCTTGATTCGTCAAACCTGATGCGCCTGTCCAGCGCCGAGGACTGGAGCCGCGCCGCGGGTGAGCTGGCGGAATCGGCGAAACGTCTGGAAGCCGCCGGCGCTACCGCGATCCTGATCGGCGCGAATTCGATGCACAAGGTGTACGACGATGTCGCCGCGGCGGTGTCCGTGCCGATCCTGCACATCGCCGAATGCGTGGCGGAGCGCATGGTGGAAAAGGGCGTGAAGCGCGCCGCGTTGCTGGGCACGCGCAATGTCATGCTGGAAAGCTTTTACCGCCAGAAGCTGATCGCCCGCGATATCGAACTGCTGCCGCCGGACATGGCGCGGGTCGAGACGCTGGACCGCATCATCTACGACGAACTGATGCTGGGCAAGGCAAGCCGCCAGGCCGAGCGTGAACTGAAATCGATGATCACCGTGCTGGAGCAGGATGGCGCCGAAGCTGTCGTGCTGGGATGCACCGAGCTGGAAATGATCGTGGACGTGGACGCCAATGTCCTGCCAATTTTCGATTGCACCGCGATCCATGCGCAAAGGGCGGTCGAATGGATGTTGTCTTGAATGCCGCGGTGACGGGTTGACCCTCGCCCCCTACGCGACTGACTGGACCCGTTCGCGCGGGCGGGAGTTCGGCCTGGAAAACGCGGGGGCGCGCGGTCCACGCAGTCCTTATCAACGTGATCGTGACCGCATCATCCACTCGATCGCGTTCCGCCGCCTGCGCTACAAGACGCAGGTGTTCATCGCGCCGGATGGTGATCACTACCGCGTTCGCCTGACGCATAGCCTGGAAGTGGCGCAGATCGCCCGGGTGATCGCGCGCACGCTGGGTCTGGATGAGGATCTGACCGAGGCGCTGGCGCTGGCGCATGACATCGGTCACGCGCCCTTCGGCCATGCCGGCGAAGAAGCGCTGCATGGCGCTCTCTACGATCAGGGCGGCTTCGATCACAACGCGCAGACGCTGCGCACGCTGATGCGGATCGAATCTCCGTATTGCGAACATGATGGTTTGAACCTGACTTGGGAGACGCTGGAGGGCCTGGCCAAGCACAACGGCCCGGTCGCCAATCCAGGTTGGGCCCTGGCGGAACTGGACGCCGCCTACCCGATGCACCTGGGCACCTGGCCCTCACTCGAAGCCCAGATCGCCGCGCTGTCCGACGATATCGCATACGACAACCACGATATCGACGATGGCCTGCGGGCCGGGTTCCTGGATCTGGAAGAGCTGCTGGCCCATCCCTTCGTCGCCGATCACTGGCGCGAGGTGGAGCGTCGCTATCCCACAGCGCCGCTCAATCGCCAGGTGGCAGAACTGATCCGCAGCCAGATCGGCTTCATGGTCAACGATCTGATTGGTGAAACCACGCGTCGTCTGCAGGGAATCACCCGTGAGGAAGACATACGCGACGCGAGTGGACCGATCGGCGCTTTCTCGCCCGAACTGGCGCAGCAGGAACGCACGTTCAAGCGCTTCATGTACGACAAGCTCTATTACCACCCTGAGCAGATCGAGACCGCGCGAAGGGCCAAGGCCGTGGTGGCCGAACTGTTCAGCGCCTACGCGCAGCAGCCGGTGTTGATGGACGAAGAGTGGATTGACGGGTTGCCGCGTCATGAGCCGGAACGCAGCCGCCATATCGCCGATTATATCGCCGGCATGACCGATCGTTTCGCCATTGCCCGGCACGCGGACATCTATGGCGTCACGCCCGAGGGCCTTCGCAACGTGTAAAGCTAAAGCGTGAGGCGAAAGCGGCTTAGCGCCCAGGCCACATCGTCAGGAAGGTATCGACGACGTTCTCAAGATCCTGCCGGGTCGCGCCCGCCTGGAATTTCACGGACAGCCCCTGCAGCACAGTCGTAAGGCAGGACGCCAGAGCCTTCGGGTCTACGTTATCAGGTAGATCTCCATCACGGCGCGCGCGATCGAAACGCGCAATCATCGCCGCTTCGGAAGATGCCCGACGGGCGCAGACATGCTCACGGATCGATTCCGCTTCTGCACATCCCGCCACAAGCGCGATCACGCCAAGGCATCCGTGGGGATCGGAGCCGCCGCAATGTGTACTGAGGGCTCCGCGAAGGAGCTTTTCCGCCACGCCGCGGGCGGTGGGGGCATCCAGCGCCGTGCCGATATAGGCAAGCTTGTCCCGCTCGTAGAGGTCCAAAGCCTTGCGGAACAAGGCTTCCTTGTTGCCGAAGCAGGCGTAGAGACTGGGCTTGGTGATCCCCATGGCTTCGGTCAGGTCCGCCATGGAGGCGCCTTCGTAGCCCTGCTTCCAGAAAACCCGCAGCGCTGCTGCGAGCGCCGTGTCCGGATCGAATTCGCGAGGACGTCCGCGAACCGCTGTGGTGGTAGCTAGAGAGGTCATTCCAAGCTCTATGTAGGGATATGACAAGCCCGCGTCCAGTTTCCCGCGTTGATGCGATTGGAAGAAGGCTTGCCACGTCAGAAAGCTTGCTGGAACCGCTCGTTTTTGCGAGGCATTGAAACGCGCCGCCATCCGGCAAATTACGATAACGGAGTTGCCAGGGAATGAGTGGATGGCGATGAACCGGCAGACGCCCGGCATTGATCTACCCGTATTCCTGCAGGGCCGGGGCGAGTTATCGCGCCGGATCGCCACATTCGACTGGTCGGCAACGCCGATCGGTGCGATCGCGCAATGGCCTGCCAGCTTGCGGCATACCGTGGGCATGATGCTGTCCAGCCCGGTCCCACTGGTGCTCCTTTGGGGAGAGGAGGGCGTCATGATCTATAATGACGCGTATTCCGTCTTTGCCGGTGGGCGCGATTCGCGCCTGCTGGGCTCCAACGTTCGCGATGGGTGGGAGGAAGTCGCCGACTTCAACGACAATGTGATGCGGGTGGGCCTGGCGGGTGGCACGCTGAGCTATACCGACCACGAATTGATACTGCTGCGCAATGGCCGCCCGGAGCAGGTCTGGATGAACCTCGATTATTCGCCGGTTCCCGGTGACGACGGCAAACCGGCGGGCGTTATCGGCGTCGTCGTGGAAACGACCGACAAGGTGCGCACGCGCAAGGGACTTGAGGAAGCGAGCGCACGCCTGCTGTTCCTCGATCAGCTGAGCCAGGCCATCGCCCAGAAGTCCGGCATCCAACAAGTGCTGTTCGAAACGACGCGGATGACGGCGCAGCACCTAGGCGTCACCAGTTGCGTCTACGCCGATCTGGAGGCGGACGAGGATGGCGTTACCATTCGCGGCGAATGGTACGCGCCGGGACAACCCCCGACGGTGGGCCGATACCATCTGTCCGATTTCGGCGATCTGGCGGTTCGGGAGCTGACAGGCGGACGGCCGCTGATCATCAGCGACGTCCATTCGCAACTCGATGCCGGCGCGGCGGCGGAGTTCGGCAGAATTGGGGTGATGGCCACCGTCTGCATGCCTCTCATCCGCGATGGGCATCTGATCGCGTTGATGGCCATCCAGCATAACGCGCCCCGCCGCTGGTCGGACTATGACGTGGGAATCGTTCGCGAAGTGAGCGAGCGATCGTGGGCCTATGTGCAGCATGCCCGCGTCGAGGGTATTCTCAGCGATCGCGAGGCGTTCAACCGCCAGATCCTGGATAGCGCGATCGATTATGGCATCGTCGCGACTGATCTTGATGGCAATGTCACTCTCTGGAATCGCGGCGCGACGGAGATGCTGGGTTGGCGCGAGGATGAGATGCTGGGCCAGCCGATGGCCCGTTTCTTCACGCCTGAAGATCGCGAGCAAGGGCGGCCTGCAGCAAAGCGGCGAGAGGCGTTATTGCTGGGCCGCGCGCACGACGCACGCTGGCATTTGCGCAAGTCCGGCGAACGGTTCTGGGGCCTGAGCGAGATGATGCCCTTGGTCGGGCAAGCCGGCGAACCGATCGGCTTCGTGAAGCTGATGCGCGATCGTACGGCCGAGTATGAGGCGCAGGAGGCGTTGCGCCAAAGCGAGGAGCGATTGCGGCGGGCGCAGGAGGCGGGCGGCGTGGGGCTGTTCTCGGTCGATATCGCAACCGGCCTGGTCAGCGCCAGTGAAGAGCTATGCCGCATCTTCGGGCTGGAGGTGCAGGCAGAGCTGGGTGCCGAAGTTATGGAGCGCTTGGTTCTGGAGGAAGATCGCGCTCTGGTGTCCAGTGCCAGTTCGCGTCAGGCCGGGTCGGCTTTGCTTGACGTCGAATATCGCATTCGCCGCGCCGATACGGGCGAGGAGCGGACGGTCGCGCGCAAGGCGGACTTCGAATACGATGCGCAGGGCAATCGTGTCCGCATGGTTGGCGTGGTGCAGGACGTCACCGATCGCATCCGTATCCAGCGCGCCCTGGAAAAGAGCGAGGCGCAATTCAGCGCGCTGGCCCAGAACATGCCCGCGCAAGTCTGGACGGCGCGGTCCGACGGTTCGGTCGATTGGCTGAACGATCAGTTCTTCCGCTACATCGGTCAGGCGAGGAATGGATCGAGATATGAAAAGTGGATCAAGGCGGTTCACCCGGACGACCTGGACGGCATCGTCAAGGGATGGACAGCGTCCACTTCATCAGGCGAGCCATTCGAAACCGAGTTCCGCCTGCGCGATAGTACGGGGGCGTACCGCTGGCATCTGACTCGCGCGGTGCCCCTGCACGATGCGCGCGGTGCCATCACGGCGTGGGTAGGCACGAATACCGAGATCGAGGCACAGAAAAGGGCCGAAGCTGCGTCGGTCAAGGATCGTGAGCGACTTTGGACGATCAGTCAGGATCTGATGCTGGTGTGCAACTTCGATAGCGTGATCACCGCCGTCAATCCCTCCGCCAAGCGGATGCTGGGCTGGGAAGAAGCCGAGATGCTGGGGCGTTCGCTAAGCGAGTTCGTGCATCCGGACGATCTGCTGCAAACCCACCGCGAAGTCGCCAGTCTGGCCGAGGGCAACAGCACGCTGGCCTTCGAAAACCGGTACCTCATGCGTGACGGTGGCTACCGCCTGCTGGCTTGGACCGCCGTGCCGGCCGATAACCGTATCCATGCCATCGGTCGCGATATCACCGAGCAGCGCGAGATCGAGGAAGCCCTGCGGCAGAGCCACAAGATGGAAGCCGTAGGCCAGCTGACCGGCGGCATCGCGCACGATTTCAACAACCTGCTGCAGGGCATCACCGGCAGCCTGGACATCATGCAAAAGCGCATCGCGCAGGGTCAGACCACCGATCTTCCGCGCTGGATCGAGGGTGCGCGCGGATCGGCGGAGCGGGCGGCATCGCTGACGCATCGCCTGCTGGCCTTCTCCCGGCGGCAACCGCTGGACCCCCGGCCGGTCCGCGCCAATCCGCTGATCGATTCGATGGACGATCTGCTGCGCCGCACGCTCAGCGAAAACGTCACCTTGTCGATGACGCTGGATCCGAACCTGTGGCTTACTCGCTGCGATCCCAACCAACTGGAAAGCGCTATTCTGAACCTGGCGATCAATGCGCGCGACGCGATGCCGGACGGCGGTGTGCTGACGATCCAGACCGAAAACGTCACTCTCGATCGCGCGTTCGCGGGACCGCACCGTGATGTGGCGCCGGGGCAATACGTCTGCCTAAGTGTCGGCGATACTGGAACCGGCATGAGCCGCGAGGTGATCGCCAAGGCATTCGAGCCGTTCTTCACCACCAAGCCGACTGGCCAAGGCACAGGGCTGGGGCTGTCGATGATCTATGGCTTTGCCCGTCAATCGGAAGGCCACGCTTTGATCGAGTCCGTCGAAGGGCAGGGCGCCACGATCAAGCTTTACCTTCCGCGCTATTGCGGTGCCGAAACGCCCGAGCAGGACGCGGCCACGGATGCCCTTACGCCTGCTTCCAGAGCCAACGAGGTAGTGCTGGTGGTGGAAGATGAGGCGGTGGTTCGCAGCCTCATCATCGAGGTGCTGAACGAGCTTGGTTATCATGCGATCGAGGCCGCGGATGGGCCCGAAGGGCTGGCCAAAGTGCAGGCGCCGGGCCGGATCGACCTTCTCGTCACGGACATCGGCTTGCCGGGGCTGAACGGGCGACAAGTGGCCGATGCCGCCCGTGTCACCCGTCCTGAGCTGAAAGTGCTGTTCATGACCGGCTACGCCGAGAACGCAGCGCTTGCCTCCGGCTTTCTGGAACCGGGAATGGCCTTGATCACAAAGCCATTCGCCATGGATGTCCTCGCGACACGGATCCGCGAAATCATTGAGGGAGCAGCGGCGACTTAGTCCAGGATCGACTTCAGCGCCGTCTCCACATCGCTCATCGCGAAAGGCTTGGCCAACAGCCCTGAGTGGCCCAGCGCATCGGTCTGCTCGCCGGCGCCGTAGCCAGTTGCCAGCAGGAACGGCACGCCGCGTTCTCTCAGCTTTTCCGCGACCGGCGTGGAAACCTCGCCATGGCCCAGGTTCAAGTCCAGGATCGCGCCATCCAGCGCTTCGGTCGAGGCAAGCTTGAAAGCCTGGTCCAAGGTGGAGGCGGGGCCGACCACGTCATAGTCCATGTCCGTCAGCATATCTTCCAGCATCATGGCGACGAGCATCTCGTCGTCCACCACCAATACCCGTTTGCGCCCCATCATTGCCTCTTCTTTCAAGACATCTACCGCAAATCAGTCGGATTGATGTTCGAAGCCAATTTATTGCGCTCGATTAGGAGGGGGGAAGGCATTTGAAAAGAGCCAGCATCGACCCAAAGGGGGTCTTGGAGGGCAATTGCGCCTTTCTACAGCGCTTTCTGCAACCGAAAAGCAGGTCGGCGGCTATTATTGGCGGTAGTTGAAGCTGCGGATCGGGTAGGACTGGCGGGATGAATACAACGATCGATCCAACGACCGGCGCAGCATCCCAGCACGCACCGTTGATCGTTACGGCGGAGATGCCGCCCGATATCCTCGGCTGGGCTGATGCCCTGCGGAGGCAGCATTTCCCGCCCGAGCGCAACCAGCTACGCGCTCATGTCACGCTGTTTCACGCCCTGCCGCCGTCTTCCGAGGAAGAAATGCGTCGCCTCCTGTCGGCGCTGGCAGCCGCCCCGCCGCCCGAGGCTTGCCTGACCGGAATCATGAAGCTGGGCGGCGGAACAGCGATCGCCATCGATTCTCCCGCGATGCTATCGCTGCATGACGCGATAGCGGAGCGGATGCACGGGATGCTTACCCGGCAGGATTCCCAGCGGCCACGCCTTCATGTCACCATCCAGAACAAGGTGACAGGCGAAGCGGCGCACGCGTTGCAGGCCGAGCTCGCTCCCGATTTCCGCCCCCGCGCCTTCCGCTTTCACGGCTTGGGCTTGTACGCATACGAGGGCGGACCGTGGCGACCGATCCGGACTTTTGCGTTTCGCGGCTAAAGACTGAACTCTGCGGTTGACCTCTCCGAATGCCCGCCCTAAGGGACGCGGCCTGCACCGCCTGAGCGGTTGCAGGGGCCACCGGATGGTGGCTTGGCCTGGCGGAGTAGCTCAGCCGGTTAGAGCAGCGGAATCATAATCCGCGTGTCGGGGGTTCGAGTCCCTCCTCCGCTACCAGGCCTTCGATCTTCACATGATCGCAATTGAACGGCACAGGCTTGTCGAATTGTCGAGCGGTGTTGCCGCCCGCGCGCTTTGCGGCGACCAGCGCGTGGTCGGCATCGCGCAAGGGGCTGTCCAGGCTTCCCAAGTGATGGCCAAGAGGCGCTATCCCGATTGACGCGGTGACGCGTGGCATGTCTGGCAGGCGCGCCATCGGTTCGCTGATCGCAGTCAGGATACGGGCCGCCACGCGATCGGGATCGCGGATGGTCAGGCACCCGAACTGATCGCCACCCAGGCGAGCCACCGCGCGAATGTCACCAGCTTCCTCAATGCGGGATAGCCGATCGCCCACTTCGGCCAGAACCTTGTCGCCCAGCAGGTGGCCGGACCAATCGTTGATCGTATGGAATTGATCGAGATCGATCATGATGAGGTAAAACCCGATCTCCGCGTCTTTCAGAGCCTGCATGAAGGCGCGACGGTTGCCCAGGCCCGTCAGATCATCGATGCGCGTAAGCTTGTCGGCCTCGATTTCCACGACGGCCCGCTCTCGCAGCCGCGCTTCCAAGGCACTTTGCCGGCGCCCCATCGCGTAAAGCGAGGCGAGTGCGAACAGGACGATCGAAAGGGCAACTTCATCAGCTTTATATTGCTCAAGCCGAGTGAGCCCGTCGTGCAGTGTATCGGCGACGTCGAAGGAGAGGCACAAGGCAGAGGCGGCAAGCGCGATTAGAAAGGGTGATGAACGCCAAACCCACGCCTTCGCCGCCCCCGTTTTTCGGAGGAAAGGCGTCAAGTAACGCGGAACCCTGTTTTTCCCCATGATCCATCAGACCAAAGGCGACAATTCTTAACAAAATCTAAAATGGCAGCAGGGAAACTTCCTTAAACGTTGAACAGCCATCGAAGATAATTTGCACAGTCATCCTCTATGGAATTGTCGTGCCCTGATCCTAACCGTCTTTAGCGGTGGAATTGAGGTTTTTCGGGCCTTTCACTTCGCTTTCGCCAAGCTGACCCGTGCCATGATATGCCGCACCGGATTGACCGCCGTGGAATTTCTCCTCGTCTTCCAACGAACCTTTATCGGTGTGCGGGTTGGGATAGGCGCCCCCTTGGCTTTCACTTTGCGAGCGACCATGGGTAGTGGCCGTTCCCACTCCGTCGTCTCGCACGCTTGGCCGGCCTTTACCGCTGGCCTGCAGCGGAGATTTGCCTTTTTCATCTACGCTTTGTTCGTCGTCATCCATGAGCTCGCCTCTCCAGTCGGTGCTTTGCCGCAAGAACTTAATCGCTGAAGAACGACAAACGTTCCGTGCCCGCGGACTTGCGTGGCCACCGTCTCCCCTTCTAAGCGGGTAGCGTAGCCGCGCTTGTCTTTCGGTGTGCCAAGGAGTGATCGCATGAGCCAGACCGTCTATCCCGTCCCGGCCGAATGGGCCGCAAACGCTTTGGTGGACGAGGCCGGCTACCGTGAGATGCACCGCCGATCACTCGACGATCCGGAAGGCTTCTGGGCCGAGCAGGCGAAGCGGATCGATTGGATCACACCCTTCACTCGCGTGAAGGAAACCAGCTTTGACGAGGCGGATTTCGGCATCCGCTGGTTCGGCGATGGTGCGCTTAACTTGTCCGCCAACTGCCTCGACCGGCATCTGGAAGCGCGCGGCGATCAGGTGGCGATCCTGTGGGAGCCGGATAGCCCCGATGAGCCGGAGCGGCGCATCACCTACCGCCAGCTGCACGCCGATGTCTGCCGTTTTGCCAACCTGCTGAAGAGCCGTGGCGTGGGGAAGGGCGATCGGGTCACGATCTATCTGCCGATGGTGCCCGAGGCGGCGGTGGCGATGTTGGCTTGCAGCCGGATCGGCGCGATCCACTCGATCGTATTCGCCGGCTTCTCACCCGAGGCGCTGGCGGGCCGCATCCAGGACTGCGACAGCCGTGTCGTCATCACGGCGGACGAGGGCCTGCGCGGTGGCAGGAAGGTGCCGTTGAAGGCGAACGTCGATGCCGCGCTGAACCACGCGCCGGGCGTGGAAACGGTGGTCGTGTTGAAACGCACGGGCGCCGACGTGGCGATGCGCGATGGTCGCGACATCGATTGGGCGGACGGCATCGCAGAGCAATCGGCCGAGTGCGAACCGACCGCGATGGGCGCGGAAGATCCGCTGTTCATCCTTTACACCTCCGGCTCCACCGGCAAGCCCAAGGGCGTACTGCACACCACCGGCGGGTATACGGTGTGGGCCGCGATGACGCACGAATACGTCTTCGATTACCGCCCCGGCCAGATTTACTGGTGCGCGGCCGATGTTGGCTGGGTGACCGGGCATACCTACGTCATTTACGGCCCGCTGCTGAACGGCGGCACCACCGTGATGTTCGAAGGGGTACCCAACTTCCCCGATCCGAGCCGCTTCTGGCAAGTGGTGGACAAGTTCGGTGTCGAGATCTTCTACGGCGCGCCCACCGCGCTGCGGGCCTTGATGCGCGAGGGCGATGAATGGGTGGCCAAGACCAGCCGCAAGTCGCTGCGCCTGCTTGGCTCAGTCGGCGAACCGATCAACCCCGAGGCGTGGGAGTGGTATTACCGCGTGGTCGGCGAGGAGCGTTGCCCGATCGTCGACACCTGGTGGCAGACCGAAACCGGCGGCGCGACGATCACGCCGTTGCCGGGCGCAACGCCGATGAAGCCCGGCTCCGCCAGTTGGCCGATGTTCGGGGTGAAGCCACTGCTGCTGGATGCAGATGGCAATGTCCTGGAAGGCGCGGCAGAGGGCAGCCTTGTCATAGCTGATTCATGGCCTGGACAGATGCGCACCGTCTGGGGCGATCATGACCGGTTCTTCCAGACCTATTTCACCACCTACAAGGGCTATTACTTCACCGGCGACGGCTGCCGCCGGGACGCGGACGGGTATTACTGGATCACCGGCCGTATCGATGATGTGATCAACGTTTCGGGCCATCGCATGGGTACGGCGGAGATCGAAAGCGCGCTCGTCGCCCACAGCAAGGTGGCCGAAGCGGCAGTGGTCGGCATGCCGCATCCGGTGAAGGGGCAGGGGATCTACGCCTATGTCACAACCAATGCCGAGGTGGAGCCCGACGATGCCCTGCGTGCCGAGCTGGTGAAGTGGGTGCGCACCGAGATCGGCCCGATCGCCACGCCAGACGTGATCCAGTTCGCACCGGCCCTGCCCAAGACGCGTTCGGGCAAGATCATGCGCCGCATCCTGCGCAAGATTGCGGAGAACGACACCGGCAACCTGGGCGACACTTCCACATTGGCGGACCCCAGCGTGGTCGATCACCTGCTCGCCAATCGTCCGGCAACCGCGGAGGCCTGATAGCCCTAGCGTTCCAAGATGCGGTCGGTCAGGGGTTCACGCCCCTGCCAGCCGCGTCGCTCCAGTTCCGGCGTATCGGAGGGCTGGGCGGGATAGCCCAGGCATAGCACGGCGATCAGTGACCAATGGCGCGGAACGTCCAGCATCCTTCTGACGACCTGAGGGTCCAGGATGGACACCCAGCCCAGGCCGATCCCGCGAAGGCACGCCGCCAGCCACAGCGTCTGGATCGCGGCGACGCAGGAATAGCGCCGCATTTCGGGCATGGTGCCGACGCCTAGCCCATGGCCGGTCTGTGTTTCCTCGTCACAGAATACTGCAAGTACCTCCGGCGCTTCGGCAATGCCGTGCAGCTTTAGCGACCGGTAGAGCGCCTCGCGCTCTTGCCCCTCGTAGCGCTGCGCGGCCCTGGCGTTCTCGGCATCGACATGCGCCGCCAGCTCCTCTTGCAGGCCGGATGAGCGCAGCCGTACCCAGCGCCAGGGCTGCGAATGGCCGACCGAGGGCGCCAGCGAGGCGAGGGTCAGCAAGTCCTGCATGTCCGCCTCGGCGATGGGCGTCGTGGCAAAGTGCCTGACATCGCGCCGCCAGCGCAGCAGTGTCTCGAACTCGGCGGCGAAGCGGTCGTCAAAGGGCGGCATCTCAGACCCGGCGCATCAGATAGACGTCCATGATCCAGCCGTGCCTTTGCCGCAATTCGGCACGCAGTGCGGCGATGCGCGGCCCGGTTTCGGCCAGCGGACCATGCTCCAGCGCCTGATGCGCCATGCCAAGGTAGGCACCCCACCAGATCGAGACGCCCTGCGGCGCGATCGCTTCGAAGGCGCAGCCGCTGTCCAGCATCACTACCACCGTATCGACGCCCTGGGGCCAGCCATGATCGCGCAAGGCGCGCGCCGTGGTGATCGTGACGGCACCTGCCAGCGGGTTCAGCGGGATCGCGTGCGCGGCGGTCAATGCCTGGATGCTGGTGATTCCCGGCACCACTCGCACGGTCATCGCCATGCCGCCCGCCAGCAGCCTCTGGGCGATGCGCAAGGTGCTGTCGTACAGCGAGGGGTCACCCCAGACGAGCAGCGCCAATCGCCCGCCTTGCGGCAAATGCGCGGCGATCTGGTCTCGCCAGGCTGTGGCGATCGCGTCGTGCCAGTCCTGTACGGCCTGAACATAGTTTCCGGAGGCATCGCGCACCGGCATGTCGAACTCCACGACGCGGACTGGGCGGCTGAGGACGGCTGCGCAGATCGTTCGTCGCAAGTCGATAAGGTCGGACCTGGCGCTGCCCTTGCGGGGCAGCAAGATCAGGTCCGCCTCGTTCATCGCGCGCACCGCTTCGGCGGTTAGGTGATCGGGGTTGCCGGTGCCGATGCCGATGAGATTCAGCGCGATCATTCCTGGGCCGCGGCCGCGATCATGTGAAAGAACGAGCCGGTGACATTCCCCTGCCGCGATCCCGTCTCCGCCACGACATCGCCGTTGGCGTCCGTGACCTCGGCCAGCGGATCGCCGCTCTGCTTTAGGATGATTGAGTAATGGAATTCATGCCCGCGCAGGCGCGTGCCCGCCGGGATCGTGCCGATCGAGCCGTGCAGCCGCGCCAGCCGATATCCCAGGTGCATCCTGCGTTGGGCGTAGCTTGTCTCCAATCCTAGCAAGCCCGCCATACGATGCCGCTCTCCTTGTTTGTCGACCAGCGCATCGCCCAGCACCATATAGCCGCCGCACTCGCCGTGTATCGGGCCGCGCTGGGCATGGCGGCGCAGGCCGTCCAGGAAGTGTTCCGCCGCCGCGATGCGCCCGGCATGAAGCTCCGGGTAACCGCCGGGCAGCCAGACCATATCAGCCGAGGGATCGGGCGCTTCGTCCGCCAGCGGGGAAAAGGGCATCAACTGCGCCCCGGCATTGCGCCAGCCCGCCAGCAGGTGAGGGTAAAGGAACGAGAACGCCGCATCCTGCGCGATGGCGAGCCGCTGCGCCGGCGGGTCCGGCAATCGCCCATCCGCGCCAGGCACGAATGTGGAGCGCGCCGCCGCCTGGATCGCCGCCAGATCGACATGCGCGCTCAGGAACGCCGCATAGCCTTCCACCGCGCGTTCCAGATCGGGGTGTTCCACTGCCTGGACAAGGCCAAGATGCCGTTCGGGCAATACTAGATCGCCACGGCGGGGCAGGGCGCCCAGCACGGGCATCCCGATCGCGTCCATCCCACGGCGCAGCAGCGCTTCGTGGCGAGGACTGGCCACGCGGTTCAGGATCACCCCGGCGAACGGAAGGTCTGGATCGAAGCTGCGAAAGCCCAGTGCCGTCGCCGCTGCGGACTGCGCCTGGCCCGAGGCGTCCAGCACCAGGATCACCGGCCAGCCCATCCGCCGCGCCATCTCTGCGCTGGCGCCGATGCCGCTTTCTCCGGGACGGGCAACACCGTCGAACAGTCCCATCGATCCTTCGGCGACGATCATGTCCGCCCCCACCGCCTGCGCCGCGATGGCATCGAGCAAGCCGGAACTCATGGCCCAGCTATCGAGATTGAAGGACGGCCTGCCGCTCGCTGCGCGATGGAACGCAGGGTCGATATAGTCCGGTCCGCTCTTGAAGGGCTGAACGGTAAGGCCAGCATGGGTCAGGGCGCGCAGCAGGCCGAGCATGACCGTGGTCTTGCCCGTGCCGGATGCTGGCGCGGCGATCATCACGCCGGGAACGTTCATTCCGATACTCCCGCGAAAGGCGAATTGGCATCCCGCGGGCGAAAGCGCCGGTCGTAGCCGGGGGCGTAGAGGCTACTCTCGGCGAAATGCTCGGCCCCCAGCACCGGCCCGACGAGGATCAGCGCCGTGCGTTCCATGCTGCCGGCGATGGCTGTTTCGATAGTGCCCAGCGTGGCGCGGACTACGCGCTCGTCCGGCCAGCTGGCGCGCCACACCACGGCGACCGGGCAGTCGGCGCCATACTCCGGCACGAGGTCCGCAACGACCTGGGCTAGATTGTGGATCGACAGATGAATGGCAAGCGTCGCCCCGGTGGCCGCGAAACGGGTCAACGTTTCGCGCGGTGGCATGGTGCTGGCGCGACCCGGGGTTCGTGTCAAAACGAGGGATTGCCCAAGCTCCGGCAGTGTCAGTTCGGCGCCCAGCGTGGCGGCGGCGGCGGCGAAGGCGGGCACTCCGGGCGTGATGGTGAACGGGATGGACAGCGCTTTTAGCCGCCGCAATTGCTCACCCATCGCCGACCAGACCGAGACATCGCCGGAGTGCAGCCGCGCCACGTCATGACCGGCATCATGCGCGGCGGCGATCTCGGCGATGATCTCGTCGAGCGACAGCGGAGCGGTGTTCACGATGCGCGCGCCCGGCGGACAATGATCCAGGATCGCGGTGGGGATCAGCGAACCGGCGTAGAGGCACACCGGGCTGGCGGCGATCAGGTCCCGCCCGCGAAGCGTCAGCAGGTCCGGCGCGCCGGGGCCTGCACCGATGAAATGCACGGTCATGTTCGGGGTCCTCGGGCGATGGCGCATGTGGCCATCCGGTCTGGGGAAATCTGGCGACTGGCCAGCAGATGCGCGCCACCACCGGCGGCGACCAGCGAAACGGCTTCCGCAACGCTGCCGGTGCCATGCGCGGCCTTGCTCGCTTCGGAACAGGATAGGGTGTCCACCTGGCGGAGCGTGTCCGCGTCGATCTCGATCATCGGCAGGCCCAGCGACCGGGCCAGCGGCAGCAGCGCCGCCGCCTTGGCCGGGATCGTGGCCAGATGGGTTACGGCAGGCAGGCCATGCTGCGCCAGCGTCAGGGCCGATCGCAGCGACGCCTCGCTCGCGGCATGACGGCAGCCGAACCCCGCGACGATCATACCGTCACGCTCCACTGCACCACCGGATAGCGTGACTTCCAGCCCTGCCGATTGCCGATCGGTGCGGCGTCCGCCAGTTCGATCCGCAGCAGCGCGCCGCCCTTGGCGGCTCGCCAGTGCGTCAGCAGCGCTTCTGACTCCAGCGTGACCGCGTTCGCGACAAGACGCGTTCCGGGGCGCAGGCGGGGCCAGAGCGCCTCCAGCAAAGCGTGGGACAAGCCGCCACCGATGAATACGGCGTGGGGCGCAGGTCCTTCCGGCAAGGTATCCGGAGCGCGTCCCTCGATCACCTTCAGGCGATCGACCCCCAAGGACTGGGCGTTGGCGCGGGCATTGGCGGCGCGGGCCGGATCGGCTTCCAGCGCCACGGCGCGGTTGGCCGGATGTGACAGCAGCCATTCGATCGCGACGGAGCCGGAACCCGCGCCGATGTCCCACAGCAGATCGCCTGCACGCGGCGCGAGGGCAGAGAGCGTGAGGGCGCGCACTGGGCGCTTGGTCAATTGCCCGTCCGACCGGAACCAGCCGTCGTCCAAGCCGGATGCGGTGGTCATCGCTTCTCCCGCCCCGGCGCAGACCAGCGCCACCGCTACCGGATGGCGGATGTCGTCCAGCGCAAAGCCGCTTGCCATGCTCGCGCGGAGCCGTTCGCGCGGGCCGCCCAGCGCCTCCATCACGTGCAGCGTCGAAGCGCCGAACCCTGCCACATCGAGGTAGGCGGCCAGATCGCAGACAGCGGCGCCATCCCGCAGCAGAATCAACGCCTTGCGTCCGGGAGTGAGGTGCGGGCGCAGGCGGGATAGCGGCGCGGCGTGCAGGCCCAGGCATACGGTATCTTGCAGGGCCCACCCCAGTCGCGCTGCCGTTAGCGAAAATGTGGAGAGGGAGGGCAAGGCCGTCCACTCATCGGCTTGGAGCGCCCCGGTCACGCTGCTGCCCGCACCGAACCAGAAGGGGTCGCCCGACGCCAGCATCACAGTTGCGTGACCGCGCTGGCGCAGCAACAACGGAATGCCGTCTGCGAACGGCACTGGCCATTCCTCCACCGCGCCGGTAAGCGGCGGCAGCAACGCCAGGTGGCGGGGCGGGCCGATGATGTGCGCGGCGGACGAAAGCGCCTGTCGTGCCGGTTCGGACAAGCCGGCCCAGCCGTCCTCGCCGATGCCGACGATCGTCAACCAGGGAGCCTTAGCGGTCTCAGCCATGCTCAAAGTGCTCATCCTGGGCGGCACGACCGAGGCCAGCGCTTTGGCTACGTTGCTGGCGAAACACGGCATTCCGGCGATCCTGAGCTACGCCGGGCGCACCAGAAACCCGCAAGGCCAGCCGGTGCCGGTGCGGGTTGGCGGCTTCGGGGGAGCAACCGGCCTTGCGCAAGTGCTGCGGGATCAAGGCTTCACCCATCTGGTGGACGCGACCCACCCGTTCGCGGCCCAGATCAGCGCCAATGCGATTGCCGCCAGCCCGGAGGCAGGCGTGCCGTTGTTGGCGCTGACTCGTCCGGCCTGGCAGGCTCAGCCTGGGGATCGCTGGAGTCATGTGAACGATCTGGTCGGAGCGGTTGACGCGCTGGCGGGGCCGCCGCGCCGGGTGTTCCTGGCGCTGGGGCGGATGCACGTTGGCGCGTTCGCTTTGCAGCCGCAGCACCATTACGTCCTGCGTTTTGTCGACAGGCCCGAGACGCCACCGTCTTTGCCCCATCACGCGCTGATCGTCGATCGCGGGCCGTTCAGCGTGGCGGGTGATCGAGCGTTGTTGCAGGAGCACGGCGTCGATTGGGTGGTCTGCAAGAACGCAGGCGGCGGCGGGGCCGAGGCCAAGCTGATCGCCGCGCGCGAACTGGGTGTGCCGGTGCTGATGATCGCGCGCCCGCCGATCGCGCCTCGTAACGAGGTGCACGATCCCGCCGCTGTCCTCGACTGGTTGAATCATCACGGCACCATCGCCAGTGATCGTGGCGTATAGAGCCAGGATGTCGCAGCGCCCGGACGTGGGACGATCCGCGTCTGGCTGGAGCCGACGATCACCATCGTGCGCATGTCCGCCATGTCCGCGCGCGCTTGGGGCAGCGGCACGATGCGCAGTTCCTCTTGCGGAGTGGAGACGGCGCGGGCGAAGAGGATCGGGCGTTCGTCCGCGCATTCCTCACGCAGGATATCCAGCACCCGCGCAAAGCCTTCCGGGCGGGAGCGGGATCGCGGGTTGTAGAACGCCATGGCGAAGTCCGCCTGCGCCGCCAGCCGCACTCGCCGCTCAATCACCGGCCACGGCTTCAGGTTGTCCGACAAATTGATCGCGCAGAAATCATGGCCCAGCGGCGCTCCGGCGCGGGCGCTGGCGGCCAGCATTGCGGTGATCCCCGGCAGCACGCGCAAGTCGATATCGCGCCGCGTCGGATCGCCATGCTCCAGCGCTTCGAACACGGCAGCCGCCATCGCGAAAACGCCGGGATCACCCGAAGAGACCACGACTACCCGGTGCCCCTTCCGGGCCAGGTCGATGGCCAGGTTCGCGCGATCGATCTCCACCCGGTTGTCGGACGGATGCAGGGTCAGCCCCTCTCGCGCGGGAACGCGGGCGACGTAAGGGACGTAGCCGATCACGTCCGTCGCATCGCCCAGCGCGGCGCTGACTTCGGGCGTCACCAGCATATCGTCCCCGGGCCCGAGCCCCGCGATTGCCAACCACCCGCCGCTCATGGCCGCCGTCCCTGGCCGTGGATCAGCAGGATCGAGAAGTAGGGCGTCACTTCTATGGCCTCGGTCAGCAGGATCACCCGCTGCTCGGGCATCGCGGCGTATTCCACCAGCCAGGCGGCTTTCTCCCGCCCAGCCGCCGCCACGGCGCGGCGCAGCTTGGGCAAGTTGCGGCCGATCTTCATCACGACGAGTGAATCCGTGTCGCGAATGCGGCGGATCAGCTCGTCCTCGGGCAGGGTGGCCATGGCGACGGTCAGTACGTCATCACCCCAGGTGATCGGCATCCCGGTGGCGGTCCAGGCCCCGGTCATCCCGGTGATCCCAGGCACGACATGGACCGGTACCCGATCCATCAGGCGGGAGTGCAAGTGCATGAACGAGCCGTAGAAAAACGGATCGCCCTCGCACAGCACCGCCACGTCCTCCCCGGCCAGGGCGAGGGCGGACAGCCGCTCGGTGCATTCGGCGTAGAAGGCGGAGAGCGAGGCGTTGTAGCGGGGATCGGCCAGCGGGATCTCGGTCGTCACCGGATATTCCATGGCAATTTCCACCACATCGTCGCGCAGCATGCCCTCGGCGATGCGGCGGGCTTGGCCGGGCCGACCGGCCTTGCGGAAGTAGGCGACATGACGCGTGCCACGCACCAGGCGATCGGCGCGGACGCTCAGCAGGTCCTGCGCGCCCGGCCCCAGGCCGACGCCGTGGATCGTGCCTAGCTTGATCGGCACGTTCATTCCGCGCGGCTCGCAACGGCATTGATCGCAGCGACAGTGATCGCGCTGCCGCCCAACCGTCCCTCGACGATGCAGCAGGGCACGGGCTGCTCCTGCCAGAGCGCCGCCTTCGATTCGACCGCGCCCACGAAACCCACCGGGCAGCCGATGATCGCGGCGGGGCGGGGGCAGGCCGGGTCTTCCAGCATGTTGATCAAGTGGAACAATGCCGTGGGCGCGTTGCCGATGGCGACGACCGCTCCCGCCAGATGCGGCCGCCACAGTTCCAGCGCGGCGGCGGAGCGGGTGTTCGCCATCTGCCGTGCCAGATCCTGAACCTGCAGGTCGCGCAGGGTGCACACGATCGGATTGGCGGCGGGCAGGCGCGTGCGGGTGATGCCTTCGGAAACCATGCGCGCATCGCACAGGATCGGTGCGCCGCTATGCAAAGCCGCGCGCGCGGTGGCTGCGAAGCGTGCGGAAAAGCGGATGTGCGGCGCCAGATCGACCATCCCCGCGGCATGGATCATGCGAACGGCGATCGGCTCTTCCTCGGATGAGAAGCGGGCCAGATCGGCCTCGGCGCGGATCGTGGCGAAGGACTGGCGATAGATCGCGGCGCCATCAGTCTCGTAGGCGTGGGGCATCAGCGGGTTTCCAGAAGTGCGGGAATGTGATCGGGATGGAGGCCGGAAATGTCCGCGCGATCGCCGGCGTGGGCGTTGCGCGAAAGGTCGAAGCGACCCTCTCGGCCAGTCAGCACCAACGCCGTCTTGCGCGAGCAGGCGCAGCCTTTTGCGCAGCCCGAGACGTGCAGGCTCTCCTGCATCAGCGGGGCCAATCGACGAGCCAGATCTCGGGTGGCGACGGTGGCCTGCGGGCAGAACGGCGCGCCGGGACAGGCCTCCACGCGCAGCAGCGGATCGGCGGGATCGGCGATCAGGCCGGGGTGCTCGCCGGCGCTTCCGCCTTCGAGGATCACCAGCCGCCACGGGGTGAGGCGCAGGGACGTGGCACCGGCAGTGGTTACGGCGTGGGCCAGGCGATCGGCTTCGATCTGGCTGAAGGGAACGCCATACACGAAACCGGCGCAGACGGGGCCGGGTTGAGCGCGCGAGGCGGGTGGGGCGGGTGGGGCGGGCCGGGCATCACCCTGGGCCCAGGGCGGCAGGGGGGCATCATGGCGCACCATGCGGCCCGCCGCCGCTCCGCCGCTGTCGTGAAACCAGTGAGCTAAGGCGATGATTCGCCCCACCGCTTCGCCTTCGCTGACTGCGACGCCCTTTTCCCGTCCCGCCGCGCGCAGGATCAGGCCGCCAGACTCGCCGCGCTCGATCCGAAAATCGCCCGGTTCATCCAGCAAGACGAGAGCATCCCCGGCGTCGATGACGAAGCCCATCTTGGAAGGCAAGTCAGGCAGTTCAGGCAGCTTTTCCCGCAGTTCGACGGCGAGGCGATGGCTCGCGTCTCCAACAGTCCAGTGCGGTGCCAGGAGGATATTGCGCCGCGCCTCGATTGCATGGTCTGGGTCGACCAGGCCCGCATTGACCAACACCTCTATCAAAGGCCGCCAGCCTGCTTCGGCCACGCCGCGTATCTGCAGGTTCGCTCGGCGTGTCACGTCGATCAGGCCGTTGCCGTACTGCCGAGACAAGGCGCAGACCTGCAGCGTTTCTTCACGCGAAAGGCGCGAGAAACACGGCTTCACCCGCACCAGCAAACCATCGCCCGCCGCCATCGGCCGCCATGCGTCGGGGCACCATCCCTTTATGGTGAAGCCGCTCATCGTGCTGCCCCCAGGGCCGCCAGGATCGAGTTGCGGCGCGTCGGCCACAGCCCCGCCTCGTGAACAGCCGCAAACTGTGCTTCCATGGCAGCCAGCGCGCCGGGGTTGGCTTGTTTCAGGAACTGGCGCACCGGGTCGCTGGCCAACGTGGCGTCGTAATAAAGATCGAACAGCTGGGGCGGCACCCCGCCCGCCAAGTGAGCGAACGCGCCGAGATGATCGAGTGTGGCGGCCAGTTCCGCGCCTCCGCGAAAGCCGTGCCGCATCATCCCGGCCACCCACGCTGGGTTCGCCGCCCGGGCACGGACGACGCGGGCGATCTCTTCGGTCAGAGTTCGGGCTGTCGGGCGATCCGGGTCGCGGTTGTCCAGATGATAGAGCGCGGCCGCGCCCCCGGCGACCGCCTGCGCGGCGGCAAAACCGGCTTCATGCGCGGCGTAGTCTGCGGAAATCAGCACGTCGCTTTCGGCCAGGTCCTGCAAATGCACGAAGGCGTCCGCGCCCGCGACCTGCGCGCGCAAGCCCGCCATGTCGTCTTCGGGCGTCAGCCGATCCAGCGCATGGGCGGAGGCGGCCAGCCAAGCTTCGCCCGCCGCCTGCCGGGCCTCTGGGGTGTAGGTGTCCGCAGCCGAACCCATGCCGACGCCGTAGCTTCCCGGCCCAGGACCGAAGACCCGTGCGCCGGGGGCGGTGCCGACGAAGGGGTTCCACTCCGGCTCCTCATCTCGCTGAGACAGCGCGCTGACGGCCTGGCCGAACAGCAGCGGCAGCGCGGGAAAGGCATCGCGGAACAAGCCCGACACGCGCAATGTCACATCCAGGCGCGGGCGCTCCAGCAGGGCCAGGGGCAGGATTTCGATCCCGGTCACTCGCTCTGAAGCGTGGTCCCACACCGGGCACGCGCCCAGGAAGTGGAGCGCCATCGCGAATTCCTCGCCCGCGGTGCGCATCGTCGCCGAGCCCCACAGATCGACCACCAGGCCGCGCGGATAGTCGCCATGGTCCTGCAGATGACGGCGCACCAGCTCGTCCGCCAACCGGATGCCCTGCGCATAGGCCGAGCGGGAGGGCACGGCGCGCGGGTCGATCATGTAGAGGTTGCGGCCGGTGGGCAGCACGTCGCTCCGCCCGCGGAACGGTGAGCCCGAGGGGCCAGGCGGAACGCGCCGTCCGGCCAGCGCCGTCAGCAATCCGGTTCGCTCTGCCGCGCCGTGATCGCCTTGGCCGAATACGTGGAGGCCATCGCCGAACTGGCTTTCCTTCACATCGCACACGAACCGGTCGATGCGGGTGATTGCTTCCACCAGCGACGTGGCGTTATCAAGGCCCAGCTCCGCCTCAAGGCCCAGGGACGCCGCCTCTTCGCGGATCGCGCCTTGCAGCCGATCACGGCGCGCGGGATCGAGGCCGCTGGCGTTGGAGAATTCGTCCAGCAACGCCTCGATCCGCTCCAACCCCGCGCCGTGGCGAGTGGGGGAGAGCGGGGGCGGGGCGTGGCCGATGGTGACGGCGGCGATCCGGCGCTTGGCCTGCGCCGCCTCGCCCGGATCGTTGACGATGAACGGATAGATCACCGGCAGTCCGCACGTCAGCGCCTCCGGCCAGCAAGCGTCGGACAGGGCGACCGCCTTGCCGGGCAACCACTCCAGCGTGCCATGCGCGCCGAGGTGGACCAGCGCGTCGATGCCGAGCGAGCGCAGCCACAAGTAGAACGCGACATAGGCGTGACGCGGGCAGCGCGTGACATCGTGATAGCTATCCGTGCGGTCCGCGCTCATGCCCCGCTCGGGCTGCAGCGCGATCAGGGCGTTTCCGCAGCGGGTAGCGGCGAACTGAAACGCGCCGTTCTGGACGGCAGGGTCGGTGTCCGGATCACCCCAATGCTCGGCCAGCGACTGTCGCAAGGCGGCGGGCAGCGTGGCGAGGGCAGCGCGGTATTCGGCGAGGGGCCAAGTGAGGCGCTCTTGCTGAAGCTTGTCTTCCAGCGCTTCTGTCGGGGCGGTGCGATATCCCGCCTGGGCCAGATCGGCGAGGATCGCTCCCGTCGAGGCGAGGGCGTCCAGACCGACGGCGTGCGCCATCTGCCACTCACGGCCGGGATACGTGGATAGCACCATCGCCAGCCGCCGCTCCGCCACCGGCTTGGCCGCTAGTGTGATCCAGCCGGAGATGCGGGCGACGATCGCGGCAATACGGTCTGGGTCGGCACCGTGGCGATCCTGCGCGAAGCCCAGGTCCGGGTCACGCTCACCGCTCTGTTTGAAGCTGGCCACGCCTGCAAATATTCGCCCGTCGATCTCGGGCAGCACGACATGCATCGCCAGATCGGGCGGAGAAAGGCCGCGATGGGCACCGGCCCAGGCGGTCTGCGATCCGGTCGCCAGCGCGATCTGGAACACGGGCACGTCCGCTGCGTCGAGGGGGGTATGGCCATCCTCGTCCCGCGCGGAAAAGGCGGTCGCGTTGATGATCGCGGACGGCTGCAGCGCCGCCACCCATCGCCCGATCGCGGCGCGTGCGTGTGGTTCCTTCAACGAGGTGGCGTAAAGCGAAAGAGTGGAAAAGCCGGCGTGCTCTAACTGCTCGTGCAATTGGGTGAACGGGGCCAGGTCGTCTGCAGTTAGGTAGGAGCGATAGAACACGATCAGCATCAGCGAGCGATCGCTCGGGCGGACGAACTTGTCGGGATCGCACAGGCCCGATGCCGGGTGCCATCCCCCCGCTGGCTGCAACACTTGCGCGCTCCCGGCGATGGACACCGCGATTCCCGCCCGCTGCGCCAGCAAGCCCAGCGCACTACGTGCCGCCTCTGCGCCTCCTGCCTGACAATGCTCCTGCAATTCGCGAACGACTGAGACCGGCACGGTGGAGGCCGAATCCAGGCGATCGTCCGGCCGCCCGTCGCCAGTCAGCACCGCCAGCGCGATCCCCTTGGCGCGCGCCAGCGCCTCGACTTGGGCCAGGCCATAGCTCCAGTAAGCCGCGCCGCCGATCAGCCGAATCAGGATCGCCCGGGCGCCGGCCAGGGTACGCTCTATATACGTGTCGACCGACAAGGGATGCGCCAACGCCGACAGGTTGGCGAGGCGCAGCGTCGGGAAGGCGGGGTCCAGCAGCCGCGCCTCGCGCCAACCTTGCGCGAATGCGCCAAGGTCGCTGTCCGAGAAGGACAGGACAACCAGGTCTGCGGGCGCTTGCCCCAGATCCTGCGGGATGGCGGTTTCCTCCATCCCGTGTACTTCGCGGAAGATGACGTGCATCGCCTAGGGCTTCAGCCCGCCAGCGCGGCTCGGATCGCGATGGGATCGACATGCGCCCGCTCGGCGATGGCGACCAGCGTCGTCTCGCGGCGCTCGCCCGGCTTCCAGGCGCGATCGTACTGATGGCGCACGCGTGATCCCACCGCCTGGATCAACAGGCGCATCGGCTTGCCCGTCACCGCGACATAACCCTTCACCCGCAGCACATGCTGTTCGCGTGCCAGGGCTTCGATGCGCACGACCAGATCGTCGGGATCGGCGATCTCACCCAGCGTCACCACGGTGCTGTCGAAATCGTCATGCTCATGATCGTCCTCGCCATCATGGTGAGAGGGGCGAGCGGCCACATCGTTCTCCGCCGCTGCTTCCAGCCCCAGGATGACGCGGGGGTCGACCACGCCGTCGGTCAGTTCCACCACCGGCACCACGCGGGGCGATTCGGCGGCGATGATCGCGCGCGCGGCGGCTATGCCTTCCGGCCCTGCCAGGTCCGCCTTGGTCAGCAACACCATATCGGCGCAGGCCAGCTGGTCCTCGAACACTTCGGACAGCGGCGTTTCATGATCGATGCTGGGATCGGCCTGGCGCTGTGCGTCCACCGCCGCCAGATCGGGCGCGAAGCGGCCCGCCGCCACGGCCTCGGCATCGGCAAGGGCGAGCACGCCGTCCACCGTGATGCGGCTGCGGATCGCAGGCCATTCGAACGCCTTCAGCAGCGGCTTGGGCAAGGCCAGGCCGCTCGTCTCGATCAGGATGTGATCGGGGCGCGGCTCCAGCGCCAGCAGCCGCTCTACCGTGGGGATAAAATCATCGGCGACAGTGCAGCAGATGCAGCCGTTCGCCAGCTCCACGATGTTCTCCGCCGGGCAATCGGGGATCGCGCAGCTTTGCAGGATGTCGCCGTCGACGCCCAGCGTGCCGAATTCGTTCACCACCACTGCCAAGCGTCGCCCGCCGGCGTTGCGGATGAGGTGGCTGATCAGCGTGGTCTTGCCCGCCCCCAGAAAGCCGGTGACGATGGTGACAGGCACCTTGGATAGATCGGACATGCGCTTTTCCCTTCCGTGCCGCACGGGGCGGCGAGCCAACAAAAGGTGACGGGGAGGGGCTCTGGATGAGCACGCGCCAGACGCAGGCGCCGTTGCGCCCACGCAGATGCGCAGCACCCGTGCAGCCCCAGCCGCACCGCTTTCGTCGCTCAGACGGAAAGAATAAACCGTGCCGAGACCATCCCCTGGACCAAGGCAAGAGCGACCGGAGCGCCGGCAGGTCTCCTGGCTCGCGGGTCACAGCTTGATGCACGGCCTTCCCAGATCGCGCGGTCGCGCGGTCCAGTGGCTGCCTCCGGTCAAAGGAGGCGAGTGCATCGCGCTATCCGCTCACAGTTGCAGGGACAGCCGCGGAATGGGAGGAGCAAATCCTCCGCACCGCATTCCCGATTAAGCCCGTTGCCGGGCACCGGCGCGATCTATGTCGAAGGATGGACGACAGCCCACCCTTCGGCTGCGCGCTCTAGCCCAAGGCGATGGCGCGGGGAAGGTGTGATCTGTTCGTTGAAAAATTTGGTCGGGACGAGAGGATTCGAACCTCCGACCCCCACACCCCCAGTGTGATGCGCTACCAGGCTGCGCTACGTCCCGACCGGAGGCGCGCCTATAGGCAAGGCTTTGCAGGAGTGCAAGCGTCTCGCGACTGGTGGTGGAACGAAAGCGGGCGCGCGTTGCCAGTGCCCTGGGATGCTGCTAACCGCGCGCGCTGATCTTGCCGTAATGCGGCGGCCCGGCATCCTTTGCCGGTCACGCGTTCGGGCCACAGTACAAGAAGGCGTTTCGCAGCCCATGCACACTTCCATCCTCTCGCTCCTTGCCGCTGGTGCCGGAGCCGGCGCCACTCCCCCGGCTTGGCTTAGCTATCTGCCGTTCGTGGCGATGGGCCTGATCTTCTGGTTCCTGATCATGCGCCCGCAGATGAAGCAGCAGAAAGAGCAGCGCTCCAAGCTGGAAGCGATCAAGAAGGGCGATGAAGTGCTGACCGGCGGGGGCCTGATCGGCCGCGTCATCAGCGTGGACGAGAATTACGTGAATGTGGAAATCGCGCAGGGCGTCCGGGTGAAGGCGGTCAAGTCCACCATCGCCGACGTCATCCCGCCCGCCGGCTCCAAGCCCGCGAACGACTGAGCGAAGGCGCGCCACCGATGCTCGATTTCCCGAAATGGAAGAAGGCCTGGTACTGGTTCATCGCGGGTGTCGCGATGCTGGCCTCGCTGCCGTCGATCTTTGCGATTTCCGGGCTGAACTGGCCCGCCTCGCTGCCCAGCCCGCGTGTCCACCTGGGTCTCGACCTTGCCGGTGGCAGCCACATCCTGCTCGAAGCCGATAAGCGCCAGGTGGCGCAGCAACGGCTTGAGACGATGGAAGAGCAGGTCCGCACCAAGCTGAAAGCGGCTGAGCCTGCGATCGAGGTCGGCGATATTTCCAGCCAGGGCGGCCGCTTGTCGTTCATGGTGAAGAACCCCGGCCAGGTGGACAGCGCGCGCGAGGCGATCCAGCCGCTCACCACCGGCGCGGGCCTTACCGGCCAGCGTGACTGGGACATCGAGGTGGTAGACGGCTCGCGCTTCGTGCTGACGCCGACCCAGCAGGGGATCGACCAGGCCGTCACCAACGCCATGGACACCGCGGTCGAAGTGGTCCGCAAGCGCATCGACGCGCTCGGCACGCGCGAGCCGACGATCCTGCGCTCGGGCGATCAGCGCATCGTCGTCCAGGTTCCGGGGTTGCAGGATCCCAACCAGCTCAAGCAGCTGCTGGGCCAGACCGCCAAGCTGGAATTCAAGCTGGTCGATGTCACCGCCCAGCCGGACGATATCGCCAAGGGCATCGCGCCCGCCGGGTCAGAGATTCTGCCTTATGCCGACCCCAAGGAGGGCCGCGGTTCGCCCGGGCTCGCTGTGCGTCGTCTTGGCGGCATCAAGGGCGATCAGCTGACCGACGCGCGACAGGCGTTCGATCCCAAGAGCAACGCACCGGTCGTCTCGATCACGTTCAACACGGCCGGCGGCGCGAAGTTCGCGCAGCTGACCACTGAGAACGTCAACAAGCCGTTCGCCATCGTCCTCGATGACAAGATCCTTTCCGCTCCCAACATCAACGAGCCGATCCTGGGCGGTAGCGCCCAGATTTCCGGCAGCTTCAGCGTGCAGGAAGCCACCCAGCTCGCCATCGCCTTGCGGTCCGGCGCTTTGCCGGTCGATCTCAAGGTGGTCGAGGAGCGGACCGTCGGGCCGGACCTTGGCGCCGATTCGATCCACAAGGGCGCGATCGCCATGGCGGTCGGCACAGGCCTGCTGATGGTCTTCATGGTGCTGACCTATGGGCGTTTCGGCGTCTACACCTGCGTTGCGCTGATCATCAACGTGCTGATGATCCTGGGTGTCATGGCCGTTTTCGGAACGACCCTGACTCTGCCGGGCATCGCCGGTTTCGTGCTGACGATCGGTGCGGCGGTGGACGCCAACGTGCTGATCAACGAACGTATCCGCGAGGAACGGGCGAGGGGGCGGCGCGTCGTCGCCTCGGTGGAGCATGGCTACAAGGAGGCGAGCCGCGCCATCTTTGATGCCAACATCACCAACTCGATCGCTGCCGTCATGATGTTCGCCTTCGGCAGTGGGCCGGTACGCGGCTTCGCGGTGGTGCTGATGATCGGCATCGTCACTTCGGTGTTCACCGCGGTCACGCTGACGCGGATGTGGGTGGCCGGATGGCTGCATCGCGCTCGCCCCAACGACCTCGTGCTTTGAGGGAATGACCTCGTGAAACTGCTCAAGCTCATCCCTGACAACACCAACATCCACTTCCTGAAGTGGACGTGGCCGTTCTTCATCACCAACCTGCTGGCGATGGCGGCGTCGATCGTGCTGCTGTTTACCCACGGCCTTAACCTGGGCGTGGACTTCATCGGCGGCCAGATGATCCGCGTCACCTTCGAACGCAGCGCCGCCGCTCCGGTATCGGAGCTTCGCGAAAGCGTCGGCGCGCTCGGCTTCGGCGAACCGACGATCCAGACCTTCGGCAAGCCCAACGAAGTGACCGTTCGCATGCGCCTGCCCGATGGCTCCGAGGGCCATCCGGAACTGGCCGAGGCGATGGCGCAGAAGATCATCGGCACGATCCGCCAGAACCACGCTGACGCCCGGATCGACGGCGTGGACTCGGTCTCCGGCAAGGTTTCCGGCGAGTTGTTCCGCACCGGCATGCTGGCGCTCGGCCTCGCGATGCTGGGCATCACGATCTACATCTGGGTACGGTTCGAATGGCAATTCGCCGTCGGCGCCTTGTTCGCCCTGGTGCAGGACATCCTGCTGACCATCGGCATGTTCGCCCTCACCCAGATGGAGTTCGATCTGAACATCGTCGCCGCGCTGCTGACGCTGCTGGGCTATTCGCTGAATGACAAGATCGTCGTCTATGACCGCATTCGCGAGAATTTGAAGAAGTTCCGCAAGATGCCGTTGCCCGAACTCCTCGATTTGTCGGTGAACGAAACGCTGTCACGCACGATCGTCACCTCTACGTCCGTGCTGATCACGCTATTTGCGTTGCTATTGCTGGGTCCGGAAGTGATCTTCGGCTTCACCGCCGCAATCGCGCTGGGTATCTTCATCGGTACTTACAGCTCGATCTTCATGTCCGCGCCGTTCCTGATCTGGCTGCGGGTCAATTCCGATAGCTTCGTCTCGACCGAGACCTCCCTTGACCGGCAGGAGCGCCTTGCTCGGGAGCGGGGAGCCTGACGTCCAGAACCCTCCGTCGTTGCCGCTTCGGCGGGAACGACGGGCGGGACTGAAGAAGAAGCTAGCGTAGTTCCTGATCGAGAATGTCGTTCCAGAACGCTACGAGGTTCTGCGCATTCTCACCCCAACTGAACTTGGTGACGTTCGCGGCCACCTCTGATTGGCTGGGCGGGTCGTTGAGGATGTCGGTCACTGCCGCGGCAATGGCCGTAGGCTCTCGCGCGACGATCCGGCCGGCGGAACGATTCGGCACGATCTCCCGCGCGCCGCCGATATCAGGCACGACGATCGGCGTGCCGCAGGCCAGGGCCTCTACCCAGACATTGGCCAAGCCTTCGCTCGAGGAAGGCAGTACCAGCGCATCGGCGGCGCAAAGCAGCGAGGGCAAGGTATCGTGGCCGACTTGACCCAGGAAATGCACCCGATCTTCCAGGCCCAGCGTTCGCGCAAGCGCCCGCAAGGCTGCCTCATCCTCCCCCGCACCGGCCAGCGCCAGTCGAACGCCCGGTAGCGAACGCACCGCTTCCATTGCCAGGCGCTGCCCCTTGCGGGGGATCAGGGCCCCGGGCGTCACCAGCAGCGGGCCATCCTCCGGCACGTTCACGCCGGGGAGCGCTGACACCAAGGCTCTCGCCGCCTTGCGTTCAACGGGATGGAACCGCTCGCGATCGAGGCCGGTGTAATGCACCGCAATGCGATCCTGCGGCATGCCAAGCGCCTCCATATCGTCACGCAAGGCGCGGCTGACGGCCAGCATCCCGGCGGACTGGTGCGCCGCGGACAGCATTTGTGAGACGGCTTTGGGCCTGCTGCCCCAATAGTGAATGTCGGCGCCACGCGCCTTGATCGTCAAAGGCAAGCCGAGAGCGCGCGCGACGATCGCCGCGGCCGGTCCATCCGGGAAAAAGAACTGCGCATCCACCAGATCGAACGGCTGCTCGGCATGAAGTTGTCGCGCGAGGGGCAGGACGGCCTTGGCGATACGAGCGGGATTGCTGTCGCCACCGATCTTGGGATACAGAGTGAAGCGCGGGTAATGAACGTTGAGGCCCACCACATCGCTGCGTCGGGGAATCGACCGCCAGCGGGCGTAGGGTTGCTTCAGCGAAAGCGGCCAGGGCGGCATTCCGATCGGGCTAACCATGGTGAGATCAACGTCGCCCCGGGCGACGATCGCGCGCATCTGGTTGCCCACAAAAATCCCGAAGCCCGGCCGCACCGGATTGGGAAACAGCGTCGCGATGGAGAGGACGCGCATCGCCTAAAGCTTGCGCACCAGCATCTCGGCGACCGCGATCCAGGCGGGCTCAGACACATCGAGCTGCTTTTGCCCACTGCCGGGCGGAAGCAGGGACACGCGATCATCGGCGTGGCCGATCAGCCGACCGAACGCAAAACGCCCGCCAGGCAGGGGTGCCAGGACATCCCGGTTGAGGATCGCGGCGGCATTGTCCAGCGGCCATTCCCGCAGCCAAACTTGATCGCCGCTCCGATAATCACCCGCCGCAGCCTCGATCGCCAAGACCCGTAGCGCGCCATCGCCGGCGATCGCGGTGGGCAGTACGGCGTCGGTCTGGCGGTGCGGGGCGTCGACGCCCTTGGCGGTGAGGACTGCCGTGATCGTCGGCTCTTCGGCGCTTTCGCTCCGCAGCAGAACCTCAGGCTCAACCTGAAGTGCGGCGGCTATCCGGTTCATCCAGATTAAGGACAAATTGCGCATGCCGGTTTCGAGCCGGCCTATCGTCTGCGCGGTCGTGGGAGGATCACAGGCCGCCGCCACTTGCGCGAGGGTCCAGCCTTTTTGCGCGCGGATGTCACGGATGCGGTTGATCATGTCGCAAAGTCCTCCAGCCATCGACGATAGGCCAAGCGCGCTCTTCACCATCGCAAAGGCTCTGGCAAGGGGACGCGGTCGGCAGTTTCCCTGGTCAGCGAAACGCCGGTATCTAGCCTTCGACCAGCGCCGCCAATTCCAACCAGCGCTCCTCCGCCGCATCCTTTTCGGAACGGGCCTTGGCGATCGCGTCGCTCAGGCTGGCGAACTTGGCGGGATCGCGCGTGTAGAGTGCCGGGTCCGCCATCGCCGCCTCATCGCGGGCGATCGCCGCGTCCAGATCCTCGATCCGCTGGGGCAGCAGTTCGTAGTCCCGCTGGTCCTTGTACGACAATTTGGTGCGGGCGGGCGGGGGCGGTGCGGGTATTGCGGCCGTCTCCTCCTTCGCGCGCGTCGCCTTGCCGGCCGTGGTTCGCTGGCGGCGTTTCGCTTCCCAGTCGGCATAGCCGCCCGCGATGACGTCGATATGCCCGGAGCCATCTAGGCCCAGCGTAACGGTCACCGTCCTATCCAGAAAGTCGCGGTCGTGGCTGACGATCAGCACAGTGCCGTCGTAATCCGCGATCACTTCCTGCAAGAGGTCGAGCGTTTCGAGATCGAGGTCGTTCGTCGGCTCGTCCAGCACCAGGAGGTTGGATACCTGAGCGAACTCGCGCGCCAACAGCAGGCGTGATCGTTCACCGCCCGAAAGCGTGCCCACTTTCGCCTCGACCATGTTGGGATCGAACAGGAAATCCTTGAGATATCCTTGGATATGCTTGCGCACGCCGCGCACGTCGATCCAGTCGCCACCCTCTGCCACCACTTCGCGGATGGTCTTTTCGGGGGCCATGCGGCTGCGCTGCTGATCGATCACCGTGGCCTGCAGCGTGTTGGCGAGCGTGACGGTACCCTCGTCCGGCGCCAATTCGCCCGTCAGGATCTTGAGCAGGGTGGTCTTCCCCGAACCATTGGCGCCGACCAGCCCGATCCGGTCGCGGCGCTGCACGCGCAAGTTGAAGTCCTTGATGATCGCGCGCGGCGTGCCATCGGCAGTATCGAACCGCTTGGTGACATGCTCGGCCACGATCACCGACTTGGTCTTGCTGTCGTCCGAGGCGATGGCGAGCTTGGCGGCGCCCTGTGGGCCCATCATCTGCGCTCGGGCTGCACGCATCTCCCACAGCTTGGCAAGCCGTCCCTGGTTGCGCTTGCGCCGGGCGGTGACGCCGCGTTCCAGCCAGTGCGCTTCGATCTTGAGCTTGGCGTCCATCTTTTCCGCCGCGCGGGTCTCTTCGGCATAGACCTGCTCTTCCCAGGCATCGTAACCGCCGAAGCCGACTTCCTTGCGTCGCAGCGATCCGCGATCGAGCCACAAGGTGGCGCGCGTCAGGCGGGTCAGGAACGTACGATCGTGGCTGATCACCACGAAGGCGCCGTTGTATCGTTGCAACCAGCTTTCCAGCCAGTCGATCGCGGCAAGGTCGAGGTGGTTGGTCGGCTCGTCCAGCAGCAGCAGGTCCGGCTCGGAAGCGAGAGCGCGGCACAAGGCGGCGCGGCGGCGTTCACCCCCGGAGGCGCTGTCAGCCGTGCGGGACAAGTCGATGCCGAGTTGGCCGGCGATCGCTTCCACTTCGTGCCGGGGCGGCGCGTCGGGCCCGGAAATCGCAAAGTCAAGCAGCGTGTCATAGCCGGTGAAGAATGGATCCTGCTCCAGCGTCACGATCCTGGTGCCCGGCTGTACCGAACGCGTACCCTTGTCCGCCTCTACCTGGCCGGAGATGAGCTTGAGCAGTGTCGTCTTGCCCGCGCCATTGCGGCCGATGAGCGCGAGGCGGTCACGCGGGGCGATCGCCAGGGCGAGATCGCGAAAAAGCCAGCCGGAGCCCTGGATCAGGCCGAGGCCTTCCCAGCTGAGGATCGGTGCAGTTGCCATGACGTGGGCCCTAGACCCCGGGCCGCCGCCCTGGCAAGCGCTGTGGCGGCAATGCCACACGCCGCCATCGTCTCGCCGTATTCACGACATGTTCAAGGGCTTACTCGCACAACGGTGCTCGTGATGAAACAACAGCTTCTCTCCCGCGCTCTGGCTCTTGCGGCTTGCCTGGCTACCGTCTCCAGCCTTCCGGCCCTTGCCGATCAGGTCAGCGAACAGGGACAGCTGCGCAAGGAACGCCGCGCTGGAACGGTTCGCTCCACTCGCGAGATCGAGCAGATTGTCCTGCCGCAGATGCAGGGCATGCAATACCTCGGGCCCGAGTACGATGCCGCAGCAATGGCTTACCGGCTAAAGTTCATCCAGAACGGTAGGGTCGTGTTCGTCGATGTCGATGCCCGATCGGGGCGGATCATCGGTCGGAGCCGATAAAGCGGTTCCTTTAAACTCGGGGGCGAGCGACGAGGAGACGGAACTGTGGGCTTCCTTGACCATTCTGCGCATTCGGCCCATTTCAATCCCCTACCTGAGGGAGAGACGGATTTGCGCATCCTGATCGTCGAGGATGAACCTACGCTCGGCAACCAGCTCAAGAATACTCTTGAGCAAACCGGCTATGCCGTCGACTTGTCGACCGACGGCGAAGACGGGCACTTCATGGGCTCGACCGAAGAATACGACGCGGTGATCCTCGATCTCGGCTTGCCCGAGATCGACGGCCTCACCGTGTTGGGCATGTGGCGCAAGGAAGGCCGGAACTTTCCGGTGCTGGTGCTGACGGCTCGTGATTCCTGGTCGGACAAAGTCGCCGGACTGGACGCAGGTGCGGATGATTACCTCGCCAAGCCTTTCCAGACCGAGGAACTGATCGCACGCCTGCGCGCGCTGATTCGTCGTGCCTCGGGCAACACCTCCAGCGAATTGATCGCCGGCGACGTTCGGCTCGATACCCGGTCTGGGCGGGTGACTCTCGCCGGTGAGCCGGTGAAGATGACCGCGCAGGAATACAAGCTGCTGGCCTACCTGATGCACCACAAGGGCAAGGTGGTCAGCCGCACCGAACTGATCGAGCATATCTACGATCAGGATTTTGACCGCGATTCCAACACGATCGAGGTCTTTGTCACGCGCATCCGCAAGAAGCTGGGTGCAGACGTGATCACGACGATCCGCGGCCTTGGCTACAGCCTCGACGACCCTGCCGACCAGCCCCGCGGCTGAGGTCTCCTCGGAGGAGGCGCAGATAGCGGCTGAGGGCGCGGCACACGTACGTGCGCGGCGGCCGCGCGGTACGGGATCGCTGGCGCGGCGCATGATGCTGATCGCGGCGGGATGGATATCCATCCTGCTGCTGATCGGCGGCATGTTTCTGGATCGAACGCTGACTTCACAAGTCACGCGAAGTTTCGACGAGCAATTGGGCTACATGCTGACCGGCATGATCGGCTCGGCCGAGATCGGGCCGGATGGTGAGGTGTTCTTCAATCGGCCCTTGGGCGACCAGCGATTCCTGGAGCCCAACAGCGGTCTGTACTGGCAGATTCGCGGAAAGGGGCATGAGGACTTTCCCTCACGCTCTTTGTGGGATCGCAGTCTTCAAGTGCCGGACGGCCACTTCGACAGTGAGCCGCATACGTACGACAGCAGCCAATTCAGTGGCGAGCCGCTGCGGATCATGGAGCGCTCGATCATCCTGCCCGGTAGCAATACCGAATGGATGTTCACGGTGGCCGCCAGTCGCGTGCAATTGAATGATCAGATCAAGTCGATCCGTTCCATTCTGTTCTACAGCTTCTTTTTTCTGGGCCTGGGCCTGCTGGCCATGGCCGGACTGCAGACGTGGTATGGCCTTTTCCCGCTGCGACACGTGCGGCGTGCGATCCGCCGCCTGCGCACCACCGGCGCGGCCAAGGTGACCGAGCCTTTGCCAACCGAAGTCCAGCCCTTGGTCGAGGAACTTAATGCTTTGCTCGAGCATACCGACCGCCAGGCGCAAGAGGCGCGGACGCATGCCGGAAACCTCGCGCACGCGCTGAAGACGCCGCTGACGGTGGTGATGAACGCGGCCACCGCGCGAGCCCCCGATCTGGGCGATACCGTGATCCGGGAGGCGGCGGTGATGCGCCGCCAGGTCGATCACCACTTGGCTCGGGCGCGCGCAGTGGGGCGCCGCGCCGCCGGGCTTTCGCGGGCGGGCGTATGGCCCAGCCTGGAGGCGGTGCTGCGCGCGGTGGAGCGATTGTACGAATCGACTCGCTTCGACCTTGCCGGCAACCGCGAGGCACAGGTTGCTCTGGAGAAGCAGGATCTGGAAGAATTGCTCGGCAACGTGATCGAGAATGCGGCCAAGTACGGTGGTGGCAGTGTTTTCGTGACGGTGGACGAAACCAAGGACCCGCAATGGTGCGAGATCTGGATCGAGGATGACGGCATGGGCATCCCCGAAGCAGAGCGGGCGCGGATTTTCGATCGCGGCGCGCGGCTCGACACCGGCAAGCCGGGCACGGGGCTTGGGCTGGCGATTGTTCGCGATGTCGCCGAAATCTATGGCGGCTCGGTCGAACTGGATGAGAGTGAGGATCTGGGCGGACTGTTGCTCAAGCTCAGGCTGCCAAGGGCGGTGGCCTGACGGTCGATTAACAGCTCGACTCTAATTAGCCGCCTTGGCCTTTTCATGGTGGCGGATCACTTCGTCGATGATGAAGCGCAGCAGCTTCTCGCCGAAATCCGGGTCCAGCTGCGCTTCCTCGGCCAGCTTACGCAAGCGGGCGATCTGGCGCTCTTCGCGGCCCGGGTCGGAGGCGGGCAGGTCGGTCGTCGCCTTATAGGTGCCGACCGCCTGGGTGATGCGGAAACGCTCGGCCAGAATGTGGATCAGCGCGGCATCGATATTGTCGATACTCTTGCGATAGCCCGCCAGCACGGGATCGGTGGTGGCAACGGTGCCGGCATCGTCGGTGATCGGGGACTGGCTCATGGCATCCGCCGCTAGCATGGTCGCAAATGCAATTCCACTCGCGGCTTTCGCGCTTGCCATGTTGCACCCCAGCCGCCATGTCGCACCGCAATGAGCGCCGATGTTGTCCCCCTGCGCCCGCGCGCAGAACCCTCGCTTTCCCCCATGCTTGCGTTGACCGCGCAGGGCATGAACAGCGTCAATGCCGTGATCCTGGATCGGATGCAGAGCGAGGTGCCGCTGATTCCGGCGCTGGCGGGGCATTTGATCTCAGGCGGCGGCAAACGCTTGCGCCCGATGCTGACTGTGGCCGGGGCCGAGCTATGCGGCTACCAGGGAACCCGGCACCACAAGCTGGCCGCCGCGGTGGAATTCATTCACACCGCCACTTTGCTGCATGATGATGTGGTCGATGGATCGGATCTGCGCCGGGGCAAGGCCGCCGCCAACATTGTTTTCGGCAATCCCGCCACCGTGCTTGTGGGCGATTTCCTGTTTACCCGCGCATTTGAGCTGATGGTGGAGGACGGTAGCCTCAAGGTGCTGAAAATCCTGTCCGGCGCATCGTCGATCATAGCCGAGGGCGAGGTCGACCAGCTCGTCGCCCAGCGGCATGTCGACACGAGTGAAGAGCGCTATCTTTCGATCATCGGATCGAAGACCGCCGCATTGTTCGCCGCCGCCACGCGCATCGCCGCCGTTGTTGCTGAGAAGAGCGAAGCGGAAGAGCGCGCCCTGGACGCATACGGTCGCAACCTGGGGATTGCCTTCCAGCTGGTGGACGATGCCATCGACTATGATTCCGAGGCGGAGGAAAGCGGCAAGGGCAAGGGCGATGATTTCCGCGAGGGGAAAATGACCCTGCCGGTGATCTTGGCCTATGCGCGCGGTTCGGCCGAGGAGCGCAAGTTCTGGCAGGAAGCGATCGCGGGGTTCCTGACCGAGGACGAGGATCTGGCTCACGCCGTTAAGCTGATCAACCGGCATGGCTGTGTTGATGCCACCCGTGAGCGGGCAAGGTATTATGCGCAGCGCGCAATCGACGCGATCGCGGTGTTCCCACCCAGCGCGGCGCGAGACGCCATGGCGGAAGCGGCGCTGTTCGCGGTCGCGCGGCGATACTAGGCGATCGTTTCGCTCGCCGTCATATCGCGGATGCCATCACGAAAAAGGGGGCGCAAAACGCCCCCTTTTCTCTTTTGCTCTGAGACGAGAAATTATTTCTCCTCTTCCTCGTCCTCATCAACTTCCAATACCTCCTCCTCATCGCTGTCGAGGGCTTCGTCGATAGCTTCGGAAATCAGGTCCAGTGCGTCGTAGTCAGCTGTAAATTCTGTGGTTTCGCCTGAAGCGTCCTCGATCGTGATGCGATAATCCTCGCCCCTACGGACGATATTGAATGTCGCCAATTCCCGTATTGCCATGCCTGCTCTCCGATCGTCTGGAAGGTTCGGTGCGCTAACCAAGCCTAGCCCGTTTAGTTGCAGGCGGATCGATCTATAGCGACGAAAGCCCGATCGGTTTGCGATGCGCCGCCCCGGTGCAAATCCTCATGTCATCGGCTAGGGCCATCCAGGTGACAGACCTGCCGATCCACGCCGTACTTCCCGAACTGCTCTCCGCCCTTGATGGGGAAGGCGCTGCCGTGCTGATCGCGCCCCCTGGAGCCGGCAAGACGACCGCCGTCGCCCCCGCGCTGCTGAACCGGGACTGGTGCACCGGGACAGTGATCCTGCTTTCGCCCCGCCGGGTGGCGGCCCGCGCCGCAGCGGAGCGCATGGCGGAAACCATTGGCGAGAAGGCGGGAGAGACAATCGGCTACCTTACTCGTCTGGACAGTCGCCGCTCTGGGCGAACGCGGGTGCTGGTGATGACCGAGGCGATCTTCGTCGCCACGATCCTCGACGATCCCGAACTCGCCGGGGTCTCTGCCATCCTGTTCGATGAAGCGCATGAGCGGCATCTCGATTCGGACCTTGGCCTCGCCTTGGCCATAGAGTGCCGCGAGGTCTTGCGGCCTGACTTGCGCCTCTGCGTAATGTCCGCGACGATCGACGGCACCCGCTTCGCCCGACTGCTCGGTGATGCCGCAGTTATCGCCAGCGAGGGGCGGGCATATCCCCTAGCGATCAGATGGTTGGGAGCCAGTCCGGAGAAGCGTCTGGAAGAGGCGATGAGCGCCGCGATCCTGACCGCTTGGCGCGACGAGGAGGGCGATATCCTGGCTTTCCTGCCCGGTGTGGGTGAGATCAGCCGGACCGAAGCCTTATTGGCTGATCGCCTGCCTGCCGCGCTGGTGCTGCCGCTGCATGGCCAATGCGAGCCCGCGCAGCAGCGCGCCGCCATCCGTAGAGACCCGCAGGGCCGCCGCCGTGTGGTGCTGGCAACCGCGATCGCCGAAACGTCGCTGACGCTGAATGGCGTGTCGGTCGTCGTGGATGCGGGTCTTTCCCGTCGTGCCGAGTTCGATCGCGCGGCCGGCGTTACGCGCCTGGTAACCCGCCGGGCGAGTCGTGCTGCCGCCGCGCAACGGGCGGGCCGCGCGGCACGCCAGGGGCCCGGTATCGCCTATCGCTTGTGGGAAGAGGCGGCGCATGCCGGTCGGCCTGAATTCGATCCGCCGGAAATCGAGACTTCTGATCTTGCGCCACTGACTTTGGCTCTCGCGCAATGGGGCAGCGGCGATCCGGAGGAACTAACCTGGCTGGACCCGCCGCTCAAGCCCTCCGTCGCGGCGGCACGATCCAAGTTGGCGTCGCTTGGCGCGCTGGCTGGCGAGGGGGACGAATGGCGCATCACGCCATTCGGACGATCGGTGGCGGCGCTGCCGATGGACCCGCCGCAAGCCGCCATGGTGCTGCGCGCGGCGCAGTGGGGAGAGGCGGAAACGGCGGCGCGCCTCGCCTTGCTGATGCAGGAGCGGGGGCTCGGTGGTCGCAGCGAGGATCTGGCGCATCGCCTCTCCCGTTGGAACGCAGATCGATCGCCGCGGGCGGAGGCGTCGCGAAAACTGGCGCGTGGGTGGGCAGATCGGGCGGCCAGGATGGTGACCGCATCGGAGCGGCGATGGCAGCGGTCGCTGGGCGAAGTGCTGGCGCTGGGCTATCCCGAGATGGTTGCGCGCCGCCGCGATGCGTCGGGGGAAAACTGGCTTTCGGCGGGTGGGCGCGGTTATATCCTCGATCCCGTGTCACCGCTCGCGTCCAGCGAATGGATGGTGATCGGCGACGCGCAAGGGCAGGCGAAAGGGGCTCGCATTCTTTCGGGCGCGATGTTGGAAGCCAAGGAGGTAGAGCAGGGGCTGGCTGATCGGGTGGAGCGACGGTCGGTGCTTCGCTGGATCGACGAGGACGGCCGCGTGGAAGCGCGCCTGGAGCGGCGGCTTGGGGCGATCACCTTGGCGAGCGGGCCTGATCCCAAGCCCGACCCCGATGCCATCCGCGCGTTTCTACTTCAGCGCGTGCGTGACAAAGGCCTTGAGATCCTGCCGCTGGGGCGCGCGGGAAAAGCGTTGTTGAAGCGGGCGCGATACGCCGGACTTGAAGTTCTTTCTGAAGATAGATTGCTGGCGGACGGTGAAGACTGGCTGGCTCCGTTGCTGGGTAGAAAGCTCGACGCCATCGAACCAGCCGCGCTGCATGACGCCTTGCGCAACCGCCTCAGTTGGGACGAGCAGCAAGCGCTGGATCGCCTCGCCCCGGCCGAGTTTGCCAGCCCGGCGGGGACGCGACACGCCATCGATTATGAGGATGAGGCGGGGCCGTCTGTGGAAGTGCGGGTGCAGGCGCTGTTCGGGCTCGATCGCCACCCGGGCTTCGGCCAGCCCTCGCAGCCTTTGCTGCTCAAGCTGACGTCCCCGGCAGGCCGGCCCATTCAAACCACGCGCGATCTGCCGGGCTTCTGGCGCGGGTCGTGGCGCGACGTGCAGCGAGACATGAAAGGGCGTTATCCCCGCCATCGCTGGCCGGACGCACCCTGGACCGAAGATCCCAGCCTCAAGACCCGTAATGCATTCGAAGCCACCAAGCGGACTTGATTTACGTGGCCATTTATAGGCAAAGCAGACGCCATGAGTGCAAGCATCTATCAGCGCCCGAAGAACGCCATGCAGTCCGGCAAGGCCCTAATCGACCAATGGGTCCTGGAGTTCGCCGCGGCCGAGGCGAAAAAGCCCGATCCGCTGATGGGCTGGGCCGGTTCAGGCGACACGCAGCAGCAAGTCACCCTGAAGTTCCCGACGAAGGAAGAGGCCATGGCCTATGCTGAGCGCTACGGGATCGAGGCCGTGGTTCACGCCACGCCGCCACGGCGATTGAAGATCCAGGCCTACGCGGACAATTTTCGCTGATTGCGCGCAATTTTCTTTTCGCGCGATACTATTCCTGAAGTCCTCGCTCAAAGTCCCATCGCGGCGCTTGCAATCGTCGCGTACCCCCGCCATATGCGCCGCCGGGAGTCGGGTGGACGTTTGCGTTCGCCAACTTGGTCAGGTCCGGAAGGAAGCAGCCACAACGGATTGCGGCGGGTCACCCGGCTCCTTTTCCACTCAGCTTTAACGTTCGCTAGGCGCCTTCTCTGTGAGCGCATCGGGAATGTGTGATCGGCGATCTGTCGGTCAAAGCGGTGGAGCGACCATTCGACTTTCGCGCCGCCACACCCTAATCTCAGCACCATGAGCGATGATTCCCGCGATATGTTTGGCGATACCCCTCCGTGGCAGCCGGACGAGGAGGACAACGCTCCTTCGGCAGCCGAATTGGAGAAGGCGGGGCAATCGTCGATGTTCGGCGATCCAGCGCCATCACCGGCACTGTCCGGTATCACCGAGCCCGTAGCAACCGCCGCTCCAGCACCCCCAGTGTCGTCGGCTACCAAGTCCGCAGCAGCCCAGCCTTATCGCGTGCTGGCGCGGAAGTATCGGCCGCAGACTTTCGCCCAATTGATCGGGCAGGAGGCGATGGTCCGCACCCTGGCCAACGCGATCAAGCGCGATCGGCTCGCCCATGCCTTTTTGATGACGGGCGTGCGCGGCGTGGGCAAGACGTCCACCGCGCGGCTTATCGCGAAAGCGCTCAACTGCATCGGCCCGGACGGGAGGGGCGGTCCGACGATCGACCCTTGCGGCCAGTGCGAGCCCTGCACGGCGATCGCCGAAGGCCGGCACATCGACGTGATCGAAATGGACGCGGCGAGCCATACCGGCGTGGATGACGTGCGCGAGATCATCGAGGCGGTTCGCTATGCCGCCGTCTCGGCGCGCTACAAGATCTACATCATCGACGAAGTTCACATGCTGTCTCGCAATGCTTTTAATGCTTTGCTGAAGACACTTGAGGAACCGCCCGCGCATGTGAAATTTCTTTTCGCGACAACGGAGGTCGACAAGCTGCCGGTCACCGTCCTGTCGCGCTGCCAGCGGTTCGACTTGCGGCGCATCCCGTCGCCGATGCTGGCTGAACATTTCGCGCATGTCTGCCAGAGCGAAGGCGTCCAGGCCGAGGATGAGGCTCTGGCGATGATCGCCGCTGCAGCCGAGGGTTCGGTACGTGACGGTCTATCGATCCTCGACCAGGCGATCGCTCATGCCGATCTTGACGGTGCCGAAACCGGGCAGGGTCTGGTCCAGGCCGCGCGTGTGCGCGACATGCTGGGCCTGGCTGACAAGAGCGCTCAGCGGGGATTGCTCGACAGCGTGTTGAACGCCGACGGAGCCGGGCTGCTTGATCGCGTGGCGCAGCAATTCGCCCTTGGCGTGGAGCCCATCGCGCTGATGCGGGGCGTGATGACGCTGGTCCACCGCATCACGGTGGCGCAAGTCAGCGGCGGTGCGGCCGACGCGCCTTCAGCCGAGGAGCGTGAGGCGATCGAGGGTTGGGCCAAGCGCCTCAGCGCCGGACAGTTGCATCGGTTGTGGCAGCTGCTGCTCAAGGGCTACGAAGAGGTCAAATCCGCGCCCGATCCCCTCGTCGCCGCGCAAATGGCGCTGCTGCGGGTGATGCATGCGGCGGACATGCCCGATCCCGGCATGCTGGCGCGCAAGCTGGAAGAGATCGCGGCGAGACCCGCCCCGACTGTATCGATCGAAGGGTTGGGAACGCCTGCCCCCGTCGCGCAGCGCCCGGCGATGGTCTGGGCCGATCTGGTCGAACAGGTCGAGCAGGTGACGGGGCTTGGCATGGCCAGCACCCTACGGATGCAGGTCCGCGTGGTCGAACTGGCGCCCGGCGTGCTGCGCTATACGCAGCCACCAGGGTTCGGCGAGGATATCGCTGCGCTTCTTCGCAATGCGCTCAACAAGACGACCGGGGACGCCTGGCATGTGGAAAAGGTGCCGGGCGAGGGCGCGCCTACCTTGGTGGAAGTGGACGAGGCGCAAAAGCGCGCCGCCGCCGATGCCAAGCGCACAGCGCCGCTGGTGGCCGCCACATTGGCCGCTTTCCCGGATGCAGAATTGATCGAAGACGACCGCCAGTCCGCAAGCGGCGGCGGCAACCGCAATTGGAGACGCTGACGATGAAGTCGATGGAAGAGATGATCAAGGCCGCGCAGGCTGCTGCCGAAACCATCCAGAAGCAGATGACCGAAACGCAGGGCAAGCTTGACGGTATGGAGGTCGAGGGGCTTTCCGGCGGTGGGCTGGTCAAGATCCGCTGCTCCGCCAAGGGCCGCGTCATCGGCGTCGCGATCGATGACAGCCTGATGCAGCCAAGCGAAAAGCCGATCCTGGAAGACCTGATCGCAGCCGCCTACAACGATGCGCGCGTGAAGGCGGACAGCGTGGCGGGCGAGGAAATGGCAAAGGCGCAGCAGGGCATGGGCCTGCCGCCGGGCTTCAAGATGCCGTTCTGAGCCTGGGATCACCCCGAACCGGATCGGGGTGATCGCCCGTTTCGACGATCGGCGGCCTTCCACAGCCTGTAACGAAAGTGCCATTGCGCGGTGCGGCACAGGCACCCATATTTGCCAAGAACCGGGCTGACCCGGATGGGCGCTTGTCGCCGCATGTGATGGATACCCTCGTGAACCTACTACCGCTCCTTCCGCTTCGTGACATCGTGGTGTTCCCCGGCATGGTCGTGCCGTTGTTCGTCGGGCGTGAGAAGTCCGTGGCCGCGCTGGAATCGGCGATGGCCGGCGGCAAGGACATTTTCCTGCTGGCCCAGCTGGACCCCGGTTGTGACGATCCGGATAGCGACGATCTGTACGATACCGGCGTGATCGCCAACGTCCTGCAACTGCTGAAGCTGCCGGACGGCACCGTGCGCGTCCTGGTCGAAGGCAAGGAGCGCGCGCGCATCGAAAGCCTGCGCACCGAAACCACCGCCGAAGGCGAGATGCTGGTCGCGCAGGTTGAGGCTATCGAACCGGTCGGCGCGTCGGGCACGGAAGTGGCGGCAATGATGCGCCAGGTGGTCGAGCAGTTCGGCGAATATGCCAAGCTGAACAAGAAGTTGTCGACCGACGCGGGCGAGAACCTGGCGGACATCGATGATGCCGCCAAGCTGTCGGATACGGTGGCGGCGCAGCTCTCCGCCAAGGTGTCTGACAAGCAGGCCGTCCTGGCCGAGGCCGATCCCTTGAAGCGCCTTGAGATGGTCTATGCTTTCATGGAGGGCGAGCTTGGCGTGCTGCAGGTGGAGCGCAAGATCCGCGGGCGCGTGAAGCGCCAGATGGAGAAGACCCAGCGCGAGTACTACCTCAACGAACAGCTCAAGGCGATTCAGTCCGAGCTGGGCGGCAGTGATGGTGAGGACGGCAACGAGATCGCCGAGCTGGCCGAAAAGATCGAGAAAACCAAGCTTTCCAAGGAAGCCAAGGAGAAGGCGACCACCGAGCTGAAGAAGCTCAAGGGCATGCAGCCCATGAGCGCCGAGGCGACGGTGATCCGTAACTATCTCGATGTGCTTCTCGGTCTGCCCTGGGGCAAGAAGAGCAAGGTCAAGCGCGACATTTCCGAAGCGCAGGCCGTGCTGGATGAGGACCACTACGCGCTCGACAAGGTCAAGGACCGCATCATCGAGTATCTGGCGGTGCAGGCGCGTACCAATCGCTTGAAGGGGCCGATCCTGTGCCTCGTTGGCCCGCCGGGCGTCGGCAAGACCTCGCTGGGCAAGTCGATCGCCAAGGCGACCGGCCGCGAGTTCATCCGCCAGTCTTTAGGCGGCGTGCGGGATGAGGCCGAAATCCGCGGCCACCGCCGCACCTACATCGGCTCGCTGCCGGGCAAGATCATCACCAACCTCAAGAAGGCTGGCCGGTCCAACCCGCTGTTCCTGCTCGACGAGATCGACAAGCTCGGCCAAGATTTCCGCGGCGATCCCGCTTCGGCGCTGCTCGAAGTGCTCGACCCTGAGCAGAACGCCAAGTTTCAGGATCACTACCTGGAGCTGGATTACGACCTGTCCGACGTGATGTTTGTTTGCACCGCGAACTCGCTGAACCTGCCGCAGGCGCTGCTCGATCGCATGGAGATCATCCGCCTCGAAGGGTACACCGAGGACGAGAAGGTCGAGATCGCGGAGCGTCACCTGGTCGCCAAGCAGATCGAGGCGCATGGCCTGAAGGATGGCGAGTTCGTGTTGGAGCAGGCCGCGCTGCGCGATCTGATCCGCTACTACACCCGCGAGGCCGGTGTCCGCACGCTGGAGCGCGAGATCGCGCGCCTCGCGCGAAAGTCGCTGCGCCAGATCCTGGAAGGCAAGGCGGGCGCGATCACGGTCACGCCCGAAAACCTTCACGACTTCGCAGGCGTGCGCAAATTCCGCCACGGCGTGGGCGAGGAGGAGCATCAGGTGGGTGCCGTCACCGGGCTCGCCTGGACTGAAGTGGGCGGCGAGCTGCTGACGATCGAGGCCGTGACCGTGCCGGGCAAGGGCCAGATCAAGGCCACGGGCAAGCTGGGCGAGGTGATGAGCGAGTCGATCCAGGCTGCCTTCAGCTTCGTGAAAGCGCGCTCGCCGGCCTATGGCGTCAAGCCGTCGCTGATCAACCGCCGGGACATTCACGTCCACTTGCCGGAAGGCGCAGTGCCCAAGGACGGGCCAAGCGCAGGCATCGGCATGGTCACTTCGATCATCTCGACCCTGACCGGCATTCCGGTGCGCAAGGACGTTGCCATGACCGGCGAGGTCACTTTGCGCGGGCGGGTTCTGCCGATCGGCGGCTTGAAGGAAAAGCTGCTGGCGGCCCTGCGCGGCGGCATCACCTTGGTGCTGATCCCGGAGGAGAACCGCAAGGACCTGGCCGAAATCCCCGCCAACGTGAAGGAAGGGCTGGAGATCATCCCGGTCAGCCACGTGGACGAGGTGCTGGCGCACGCGCTGGTCGAGAAGGTCGAGCCGATCGAGTGGACGGAGGCCGATGAGCTGGCCGCTGCTCCGCCGCACACGCCCGCGCCCAGCGCGACGGCGCATTGATCACGGCCTGATCTCGCTAATTAGAGCGCTCGTGCCAAGCGAGGTCGAAACACTTCATCGCGATATCGCGTGTTTCGACCTCGCTCACGAAGGGCTTCAGGCGGATGGGGCAAGGCACTTCCCTTGCCATCGCCGCCCCCCGCCGCTAACGCGCCCGCGCACGCGGCGTGATCGCGTGGCTTTACGAAAAAGGACCAAGAGATGGGTTACCGGGTAGCCGTCGTCGGTGCGACGGGCAACGTCGGCCGCGAGATGCTCAATATCCTCGCCGAGCGTGAGTTTCCCTGCGACGAGATCGCGGCGGTGGCTTCGTCGCGTTCGGTCGGGACAGAGATCGAGTACGGCGACACTGGTAAAATGCTCAAGGTCAAGAATATCGAGCATTTCGATTTCGCCGGATGGGACATCGCGCTGTTCGCAGCCGGTTCCGAGCCGACCAAGATCTACGCCCCCAAGGCTGCCGCTGCCGGTTGCGTGGTGATCGACAATTCGTCGCTTTACCGCATGGACCCGGACGTGCCGCTCGTCGTGCCTGAGGTGAACCCTGATGCGATCGACGGCTACACCGCGCGCAACATCATCGCCAATCCCAACTGCTCGACCGCGCAGATGGTCGTGGCCTTGAAGCCGCTGCACGATGCCGCCACGATCAAGCGCGTGGTCGTCTCCACCTATCAGTCGACGTCCGGCGCCGGCAAGGCGGGCATGGACGAACTGTTCACCCAGAGCCGCGCGATCTTCGTCGGCGATGCGGTGGAGAGCCACAAGTTCACCAAGCAGATCGCCTTCAACGTGATCCCGCACATCGACAGTTTCCTGGATGACGGCTTCACCAAGGAAGAGTGGAAGATGGTGGTCGAGACCAAGAAGATCCTCGATCCCAAGATCAAGGTGGTCGCCACTTGCGTCCGCGTGCCGGTGTTCGTCGGCCACTCCGAAGCGATCAACATCGAGTTCGAGAATGAGCTGTCCGCCGAAGCGGCGCAGGATATTCTGCGTGAGGCACCCGGCATCATGCTCGTCGACAAGCGCGAAGACGGTGGATACGTCACCCCGGTCGAGTGCGTGGGCGATGGCGCGACTTACGTCAGCCGCGTGCGCGAAGACCCGACGGTCGACAACGGCCTGGTGCTGTGGTGCGTCTCGGACAACCTGCGCAAGGGCGCGGCGTTGAACGCGGTGCAGATCGCCGAACTGCTGGGCCGCCGTCACCTCAAGAAGGGCTGATTGGGGCAAGCCTGTCTCGACGCAGAGCTCTAAAGACAAAAAGAAACCGGCCGCAGTCTCAGACCTGCGGCCGGTTTTTCAGTTTGGGTGAGCTGGTTACAAAGGCGATTTATTTCCCGAACGGCACGCGCAGGGTCGCACCGTAAGTGATCGGCGGGGCATAGATCGACGTGGTGCCCAGAATGCCCAGGTTCAAAGCGTAAGCGCGGAACTGCTTGTTGAAGACGTTCTTAACCCAGCCGGTCAGCACGATCCCGGTCCGCTCATGCGTGTAGCTGAGCGAGCCGTTGGTGACATTGTAGGCCTTTTGCAGCGAAGAGGGGCCGTTGGTCACTTCCAGGAACTGCTTGTCGTACCACACGCCGTCCATCTGGATCGCCACATTGCCGCCGCCAACGTCGTGGTTGTAGCGCAGCATGTAGTTGAAGCTGAACTTCGGCGCGTTGGGGAACTTGGCGTTGTCGATCGTCCTTTGCGGGAAATCGCAAATGAAGAAGCCACCCTGGTTGGTGCAATATTGCGAGTTCGGCGCGCCGGGGAAGAACTCCGGGGCGGCTTGCGTGCCGGTGGCGGGAACACTCTTGACCTTGGAGGTCTGCCAGGTAGCGCCCAGCACCGCGTCGAAGCGGGGCGATGGCGACCAGAAGCCTTCCAGCTCGGCACCGGTTGAAAGCGCGTCGCTGTTGTAGATGTGCGGCACGCCGCCCGCCAGCGAGAAGGCCTGATAATCGCTGTAGATATAATGGAACAGCGTGCCGTTCAGGCGCAGCGTGCGGTTCATGAAGGCGGTCTTGAAGCCGGCCTCCAGGCTGTTGAGCGTTTCCGGCCGGTGCTTGAAGTCAGCCGGGTTGATGGTCGACGAGAGCGACCAGTTGCCGCCCTTGATGCCGCGGTTCCAGGAAGCGAACAGCAGCGTGGTGGGATCGACCTGGTAATTCAGCGAAACCCGCGCCGCCCAATCCTTATAGACATCGCGGTTCACGCCCGGAATGGTCTGCGCAAGGGTCTTGTCGGTGAACAGAATCACGGAATTCGGATTGATCGTGGGATCGGACAGGACGGCGGCGTAGTCGATCGACTTGTGATCGACTGAGTAACGACCACCCACGGTCAGGCTCAGCTGATCGGTCAGCGTGATATCGCCTTGCGCAAAGATCGACCAGTTCTTGGAATTGATCTTGTAGAGCTGCGCCACGGTCGGCGAGTCGAACGCACCGTTGGCCGCCAGCGCCAGGTTGATCACAGGCGCGCCGCGCACCGAGTGATAGCCATCGTACTTCATGTCGAGGTAGTACGCACCCACCTGCCACTTGAGACCCGGCAGATCGCCAGCCAGGCGAGCTTCCTGCGAGAATTGGCGGAAGCGGATGCCCGTGTCGAGGTTCACCGTCAGCAGCGGCGTGGCGTCACCATCCTCGCTGTAGGTCTTGTTCAGCGTCAGGTAGTTGGTGATCGCCGTCAGCGAGACCGTATCGGACAGCTTCCAGTTGAGATCGCCCTGATAGCTGTTCGTCACGCGATCCAGATTGCCGCGCCGCTCGCCATAATGCTCCCAGGGCGAGGCTTTGGCGCCGGTGATGCCGTTGACGACACCGCCCGTGCCATCGCTCAGGCCAGCGGCGTTGGTGTGGCAAAAGCCGTTGGCTTCGAAATCGCAGTTTTCAAACACGTAGCCGCCAGTGGCGACGTGGTTGTCTTCGGCGTGCTTGTACCACACGCTGACCGTCGCATCGGGCGAGAGGTCGTACTGCAGGTTGACGCGCGCGGACCAGCCGTTGCGGCCGCCCAGGTCCTGGCCGCTGCCCTTGAGCACGGTGCCATCCGCCAGCACGGTGTCGCGCGACTTGATGTAGCCGTCCGCCTTTTCGATGCGGCCGGCCGCACGGATGCGCAGACCCGGGGCGAGGGCACCGCCCGCCGCGCCTTCCACCGACCAGGAATTGTATCGGCCGTAGTCGCCCTGCACGTAGCCGTTCCAATCCTCGGAGCTGGCATCGTTGCTGAGGTAATGGATCAGGCCGCCCGTAGCGTTGCGCCCGAACAGCGTGCCCTGCGGTCCGCGCAGCACTTCCACGCGCTTGATGTCGAACAGCTGACCCGACAGCGCATTCATCGATGCGACGTAGGCGTTGTCCTGGTAGACCGCGACGGGCGCTTCGAGGTTATCGGTGAAGTTGTTCTGGGAAACGCCACGCAAGCTGAAGATCGTCAGATTGGGCGACCATGCGTTGAAATGCAGGGCCGGGATCTGCTGCGTGATCTGCGTGGTGTCACGGATGCCCAGCTTGGCGATCTGTTCGCCGGAATAGGCGCTGATCGAGATCGGAACCTTCTGCAGGTTCTCACCACGCTTGTTCGCGGTGACGACGATATCGGCAAGGGCGCCGCTGCTCGCCTCAGGTGCCTCGGCCACTGGCGTGGGAGTGGCGGCATCGGTCGATTGAGCCATGACCGGGCTCGCGCCGGTCCAGGCTGTTCCGGCGATGGCAATGGCCAGAAGGCTGGCCCGCGTCGACTGAATAGCTTTCATATGTACTCCCCGCTGGCATGCGCATTGGTGCGTCTTATTCCATCCTGCGATCGACCGGGGCTACCTCTCAGGGGTGGCTCATATTCCGAACGATCACCTATCTTGTCGGCTAATTGTTCCTATAACGCAACAAAAATCTTTTTGGGCACGATTTGTGTAGTTATCGTGCGGGAAAACCGCGGTTTACGCCAGGATCGAGCCTGTCCCCGCGGGCAATGGTCGTTTTCATGGTTGGAGGAACGCTGGAGTTAGTTTACAATAAGCAACAACGACCGGGATTTTGTGCTGCTTTGTCACGCTAAGGTCCAGGCATCCTTGAGAGGAAGAGGATCGCTATCATGCAAGCTGAGGCTATCAAGGCGCACTCCAAAGCCGATATTCCCACAGCGGACGAACTCATCGCGCGGGCCCGGGCCATGGTGCCGATGCTGCGCGAGCGCGAATCGGCAGCGGTCGGGCAGCGTCAGGTTCCCAAGGATACGATCCGCGCCTTTACCGAGGCCGGCTTCTTTCGCATCCTCCAGCCGGCGCAGTACGGCGGCTATGAGATGGCGCCCGAGGTTTACTGCGAAGTCGCGCGCACGCTGGCCGAAGGCTGCATGAGCAGCGCCTGGGTCTATGGCGTGGTTGCCGTGCACAACTGGCAACTGGCCTTGTTCGACCCCCGCGCGGCGGAAGACGTCTGGGCGGAAGATGGCGATGTGCGCATCAGCTCGTCCTATATGCCTTGCGGCAAGGTCGTACGTGAAGAAGGCGGCTATCGCCTCAGCGGGCGGTGGGCGTTCTCAAGCGGTTCGGCTCACTGCGACTGGGTTATCCTGGGCGTGCACATTCGCTCCGAAGACGGCAGCGCGCCCGATCCGTGCAACTTTCTGGTGCCGCGCCGCGACTATGAGATTATCGATACCTGGGACACGATGGGACTGTGCGCCACGGGCAGCAATGATATTGTGGTGAAGGATGCCTTCGTCCCCGATTACCGCATCATTCGCGAGATGGACATGTTCGAGGTCGACTGCCCCGGCCACGCCCAGAATACCGGCAGCCTCTATCGCATCCCTTTCGCGCAATTGTTCAATCGCACCGTCTCCACCACATCGCTGGGCGCGTTGAAGCGGGCTTTGGAGGTCTTCGTGGAAGGTATGAAGACCAAGCGGGCGACCTACACCGGCGCAAAGCTGGCAAACGACAGCGCCATCCAGGAAGCTGTGGCGGACGTCGCGATGACGTTGGACGACTTGGAGATGCGGCTGCATCGCGATCTGCGCGAGCTATCCGAACGGGCCGAGCAGGGCGACTTCTCGGTCGAGCGCCGGGCCATGCTGGGATTGTCGACCACCTCGATGGTGAGCCGCTGCGTAACCGCGGTAGATCAGTTGATGCAGTTCAGTGGCGGCAAGGCGATCTATCGCGGCAACGTCGTGCAGCGCGCCTTCCTGGACATTCACTGCGCCCGCGCACACGTGGCGAACAATCCCTATCCTTACGCGCGTAACTTCGCCGGCATGGCGTTCGGCGCGCAGAACGATTGCTTCGATATCTGATACGCTAGGCATCGGTCGCGGCCGGAACCAGCGTTCCGCCGCGACCGTGATGGTGCGGATTACCGATCAGACGTGGATCGGCTTTCCGGTAACCGCCATCGCCGCTTCCTTGATCGCTTCCGAATGGGTCGGGTGCGCATGGCAAGTGTAGGCGATATCCTCGCTCGTCGCGCCGAATTCCATCGCCTGCGTCGCTTGCGCGATCATCGTGCCGGCAACGGAGGCGATGCACCATACGCCCAGCACACGGTCCGTCTCGGCATCGGCGATGATCTTCACGAAGCCGTCCGGCTCATGGTTGGTCTTCGCGCGTGAGTTGCCGAGCATCGGGAACTTGCCGACCTTGATCGCGCCCCGCTCTTTCGCGGCCTCTTCGGTCAGGCCCACGCCTGCAAACTCTGGCGCGGTGTAGACAACGCCGGGGATCAGGTCGTGATTCACGATTCCAGTCATCCCCGCGATGTTTTCCGCCACGGCGATGCCTTCGTCTTCGGCCTTGTGAGCTAGCATCGGGCCGGGGATCACGTCGCCGATCGCCCAGACGCCATCGACTTTGGTGGCGAAATCGTGATCGGTTTCGATCTGGCCACGCTGGTTGACCGAAAGGCCGATCTTGTCCAGGCCCAAGCCTTCGGTGTTGGGCCGACGACCGATGGATACCAGCACGACGTCGGCTTCCAGCGTTTCCGCATCTCCACCCGCTGAGGGTTCGACGGTGACGGTGGCCTTGCCGCCATCGACGCTGACACCGGTGACCTTGGTGGAAAGCTTGAGCGTCATGCCCTGCTTCTTAAAGATCTTGCCGGCTTCCTTGCGCACATCGCCGTCCATGCCGGGCAGCAGCTGATCGAGGAATTCAACCACGGTGACCTGCGCGCCGAGCCGCCGCCATACCGAGCCGAGTTCCAGCCCGATCACGCCGCCGCCGATGACGATCATGTTCTTGGGGACCGCCTTCAGCTCCAGCGCGCCGGTGCTGTCGACGATCACGCCCTTGTCGTTGTCGACCGTGATGCCGGGTAGGGGGGTGACGGACGAACCCGTGGCGATGACGATGTTCTTCGCCGTCACCTTCTTGTCGGCCACCGAGACGGTGTGCGCGTCCTCAAAGCTGGCGTAGCCCTTGATCCAGTCGATCTTGTTCTTCTTGAACAGGAATTCGATACCGCCGGTCAGCCCCTTCACCGCGTCACGGCGCTGGGCGTGCATGGTTTCAAGGTCCAGCTCCGGCGTCACCTTGATGCCCATCGCCGCCATAGCACCGTTCGCGGCGGCGTCGAAGTATTCGGACGCATGGAGCATCGCCTTCGACGGAATGCACCCGACGTTGAGGCAGGTGCCGCCCAGCGTCTCGCGGCCATCGGCGCAAGCGGTCTTGAGGCCCAGCTGCGCCGCGCGGATCGCCGCGACATAACCGCCGGGACCGGCACCGATCACAAGGACGTCGTAGTCGTATTCAGCCATCTGCGGCTCCAACTCTTCTTTCGTCATCCCCGGTTTAGCGAAGATCCATCACCTGAGTTTGGATAACACGCCAGGGCCGAGGATGGATTCCCGATTTCACGGGAATGACGAGGGTTTATCGATTCACGTGCACCAAAATCAAAGGTCGATCAGCAGGCGCGTCGGATCCTCGATCGCTTCCTTGATGGTCTTGAGCGCGGTCACGGCCTCGCGACCATCGATCAGGCGGTGATCGTAGCTCAGCGCGATGTACATCATCGGGCGGATCACGATCTGACCATCACGCACGACCGGACGGTCCTCGATCCGGTGAAGGCCCAGCACGGCCGACTGCGGCGGATTGATGATCGGCGTCGACATCAGGCCACCGAACACACCACCGTTCGAGATGGTGAAGGTGCCGCCCTTCATGTCTTCCATGGTCAGCGTGCCATCCTTGGCGCGCTTGCCGTAGTCGGCGATGGCCTGCTCGATCCCGGCGAAGCTGAGCTTGTCGACGTTGCGCACCACCGGCACGACGAGGCCGTTCGGAGCGGAAACCGCGATCGAGATGTCGACGTAATCGAAGTAGACGATCTCATCGCCTTCGATCTGAGCGTTGACGCTCGGGATCGACTTCAGCGCCAGGACCGAGGCCTTGGAGAAGAAGCTCATGAAGCCCAGCTTGATGCCGTGCTTCTTTTGGAACACGTCCTTGTACTTATCGCGCGCTTCGATCACCGCCGACATATCGACGTCGTTGAAGGTGGTGAGCAGGGCGGCGGTTTCCTGCGCGCTCTTCAGCCGCTTGGCGACCGTCTGGCGCAGGCGCGTCATGCGCACGCGCTCTTCGCGGCGTTCGCCGCCCGTCGCGGCGGGAGCGGCGGCAGGAGCCGAGGTCGACGGCGCGGGCTGCGCGGTCTTGGCCTGCGCGGCGGCCAGCACGTCGTCCTTGGTGATGCGGCCGTCCTTGCCGGTGCCCTTCACCTTGCTGGGGTCGATGCCATGTTCCAACACCGCACGGCGCACCGCCGGGGAGAGTACGGACGAACCACCGCTCGTGTCATCTGCCGCAGTCGGAGCCGATGGTGCGGGGGCTGCTGTCGGTGTCGGTGCCGGGCTGGGAGATGGGGCAGGTGTCGCCGCCGCTGGCTTGGGAGCCGCTGCTGCGCCGCTGCCGTCTTCGATCGTCGCGATCAGCGCGCCGACGGTGACCGTGTCGCCTTCCTTGACGATATGCTGGCCCATCACGCCGGCCTGCGGCGCGGTGACGTCGATGGCCACCTTATCCGTTTCGAGGCTGGCGATCGCTTCGTCAGCGGCGACGGCATCGCCGGGTTGCTTCAGCCATTGGCCGATGGTGGCCTCGGACACGGACTCGCCGAGTGTGGGGACTTTGACTTCGCTGGACATCTTTTATCTCAAGCCTTCTGCTTGCGACGGATTTCGGACCGGACCGAGAGGCCCAGAGCGTCGGCGACGAGTGCCGCCTGTTCGGAGGCGTGGCGTTTGGCAAGGCCGGTCGCGGGGGACGCCGAAGAGGCGCGCCCGGCGTAACGGGGGCGGCCGATCTTCAGGCCAGCCTCTTCCATGGCGGCCTCGATGTGTTCCTCCACGAAGAACCAGCTGCCGTTGTTGCGCGGCTCTTCCTGGCACCACACCACGTCTTCCAACGCGGGCATGCGTGAGAGGCGGGCGGTTAGCGGCTCACCGGGGAACGGATAGATCTGCTCGACGCGGATGATCTGCACATCATCGATCTCGGCCGCGTCGCGCGCTTCCATCAGGTCGTAGGCCACCTTGCCGGAGCAAAGCACGACCTTCTTGGTCGCGGCATCGGCAGGCGCCTTGGGATCCGAAAGGATGCGGCGGAAGTGGCTGCCTTCGCCCACGAAGTCCGCTGCCGGTGACTTGGCCAAGGGATGGCGCAGCAGCGACTTGGGCGTCATGATGATCAGCGGCTTGCGGAACGAGCGGTGCATCTGCCGGCGCAGCACATGGAAGTAGTTGGCCGGCGTGGTGATATTGCACACCTGCAGGTTGTCCTGCGCGCAGAGTTGCAGATAGCGCTCCAACCGGGCGGACGAGTGTTCCGGACCCTGGCCCTCATAACCGTGCGGCAGCAGCATGACGAGGCCATTGGCGCGCAGCCACTTGGCTTCGGCGGCGGCGACGTACTGGTCGATGATGATCTGCGCACCATTGGCGAAATCACCGAACTGCGCTTCCCACAGCACAAGCGTCTTGGGATCGGCGCTGGCGTAGCCGTATTCGAAGCCGAGAACGCCATATTCGCTGAGCGTGGAATCCAGCACTTCGAACCGGCCGTGCGGCAGCGTGGTGAGCGGCACGAACTTGCGCTCGCTGGTCTGGTCGACCCAGACGGCATGGCGCTGGCTGAAAGTGCCGCGACCCGAATCCTGACCCGACAAGCGCACGCTGTAGCCTTCGGAAACGAGGCTGCCGAAAGCCAGCGCCTCAGCGGTCGCCCAGTCGAAGCCTTCGCCCGACTTGAACATCTCGCGCTTGGCATCCAAAACGCGGCCCAGCGTCTTGTGGATCGTCAGGTCTTCGGGGACCGTGGTGAGCGTGCGGCCGAGGCTGTCGAACAGCTTGTTCTCGATGCCGGTATCAACGTTACGGCGCGCGGTTTCCGGGTCGGCGGGCTTGTTGAAGCCGCTCCATTGCCCGGCGAACCAGTCCGCCTGGTTGGCCTTGTAGCTCTTGGCCGCTTCGAACTGCTCCTCGAGATGCGCGGTGAACGCGCCCTCGGTCTCGGCCACAAAGCTATCGTCGATCACGCCTTCGCGCTTCAGGCGATCGGCGTAGATCGCGCTAACGCCGGGATGCTGGCGAATCTGCGAATACATCAGCGGCTGCGTGAAGCTGGGCTCGTCGCCCTCGTTGTGGCCGAAGCGGCGATAACACCACATGTCGATCACGATATCGCGGCCGAAGGTCTGGCGATAATCGATCGCCAGCTTGCACACGAACGTCACCGCCGCCGGATCGTCGCCGTTGACGTGCAGGATCGGCGCCTGGACGCCTTTCGCGACGTCCGAGGGGTAGGGCGACTTGCGCGCGAACTGCGGGCTGGTGGTGAAACCGATCTGGTTGTTGATGATGAAGTGGATGCACCCGCCGGTGTTGTATCCCTTCACGCCGGAAAGGCCGAAGCATTCCCATACGATGCCTTGCCCGGCAAACGCGGCGTCGCCGTGGATCAGGACCGGCAGCACCTTCTTGTGGCGCGCGCCCGGGCCGATATCATCGCCGATATCGTCCTGCAGCACCTGGTATGCGCGAACCTTGCCCAGCACGATCGGATCAACCGTTTCCAGGTGGCTGGGATTGGCCATCAGGCTCATGTGAACCTTCACGCCATCGAAATCACGGTCGGTCGATGTGCCGAGGTGGTACTTTACGTCCCCCGAGCCGCCCACGTCTTCGGGGTTCGCCGAGCCGCCCGAGAATTCGTGGAAGATCACCTTGTAGGGCTTGGCCATCACGTTGGCGAGGACGTTCAGGCGGCCGCGGTGGGCCATGCCATAGACGATCTCGTTCACGCCCAGCTGGCCGCCGTACTTGATAACGGCTTCCAGCGCGGGGATCATGGACTCACCGCCGTCGAGCCCGAAGCGCTTGGTGCCGACGTACTTCTTGCCCAGGAACTTTTCATACTGCTCGCCGCGGATCACGGCTTGCAGGATCGCCTTCTTGCCTTCCGGCGTGAATTCGATCTCCTTGTCCACGCCTTCCATCCGGTCCTGAAGGAAGCGACGCTCCTCCACGTCCGAGATGTGCATGTATTCCAGGCCGACCTTGCCGCAGTAGTTCGTACGCAGGATATCGACGACTTCGCGGACCGTGCCCCACTCCAGCCCCAGATAACCGCCCAGATAGACCTTGCGATCCAAGGCCGCGCCGGTGAAGCCGTAGAATTCCGGGGTGAGATCGGCGGGCAATTCGCGTTGGTTCAGGCCAAGCGGGTCCAGATCGGCGGCGAGATGCCCGCGCACGCGATAGGTGCGGATCAGCATCATCACGCGGATCGAATCATTCGCCGCTTCCTCGATCCGCGCTTCATCGACCGGCGCACCGGCCTTCTTGACCGACTTTTCGATCTGCGTTTTCAGCGTGGTGGGATCGAGCGCCTGCGTCAGGTCGTCTTCGTAATCTCCACCGACGATCGGCCAGTTGCCGCGTTGCCAGCTGGGACCAGCCTGTGGCTCGTCAGGAAAGAAGTCGAACGTTTCGTTGCCCATGGCAAATGACCTTTTGCGCGCCGGAGGCGATCCCAGCGCATCTCACCAATCGATCGCGGTGCAACGGGTTCCCGGGGAGGAGGCCTGCTGTCCGCCGGTATCCCTCCCGCCGATGCATTCGGCCGGAGGGATAGATTCAAGTCAGACGAGTTCCTTCAGCACTGCCTGAAGCGTCACGCCCAGTTCCGACGGCGACGGCGAGACGCGGATGCCGGCCTCTTCCATCGCTGCGATCTTGTCTTCGGCGCCGCCCTGACCGCCCGAAACGATCGCGCCGGCGTGGCCCATGCGACGGCCCGGAGGTGCGGTGCGGCCTGCGATAAAGCCGGCCATCGGCTTCTTGCGGCCACGCTTGGCTTCGTCCTTCAGGAACTGCGCCGCTTCTTCTTCGGCCGAGCCGCCGATCTCGCCGATCATGATGATCGACTTGGTCTCGTCGTCGGCCAGGAACAGCTCCAGCACGTCGATGAAGTTGGTGCCGTTGACCGGGTCACCACCGATGCCGACAGCCGTAGTCTGGCCGAGCCCGGCGTTGGTGGTCTGGAACACGGCTTCGTACGTCAGCGTGCCCGAACGCGAGACGACGCCGACCGAACCCTTGGAGAAGATGTTGCCCGGCATGATGCCGATCTTGCACTCGTTGGGGGTCAGCACGCCGGGGCAATTCGGGCCGATCAGGCGCGACTTCGAGCCGGTCAGCGCGCGCTTTACCGGGATCATGTCGAGCACCGGGATGCCCTCGGTGATGCAGATGATCAGTTCCATCTGCGCGTCGATCGCCTCCAGGATGGCGTCGGCGGCACCGGCGGGCGGCACATAGACGCACGACGCAGTGGCGCCGGTCGCGGCCTTGGCTTCGCGGACCGAGTTGAACTGCGGCAGGCCGAGATGCTCGGTACCACCACGGCCCGGCGTTACGCCGCCGACCATCTTGGTGCCGTAAGCCAGCGCGGTTTCGGTATGGAAGCTGCCGGTCTTGCCGGTCATGCCCTGGGTGATGACCTTGGTGTTCTTGTCTACGAGAATGGACATCGATTTATCTCCTGGGGAGGAAAGAGGTTAAACGAGAGAGCGACTTACGCCAGGCTCTCGTCGATGCCCTTGCAAGCCACGAGCAGTTCCTTGACCGCGTCGATCGAAACCTGGAGGCCGGCCTTCGCCGTCTCGTTCAGTTCGATCTCGATGATCTCCTCGACACCGCCGGCACCGATCTTCACCGGCACGCCGACGTAAAGACCGTCAACGCCGTACTGGCCTTCGACATAGGCGGCGCAGGGCAGGATGCGCTTCTGGTCCTTGAGATAGGCTTCGGCCATCGCGATGCCCGAAGCGGCCGGGGCGTAGAACGCCGAACCGGTCTTGAGCAGGCCGACGATTTCGCCGCCGCCGTTGGCGGTGCGCTTGACGATCTCGTCGATGCGCTCCTGCGAGGACTTGCCCATCTTGATGAGGTCGGGAACGGGGATGCCCTTGACGGTCGAATACTCGACCACCGGCACCATGGTGTCGCCGTGGCCGCCGAGCACGAAGCTGGTGACGTCACGCACCGAAACGCCGAATTCCCAGGCGAGGAACGTGGAGAAGCGCGCCGAGTCCAGCACGCCCGCCATGCCGACCACCTTGTTGTGCGGCAGGCCCGAGAACTCGCGCAGCGCCCACACCATCGCGTCGAGCGGGTTGGTGATGCAGATCACGAACGCGTCGGGGCAGTTGGCCTTGATGCCTTCGCCCACGGCCTTCATCACCTTGAGGTTGATACCGAGCAAGTCATCGCGGCTCATGCCGGGCTTGCGCGGAACACCCGCGGTGACGATCACGACATCGGCGCCGGCGATGGCGGCATAGTCGCTCGAACCGGTGATCTGGGCGTCGAAACCTTCGACCGGGCCACACTGCGACAAGTCGAGGGCCTTGCCCTGGGGAACGCCGTCCGCGATGTCGAACAGGACGATGTCGCCCAATTCCTTCTGCGCGGCGAGGTGCGCCAACGTGCCGCCGATATTGCCAGCGCCGATAAGGGCGATCTTCTTGCGAGCCATAGAGCCTGTCAGTCCTCTTCACACGAGCGGGGCAGCGGACGAAAGGACAGCCTGCTTTGCCCCGCTAGACGGCAGGCTCCGAGAAGTTCCGGGCGGGCCTAGGCCGATGAAAAGGGGATTGCAACCGCTTAAAGGCGAAAAGATGCATCGATCAGACGGGAGAGATGATAACAGTTATCAATAGCAATAATTGTATACCGGTGATGATCAGCCGTTTCGGCGCCGAAGATGAAGAGCCATTCGGCGATCAAATTGCGCACAGATTGCCAGCCAATGATCGAAGGCCGCTTCATCTCCAGCGGCGATGGCCGTTCTTGCATAAGCGCCCGCCGTCTCCGCGGAGGCCAATCCGTGGCTGGCGAAGTGGCGCAGCGAAGCAATGAGCATCCCGTCGTCCAGCGTGGCGCGGGTGTTGTCATTGGCGGCGCACAGCGGCACCGAACGGCAGCGCCATGTGTGCAGGGGCGATTTGCCGCGGGCACGTGCGGCGGCGAAGCGGATAGTCATGAGAAGTCGCGGCCCTATGTTTCCTGGTATGGGGCCATTCTAGCTGGGTCTCGTAAGCTATTCGTGACGGCCTATGGTTTCAGCGCCGTTGAGGATTGCGATTGGCCGTAAACAGCTCGCGTCCCACCGAACGCGGGCACGTCAACTTGTCGGACTGGCGATCCAGGCGCCGCTGTTGCGGTATTCGTCGCGCACGTCATTGCCCCCGGGTAGATTGTCGCCGCGATAGAGGGTTTCGCCGCCGCGCTCTTTCAGTTCGGCTGTGTAGGCTGGCGCGGGCGGCGCAGCGGCCGTCGGGGCAAGGCCGCCGGGATTGGCGACCAGCCCGGCGGCCCGCGCGCGCTGCAGTCCCTCTTCGTAAGCCCTCTGGATCGCCAGCGGATCGAGCGCTTCGCTCGCCGCGACGGCAGCAGCCGTGTCGTCATGACGGTGCGGCGCTGGCAGGGGTTCGCCGCCCAGATAGGCATAGCGGAAGGTGGCGGGTTGCCCGGCCGGTCCGTTGAAACTGTAGAAGCGGTGCGCCCCGATCGTCAGCAAGTAGTGCAGGCTAGGGGCCCAGTAGGGATGCACCGCTACCGTATGATAATGTGTCGCCAAGCCCGCTGGTGCATAGACATAGCCGGCGAGAGCCTGCCGGGCGACTAAGGCGGCGCGTTCCCAGAACAGGCGGTTGGGGCGCCGCGCCGTTGCGCCGTCACAGGCGAAGGAGAACTGGCAGCCGGTCGATCGCTCGGATCCCTGGAAGACCACGCCGCATACGGTCTTGGGGTAGGCGGGATGCGCCACGCGGTTGAGAACGACTTGCGCCACGGCCCGCTGTCCAGCGTCGGGCTCGCTGGCCGCCTCGTAATAGATCGCCGCCGTCATGCATTGTTCGGCGCGGGTGCGATCGACGCCGCTGTTATCGATCCGCAGGGACCGGGCGACGGGGGCAGGCCCTCCGTCAAGCGACGGAGCGGCACCCGCATCGGAATGGATGCCTTCGCCAAACCCCGGCTCGCGGCTCTCGAACTGCAGGTAGTAAAAGGCCGATCCAGGAAAACTGTCGCCCGCGCGCTCGAACGGCATAGGCTCCACCGGAGCGGCGGCGGCATCGGCATTGCCGATAGAAAAGGCGTCCCAATCGTCCGCCCATCCACCGGGCGCGGCAAAGGCGGGCAGGGCGATCGCCCCCAGCACCACCAGTGCCAGCCGGGCACGCCTTTGGCCCGCGGCATACCAGCGGCCGGCGCGTGTCCACCCGATCCGCGCCACGAAATCGCGAGGGCGCTGCTCGTCAAGGCAGATCTGGGACAGCGACAATGTCATGAAATATCGATCAAGAGAATCTCGACCATGCGCATAGCGCCGCGCGAAAGCGCGTGCAGCAAGGGTCTGGGCGGCGTCCCGATGCGGTACATCGCTTCGCGATAGGCTTAACCCGTTAACGAGTTCTCTCATCCAATCGCGAAGTTTGGCGCGGTACCGTGTCCTTCCTGCACTTGCGGGCCCTTCCTCGCGCGACTAGCAGCGCGGCCACGTCAGGGGTTGTCCGGCTTGCCGGACCGAAGAGGGAATTTCGGTGTAAACCCGAAGCTGCTCCCGCAACTGTGACCGGAGAGCCTGCACTCACCGATGCCACTGGCGGCCATCGCGCCTCCGGGAAGGCGAGGGCAGGCCGTGACCCGGGAGCCAGGAGACCTGCCCGATTTGACGGTCGTTCCGCACCGGGCGGGAGTACCGGTTGCAGCGTGGACTTGCGCGCCCATGAGGGATGCGTGCGGGCCCTCTCGCCATGAACGGCATGTCGTTCAAGGTGGGAGGTTTATTCATGAAGTACCTGTTTTTGCTATCGTCTGCCCTTGTTTTTTCCGCCCCGGCCATGGCCCAGGAGGCGGGAGAGGTCACCGTTGCCGATAGCGTCCGTGACACCCTGATCACCGTTGTCGGCACCGGCAGCGCCGCGCGGGTGGACTTGAGCGGACAGCCGATCAGCGTCATCGGTCGCGAAGAAATCGATGCGGTCCAGGGGCCGGACATCACCCGGGTGCTGGAGCGCCTCCCTGGCCTCACCATCGCGCGTGCTGGCGGCATCGGTTCGCAAACCAGCCTGTTCGTGCGCGGCGCCAACTCGCAGCAGTTGCTCGTCATGGTCGATGGTATCCGCGTGGCTGACGTCGCAGCCCCGAGCGGCGGCTACGATTTCGGTAACTTGACGACGGGTGGACTTGGCAAGATCGAATTGCTGCGCGGGTCCAACTCAGTCATCTGGGGATCGGACGCGATCGGCGGCGTCCTCGCCCTGACCTCGCGCGACGTAAACGGTCTGGAAGCCAGCGCCGAATATGGTGCGCGCGATTCCTTTGACGGGCAGGTGACCGGCGGCGTCACCGGCGATGGCTATGGCGTCACCCTGAACGGCGGATACTTGCGCACCGACGGCATCAGCCAGGCGGCCAGTGGCACCGAGCGTGACGGGTTCCGCCAATGGCGCGCGGGCGGGCGCGCGCATGTGGATATCGCCCCCGGCCTGACCGCCAACATCGTCGGCCGCTACACGCAGGGCAAGCTCGACATCGATGGGTTCGACTTCAATCCGCCCTTCGGCCTGATCGATACGCCTGATTATCAGAAGACCCGCGAGATCGGTGGTCGCGCGGGCCTGGCATGGACCTCCGAGGCGCTGGACCTGAATGCCGGCTACCAGATATCCGACACCCGCCGCCGCTACTTCGGGCCAAGCTACTTCGGTGATACTGCCAATACCCAAGGCCAGACGCGCCGCGCAGAGTTGTTCGGGGCCTGGCGCATCATGCAGGATATCCGCCTCGATTTCGGTGCCGATCACGAATGGTCGCGCATCGACACCTCCGGGGGTCGTAACAAGGCGGGCATTTCCAGCGGCCACGCGCTGCTGGGCTGGTATGGCGATCGCGCGACGCTGGCGGGCGGCGTACGCTACGACGATCACTCGCGCTTCGGCGGGCAGTGGACGTTCGGTGCGAACGGCAGCTTTACCGTTGTCGATCAGTGGCGTGTGCGGGCTTCCTACGGTGAAGGCTTCAAAGTGCCGACGCTCTATCAGTTGTTCTCCGAGTACGGAAATCCGTTGGTCGACCCTGAGCGCAGCCGCAGCTACGACGCCGGGATCGAGTATGGCGATCGCAACGGCCCGCTGCATTTCGCGCTCACGGGTTTTCGCCGCGACAGTCGCAATCTGATCGACTTCGCCTTCTGCCCGGATGGCAACGTGCTCTGCAACGATGGGCGCTTCGGCTATTATCAGAACATCGGCCGGGCCCGCGCCACCGGGTTCGAATTGGAACTGGGAGCGCAAGTCAGCGAGCGGATGCGTGCCCAGGCGGCTTACACATACGTCAAGGCCACCAATCGCACCGCCGGTGACTTCAACGAGGGTACCGACCTTGCCCGCCGTCCCCGTCACGCGCTGACGATGTCGGCGGACTGGACCAGCCCGCTTGCCGGTCTGGTGCTGGGCGGTGATCTGCGCATGGTCAGCGGCAGCTACAGCAGCGCGGGCAATTTCTCCGCGTTGAAGGGCTATGCCACCGGCACCGTACGCGCCAGCTTGCCGATCAACGAGCATCTGGATTTGTTCGGTCGGATCGAAAACCTGACGGACGAGAAATACGAGGTCGTCAGCGGCTACGGCGTCGCCGGACGTTCGGGCTTCGTGGGCGTTCGCGCGCGACTTTGATCCGGCAGCGGGGCCGCCGTTAAAGCACTTTCCTACACGGGCACCGCCGCGTTACCTCCGGCGTGGTCGTCGTGGCGAGGGAAGTGGACATGGCGGATGAGTTCAAGGGCAACCCGGTGCCGCTGCGCGATGCGGACTATGCGCGCGCGGCCCGGGACCTTGGCTGCTCGGTTGCGGCCTTGCGCGCCGTCGCTTCGGTGGAAAGTGCGGGCGGCGGATTTCTGCCTGACGGTCGGCCCAAGATCCTGTTCGAGCGGCATGTCTTCCACCGACGGACTAAGGGGCGGTTCGGTGCCGCTCATCCCAACATCTCGCATGTCGAGCGTGGGGGATATCTGGGCGGTGCGCGCGAATATGATCGCCTGCGCCGCGCCATCGCGCTGGACCGCAAGGCGGCGCTGGAATCCGCTAGTTGGGGCAAGTTCCAGCTGATGGGTTTCAATCACCAGGCGGCCGGCCATAGCTCGATCGACGGGTTCGTCTCCGCTATTAAATCGGGCGAACCGGCACAGCTCGATGGCTTCGTCACCTTCATCCGCTCACGCGGTCTCGACGATGAACTGCGCCGACAGGACTGGACGGCGTTCGCGCGCGGCTACAATGGGCCGGCCTTCGCCGAGAATGCCTACGACCGGAAGATGGCCACGGCGTTTGCCGCGTTCACACCGGCCAAACCGTCCGCTGCTCCCGTTCTCCAGTTAGGGGACAGTGGCGAGGCTGTGTCGCGGCTGCAATCTCTGCTGGGGCTCAAGCCGGACGGCGCATTCGGGCCCGGGACGAAGACCGCCGTCACCTATTTCCAGAAAGCGCGGGGCATTACGCCCGACGGCGTGGTCGGCGCCGGCACCTGGGCGGCGCTGCTGGCGTAAGCGATCACCCGCCGCCAGGCCTGGAAGGTAGGCGGCGGGGTAGGGTGTCGGTTAGCGACCGGTGTGCTTTGCAGGCGGAGTGGCGGTGCTTTGGAGGCTACCCTCCGCCAGCTTCTCATCCAGTCGCTTGTCGAAAACGAGCGAACCGGTCCGCCGGTCCATCGTGCTGCGGCGATAGGGGATTTCGTCACCGATGGAATGGTTGGGCGATGTCTCGATCATGGCGCTCTCCGTTATCACATCTATCTGATGCAATGCGGCGGATCGGCGGGAGGTTCCCGCTGCCGCGTCAAAGCGGGCCGACGCCCCGGACGAAGCGTTCGCGCAACGCGGCCAGGACGCTGGGCGGTAGCGGTGCCAGCTCGGCAGCCGTCTTGCCCTTGCGCAGTGCCGCGCGATCGCGTTCGGAAGGCTGGGCGACGCACACCCGCACCGGACCGCGCCCCCGCTCCCGCATGCCGAGCAGTTCGGCGGCCCCGCGCGAAAGATCGATGATGCGCGTGCGCGAACTGAACGGCCCACGATCGTTGAGCCGTACCAGGATGCGTTTCCCCGAGGTGAGCGACGTCACCTCGACATAAGTGGGCAGTGGCAAGGTTGTATGCGCGCCGGTGATCCAGCCGGGGCGAAACTTCTCGCCATTGGTAACGCGGTTGCCGCTTTCCGAGCCATACCAGCTGGCGTAACCCAGCATGTCATAGCTGGGCTCTGCCGCCGGAACGTAGGTCGTGCCGCGCACAGTGTAGGGCGGGCCGATCCGCACCGGCGTATCAGTGACCGGGCGATAGTGCCCCCCGCATGCCGCCAGCATGGTGGCGGCGATAAGAGCCATGGAAAGGTTTCGAAAGCCGTGATGCATCGCGACGGCTTAAAGCAACGGTCGGCATCTGGCCAAGTCAGGCCGATCTAACTGTTGAAAACCACGGACGGGAATAAGTCAGTTCGATAACTTAAAGGCAATTAATTACTTTGCCTGGCGCAGATCGATAGGCCGCATGGGCCAAAAAGGCAGGGGCGGCGGCACGCACCGCCGCTCCTGCCCTATTCAGATCACTGACCCAGCTTGCGCTCGGTGACAGCGGCCATCGCGACGCCGGTGCGGCGCGCGGTCTGGGCGATGGCGAGTTCGCGATTGGTGGTGGCAAGGGCCAGCGCCTCACGGCGGCAGCGGCGCATCTGTGCCATTTCCTTGAGGTCACGCGAGTCCGCGATGCCGCAAACCGAGCGAACGGCGGAGTTGATGCGTGCATCGAAACGGCCGCGGCCTTGCGCGCTGGCAAGGTCAAGGTCGCCATACTGCACTTCGCGCGAAACTTCGACGCGGTTGGCATCGACCGAAGCGGCCGAAGCGGTGGCGGGCAGGGTAACGGAAGCGAGCGCGATGAACGCGAAGGTCTTGAGGGTCATGAGACAAGGCTTTCCTATCAGGCGGCTCGCGATGCCAAACATAAGACGGGCAACAGCCATCACACCGAACAACACGCGTTGTCGAAGCGAACAGGCAAAAGCCAACCATCATGTCAGGCAGCACGAACGGCCGCTCTTCGTCAGAATGACAACTATAGAGGGAATACCAAATGAGTTCTGGCACGCGATCTACAGAAATCGACTTAGATGCGACGCCGATGAACTTCAGGCTTGTTGCTGGCCGCACTAGACCGCGAAGATGACAGAATCAAGTTCGTAGAAGTATCCATGTGAAAAAAGTTACGAATTGGTGAACGGCTTGGTTTTTCAGTGATTTGGTATGAAAAAGAGCCGGTTGTCGATCCCGATGCGGCACAGAAACGCAGCGGCGCTGTGACCGTCCAGGCCGCGTTGCAATATCAGGATCGGCCCCCACATCTTGCGCCACGCCACCGGCTTGACCGACTCGAACATTTCCGGAACACCGCTGCCCATGAGCTTGACCCACATCACCGTGCGCGGCGCGCGCGAGCATAACCTCAAGGGCATCGACATTGCCTTGCCCCGCGACAAGTTGATCGTCATCACCGGGCTTTCCGGCTCGGGCAAGTCGAGCCTGGCGTTCGACACGATCTACGCCGAGGGGCAGCGCCGCTATGTCGAATCGCTGAGCGCCTATGCGCGCCAGTTCCTCGAGATGATGCAGAAGCCCGATGTCGAACATATCGACGGCCTCAGCCCCGCGATCTCGATCGAGCAGAAGACCACCAGCCGCAACCCGCGCTCGACCGTCGCCACCGTCACCGAGATCTGGGATTACATGCGCCTGCTGTGGGCGCGGGTCGGCATTCCTTACTCGCCGGCGACCGGGCTGCCGATCGAAGCGCAGACAGTATCCAACATGGTGGATCGCGTCATGGCCCTGCCCGAGGGCACCCGCGCCTACCTGCTCGCGCCGGTCGTGCGCGGTCGCAAGGGTGAATACCGCAAGGAACTGGCCGAGTGGCAGCGCGCCGGCTACACCCGCGTCCGGATCGATGGCGAGTTCTATGAGATCGAGGACGCGCCCGCGCTCGACAAGAAGTACAAGCACGACATCGAAGTGGTGATCGACCGTATCTCGGTGCGGGCGGGCATCGAGACGCGTCTGGCGGACTCGTTCGAGCAGGCGCTGAAGCTGGCCGAAGGGCTGGCCTATGTCGACCTGGCCGATACCACGGTGGCTGAGCTTGAGTCCCCCTCCCGCATGCGGGAGGGGTTAGGGGAGGGCATGTCCAAGCCTTCCGGCAAGGACGCCCGTTCCGACAAGCCCTCCCCCAGCCCCTCCCGGGAACGGGAGGGGAGCCTCAAAGGCGCTGGCCTGCCGGCCAACCGCATCGTCTTCTCCGAGAAGTTCGCCTGTCCGGTCAGCGGCTTCACCATCGAAGAGATCGAGCCGCGCCTGTTCTCCTTCAATGCCCCGCAAGGCGCGTGCCCGGCCTGCGACGGCCTGGGCGAGAAGCTGCTGTTCGATCCGCAGCTGGTGGTCCCCAACGAAGGCCTCAGCCTGAAGCAAGGCGCGGTCGTGCCCTGGGCCAAGTCGAACCCGCCCAGCCCCTACTACATGCAGGTGCTCTCCAGCCTCGCTGCGCATTTCGGCTTCAAGCTGGAGACCAAGTGGGAGGACCTGCCCGCCGAACACCGCGAAGCCATCCTGTTTGGTACCAAGGGCAAGGCCGTGCCGCTCACCTTCAAGGACGGGCGCAAGAGCTACACCGTCAGCAAGGCGTTCGAAGGCGTGATCGGCAACCTCAATCGCCGCATGCTCCAGACCGACAGCGCCTGGATGCGCGAGGAACTGGGCAAGTTCCAGACCGCGCAGCCGTGCGAGGTGTGCCACGGCAAGCGCCTCAAGCCCGAGGCGCTGTCGGTGAAGATCGCGCAGAGCGACATCGCCACCGCCGCCCGCCTCTCGGTGCAGGACGCCTACACCTGGTTCGGCGGCCTCGACGCGCAGCTGACCCCGCAGCAGAGCCAGATCGCCAAGGCCATCCTCAAGGAGATCAACGAGCGGCTGGGCTTCCTCAACAACGTCGGGCTGGACTATCTCAACCTCGACCGCACCAGCGGCACGCTGTCAGGCGGTGAGAGCCAGCGTATTCGCCTTGCCAGCCAGATCGGCTCAGGCCTGTCGGGCGTGCTATACGTGCTCGACGAACCCTCGATCGGCCTGCACCAGCGCGACAACGACATGCTGCTCGCCACGCTGAAACGCCTGCGCGACCTGGGCAACACCGTGATCGTGGTGGAGCATGACGAGGACGCGATCCGCGCCGCCGACTACATCGTCGACTTGGGCCCCGGCGCGGGTGTCCATGGCGGCGAGATCGTCGCGGAGGGTACGCTCAAGCAAGTGCTGAAGGCCAAGAACAGCCTCACCGCCGCCTACCTCAACGGCACGCGCGAGATCGCGGTCCCGGCCAAGCGGCGCAAGGGCAACAAGAAGTTCGTCACCGTAGAGAACGCGCGGGCCAACAATCTCAGGGGCGTCACCGCCAAGTTCCCGCTCGGCACGTTTTGCTGCGTCACCGGCGTGTCGGGCTCGGGCAAGTCCTCGCTCACCATCGACACGCTGCAGGCGGGCGCCAGCCGCCAGCTGAACGGCGCGCGGGTGATCGCGGGCGCGCACGACAAGATCACCGGCCTGGAAAACTGCGACAAGGTGATCGAGATCGACCAGTCGCCGATCGGCCGCACCCCGCGCAGCAACCCGGCCACCTACACCGGCGCCTTCACCATCATCCGCGACTGGTTCGCCGGCCTGCCGGAAAGCGCCGAGCGCGGGTACAAGCCCGGCCGCTTCAGCTTCAACGTCAAGGGCGGCCGCTGCGAGGCGTGCCAGGGCGACGGCCTGATCAAGATCGAGATGCACTTCCTGCCCGACGTCTACGTCACCTGCGAGGAGTGCCACGGCAAGCGCTACAACCGCGAGACGCTGGAGGTGAAGTTCAAGGGCCAGTCGATCGCCGACGTGCTCGACATGACGATTGAGGATGCCGAGGAGTTCTTCAAGGCCGTCCCCCCGATCCGCGACCGCATGCACATGCTCAACGAAGTGGGGCTGGGCTACGTCAAGGTCGGCCAGCAGGCCACCACCTTGTCGGGCGGCGAGGCGCAGCGCGTGAAGCTTGCCAAGGAACTCGCCCGGCGCTCCACCGGGCAGACGCTCTACATCCTCGACGAGCCGACCACCGGCCTCCACTTCGAGGATGTGCGCAAGCTCCTCGAAGTGCTCCAGCGCCTCGTCGACCAGGGCAATTCGGTGGTGGTGATCGAGCACAACCTCGACGTCATCAAGGTGGCCGACTGGATCATCGACCTCGGCCCCGAAGGCGGCGTCCGCGGCGGCGAGATCGTCGCTACCGGCACCCCGGAGCAAGTGGCCGCCAACCCGGCGAGCTTTACGGGGCGGTATCTTAAGCCGTTGTTGGAGGGATGAAATGCTAGGGTGCATTTACAGCAGCGGTCAGCAACAATAACAATGTGACTGGACGGTGGGGAGCAATTCGTGGCGAAGGCGAGATGGTCGAAGTTCGAAGAGCAGGTACGTGGAGTAGCAGAGCTAGTTTGGCGTTCGCCGTGTAAAGCCCGCACCATTGCTGGGATCAACTTCGATGGCGTTATCGAGCTTAGCGCAGAAGAGTACGTCATTGTAGAAGCCTCGGTCAGAGAGGACCTGAGGAAAGTTCGGCAAGACATAGCCAATATAAACGCTGCGCGGCTTACACTAGCTGGCCAAGGTATTGTCTGCCGGGGGTGGATCGTGCTCGATGCCGATCCAACGAAATCCATGGAAGCGACAGCACTAACCAGCAAGATTAATATAGCTTCAATCAACAGTTTTGCTGCTAACTTTTTCCAATTTGCAAGATATCTAAATGCAAGGCTTGAAGCGGCTTTCGGCAGTGCCATCGATCCTATAACAGGTGCGATCGATACCGCCGAGTACGTTCCTGTATCATACATCAACCGAGTAGACGGTCGTGAAATCGATATTGCTCGAGTGTGCGACCTGCTTCTTGAAGGTAAAAACATTGTACTGCTTGGCGAGTATGGGTCGGGAAAGAGTCGGTGCATCCGACAAATATTCTCCTTACTAGCGGTTGATTGGGGGATTACGTTTAAGTTTCCTTTCGCAATTAATTTACGAGAGTGTTGGGGGCTTAAGAGCGGAAAAGAAATTCTCCGAAGGTCATTGCTTGAGCTTGGCCTAGATGAGCTAGAAGCATCCGCAGTCCGCGTCTTTAACACTAAAAATTGTATCTTGCTCATCGACGGGTTTGACGAGGTAGGCAGCCAATCGTGGAGCGTTGACGAGGACCGACTGCGTCAACTTCGCGCTCAGGCGGTGAGTGGCGTGAAGGACGCCATTCGCTCCGTCGGCGGCGGCTGTCTTATTGCCGGACGCGAACACTACTTCTCCTCTGAAGCCGAGATGTTTTCAGCGTTGGGATTAGACAAGAAGAATACAATCGTTCTTCAGGCGAAAGATGAGTTCACCGAAGAAGAGATGGAGTCATATTTCGAATTAACGGGCGTTAACGTCGATCTTCCATCATGGTTGCCTAGGCGTCCTCTCATTTGCCAAACCATCGCAACGTTGACTGACGACGAACTCGAGAGAATGTTCGGCATTGATAATCAAGACGCCGAGTTTTGGAACCACTTCATAAATGTGCTGTGCGAGCGTGACGCGCGTATAAACGCTAATTTCGACGCGGGAACCATTTACCAAGTTTTCCTCAAGCTATCCCGTCGTACACGAAACCTTCCAGCGAACGTTGGACCTATTTCTCAACGTACATTGCAAGAGGCCTTTGAAGAAGTAGTAGGGAAGCTTCCAGTGGAGGAAGCGGCGGTCATGCTACTTCGTCTACCAAGTTTAGGCCGGATCGGGTTGGAATCCTCTGATAGGCAATTCGTGGATACATTCATCTTAGACGGCCTCCGGGCAAGAGACATTATCGGCGCGATAGAGGCCGATAATGAAACTCGTAGAGAGATAGCTGCAGATAGCTGGATGAATCCGCTCGAACCCCTGGGGCAGTCGGTCCTAGCCTTGGAGATAGATCGTCGCTTTGAGTCTTTCCGCCAGCTAGCCGAGCAAGCTTCGCGATCTGAGAATAAGACACTGTGTGGTGACATTATCGCGGCTGCGGCTCGCTCGGAGCTTGAAAGCACATTTGACTTCAACGGCTTGGCTGTATCCGGCGCATCGTTCAGTGACTTAGACCTTCACAGATTGAACGTCCAAAACTTCGAAATAGAGAACGCCGTCGTTCAGGTTCTCGTGCTGCCGTCATCTCCTCCTAGCAATGTTCGAATCAAGAACTCTTTAGTAGAGAAAGTGTCGGGCGCTTCATCATTCAGCGGCCTTCCGTCATGGGTAAGTCTATCGTCGGTTGATCGGTTCGACTCCGTTCAGACTGTCGCCGAAATTCGACGTGCAGGTCTTTCGCCGGCACACGAAGTTCTCGTCTCTATACTTAAAAAGACCTTCATGCAAAAAGGCGCAGGCCGTAAGGAAGCGGCTCTTTATCGAGGCTTCGGTGCCGGTTCAGTGAAGACAATTGCTCAAGAGGTGCTTCCTTTCTTGATGAAGGAGGGCGTGCTATCGCGTCACCGGGGCAACGAAGGTTGGATCTACTCGCCTGAACGATCCCAAGCAGCGAGAGTTGGAAAAATACTGGATCAACTTAGATCCTCAGACGATCCGCTGTGGAAAGCGACTGACGCCTTTAATTAGATCCGCTCCGCGCACCTGATTGCTGGCTCCAACCTAGGTTTCCTACAAGCATACGAGCATGGTATAACCATATGGGTTTAGAATGTGGGTATCTCACATTGAACATCCCTTGTGAAAGGTGAACCATGTCGGACAGTTCAGACGCAAACGGCGGCAAGCCAAAATACCCCACCTCCTTCGGCCGGGGCTGGATACCGGTCGAGCGGGATATCGGCTTGCCGGACGATGACTGCGCCGACTTGCGCGAGTGGGCTTCGGCTTCGCCTCCGCTTCAGGGCAGCGGGTCAGGGAGTGGGGGCTCTGCGCCTCGGACGTCGCTGGGTGGGGAGAGCCGCCACGCCGATCCCTCCGCTGAAGGAGTGGGGCTGAGCGCCGCCGCCAACCACAACTCTTGGACTCCCGCGCGGAAGGCGGCGTTTTTGCATCATCTGGCGGAGAAGGGGAACGTGCGCTCGGCGGCGGCTCGGGTGGGGTTGTCGCACCAGTCGGCCTATGTCGCGCGGCGGCGGGATCGGGCGTTCCGTCTTGGTTGGGAGGCGGCGCTGGTGCTCGCGCGCGAGGTGGCGGCGCAAGTGCTCGCCACGCGCGCGCTCGACGGGATCGAGGAGCCGGTGTGGTTCCGGGGCGAGAACGTCGGCATCCGGGTGCGGCATGACTCGCGCTTGCTGCTCGCCCACCTCGCGCGGCTCGACAAGGCGGCCGAGGAGACCGACGCGGGCGAGCTTTCGGCGCGGTTCGACGAATTGCTCGCCGGGATCGCGGGGGAGCAGCCGGGCGAGGCGCTGGTCGATACCGGAGAGGGCTGGGCCGAAAGCGCGCCGCTCGTCCCCCAACCGCGCGAGGCCTGGGCGGAGCGCACCGCCACCGCGCGCATGCGTGACGATTACGAGGATTGGGAGGCCGAAGTGGCGGCAGGCACGGCGAGCGAGGAGGACGAACCTTCGCCGCTGATGACCGAGTGGTTCGATGCCGCGCTGGCCGAGTGGGACACGTGGCACGCGCGCGCCTGCGGGGCGGTCGACGCGGCGGTGGCGGAGCAGAGCCTGCCCGCGCCGCGCTATTCCTTCCCCGCGATCGAAATCGACATGGCGGCGTTCCACGCGGCGGATGACGACGACCTCGACGATGAGGCGCGCGAGGACTATGCGGCGCGCTATCGCGAGGCCTATGGTCCGGACGACGTGGCGATCGAGTACAAGTCCCTGCAACTGGGGTTGCGCGGGGGTGCGCGGTACTCCCCTGGACACCGGCAATTGCGGCAACCGGGCGTGCGCTCAACCGGCGCCGAGTTTGCCCGAGAGCTTTCTGGCCACGCGCCAGCCCAGCGCCTTGGCGCGGTTGCCGGCGGGCCAGCGCCCTGGTGAGGCGGGGGAGAGGCCCCACTGGCGCAACAGGCCGTTGAAGGCCCGCGCGTCCGCCTCGGCAAAGCTCCACTCCGAACGCCAGGTGATCGATAGCGACACCGAGGCCTGCGGGCCGTTGCGCACGAAATGCGGCGCCATGACGGGGACGAACAGCGCCTCGCCGGGGCCCAGCGCAAACTCTCGCCCGCCGGGCAGCAAGCTGTCGCGCCACTGAAGCTCTCGGCCGCCGCCGGTGTGGTAGGTCTCATGCACGGTATCGGGCGCGTAGGCGGGATCGCCCGCCGGGAACTGCGTCATCACCTTGGAGCCGCGGATCTGGAGCAGGATGTTGTGCTCGGGGTCGAAATGGTAGGGGGTGACGCTGCCGGGGCTGCTGATAAAGATGAAGCCCTGCGTTTTCAGCATCCGCCCGGTGCGCGCCTCGATCTGCGGGGTCAGCTCGGCCAGCAGGTCGGCCAGCAGCGCGGCGTAGGGGGCGTGTTGCTCCACGTTCTTGAGGACGGCCCAGGACTTGCTGCTCTCGATCCGGCGGATGGTCTCGCCGATCGGCAGGCCGGTGGGGGCAGGCTTGCCGTCGACGCCCAGGGGCTGGTCAGCGGCGTTGTACTCCACCGATGACGCAGGCAGCGCCTCGGCCAGCGTGGCCAGGGCCTCGCGCTCCAGCAGCGGGTGCTGGTGGAGGGTGTGCGCCAGAACGTGCGGCACCTCGGGATAGGCTTGGGCGAAAGCGGCGCGCGAGGCGGGGGGGAAAACGCTCATCGCCCGGAACCTTGGCGGGTCTCGTGGCGGACCAGCTGACGAAAGGCGAAGCGGCGGGCGGCGCCGCCGATGGCGATCGAGAGCCTGCCGATCTCGCGGCGCTCACGCCAGATGTGGTCGATCATCGGATGGTCGGCGGCGGCGCAGCTGTCGGTCCAGGCGATGTCGGGGTTGCCCAGGATCGCCAGGTTTTCGCGCTGGAGCAGCACGCCGGGGGAGAAGCGCGCGAACCGCTCGTCGAACGCGGTCTTGAAGGAGAACGCGCCGGGCGGGCTGAGGAAGGTGGCAAGCATGGCGATGGGGCGGCCTTCGAGGGAGAGGGTCAGCCGCTCGAGGCGGCCGCGAGCGGCGGCTCCGGCGAGGCTTTCGGCAAAGAGCGTGGCGGTGGCGGGGGCGCTGGCGAGGGCCGAGCCGGCCTCTCCCTTCCAGCCGGCCTGCTCGAGGCGGAGGAAGTCTTGCGTCCACTGGTCGAGCCCGTCGGCATCGGTGCGGCGGGTGAAAGACACGGCGCCTTCGTCGGCAAGGCGATTGGCCTGGCGGCGCAGCTCCTTGCGTTTCTTGGCGGACATCGAGGCATCCCAGTAGGCCTCTGGCGAGAGGTTGGAGGCCAACATGGCGCGCTCTTCCCGCTGGACGACTTCGCACTGGCGGCGCTGCTGGGAGCAGACGTCAAGCAAGGCGGTATAAAGTGGACCGTCGAGCGGGAGGTCGCGCAAGTGGAGGAACAGGGCGGTGCCGGCGTTCTGGTCCGCCCAGCGCAGCAGAGCTTGCCAGAATGCCCCCTCCGATCCGGCCGCGACGAGCGGTGCGCCGCAGAACATGTTGGGATGCAGCCAGTTGCTGAGGTGCGGGAAGGGATAGCGATAGTAGTGACTTGGCCGCGCGATCGGCAGCATGCCCGCCAGTTCACCCGAAATGTCGAGCCGCAGCAGATTCACCTCGGTCTGGTCAGACAGCAGGCGCAGCGAGGGGAGGAGGTAACAGCTTTCAAGGAAGGGATTGGGCTCGATGGCACAGGCCGCTAGGGCGTCCCACGAGCGGATGGACTCTGGATCGGAGAGGGCGGCCCACGGCACCAGGCGCAGCGAAGCGCCGGCGTTCTCGTCGTGCTGCTCTACCGGCTGTGTCGCCACCGTCTGGTTAATCCCGTCGTCACGCGAAGGATCGTCGCGCAAGGTGAGGGTACCAGGTCGCGGTCAAGAGCGGGCTAACGGGGTTGGTTAAGAAACCCCGCCCGCAACGTGCACAGGCGGGGTAGTTGGCTGATCAGCCGTGGCCGGCCAGGACGGCCAGCAGCAACAGCGCCACGATGTTCGTGATCTTGATCATCGGGTTCACGGCGGGGCCGGCGGTGTCCTTGTAGGGATCGCCGACCGTGTCGCCGGTCACCGCGGCCTTGTGCGCCTCGGAGCCTTTGCCGCCGTGGTGACCGTCTTCGATGTACTTCTTGGCGTTGTCCCACGCACCGCCGCCCGACGTCATCGACAGCGCGACGAAGAGGCCGCTGACGATCACGCCCAGCAGAAGGGCTCCCAGCGCGGCAAAGCCATTGGCCTGCCCGGCGACGAAGGTGATGACGAAATACACCACGATCGGGGCCAGCACCGGCAGGAGTGACGGAATGATCATCTCCTTGATGGCCGCTCGAGTGACGAGGTCGACCGTGCGGGCGTAGTCCGGCTTCTGCTCGTACGTCATGATGCCCGGCTTTTCACGGAACTGCTCGCGAACATCGACCACCACATCGCCTGCGGCTCGGCCAACGGCGAGCATGCCCATCGAACCGAAGAGGTAGGGCAGCAAGGCTCCGAGCAGCAGACCTACGATGACGTAAGGGTTCTCCAGGCTGAAATTGACGGTCAGCTCGGGAAAAAACGCCTTCAGGTCATTGGTATAGGCAGCAAACAGCACCAGTGCCGCAAGGCCGGCGGAACCGATCGCATAGCCCTTGGTGACGGCCTTGGTGGTGTTGCCCACAGCGTCGAGCGCGTCGGTCTTCTCTCGAACCGAGTCGTCCAGACCCGCCATCTCGGCGATGCCGCCCGCATTGTCGGTGACGGGTCCGTAAGCATCGAGTGCGACCACCATTCCGGCTAGGGCCAACATGGCCGTGGCGGCGTAGGCGATGCCGATCAGGCCGGCGAGTTGATAGGCGACGACGATGCCCGCCACGATCACCACGGTCGGCAGCGCGGTCGCTTCCATGCTGATCGCCAGACCCTGGATCACGTTGGTGCCGTGGCCGGTAACGGACGATTGCGCGATCGAGCGCACCGGGCGGTACTGCGTGCCCGTGTAGTACTCGGTGATCCAGATGATCAGCCCGGTGATCGCCAGTCCCACCATCGAACACCAGAACAGGTCCATGCCATTGTAAGGATCGACACCAACCGGTGCCATCATGTCACCCTGCCGGATGAACCAGATACAGCCGTAGATCGCGGGGATTGAAAGGATCGCGGTGACAAGGAAGCCCTTGTACATCGCCCCCATGATCGACTGTTTGGCACCCAGCTTGACGAAATATGTGCCGATGATCGATGTGATAATGCACACGCCACCGATCAGCAGCGGCAGTGTCATCATGGCAAGTAGGTAAGCGCCAAGGCCCTTCACCAGCAGTGCGGTCAGCACCATGGTTGCGCCCACGGTGACGACATAGGTTTCGAACAAGTCTGCGGCCATACCCGCACAGTCGCCCACGTTATCGCCTACGTTGTCGGCAATGACGGCGGGGTTGCGCGGATCGTCTTCGGGAATGCCCGCCTCGACTTTGCCGACGAGATCGGCGCCGACGTCCGCGGCCTTGGTGAAGATACCGCCGCCGAGCCGCGCGAAGATCGAGATCAGCGATGCCCCAAATGCCAGTGCGACGAGGCCATCGACGACGGTGCGGTCTGCCGTGCCGACTTCGTAGCCGGCGATCGCCGTCAGGTAGTAGAAGAAACAGGCGATCGCGAGCAGAGCCAGCCCTGCAACCAGCATGCCGGTGATCGCACCGGCGCGGAAGGCCAGAGTGAGGCCCTGCTGCAGGCCCTTCTGCGCGGCTGCAGCTGTGCGCACGTTGGCGCGCACCGACACGTTCATGCCGATAAACCCGGCCACGCCCGACAGGATCGCCCCGATAGCGAAGCCGCTGGCTTGCACAGGCCCCAGTGTCACGATGATGATGAGAGCGACGACGACACCGACGATGGCGATAGTGGTGTATTGTCGCCGTAAGTAGGCTTGCGCACCCTCCTGTATGGCGGCGGCGATTTCCTGCATCTTTTCCGAACCGGCTGAAGCGCCGAGCACTTGTCTACTGGTGACGAAGCCGTACACAACGGCGACCAACCCCAGGACGATGGCAATCGTGATCAAATTCACGCAGCATCCCCTTTCCCTTGTTTATTATCTTATTCGGCAGCATTTTTTTGCTGCTCGGACACTAGGGCTATAGGGCGGCCGGGGGACTGGCAAGGGGTTTGCAAAAATGCAATGTCAGTGCTGAAAACCAAGATGATCGGGGAGCGGCACTGGCGCCCCGTTATGGAGCAGGGTCAGGCCTTCACCTGACCCGATTGCCCCTACTTTGTAGAGAACCGCATCTTGCTCCTTGGCTGCTGCCATCAGCAGCGCTTCGTGCGCTTGGGGCGCGGTGAAGAGCAGGCAATAATCATCGCCCGCCGAAGCTGCGGAAATGCGGCTTTCTAAATCATCTCCCACCGTCTGAAGCAGCGCCGGCGACAGAGGTACTTTGTCCAATTCGATGATGGCCGAACGCCCACTCGCGTCGGCGAGGCGCTGCGTATCGATCAGCAGGCCATCCGAAATGTCCATCATCGCGCTGACCAGCGGGACGAGGGCAAGACCCAGAGCTACGCTTGGCCGGGGCTCGCGATAGGCGGATATCAGGGCGGCCTGGCTGGCTTCGTCCGCCTGAAGCCGCTCCTGCAGCAGCGCCAATCCCAGTCCGGCATCGCCGATCGTGCCGCTCACCCAGATTGTGTCCCCGGGATGGGCACCGCTACGCGAAGGGACGTTTACGCCCTCCATCGGTTCTCCCAGGGCGACCAGTGCGAAGCTGCGGGGGGAGCCGGAGACATGACCGACCGTGTCACCACCCAGCAGGGGAATCGCGAAGCTGCCGCAGGCTTTCTCCAGCCCGGTCAGAAACCGCGCGTTCCATGCCGCATCGTTCGACAGGGCGTAGGACAGCAGGCATCCCCTGGGTCGCGCGCCCTTGGCGGCGAGATCGGAGACGTTGGTCGCCACCAGTTTCCAGGCGACCGTTTCGGCGGGATCTTTGGGCAGGAAGTGGATGCCCTCGACGATCGTGTCCATGGTGAGGACCAGTCGGGAGCCACCGATCTCCAGCACCGCAGCGTCATCGGCCAGGCCCCGCGCCGCGTCGGACGTGGCGATGGCGCGCAGGGCGGCGATGAAGGCAGCCTCGCCGCTCACCGGCACGGCATCGGGCGTCCGTTCAACGGACCTGCTTGGCGACGCCGTCCAGCACGCCGTTCACGAACTTGGTTTCACGCGCGTCGAAGAAGGCGTGGGCCACGTCGAGATATTCGCTGATCGCGCTGGCGGTCGGAACGTCGGGGCGAGCAAGCAACTCCCAGGTACCGGCACGCAGGATCTGCAGCATCGTGCGGTCGAGGCGAGGGAGGGACCATCCCTGCGCCAGCTTGGCCGAAAGCAGCCCGTCGATTTCGTCACGCCGGGCGATCACGCCTGTTACCACGTCGTCGAAAAAGGCGACCTCGGCCTCGGCGTATTGGTCATCGTCGATCTCGGCACCCAGACGATGGCGATGGAACTCATCCAGTAACTGGGCCTGCGGGGTGCTCTCCATCTCGAACTGGTAGAGCGCCTGGACGGCGGCAAGGCGGGCGGCGGCGCGGCCCTTGGTTTTGGACTTCATATTCCTAGTCTCGTCTCGATAGAGCGTGCGTGCGCGGGGAGGCCTTCCGCTTCGGCCAAGGCGATGGCGGCCGGCCCGATCGCCTGAAGGGCGCGCTTGTCCAATTGGATGAAGCTCGTGCGCTTCATGAAATCCAGCACTGAAAGCCCCGAGGCAAAGCGGGCGCGGCGGCCGGTGGGCAGCACGTGATTGGGCCCGGCGACATAGTCACCCACCGCTTCGGGAGTATGGCGCCCCAGAAAGACGCTGCCGGCGTGGCGAATGCGGGTAAACAGCGCTTCAGGATCGTCCGTGGCGATCTCCACATGCTCGGCCGCCAGCGCATTCGCCAGGGCGGGGGCTTCGTCCAGGCTTTGCACCTCGATGATGACGCCGTGCTTGTTCCAGCTCTGATCGGCGACCCTGGCAGTCTGCAGCATCGCAATCTCCACCTTGATCCGATCGGCGACGGTATCGGCGAAAAGCGGATCGTCAGTGATCAGGATGGATTGGGATGACGGATCGTGCTCGGCTTGGCTGAGCAGATCGGCGGCGATCCACTCCGGGTCGTTGTTGCCATCGGCGATCACCAGAATTTCGCTGGGACCGGCCACCATGTCGATGCCGACGACCCCGAACATCTGGCGCTTGGCTTCGGCCACCCAGGCATTGCCGGGGCCGGTGATCACGTCGACCGGCTGAATCCGCTTGGTGCCATAAGCCAGCGCGCCAACGGCCTGTGCGCCACCGATCCGCCAGATCTCGTCCGCGCCCGCAAGGTGTGCCGCGGCAAGGACCAGCGGGTTCATAACGCCCTTGGGTGTCGGTGTGACCACTACGAGCCGCTCCACGCCGGCGACCTTGGCGGGAATGGCGTTCATCAAGAGCGAGGAGGGATAAGCCGCTCGCCCGCCCGGGACGTAGAGACCCGCCGCGTCGACCGGCAGCCACTTGGCCCCAAGCCTTACGCCGGTCTCGTCGGTATAATCACGATCCTCGGGCTTTTGCGCCTCATGATAGCGACGGATGCGTTCTGCGGCGAGTTCCAGCGCGGCGCGCAGTTCCGGCTTCAAAGCGTCAAAGGCATCGCGGCATGCAGCGGGTTCGATCCGCCATGACGCTTCATCGGACAAACTATGCCCGTCGAAGCGCGTCGTGAGATCGATCAGCGCTTCGTCGCCACGGTTGCGGACATCGGAGAGGATGCGAGCGACGTCGCGGGCGACATCCTCGTCGCTTTCCCGCCGATCGCGGACGAGGCGACGAAAGGCCTGATCGAACCCGGCGCCACGCGTGGAGAGGCGCAGCATCAGGCGGCCTCCCGCTCGTTCACCAGCGCGCGAAACCGCTCGACCAGGGCACCGACCCGTTCATCGGTCTTCAGAGCGGCGCGGTTGACGATCAGCCGGGCCGAGATATCCAGGATGGTGTTGGTTTCCACCAGGCCGTTTTCCAGCAGGGTCCGCCCGGTCGACACCAGATCGACGATTCGGCTCGCCAGTCCAAGACTGGGGGCCAGTTCCATTGCGCCGTTCAACTTCACGACCTCGGCCTGGATGCCCATGCCTTCGAAGTGCCGGCGCGTCAGGTTCGGATACTTGCTGGCGATGCGCAAGTGAGACGGCAGCGCCCCGGAAACTTCTCCCTCGGGCGCGGCGACCGACAGGCGGCAGTGGCCAATCGCCAGATCCACCGGTGCGTAGAGATCGGGATAGCCGAATTCCTCCACCACATCCGAGCCGACGATCCCCGCCTGCGCCGCGCCATGCGCCACGAACGTCGCCACGTCGAAAGCGCGCACGCGGATGAGCCGCATTTCCGGATTTTCACACGCGAAAGAGAGCGCGCGTGACTTCTTGTCATGGAACTCCGCTTCGGGCACCACTCCAGCGCGCGCCATCAAGGGCAGCGCTTCTTCAAGGATGCGGCCTTTCGGCACGGCGAAGATCAGCGGGTTCGGCATGGTGGCGGGCCTTAAGCGGCCTGTCGAAAAAGGGCAACATGAGAGCGCGTGCAGTGTAGGCTTCTGCCTTCGTCGAGTACGCGCGCTGAGAATTCAGATCAGGCCCTTGGCTCTCAGGGACACATGGCCTTCTCGCCCGATCACGACATGGTCGTGAACCGTCACGCCCAACAGTCGTCCCGCTTCCGCGATGCGATTGGTGATCTCGATGTCCGCGCGACTGGGCTGTGCGTTCCCGCTGGGGTGATTGTGCACCAGGATCAGCGCCGTCGCCCCCAGGTCCAGCGCTCGGCGGATGACCTCGCGCGGGTGAATCGCGGCCTCGTCGATCGATCCGTCGCCTACGTGATCGTCCATGATCAGCATGTTGCGTGCATTGAGATAGAGCACGCGCACACGCTCGCGAGTCAGATGCGCCATATCGATGGTCAGGTAATCGATCAGGGTCTGCCAGGAACTTAGCACCGGCGCTTCACGAACGCGCTGCCGGGCAAGCCTTCGCGCTGCAAGGCCCACGATCTTGAGCGCCGCCGCCGTCGCCTCTCCCATCCCGGGGTGCGCCGCCAGAGTGCGCGAATCGGCGGTGAGGACTCCGGCCAGCGATCCGAAGCGATCGATCAGCGTGCGGGCCAGCGGCTTCATGTCACGCCGGGGCACCGCCTGCATCAGCAGCATTTCGATCACTTCGTGGTCGCCCAGGGCCTCGTCGTTGCCTTCCAGCAGGCGCTGGCGCAGGCGCGAACGATGGCCGCTGGGATCGGTGCCGGGCTTGGCCGATGGCGCTTCATCGAACAGGGTAGGGTCCTTCGCCATGGTCTGGGGAATCCATTGCCTTTCAAGGTTCGCCAGCGCAAGTGATGCTACGAATGGCGGATCAGGACGAAGCAGCGATCGTGGAGCAGGCGGCAGGGCCCGGAACCCGCCGGGGTTTGCGCGTGGGCGCGGCGCTGATCGTCGTTCTGCTGGGCGGCGGTGCTTTGTATGGCTGGCTCAGCCGCAAATCGATCGCGGACGATTACCTGGCGGGCGAACTGGCGCGGCTTGGCCTGCCCGCCACATATCAGATCGCGGCGATCGGACCTGACGAGCAGGTCTTGCGCAACTTGGTGATCGGCGACCCGCGCCGTCCTGACCTGACGATCGAGGAAGTCCACGTCGCGACGCGGCTGCGGTTCGGCTTGCCGGGCGTTGGCCGGATCACCCTGATTCGCCCTCGGTTGTTCGGCGCGGTGGTGCGCGGCAAACCCAGCTTCGGCGCGCTCGATAAGTTGTTGTTCACAGGCAGCAAGGCGCCGTTTCGCCTACCGGACTATGATGTTGACGTGCAGGATGGTCGGGCGCGGATCGCAACCGACTACGGTACGATCGGCGTGAAGGTCGGTGGCAAGGGCGCGCTGCGTGATGGCTTTGTGGGTGAGGTTGCCGCCATCGCACCGAACTTTTCGGCCCAGGGCTGCGACGTCAGCAGCCTTAGCCTCTACGGGCGTGTTGCGATCAAGGCAGAGCGGCCGACTTTCGCCGGCCCGGTCCGCCTCGGCTCTGCGTCCTGCGCAGCGCAGGGCCTTTCGGTGGGCCAGTCAGGCATCCAGGCCAAAGTCACGCTTTCACAGGCATTGGATGGCGGGGAAGGTGAACTGAGAGCGCTAGCCCAGAATTTGATTACGCCTCAGGCAAAGGCGGCCAAGCTTCGCGGGAAGGTCAAGTTCGCTTATCGTCAGGGCGTGCTGAACGCCAAGGTGGACGCCACCGGCGAACGTGTCGCAATCGACGCGGCGCGGGCAGGTCGGCTCGGCGTTTCCGCCCAGGTGAGGGCAACGAATGGCTTCTCCCGGTTTCAGATAGAGGGCGACGCATCGGGAACGGGCATCGCAACGGGCCCCGGTCTCGATGAAGCGCTGTCTGTCGCGCAACGCGGGGGGCAGGGGACACTTGCCGAGCCGCTCATCAGCCGCATTCGCCAATCGTTGGCGCGCCATGCTCGGGATGCCACGCTGGATGGCAGCTTCCTGGTCCGTCGCGGGGCGGAGGGGCTGTCCGTCGTAGTGCCGCGAATCGGATTGCACGGGCAAGACGGCACATCGCTGCTCGCCGCCTCGCGCGTGCAGGTTCTCGCGCGGCCCGAAGGACTGCCTCACATCTCGGGCAACTTCACCACCGGCGGTGCCGATCTGCCGCGCATCGCCGGGCGGATGGAGCGTGCGAAGGACGGCAGCCTGGTGCTCCACGTCCAGATGGCTCGCTATCAGGCAGGGGATGCCAGCTTCGCGATACCCGATCTGTTGATCGTGCAGGCGCGCAATGGCGCAATCGGTTTTGCCGGCGGGGTCATCGCCAGCGGCGTCCTGCCAGGTGGACGCGCCGACAATCTCATGCTCCCGGTCGATGGCCGCTGGCACGATGACATGCTGGCCTTGTGGCGGTCTTGCGCGAACGTACGGTTTGATCGGCTGACGCTGGCTTCGCTGTCGATCGATCGGCGGCAGTTGACGGTGTGCCCGGCAAACGGCCGTCCGCTGGTTACCGTCTCCGGCGGCAAAGCGTCGGTAGCAGGCGGGATTGCCGCGCTCGATCTGGCAGGACGCCTGGGGCAGACGCCGATCCGCATTGCTTCGGGCCCGGTGGGATTCGCTTATCCCGGTGTGATCACCGCACGCTCTGTCGATGTTAGCCTGGGGCCCACCGCAACGCCGTCGCGCTTCCGCATAGCCAACCTGACCGCGCGCGCCGGACGCGAAATCGGCGGCACGTTCGACGGTTCGGACGTGGCCTTGAACGCCGTGCCACTCGACTTGCACGAGGTGCGCGGACGGTGGCGCTATGCCGGCGGCGCGCTGACGCTGGCCGACGCTTCGTTTCGACTGGAAGATCGGGAGGCGGTCGATCGTTTCCAACCGGTGATCGCGCGGGAGGCGACCCTTTCCCTTCGCGACAATATCATCGATGCAAAGGCGCTGCTGCGCGAACCAACCAGCGACCGACCGATCCTTCTGACTACGATTCGGCACGATCTCTCCCGCGGTCGTGGCGCGGCCGATCTGGCGGTGCAGGACATCACGTTCGACCAGAAGCTGCAGCCCGATACGCTGACCCGCCTCGCGCTGGGCGTCATCGCCAATGCCCGGGGCACGGTGCGCGGGCAGGGTAGAATTGATTGGGACTCGGCGGGGGTGACGAGCCAGGGCACTTTCAAGACGGACAAGCTGGACTTCGCCGCCGCCTTCGGACCCGTCCAAGGCGTCTCCGGTGCGATCCAGTTTTCTGATCTCCTGGGGTTGGTCACGGCGCCGCGGCAAACTCTGAAGGTTGCCTCCATCAACCCCGGCATCGAGGTGAACGACGGGACCATCGTCTATGCCTTGCAGCCGAATTACGTCTTATCGGTCGAGGGTGGCACCTGGCCTTTCGTTGGCGGTACGTTGAAGCTGCAACCTACCCGGATGATCATCGGCAGCGATGCCATCCAGAATTACACGATGGAGGTGACCGGCGCGGATGCAGCGCTGTTCGTCCAGCGCCTGGAACTGGCAAACCTCAACGCCACGGGCACGTTCGATGGCACGCTGCCTCTGGTGATCGACAAGAATGGCGGGCGCATCGAAGGCGGCATGCTGCGTTCGCGGCCACCGGGGGGCAATGTGTCCTACGTCGGCGAGCTGACGTACAAGGACCTCTCGGCGATGGCGAACTTCGCGTTCGATACCCTGCGATCGCTTGATTATCGCCAGATGACGATCGGCATGGACGGCGCTTTGCAGGGAGAGATCGTGACCCGCGTCAGCTTTTCGGGCGTCACACAGGGAGAGGGCGCAATGAAGAACTTCCTGACGCGTCGCATCGGCAAATTGCCGATCCAATTCAACGTGAACTTACGCGCGCCATTCTTCCAGCTGATCACCTCGTTCAAATCGCTTTATGATCCGGCCTACGTTCGAGACCCCCGCACGCTGGGTTTGATCGATGCCAACGGCAAGACCCCGCCGCGCGCGTCAAACGCGACGCTATCAGCTGATCGCGCAAAACCCTCTATTCAGCCTACTGTAAGCGAGCCCATGCCATGACCTCTTCCTGTTCGACAGGCCTTGTCGATCCGCTGCACCGCACTGATATACATAGCGAGCAGACAGGATGGGCGGGGAGCCGGGCGAAATCGATTATGCTTCTGCTGGCAGCCGTGTTGCCGCTGGGAGGATGCATATCGGTCAACGCACCGGATAAGCCGATCGTGATTGAGTTGAATATCAACATCAAACAGGAAGTCGTTTACCGCCTCGCCGAAGATGTGAAGCAAAACATCGAAGCCAACCCGGATATTTTCTGATGAAATCGATATCGCATCTCCGCTCTCTCGCACTTGCTGGCCTTGGCGGAGCCATGCTTCTGGGATTGTCCGAACCGGCCTTTGCCGATCGTGATCCGGCCTACGCGGCTGCGCGGTCCGCCGGGCAGGTGGGAGAAAAGACGGACGGTTATCTCGGCGTCGTTGGCGGTGGCAGCGGTGACCTTCGCGGCCTTGTGGACAAGATCAACATCCAGCGTCGTGCCAACTATACCCAGCGAGCCGCCTCACAGAATGCGACCGTGGAGGAATACGCCTTTACGCAGGGTTGTCTGCTGATCGCTCGTACGGCGCCCGGAGAAAAGTACCAGTCCCCCGACGGCAGCTGGCAGACACGCGGCAGCGGCGCGCCGCAGCGCGACCCGCGTTGCCCCTGATCCATCCGCGATCGCCACATCCGGCGTGGCGCATGCCGGGCGATGTTTCGCTAATGTGATTTCCTTTTGTTGCGCATAGCGGTGGCCGGGATAACCCGCCCGAGCGCCACCACCCCGGTTGACTTGAAATTTCCCTCACCCTAAGGGGCCGATGCCTACGGCGGGCGGGCCGTCGGGCGTGTCGCAAGTTCCTGCGAGAATTAGGGGCTGACATGAACGACGAACCGGACGCACGAGCACCTCTTGGTGAAGATGCGCGTCTTGACGCGCTTGACGAGCGGCTTCGTGTCGCACGCGAGCAGGAAGAGAAGCGTACCAGGCCGGTGGCAGGGGCGGAAGCGGACGAGAGTTATCGTGCCGGCAACCGTGTTCTCGCCGACCTCCTGGGAGGTATCGTAGGCGGCGCTTTTCTGGGGTGGGTCATCGACCATTTCGCTGGAACTACGCCTTGGGGTCTGTTGGTGATGATGTTCTTCGGGATACTTGTCGCCTTCAGAAATATCATCCGGATGTCCAACCGGCGCCCTGATTGATTGCCCGGGCCGTAAGGCTCGCAATCAGCAAAGGGTGCCGCTTGCACATATAGTTAGGTAAAGAGGCGAGACGTGGCAGCCGAGGCGGGCAAAGTCGATCCGATGCACCAGTTCACCATCGAGCCGTTGTTCGGCACCGAGGGTTGGCAACTGGCGGGCTACCATATCCCGTTCACCAACTCCTCCTTGTGGATGGCCTTGGCATCGCTGCTGATGCTGGTGTTCGTGGCGGGCGGCATGAAGCGGCAACTGGTGCCGGGGCGCTGGCAGATGGCGGTGGAAAGCTTCACCGGCTTTATTGATGGGCTGCTTGCGGCCAACGTCGGGCCAGCGGGCAAGAAGTACGTCCCGTACATGTTCACGCTGTTTATGTTCATTCTCTTCGCCAACTTCCTTGGTCTTCTGCCGCTGGGCGTGATCGGACTGCACGCGTTCACCTTTACCAGCCACTTTTCGGCCACCGGTGTTCTCGCTGTCGTCACGTTCGCGATCGTCATCATTGTCGGGTTCGCGAAGCACGGCTTCCATTTCTTCTCTCTGTTCGTGCCGCACGGCACCCCTGTGGTCATGATCCCGCTTATTTTCTGCGTGGAACTGATCTCGTTCCTGGTGCGTCCGTTTAGCCTCGGCCTGCGACTATTCGTTGCCATGATGGCCGGTCACGTTCTGCTTGAGGTCCTCTCCAGCTTCGTGATCAGCACGGGCAACGCCAACATCGGTCTTTTCGCGATCGCCGGTCTGCCCAGTTTCATCCTCATGGTGGGCATCTGCGCACTCGAGCTGCTGGTGGCGGGCATTCAGGCCTACGTTTTCGCTCTTCTCACCTGCGTTTATCTGAACGACGCTGAGAACCTGCACTGATCTTCATTCCACGGATCCTCACCGATCCACGATTTACCAAAGGGAGTTTCTACCATGGACGCAGATGCTGCAAAGCTGCTCGGAGCCGGTCTCGCTGCAATCGGTTGCGGCCTCGCCTCGATCGGCGTGGGCTCGGTCTTCGCCAAGTTCCTCGAAGGCGCGCTGCGCAACCCCGGTGCTGCCGACGCGCAGCAGGGCCGCCTGTTCATCGGTTTCGCCGGTGCTGAGCTCTTGGGCCTGCTGTCGTTCGTTGTTGCCGCGCTGCTGATCTTCGCCTGATCGCGCGAACCGTCTGGGTCGAGCCGCTTCAGTCTGAGGCGGTCTCGACTGCTACGGTAATCCCCGACCACTCGAGACAGGGCTGACGGATGCCACAGATTGCGCAGCTGGGCGAGTTCTACGCCAGTCAGATTTTCTGGCTGGTCGTGTTCTTCGGCCTGGCATTCTTCATCGTCGGGCGCGGAATGGTGCCCAAGGTGATGGACACCGTCGCCCATCGCGACAAACAGATTTCCGACGATTTCGCGGCGGCGGAGCAAGCCCGCCGTGAGGCGGACGTGCAGGAAGAGGCATGGCGCCAGCGTGAGAACGCTCGCCGCGCCGAGGCTCAATCGTTGATCGCCGATGCTCGTGCCAAGGCGACCCTTGCCTCCGAGAAGCGTCTGGGCGAAGCCCAGCGCGTGATTGACGGCAAGCTCGGTGAGGCCGAAGCTCGTATCGCTCAGGCCCTTGCATCCGCAAGTGCCGAGATCGAGAACGTGGCTACCGATGCTGCGCGCGATGTGATTGCGCGGGTTGCCGGTATCACCGTCGATGATGGTGCGGTTCGTTCGGCCGTTAAGGAGAAGCTTGCTCATGGCTGAAGCTCCTGTGTCTGACGCCCACGCCGTCGCCGGCGAACCGGGTGTAGCTGCTGAAACCCACGCGGGTACCGAGGTGCATCACGCTGAGCCGCTGTTGCTCGGCATCGCGCCACCCGTCGCGGTTGTCAGCGCGTCGATGATCGTGCTGATCCTTATTGCATTGTGGAAGGGCGTTCCCAAGCTCGTGACGTCTGGTCTCGATGCCAAGATTGCCGATATCCGCAGCCAGCTGGAGCAGGCCAAGGCGCTGCGCGCCGAGGCTGAGGCGCTCCGCAAGGAATATGCCGACAAGATCGCCAGCGCTGAAAAGGACGTGGCGTCGATGCTTGATCATGCCCGTCATGAGGCGGAGGCGATCGTCGCGAAGGCTGAGGCGGATACCACCGATGTCATTGCGCGTCGGGAAAAGATGGCCCAGGACAAGATCGGTGCGGCGGAGCGTTCTGCCGTGGCTGATTTGCGTACGAAGGCGGCTCGCGCCGCTGCAGACGCCGCGCAGGGCCTTATCCGCGGGAACTACACGGCGCAGGCAGATCGCGCGCTTGTCGATCAATCGATCGGCGCCTTGTAGCTTTTTACGGGCTATATCGCTCCAAACGAACCCCCGCCTCGTGCGGGGGTTTTTGTTTGTCGGCTGACGGTCGAGGCAATCCGGGATTAGGTGGTCGGCGCCATTGCTTCCGGTCGGGCGTAGGCGAACATGTGCTGCACGTAATCGGCTTTGCCCAGGTCGATGCCACTGCTCCGCAAAATGGCGTAGGCGGCCATCACATGGAAGTAGAACTGGGGGATCGCCCAGTCGCGCACGTATTGCTCCGCTGTGAGGTCGAAAATAAGGCCGTTGGGCAGCGCATGGGATAGAGGGCGCTCAGGCGCTCCGCCATCGCTCCCCGAAGCCGATTGCTTCACCCATTCGACAGTCTCCCTGATATGGCGTTGCGCGTCGGCCAGAGTGCTAGGCTGTGTCCGCGCGTTCCTCCCTTCGTCGAGCAGGTCCGTCAATGCTGGAGGAAAGTTTTCTTCGCGCAGTCGGTGTATCCCCTCCCGTGCTTGGACACACGCGAAGCGAATCTGTGTGGCCAGCGGGAACATGTCCGACGTCAGGCTGGAAAGCAAAAGCGCCTCCGCCTCGCCCCTAGGCAGTTGTGTCTCAGCCTTTTCCAGCCAGCGGGATAGAGCTTCCAACATCTGGATATATGTCGGTGCCAGAAGGTTCATTAGCGACATATGAAAGTATGACCTTGGTCTCTAGCGCGAAGCAGGGATGGCATCAGAAAGCATCCTTGGCGGCCCGTAGCGCAGCGAACGTTGCCACGGCATCGCCAGCCCCCCATCGGGATTGCAAATCAGTGTCATCAGCCCGGAGGAACGGATTGGTCTCTAACTCCCGTCCCAGTTTCGTGGGAACGGTTGGGCGGTCTTGCGCACGACGTTTTTCCACCTCGGTGACGTAGGCCGCCAACTGCGCATTTTCCGGGTCTGCATGGATCGCGAAGCGCGCGTTGCCCGCGGTGTATTCATGGGCGCAGTAGATCAGCGTTTCGTGCGGAAGCTCCTTCAGACGGCTCAGACTTTGCCAAAATTGCGGAGCAGTGCCTTCGAACATGCGACCGCAACCTAACGCAAAGAGGGCGTCACCGACAAAGGCGATCGCTGCATCGGGAACATGAAACGCCACGTGCCCCAGTGTATGCCCGCCAACGTCGATCACATGGCCAGTGTATTCGCCTAGCTTTACCGTATCTCCGTGGTCTACCGTATGATCCACCCCGGCGATCCGGCTTGAGTCATTGACGGGCGCAGTGACGATGCAGCCAGTCGCAGCCTTGATCGCCTCGTTTCCTCCGGCATGGTCAGGATGCCAGTGGGTGTTCCAGATCTGGGTGATTTTCCAGCCTTTCAGCTGGGCCTGCCGAAGGTACTCCGACGCGTCGGGAGTATCGATGCATGCGGTCTCACCGCTTTCGGGGTCGTGCAGCAGGAACCCGTAGTTATCCGAAAGGCACGGGAATTGATGAACTTCGAGCATGAGTGTCTCCTCACCCGACTGTGTAGCGGATGAGAGCGCAAGAAAAAGCCCACCGCGGCGTTTGGCCGGGCGGGCTTTTCTATTTGATCGTGCCGGGCTGAACCCGAGACGAGGGGGCCGGAGAGTTGTGGCTCTGCGGCCCGCGTACGGCTTAGCGGTTCTTGAGAGCCTCGCCCAGGATATCGCCGAGCGATGCACCCGAGTCCGACGAACCGTACTGCTCCACGGCTTCCTTTTCCTCGGCCAACTGACGGGCCTTGACGGAGAAGTTCGGCTTCTTCGAACGGTCGAAACCGATCACCATCGCATCGAGCTTTTGGCCGACCTGGAAGCGGTCAGGACGTTGCTCGTCGCGATCGCGGCCAAGGTCCGAACGCTTGATGAAGCCGGTCGCGCCATCGTCGCCAGCCTGCACTTCGAGGCCGCCATCGCGGACTTCGAGGATGGTGACGGTGGTGACTTCGCCACGACGCAGACCACCCGCGCCGCCGCTGGCTGCCGCGCCAGGCGCGCCGCCCGCTGCGGGAGCGCCACGCTCCAGCTGCTTCATGCCAAGGCTGATGCGCTCCTTCTCGACATCGACGTCGAGAACGACGGCCGAAACCTGCTCACCCTTGCGGTGCAGGGCGAGGGCGTCTTCACCCGAAATGCCCCATGCGATGTCGGACATGTGGACCATGCCGTCGACGTCGCCATCCAGACCGATGAACAGGCCGAACTCGGTGGCGTTCTTGACTTCGCCTTCGACCTGGCTGCCCACCGGATGCTTCTCGGCGAACTCTTCCCACGGATTGCGGTTGGCCTGCTTGAGGCCCAGGCTGATGCGGCGCTTTTCGGAATCGACCTCGAGCACGATGACGTCGACTTCCTGCGAGGTCGATACGATCTTGCCGGGGTGGACGTTCTTTTTGGTCCAGGACATTTCCGAAACGTGAACCAGGCCTTCGATGCCCGGCTCCAGCTCCACGAAGGCGCCGTATTCGGTGATGTTGGTGACAGTGCCGTGCAGCTTCGCGCCGACGGGGTACTTGACCATCGCACCTTCCCACGGATCGCTCTCCAGCTGCTTCATGCCGAGGCTGATGCGCTGGGTTTCCGAGTTGATGCGGATGATCTGCACCTTCACGGTGTCACCGATGTTGATGACCTCGCTCGGATGGTTGACGCGCTTGTAGCTCATGTCGGTGACATGGAGCAGGCCGTCGATGCCGCCCAGGTCGACGAACGCACCGTAATCGGTGATGTTCTTCACGACGCCGTCAATCACCTGGCCTTCGGTCAGCTTGTCGATCAGTTCGCTGCGCTGCTCGGCGCGAGTCTCTTCGAGGACGGCGCGGCGCGACACCACGATGTTGCCGCGACGACGATCCATCTTGAGGATCTGGAACGGCTGCGGGATATCCATCAGCGGGCCGACATCGCGGACCGGGCGGATATCAACCTGCGAGCCGGGCAGGAACGCCACGGCGCCGTCGAGGTCGACAGTGAAGCCACCCTTGACGCGGCCGAAGATCACGCCGTCGACGCGCTTGCCTTCGCCAAATTCGCTTTCGAGCTTGTCCCACGCAGCTTCACGACGGGCGCGATCGCGCGACAGCATCGCTTCGCCGTCGGCGTTCTCGACGCGGTCGACATAGACTTCGACTTCGTCACCGACCTTCAGGCCGTGATCATCGTCACCACGGGCGAATTCGCGCAGCGAAACGCGGCCTTCGCTCTTGAGGCCTACATCGATGACGGCCTTGTCGTTTTCGATTGCGGTGATCGTGCCCTTGACGACGCGGCCCTCGAAGCCCTCTTCGCCAGCGCCACCGAGTTGCTCGTCGAGCATTTTCGCGAAATCATCGCGAGTGGGATTTGCCATAGTGGCCATAAATGCAATGTCTCTCTACGTACTGATTTTCCGGCCAGGCGGTTGTTTCCGCCGGTCTTTCTTCCGATGCCGCACCATGCGGCAAACGGGCCAAAAAGGGCCGAACTGCCCGCGGGGCCGGATACCCGAGCGGGCGCCTTCCCGATCAAAAAGGTCAGAAAAGCTGCTGGCCTCTACTCCCTCGCAGGGCAAGATGCAACTGCGGGGAGGGCGATCGCCGACGTCGGTCCGATCCGGTAATCAGGCGTCGGCGGTGCGGAGGCTCTGGCGATCCTGGGCGATCTGAATGGCGGAGGCGATCGCGGCGTCTCGGTCGAGATTGCTCGTGTCCAACACGATGGCGTCATCGGCGACGATAAGGGGTGCGTCCTTGCGCGAGGTATCGCGGGCGTCCCTGGCCCTCAAGTCGTTGGCGATATCGCTCAGGCTAACGTCGCGACCTTGCACTAGCATCTCCCGGTGACGGCGCTCGGCGCGGGCCTCGACGCTAGCGGTGACGAAGAGTTTGATCTGCGCTTCGGGCACGATCACCGTGCCAATGTCCCGTCCATCCAGTACAGCGCCTCCAGGCTGGTTCGCAAAGCTGCGCTGCCGCTCGAAGAGGGCCTGGCGGACGGATGGATGGATCGACACGCGACTGGCGAGGCCGCCGGTGATTTCCGAGCGCAGTTCGGGGTCGTTCAACAACTCTTCCGCGAACGTGGTCGCGGCCAGAGCGTCCGCCGGATCGTCGGGATTTCCGCCAGCGAGGACGCATTGTCGGCCAACCGCGCGATAAAGCAGCCCAGTGTCGAGATGAGGCAGATCGAAATGCGCGGCCAAGGCTTTGGAGATCGTGCCCTTGCCCGAGGCGGTCGGGCCGTCGACCGCGATGATCACGCCGCTACCTCATCGGCGAGAGTATCCAGCAGGCTCTCAAACGTGGGGAAGCTTGTCGCGATCGGACGGGTATCGTCGATCTCGATGCCTTGGCTGCTCGCCATTCCCGCAATCGCCATGCTCATGGCGATGCGATGATCGAGATGCGTGACAATCGGTTCGCGAGAATTGCCGGACAGGGGCGCCCCGCCGGTACCGTCGATGATAAGACCATCCTCGCGCTCTTCGATCCGGGCACCCGCCAGCGTCAGAGCCGAGGCCATCGCCGCCAGACGATCGGATTCCTTCACGCGCAACTCGTCCAGCCCGGTCGTGACCGTTCGCCCTTGCGCGACCGATGCCGCGACGAACAGTGCCGGAAATTCATCGATCATGCTGGGCGCGACGGCGGGGTCGACCTCGATGCCGCGCAAAGTGGAGTGGCGGACGCGCAGATCCGCGACCGGCTCGCCGCCCACTTCCCGGCGATCGATTTCATCGATGCTGCCGCCCATCTGTCGAAGCACATCGAACAGGGCAGAGCGCGTAGGATTGAGGCCGACGTTCTCGATGATCACGTCCGACCCTTCAACGATCAGCGCGGCCACCACGAAGAACGCGGCGGAGCTGGGGTCGCCGGGGACGTCGATCGTCTGAGGCTTCAATTCGGCTTGTCCGGAAAGCGTGATGACCCGGGTGCCGTTCGGATCCACATCCACCATCAAGTCGGCACCGAAACCTTTGAGCATGCGTTCGGAGTGATCGCGCGTCGGAACGGGCTCGATGACCGTGGTTTGACCCGGCGTATTAAGCCCAGCGAGCAGTACCGCACTTTTCACTTGGGCCGAGGCCACCGGTAGGCGGTACTGGATCGGCACGGCGGGTGAAGCGCCGCGCAGGATCAATGGCAGGCGTCCGCCGGCGCTGGCCGCGATGTCGGCGCCCATCTGCGACAAGGGCTCGATCACGCGTCCCATCGGTCGTTTGGACAAGCTGGCATCACCGGTGAAAGTGGCCTGGATCGGATGGCTCGCCACCAAACCCATCAGCAGCCGGGTGGAGGTTCCCGAATTACCCATGTCCAGCGCCGTCTCTGGCTGCAGCAAGGCGCCAACGCCCACTCCGTTGACCATCCAGTCACCTGTGCCGACACGCTCTACATGCGCACCCATCGCCCGCATGGCAGCGGCTGTCGCCAGCACGTCCTCACCTTCCAAGAGCCCGGAAATCCGGCTTTCTCCGACGGCGAGGGAGGATAGCATGATCGCACGATGGCTGATCGACTTGTCGCCAGGCACGCGGATGCGACCGCGTAACGGGCCGCTCGCCTGGAAACGGCGCGGGCGCATCGGAGAGGTCGGGTCGGCGGTCACGTATGGGGCTTTCACTAGGTGGCGGCTAAGCGCGGGAAGCGCGCGGCTTTTGACAGGAGCCACCGGCTATGGCAAGGCGCGCGCCCTGATGCGTCCCTTCACCGCTTGATTTCGCGGCGGGGCCTAACCATCAAGTACGCGAACTTTCAGCGCGATCCTTTTGGGGGATGGCGCCAGACGAGGATAATTCATGGTCAAGCCTGAGTGGGGCGCCAAGCACGGCTGCCCGAAATGCGGCACTCGTTTTTATGACCTCGGCAAGGATGACCCGGTCACCTGCATCGAGTGCGGCAATAGCTGGACGCCTGAGCCTGTGCTCAAGTCCAAGCAGCCGGTCGCCTTCGAGGAAGTGCAGAAGAAGGAGGTCGTCGAGGAGCAGGATGACGATCTGGCCGAAGAGGATCTCGACATCGACGAGGACGGCGATTCGCCGGACAACGATGTCGATCTCGGCGGGGACGACGATCTTGGCATCGGCGCAGCGGCCGATGAGAACGAGCACGATACGTAATCGTCACGGGGCGGCGAAACCTCTTTTCCGCCCCGCAATTTTCCCTCTTGCCAACCCTGGGAGCCGCCACTAGAGGGGCGGTCCTCCCGGGGTTCGACCTAGGGGTGGACAGGCCTCCCAGGGCTTGTCCGAATGAATGGAACGGGGCCGTAGCTCAGCTGGGAGAGCGCTACAATGGCATTGTAGAGGTCAGGGGTTCGATCCCCCTCGGCTCCACCATTCTGTCGGTATGGCGATATTTGGTCCATGCCGGGCTGCGAACGCTAGCCCCCTGCGCATCCGGTGCATACGACCAAGATGGTCGCCTCGCCCCGGTTCTCGGAGGCCGTTATTCTCACTCCGGCCTGAATCAAATCTCACCACACCTTTGCGACTGTTCACGGTCGCGGAGCGGTGACTATTTCTACGCTGGCTGACGAGGTTTCGTCCGCCGGCGTTTTTGGCGTTTCGCGGGTTTTCGCTCGTGGCAACTGGAGTGGACAGTGATGTTCGACAGTCTTTCGGATCGCCTTGGTGGTGTGTTCGACAAGCTGCGTGGGCGCGGTGCGCTCAAGGAGCAGGATGTCCGCGATGCCATGCGCGAAGTGCGCATCGCGCTGCTCGAGGCAGACGTGGCGCTGCCGGTTGTGCGCCGCTTCGTCGACCAGGTCACGGAAAAGGCGGTAGGTCAGGACGTGCTGCGCTCGGTCACGCCGGGTCAGCAAGTCGTCAAGATCGTCAACGATGCGCTCATCGAGACGCTGGGCGGCGATACCGCGCCCGAGCTTGACCTCAACGCCACGCCGCCAATCGTCATCATGATGGTGGGTCTCCAGGGCTCGGGTAAGACCACCAGCACCGCCAAGATTGCCAAGCTTCTGAAGGAGAAGCACGGCAAGAAGGCGATGATGGCCTCCTTGGACGTCAACCGCCCGGCGGCGCAGGAGCAGCTGAAAGTCCTGGGCGAGCAGGTGGGTGTCGCTACCCTGCCGATCATCGCCGGCCAGCAGCCGACCGAGATCGCGACACGCGCGTTGCAGTCGGCCAGGCTGCAGGCAGTGGACGTGCTGCTGCTCGATACCGCCGGTCGTCTGCACGTCGATCAGCAGTTGATGGACGAGATGAAGGCGGTTTCCGCCATCTCGACCCCGCGCGAAGTGCTGCTGGTCGTCGATTCGCTGACCGGGCAGGATGCGGTCAACGTCGCGCAGTCATTCGCGGGGCAGGTCGACCTGACCGGCGTCGTGCTGACGCGTATGGACGGCGATGCGCGCGGTGGTGCGGCTCTGTCGATGCGGGCCGTCACCGGCAAGCCGATCAAGTTCGCCGGTACCGGTGAGAAGCTTGACGCGATCGAGGTATTCCAGCCCGCTCGCGTCGCCAATCGCATCCTGGGCATGGGCGACATCGTCAGCCTCGTCGAGAAAGCGGCCGAGGCGGTCAAGCTTGAGGATGCCGAAGCGCTCGCCAAGCGCATGGAGCAGGGCAAGTTCGACATGAACGACCTGCGCATGCAGCTCAAGCAGATGCAGAACATGGGCGGCATCGGCGCCCTGGCGGGACTAATGCCGGGCATGAAGAAGGCCAAGGCGGCGATGGCATCCTCCGGCATGGACGAGCGCGTGTTGCTGCGCATGGATGCGATCATCGGCTCGATGACGCCCAAGGAGCGCAGCAATCCCGCGCTGCTGAACGCCAAGCGCAAGATCCGCGTCGCCAACGGCTCTGGCACCCAGGTGCAGGACGTGAACAAGCTCCTGAAAATGCATCAGGAAATGTCCAAGGCGATGAAGCAGATCAAGAAGATGGGCGGGCTCAAGGGCCTTGCCGCGATGTTCGGCAAAGGCGGCCTAGAAGGCGCCATGCCCGGCCTGGGCAATGCCCTTGGCGGTATGGGTGGCGGCGTCGGCAGCCTGCCCGATATGAGCAAATTCAAGAAGTAATCATTAGAATCTAGAAGGAAGGTTGAACAATGTCCGTAGCAATCCGTCTCTCGCGCGGTGGCGCCAAGAAGCGTCCGTATTATCGCATCGTCGTCACCAACAGCCGTAGCCCGCGCGACGGCAAGTATTTGGAGCAGGTGGGCACCTACAACCCGGTTCTCGCCAAGGATGACGCGAACCGCGTGACGCTGGTCGAAGATCGCGTGCGCTACTGGCTGGGCGTGGGTGCGCAGCCGACCGACCGCGTCGCGCGTATGCTCGACAAGGCCGGCATCAAGGAGCGTGCGGCCACCAACAACCCGAACAAGGCCGAGCCGGGCAAGAAGGCCAAGGATCGCGCCGAGGACAAGGCCGCCAAGGCTGCTGAGGCCGAAGAAGCTGCAAAGGCAGCACAGGCCTCCTCGGCCGAAGCTCCGGCTGAGGGCGCTGAGAACCCTGGCGCCGAAGAGGCTCAGGTCGAGAGCAGCGAGGCTCCGGCTGAAGGCTGATAGCCGAGGCGGAACCTATGCCTTTGTCACCTGATCGTCCCGTCACGCTGGCCGCCATCACTGGTGCGCACGGTGTGACGGGCGAGGTGCGCGTAAAGCTGTTCGGAGAGGGTGTGGCCGCGTTGAAGCGCTACCATGCCTTCAACGCGGGTACACTCACGCTCGAAAAGCTGAAGGACGACGGCAAAGGCGGCGCAATCGCGCGGTTCGCTGAAGTGGCGGATCGTACGGCCGCCGAGAAGCTGCGGGGTACGGCGCTGACTGTGCCCCGCTCTGCCATGCCACCGTTGGCGGATGGCGAATATTATCATGCAGACTTGCTGGGCTTGCCTGCGGTATCGCTGTCAGGCGAAGCCTTGGGCACCTGCATCGCCGTCGAAAACTATGGCGCAGGCGATGTGCTGGAGATCGAGCGACCGGCGCAGGAAGACGGCAAGCGGCGGCGCTTTATGGTGCCGATGACACCGTCCGCGGTGATGGCGTGGGACGCTGAAAAGCTGGTGATCGCCGCGGCTTTTGCCGAAGACTGACGCGACCATGACGTTCGCCGCCACCGTCCTGACGCTCTATCCGGAAATGTTTCCTGGGCCGCTCGGCATTTCGCTGGCGGGCAGGGCACTGGTGGAAGGGCGATGGGCGCTGACGCCGGTGCACATCCGGGACTTCGCGACCGATAAGCATCGCACCGTCGATGATACGCCAGCGGGCGGCGGCGCGGGCATGGTGCTGAAGGTGGACATTCTCGCCGCCGCGATCGACCACGCGCGCGCTTTGCAGCCCGATGCTCCGATCCTGGCGATGACCCCGCGAGGTGCGCCGATCACGCAGAAGCGCGTTCGAGCGCTGGCGGCAGGGCCTGGCGTCACCATTCTGTGTGGGCGTTTCGAAGGCTTCGACGAGCGTATCTTTGCAGGTCGCCAAGTGGAAGAGGTCAGCGTCGGTGATATCGTCCTTTCAGGGGGCGAGCCGGCCGCGCTCATGCTGCTGGATGCTTGCATTCGGCTGCTTCCCGGCGTAATGGGCGCGCCTTCCAGTGGGTCCGAGGAGTCGTTCGAGGACGGCTTGCTTGAATATCCCCACTATACCCGACCCACCGAGTGGGAAGGGCGCACGATCCCTGAAGTGCTGCGATCGGGGGATCATGCGAAAATCGCCGCCTGGCGTAAAGCCAGATCGGTCGATGATACACGGTCACGCAGGCCGGACCTTTGGGAGCGTCATTCTGGCGCTCGGGACCAGTCTGCCTCTGGCGCGCGGCACAACGAAGGACCAGGCATATGAACCTGATTCAGCAGATCGAGGCCGAGGAAATCTCCAAGGCCGCCAAGGAAATTCCTGATTTCCGTCCTGGCGATACCGTCAAGGTCGGCGTTAAGGTCGTTGAAGGTACGCGTACCCGCGTGCAGAACTTTGAAGGCGTGTGCATCGCGCGTTCGAACCGCGGCATGGGTTCCAACTTCACCGTGCGCAAGATGAGCTTCGGCGAAGGCGTGGAGCGTGTTTTCCCGCTCTACTCGCCTAACCTCGATGCTATCACTGTTGTGCGCCGCGGTGTCGTGCGCCGCGCCAAGCTGTACTATCTGCGTGGCCGCACAGGCAAGCGCGCTCGTATTGCTGAGCGTCGCGACGTTCGGAATGACGAAGCGTAAGGTTTCGTTTTTCCGCGTTCAAGTTTTTGAATTTATGGCGGGGCGGGCATCCTGGATGTCCGCCTCTTCTTTTTTTTCGGAGCGAAGCGTTACCAGCCAGATTGCATTATGAAGTTAAAGTGCTGAAAGCGCTTTCTTCATAGTTAGCCTGACGGGGCTTCGTTAACCTGCGAGATATACGCAAATCTATCGAAGAAACGCGGTAAACCGTCGTTTTTTGAGGCTTTTTGGCTTTGACAGGCGCTGGAAAAGGCGCTCAATTCCACACCCATTCGCTAGGCGAATCCAGGTTTCAAAAAGTTTCGAACGTTTTCCACTGAGAGGTAGGGGGATCCCACAATGAACAAAAACGATCTGATCAGCGCGGTCGCAGGAACCAGCGGGCTTACGCGCAACGACGCCGTTAAGGCCGTGGAAGGCGTTTTCGATGCCATCTCCGATGCGCTGAAGAAGGGTGAAGAAGTTCGCCTGGTCGGTTTCGGCACCTTCTCCGTCGCGAAGCGCAAGGCTTCCACCGGCCGCAACCCCCGCACCGGCGAAGCGATGGAAATCAAGGCCTCCAGCCAGCCCAAGTTCAAGGCTGGCAAGGTTCTGAAGGACGCCGTCAACTAAGCAAACGGTTCGACCGGCTAAAGCCGGTCTCGCTTTTGATGCGCCGCATCCCTCGGGGTGCGGCGTTTTGCTTTTGTAGCCATCGGTATTTCTCAAGCGGCTCCGGTCGAGCTGACATGTTCGACGAACGCGTTCTCCTTTTTCTCGGGCCGAATATAGATCGATGATATCGTGGGAGAGAGTGCCTTCATGGCGACCTCTAGCTCCTCGATCAGGCTCTCCGCTTCGCCCATCGGGATCGTGTCGACAAAATCCGCGCTAACGGCAACGAAGACGCTTTCGGGACCAGTGTGCACGGTGCGGAGATGGTTGACGGCCTCGATCTGCGGGTGCCCATCCAGCACGGCGCGTAGCTGCGCGATCAAATTAGGGTCGGCGGCTTCGCCGATGATCAGGCCCTTGGCCTCCCGCGCCAGCAGGACCGCGACGGCGGCCAATACGAGACCGATGACGATGGACGCTGCGCCATCAATCCGCGGGTCCTGAAAATACACGCTGGCCCAAACGCCGACGGCGGCAATGACCAGACCCGCAAGGGCCGCGGAATCCTCGAACAGAACGATGAAGCCTGGCGGGTCTTTCGACCGGTGAATGGCCTGCCACCAGCCTTTATCGCCCACGCTGCCGCGGAACTCTCGCACCGCGATGGTCCATGATGCGCCCTCCAGCAAAAACGCCAGTCCAAGCACGATGTAGCTCAGCCGGGGATCTTCGATCGGGTGCGGGTTCCAAATATGGATGATGCCCTCGTAGATCGATACGCCAGCCCCCACCGCGAAGATGAGGATGGCCACGACGAAGGCCCAGAAATATAGCTCTCTGCCATAACCGAAGGGGTGGAACTTGTCCGGCGGGCGCGCGGCGCGCTTCTGGCCGTAGAGCAGCAGGATTTGGTTGCCGCTGTCGACAAGCGAGTGGACGCCTTCGGTCGCCATTGAGGACGAGCCGCTGATCCCGGCCGCGACGAACTTGGCGATCGCGATGCCGATGTTGGCGGCCAAAGCGCCGTAAAGCACGATGTCCTTGCGAATTTTGGCAATCAAGCTGGTTTTGGCCATCATCGCTGAACCGACAGCGACCCGAACTGTTGCAGCTATCCACCGAAGTGATCAGCCGAGCTAATTCCGCGTCCGATCGATAGCGGGGTTAAGCGCGGCCAGATGGTCAAGATAGATCCGAGGCTTGCGCATCATCGGCGGCGGGAAATCGACGGTCAGCCCGGATATTTGCGCCACGACGCCCACGAACGTGACGCAATTGCGCCGATCTATGTCCCACAGGTATCGCGGATCGTGCCACCACAGCTGCACTTCCTGAGCGATCTTGTGATAGGCGGCATCGCTGATCGGAACGCGGAAGTGATATCGCGCCCGCTGAATGTACGCCGGCTTTTCGATAAGCATCGTCTGCGGCACGGGTCGAAAAAATCCAGCCGGATTCCAGGTCCTGGCGGAGAAACCGTAGTTCTCATCCACTTTGCTGCCGTCTGCATCCAGCGTGCCGGTCAGCGTGAAGAAGGCATGGACCGACCGACCGGTGATGATCGAGCCGGGTACACTGTAGAACGAAACGATGACCCGTGCCTGACACAGCGGTGAGGCGAAGGCGAGCCATAGGGAAAGCAGGATCGCCAGTCCGCGCATCGCTATTTGGCCTTCAATAGCGTCCGCTCCGCATCGACAAGGTAATCGCGCGTGAGCGGCAGGGCATGGCGGGAGCGGATGTACTGAATCTGGTAATTGCACATTCCACCGCTCTCGAACGCCGCCGTCGCGCCGGCGAGGTAGAAGGTCCACATGCGGTAGAATCGCTCATCGAACATCGCGATGATCTCGTCCCGGTGGGCCACGCAACGCTTGTACCACTCTCGCAAGGTGTAGGCGTAGTGGAGGCGCAGGTTTTCTACGTCCGCCGCGATCAGGCGCATCTTTTCGCTGGAAGCCAGCGTCTCGCTGAGTGCCGGGATGTAGCCGCCTGGGAAAATGTATTTGCGCGTGAATGCGTCGGTGAGGCCGGGGCCTCCCATTCGACCGATGGTGTGCAGCAGCATCACGCCATCCGCTGCCAGCATGTTGGCGCATGCCCGGAAGAAGGCTTCGAACTGGGGCTGGCCAACATGTTCGAACATGCCGACAGAAACGATGCGGTCGTAGTTCGCACCTGATGCTGCGAGATCGCGGTAATCCACCAGCTCGAACGTGATACGATGGGCGACGCCAGCCGCCGTCGCGCGCTCGCGGGCAAGGGCGAGCTGCTCCTCGCTCAGCGTGATGCCGTGGACGATAACGTCGAAGTTGCGGGCGAGATAGATCGCCATGCCGCCCCAGCCGCAACCGATATCAAGCACGCGCTGCCCGCGCTGGAGCGCCAGCTTCGCAGCAATATGGGCAAGCTTGGCCTCTTGCGCCTGTTCCAGCGAAAGATCGAGGCTGGGCCAGTATGCGCAGGAATACTGCAGGTGATCGGTATCCAGGAACAGGCGGTAGAGATCGTTCCCGATATCGTAGTGGTGCGCCACGTTCGACTTGGACTTGCGCGACTGATTGAAGCTTTCCAGCCGATGCGCCAGCGTATTGCGGATGCGGCGGATCGGGCTTGCCGGTTGAAGGCGACCGTTGCGATCCCACGGAGCATTGCCGCGGATCAGAGCGAGGAGGTCCATGACGTCGCCACGCTCGACCACCAGTTCGCCATCCATGAACGCTTCGGCAGCGCCTAGGCGGGGATCCATCAGGATGCGCCGTTCCGCCGTGTCGGTGGTGAAACGGATCTGGACGTCAGGAAAGCCCTCTGCCCGCGACCCGAAATGTGTGCTGGAGCCATCGGGCCGAACGACTTCCAGAGCACCACAGGCGACAACACGGCTAAGAAAACGATCGAGTATGCGCTTAGCCATGTTGGAAATCCCTGGTCTTGATGGTGGGGCGGCCAGCGGGATGGCAATCAGACTGATGGAATGGCATGGCGCGCATTCCTAACCCCGCTGCCCGGAAGAACAAGTCCCATTCCCAGAGGACAAACGTTCGGGGAAGGGTCAGTCTCTCGCGAGAAACAAGACATCGCGAGGTTGGGATAGCAAGTGCTGGCCAGAGTCTATGAAAACGGTCTCTCCGCTTTCCAACCACCCTTCGGCGAGGAATAGCGCGGCTGCGGCGATCTCATCGGCTCCGGTCTTGCGGCGGAGCAGGTTCATGAGGTGGGATCGCTCCGTTTCCTCCTCGCGCTGGTCGTGGCTGGCAAGGATCGCGCCGGGAGCCAGGCCGTAGACCCGATCGCGAGGGTTGGTGCGCGCCATGGAAAGCATGGTGGTGGCGGCCGCCAGAGCCGTCTTGCTCATGGTGTAGGAAAAGAAGTCCGGATTGATATTGGCGATCTTCTGATCGCTTACGTTGATCACGCGGCGGCCAAGGGCCGACTTGGCTTGTCCCAGGAATGCTTGCGCCATGGCGGCGGGCGCCTGGGTGTTTATGCGCATCGCCCGGTAAAAGACATCGGCGGAAAGGAGCGTTGCGTCATCCAATTCGAAAACGCTGGCGCAGTTTACCAGCACGCGCCAGTCCGAGATGGTCTGGGCCAGATTCTCGACCATTTCGATCGCTTGGTCCACATTCGCCAGATCCGCCGTGACGGTCTGTGCCGACGATAGCGTGGCAGCGAGAACTTCCGCTTCATCGCGCGAAGAGCCGTAGTGAATGATGACGTGCCAGCCCTGCTCTGCAAAGGCCCGGGCGATCGTGCGACCCAGCCGGCGGGCGGCACCGGTGACGAGGACGGCGGGGCGGCTCATCGCATGCCCTCAGGTTGCCGCAGTTGCCGGTGTCCAGAATAGCAAGACGAACAGGCCGTCTCAGCAGGAAGCGGATTTGGAGAAATGGAAAACATTTGGCTCACATGCATCATGGAGCATAGTCGGCGCGAGTAGGAAAGGTTGCAGCGCGCACCATCAGATATGCGCAAATGAAAAGCGCGCCGCCCTTTCGAGCGACGCGCCTTCCTAGTGGACCGGGTAAGATCAGCGGCAGCGGGGACGCGAGTTGTTGCGATCCACTTCGCGACCCAGCAGCGCACCTGCGCCAGCACCAAGCACGGTGCCCAGGGTCTTGTCACGACCGCCGTCGATGGTGCGGCCCAGCAGGGCACCGCCGACGCCGCCGATCAGGAGGCCGGTGGTGCCGTTCGACTTGCGGCAGCGATAGCGGCCGTCGTCACCGCGCCAGTAGCGCACGCCGTTGTCGGTGCTGTAGTAACGGCGATCGTCGCGGCGGCGTGCTTCGGCAGGCGTCGCGGTCATCACGGGGATGGTGACTGCCGCCATCAGAGCGGTAAGAATGACTTTACGCATGGTGAGAGCCCTCTGGTCTTGCATTGAATTGATCGGGTAACGCAGCTTTTTGTTCATTGATCCACAACGTCAGATGAACAGACGAAAAAGCTCCCATACCCACGATCAAGCGATGCAAATGCACGGCAAAGCGAATTGCCCCCCCCCGTCAGCCGACTATCGCTCAGCCCAGCGCGGCCTGCTTTTCTTCGTATAGCCGGTCCAATTCAGCTCGGCTTTTCTTCTCGGCCGCCGTCTTCAGCTGGCCACAGGCCGCGTCGATATCGCGGCCGCGCGGGGTGCGAACCGGCGCTGAAATTCCAGCTTCGAACACGATGTCGGAAAACCGGCGCACCCTTTCCGGCGTCGAGCATTCGTACGGTGCACCGGGCCACGGGTTGAACGGGATGAGGTTCACCTTCGCCGGGAGCTTGTAATGCTTCAACAGGCGGACAAGCTCGCGGGCATCGTCGTCGCTGTCGTTCTTGTCCTTGAGCATGACATACTCGAACGTGATGCGGCGGGCGTTGCTGGCCCCGGGATAGTCGGCACAGGCCTGAAGCAATTCCTCGATGCCGTACTTGCGGTTGATCGGCACGATCTCGTCCCGGATGTCCTTGGTGACGGCGTGCAGCGATACCGCCAGGTTCACACCGATCTCTTCCCCGCATTGCGCCATCTTGGGAACGACGCCCGATGTGGAAAGCGTGATCCGCCGCTTCGACAGGGCAAGACCATCGCCATCCATCACCAACTTCAGCGCATCACGCACATTGTCGAAGTTATAAAGCGGCTCCCCCATGCCCATCATCACGATGTTGGTGAGCAGGCGGCCATCCGACGTATAAGAACCTTCATCCTCGTCATCATCCAAGTCGGCCATGGTGCCGATCTTGGTGTCCGCCACGCCCTTGGGCCATTCGCCCAGCGCATCGCGTGCCAGCATGACCTGGCCGACGATTTCACCCACCGTCAGGTTGCGCACCAGACGCATCGTGCCGGTGTGGCAGAAGCGGCAGTTGAGTGTGCATCCGACCTGGCTGGAGACGCACAGAGTGCCCCGGTCCGCATCGGGAATGAAGACCATCTCGAAATCGTGGGCATCGGGCGTGCGCAGCAGCCATTTGCGCGTGCCGTCCGTGGAGTGCTGTGCCTCGACGATCTCGGGCCGCCCGACCACGAAGCGATCTGACAGCCAGGGCCGCATAGCCTTGGCGATATCGGTCATCTCGGCAAAGTCGGTCACGCCGCGATGATAGAGCCAGTGGAACACCTGCTTGGCGCGCAGCTTCGCTTGCCGGGCGTCCAGGCCCGCCGCTTCGAACAATTCGGCAATGCGCTTCCGTGGAAGGCCAATGAGGTCGATCTTGCCGTCCTCCCGGGGCGTGACGCCGGCGACGACATCGGCGCGCGGCACGGGGACGGGATCAATGAGCCCGGGGATCGGCATGAGGTTCGTATCTGACATGATCGCCGCATATAATGCACCCGTCGCTCAGTTGAAAGCCACGCGCCCACGCGAGCCCGCGAACGTGTCGCAGATGCGAAAGTTTCGGTCGGCAAACCTTTCGTTCTCTCGGTTCGCTGGAAAAGTGTGACTGAAAAACAACGGTGATTCGTTGTGTTACGTTCATGAAACTCCGCCGCGTTGCAGCGCATTTCACGGGTCCAACGATACAAGTCGCAGGACTACGGAGTTAGTTTATGAAGAAAGTTCTCGCCTGCCTGGCAACCGGCACCGCTTTGCTCTCGGTTCCCGCCATGGCCCAGACCGCCGAAGGCTCGTTCACCGGCCCCCGCGTGGAAGCGATCGTAGGTTACGACATCACCAAGGCTGGTAGCGACGTCGATGATGACTTCAACGATCGCAACGACCAGTCGATCGACGGGCTGCTGTACGGCGGCGGCATCGGATACGACTATGACTTCGGTCGGGCCGTGGTCGGCGTCGAGGGTGAAGTGACTGGCAGCACCGCCAAGACCTCTTTCAACGATGACGGCGATTTCGAAGGCTTCGGGCTCGGCAACGTCAAGACCAAGCGTGATTTCTACGTTGGTGCGCGTGCCGGTATCAAGGCTACGCCCAACACGCTGGTCTATGTGAAGGGCGGCTACACCAACGCCCGCTTTGGCGCTCGCGCCAGCGACGGCACTAATATCTCGCGCTTGAACTTCGATGCAGACGGCTGGCGCCTGGGCGCTGGCGTCGAGCAGAAGTTCGGCACCAACACCTTCGCCAAGCTGGAATATCGTTACTCCAACTATTCGAAGGCCGAGTTGGACTTCCGCGACGACATTCCTGACAGCGATCGCTTCAATGTCGACCTCGATCGTCATCAGGTCGTCGCTAGCGTCGGCTATCGCTTCTGATCGTTTGATCTCAGATCAAGGGGAAGGGCGGGGCACAGGCTCCGCCCTTCTAGCTGTTGCCCGTTACGGGTACCTCATCCGGCACGGGCGCAGGCGATCGCCGCTGCGTCCATGGCCGAAGCGGCTCCGGCCAGCATCCAGCCATCGCTGAACGGGCGTCCGCGCTGATCGCGTGCACTGACCCGCATGGATGACGCGGATCGCATCGCGGCGATGATACCGGCGTTGTCGGAGTTGTTGGCCGCCCAGGCGTCCCCCCCGCCTCCGGTGAGCGCGAAGCGCCTGTCCCCGATAGCCAGAACGATCGGCCGATCCGCTGCTGAGCGACGTGATAAGCGAAAGTGAATCTGCGTGCGCACATTGCGTTTCGGCCAAGTGCCGACGGCGGCGAAGGGCTGATGCTCCCGTTCGCGCGCGTTGGGCTCGGCCATGGCGATCGCATAGCAGCGCGGCGTCGCGGGATCTCGAAACGCCCCCCAACCGGAATACAGCCCCAGGCTTTCACGCGCCGCAGCCGGCATGGCAAAGGCCGCGGCCGCGCACACAAAGCCCAGCGTCAGCGCAATTCGGCGAATGGGGATAAGGGATAAGCCCGGCTGCTGGGCGCCGCGTCTGATCGTCAGGAGCTGACCGATCCGCTCGACGCGCTGACTTTGCCGCTGCCACTCGTCCGCTCGATCACTCTGCGAAGACGGCGCGCGGTGGCGATAGCTTTCTCCTGCTCTTCGGTGGAGCAGTTGGCCTCAACAATGTCTTCCAGGCTATCCGCGGCCTTGCCCAACATGCTTTTCAACGCTTCCGTTTCAGCGCGGGCGTTGCCGAGGGCGTGGCGCAGATCCTGTTCCGTCTTTTCGTTCATACAAGGTTCCAGCGATCCCAGACTCACAATACAGCCGGGAGAAAGATTGGCCAAGTGATCTTGTTCACGGATCAGGGTAGTTAATCTTGAGCACTTCCCATTCCTTTTCGCCCGCGGGCAGGCGCACGGTGCGAAGATCGCCCACCGAAGCGCCGCGCAACGCCCGGGCGATCGGCGCGCTCCAACCGATCCGGCCTGCGGCGGCGTCCTGCTCGTCATCGCCCACGATGGTGATGGTCATGTGCTGATCGTCTTCGTCGACCAGGATCACCATGGCTCCGAACAGCACCTTGCTGCGTTCCTCCTGCCGCGCCGGGTCGATCACGCGCAAGGCCTTCATCCGGCGCGCGAGGTAAGCCAGCTCACGATCGATTTCCCGCATCCGCTTGCGGCCGTAGAGGTAATCGCCGTTTTCCGAGCGGTCGCCGTTTCCGGCTGCCCAGCTGACGATTTCCACGATCTCTGGCCGCTCCTTGCCCAGGAGATGGTCGTACCGCGCGCGTAATCGCGCCATGCCGGCGGGAGTGATGGGTGGGCCTGAGGGGGTCATCATCTTTCGGTCTTGTTGAGCAGCCGGTGGGCGCCGGCGAGGCATGGCATGCGGCCAGGGCGCTAACCCGGCGTGCGCTTGCCCATCATCGCACTGAGCGGCGCCTGCCCGCGATAGTATCCCCGAGACGGGTTCATGCTCTGATAAACCACGGCGTTTTCCATAACGCGCTGGATATAGTTCTTCGTCTCATAGATCGGGATGCGCTCGATCCAGTCCACCCATTCGATCGCGCCGGTGCGCGGATCGCCGTTGGCGGCGAGCCACTTGTTCACATTGCCGGGCCCGGCGTTGTACGCGCCGACCGCCAGAGGCGTCGCGCCGCCGTAGTAGTCCATCATCCGGCTGAAGAACCCGTCGCCCAGCCTGACGTTGTAGATCGGGTCAGAGGTCAAGGCGCTTTCGCTATAGCCGATGCCAAGCTTGCCGGCCTGTTCGCGCGCGGTGCCCGGCATCAGCTGCATCAAACCGCGTGCGCCGGCATGGCTCATGGCATTCTGCGCGAACTGGCTTTCCTGTCGGGCCAGCGCGTGGTCCATCACCCAGTTCGCACCAGGGGGCACCGGCATCTCGGGGAAAGAGATGCGCCCGAAGCTGGTGTATCCGTCCGCATGAGCCGCTTGGCCAAGGATAACGCCCAGGTCTCGGCGGCCGATCTCTTTCGCCAGATCGGCGACCAGCACGTGATCCGCCTCCGATTGCGCCTGGTCCGAGATCTCGCGAAAGAACTGCACGCCGGTGCGCCAGTCGGCATCGCGGGCAACATCGCGCACCGCGCGTGTGATCGGCTTAGCGTTGAACGCGGCGCGATCCGCGTTGCCCGGCCGGACTTGCGGCATGACATCGAGGTTGGGGATCGGGCGGCCCAGCCGCTCAAGAGACAACTGGCCGTAGAACGTCTCGGGATAGCGCGCGGCCATCTCGAAATAGCGATTGGCCCCGGACGTATCGCCCGCCTGCGTCAGCGCGCGGCCCGCCCAATAGAAGCCCTTCGATCGCGTGCCGGGCGTCTGGGCGGCGGCGCCGTAGCGATAGAACAGCGGCGCGGCGCGGCGCGGATCGCGCAAGTCCCAAATTGCCTTGGTACCGCCCAGCCATACCAGCGTCGTATAGTCATCGCGCACCCGGAACGAGAGCTTGGAGATATCCGTCCCCGGCGCGAACGCGTCATCGATAGAGGTGGCGATGCGAACGGCGGGGTCGGCACCCGCGCCCTTGGCCACCGTCAGCAGTTCCTTCACCCACTTCGCAGCGTCAGGCACCGGCTGCGAGAGCGGGGGGCGCGTCGAGAGCAAGCTGATGGCGGCGGGTAGATTGCCGCTCTGCCGCGCCTGCACCGAACGGTTATAGACATAGCCGGGATCGCGCAGCAGATCGCTGCCGATCGGCATGCCCAGCGATCCTGGGGCCGCGCCTTGCAGCAAAGACAGCCGCTCCATGAACAAGGGCCGGCGTCCAGCCGATACGAACGAGATCTGCCGCTCGGCCTGCGAAACTTCGCCTTGCCACAGCAGGGCATTCATCCGCGCGTCGTGATCGTCCGCGCTGAACCTGTCGCGATAGAAGCTGAGCAGCAAACTTTCGTCCGTGGGCAGTAGCGATCCGGAACGCCATGCAGTCACCGCCCGCTGTGCGGCGTCCGATCGCCGCAAATTGGTGAGAGCGGTAGCATAGCGGCCAGCCGCCTGGCTGGTCAGCGGCGGCAATCGGTCGAAGAACGCCACGAGCGTGGAGGGATCGGGCGATTCGCTGGCGAGCGCCTTTTCCGCGTATCCCCGCAGCTTCTCTTCCTGCGGATAGCCCGGATAGGTCATCAGGAACGAGGCATAGGCGCCAAATCCCATGCGATCGCTGGCCGTCAGCAGTCGCCAGCGGTCCACGGACTGGTGGGCGGCCATGTCGTGCGATTGCATCTGAATGGCACGCGCCTGATCCCACGCGGCAGCGGAACTCGTGGTGTCCTGCGCCCAGGCGGGCGGCGAGAACCAACAGGCGGATGTCAGCAGAAGACAGGCGGAGGCGCGCAGCATGCTGGACATTTTGGAAAAAGGCTCCTTATCAGGCCCTGAATGATCAAGTCTTATGACGGTGGCGCTTCACTCGTGACGCGCCGTGGATGCCGTCTTGATGACCAACAGCAAAGGCGAAGTCCATGTTCTCGGGTTCGATTCCTGCACTCGTCACCCCGTTTCGCGATGGCGCGTTCGATGAAAGCGCCTTTCGCAAACTGGTGGACTGGCAGATCGAGAACGGTTCGTCGGGCTTGGTCCCCTGCGGCACTACGGGGGAGAATTCCACGCTCTCCAACGCGGAGCACCACCGTGTGATCGAAGTTTGCGTGGAGCAAGCGGCGGGCCGCGTGCCGGTTATTGCTGGCTGCGGCAGCAACGATACGATGAATGCTCTTCTCCACATGAATTTTTCGAAGAAGAGCGGAGCGGCCGCCGCGCTCGTGGTCGCGCCCTACTACAATCGGCCGAGCCAGGACGGGCTGCTCGCGCATTTCTCGTATCTGGCCGAGCATAGCGATTTGCCGATCCTGCTCTACAACGTGCCCGGCCGCACGGTGACCGACCTGCAGCCCGAGACGGTGTGCGAACTGGCGCGTCGCTTTCCACGGACCTTCATCGGCATCAAGGACGCCAGCGCCGATCTCAGCCGCGTCACCGATCACCGCATGGGCATCGGCAAGCACTTCGCGCAGCTTTCGGGCGATGACGAACTGGCGCTGCCGTTCAACGCGGCGGGCGGCGTTGGCTGCATCTCCGTCACCGCCAATGTCGCGCCCAAGCTGTGTGCCGAATTCCAGGCCGCTTGCGCCGCCAACGATCTGGAACTGGCGCGTGAGCTGAACGACAAGCTCTATCCGCTGCACTATGCCATGTTCGAGGACAGCTCGCCGGGGCCGTGCAAGTACGCCTTGGCGCGGGTGCATCCGTGGCTGTCGAATGAACTGCGCCTGCCGCTGGTCCCCTGCGGCGAGAAGGCACGGATCGCGGTCGACGCCGCGCTGGAGCATGCCGGGCTGCTTTAGGGCCTGATATAGACGAAACTGCGCCGTCCCAAGCTTGACCCGGGGCGGTGCTCGCCAACGATCTTTTTCCCGCTACGCCGTTCATGATTTATTTTGGCGGTGTGTGTCCCTACATGGCGGATCATGGCGCGCCCCCAGCACAAAGAATTCGACAAAGTGAAGACCGTGGCGGAAAACCGTCGCGCTCGATACGATTACCACATCGAGGACACTTACGAGGCCGGCATCATGCTGACCGGCACCGAAGTGAAATCGCTGCGATTTGGCGAAGGATCGATCGCCGAATCCTACGCCGAGGTGAAAGGCGGAGAGTGCTGGCTGGTGAATTCCAACGTGCCGGAATTCAGCCACGGCAACCGCTTCAATCATGAGCCCAAGCGACCCCGCAAGCTGCTGCTGCGCGAACGCGAGATCGCCCGCCTGCACGGCATGGTCGAGCGTAAGGGCATGACCTTGGTTCCATTGTCGATCTATTTCAATGGCAGAGGCCGCGCAAAGGTGGAACTCGCGCTTGCACGCGGCAAGAATGCAGCCGACAAGCGCAGCACCATCAAGGAGCGCGACTGGAAGCGCGAACAAGGCAGGATCTTGCGAGAGCACGGATGAGCACGCTGTTTTCCCGTCTCGCGCGCTGGTTCCACGCCCAGATGCCGACGCATGAACAGCTAGCGGGAAACCGATTTACCGCCCCTCTTGCGCGACGGCAGGAACTGTTTCGTTTCACGCGCCGCTCGGTGCCGCGCGGGGTCGCGGTGGGCCTGTTGGTCGGCATCTTTGCATTGATCCCGGGCATCCAGATCGTCGGCGCGGCTTTGCTGTGCGTGCCGGTGCGGGGAAACATCCCGCTGGCGGCGGCGATGACATTCCTGTCCAATCCCGCCACCACGCCGTTCATACTGGCGGCCTCGATCTGGGTGGGCAATCATCTGGGTTTTCACGCCGATCTCAGCACGTTCTATGCGCTTTACGAAAGCGGCGCGGGCGCGCGGCGCTGGTTGTACTGGCTATTGTCTGACGCGGCACCGTCGCTGGTGCTGGGGCTGTTCGTCATCTCAGTCGTCACGGCCGCCATCGGGTACCTTTTGTCGGTGTGGTTCTGGCGCGGCTGGATCGGACATAAGCACAAGGCCCGGCAGTTGCGGCCCCGCCGCCCCGCCCCTCCGCTTGAGAAGCCATGCGCCGGGGCTGGCGCGTGATCGAAGCAGAGCGGCCGGCCGCCGCCCCGAGGTTTGGACCGTCGGAGATTCTCGGCGTCGTCGCTGCGCTGGTGGCCAGTGCTGCGTTAGTGTGGTTCGCGACTCGCGATGGCATCGCCACGGCCGCGTTCATTGCTGGCGTGCTGGTGCTGGGGACGTTGGCGTTTCTCTTGCTGCGCCGTCGCCCGGCCGAAGCGGAGGAGGAGTTCGCATCTCCGGATTGGTCCGTCACCGTCGCCGCGATCGAGGGTTCGGATTCCGCCATTGCCGTCACTGACCGCGCCGGGCGCCTGGTCTGCGCGAACAGCCGCTACGAGGCTTGGTTCGGGGCGGCCAGCGCGCCGCCGGGGCTTCCGGTTGACGACACGTCGCAAGATAAATTGTCAGATGCTGTGCGCCTGACCTGGCGTGATGGCGCCGCGCAAGTTGCGATCACCACTGACCTGTCGGAGCTAGGATACGGGTCCCAGCGTTGGCAGGCCCATGCCCGGCGGGCGGGTCGCGGGGATGATTTCATCGTCTGGCGCTTCGAGGCGCTGGTGCAGGGCGATCCGGTGGCCGAGCTCGTCGCGCACCTCGATGGCAAGCTTGGCCGCGCGCTGTCTGCGGCCGGTATCGTTGGGGCGCTGGTCGATCCGGACGGCACCATCCGCGCTACTAGCGCCGGCTTTGCCGAACGCGCCACGGGGGACGCGCAGGCCGACCTCGTCGGTCAGGATTTCGTGCTTCTGCTGCGTGAGGAAGAAGGCGATCGCATCGCCTGGGCGCGCGATGGCCAGCAATCCAGCCCGATCACCTTGTACCATGTGCCCGCGGTCGACCCGGATCTCGGCATCGAAATAGATCCCCGAACCGCGCCGGCGCTGATGCTAGTCGTCGATGCGGGGCTGGGCCTTGGCGCCGGTGAGACCGCCAGCGCCGCCGCGCCGCACTTGGAGGCATTGCTGGGGCAATTGCCGCTGGGGCTCGCCATGGCCGATCGCGACGGCCGGCTGCTCTTTGCCAACCCCGCGTTCATGCGCGCCGCCGGGCGCGAGGGGCACCCCAGCGCCACCTATCCCACCGATCTCGTGGTTCGCGAGGACAAGCGCGCCCTTTCCGAAGCCATTCGCCGCTTCGCGCAAGGGCCGGCCGCCTCCGGAGATATCGCCGTCCGTCTCCTGGCTCTGCCAGACGATCCGGTATCGCTGAGCCTCGCGGGCGTTCGCGGACTGGGCGACGCGGCGGTTTTGCTGGGCCTGACTGATTCGTCGGAAGAAACGCGGTTGAAACGTCAGGTTGCCCAGGCCACGAAGATGCAGGCCGTCGGCCAGCTCGCCGGCGGCGTTGCCCACGATTTCAACAACGTTCTCACGGCGATCCTGGGCACCTGTGATTTGATGTTGATGCGCCATACGCCCGGCGACTCTGACTATGATGACATCCAGCAAATCCGCGCGAACTCAAACCGTGCAGCCTCTCTGACGCGCCAACTGCTGGCCTTTTCGCGCCAGCAGACTCTGCGCCCCGAAATCCTGCAAGTGCCGGATGTCGTCGCCGATGTATCACAGATGCTGCGCCGCCTGATCGGTGAGAAAATCCAGCTCGTCGTCCAGCACGATCGCGATCTGGGCGCCGTGCGGGCCGACCCTACGCAGCTGGAGCAGGTCATCGTCAATTTGGCCGTCAACGCGCGAGACGCCATGCAATCACGCGGTGACGGGTCCGGCAAGCTGACCCTTGCCACACGCCGCGTCAGCACCGCCGACGTCCGCGCGATGCGCAGCGAGATCATCCCGATCGGCGAATACACCGCCCTCATCGTGGAAGATACCGGCAGTGGCATCCCGCCCGAGCATCTGGGCAAGATCTTCGAACCCTTCTTCACTACGAAGGAGCAGGGCAAGGGCACTGGCCTCGGCCTTTCGACGGTCTACGGCATCGTCAAGCAATCGGGCGGCTTCATCTTCGCCGAAAGCGAAGTCGGGCAGGGTACGCGCTTTACCGTTTATTTGCCGGTCGATCATGCCGGGCCGGGGGCGGGCCGCTCTCTTCCCAAGCCGGCCGAGGCGTCGCGCCAATGGGCTGGAGGCGGGCGGATTTTGTTGGTGGAGGATGAAGACCCCGTCCGCGTCGTGGCTGAGCGGGCGCTGACCCGCCAAGGCTATCAGGTGACGTCCGCCCGTGACGGTGAAGAAGGCCTGGAATTGGTACGGGAAGGCGGTTCGTTCGATCTGGTCGTCAGCGACGTGGTGATGCCCAGCATGGACGGCCCAGCCATGGCGCGTTGCATCCGTGAAATCGCACCCGCCCTGCCGGTACTGTTTATGTCCGGCTACGCGGAGGAGCAGTTGCGCAAGGAGATCGGCATCGCCAACGCGTGGTTCATGCCCAAGCCGTTTTCCGTTCAGCAATTGTCCGAGAAGGTCGGTGACGTGCTGGCTCAGACCTTGCAGCCGGTTCGATGATGACGGCGCGGCCCGCCTTGCGTAACGCAATCTTCGTCACTCTGCTGACGATCTTCGGCGTTCTGGCAGGATTGGTTTCGTACTACGGCCTTGGCCACTCGGATGCGGTGGAGGATGCGCCTTTCCTGGGGCGCCTGGCCAACCGCCTGATCTATCAGGGGCGCTCCGGCGAAGATTTGGGGCCGGGGCGCGAAGCCATGCTGTTGGCTGTCGAAGACCCGGCGTTTGCTGCCAATCTCGGCCCCGATGTTGATACGCCGGGTGGCTCCGTAACGTCGATCAGCCGCGCTCTTGCGTCTCGCATGGCGTTCGACGGTTACACCGGCGGCGTCGGTCGGATTCGGCTCGCGGGATACGCTCGCGGCCTCGAAGAGAAGTTGTCCAAGCGGCAAATTCTGGCTTTGTGGCTCGAAACTGTGGAAATGGGCAGCGTGCCGGAAGGGTGGCTGAAAGGCTTTTTTCTCACCAGCCATCTGATGTATCATCGCTCCCCCGCAAAGCTGTCGGACGCGGAGTTTCTACGCCTCGTGGCCGTCGCGTCCGACCCTGATTCTTTCCATTTAGACCGCCCGGATCCAGCGCTGGACGAGCGTGTAACCCGCATCACGCGCCTGTTGGCGGGCACTTGCGTGCGCGAACGCAAAGGCGATGTGAAGCTTGCGCCCTGCGCCGAAGAACAGCCGTAGGAAAACATTTGTTCCCCTCTTGTTCGATGAGAACAAATAGCATACATCCTGTTTCGTGACATTGACCTTTCCGGTCAGGCAGGTAGCGAAGAGGGAACGACATGGCTGCTCAGCTCAAGCTGATCCAGGAAGGCAAGGAAAAGGACGCAATGGACCGCCAGAAGGCCCTAGAAGCCGCGCTTGCGCAGATCGATCGCGCGTTTGGCAAGGGCAGCGCGATGAAGCTCGGCTCCAAGGAGACGATGCAGGTGGAAGCGATTTCCACCGGATCCCTGGGTCTGGATATCGCCCTTGGCGTGGGTGGCTTGCCGCGTGGCCGTGTGATCGAGATTTACGGCCCGGAAAGTTCGGGCAAGACCACGTTGGCGCTGCACTGCATCGCCGAAGCGCAGAAGATCGGCGGCACCGCTGCGTTCATCGATGCCGAGCACGCGCTTGACCCGGTCTATGCCAAGAAGCTGGGCGTCAACATCGATGAATTGATCGTGTCGCAGCCCGATACCGGCGAGCAGGCGCTTGAGATTGTCGATACCCTGGTTCGCTCCAATGCGATCGACGTTCTGGTGGTCGATTCGGTCGCGGCGCTGGTCCCTCGCGCCGAAATCGAGGGCGAGATGGGCGATAGCCACGTCGGCCTTCAGGCGCGCTTGATGAGCCAGTCGCTGCGCAAGCTGACCGGCTCGATCAGTCGCTCGCGTTGCATGGTGATCTTCATCAACCAGCTGCGCATGAAGATCGGCGTCATGTATGGTAACCCGGAGACGACCACGGGCGGCAACGCTTTGAAGTTCTACGCTTCGGTCCGCCTCGATATCCGCCGCACCGGTGCGATCAAGGACCGTGATGAAGTGATCGGCAACGCCACGCGTGTTAAGGTGGTGAAGAACAAGGTTGCCCCGCCGTTCAAGCAGGTCGAATTCGATATCATGTATGGCGAAGGTGTCTCAAAGATAGGTGAGATACTGGATCTGGGCGTCAAGGCCGGCTTGGTAGAAAAGTCAGGCGCCTGGTTCAGCTACGATTCGATCCGGATCGGGCAGGGTCGTGAAAATTCCAAGACCTACCTCAAGAACAATCCCGAAGTGTGCGAACGCCTCGAAAAAGCCATCCGCGATCGCACTGCTGGCTTGGCGGAAGAGATGATGGCTGGCCCATCGGAAGAAGACGATAGCTGATGGTACTTGTCTGAATGGCTTTAGGAGGACTTGAGTTCTGAGGCCAGAAATCAGCTCTGGCCTCAGTTCTTTTGGCGGTTTGGCAAAAATGACTCCCGTCACCCAGCGTCCATCTGCAATGCGAAGTCGTAAGGCGGCGTGGAAACGGGGATAAGGCCCATTCTTGAACAAGGTCCGATCACGCTGATCGCGCCTTCCCGCTTGCCGCAAGTGAACCCCCGGTTTATCGGCTCACCCTATGCGCTCCACGAACGAAATCCGCCGGTCTTTCCTTGAATACTTCGGCTCGCACGGTCACGAAGTTTCACCCTCGGCCCCTCTGGTTCCGTACAACGATCCGACGTTGATGTTCGTCAACGCCGGTATGGTGCCGTTCAAGAACGTGTTCACCGGCCTTGAAAGCCGTGAGACACCGCGCGCCACTTCGTCGCAGAAGTGTGTGCGGGCAGGCGGCAAGCATAACGATCTAGACAATGTGGGTTATACCGCGCGGCATCACACCTTCTTCGAGATGCTCGGCAATTTCTCGTTTGGGGACTATTTCAAGGAACAGGCGATCACCCACGCCTGGAACTTGCTGACCAAGATCTGGGGCCTTCCGGCCGAGAAACTGCTGGCCACCGTCTATCACACGGATGACGAAGCGTTCGAACTGTGGAAGAAGATTGCGGGGCTTCCCGAACATCGCATCATCCGCATCGCCACGAAGGACAATTTCTGGGCGATGGGGGATGACGGTCCTTGCGGGCCATGCTCCGAGATCTTCTACGATCACGGCGAGCATATCCCCGGTGGGCCTCCGGGATCGCCCGATGAGGATGGTGATCGCTTCATAGAGATATGGAATCTGGTGTTCATGCAGTTCGAGCAGGCGGGCGGTGAGATCATCGGCGATCTTCCGCGCCCCTCGATCGATACCGGCATGGGGCTGGAACGGATCGCCGCGGTGCTGCAGGGCGTTCACGACAATTACGACACCGACACTTTCAAGGCCCTGATCGCGGCATCGGAAAGTCTCACCAGTGTACCGGCCGAGGGCGGCCATCGCGCCAGCCACCGCGTTATCGCCGATCACTTGCGTTCCACCGGCTTCCTCCTGGCGGACGGGGTGTTGCCGTCAAACGAGGGCCGCGGTTACGTCTTGCGCCGCATCATGCGCCGGGCGATGCGCCATGCGCACCTGCTGGGTGCGAAAGACCCGTTGATGCATCGTCTGGTGCCCGCGTTGGTCGCTGAAATGGGCCAGGCATTCCCTGAACTCAGCCGCGCCCAGCCGATGATCGAGGAGACGTTGGAGCGCGAGGAAATCCAGTTCCGCCGCACGCTCTCGAACGGTCTGCGTCTGCTGGACGAGGCGACGAACGGCATGACCGAGGGCGGTGAACTCCCCGGTGAAACCGCCTTCCGTCTTTACGATACCTTCGGCTTCCCGTACGACCTTACCGAAGATGCGCTGCGCTCTCGCGGGATCAGCGTCGATCGCGTTGGGTTCGACACGGCGATGGCTCAACAGAAGGCCGCCGCACGCGCTGCCTGGAAGGGTTCAGGCCAGGCGGCAGATAGCGAAATCTGGTTCGATATCGCCGAGCGCGAGGGCGCGACCGAGTTCACCGGCTATACCGCCGACAGTGGCGAGGGCCGCGTGGTCGCGCTGGTGCGCGACGGGCAGGAAGTTACGTCCGCCAAAGCCGGCGAGGACGTCATCATCCTCACCAATCAAACTCCGTTCTACGGTGAAAGCGGTGGCCAGGTCGGCGATGCCGGAACCATAGTCGATGCGCCAGGAAGCGGCAGCGGCGAACTGGCGATCACTGTCAACGATACCGCCAAACCGCTTGGCCGCCTCCATGCGATGCGGGGCCACGTGGATGCAGGCGGCATCAAGGTCGGCGATACGGTGCTGCTGACAGTCGACATTGATCGGCGTGACGCGGTTCGCGCCAACCACTCGGCCACCCACTTGCTGCATGCAGCCTTGCGCAATCGCCTGGGTGACCATGTGACGCAGAAGGGATCGCTGGTAGCGCAAGAGCGACTGCGCTTCGATTTCTCGCACCCGAAGGCATTGACGCCCGAAGACATCGCGGTGCTCGAGGCGGACGTCAACGCGGAGATCCGTCACAACGATCCGGTGATTACTCGTCTGATGAGCCCCGATGATGCCGTGGCCGCAGGTGCCATGGCACTGTTCGGCGAGAAGTATGGTGACGAGGTACGCGTGCTGGCGATGGGCCGGACCAGCGGCAGCCGCAACTACTCGGTCGAGCTATGTGGCGGCACCCATGTGCGGGCGACGGGCGACATCGGCGTGTTCCGCATCGTGTCGGAGTCCGCCGTGTCATCGGGTGTGCGCCGGATCGAGGCACTGACCGGCGAAGGTGCGCGACGCTGGCTGGTGCAGCGCGAGGAAGCCTTGAAGGGCGCTGCCGGCCTGCTTCGCACCTCTCCTGAGGATGTCGAAACAAGGGTCGCGGCCCTGCTTGAGGAGCGCAAGAAGCTGGAGCGCGAATTGGCCGACGCCAAGCGCGCGATCGCGTTAGGCGGCACTGGCGCGGCAGTGGATGCTCCTGCGGATGAAGATATCGGCGGCATCAAGTTTTTCGGCCAAGTGCTTGAGGGTCTGGACCCGAAGGAACTGCGCGGGTTGCTCGACCAGGCCAAGCAACGGCTCGGCTCCGGCGTGGCGACGATCGTGGCGGTGAACGAGGGCAAGGCGAGCATCGCGGCGGCGGTTACGGACGATCTTGTCGGCCGGGTCAGTGCTGTCGCGCTCGTTCGCGCTGGTGTGGAAGTGCTGGGCGGTAAAGGTGGCGGCGGCCGCCCGGACATGGCGCAAGGCGGTGGTCCGGATGGCTCCAAGGGGGCTGAGGCGCTGGCTGCTGTAAAGGTGGTAATCGCCGGCTAGTCTTGCAACCGTGGCTTGGCGCGTGTCAGCGTATGTTGCGCGCACCTGTGCTTCGGCGTTCTCATGCCCTAGGATATCGCTGTCCCCGGGGGCAGGAGCCCTCCGATATGGCTGGCTTCATCAGGGGCGGGCACGCGATCGTTGATGGCAGCGAGCGGATCGGTCGCGGTGTCCACCCTCCCGGTTCGTGCGCATTACACCACACGGGCCTAGATCAGGCGGTGCGGTCCCGCATGGTGGAACTGCGCAGGGCCGGCTTCTCTGACAGGCCGCCTTCTTCCATCAGTTGCGTCCGCAAGGCGTCCCGTTTCTCGTGGATAGAGGCGATGACCGGGCCCATCGGTACGCCCAGATCGACCAGCACGGCTTCAGACAGTTGCAGCGAGCTTTCCAGCGTTTCCGGCACTGCCTGGCTCGCCCCGGCTCGGTAGAGCACCGCGGCATGAGTCGTGTCCCTGGCGCGGGCGATGATCGGCAGGTCTGGGTAAGCGCCCCGGAGGCGGCGGACGAGGCGCTGTGCCGAAACCGGCTCGTCCATCGTCAGGATAACCGCCGTGGCCTTATCGGCACCCAGGCGCTCGAGTGCGTTTCCGCGCGCCGCATCGCCGAAGGTGACGGCGTAGCCCTGATGCTTGCCGTCACTCACCAGATCGGCGTCGCTGTCCACGGCGATGTACGCCTTGCCGTGCCTGGTAAGCATATCCGCCACCAGTTGCCCGACTCGCCCGAAGCCCACGATGATCGCGCGCGGCGCATGTTCGTCGGGGAGGGTGCTTTGCGGCTCGTAACGGTCGATCCGTCGCGCCATGGTGCGCCCAAGCAGCGCCAGCAAGGGGGTGATCGTCAGGCCCAGCGCGGTTACGATCTGCCAGAACTGCGAAGTGCCCGGGCTGATAAGTTGCGCGGTAGTGGCGGCGGTCAGCACGATCAGGGTGGTTTCGGACGGGCTGGACATGAGGATGCCCGTCTCCATCGCGGTGCCCCGCCGCGCGCCGGTGATGCGCAGCAGCAGCCCGGTGACCAGGGCCTTCAGGGCGATCACGCCGAACGTGGCCAGCAGGATCGTGCCGATATTCTGCGCGACTACGGCGAAGTCGATACTCATGCCCACGGTTATGAGGAACACGCCCAGCGCGAGGCCCTTGAACGGCTCGGTGATATGTTCGACCTCGCCGTGATACTCGGTCTCGGCGATCAGCAGCCCGGCGATCAGGGCACCGACGATAGGCGAGAGGCCCGCCGCCGCGGTCGATAGCGAGGCCAGGATCACTACGAGCAGCGAGGCGGCCAGGAACAGTTCCGGGCTCTTGGTGCGAGCCGCTTGCGCGAAGAGCGGCGGCAGCAGGAACCGCCCCGACACCAGCAGCACCGCGATCACCGCGAAGCCCACCGCGACGGTCGAGACCATCGCGCTGAAACCGCCCGCGGCGCTCGGCCCCATGGCGCCGAGTAGAAAGATGATCGGCACCAGCGCGATGTCTTCGAACAAAAGCATGGCGAGGGCCGCGCGGCCAACCGGCGTTGTCGTATTGGTAATTTTCAGGACAAGCGCGGTGGAGGAAAGTGCCAGCGCCAGGCCAAGAGCCAGCGCGCCGCCGATGTCATGTCCGATCGAGGCCAGGACGGCGGTGATCGCCGCACCTATCCCCAACAGTTCCAAGGAGCCGAGGCCAAATACCTGCCTGCGCATCTGCCATAATCGGCCAAACGAAAGTTCGAGGCCGATCGAGAATAGCAGCAGGATGATCCCGAACTCGGCGAAAATGTCGAGGCCCTCGGGTTCTGAGATCGTGATGTGATAGAGCAACGGAAACTGCGGCACCAGGCGGCCCAGTCCCGAAGGTCCAACCAGCAGGCCGATCAGGATGAAGCCGATGACAGGCGTGATGCGGAAGCGTGCGAAGATCGGGATGACTGCGCCCGCAGCGCCGAGGATGACGAGGGCGTCGGAAATGAAGGGAGATGTCAGTTCATGCGGTGCAGCCATGCGTGTGCGATAGGGCACACGCGCCGTGTTTGTCACGACTGGCGGCGATCTTTTGTACTCTAAACGCAAAAACGGCTGCGCCCTGATGGAGGCACAGCCGTTTTCAGCACTCAGATCAGGAGTGTCAGGCCCAGGCGGCCATCTCCGCATCGAGATTCTGCACGATCTCTTCGAAGAATTGCTCGGTGGTCATCCATGGCTGATCGGGGCCGATCAGAAGCGCAAGATCCTTGGTCATCTTGCCCTGCTCGACAGTCTCGATGCAGATGCGCTCGATCGTCTCGGCGAACTTCACCACCTGCGGCGTGTCGTCGAACTTGCCGCGATAGCTGAGACCTTGGGTCCAGGCGAAGATCGAGGCGATCGGGTTGGTCGATGTGGCCTTGCCCTGCTGATGCTGGCGATAGTGGCGCGTCACGGTGCCGTGCGCCGCTTCAGCCTCGACCGTCTTGCCGTCGGGCGAGAGCAGGACCGAGGTCATCAGGCCCAGCGAGCCGAAGCCCTGCGCCACGGTGTCCGACTGCACGTCGCCGTCGTAGTTCTTGCAGGCCCAGACGAACTTGCCAGACCACTTGAGCGCCGAGGCGACCATGTCGTCGATCAGGCGATGCTCATAGACGATGCCCTTGGCCTTGAACTGTTCGGCGAAGCCTTCATTGTCGAACACTTCCTGGAACAGATCCTTGAAGCGGCCGTCATAGGCCTTGAGGATCGTGTTCTTGGTCGACAGGTATACCGGCCAACCCAGGTTCAGGCCATAGTTGAAAGAAGCGCGCGCGAAATCGCGGATCGAATCGTCCAAGTTGTACATCGCCATGGCGACGCCCGAGGAGGGGAAGTCGAACACGTCGAGGTCGATGCTCTTGCCGTCCGCGCCGTCGAAGACCAGGCGCAGCTTACCGGGGCCCGGGATCAGCGTGTCGGTGGCGCGGTACTGATCACCAAAAGCATGGCGGCCGACGACGATCGGGTCGGTCCAGCCCGGCACAAGGCGGGGAACGTTCGAGATCACGATCGGCTCGCGGAAAACGACGCCGCCCAGGATGTTGCGGATGGTGCCGTTGGGCGACTTCCACATCTTCTTGAGGCTGAATTCCTCGACGCGGGCTTCGTCAGGCGTGATGGTGGCGCACTTTACGGCGACGCCGAATTCCTTGGTCGCGTTGGCGCAATCCACCGTCACCTGATCGTCGGTGGCGTCACGGTTCTCGATCGACAGGTCATAGTACTTCAGGTCGATGTCGAGGTAGGGGAGGATGAGACGCTCACGGATCCACTGCCAGATAATCCGCGTCATCTCGTCGCCGTCCATCTCGACGACCGGGTTCTTGACCTTGATCTTTTCCATGCAAACACTCCTGGGGGTGAGGATTTTGCGGCTTATTAGGCAGGGGGGCGTTGCTTAGCAAGGCAAGTGAGGGGCCCTTCACAAGTCCGATGGATGAAGGACGCGCCGACATGCGCCCAGATACGAAAAAGCCCGCTAAACCGTAAGGCTAGCGGGCCATTCGAATGGTGGGCGTAGCAAGGATTGAACTTGCGACCCCTACGATGTCAACATAGTGCTCTACCACTGAGCTATACGCCCGAACACCATTCGTTTTCCCGCCGAGCCAGAGTGATCCGGCCCGTCGGAGGAGCGCCCTTTAACTGCGCCCCAGGCGGGATGCAAGCCCTGTTACGAGACTAAAGTCGAGCATGTTCAGCAAGACCGAAAACACGCTGCACTTCAAGCACCAGATCGCGAAGGTGAAACGGCTTGGACAGAACCCGCGCCTGCGGCGCTTCACGACTGGCGCGCAAGGTGACGGCGGCGAATCCGGTGATGAACATCACCTTGGTGTGGGGGGAAACCTCATTGCAGCGTTGCGCCAATTCGATCCCATCCATTTCCGGCATCACGATGTCGGACAACAGCAGGTCGAACGCCTCTTGTTGAAGCAGGGGCAGGGCGTCGGTTCCACGATCAACTGCCACCACGTCATATCCCGCATTCTGAAGAGCGCGGGAAAGGTAGGTTCGCATGGCTTGATCGTCTTCGGCGAGCAGGATGCGGATCATTCTTTGGATATTCCGAAAATCGCGCGTCGCTTACCGACGCCTTGAGCAGCCACATTAAGGGTGAGGAGTTAAAATTCCTGTCCGCGAAATCACGTGTTATCTCTTCCGCCATCCCCGTCGGCCTTGTGACACGGGCCTTTAAACAAGACAGCAAAAACGTGATGCATAGGCAAAAATCACCCATCGAGTCCGCTGTTTGCACCGGGGGGAGAATTCCTGGCCTGCCAGGCACCGCCGCCTACCGGGTATGGTCCGCCAGTGCTTCCTGCCTGCCGGTGATTCTGGCCGTGCCACATGCGGGACGAGGCTATCCCCGCCGCCTGCTTGACGACATGCGCAACGCCGAATCGTCGTGCCTCAAGCTGGAAGATCGCTACGTCGATCGCCTGGCTCGTGCAGTGGCGCAGCAGACAGGAGCCGCGCTGCTGATCGCGCAGGCACCACGGGCGATGATTGACCTCAATCGCGCGCCAGACGATGTGGACTGGGAGATGTTCACCAGGACGGACCGGCCCGACACGGTGACGTCCGGAGCTGGCCGGCGCGCTCGCACGGGTCTCGGCCTCATCCCGCGACGGTTGCCGGGGCTGGGAGAATTGTGGCGACGGCCGCTGGATGGGAAAGACCTGACGGAGCGGGTCACCCAGATCCACGAGCCGTACCACACCTGCCTTGGCGAGATGATGCGCGCGCATGCCGAGCGGTGGGGTGCGGCCCTGCTGCTGGACCTGCACTCGATGCCGTCGCTTCCGGCGCGGGGAGGGCATCCCGGCGCGCAATTCGTCGTGGGAGACCGATTCGGCGCGAGCAGCGCGGGATCACTCGTGGCGTCAGCGTTCGCGCATTTTGCCCGGACCGGACGGGGCGCCGCCCACAATCGCCCTTACGCGGGCGGCTATGTGCTGGAGCGGCACGCGAAACCTTCCGCCGGTCTGCACGCGATGCAAATTGAGATCGACCGGGCGACCTATCTGGACGCCGCGCTAGTCGAGACCGGAGACGGCTTCATCGACGTGGTCGATGTGCTGTGCGGCTTGGTGCGAACACTTTCCCAAGCCGTCGCCGAATTGGCCGAAGCCGGGAGTTCAGGCGTGTGGCCGTTGGCCGCCGAATAGTTTTGGATTGCCCAAAAAAACCACCCCGTGCAAATGCACGAGGTGGCCAAGGTTCAGGGAGGAGGTGCACAAAGTGCACCAACTTCGCCAAGCCATGAGGGCAGCGTTGGCGAAGCAATTGCAACATAATGGGACAACCGTTCCGTTGCAAGCGCGTTGTCGACGAACCGTTCACCGCAACGCGGATGGCCACGCGACCACCCGCGGCGGCCGTTGGATCAGACCGGCTGCGGTACCGCCGGGCCCTTGCCCTGTTCCACCTGGCGACCGAAAATGTCGCGCACGAGGTCGAGCGAGAACAGGTGCGCGTAGATCAGGGCGAGCAAGCCGCTCTGGTTCCAGTTGCGGAGGATGTCGCCGCGCAGTTCGCGCAGCTTGTTCTCATCCACCATGCGGAAGCCACGGTAGTTGAAGGGCTGGCCGTTGCCGACGTCGATGTTCAATTCGCCGTCCATCAGCAGGTTGTGCTTTTCCAGCTCTGCCATGAAGCTGGCGGTCTTCTGGCCGGCAATCTCGAACTGCTCGCAGAATTGCAGGGTCGCGCGGCAGCTTTCGCTTGGCTCGTTGCCGTCGAACAGCGGCTGTCCCTCGTCCAGTTCGCCCACCAAGTCGCTGGTGGGATCGACGCACAGCGACATCTCTTCCGAATCGGGCTGAACGCGGGCGAGGAGGAAGGGGTAGCGGCGGACGTAAGCCGGAATGTAGACCGGCTGCGGCACGTTGCCGTCATCCTCTACGAAGACGTTTACGCCCTCGTTCAAGCCCATCAGCGCGATCGGAAAGGGATTCTCGCCCGCGGTGAACACGATCGGGAAGTTGCGCTGCGCCAGCGGGAACTCTTCCACGGTCAGCGGCACGGTGTTGACGTTGGCCAGCCATGTGGCCTTGTCGGTCGCGCGGCTCTTCCAGTTGCTATGCTCTTGCGAGCTCAGCAGCACCAGGTCGTTGTAGAAGAGGGGAAGGGATACGTTATCCGGCGCGCTGGCCATCGCTTTTCTCCGCATGTGGCGCGTTCTTGTAGCGCGCGGCCATAGGGCTTGGACCGGTCGTGCGCAAGCCGTGCCCCCGCCTGCGTATCAGATCAGCTTGCCGGGATTGAGCAGGCCATTCGGGTCCAGCGCGTGCTTGATCCGGCGCATCAGGTCGAGCTGCACCGGATCGCCCAGGCGCGCCAATTCATCACGCTTCAACTGGCCGATACCATGCTCGGCGGAGATCGAGCCGCCCCACCGGGTGACGAGATCGTGCACGTCACGGCTGATCGCTTTCCCGTCGCCGGAATGCCAGGTGGGGCCATCCGTCCCTTGCGGGGCGATAACGTGAAAATGGACATTCCCATCACCCAGATGCCCAAAGGCGATCGCCTCGGTGCCTAGCCATGCTTGTTGCAAACGGGGAACGGCTTCGTCGATGAAAGCGGGCATCGCTTCCACCGGCACCGAAACATCGTGCTGCACCGCCGGGCCGCGGGCGCGCTCCGCCGCAGAGATCGAATCGCGGATTTGCCAGAACGCCTCGGCCTGGGTTTCGTTCGCCGCGATCACTGCGTCGTCTAGCAGGTCTTTTTCAAAGGCGGCCTCCAGCATCGCCTCGCACCGCTCCTGCAAGCCATCCGCGCCGGATCGATCACTGACAACCTCGATCAGAACATGCCACGGGTGTCCGCTTTCCAGAGGAGGGCGCGTTGCGGGGACGTGATCGATGACGGCCTCCAACGAAGCTTGGGGCAGGATTTCGAAGCCCTCCAATCCGTCTGCCACCATCGCCTCGCAATGAAGCAGCAGCGCGCGCGCGGTCTTCACATCGGCCACCCCGGCCCAGATCACCACGCGCCGTGCGATCGCCGGCACAACCTTCAGAGTGGCCGCCGTGACGATGCCCAGCGTTCCTTCCGAGCCGATGAACACCTGCTTCAGGTCGAACCCGCGATTGTCCTTCTTCAGCGGCGTCAGGGCCGAGAAGACCTGCCCGTCCGGGGTCACCACTTCCAGGCCCAGCACAAGCGCGCCCATCGACCCATGCCGCAGGACTTGCGTGCCGCCCGCGTTGGTGGCGATCAGCCCGCCGACCGTGGCCGAACCCTTGCCGCCCAGCGTCAGCGCAAAACGCATTCCCGCCGCCTCGGCCGCTTCGTGCAAAGTTTGGAGGATGACGCCTGCGCCACAGGTAACCTTTTGCCCCTCAACATCGACCGGGCCGATAGTATTGAGGCGACGCAGCGAGAGGAGCAGGGCGGTTCCCGTCTCGTCAGGCGTTGCCCCGCCGGCCATACCGCTGTTGCCGCCTTGCGGCACGATCGGCACGTGGTGCGCCACGCACAATCTGACGAGAGCCGCCAATTCCTCGGTCGACGCGGGAGATGCCATCGCCATCGCCTGCCCGTGAAATCGCCCGCGCCAGTCGGTGAGCCAAGGCTCGATCAGGTCTGGATCGCGGGTCAAACCGCGGGAGCCGAGAATTTCGTCGGCGGCGGCAAGGAATAGGGCGTGGTCGGTCATGGCCGTCTGGTATGGCACAAAAGCTGCGGGCGCGCCTACCCACCCTCCGGCGCAGGTCGTCCCGGCGCAATGCGGGGGTTAAGCGGCCATTCAAGCGCTTGCGCTAGGGCCAAACTGCTGCTTTCAAAGAGTTAGGGGACAAACCACACCGATGAATCTTGCCAGTGCCTTGTTTGCGCCGTTGCTTCTGATGATCTCGGCGGTGAGCGGGGGTGACGATGAGTCCGCTGTCGAGCCATCGGTTTCCGACGAGGCGGCCGGTCTCTATCCGGAAGAAACCGCGACCCAGGATGCGCCCGACTGGCCGCTGGGTGTTATCCGCAGCTATGGCCCGCAAACCGCCGCGCAAGTGCATATCGAACAGCGCATGACGATCAGGGTCGCGCCGCGCGGAGGGGATGTTGTCGTGCCATCGCCGCCGCGCCCGATCGGCCCGCGCTTTTCGGAGCGGAAGATGGGCAAATGTCTCCCCGGCAACAGCATCGTGGGGGTAGAGCCGAACGGACCGTCGAACCTTATCCTGTTCCTGCGCGATCGGCGTATCATCAACGCCGAGCTTGAGCGCACCTGCCACTCCCGCGCGTTCTATTCCGGGTTCTACATTTCGCGCAGTCAGGACGGGATGCTGTGCGTCGATCGCGATACGCTGCTGTCGCGCAGCGGCTCCAGCTGCAAGTTGACGCGGCTGCGCCAGTTGGTCGCGCAGGAACGCTGAGGCCCCCGCGGCTCGGCGCGGCAAGCAAAACCTTGACTTTCGCGGCCAGTTGCCTCTAGAGCGCGGCAAGCGTGCGTCAGTAGAACGCTGGATCGGTTACTGCCGGTCTCGCTTTTCGACTTAACCCGATTTATCCGGACATTGCCAAAGCCTATGAATTTCGCCGATCTCGGCTTGTCAGACGAATTGCTCAAAGCAGTCGTGGATTCGGGCTACACCACGCCGACTCCGATCCAGGAACAGGCGATCCCGCAGGTCCATATGATGCGCGATCTGATCGCCATCGCCCAGACCGGCACTGGCAAGACCGCCAGCTTCGTCTTGCCGATGATCGACATTCTGGCGAATGGTCGACGCCGCGCCTTGATGCCGCGCTCTCTGATCCTTGAGCCCACGCGTGAGTTGGCCGCCCAGGTCGCGGAGAATTTTGAGAAATACGGCAAGAACCATGACCTGAAGATGGCGCTGCTAATCGGCGGCGTGCAGATGGGCGATCAGGTGAAGGCGCTGTCCGAAGGCGTCGACGTGCTCATCGCCACGCCAGGCCGCCTGATGGACTTGTTTGAGCGTGGCAAGATCCTGCTGACCGGTTGCTCGCTGCTGGTGATCGACGAAGCGGACCGCATGCTCGACATGGGCTTCATCCCCGATATCGAGAATATCTGCACCAAGCTGCCCACCAGCCGCCAGACCCTGCTGTTTTCGGCCACGATGCCGCCGCCGATCAAGAAGCTGGCGGACCGGTTCCTGACGAACCCCAAGTATATCGAGGTTGCTCGCCCGGCGAGCGCCAACGTCAACATCGCGCAGTTCAAGGTCGCGGTGCCCGCGCGCAAGAAGCGCGACGTTTTGCGCCATTTGCTGCAGAGCGAGGACGTCAAGACCGGTATCATCTTCTGCAATCGCAAGACCACCGTGCGGGAGATCAACAAGAGCCTGAACGGGTACGGATTTTCGAGCGGTGAAATCCATGGCGACATGGATCAGGCCTCACGCATCGCCGAATTGCAGCGGTTCAAGGATGGCAAGATCAACATCCTCGTTGCATCCGATGTCGCCGCGCGCGGATTGGATGTGAAGGGCGTGAGCCACGTCTTCAACTTCGACACGCCGTGGCATCCCGACGATTATGTCCACCGTATCGGCCGTACTGGCCGCGCCGGAGCGCTAGGGCGCGCCTTCACCTTCGTCGCGCCGGAAGATGCCGAAGCGATCGCGAACGTCGAGAAACTGACCGGCGGCACTATCCCGGTCTATGAAGCGGCCGGTTCCGTCGCGACTGCGGACGACGCCGAAGCCGAACCGCCCAAGCGCGAGAAGCGTGCGCGCAACAGCCGTCGTGAAGAGCAGCCCGCACGGGAAGAGCGCCCTTCGAAGGATGAGCGGCCCGCACGTACAGAACGACCGACGCGGGAAGATCGTCCGAGCGAGGAGCGTCCCCGCCAGAAAGTGCAAAGCCGCTCCCCGCGCCGCGATGCGGTGGCGGACAAGCCTCGGCATAACCGTAAGGCCCATGCCGAAGAACAGCAGGGCGGTGACGACGGATGGAATGGCCCGGTGCCGAGCTTCCTCAACGTATCGGCGCTTTCCTAAACTGAGGCAATGCTCGGCGGTTTCGCGGGGCTCGCTCGCCTTGGCGATGCGCCAGCCGGCGGCGCATTGCGTTAGTCTAAATTCTCAAGCGGGTTTGACGAAACTGTCGATCACGCGCTTGCGGCCGGCTTGCTCGAAGTCGATCTCCAGCTTGTTGCCCTCCTGCGCGGCGATAGCCCCGTAGCCGAACTTTTCGTGGAAAACGCGCGCGCCGATCGAAAGGTCGGTCCGCGGTTTGGCGGCGAAGCTGGCGGCCGAGCGCGTGCTTTCGGCCACGCGGCGCGGGATCGTCTCGAATTCCTTCGCGGCCGCGCGTTGCCAGCCGGGACCGCGTGTTACGGTGCGAGCGGGCTGCGCGCGCGCCACATCGGCGAACGGATCGTTATGTTCCGACCACTGCGCCCGCCACAGCGATGCGCCGCCGGTCATCGTGGTTTCCTGCACCACGTGCTCGGCCGGCAACTCGGAGATGAAGCGCGAAGGGATCGAACTGGACCACTGGCCATAGATGCGCCGGTTGGCGGCATGAAGGATCGTGCAGCGCCGCCGGGCGCGGGTGATCGCGACATAGGCAAGCCGCCGTTCCTCCTCCAGGCTGGCCAAGCCGCCTTCGTCGAGCGAACGCTGCGATGGGAACACGCCTTCCTCCCAACCGGGCAGGAACACATGATCGAATTCCAAGCCCTTCGCGCCGTGCATGGTCATGATCGTGACCTTCTCGCTCTCGTCCGCAGCCTCGTTGTCCATCACCAGGCTGACGTGTTCGAGGAAGTCACCCAGCGTATCGTATTCCTCCATCGCACGCGCGAGCTCGGCCAGGTTCTCCAGCCGACCCGCCGCCTCAGCGGTCTTCTCGGCCTGAAGCGCATCGGTGTAGCCGCTTTCATCCATGACCGTGCGGATGAGGTCCGCCGGGCTGGTGGTGGATGAACTTTCCCGCCAGCGGGCGAAATCGCGCATCAGCGCCAGGAAGGTATTACGCGCCCGGGCGGGCAGTTCATCGGTATCGGCGATCTCCAGCGCGGCCAGAGCCAACGGGATCGAGCGCCGCCGCGCATGAACGTGCAGCTTTTCCAGCGCCTTGGCGCCCAGGCCGCGCTTGGGGGCGTTGTAGATACGCTCAAACGCCAGATCATCCGCCGGCTGAGCGATCACGCGCAAGTAAGCGAGGGCATCGCGAATTTCCGCTCGCTCATAGAATCGGAACCCACCGACGATCCGGTAATTCAGGCCAATCTGGATAAAGCGATCTTCGAACTCGCGCGTCTGGTATTGCGCGCGCACCAGGATCGCGACTTGCGCAAGGCCTGCGCCTTCCCGCTCCAGCCGCTCGATCTCTTCGCCGACCCGTCGCGCTTCTTCCGGGCCATCCCATACCCCGATGACGCGCACCGGGTCGCCCGGATGCCGCTCGGTCCACAGCGTCTTGCCCAACCGCTGGCTATTTTCGTTGATGAGGCCTGAGGCGGCGGCCAGGATTTGCGGGGTGGAGCGATAGTTCTGCTCCAGCCGGATCACCTTGGCCCCGGCGAAGTCCTTTTCGAACCGCAGGATATTGGCCACTTCGGCCCCGCGCCACGAATAGATCGACTGGTCGTCATCACCCACCACACAAATGTTCTGGCGGCCCTGCGCGATCAGGCGCAGCCAGAGATACTGGACCTGGTTGGTGTCCTGATACTCGTCCACCATGACGTACTTGAAGCGCTGGCGATACTGATCGAGCACCTCTGGATGAGTGCGCAAGATGTTGACCATGTGCAGCAGAAGATCGCCGAAATCGCAGGCGTTCAGTGCCTTCAGCCGCCCTTGATACAGGCGATAGAAGTGTTCGCCCTTACCATTGGCATAAGCCTCGTTCTCCGCCGCATCGAGCTGATCGGGGTTGAGGCCGCGGTTCTTCCAGCGATCGAGGCACCCCGCCAACTGGCGCGCCGGCCACCGCTTTTCATCCAGACCTTCCGCCTGGATCAATTGCTTGAGCAGTCGCAGCTGATCATCGGTGTCGATGATGGTGTAGTTCGATTGCAGCCCGACCAGTTCGGCGTGACGGCGCAGCATTTTCGCCGCGATCGAGTGGAACGTCCCCAACCACGGCATGCCTTCAACCGCCGGGCCGATCAGGTGCCCCACGCGCTCGCGCATCTCGCGCGCTGCCTTGTTGGTGAAAGTGACGCACAGGATTTCCGATGGCCAGGCGAGACGGGCCCGCACGAGGTGCGCCAAACGCGCGGTAAGCGCGGCGGTCTTTCCCGTGCCCGCGCCCGCCAGCATCAGCACCGGCCCCTCGGTGGTCAGCACGGCCTCACGCTGCGGTTCGTTCAAGCTGTCGATCAGGGGATCGGCGCTCGCGCCGGCCGGGGGGGTAAGGGGAGCAATCACCCGTGAACAGCTAGGGAACGCAGCCGTGCGTTGCAAGGCCGGACGACGGGCAGGGCGGAACAATTGCGCGGTCAGTGCGTCGTTGAGGCTTAACCGTTGTTACGGAGAAAACCATGCGCAAGATGCTGCTTGCCGGGGCCGCTGCCCTGGCGTTCACCGCCGTTCCGTCCGTCCTCTTCGCACAGGACGCGGATGGCCCCACGACCACCACCGTCACCACCACTGAGCAGGTGCCCGTCACCAGTTCGACGCAGAAGCCCTATGTGATGACGGTGCAGCAGAAGACCACTTACGCCACCTGGCCTGCAGACCGGCAGACCAGCTATCAGGCCTGGCCGATCGAAAACCAGACCTATTACTGGACGCTAACACCCGAGCAGCAGGCCGGGTACTGGGCTCTCACCCCGGACCAGCAGGGCCAGATATACAAGATGTCGCCCGAGCAGCGCGCGATCGCCTGGCAATCGATCCAGCAGCAGATGGCGGGCCAGACCCCCACCACGCCCGAAGGCCAGGCCAATCCTCCCGGACCAGGCATGCCGACTGCCGGCGTTCCCAACCCGCAGTCCGCCGAGCAAGCAGCGCGCCCGGCCATGCCGGCCGATCCTGGCTATCAGGGCGGCCCATACAAGGGTGCGCTGACGCCGCCGCCCGCCGACGCCATGAACAAGTCTTATCCGGTCTGCAGCAAGACGGTGACGGACGGCTGTCGCAATCGCGGCGGCAAGTAATGCACTACGCCGGCTCTTGCCTTTCGGGGCAGGGCCGGCGTCTAATCTTCGCGGCGCAACAGATGCAGCCGCGCCTTACCCACATCCCGCGTCGCTTCCACGAAATAGCCCTTCACGGACACGTCCTCCTTGCGGGAGGTTTCCAGGCTGATCCATGCCGACGGGGCGATCCAGCCCAGCCGCGTCAGCTTGTCGATCGCGACCGCGCCGGAGTTCGTCTCATAGGGCGGGTCGAGCAGAACCAGGTGCAGCGGTTCACCTCGGCAAGCACCCATCGCCATGACGGAGGCGGCGCGAACGTCGCTCTTTTCCTGCGCCTTTAGGTTCGCAACATTGCTGCGCAGCGCCCGGATGGCTGCTGCATCCTGCTCCACGAAGATGCAATGCGCCGCCCCGCGCGACAAAGCCTCAAGCCCCAGAGCGCCCGAGCCGGCGAACAGGTCGGCGACGCGCAGGCCCTCAAAATCCCCAAGCCGACTGGTCAGCATCGAGAACAGCGTTTCGCGCGTACGGTCGGCAGTGGGACGCGTGATATCGCCCTCCGGCGCGACCAGCGGGCGGCCACGCCATTGCCCGGCGACGATCCTCATTCGACCTGCTCGGTGCGAGGGGCAGGACGCGTGCTGAGAGTGCTGCGAAACGCTTCGATATACTTGGGCGCGATTTCGATCGCTGAGCCTTTGGGCAATTCGTCCAGCGCGAAGGGGCCATACCCGACACGGATCAAGCGGCTCACTTCCAGCCCGAGATGTTCCAGCACACGGCGCACTTCACGGTTCTTGCCCTCCGTGATGGTCATTTCGATCCACTGGTTGCGACCGGTCTTGCGCTCCATGTTCGCATCGATGCGGCCATAGTGCATGCCTTCGATCTCAACGCCCTCGATCAGTTCCTCAAGCTGGGCCTGGGACACGGTCCCGAAAGCGCGAGCACGGTATGTGCGCGGGATCTTGGTGGCCGGCAGTTCCAGCAGCCTCTTGAACTCGCCATCGTTGGTCAACAGCAGCAGGCCTTCGGTGTTGAAGTCCAACCGGCCGACCGGCATCACCCGGCCTGCGCCGGCGGGTAGGGCATTGCGCAAGGCAGAATATATCGTCGGCCGTCCAGCCGGGTCTCGCTCGGCGGTGATCAGGCCGGCGGGCTTGTGAAAGGCGAAAAGGCGGGTCGCCTCGGCCGCCTTCACCGCAATGTCGTCCACCGTCACGCCGCGAAGATCAGTCAACAGCGTGGCGGGCGTCGTCACCAGCTCACCCGCGATCTTCACGCGCCCTTCGACGATCATCCGCTCCACTTCGCGCCGACTGGCGACGCCCGCCCTTGCAAGCAGCTTGGCGATACGCTCGCCCGCCTCTCCGTCCTTTCGCAGCGGCACCGACGCCTTGGGCGGGACGTTGGGGTTCGCGGTTGACGCACGCTTGAGACGCGGCGCGGGAGGCTTGGGAAACGGACCACGCTGCGCCGAGGATGTATCGGCAAAGCGACCGCGCGGCGGACCGCGTCGGTCACCAGGGGTGCGTGGGGTAGATTTACGGGGTGGTTGGGCCATAACCTCGCGCATAGCTGTTGATCGCGCGATCATCCAGCCTTCCCATCGCTGCGGGGGGCGCTATTCATGCAAGCTTTGATGGTGAAGGGATCGGAGTGGCCGAAACGATCGAAGCAGACGGCACGGGGCGACCGGGCATCCTGGGATCGATCAAGCCCTATCTGGAGCGGGAATCGCTTGCGGCGTTCGCGCTGGGGCTGTCCTCCGGCTTTCCGTTCGCCATGATCGGCGCGACGCTGACCACGCGTCTGTCCCAGGACAATATCCAGAAATCCACAATCACCGCGTTCACGCTGGCGTTCCTCGTGTACAACCTGAAGTTCTTTTGGGCCTGGATCATCGACGGGGTGCGTCTGCCGGTGATCGGCGCGCTGGGGCAGCGCGTGTCGTGGATGATCGTCATCGGCGTGCTGGTGATTGCGGCGACCATTAACCTGGCTTTGGTGGATCCCGCGGCAGACCTTCAGGCGACGGTGATCGCGGCGGTTCTCGTCGGCGCCGCCGGGGCCAGCTTCGATATCGTGATCGACGCGTACCGGATCGAAACCCTGAAGCCTTATCAGCTTGGCACAGGATCGGGCATGAGCCAGTATGGCTGGCGCGTGGGGTCAGCTGGCGCGGGCGCGCTGGCGCTGGTGCTGGCCGCGCGCAGCGGTTGGAGCGTTGCCTACATGGCCTGCGCGGTGTTCGCGCTACCGGCGATGATTACGGCCATCGTCCTTGGGGAACCCGCAAGGCGGCAAGTCGTGCTGCAACGGCGTGGCTTGAGCGAAGTATGGTCCTCCATCGTCGGCCCGTTCGTGGAGTTCTTCAGCCGCGCCGGGGCCGGTCTGGTCCTAGCCTTCATCCTGGTCCACAAGATCGGCGACACGCTGGCCAACCTGACGTTCCGGCTGCTGTTTGATGACCTTGGCTTCAGCAACGACGAAATCGCGATCTATGATGTCGGCCTGGGTTTCTGGGCCTACTTTGTCGGCATCTTCATAGGCGGGGTGGCCTATACGCGGTTGGGCTTGAAACGATCGCTGATGATTGCGCTGGTGCTGATGGCGGTGTCGAACCTCAGCTTCGCGATGCTGGCTGCGGCGGGGCATTCGAACTGGGGCATGGCGGGGTCGATCGGGTTTGAGAATGTCGCAAGCGGATTTGGCGGCGTTGTCGTCGTGGCCTACTTCTCGGCGCTGTGCGACTTGCGCTTCACCGCCTCGCAATATGCCCTGATTTCGGCGGGGGCGAGCATCATCGGCCGCTTCCTGACCGGCACCACGGCGGGCGTGATGATCGAACGCTTCGGCTACGTGAACTTCTATGTGCTGACGACCGTGCTGGCGCTTCCGGGCATCATCCTGTTCTGGTGGATGATCCGCAGCGGCTTGGTCGATGCCGCCATGGGCTCGGCTGGAGAGGTGGGTGAGGGCGATGCCAGGGATTAGGCGGGCTCGCGCTCTGGCTTAGCCCTCAATCCGGCACTTCGTGGTTGGCTTTCAGCACTTCACCCGCGAGATAGAGCGATCCGGCAATCAGCACCGGCACGCCATCCTGGGGAAGGGCCGAAAGGGCATCGCCGACGGTCGGGAAGCCTTGAGTCCTCTCGCCGAATGCACAACGCGGATGGCTTTCGTGTCCTGGCACATCCACCACAGACACGCTCGACAGACTGGACCTGAGGGGGCGGACGATCGCGTCAGCGTCCTTGTTCGCCAGCATGCCGATGATCAGATGCAGGTCCTGACCAACGAAATGTTTGGCGATAGCAATGCCCGCATCGGGGTTATGCCCCCCGTCCAGCCAGACCGCGCGCGCGCCCGCCAAGGCGGTCAGCGGACCCGCGTTCAGTCGCTGCAATCGTGCTGGCCATTCGGCGTTGGCGATGCCGTCCGCCATGGCAGTTGCCGACACGCTCACGCGATCCTGATGCCGCAGCATGGCCACGGCCAACGCGGCATTTTGCGCTTGGTGTGATCCGGCCAGCGTCGGCAGCGGCAAGGTCAGGTAGCCGTGATGATCGGAATACTCGATCACATCGACGCTGGTTGCGTCCCAGTCCCGGCCGCGCATATGCAGCGGAGCGCCCGCCGCCATCGCTGCGCGCTCGATCTCCAGGGTGGCGCCCTCCGGGTAGGACATCGTGCAAACGGGTGAGCCGGGGCGGATGATCCCCGCCTTTTCGAATGCGATACGCGCCAGGGGATCGTCTGGCGTGCCTTCTTCGGGGCGCAGCAGGAATGCTTCGTGATCGATGCCCAGCGTGGCGATCCCGACGGCGGCAGGATGCGGGATGACGTTGGTGGCATCGAACCGACCACCCAGGCCAGTCTCGATCACGCAGGCATCGGCGGGGTGCCGGGCGAACGCCAGGAACATCGCCGCCGTGGTCACTTCGAAAAAGCTGGGGCCAAGGTCTTCGCTGCGATCGAGCACTTCGGCCAGCAGCTCGGCCAGGAGGGCGTCCGAGATCAACTGCCCGCCAATCCGAATGCGCTCGTTATAGCGGACCAGATGTGGCTTGGTGGCGGTGTGGACCGTCAGGCCCTCTGCCTCGAGCATCGCCCGCAAATAGGCGCAGGTCGATCCCTTCCCATTGGTGCCTGCCACATGGAAGGCGGGCGGAATCGAGTTTTGCGGGTCGCCCAGCCTGGCCAGAATCGCGACGATCGTGTCCAGCCCAAACCGCCCCTGCGGCAGGGACAGCGCAGCGAGACGATCGAGCTGGCGTTGCACCCCGGGCGAATCCGAGCTGGCGAAATCCTTCATCGGTGCAGCGCGAGCCGCCCGATCACGCCACTTCGCGGGCCGTGTGGACGGCCTGTGCGAGAGAGGCTGTAAATTCGCGGATAGCCTCCGCCGCATTGCGCCCGTGATCGCGCACCAGCTCGACGAAAGCCGAGCCGACCACCACGCCGTCTGCTACGCGGGCGATCTTCTCCGCCTGCTCCGGCGTGCGGACGCCGAAACCCACGGCGACCGGGATATCGCTGGCCGCCTTGATCCGCGCCACGGCGTCCTCAATCGAAGACAGCGCTGCCTGTTGCATGCCGGTGATGCCCGCCACGGACACGTAGTAGAGAAAGCCGGAAGAGCCATCCAGAACGGCGGGGAGCCGTGCGGTGTCGGTCGTCGGCGTGGCAAGGCGGATCAGCGAGACGCCATGCTCACGCAGCGCGGGCCCCAGATCGGCGTCCTCCTCGGGCGGAATGTCGACGCAGATGATGCCATCGACCCCGGCCTTGCCGCATTCCGCTGCGAACCATTCCGGGCCGCGGATCGTCATGGGGTTGGAATAGCCCATCAGCACCAGCGGGATTTGCGGATGCCGTGCGCGGAAATCGGCCGCCATGCGGAAGATATCGGCGGTGCGCGTGCCGGCCTCCAGACTGCGGATATTGGCCTGCTGGATCGCCGGACCATCCGCCATGGGATCGGTGAACGGCATGCCCAGCTCGATCACATCCGCTCCGCCCGCGACCAGCGCGTCGAGGTTGGCATCTGTGTCACCGTCCCCAGCCGTGATGAAGCAGACGAGGGCAGGGCCTTTGGCGAACGTGGCGGCGAACCGGCTCACATCTCGGCTCCCAGATGCTCAGCGACCGTAAAGATATCCTTGTCGCCCCGGCCAGAGACGTTGACGACCAGCAGCTTGTCCTCGTCCATCCGCGCGGTCAAATCGCCCAAAGCGGCAAGAGCGTGGGCGCTTTCCAGCGCCGGGATGATGCCTTCCAGCCTGCAGCACAGCTGGAACGCCTCCAACGCCTGCGCGTCAGTGATCGGCACATATTTTACACGACCGCTTTCGTGCAGCCAGGAATGCTCTGGACCCAGGCCGGGATAATCCAGTCCCGCGCTGATCGAGTGGGCCTCGGTGATCTGGCCGTCCTCGTCCTGCAACAGGTAGGTGCGGTTGCCGTGGAGAATGCCGGGCTTGCCACCGGTCAAGCTGGCGGCGTGCTTGCCGCTCTCGATACCATAGCCTGCCGCCTCGACGCCGACCATCTCGACATCGGGATCGTCGAGGAACGGGTGGAACATCCCGATCGCATTGGAGCCACCACCAACGGCGGCCAGCAGCATATCGGGCAACCGGCCCTCGGCCTCCAGCATCTGATCGCGCGTTTCCTTGCCGATCACACTCTGAAAATCGCGCACGAGTTCGGGATAAGGGTGCGGCCCGGCGGCGGTTCCGATGATGTAGAACGTGTCATTCACATTGGCGACCCAGTGTCGCAGCGCATCGTTCATCGCGTCTTTCAACGTTTCCGCGCCGCTGGTGACGGGGCAAACTTCCGCACCCAGCAGCTTCATACGAAAGACGTTGGGCTTCTGCCGCTCCACATCCTTGGCACCCATGAAGATCGTGCAGGGCAGACCAAAGCGCGCCGCGACCGTGGCCGTGGCCACGCCATGCTGGCCCGCGCCCGTCTCAGCGATGATCTTGGTCTTGCCCATGCGGATGGCCAGCAGGATCTGGCCAACGCAATTGTTGATCTTGTGCGCGCCGGTGTGGTTCAGTTCCTCGCGCTTGAAGTAGATTTTCGGGCCTTTGCCATCCGGCGCCAGCGCACGGAAATGCTCGGTCATGCGGGGCGCATAGTAGAGCGGGCTTGGGCGGCCGACGAAATGCTTCAGCAGATCGTCCATCTCCGCGTGGAACGCCGGATCGGCCTGCGCCGCGCGGTATTCCTTCTCCAGATCGAGGATCAGCGGCATCAGCGTTTCGGCGACATAGCGACCGCCGAAGCGGCCGAAGTGGCCCTGATCGTCCGGCTGGTTGCGGAAGCTGTTGGCTTGCGGTGTGTGTACAGTCATCGTGACATGCGCCTAAGCCAATGCCGCGCGCGAGTCCACGATCCGAAGGGGCTAATTCACGAAGGTGAGGCGGCCCTCACTGTGTTGCAGAACGATGCGATCAGCGCTTCGTCCTTGACGCCGGGTGCACTCTCGACCCCAGAGGAGGTGTCCACCAGAGGGGTGCCCGTCAGCCGGATGGCCTCCGCTACGTTGCCCGGGGTGAGCCCGCCGGCTAGCCCCCAGGCCAGCGGGCCTTTCCAATGGGCAATCAGTGACCAGTCGAAGCTGAGGCCCATGCCGCCGGGCAGCGTCCCTGCGGGCGTCTTCGCATCGAACAGGATCAGGTCAGCCGCGCCGGTGTAGGTCAGCGCGCGCGCCACGTCGTGTGGGCCGGTAACGGAAATGGCCTTCCATACCGGTAGGCCAAACCGGGCACGCAATTGCGCCGCGCGTTCGGGGGTTTCGGCACCGTGCAATTGTAGCGCTGTCAGCTTGGCCGTGCGCACGGCCTCGCCCAGCACAGCATCATCTGCATCGACGAACAGGCCCACTTTGCCGATTCGCCCGTCTGCCCGCGCCCCCAGCGCGACCGCATCGGCCAGAGCAACATGGCGGGGGCTTTTCGGAAAAAACACGAAGCCGACATGATCCGCCCGCGCCTTGATCGCGGCGTCGAGCGAGGCCGGCGTGTTGATGCCGCAAATCTTGATAGCAGGAGAGGACATGCCGGTGCTATTTCACGAGCATGTGCCGGTTGGCAATGGTCAGCCCGGCAATGATCATGTCCCCTCTGCCCGTGAACGCCACGGGAGAGGGGCGTTAGATCAGGCAGCCAGTTCGAATTGAACGGTCACGTTGACCTTCGTTTCCAGCTCACCGCTCATCACCGGCGGGGCAGGCGCGCGCTGCGCCGATGCCGTCATGATCCGGTCATACATGACGGGCTGGGGGGTATAGCTGCCGCTCTCGCTGATCGAGACGATGCCCACCACGCGAAGGCCTGCAGCACTTGCGTAAAGCTGCGCGCGCTGACGCGCCATCTTGATCGCCTGATTGCGCGCCTCGTCCATCGCCGTGTCCGGCGTGGAAAGCATGAAGTTGGGGCCGTTCACCTGGTTTGCGCCAGCCGTGACCAGGGCATCAATCACCTTGCCATAATCGTCCAGCTTACGCTGCTTGACCGAAACCTGATTGACGGCCTGATACGCGACGATGCGCTGCGGCTGATCTTCCACCGAACCGTCGGGCAGGCGGCGCGGCGGCGCATAGACCGGGTTGAGGCTAAGATTGCTGGTCTGGATATCGCGATCGGCAATGCCCGCACGCTTCAGCGCAGTTACGACCTGGGTCATCTTTCGCGAATTTTCCGCAAGCGCGGCGCTGGCGGTATCGCCTTGGGTAGTGACGCCCGAGTTGAACATGGCCAGATCTGGCTGTTGCGTGGAGGAACCCTCCGCATTCACCGTCAGCAAGGTATGGCCCGCCGTGATCGTGGGCACCGGGGAGGCCACCTGCGCGATAGCCGGTGTGGTCAGGGCAGCCAGGGCGGCGGCGGCGGCGAACGTCAGGGTCTTCATTGTCGTGTTAACTCCATCCTGTGCTGCCGAACGAACTGCGGTGAACTAGGTTTCTTGAGGCTGAACCTGATTGACAAAGATGAAGTGAGGCCGCCGCGCGACGAGCGGCTTTATAGCGTACCCTCGATCGCGCGAGCTGCCGCCAGGGGATCTTCCGCGCGGCTGATTGGGCGGCCGATCACCAGCACCGAGGCACCGGCATCGCGTGCCTCCCGCGGGGTGACGGTGCGCTTTTGATCACCCTTGCTCTTGCCATCGTCCGGGCGCAGGCCGGGCACGACGAAATAACCGTCTTTCCACTGGCGGCGAACCGCGCCGACCTCTTGCCCCGAGCAGACGATGCCATCCAAACCGGCGGAATGCGCCAAGTCGGCCAGGCGAAGGGCGTGATCGTGAGCGCTTTCGCCGATCCCCATCGTAGACAAATCGCCCTCATCGAGGCTGGTCAACACCGTCACCGCGACGACCTTGCAGTTTTCGCCTGCTGCGGCCTTCGCATCCTCCATCATCGCACGCCCGCCCGAGGCGTGGACGGTGACGATCGCCGGTTCGAGCACGTGGATGGACTGCATCGCCGCCGCCACGGTGTTCGGGATATCGTGCAGCTTCAGGTCCAGGAAAATCGGCAGCCCGACCTTGTGCATCTGCAGCACTCCATGGTGCCCATGCGCGCAGAAGAACTCCAACCCTAGCTTGATGCCCCCGATATGCCCCGCCACCTTGCGTGCAAGCGCTTCGGCGGCATCGAGACGTGGCAGGTCGAGGGCAAGATAGACGGGGTTGTGGTTCATCAAGGTCTTTCAGGCGCCGCTAGGGCTCAAACGTCGGGGGGAAGCGTACCGGACCGATCGAACGGCGTGACGACGACCTGCTCCGACGTGGTCGCAGGTGCGTTGCTGGTGACCACCGGCGTGCTGGTAGCCGGCGTGCTTGTGGCCGCGACGGTGTTCTCAAGCGAATTGATGCGACGCTTCAGGCGCCAGCGGCCGGCACGATGGATCAGCCACATCGGGGCAGCGCCAAGCAGGAAGAACACCAGGGCGACGACACCCACCGGCCATTGGAAGTGGACATACTTCCCATCAGCCAAAGGCCAGAAATTCACCGGTACCGCGGTCCAGTTGATCGCAATGAAGGCGACAAGGATGGCGGTAATGATAACCCACAGGATAGTGCGGATGATCTGCATGACTTTGCTCCCTCCCGCCGTGTTGGCGGCGATGCTAGGCTCGAAATTACCGTGTGAAAAGCCTCAAGTTCAGGTTTGATCCTGACCGGGCTCTCACAGGCTGTCGAGAAAGTCAGGCAGCGGCGAAGACCCTTTCGAAAATCCGGTCGACTTCCTTGAAGTGGTAATCGAGGTTGAACTTCTCCTCGATCGTCGCAGCCGGCAGGGCGGCGCTGACTTCCGGGTCGGCCTTGAGCAATTCCAGCAACGAAAGCTGGCCGTCCGATTCCCACACCTTCATCGCGTTGCGCTGCACCAGGCGATAGGATTCGTCGCGGCTGAGGCCCGCCTGCGTCAAGGCCAGCAACACCCGCTGCGAGTGGACGAGGCCGCCCATGCGATCGAGGTTCTTCTGCATCCGCTCGGGATAGATCAGCAGCTTGTCGATCACGCCGGTGAGGCGCGCGAGCGCAAAATCCAGCGTGATCGTCGCGTCGGGGCCGATGAAGCGCTCAACGGACGAGTGCGAGATATCACGCTCATGCCACAGCGCCACGTTCTCCATGGCCGGCAGCGCGTATGAGCGGATCATGCGGGCCTGGCCGGTGAGGTTTTCGGTCAAAACCGGGTTGCGCTTATGCGGCATCGCGCTGGAGCCCTTCTGGCCCGGCGAGAAATACTCCTCCGCCTCAAGCACTTCGGTCCGCTGCAAGTGGCGGACTTCGATGGCCAGACGTTCGATGGAACTCGCGATCACGGCCAGCACCGCAAAGAACATGGCGTGGCGATCGCGCGGGATAACCTGGGTGGAGATGGGTTCCACCTCAAGCCCCAGCTTTTCCGCCACATACTCCTCCACCGAAGGATCGACATTGGCGAAGGTACCGACGGCGCCGGAAATCGCGCACGTCGCGATCTCCTCGCGCGCGGCGACCAGACGCTTACGGCAGCGGGCGAACTCGGCATAAGCCTGCGCCAGCTTGAGCCCGAACGTGACCGGCTCGGCGTGAATGCCGTGGCTGCGCCCGATCGTGGGCGTGTATTTATGCTCCTCAGCACGGCGCTTGATCGCGGCGAGCAGGGCATCGAGATCTTCCAGCAGAATGTTGCTGGCGCGGACCAGCTGTACGTTCAGCGTCGTATCCAGCACGTCGGAGCTGGTCATGCCCTGGTGCATGAAGCGCGCTTCGGGGCCAACCTGCTGCGCCACCCAGTCAAGGAATGCGATCACGTCGTGCTTGGTCACTGCCTCGATCGCGTCGATCGCAGCCACGTCGATCGTGGGGTTGGTGGCCCACCAGTCCCACAAAGCCTTACCGGCGCTTTCGGGCACGACGCCGAGCTCGCCCATCTTCACGGCGGCGTGCGCCTCGATCTCGAACCAGATGCGGTAGCGAGCTTCCGGTTCCCAGATCGCGGTCATCGCGGGGCGGGCGTAGCGGGGGACCATGGCGAACTCCTATGACTGGCGCCCGTGCCGCTAGGGGGAGCAGGCCCGCTTGGCAACCCGCAGACAGCCTGAACCCTCAGCTTTCGCCGGGCGCGCGCGCCTTGATGGCCAGCGCGTGGACACGTTGGCCGGGGATATCACCCAGCGCTGCGTTCACCATGCGCTGGCGCTGAAGGCGGGAGGCACCCGCAAAAGCTGCGCTTTCGATTCCGATGTTGAAGTGCGATTCGCCGCTTCCGTCATCGCCGGCGTGGCCACGATGGTTGGCGGTATCGTTGATGATATCGAGGTGGGTGGGTGCGAAGGCGTCGGTCAACAGCCTGTGCATTTCCTGAGCAATTGGTCCATTCATGACTTCCATTTAGGGCAAGCCGCTCCCATCTGAAACCCGGTGAGCAGGGATAGATTTCACGGACGTTTCGAAACGAGCGGCCGCGCGTGCCATTGGCCAGGGTGTGACGACGCCGGAGAATTCCGCGCGCCTGGGATAAGGCCTTCGGGCTTCGACGGGCCGGGCGACTATCGCTGGTTCTGCCTGGAACACGTGCGCCAGTTCAATGCCGGCTACGACTATTTCGACGGCATGAACGCGGAAGAGATTTTCGAAGCGCAATCGCCACTGCACGGGTGGGCATCCACCACGCGCGCGTTCCGCCCCGATGCCGGCGTGGACCAAGCACCGCGCTGGGCGGACTTTTCCGATCCCCTGGAGGCCATCAGCGCCCGTGCCAGAGCACACGTTCGCGAGCGCCGGCAAAACATGCGTAGCAACACCAGTCGATTCACGCCTGCCGAAGAGCGAGCCATGGGCGCTCTGGGGTTGGACATGGATGCCGATCGCACCAATCTGCGCAGGCGCTATACCGAATTGGTCCGGCGTTTCCATCCCGACCACAACGGCGGCGATCGTTCGCACGAGGGGCGGTTGCAGCAAGTGGTCGACGCGTACCAGTTGCTGAGGAAGGCGACGGCCTTCGCCTGAATCCGTAGAGAGCCCCGGCGCCGTAGCGCCGAGGCTCTCATTCTCATCACGCTGACTTAGTAGAAGAAGTCGTAGATCGCATCGACGACTTGGCCTGAATAGACGTCCACCAAAAGGACGTCGTCGTAGTAACGCACCCAGCGATAGGGCCCGTAAACCTCCGGCAAGCGATAGGCGTATGGATCGGTCAGCCAGTAATTCTGGCTATAGAATACGGAGCCCAGTGACAGCCCAATACCTACGCGGCGATAGCTGTAGTTGCGATAAGGTGCGTAGTAGCTGCCGGTGCTGAAGACACTCCGATTGCGAGAGCGCCATGCCGACCAGTTATACCGATCGTTGTTGCGCCACGTGCGATCCCATCGCTGATAGTTGCCGCCAGTCCAACGGTTGTTGCCGTTGTTGCGCCAGTCACCAGCACCGCGGCCATCCCGGTTGTTTTGCCAGTCGCGGCCATTACGCCAGTCGCCATTATTGCGGGTGTTGCGCCAATCGCGATTATCGCGCCAACCTTCCCGATCGGTTTGCCAACGACCATCGCGCTGCGCGTCGGTACGCGGCGTGTTGCGCCAGCCCTCACGGTCACGGCGCCATTCGGGATTGGCCTGCTGGCCCTGGGGGGGACGCGGCTGCATCTGGCGATCACCCTCGATACGCGGTGGCCCGCCACGCCAACCTTCCGGACCGCGCCGAGCGTCGACGTTGCCCTCCGGCGTGCCGACAGGGCGCTGGGCCTGCTGCCAGTTGCCGTTGCCACGCCAACTACGATTGCCGCCCCAACCTTCACGGGCGCCTTGTGGCGGAGCTTGCGGTCGGACCTGATTTTCGGCGCGAGGCTGACCATCGCCGCGCCCGGCCATCCCACCCCACTGTCCGCGAGGAGCGGCGGGGGGAGCTTGCGATGGGCCAGCCGCTGGGGCTTCGCCACGCGGCTGCCAGCCACCTTGGCCGCGCATGCCACCGCCCCAGCCGCCTTCACGCTGACCCGCACGTTCACCGCCTCGTTCTTGGGCCGAAGCGGCACCGGGTGCCACGATCATGCTGGCGAGAGCGAGTGCGCTCAAGCTGGCGAGCCGGATCGAACCAGTTTTCTTATTGTTTTTCATAACCATCTGTCCCGTAAAAAGGGACGGGTCGCACGGCGATGACGGCCTGTCCTTATCAGGCTATTTATATATTTCGCGCTGTCGCGATACTGAACCGAGGTGATGCCTTCCGTTCATCTTTAGCAACGCGCAGCTGAACGGAAGGCGGTCGACTTATCGGGTTAGTTTCTTGTAGGCCAATGCGGTTGGACGATCGGCGGCATCGCCAAGGCGGCGGCGCTTGTCTTCTTCGTAAGCTGCGAAGTTTCCTTCGAACCATTCCACGTGGCTGTTGCCCTCGAATGCGAGGATATGCGTGGCCAGGCGATCCAGGAAGAAGCGATCGTGGCTGATCACCACGGCGCAGCCCGCGAAATTCTCGATCGCATCTTCCAGCGCCGCTAGGGTTTCCACGTCGAGGTCGTTGGTCGGCTCGTCGAGCAGGAGGACGTTGCCACCCTCCTTAAGCATCTTGGCCATGTGAACACGGTTGCGCTCACCGCCGGAGAGCTTGCCGACGTTCTTCTGCTGATCCTGACCCTTGAAGTTGAAGGCGCCGACATAAGCACGTGTCGACATGTCGTGACCATTGACCTTCATATAGTCCAACCCGTCGGAGACCTCTTCCCAGACGTTCTTGGCCGGGTCGAGATGATCGCGGCTCTGGTCGACGAAGCCCAGGTGCACGGTGCTGCCGATTTCCACCGTACCCTCGTCGGGCTGCTCCTTGCCGGTGATCATCTTGAACAGCGTCGACTTGCCCGCGCCGTTCGGACCGATGACGCCGACGATGCCACCGGGAGGCAGCATGAACGACAGGTTCTCGAACAGTAGCTTGTCGCCATAGGCCTTGGTCAGGCCCTTGGCCTCGATCACCTTGCCGCCAAGACGCTCAGGCACCTGAATGACGATCTGCGCCTTGCCGGGCTTGCGGTTGTTCTGCGCTTCCTGAAGCTGCTCGAACTTGCGGATACGCGCTTTGGACTTGGTCTGGCGCGCGGCGGGCGTCTGCCGGATCCACTCCAGCTCTTCCTTGAGCGCCTTGGAACGGCCGCTTTCCTCTCGCTCTTCCTGCGAAAGGCGCTTGGCTTTCTTTTCCAGATAGGTCGAGTAGTTGCCTTCGTACGGGAAGTATTTCCCGCGATCGAGCTCGAGGATCCAGCTGACGACGTTGTCCAGGAAGTAGCGATCGTGGGTGATCATCAGCACCGCGCCGGCATATTCCTTGAGGTGGTTTTCCAGCCACTCCACCGACTCGGCATCAAGGTGGTTGGTCGGTTCGTCCAGCAACAGGATCGAAGGCTTCTGGATCAACAGCCGGGTGAGGGCGACACGGCGCTTTTCACCGCCGGACAAACTAGTGACAGGCCAGTCCCCCGGCGGGCAGCGCAGGGCTTCCATCGCCAGCTCCAACTGACTGTCGAGCGACCAGCCATCGACCGCATCGATCTTTTCCTGCAGCGAGCCCATCTCTTCCATCAGCGCATCGAAGTCCGCGTCTTCCGGCGGATCGGCCATGATGTTGGAAATCTCGTTAAAGCGATCGACGAGGTCGGCCACGTCGCGCGCGCCATCCTTGACGTTTTCCAGCACGGTCTTGCTGGCGTCCAGTTCCGGCTCCTGTTCCAGGTAACCGACGGTGATGTTCTCGCCCGCCCAGGCCTCACCCGTGATGTCGGTATCGATGCCCGCCATGATCTTGATCAGGGTGGATTTACCGGCGCCGTTGGGACCGACGATGCCGATCTTGGAGCCTTGGTAGAACTGCAAGTTGATGTTCGAAAGCACCGGTTTTTGTGCACCGGGGAAGGTCTTGGTCATGCCCTTCATGACGTAGGCGTACTGGGCGGCCATCAAAAATCCTCTGGGATTTGGCGTGTAGGGGGAGTTGCGGTTTCCCCTACAGCCGCGATGCGTCCGCCGCAAGGCTATGCGGTTGAAGGCGTTGCCGCGTACTTGGCCCGAGTGTCCGGTCCGGAAAGATCGTGGCTCGCACCGCGCAAGCTGGCCAATTATCGGCGTTTCCCCATCTCTGCAGTCCCGTCATCCAGAAGCACGACCGAGCGACTGGAGGCGGAGAAATACTCCAGCATCGCATCGTAGCCTCGTGGACTTAAACGCACATAGACCCGGCGGGCGTCGCCAGGGTCCGCCTCCCGCATCAAAAGTCCGCTGCGCTCAAGGATCGAAATCCACCGCAGGGCGGTGGTGGACGGCACGGCCGAGCCGATGCAAGCGCTCGTTACCGAGACGCGGCGGCGCTCCTTGGCGGCGATGAAGAGATCGAGCAGGATATCCCATGCGGGTTCGCCAAACAGCTCTTCCGTCTGGAATATCTTGGTGCGCCGTCGCCGGTCTTCGTACGTTTGGCGGGCCAACTCCACCCAGACGGGATGATCCTGCCCCGCCGTTGATGACCCTGCCGCCGAGCCTGCAACCGGAAGTGACGGCGCATCATGCGGCGCCGTCATCTCCAGGTCTTTCGCCATCGCAAGCAGTTCATTGGCGATACCGATCAGGCGCATGGCTTTCGCCCTGTTCCGCATGACCTGTTGCGCAATATCCATTCTGTTCCAGCCCCGCTGCCCATTCTGGAATGGCCTGCCGGCCAGCCTTGCAATCAGGCTGGCGAAAAATGGTCAGGCCGGTCCGGTCTGGAGCGGTGATAGGCTGCAGAATTGGCTAACGTCTTCGAAAGGTTACTCGGATTCGGAGATGTCACCACCCAAACTGAACTGACGGCGGAGCGTTTGCAGGGCCAGATCGATGTGCGCGGCGGCGACATCAGCGGACAAAGCGTCCAGCTCATCAATGCAATTGGCGAGGGTGGCGGCGATCTTTTGAACGCGATCTTGGTTCGGCACGTTAATCATCTCCTGCGCGTGAGGATGCATTTCACGCAGTCCGCCAGGGCGGACCATTTTTTGCTTCGCGACCCGGATTTTTCCGGAGATTTTCATAAGTAGGTTCGCATCCGAATTCGACGCTTATGACGTCGAGATGCTTTGTCGCACCTTCGCACGAATTTTGAAACTGCGTTTTTTATGTTTGTTCGAGAAAAATACAGTCTAAAGAGTAGTTTTAATAGGGAATTTGGCCATAATCACCGAAACCCTGATGCAAAGATACCTATCGGTTGAATATAGGTCTTGTTGGTCTTGAAGATAATCTCAAAATACGACTTGGTTAAGAAATAGCACTCGGCTTCGATGAGAAAGAATCCGGCGGCTTCGCTGAAATCGTTCTGGGACAATCGTTTATAGCGCCTAACAGATGCTGATACCCGCGCCTCTATGTTATATAGTATCATAGTCTTTGCGCATACAGAAAAGGCGGCAGTGGATCTTCGACATGCCGCCCTTATAAAAACATCGATTTGTGCGGATGCCGATTATCCGCACACCCTGCGACGTTAACCGCCGAAGCGATCTTTCAGAGACAGAAGGGCGATTGCTGCTTTGGCTGCTTCGCCGCCTTTGTCTTTCTGCGCAGGATCGGCGCGCACGATGGCCTGCTCTTCGTTTTCTACGGTAAGGATGCCGTTGCCGATGGCGATCCCGTCCATGGTCATCGCCATGATGCCTCGGGCGCTTTCGCCGGCGACGATCTCGAAGTGATAGGTCTCACCGCGAATGACGACGCCGATCGCAACGAAACCGTCGTAGTCGCCAGAAGCCTCCGCCAACGCGATCGCACCCGGAATTTCCAGGGCGCCAGGCACCGTGATCGTCTCGCTTTGATGCCCCGCCGCCTTGATCGCGGCTCGGGCCCCGGCAATCAGCATATCGTTGAGATGGTCGTAGAACCGCGCTTCGATGATCAGGAACTTAGCCATCGATTTCGTCTCCTTCGCCGAGCCGCTGCTCACCCACGATATTGATGCCATACCCCTCCAGCGCGACGAGGGAATGGTGCGTGTTAGTCAGCAGGACCATGTCATGGACGCCAAGTTCGGCCAGGATCTGCGCGCCCACGCCGTAATCGCGCAGCTCGCTGAGGTCCGGCTGCTCGCCATCGCGCACCTTCTGCTTGAGATTGACGGTGTGCGACATCCAGCTTTCCATCGGGCGGGAGCGGTTGATGAGAACGATCGCGCCGGTGCCCGCTTCGCCGATCGTGTTCATCGCCTGATGCAACATGTTGTCGCGGCCGCCCTTCGTCTCGCCCAGCACATCTGTGAAGATGGACAAGGTATGCATGCGCACAAGCGTCGGCTTTTCAGGCTCGATGCGGCCTTTCACCAAGGCCATGGTTTCATCGCCGGTGGCGCGATTGTGATAGATGCGCGCAGTCCACTGACCGCCATACTTGCTCTCGAACGTGAAGTCGGATCTTTTCTCGATCATGCGATCATGGCGGCGGCGATAGGCGATCAGGTCGCGGATCGTGCCGATCTTGAGATCATGCATCCGGGCAAATCCCATGAGATCGTCCATGCGCGCCATCGTGCCGTCGTCGCGCATGATCTCGCAGATCACGCCCGAGGGATTGAGGCCGGCGAGGCGTGATATATCCACCGCAGCTTCGGTATGGCCGGCGCGAACCAGAACACCGCCCGGACGGGCGCGCAAGGGGAAGACGTGACCAGGCGTCACGATATCGTCGCGGCCCTTTGAGCCATCGATCGCGACGCTGATGGTCCGCGCACGGTCTCCCGCGGAAATGCCAGTCGTCACACCTTCGCGGGCCTCGATCGAGACGGTAAAGGCGGTTTCGTGGCGCGTGCCGTTCTTCGAGCTCATCGCTTCCAGACCCAGCAGATCGCAGCGTTCCGACGTGAGGGAAAGACAGATCAGGCCCCGGCCGTGCGTCGCCATGAAGTTGATCGCGCCGGGTGTCGCCATCTGGGCGGGGATCACTAGGTCGCCCTCGTTCTCGCGGTCCTCATCGTCGACGAGGATGAACATGCGGCCGTTGCGCGCTTCATCGATGATCTCTTCGATGGGCACCAGCATCTGCCGATCGTCGTTGGAGAACAGGACGCGCTCCAGTTTGTTGAGCGTTTCCGCCGTCGGGTTCCACTCCGGCTCGGTCACATCGCGCAGGGTGTTGGCGTGGAGACCTGCGGCGCGCGCCAGGCCAGAACGACTCATGCCCCCGTCGGTGACCAGCTTGCGGACTTTCTCTATCAGATCGGAAGCCATTTCACACCCTTGCATCACATCTTAATGTGAGGGCGGTACTATCACCTCACATTGAAAGCAATAGTGTCGAAAGTGATGTAATGAAACTAGCGGGCTAGCGAGCAACTTCTGCCTTTTGGCGCGTGCGTTCCGCCTGAAGGCGCTTTCGCGTTTCAAGAACATCGCGATTGGGGATGCTGCTATCGACCTGATCGGCAAGGACCGCGCCGCGTTCTCCGGCAGGACGAGCAGGCCCGATGGTGGTGTCGATCAACGTCTGCCGCTCTATCTCCGCATTCAGAAGGGCTCCCAGCAATACGCCATAGGCCGACAGGAACAGCCACATCAGGAAAACGACGATGGCGGACAAGGAACCGTAAGTGGCGTTATAATCGCTGATATACGCGACATATAGCGAGAAGCCGAAGGAGATCATCAACCACAGCAAAGTGGCAAGAATCGAGCCGGGCGTCAGCCACCGCCACTTTGCCGGCCGTCGGTCCGGGCCGTATCGCATGATTAAGGCGAACCCGGCCGTCCCCAGCGCCAGCGCAGCGGCCCAGGTGACCAGCTTGAACAGAAACTCCGTCGCGCCGCCCAGAAAAACGCTGGTCTGCGTCTGCAACCAAGCAAACAGGCCGCCCGAGATCAGGCCGGTAAGAGCGATAAATACCGCGGCCAGCGTAAGCCCGGCGGCGCGCAAGGTCAGCTTGAGGAAGCTGCGCGTCTCATGTTCGTCGTTGATGATGTTCAGCGCGCTGATCATCCCGCTGGCGGCGCGCATCCCGCCGTAGACGGCGAAGAACAATGCGATGACCAGCGCGAAGCCGGTGACTCCGGTGCTGGTATTCACGATCTGGAGCAACTGGTCCTGGATCAGCTTTGCGACCTCTCCCGGTACCACCTCGACGATGCGGGCCATCTGCATCTGCACGCCAGCGGTATCGCCGACCAGGCCATAGATCATGACGGTCGCCGCGATCAGTGGCGTCAGCGCCAGAAAGACGAAAAAGGCCAGACCCGCCGCCAGAAGGCCTACCTCATGAAAGCCTATCATGACGTAGACCCGCTTGATAACTTGTATCCAGGCCTTGCGGGGCATCGACCAGGGAGAGAGTGCGTCCGAGCCGGGGTGCCCACCCGCGTCAACCGTACCGTCGCTCACTCAGTTTCCTCCTGCATCATGGAACTTTGGGTCTTTTCATGCTATTAAGCCGCTGGCGCTGCTGGTGGAGGCCGCGTCCATGAATGGGGGGTGACAATTCCACACGCTATGCGACAGCAAATCGTCGGGCGCGAGCAAGGTTCCCCGCGCTGGCGGAAGAACATTCGCCTTTCCGGTGTTGCACTTACCTGTTTTGCGGCAGCCTTCTCGTGCCCTGGCGCGATGGCACGGCAAGTCTCTACCACGTCCGGCGATCCGGCGCCGAGATCGAGCGCGCCGCTCGCTACCGTTCCGTCATCGGACGACGCCTTGCGCGCGGGCACGGTCCCCGTTCCGCCGCCACCTGCCGGAACCGCTCTTCCGCAAGTGGAACAGATCATCCCCGATGCCGAGTTCAACGCCGCCATACCGGCACTGGACAACACGAACGATCCCGCCCTCGATCAGCCGCTGGAATCGATCGAGAGCTTTGAACGTCGCTTGGCTGCGCAACAGAGCGGGGCGAAGCCTACGGAAGGCCAGACGCCGCCCGCCAACGATCCGGTTTTGGCCGACAAGGATCCCGTGGAAGAGATCGGCGACGCCCCGATCAGCGATGCGGAATTGACCGCGGCCCTGCCACCCCTCAATCAATTCGAAGTGACGCCAGTCCAGTTCGCGGAAAAGGACGAGACGAGCGACGAGGACGCCCGTGTCACTTACGTCGTGCGCGTTAACGGACTGGACCAGGCGGACAAGCAAACCGACGTGAGTCTGAAAAGTCAGTTCAAGGGCCTATCCGCGCTCGAAAACGGGAACGGCAAGGCGGCCAATATCGCCATGGCCTCGGCTCGCCTTCGTGAAGATAGCGAGTTGATCAAGACCATCCTGGCGTCCGAAGGCTGGTACGATCCGCAAGTCCGTTGGCGGGTGGATCGATCGGATGGACCCAGTGGGTTGCCCTTGAATGCAGTCATCGATGTGCAACCAGGTAAGCGCTACACCTTCTCGCAGATCAAGGTGGTTTCCGATCCCACGGTGCCGCCCGACCTGATCGCCAACAATCTGGCGCTGAAGGTGGGTGAGCCGATCGTGGCCGAGCGAGTGCAGGGGGCAGAGGCCCAGGTTGCTATCGCCCTTCCGGAAAACGGCTATCCCTTCGCCAAGGTTGGTGAGCGGGATATCCTGCTGGACCAGGACGTGGGGCAGGGCGATTACACGCTGCCGGTCACCGTGGGGCCGCGCGCGCGGTTCGGCGGTTTCGCTACGGAAGGGGAGCTTGCGTTCGACGTGCGGCATGTCGCCACGCTGGCACGCTTCAAGCGGGGCGAGTTGTACGACAGCCGCAAGGTTGACGATCTGCGCAAGGCGCTGGTGGCAACCGGCCTGTTCTCGACCGTCTCCGCCGAGCCGCAGCGCAGTGGAGAACCCGCGCCGGACAGCACGGAATACGTGACCATGCTCGTCAAGCAGGACGCCGGGCCGCCGCGCACCATCGCGGGAAGCGCCGGTTACGCGGCGGGCGAGGGCGCGACCATCCAGGGAACGTGGACGCATCGCAACCTCTTCCCGCCCGAAGGCGCGCTGATCGTGCATGGCATTGCCGGAACGCAGCAGCAGGGCGCAGGCGTCACTTTCCGCCGGGCCAATGCCGGCCAGCGCGACCGGACTTTCGAAACCGTGCTGGAAGGCCTGCATTCCAAATACGATGCTTACGATGCCTTCACCGGCCGCCTCGCAGCGCGCGTGAGCTACGATTCCACCCAGATCTGGCAGAAGCGCCTGACCTATGCCTACGGCGTCGAACTGCTGGGCACGGCAGAGCGGGACTACGATTTCGCCGCCGGAGAACGCCGCCGCCGGACGTTCTATATCGGCGCGCTCAACGGCCAGCTGGGGCTGGACACTTCGGATGATCTGCTTAACCCGACTAAGGGCTTTCGCCTGACCACGCTCATCCAGCCCGAAGGCTCGTTGCAGGGCAAGTTCACGCCCTACCTTCGGGCGCGGGTCGATGGCTCGGCGTACTATCCGTTTGGTGACAGTTTCGTGCTGGCCGGCCGGGTTCGTTTCGGCACGATCCAGGGCGCCTCACGATCGGACATCGCACCTTCGCGGCGGCTATACTCCGGTGGTGGCGGTTCGGTCCGCGGCTTTGGCTATCAGCGCCTAGGGCCGCTCGATCCGAACGGAGATCCCATCGGTGGGCGCAGCCTTAACGAAGGCGCTATCGAAGGACGCTATCGCTTTGGCAATTACGGCGTAGTGGCGTTCCTCGATGCCGGCCAATCCTACGAATCGACCATGCCAAAGTTCTCCGACTTGCGATATGGCGTGGGCATCGGCGGGCGTTTCTACACCAATTTCGGCCCCTTACGGGTGGACGTGGCAACGCCACTGGGCCGTCGCGCCGGTGAATCGCGGCTCAACATTTATGTCTCTATCGGGCAAGCGTTCTGATGGCTGATCAAGACGACACCGTGCCCCCGGCAGATAGCGTCACTGTTGTAGAGCGCCCTCGCCGTCGCTGGGGCTTGCGCATCGCCAAGACCATCGCGGCGGCCGTGATCGGCCTTGTCCTCCTGGCGGTGGCGATCGTGCTGGGCCTCAACACCAGCCCCGGCCGGCGCTTCGTGGCCGATCAGATCGCCGCGCTGGAATTCCAGAACGGGATGAAGATCCAGGTCGGCCGGATCGAGGGTTCGCTTTACGGCAAGATGACCTTGCGCAACCTTTCAGTGCGCGATCCGCAGGGCGAGTTTTTGTTCTCGCCAGAGATCGATGTCGACTGGCGGCCTTTTGCGTACCTGAGCAATCACGTCGATGTGCGCTCCGCGATCGCGCAACGCATGATCCTGCGCCGTACCCCCAAATTCCGCGCCACTCCGCCCGCCGATCCGAACGAACCGCTGCTGCCGGATATCGACATCGACATCGGACGCTTGGCGGTGGGCAGCTTTGTCATCGAGAAGCCGGTTACCGGCGCGCGGCGCGTCGCCACTATCGACGGGCGCACGCACATTGCGGATGGCCGCGCGCAGATTTTCGCCCGGGGCGGCACCGTGGCCGGGCAGGGCATGGCCGGGGGCGACCGTTTCCGTATCGATCTTGACGCCGTGCCCGCTCAGAACAAGCTCGATCTGAATGTCGATCTGAACGCCCCGCGTGACGGTGTGATCGCCAAGCTGGCGGGCTTCACCGAGCCGTTGGCGGTAAAGATCGGCGGCAAGGGCACGTGGGCAAACTGGAACGGCCAACTGGCCGCGAACCTCGCCGGTGGCGAACTGGCCCGCCTGGGTATCGCCGCCCGCGATGGCACTTTCACGGTGCGCGGTCCTACCCGTATCGCCCGCCTCGTTTCCGGGCCGACCGCCAACCTGCTGGGGCCGATCACCAATGTCGATCTGACCGCAGCTTTGGCCAATCGCCTCGCCAATCTCAGCGGCCGGGTGTGGAGCGATGCCTTCACCCTGACGCCCGACGGCGTCGTCGACTTGTCGGACAATTCGTTCAAGGATCTCAAGCTCGACTTCGTGCTGCTTAAGCCATCTGCGCTGGCCGAGAATCTTAGCGGTGCTGGCTTGCGTGCGGCGCTTTCGTTGAACGGTGCTTTCGCCACGCCGCGCGTGCAGTACGCCATCAACGCCAGCCGTATCGTGATGAACGACATGGGGCTGGAAGGTTTCGCGGCCGCGGGGGCGGCCACGGTCGATGCCGAGCGGATCATGATTCCCGTCAGTGCCACCGCGCGGCGTATCACCGGGCTTGACACTGTGGCGGGCGGCTCTTTGGCGAACGTGCGTCTGAACGGCGATATCGCGATCGATGGCCCGCGCATCCTATCCGACAATATGCGCCTGCGCTCTGACCGGATCGACGCCAAGCTGATCCTGCTCGCGGACATGAGCAAGGGCCTCTACACCGGTGCGATCGATGGCCGGATCGACGACTATCGCATCGAAAGCGTTGGCATCTTCGACATCACGACCGACGTCGATTTGAAGGCTAAGGCCGATGGCTACGCGCTGGAAGGGACCGTTCGCGCCCGCTCGACCCGGCTGTTGAACGATAGTTTGAAGTCATACCTGGGCGGTAACTTCGTGGCGTCTTCCCGCGTCAGCTACGGGTCGGATGGTCTGGCGCGGTTCTCCAACCTGCGGATGGAGGCGCCGGACCTGCGTGTCGTGGGCGGCAGCGGCGCGTACTCGACGCAAACGGGCCGGCTGGTCCTGAACGCCAATGGCACCTCCCGCCGGTATGGTCGCGTAGGCGTGCGAGTGGACGGTACGCTGGCTGATCCGAACGCCCATATCACGGCCGAGAAGCCAGGCTTTGGTATGGGGCTCGCCAATGTCGACGCGCGGATTGATGGTGTGCGAGGCGGCTATAATCTCAATCTCACCAGCGACACAGACTACGGTCCGCTGCGCGCCGACGTGACCTTGGAAATGGGACGGGCGCTGGCGATCCAGGTCAACAGCGCAAACCTATCGGGCGTCGATTTCGCAGGCCGGATCGTGCAGACGCCGAGCGGGCCATTCAGCGGCCAATTGACAGCGAATGGCAATGGCCTTGGCGGTTTGATCCGGCTGGGGGCACAAGGGAAGTATCAGGAAGTCGTCTTCAACCTTCGCGCGAAGGACTCGGTATTTCAGGGGCCGGCGAATCTTGCGATCGGTTCTGCGATCATCGATGGTCGCGCGGTACTGTATGATCAGCCGCTGGTGATCGCCGACGCACAGCTGGCCGGTACGCAGTTCGGCAGCCTGAACATCGCCGCCGCTCGCGTGCTCCTCGATTACCAGAACGGGCGCGGCAAGGCCAAGGCGCTGCTCGAAGGGACCAGCGGCGTCCCCTTCCGCATCAGCGCCAACGCCGAAATGCAGCCGGAACTGTGGCGCGCCGCCCTGGCGGGCCGCGTTCGCGGGCTGGATCTGCGGACGACCACGCCTGCGCGGATCATCCCGCGGAATGGCTCATACGAATTGCTGCCCACCAATATCGCGTTCGGCGGGGGCAACGTGAAGCTGGCAGGCACGTACGGCGATGGCATGAAGCTGCAGAGCCGTCTGGAAAACATCGACATGTCGCTGGTCAACGCCTTCTCGCCCGGGCTGGGCGTGGGTGGCCGGGTCAGCGGTAGTCTAGATTTCCAGCAAGCCAACAGCGCTGCCTTCCCCCGCGCCGATGCGCGATTGTACCTGGACGATTTCACACGCACCACCGCCGCGTCGCAAAGCGCGCCGCTGGACATCAACTTCGTTGGTAAGCTGCTGCAGGATGGCGGCGAGGCGCGGGCCGTGATGCGGCAGCGTGGCACCGTCGTCGGCCGATTGGTCGCTTCGCTGCGTCCGCTCGGACCCGTGGCAGGCACGTGGACGGAGCGGCTGCTGGCCGCTCCGCTAAGCGGCGGCATCCGCTACAACGGGCCGGCCGACACGCTGTTCTCGTTCGCGGGGCTCACCGATCAGCGGTTGTCCGGACCGATGGGTCTGGCGGCAGACTTCTCATGCCGGGTCCAGGCCCCGTGCCTCAACGGGCTGGTGCGCGGGCAGGGTCTGACGTACGAAAACCTGACCTACGGCACGAAGCTGACGCAGATCAACATGGCCGGCACCTTCGCGGACAGTGAGCTGCGACTGGAAAGCCTGACGGCGCGGGCTGGAGGCGGCACTGTCGCCGCATCGGGTACGCTCAGTCTCGCGGCTGAGCGGGGTTATCCGATGGACCTCAAGATCGATCTGACCCAGGCGCGCCTGGCGAGGAGCGAGGGCTTGTCCGCCACGGCGACGGGACAGTTGCGCCTCACCAAGACGGGGGCTGACGCGCCGCTGCTGGCGGGCGAAATCCGTCTGCCGGAAACCCGATACAAGATCGTCCGCGAAGGCGCGGCGCAAGTGGCGCGGCTGACCGGCGTGCGCTTCAAGCCACCTCGGGGGCCACAGCGCATCACCGGTAACGAGCCGGCGCAGCCGTCGGGCAATGCCTTCTCCTCCGTGCGGCTCGACCTGAGACTGATCGCCCCCGAGAAGCTCTACGTTTCCGGCATGGGACTGGAGTCCGAATGGCGTGCCGACTTCACGGTGAAGGGCACTAGCTCAGCGCCGACGCTGGCGGGCGAGGTGGAGTTGATCCGCGGAACCCTGGGCTTTGCGGGTCGCTCGTTCGAGCTGTCGGACGGCCTCGTTTCCTTCACCGGCGGCAACACTATCGATCCCACGGTGCGCATCGTCGCTACAGAGGATGTCGACGATGTAACGGTGAACGTGAACGTCGGCGGGCGTGCCATGAATCCGCAGATCACGTTCAGTTCCACCCCGTCGCTGCCGCAGGATGAGATCATGTCGCGCATCCTGTTTGGAAGCTCCGTGGCGAACCTCTCGGCGATCCAGGCGGTGCAGTTGGCGTCCTCGCTCAACTCTCTGCGTGGATCGGGCGGCGGGCTGAACCCGCTGGGCAAGCTGCGTTCGGCTGCCGGAATCGATCGCCTGCGCATTCTCGGACCCGACCAAACGACCGGTCGCGGAACCGCGCTGGCGGCGGGCCAGTATCTGACGGACGATATCTACGTGGAGCTGATTACTGACGCGCGTGGCTTCACCGCCACGCAGTTAGAGGTCAGCCTCAACAAGTGGCTGTCAGTGCTGAGCCAGGCGGGTGGTTCGGGCGTGAACAGCCTGAACGTCCGGATCAAAAAGAACTACTGATGCCCCGGCGATCACGGCGCACGCCCTTGGTCTCGATGATGCTGCTGGCTGCGTTATCAGCATGCAAGCGCGAGCCGACGTTCGACGAACGCTATGCCGGGGCGCAGAAGGCGATCCGGGAAAAGGCGGGAGAGTTGGACAAGGACATCGGCCAGCGAGAAAGGGAATCGCGTGAACTGGAAAGGGCGGCGCCGCAGCCACCGCCCTCCTGAAATTAGTGCAATTTCTTCAATAGCTGGTTTGGCGATGCTGCCCAGCGTGCTTGTTACTTTTTCTTGAGTTCTTCAGGCTTGTGAGCGGCCTTTGCGCCGGTCTTGTCGCTCTTCACAAGATACTGCGGGTCATCCTTGGTGGCGGCAACCTTATGCTTTTTGATATGGGTTTCGCTGGTCAGCTTCTTTTCCACCGTTCCCTGGGTTTTGCCCTGGCTGGTGCCCCATTCCACCTTATCGCCTTTCTTGAGCGTCTTGGTCATCGCCATCTCCTTCGCGAATAGCCGACGCCTCAAGAGCGAGACGCCGCCGCACCAGCATGTGCAAACCGTCTGGTGTTACGGAAGAAAGTGCGCTGGACTATCGGCTGTTCCGCCCCCGCACCAAGGGGCAGGGTTGGCATGTGGAAAAATTAGCGGGTTGGCTGAACGACCGGGGTCGACGTGAAGACAGGTGCTGCGGAGCCGCGTTTTGGCGTTTCAGTTGCGACAGCGGGATCGACCGGGATGCGCTGATCTACGGGATCTGGTGCGGTCGTTTCGGCGGCTTGACGGGCCAGCACGGTTTCCGTGGCAGGGGAGCCAGGATAAGGGCAGTTGCGCGTTGCCCCCACACCTTTGAGGAAGCCGCGTCGCGTCATTCCCGCCTGGATCGCGGCTCGAACGGAGCGCTCCTGCTTGTTAGCCCCGGAAATTTCGCGGATGATCGAACGGAACGGGATGAATGTGCCGACCGCCCATTGCGCGATCCGCCCCTCGCTGAGCCGAGAGCGCTGCTCTTGCGGCAAGTCGATATCGGGGCCGAGCATCGCATCCAACTCGCTCACCGCGGCGACGATCTCGCGGCAGGACTGAAGGTTCTGCAGCGAGTAGGGGCGCTTTTGGGCTTCTGCCAACAAGGCGGGTATCTCCGTCTTGCTGATGTTCAAGTCCGTCATCGGCGTCTTGGCGACATCGACGGCGTCGGGTTCGCGATCCGTTATCCGGCGGGGCTTTTCAGCAGCATTGGCAGATGACGCCAGCAGGATCATCGGCATCAGCGCGCATAGGGGCCGGTGCATCGTCATTCCTCGACTATTGCTTCAGGTCGGCGAAGGTATCGCAAGCTTCATCATTGCCGGTGTCGAGGCCGCGCTTCAACCATTGCATGCGCTGGGCACTGGAACCATGAGTGAAGCTTTCGGGGGAGACGGACCGGCCAGCATTGCGCTGGAGGGTATCATCGCCGATCGCGCTGGCGGCGGTCAGGCCTTCTTCCATGTCGCCCGGTTCGATCAGGTCGCGATGCTGGCCGGCCCAGACGCCGGCGTAACAATCCGCCTGAAGCTCCATGCGCACTTGCAGGGCGTTGGCTTGCGTACCTCCGGCTTGCTGCTGCGCGCTGCGTACTTGATCGGCAAGGCCAGTTAGCTTCTGGACGTGATGGCCATACTCATGCGCGATCACGTAATAGCGCGCAAAATCGCCCTTGGCGCCAAGTTCCTGCGCCATCTGATCGTAGAAGCTGGTGTCGATGTAGATGCCTTGGTCGGCCGGACAATAGAACGGCCCCATGGCGCTTTGCGCGGCGCCGCAGCCTGATCGGGTGCCGCCCTTGTAGAACTGCAGCGTGGGCTGGTCGAACGGGATATTGGCCTTGCGGAACAGGGGCTCCCACGTCCGGTTGAGCGAATCCAGGGCGTTGCACGCCTCCACCGCGTAATCGCTGCGGTTGCAGATGGTGCGGGCGTCGCCTCCGGCAGGTTGGCTGGCGGAGGGCGCGGTCTGCTGAACGCCTTCGATCGCGCCGATCATCTGGCCAGGATCAACCCCGAACACAACCGCACCGATCAAGGCGATCACCAACGTTCCGCAGCCCACCGCGCCGCCGCCGCCGCCGGGGAAGCCACCACCGCCACCGCCTTCTGAAACGCGGATGTTGTCGGGGTTGAAGGGGTTCAGTCTCACGTAGTCAATATCCCCAGCCTTGGTGCCACCTCATGCCACCATGCCGGTCAAAGCCGTTTCGCCGGGGAATGTTCCTTGCGCTGTGCCCCGATGGAAACAGTTGGACGCATATCGCGTTTGCCAAGCAGCTTTACTTTCAACTCGACTTGATTTCTCCCGGTTTGGTCTCACAAAACGGCGGTATCGATCCTACAGGGGCGCAATGATCAGGGGCATCGTCAGTTCTGCCGTCCGCACGGCGCTGCACAGCGCTGCGCTGATGTGTGCGGCGACGCTGCCCATCTTGGCGACGGCCGCGCCAATGGTGTCACGGGCAGATCGCGAACTTGAGCAGCGGCTGCTGGCGCATATCAAGGTGTTGGCGAGCGACGACTTCGAAGGGCGCAAGCCGGGCACGGAGGGTGAGGCCAAGACCTTGCGCTATCTGGGCAAGGAGTGGTTCGATATCGGGCTTGTCTCTGGCACCAATGATCCCAGTCACGAATGGTTTGCGCCGGTCACCCTGATCGCGCGCGAACCATCGGGTTATACGGCCCAGTTTACCGGAAACGGGCGGCGGCTCGGTTTGGCGCGGGATCAGATCGTGGTCCTGACCTCGGGCACTCGCAGCCTGCTTCGCGAGGCACCGCTGCTGTTTATCGGGAAGGGTTCTGGCGCAGAGCTTTCTCGCAACGAATTGGCGGGCCGGGTGGCGGTGCTGCTGGATGGCGATGCGCCGTCCGAAGGGCCTGATGTCAGCTTACGACAGAACCAGTTGCTGGCGCAGGGGGCCTCTGCCGTGCTGACCGTCCTGGACGGCAAGCGGACTTTGGCGCAAGTCCGCGCGCATCGCCAGCGTACGGGATATGCGCTGGAGCAGGATACGACCGGCGGCGATCTGGAAGCCTTCATCACCAGCGAGGCGATGGCCAACCTGATGCGCGGTGCGGGTGGCTCTCTCAAGGGGCTGACGCAAGCTGCGGCGGAGCCGGGCTTCGCACCCGTGCCGCTGGACCTTAGCGTGACGCTGGAGGCCACGACGCGTGAGACCACGATCCGCACGCACAACCTGATCGGCAAGCTGCCTGGCCGTCATTCCGAAGCCGGGGCGGTGTTGCTGCTCTCACACTGGGATCATTTCGGCATCTGTGGCGCGCCTCCTGCCACCGACCTGATCTGCAATGGAGCGGTCGATAACGCGAGCGGTGTGGCTGCCCTGACCGAGATCGCCCGCCGTCTCTCACGCGGGCCGCAGATGGAGCGCGATGTCTATTTCATGGCGACCACGGCGGAGGAAGTGGGCCTGATCGGCGCGCATGCCTTTACCGAGAACCCGCCGCTACCGCCCGAGCAGATCGTCGCGGCATTCAATATCGATAGCGTGGCCATCGCTCCCAAGGGCACGCCGTTCGCCATCGTCGGGCGGGGAATGACCAACCTGGATTCGCAGATCGAGCAAGTCGCCAAGGCCGAGCGGCTGCGCATCGTGCCGGGCGACGAAGCGAACGAGTTCGTCAAGCGGCAGGATGGCTGGGCGCTGTTGCAGCATGATATCCCTGCGGTGATGGTGACCACGGCTTACGGCAAGGTCGATTTGATGCGGGCCTTCTTCGAGGGACGGTATCATCATCCCGACGACGATCTTTCTAGACCCATCGAACTGGGCGGCGCGGCGGACGATGTCCGGATGCTGACGGCGCTCACCCGTCATTTCGCTGACCCGCGCAAGGTGCCGCGAAAGATAAAGTGATGTCGTAGGACGTATCGCCATTCAGAAGATGGCGTGCCGAAGCGTTCGGAACCGCCATTTGCGGCCGTCAGGCCTGAATGTCGATACGCCCTAGCGGTTCGGGCGCGGCTTGATTACATGGGCCGCCACGAATCCGCACCGGAGAATGGCGCACATGGAAATCTCGCTCGGGCTGACTTTTGACGACGTGCTGCTGCGCCCGGCGAAGTCCGATATCGTCCCCACGCAGGCGGACACCCGCACGCGGCTGACGCGTGAGATCGGGTTGAATATCCCGGTCATCTCCTCCGCGATGGATACCGTCACCGAGGGAGACATGGCGATCGTCATGGCGCAGATGGGCGGCATCGGCGTGCTTCATCGCAACCTGACCATCGAAGAACAATGCGCCGCCGTGCGCCAGGTCAAGCGCTTTGAGAGCGGCATGGTGGTCAACCCGATCACGATCGGTCCGAACGCCACGCTGGGCGACGCGCAAGCGCTGATGAGCCAGCATCGGATCAGCGGCATCCCCGTGGTGGAACAGCCGGGCGGCAAGCTGGTGGGCATCCTGACCAACCGCGACGTACGTTTCGCCGCCAACCCGCTGCAGCCGGTTTCCGAGCTGATGACGCGGGATAATCTCGCCACGGTCGGCTTGGGCGTCACCCAGGAGGAAGCGCGCCGCCAGTTGCACCAGCGCCGGATCGAAAAGCTGCTGGTGGTGGACGAAGCCTTTCGCTGCATTGGCCTCATCACCGTCAAGGACATCGAAAAGGCCGTGATGTATCCGGAAGCCACCAAGGACGCGGCGGGCCGCCTGCGCGTGGCGGCGGCGACTACGGTTGGCGACAAGGGCTTTGAGCGTACCGAAGCGCTGCTCGCGGCCGAGTGTGACGTGATCGTGATCGACACGGCGCACGGCCACAATGCCGACGTTGCCCGTGCGGTGGAGCGAGTGAAGAAACTGTCGAACTCGGCACAAGTGATCGCGGGCAACATCGCGACGGGTGAAGCCGCGCGGGCGCTCATCGATGCCGGGGCGGATGCGCTGAAGGTCGGTATCGGGCCCGGCTCGATCTGCACCACGCGCGTTGTTGCCGGAGTGGGCGTGCCGCAGTTGACGGCCGTGATGGAAGCGGCGGAAGAGGCGGAAAAGTCCGGTGTGCCGGTGATCGCCGATGGCGGCCTGCGCACTTCGGGAGATGCGGCAAAAGCGTTGGCAGGCGGCGCGTCGACGATCATGATCGGCTCGATGCTTGCCGGTACCGAAGAAGCGCCGGGTGAGACGTTCCTGTATCAGGGCCGCGCCTACAAGTCGTATCGCGGCATGGGATCGGTCGGCGCGATGGGCCGCGGATCGGCGGATCGCTACTTCCAAGGTGACATCAAGGACCAGATGAAGCTGGTGCCTGAGGGGATCGAGGGGCAGGTGCCATACAAGGGCCCGGCACGCGATGTGATCCACCAGCTGGTCGGCGGCATCAAGGCGGCGATGGGCTATACCGGCTCGGCGACGATCGACGATCTGCGCCACAATTCCAAGTTCATCCGCATCACCGGCGCAGGTCTTCGCGAGAGCCATGTCCACGATGTTACCATCACGCGTGAGGCACCCAACTATCCAACGCGGTAACAATCCGCATCTGCGAAGCGACGAGCGCTGGAATCTCCCCTCCCGCCTGCGGGAGGGGCCAGGGGAGGGCTTGGTGGCGAACGGACGCGTAAAGCCAGCGTCGCCGCGGTCTCCTGGCCATGTGGAAGGCCGACTATGACCCCCGCCGCCCGAGTCCAGGCCGCGATCGAGATCCTCGATCTAGTCATCGCCGCCGCCCGCAACAACGGGGCGCCGGCGGATCGGCTCATCACTGACTGGTTCAAGTCCCGCCGGTTTGCCGGCAGCAAGGACCGTCGCGCGGTTCGCGAACTGGTCTATCGTGCGATCCGGGCTTGCGGGGAAGTGCCGGACAATGGCCGCGCCGCCATGCTCCTGCTGGCACAGGGCGACGAGGCCCTGGCAACATTGTTCGACGGTACGCGCCACGCCCCGGCTCCGATCCTGCCGGACGAGCCGATCGCGACGGGGGGGATCGCCCCCGCCTGGTTGATCGAGGCTCTGGCCGCCAGCGGTATCGCCGATACCGAAGCCGCCGCATTGCTGGATCGCGCCCCGCTGGATGTCAGACTGAATACGCTTCGGGCCGGGCGCGCCGCGATGCCGGATGGTGGCGAGCAGACGCTCTCCGCAGTCTCGTGGCGCTATCCTCACGGCACGGCCATCGAACAGTCCGATGCCTGGCGCGAGGGCATGATCGAAGTCCAGGACCTGGGCTCTCAGCTGGCCTGCCAAGCGGTCGAGGCGCGGCCCGGCGAAAGCGTGATCGATCTTTGCGCAGGTGGCGGTGGCAAGACGCTGGCGATCGCGGCGTCGATGAGCGGTGAGGGCCGCCTGCTGGCAACCGACACCGATCGCAACCGGCTCTCCCGCCTGGCACCGCGCGCTGAACGCGCCGGGGCGGGCATGATCGAAACGCGCCTGCTCGATCCCAATCGGGAGGAGCAGGCCTTGAGCGACTGGCACGGGCAGGCCGATGCGGTGCTGGTGGATGCGCCCTGTTCTGGGACGGGGACCTGGCGGCGAAATCCCGAAGCGCGCTGGCGGCTGACGCCCGCGCAGCTGGAGCGGTATCGCACCGTCCAGGCGCGACTGCTCGATGTGGCGGCCACACTGGTTCGGCCCGGCGGGAGACTCGTCTTCGTTACCTGCTCGCTGCTCGATGTGGAAGGCGCGCGCCAGGCGCAGGCCTTTCTCGATCGCGCGGACGGCCGCTGGCGCGCAGACCTTCCGCAGCTGCCGGCTGGCACGCCGCGTGGCCCGGGGCTACGACTTACGCCGCATCGTGATCAGACCGATGGCTTTTTCATCGCACGCTTCCGGGCGGTGTGATAGCGGTGCGACAAGATGACCAGGACATCGCTCTCGGCCAAGGACATGTTGATGCGCTACACTCCCGTCGCCCTGGCTCTTTCGCTTGCCGCCGCGATCAGCTCCAGCGTGCTGCACTCATCGCCCGCTGACGCGCTGACTACGCGAGCAGCGGAACTGGTGGCCGAAGGGCGGACCGAGCTAGGCGCCGGTCGTCTCGAAGGGGCTGTGTCCGCGTTCGAAGCGGCGCTGGCGGTGCAACCTGGCAATCCGCAAATCCTCGTCGATTTGGCCACCGCCACCCGCCGCATGGGCATGCAGGGCAAGGCCATCCACTATTATCGCGAGGCGCTGGAAGCCGATCCGCGCAACTTGTCCGCCATCGCGGGGGAGGGCGCGGCCATGGCCGAGAAGGGCGCGACCGAGAAGGCCAACCGCAATCTGGCCCGATTGAAGACGCTGTGCGGTGGTGACTGCGAGGAAGTGCGGCAGCTTTCGGCAGCAATCGCGCGCGGCCCGATGCCCCGCATGGTCAGCGCCGCGCCGGCAAGCCCGAAGTCCATAACGGAGAACTAACGGTCCGAAAACCGGACCGCCTAGATGGGCAACGTCAGATCAGCGGTCGGAATTCATCGAGCACGGTGCGATAGACCCGCTTTTTGAAAGGCACGATCATCTCCGGCAGCAGTTCCGGGTCGAGCCATTGCCACTCGCAGAATTCCGGCGGGCGGTGAGCATTCAGGTCGATATCGCCGTCACCACCCTCGAAGCGAGCCAAAAACCAGGTCTGCCGCTGCCCGCGATACTTCCCGCCCCACAGCTTGCCCATCAGGTGATCGGGCAGATCGTAAAGCAGCTCTTCTTTCGATTGAGAGATGAGGCTTACGTGATCGCCTTTGACCCCGGTTTCCTCCCACAGTTCCCGCAGAACGGCGGCTCGCAAATCCTCGCCCTTGTCCACGCCACCTTGGGGCATCTGCCACCAGTCGCCCTCGCGATTGTCGATCCGCTTGCCGACGAACACCTTGCCATCGGCGTTCACGAGCATGACACCGACGCACGGTCGATAGGGGAGCCGAGAGAAATCATTCATTTTGAGGGACTCAGCTTGAAAAGCACGACGGTCGCACTGAACTGTGATTGGCGGACAATGGCGCAGCGTCCGCTTTTTGGCCAGCCTCAATTGTGGGCCATGGAATGAGGCTGACGTTTCATAAGTGATGGATTTTCTAGATTGCCCAAGGCATGGAACGCGCTCAGGGCGATCCCATGAAGAAAGAGGGCACGGCGACATCCGCTAGCAGTCGCAGGCCCGGCTTAAGAGGACTAAAATGGCAACCATAACTGCCGAGAATGATCAGGCGGCCTTGGCCGACAGCGCCGTACCGGAAGCCGTAGTCGTGCGCTTTGCCGGGGACTCGGGCGACGGTATGCAGCTGACAGGTGGGCAGTTCACATTGTCCACCGCGCTCGCGGGCAACGACCTGTCGACCTTCCCTGACTTTCCGGCCGAGATTCGCGCGCCGCAAGGCACGCTGTTCGGCGTCTCCGCGTTTCAGATCAACTTTGGTTCCAGCGAGATCACCACCGCCGGTGACGCGCCCGATGTCCTCGTCGCCATGAACCCCGCCGCGCTGAAGGTGAACGTTCAGGCCTTGAAGCCCGGTGGCCTGATCATCGCCGACACTGGTGAGTTCAACAAGCGCAACATGGAAAAGGCGAAGTACGAATCCTCGCCTTTCGAGGACGGCAGTCTGGCGAAGTGGGAGGTTATGGCCTTCGACATCAGCGCGCTGACGCTGGAAGCGGTAAAGCCGTTCGGCCTTGGCAACAAGGAGGCGCTGCGCTGCAAGAACATGTGGACGCTGGGCCTTTCGCTGTGGATGTTCGATCGTGATCGCCAGCCCTTAATCGATTGGCTGAACGGCAAGTTCGCCAAGAATCCGGTGCTGGCGCAGGCCAATATCGCCGCGCTCAACGCCGGCCATGCCTATGGCGAAACAGCAGAGTTGGCGGGCCCGCTCAAAAAACTGCATCTCGATCCGGTGCCATCGGCACCAGGCCTCTATCGCACCATCACCGGGGCAGAGGCTGTTTCGCTGGGCCTCGTCGCCGGCGCGCAGCTGGCGGACTTGCCGATGTTCTTCGGCGGCTATCCGATTACCCCGGCTTCCGCGATCCTTCATAACTTGGTGAAGATGAAGGAATTCGGCGTCACCACCTTCCAGGCCGAGGACGAGATCGCCGCGATCTGTTCGGCGATCGGCGCGTCCTATGCCGGGCAGCTTGGCGTCACCTCTTCGTCCGGTCCGGGCATCGCGCTCAAGGGCGAGGCGATGGGCCTGGCGATCATGACCGAGCTGCCACTGGTGATCGTCAACTCACAGCGCGGTGGCCCCTCGACCGGCCTGCCGACCAAGACCGAGCAGTCCGATCTGTACCAGGCGATCTACGGCCGCAACGGCGACGCGCCGATGCCGGTCATCGCCACCCGATCGCCGTCCGACGCTTTCGAATGCGCGATCGAGGCTTGCCGCATCGCCACCGAATACATGACGCCAGTCATGCTGCTGACCGATGGTTATATTGCCAACGCGTCCGAGCCGTGGAAGGTGCCCGACCCGGCCTCGTTCACGCCGTTCCCGAAGACGTTCCTGGAAGAAACGAACAATCCGGACGGCAAGGTCCTGCCCTTCAAGCGTGACGAGAAGGGGGCACGCCCCTGGATCAAGCCGGGCACACCGGGCCTGATGCATCGTATCGGCGGCATCGAGAAGGCGATCGACACCGGCAATATCGACTATTCGCCCGCCGTTCACCAATCTCAGACGGATGCCCGCACCGACAAGGTGGCCGGCATCGCCAAGGGTATTCCGGCGCAGGAAGTCACCCTGGGCGAGGCTTCGGGCAAGCTGGCGGTGGTCGGTTGGGGCTCGACCTACGGCCCCATCCATCAGGCCGTTCGCCGGGCGCGCCGCAAGGGGCTGGACGTTCACCACATCCACGTCCGGCATGTCTGGCCAATGCCGACGAACTTCGGCGAGTTGCTGGCGGGTTACGAGAATGTGCTGGTGCCCGAGATGAACACCGGCCAGTTCAAGACGGTGCTGCGCGATCAATACCTGATCGACGCGGTTCCGCTGAACAAGGTATCCGGCCAGCCCTTCGCCATTGCCGAGATCGAGGCGGCCATCGCCACGTTCTTCGACGCAGTGCCCGGCAACGAGGGTGGCGAAGTACCGGTCAACGAAGGCCAGTTGCCCAGCCCCGAAGCGCATAACGACTGATATTGGGACAAACCCAGATGAACGATATGACCCCCATCCAGACCACCCTCAAGGACTGGGAAACTGACCAGGAAGTACGCTGGTGCCCGGGCTGCGGCGACTACGCGATCCTCAAGGCGGTGCAGCGCACCTTGCCGATCATCGGCGCGGATCCGGCCAAGACGATGTTCGTATCGGGCATCGGGTGCTCCAGCCGCTTCCCCTATTACGTCGAGAGCTACGGCTTCCACACGATCCACGGCCGCGCGCCCGCGTTCGCCACAGGTATCAAGCTGGCGAACCCTGAGCTCGACGTCTGGATCGTGACCGGCGATGGTGACGGCATGTCGATCGGCGGCAATCACACGATGCACGTGCTGCGCCGCAACCTCGATTGCCAGATCCTGCTGTTCAACAACGAGATCTACGGTCTGACTAAGGGCCAATTCTCCCCGACCAGCCGCCCCGGCACGACCTCTCCTACGACGCCACTGGGGTCTTACGATCGCCCGGCCAGCCCTTGCGCGTTCGCGTTGGGATCGGGTGCTCGTTTCATCGCGCGTGCTTATGACGTCTCCAAGGAACTATCGAACACGCTGATCGCCGCGCATGCGCACCGGGGTGCGGCCTTCGTCGAGATTTTCCAGAATTGCATCGTCTACAACAAGGATCGTTTCGACGATTTCGCCGCCAAGGGCGTCGCCGATACGATGCAACTGTGGTGCAAGCAGGGTGAGCCGTTGCTGTTCGCCAAGGGCACCAAGGGGCTGTCGCTCGACCTCGATACGCTGTCGCTGAAGGTCGTCGACGTCGTCGATGGCGATTGGCAGGCGGCGGGCGTCGTGGTTCACAACGTGAAGAACCGTGGCTTGGCGCATATGCTGGTCGAGATGCCGTTCGGTCCGTTCCCGATGGCTTTGGGCGTGATCTACGATGATCCGGCGCCTACCTTCGAAGGCTCGGTAGCGATCGAGCGTCAAAAGTCAGTGGCCGGCAAAACCGCCGATCTCACCAAGCTGTTGAGCAAGGGACAGACCTGGACCGTCGAGCCGGAAGCCGCTCACGGTCTGATGGACTGAAATCGGACTATAGCCCGATCATACAACGGCTCCACCGCGCTAGGTGGGGCCGTTCGCGTTTCAGTCGTTCTCCTCCTCAGGCATCATCCTCTCGGCGACGACTGCGGGGCGGTAGAGCAAGGCGCTTGCCAGGAATGCCCAACCCGCACCGCCCAGCCATCCCGCGATGACATCCGTCGGCCAATGAACGCCGAGCCACACCCGGCTCCACGCAATCAAAATACTCAGCATTAGCGCAAAACCGATAATCGTCATGCGAACGGATGAGCGCGGGCTTATGGCGGCAAAAGCCAACGCGATGGTGACATAGACCAGCGCGGAATTGAAGCTGTGTCCGCTGGGAAAGCTGTTGCCACCCGCGTCCATGAGGTGCGGCACGATCTGCGGGCGTGCGCGACCCACCAGGAGCTTGAGCCCGGTATTGACGCCCCAGCCGAGCACGATTGTCATCCCCAGCAAGATACCTTCGCGCCGCAGCCGCAGGAAAAACAGCGCCACGATCGCCATGAGCGCGAACAAGTTGCGCAGCAGCACACCGCCCAGCGCCGTTATATCTCGCACCGCTTCCAGCAGGCCGGCAGGTCCGCTCGGATAGAGATCGGCCTGGCGCCACAGCATCAGCCCGGCGCGATCGAACGCCGTGGTCTTGCCGTGGGCAACGCACCACGTGGTGACGGCGAACCCAAGCCATAGCAGTATTGCCAAAGTCAGCGCCTTTCGGCGATCGACATGCCGCTCTACAGGGCGGAGTGTGATAGACGGCGGCGAATTGACCATGAGGGCAGGGAACGCACCGGGCATCGGCTCGTTGCGCGAACAATGAGTGCTTCTGATAAATCGCCGCAAATCGTCTGGCTCAGGCGCGATTTGCGACTGGCCGATCAACCCGCGTTGTCCGCTGCTGCCGAACAAGGCCCTGTCATCCCGGTCTATGTGCTGGATGACAAGACAGCGGGCGATCGCAAGCTAGGCGGGGCATCACGCTGGTGGCTGCACCACAGTCTGGAAGCCCTGGACAAGAGCCTGGGCCGTCATGGTTCCAAGCTGATCCTGAGCAAGGGCGACAGCGCGAAGGAAATTGCGGCTATCGTCAAGGAGACCGGCGCAGCCGCCGTTCATTCTATTCATCATTACGAGCCGTGGTGGCGCGATGCCGAAGCGGCATTGGCAAAATCTGTCGACCTGTGTCTTCACGATGGAAACTACTTGGCCCCGCCTGGCACGGCTACGACTGGTTCTGGCCAGCCATTCAAGATCTACACGCCCTTTGCCCGGGCGCTGCAGGCGATGCTTCCCATGCGGGAGCCCTTGTCAGAGCCGAAACTTCACGCGCCCGGCAAATGGCCCAAGTCTGATAAGCTTGCTGACTGGGCCCTACTGCCCAGCAAACCGGATTGGTCAGGCGGCTTTGGAAAGGAATGGACGCCCGGAGAGCGGGAGGCCCAAGATCGGCTCGACCACTTCCTCGATATAGTCAAAGACTACGACGAGGATCGCAACCGTCCCTCGATGGAGGGATCGTCTCGACTGTCACCGCATCTCCACTGGGGGGAGATTTCACCGGTCCAGGTGTGGCATGCGCTGCAAGGAAAGCGCGGCAAAGGCGCAGATACATTCCGGGGTGAGATCATCTGGCGCGATTACGCCCAGAACATCATCGCGCAGTACCCGCGATATCCGGAAAAAAGTTACCGCGACGCTTTTGGCAAATTCGCTTGGCGCGATCCGAAAAAGAGCAGCGGTGCGGCAAAGGACCTCAAGGCCTGGCAGCAGGGCCGTACGGGTTATCCGATCGTCGATGCTGGAATGCGACAATTGTGGACGACCGGATGGATGCATAATCGCGTCCGCATGATCGCGGCCAGCTTCCTGATCAAGCACCTGCTTATCGACTGGCGGGAAGGCGAGCAGTGGTTCTGGGATACGCTGGTCGATGCAGATTACGGAAACAATGGCGTGAACTGGCAGTGGGTTTCAGGCTCGGGCGTCGATTCCAATATGTTCACGCGGATCATGGCGCCGTTGACGCAATCGCCAAAGTTCGACGCCGCAGAGTATATTCGTGAGTGGGTGCCGGAACTGAAAGGATTGTCGGATGCCGATATCCACGATCCCGAGGAGGAAAAGCGGCCCGAGGATTATCCGGCAAAGATCATCGGCCATAAGGAAGCGCGCGAGCGGGCGCTGGAGGCCTATCGAAAGGCGAAAGGCTAGCCTTCAGCCGCGATAGACGCCGTCGCCCTGCCAGCGCAGCAGGATCGCCTCGTATTGCAACGGGCCGAGCAGGTCATCGAACGCGCAGCCGATCAGCCCCTGCTCCCACCACACGACCTTGGCCTGGATCGCTTCTTGGCCGGGAAGTGTCAGCCAGCACACGGTACCCGGCAGAACCCGGCTGATCGCTGTCGCCGAAAAGCCGGACAGCGACAGATTTCGCACGACGGTCTGGATCTTCTTGCCCCCGGCGGGTCGCAAGGTGGCCGGGATCGAAAGGCGCATGCGATGCGCGCTGCGGTCTTCCTGTGCCGCGAAGGCGTACTTGTCGGTCTGAGCGCTGCTCATCATCGCTGTCCGCTTATCTCTCAGACGGGAATACCCCATCATTGTAACGAGATATGACGACAGTAGGTTTCCGTGAAATTACCGGTTGGGGTTAACGGTCTCGCGGTGCCCGGTAAGGAAAGATTCGCCCATAAGCGCGACAATCCGATCGGCGACGACTTCCGGCGATTTCACGGATGCAGGATCTTCACCGGGGTAGGCACGCGCGCGCATTGCCGTCCGCGTGGCGCCGGGATTCACGATCGCTACGCGTATTTTGGAAAGGTTTGCCACTTCTTGCGCATAGCAATCGAGCAAAACTTCGAACGCCGCCTTCGTCGAGCCATAGGCCCCCCAGAATGCCCGGGGGGACGCGGCGACGGTCGTGGTCAGCCCTACCACGCGGCCATCCGGGCTGGCGCGAAGCAACTGGTGGAAGTTTGCTAACAGCGCCTGAGTGGCAAGGACGTTCACCGTCATCGCCTTGTTCCAGGCTTTCTGATCAATGTCCGTTACGGAACTGAGTTGCGGCAACAGAGCCGCGTTGATGACCAGCATGTCCAGCTTGTCCCAACGCTGGCCGATCGCGGTGGCGAGGCGGGCGATGCCATCAGGCTCTGCCAGATCGACCGGCGCGATCGTTGCGGAGCCGCCGGCCCCGAAGATCGCTTCTTCGACCGCTTCCAGTTCCTTGGTGGTGCGGGCCGTCATCACAACGTGAGCACCAGCGGCGGCCAGCGCCTTCGCCGTCGCGGCGCCAATACCCCGGCTTGCGCCCGTGACGAGCGCGGTCTGTCCCGCAAATACCATGGACTTAGGCGACCTTGTTGACGGGCAGGGTGAGGAGGTCTGGTTTGTCCTTCTCGGCCAAATCGGTCAGGCTCGTTGGATATTCGCCGCTGAAGCAGGCATCGCAGAACTGCGGGGAGGCGTTGTTGCGCTCAGCCTCACCAACGGCGCGGTACAGGCCGTCGATAGAAACGAACGCCAAGCTGTCTGCTTTGATGAAGGCCGCCATGGCCTCGGTGTCCATGTTCGCGGCGAGCAGCTTGGACCGCTCTGGTGTATCGACGCCGTAGAAGCAGGAGTGCCCGGTGGGCGGGCTGGCGATACGCATATGGACTTCGGCGGCACCGGCATCGCGCATCATCTCGACGATTTTCATCGAGGTTGTGCCGCGCACGATCGAGTCGTCGATCAGGATGACGCGCTTGCCCTCGATAATCGCGCGATTGGCATTGTGCTTGCGCTTCACATCAGCATGGCGCGCGCCTTCGGACGGCTGAATGAAGGTACGGCCGACGTAATGCGAACGAATGATGCCCAGTTCGAACGGGATGCCGGATTCCTGAGCGTAGCCGATCGCTGCCGGAACACCGCTGTCCGGTACCGGGATCACAAGATCGGCGTCCGCTGGCGACTCCTTGGCGAGCTCCACACCGATCTGCTTGCGCACGGAATAGACCGAGCGGCCATCCATCACCGAATCGGGGCGGCTGAAATAGACATGCTCGAAGATGCACGGGCGCGGGGCAGGGTTGCCGAAGGGGCGGTGGCTGGAAACCACGCCCTTGTGATCGACCTGCACCATCTCGCCCGGCTCAATCGAGCGGACGAACTCCGCGCCGATCACGTCCAACGCCACTGTTTCGCTGGCGAAGATCGTCGCGTCCCCCAAGCGGCCCATCACCAACGGACGGATGCCCAAGGGATCGCGGCAGGCGATCATGCCTTGTTCGGTCATGCAGATCAGCGAATATGCGCCCTCCACCATGCGCAAAGCATCGACGAAGCGGTCCATCAGCGTCGGGTAGCGACTGGTCGCCACAAGATGGATGATGACTTCGGTGTCCGACGTCGATTGAAAGATCGCGCCCCGGCGAACCAGCTCGCGCTTGAGGTGGCTGGCGTTGGAGATGTTGCCATTGTGCGCGATCGAGAAGCCACCGGCTGACAGGTCCGCGAATAGCGGCTGTACGTTGCGCAAGCCCGAGCCGCCCGTGGTGGAATAGCGCACGTGGCCGGAAGCCATCTCACCGGGCAATGTCTCCGAGATCGATTTGTCGGCAAAAACCTGCGCGACATGGCCCAACCCACGATGCGAGTAGAACTCCCGTCCATCGTAAGTGGTGATGCCAACGGCTTCCTGCCCACGATGCTGCAAGGCATGAAGCCCCAGCGCGGCGATATTCACCGCATCTCTTGCGCCGATAACGCCGAAAACACCGCACTCTTCGCGCAGCTTGTCTCCGTCTTGATCACGGAAGGGGTGAGTAAAGTTCATGAGAAATTTCCGACCCGCGCGGCGCGCTTCTGATTGCGGGCATGTGATGGAAGCCGGTCCAAATTGCAAGGGAGTTGGTGGGCGCGCGGGACGATACAGCCCGATATGGCATCATCATGACATCGCGTGTCGGCATCCTCGTGCAACCTGTGTGCCGTTATGCCGTTTAGTGGCCCTACGAAGTTGATGGCTGGTCGCTTGCCACTCACGCCTCGAACACCTATTCGCCCTGGCAACCTCTTGCATCCGGACCAAACGCGCTTGCTGCTTTCCCCTTTCGAATGGATGATTGCCAAGCGCTACATGCTCCCCGGCCGGGGAGAGGCGTTCATCGCGCTCGTCGCCGGGATCAGCTTGGTCGCGGTGTCGCTGGGGGTTGCGGCTCTGGTCATCGTGATGAGCGTCATGAACGGCTTTCGCGCAGAGCTGTTCGACAAGATCGTGGGCTTGAACGGCCATGCGATCATCCAAGCCTACGGCGGGCGGCTGGGTAACTGGCAGGAAGTGCTGCAGGACGTTCGCAAGACCCCCGGCGTTACGCGGGCTTCTCCCTTGATTGAGCAACCGCTTTTGGCGACGTTCAATGGCCGGGTTGAGGCAATCCTTGCGCGTGGCAACACCCCGGAAGATATCCTGCGCTTAAAGCCGCAGTTGAAGGCAGGCAGCCTCGCGCCCTTGAAGGCCGGGGCAGATCAGGTGGCGATCGGATCGCGTCTGGCCCAGAACCTGGGCGTCCAGGTGGGTGACACGATCACGATCATCAACCCGCAAGGGCGATCGACACCGTTCGGCACGGTACCGCGGCAGATCGGCTATCAGGTGGCTGCCATCTTCGAGATCGGCGTTTACGACTATGACCAGGCGTTCGTTGTCATGCCGGTCGCCGACGCGCAAACCCTGCTGCTGACCGGCGACACTATCGGCATGATCGAGGTGACCACGACGGACCCGGATCGCGTCGGTGAGATCATGGCGCCGCTCACGCGGCAATTGGCCGGGCAGGCCGTCGTCACCGACTGGAAGACGATCAACGCCTCCTTGTTCGAAGCGCTGGCGGTAGAGCGGGTAGCGATGTTCGTCGTCCTCTCGATCATCGTGCTGGTGGCGGTATTCAACATCCTGTCTTCACTCATCATGCTGGTGCGCGCCAAGACCCGCGATATCGCGATTCTGCGCACGATGGGGGCGACGCGGCGATCTTTGACCAAGATCTTTGTCACCGCCGGCTTCCTGATCGGCGCACTCGGCACCGGAGTGGGTGTGATCCTGGGCTTCATCTTCCTGTTCTTCCGCCAGCCGATCGTCCGCGCCGTTGAACTGCTGACCGGCCAGAATCTGTGGGACCCGTCGATCCGGTTTCTGACGGAACTGCCAAGCCGCACCGACCCGGTGGAAGTGACCGTGATCTGCGTCCTCTCGCTCGTCCTCAGCTTCCTCGCCACGCTCTATCCCGCGTTCAAGGCGGCGAGCACCGATCCCGTGCAGGTGCTGCGCTATGAATAACGCCGTCGTCCGCCTTCAAAATCTGACACGTAGTTTCGAGCAGGGCGGCGTGCGCATCGATGTGCTGCGCGGTGCCAACCTGGCGATCCAACCCGGTGAGATCGTAGCGTTGCTGGGACCGTCTGGCTCCGGCAAATCCACCATGCTGCAGGCGATCGGCTTGCTGGAAGGCGGCTTTGGCGGCCTGATCGAGATTGCCGGGATCAACGCCTCGCAACTGGGCAAGGACCAGCGCGCTGCAGTACGCCGCGATCATATCGGCTTCGTCTATCAATTCCATCATCTGCTTCCCGATTTTTCGGCGATGGAGAACGTCGTCCTCCCTCAATTGGTCGCGCACAGATCGCAGGATGAGGCGCAAGTGCGGGCGCGGGAGTTGTTGGACGCGCTAGGCCTCGGTGCCCGGCTGGACCACCGGCCGAGCCAGCTTTCGGGCGGTGAGCAACAGCGTGTCGCCGTCGCGCGGGCGTTGGCCAACAAGCCGCAGATGGTGCTGGCCGATGAGCCGACCGGCAATCTGGATGAGGCGACCGCCGATCGCGTACTGGGCCAGTTCCTCGAACTCGTTCGTGGAGAAGGTTCTTCGGCGCTGGTGGCGACCCATAATGAACGACTGGCCCGCGCCATGGATCGCGTCGTTCGTCTGCACGATGGCCTGCTCGAAGAAACAGGTCTGCGTTAATTCAGTTTAAGCACGTAGCCTCGTAACACATCAGGCGTACAAATCAGGAGAAGGCGATGAGCGACATCCCCACCACGACGCAGGGCGGCTCTGGTGAAACCCATGGCATCGGCTGGAACGATGCGGCCGAGCTTCACAAGTGCGCGGATGGTGGCGGCCTGTTTCATCGCTTGAAGACGATCCGTCGCGGCACTCTGGCCGAACTGATCTCGTTCGTGCTCAGCTTGCCCGACGATCAGCAAGGCGATTACGCGATCCAGAAGGAAGGCGATCACCAGCTGAGGATTGGCGAAATCCGCGGTCTGTCGCGCCGTCCGGACTTTCCGACGCGCCATCACTGACATTTGGATTCCCCGCCGATAGGCCGTCGATCACAAGCGGTCGATCGACTGGAGGGGAGCGAAACGATAGTGGCCAGCGCTTTGGTACCAAATACGGCAATTCCACTAATCGGCGGTGATCCGACGCTATGACGACGATCGCCGATTTTCAGGTTCGCGCCGGGACTGGCGCGCCAATCGCGCTGGGCAGTAAGCTGGGCAAAGTCCTGCTGGTGGTGAATACCGCCAGCCATTGTGGCTTCACGCCGCAATATGCCGGGCTTGAGAAGCTGTGGCAGGACTTTGGCCATCGCGGGTTCGAGGTTCTGGCGTTTCCGTGCAACCAGTTCGGGCGCCAGGAGCCCGCCGCCGATTCCGAAATCGCCACATTCTGCGACATCCATTTTGGCCTGAGCTTTCCGTTGATGAGCAAGATCGACGTGAATGGTCCAAATGCACTTCCTCTGTTCGACTGGCTGAAAGGCGAAGCTCCCGGAGTGCTGGGCTCTCGCGGTATCAAATGGAACTTCACCAAGTTCCTCGTCGATCGAAACGGTCGCGCGGTGCGACGCTACGCCCCGCTGGTGAAGCCGGAAGTCATCGCTGCCGATATCGAGACTTTGCTGAGAGCCGCTCCGCCCGCTTAAACCAGGCGATGTTTCCCCGGTTTTGTCCCGGCCACCCTTGATTGCGCCGGGCAGCAGCGCCAAAATCAAGCCCATGGCTTTCGCGCAATTCGTGCCCCTCCGCATCTTTTCCAGCTTCACGATGCTAGACGGTGCGATCGAGCCCAAGGCGATCGCCAAGCTGGCAAAAGAGCGCAAGTTCCCCGCAGCGGCGATCTGTGATCGCAATGGACTCTACGGCGCTGTTTCCTTCGCCCCGGCATGTCGCAGCGCCGGTGTGCAGCCGATCATCGGCACATTCCTCGCCATAGCCCGCGACACGACGCCAGACGGCCCGATCGACTGGCTCGCCCTGTTCGCGCAAGACGAGACGGGGTGGAACAATTTGTGCCATCTCGTAAGCCGCGCACACCTGGATCGCCCCCTCGAACGGGAGCCACACGTCGGCCTGGCGGACCTGGAAGGCCGGTCCGAGGGGTTGATCTGCCTGACTGGTGCGGGTGAGGGTGCGCTTGCCCGCCTGCTGGCCGATGGACGGGACGCCGCCGCTGGCGCGATGTGCGATGATTTGCAGCGCCTGTTTCCGCAGCGACTCTATATCGAAATCGCCCGCAGTGGTGACCCAATTGAAGATGCGTCCGAAGATGGGCTGATCGAGCTGGCCTATGCCAGGGACTTGCCGCTAGTGGCCACTAACCCGGCGCAATACGCCGAAAAGCACTTCCATTCGGCACACGATGCGCTGCTCTGCATCGCCAATTCGACGCATATCGACGCGCCTGATCGCCCTCGCTCTTCCGATCAGCGCTGGGTGAAGCCGGCGGAGACGATGGCGCAGGCCTTCGCCGATCTTCCCGAGGCTCTGGCCAATACGCTCGTCGTCGCCCAGCGCTGCGCTTTCGCGCCGCCCAAGCGCAAGCCGATCCTGCCCAGCCTCGCCGGTGATAAAACCGGTGAAGAGCGGATGCTGGAACGCGATGCGCGCCTTGGCCTCGCCTCGCGCCTTGCACCCTATTGGCCCGAGACTACGATAGACGAACTGAACGCCGTCCTGTCACTGCCAGAAGATCAGCGCGCCGATGCCTGGGCCGCGCGGCTCAAGCCGCACGGTGTGCCCGAAGAGTTCCTGGAATATGCCGATCGCCTGGATTTCGAGACGTCGATCATCATCCGCATGGGCTTTCCGGGTTACTTCCTAATCGTCGCGGACTTCATCAAGTGGGCCAAGGATAACGGCATTCCGGTGGGTCCCGGTCGCGGATCGGGTGCGGGGTCGGTCGTTGCCTGGGCGCTGACCATTACCGACTTGGACCCATTGAAGCTCGGCCTCCTGTTCGAACGCTTCCTCAATCCCGAGCGTGTTTCGATGCCGGACTTCGACATCGATTTCTGCGAAACCCGTCGTGGCGAGGTGATCCGCTACGTGCAGGCCAAGTACGGTCATGATCACGTGGCCCAGATCATCACCTTCGGCAAGATGAAGGCCCGCGCCGTGCTGCGCGATTGCGGGCGTATCCTGCAGATGGGTTACGGCCGCGTCGACTCGCTGTGCAAGATGGTGCCCAACCATCCCACCGACCCCTGGACGCTGGACCGCGCGGTGAACGGGGCGGTCGACTTCCGGCGTGAGTACGACAACGACAAGGAAGTGAAGCGCCTCGTCGATCTGGCCCGACAGCTGGAAGGCCTGCCGCGCAACTCTTCGACCCACGCGGCGGGCGTTGTGATCGGCGATCGGCCTTTGTCCCAACTGGTGCCGCTATATCGCGATCCGCGATCGGACATGCCGGTCACCCAGTTCGACATGAAATATGTCGAGGACTCCGGGCTGATCAAATTCGACTTTCTCGGCCTGAAGACTCTGTCGGTGCTGCGCAAGGCGACTGACCTGCTGGAACGGCGCGGCATCCGTATCGACTTGTCGACGCTCGCCTGGGACGATCCGCGCGTGTACGATCTGTTGAAGCGTGGCGACACGGTGGGCGTCTTCCAGCTGGAATCGGAAGGCATGCGCCGTACGCTGGCAGCGGTGAAGCCGACCAACTTCGGCGACATCATCGCGCTCGTCTCGCTCTATCGTCCGGGCCCGATGGACAATATCCCGCTGTTCGGTCAGCGTAAGAACGGCCTGGCGGCGATTGAGTATCCGCATGAGAAGTTGGCGGTAATCCTGGGTGAAACCTACGGAATCTTTGTCTATCAGGAGCAGGTCATGCAGGCCGCGCAGATCCTGGCGGGGTACTCGCTGGGCGATGCTGACTTGCTGCGCCGCGCGATGGGCAAGAAGGTCCAGGCGGAGATGGATGCGCAGCGCCAGCGCTTCGTCGATGGTTGCAAGCTGCATTCCGGCATCGAGAAGGCCAAGGCGAACGAGCTGTTCGACTTGATCGACAAGTTTGCAGGATACGGTTTCAACAAGTCGCATGCCGCCGCGTACGCTCTGCTGGCGTACCACACCGCGTGGCTGAAGGCGCATTATCCGCACGAGTTTTACGCGGCATCGATGTGCTTCGACATGCACCAGTCCGAAAAGCTGGCCGTGTTCGTGGACGATGCGCGCCGCAACGGCATCCAGCTTTCACCACCGGACATCAACAGGTCCGAGGCCGAGTTCACCGTAGAAGAGACGCGCGATAGCCATGCCGTGCGCTATGCGCTGGCCGGCATCCGCAACGTCGGCGAAAAGGCGATGGAGGCAATCGTCGAAGAGCGGGTGGCGAACGGCAACTTCGTCAGCCTGGACGACGTATTCCGCCGCGCACCGGCCGGATCGATGAACCGTCGCCAATTGGAAAGCCTTGCGGCTTCCGGTGCATTCGATGAGTTGGAACCTAATCGCGCGAAGGTGCTTGCGAACGCAGAGACGCTCCTGGCCGAAGCAGACCGCGCCTCTCGCGAACGGGTCAGCAGCCAGCATGCGTTGTTCGGCGGGGACGATCATGCAGAACAAGCGCTGCGCCTCGTCGATTGTCCACCGTGGAGCCGGTTGGACCAGATGGCGAAGGAGCGAGAAAACTTCGGCTTCTACTTCGCCGCCCACCCGGTTGAGCAATGGCGCATGGTGGCGACGGCCAACGGCGCGCGCACGCATGGCAGCTTGATCGCAGGCGGGGCGAGCGGCCGGGCCGGAGCGGTGATGGCCGTGCTGGTTGAAAGCGTCCAGAAGCGCAAGACCCGCAAGGGCAAGGACTTTGTGATCGCCGACTTTTCAGACCAGTCCGGTCAGTTCAGCGCCTCCTGCTTCGAGGAAAGCCTGGTCGATAGTTTCGTGAAGTGGGCGAAGGAGGGCACCTGCGTGCTTCTCAATGTTGAGCTTGATAGCCCCAGCGCCGACGAGCCCCCTCGTGTCACCGTCCGGGGTGCCCGTCCGTTGGCCGAAGTGACTAGCGATGCGCGCATGGTGATGACGATCGATATTGACCGGGTCGAGGCGATCCAGGAACTCGCTTTGCTGATGCGACCGGGCACTAAGGGGACGGGCGAGGTAATCGCACGGCTTCATCTCGGCGATGGCCAAATGCAGAACGTGCGCCTGGGGCGCGATTTCGCGCTGGATGGAGACTTCGCCGAACAGCTGGCACAGATCGAGGGGATTACCGTCGAATCTCTGGCACCGCGCAAGCTTCGCATGGCGGCCTGATCATTCGCCGGTCGCTGGTGGCGTATCGACGCCACTAGCGACCGGCCTGGTATTACTTATTAGTGATCTTGTCGGCCGCATTTTCTGCAGCGCTGCCGACTTGCTTTGCGGCGTTACCGACGCTGCTGGCAGCCTCTGCAACGGCGTTATCTTTGGCGGACTCGCTGGAGCTGCTCTGGCTGAAGAAATAAATGCCGGCGATGACCGCGATCAGCAGGACGATAGCCAGCAAAGCCGTGCCACCACCGCCGCGCTTGCGATCACCGTCGTGAATGACGGTCGTGTGGGTCGTGGGGCCGTTTGCACCCTCGACAGTCGTGATCCGTTCCTCAACCATTCTGGCCTCCTCTTCAAACATTGTACGCGCCGAAACGCCTGTATGTCTGTTCGGTTGCTAGAGCAGCGACAACTGACCGTCTGTGGATGGCCGCCGGAAGCGAGTGCAATCCAGTTTCACTTCCGGCCTACCCATCGCATGGCGACGCATCGCGATGGCAAAGCGCCGTCGGAAAAGGTCGGCCCAAACGCCTTCCGGCTTCATTCGCATACCAAAGCGTGGATCGTTATCTCGACCACCACGGATCGATTGGATCGTCGCCATCACTTTGCCTGCGCGATCAGGGAAATGGGTCTGCAGCCATTCCCGAAACAAGGGTGCCACCTCGTGCGGCAAGCGCACGATGATCCATGTGGCGGCGCTGACGCCGAATTTTGCCGCCTCCGCCAGAATGCCTTCGATGTAGCAATCGGTGATCGATGGGATCACCGGCGCGATCGACACATGGCACGGCACACCCGCGTCGACCAAACGGCCCAGTGCCGCCAAACGCTTCGCTGGCGAGGCGGCCCGTGGCTCCAGCAACCGCGAGAGCCGCGCATCCAGGCTGGTCACGGAGATACGTAAGCGTCCGGGCTCCGACGTGTTGCGCGGGCGATGCCCTGCCGCGATGAGGCTCTCGTAAGGAGTGTCCTTTGGCACTGCCGAAGGAGAGTGG
>NZ_JACIDY010000007.1 GCF_014196615.1 Novosphingobium fluoreni
TGAAATGCAGGGCTGGCCTGTCAGATCGATGTCTGTTGAGGAAGACACCTCCCGCCCGTCACTGACCGGTACATCTGTCATCGATACAAGCGTTACGCCCAGATCGCTGACCGGATTGCGCCACCTTGCTTCCCGATAGCTACCATCAGGCTGCCCCGACCACTTTTCTGGGTCACGAAGCCGTACCCCCAGCAGTCGTGTCAAGACTCGAGGATCATGAGCCTTCTGCATTCGCGCAACCTGAATAACACCCTGCGCAAACCGCGTTATTTGGGATGGCAATGGCGCAGTAGCGGAAATCAGCAGAACTGCCGAAGCCGCTAGTGCCAGCCTTGGAATGCCGATCGACATGAACATCGCAGCAAGATGCCAGTCGATATCCACTTAGACAACCGACCGTCCAATCTCAGCGCACCCCGGACGCTTACGGAGATACCAACCGAAGTCAGGTTATGCCGCGCCAGTTCGGCCAGAAGATCCAGATCCTGCAGGACGCGGTCTGACTTCGTGGTGATCGTCACGGGGTGCCGCACTTCCAGGCACGTTTCGAGAACTTGCCGCGTGATCCGGTAATCCGCTTCGATCGGCTGATAGGGATCGGTGTTGGTTCCCATTGCGATGGGCGCGGGTCGATAGCTGGGCTTTGCGAGGGTTTCCCTCAGCAGGCGGGCGGCATCGGGCTTGGCGAAAAGCTTGGTTTCAAAATCCAGCCCAGGGGACAGATCGTGGAAAGCGTGGGTCGGTCGGGCGAAGCAGTATATACAGCCATGCTCGCAGCCACGATACGCGTTGATCGATCGATCGAACGGCACATCGGGAGAGGCGTTGAACGACAGGATGGCCTTGGGATGCTCAACCGTTACCGTTGTCCGCAGCTTTTCGACAGGCCCGTCAACACAGTTATGCACATCCTCCCAGTCGCCATCAGCCTCACGCGCAGCGATATTGAAGCGCGTCGAGGCCTGAGACGATTGTGCACCTCGGCCCTTGGAAGATGTTTGCGCAACCATTCCAGATGTAGAACATATCAGGAACAATTACGCAAGCCAGGCACGCTGCGGCTTGGCCCAGATGCCAGGTATCAACCCTCCCCGGATAGGCGATTGCATCAAACCTCGCGAAGGCGCGGCATCAATTCTACGAAGTTGCATGGACGATTGCGGCTGTCGAGTTGCTCGGCCAGGATCCCGTCCCACCCATCTTTCACCGCGCCATTCGAGCCGGGGAGGGCGAAGATGTAAGTCCCGCGTGACAGGACCGCGCATGCACGCGACTGAATGGTGGACGTGCCGATCGTCTTGTAGCTGATCCAGCGAAACAGCTCGCCAAAGCCGGGGATATCGCGCTCTTTCACGCGGTCCAGCGCTTCGGGCGTCACGTCGCGTCCGGTCAGTCCGGTGCCGCCGGTGATGACGACGGCGTCCACCGAAGGGTCTGCGATCCAGGCTTCCAACTGCCCGACGATCGTCGGCACATCATCGCGTACGATATTCCGGGCGGCGAGCGAATGGCCCGCATCGGTCACGCGCTCCGCCAGGATATCGCCCGAAGTGTCGTCTTCCGGACCGCGCGTGTCGGATACGGTGAGGACGGCGATCTGGATCGGCTTGAACGTGCGAGAAAGGTCAACGGCCACGAAGGATAGCTCCGTTCGATGCCATGCGCACCCCGGTCGCGCTGCCAAGCCCGGGGAAGGTAGGCCACATGCCCTGCGCCAACGCCTCCCGGCTTTCCGACGCACCGCCCGCTTGCCGCTCATACATCCAGAAGTTGCGCATCACGATGTTCACGTAGCCGCGCGTCTCCCAATAGGGCAGCGATTCCATCCAGAGGAGGGGATCGCCCTGATCTCGCACTTCGCTGTTCCAGCGGCCGATCGGGGCCAGCCCCGCGTTGTACGCCGCCATCACCTTGGGCAGCAGGCCCTGGGTTGCGCCGGAGTTCTTCAGCATCTGCAAGTGCCGCTGTCCGAAAGCGAGGTTGACCTCCGGCTTGTTCAGATCGCTTGCCGATCCACTGAAGCCCAGCGATCCGCTATGGTCCTGCGCCGCGGCGGGCATGATCTGCATTAGGCCACGTGCGCCGGCCGGGCTGACCACATTGGTCTGGAATACCGATTCCTGCAGCACATGCGCGTAAACCAGTGCCGGATCGACCTGCCAACCACCGGCCGGTGTCCACTTCGGCGTGGGGAAGCGTGTCGCGGGGGCGGGTTTGCCACCGTAAGGAGCGTTGTAGGCCATCCACAACTGGGCCTTGGGGAGGCCAAGATCGCGAGCAAGGCGGCTGAGCGGTTCGAACTCGGAAGGGGCGCCGATCCGGGCCTGATAGCGCAAGACCTCGTCGGCCAGGCTATCGCGGCCGATCTCGGTCAGCGCAACTGCCACGCGGATGTTGCCCTCGTCACGCAGTTGCTGCCAATCGGTTTGCGTGAAATCCGCCGCTGAATGCTGCTGCGGCAGGCGCAGGCCCAGTTGCTCGGCCGCGAGCATCCCATAGAGCGTCTCATCGCGGACCGCCGCCTTGCGCAGGATTACCGCCGCCTGTTCTGGCTTGCGGCAACGGACCAGCGAGCGGCTTTGCCAGTAATAGGCCGCAGAGGTCAGCTCGGCATTCTCCGATCGGGCGGAGGCATTGCGGAACGCGTCCGCCGCACCGTCGCAATCGCCCAGGCGGAAGGCGGCGAGCCCGGCGGTCCACCAGGCTTCTCCCACCCACGGCCCTACGCCTTGGGTGGCAAGCTGAGCGAGTTGGTAGGCCGGGGCGTCCTGGTTCTCGATATAGAAGCTCCACGCCACCTTCTGCCGCCATTCCGCGCGGGTGGAGGGGCTGAGGGCGCCATCGATCCCATCGAGAAGGACACGCGCGCCCACCGGGTCGTCGGCCTTGATGCGGTCCATGATACCGGCGGAGACCGTGCCGGGCATGGTGCCATCATTGATCGAGGAAGGGCGGATGCGCTTGGGAAGCGAGGGCAAGCTGGCAAACTGGCGCTGCACCGGCGCGCTGGGGACGCTCAATGCGCCGCGCTTCAGCGCCAGGCGGCTGATCTGGTCGGCACCGGGGAGCGTGGTGCCTTGAGACAGCCACGTCTGCAGTTCGGCCAGCTCGATCTTGGGAGAGTTTGAATCCAGGAAGTATTCCGCACGTGCCTGCTGATGCAACGGGCCATCGGGCTTTTGCGCGAACAACGACTGAACCGTGGTCCAGTCCTTATGGTCAATCGCATCGAACAAGCGGCGGTAGTAATCGCGCTCGTCCTGACTGAGCAGCGTGGGAACCGCCGTTCGGTCGGCCCTGCTGCGGAAATATTCCACCGCGGCGCTGTTGGCGAATGCGGGAGCCGATACCAGCGACGCGGCGCTCAGAAGGGCAAGAAGCCCGGCCTTGGCAGCATTCCTCAAGTTTTCACCCCAATATAATCCGATCAAGTCGGCCGACCCAGTTCGTCATCACGACAGACGCCAAGCATTCACGCCGTCCAGTCCAGCCACGCACGCCAGACCAAAGCCTTCCAGCGGGCCTGCGCCTGAGGTGCCGGTATCCGCCGAAGTCCCAGTAGTGGAATCGTGGCATCTTGATGGTTAAAACTGAGTGAAACGGCAGCAGCTTGAGGCGAGCCGTGCCCAAGCAGCGGCAGGATGACGCCGCCGATGGCGATGATCCGTTTAGGAGCTACCAAAGCAACGTGGTGCCGCAGCGCCGAGGCGATCGCACCTTGCGATATCGCCGACCATTCGGTTCCCGGCGAATGGCAGGGCAGGGCGCTGGCGACGTAAACCTGATCGTCGGAAATCCCGCCCGCTTTCAGGAAGCTGGCGATCATCAGTCCTTCCGGCCCGGACAACAGACGCTCGCGATCCTCGGCTTCGGGTTCGCAGGCTATGATCATCACGTCTGGCGATGCCACACCGCGCGGGGGAACGCGGCCGACACAGCGGCCTCCGTCCAACTCACGCGCGGTCATCCACCATGCCTGGAAAGCCTTAAGGTTATCCGGAAGCGGCGTTGGCTCTTCGGCGATCGCGGGCGCAACGGCAGGCATGACCGGTTTGATCTGCCTGGGCGCGCTTGCTCCAGGCGTCTTCGCGGGGTCGTGGGGGGCGAGCCAGACGTGCGGATCGTCGTCCAGAGCGCTGGTCAGACCGGCATCCCGCCACCAGGCCATCGCCGCTGCGAACATCTCAGTACAATCCGGATTTGTTCCGCGGGTCATGTCTCTAAGCCTTGACCTGTCGACCTCCACCAATCAAGGCAGTCGACGCGCAAATGACGAAATATAATTCCGTAGGGACATGACAGGCATGAGTGAACGTGAATCGATGCCGTTCGACGTGGTCATCGTCGGAGGTGGTCCGGCAGGCCTCTCGACGGCGATCCGTCTGAAACAGATCGATCCTGAATTGGCCGTATGCGTCCTCGAAAAGGGCTCTGAAATCGGCGCTCACATCCTGTCCGGCGCAGTGGTCGATCCGCGCGCTCTGGATGAGTTGCTGCCGACCTGGCGCGAAGACGGCTGCCCGATGGCCGAAGTGCCGGTGACCGACAATTGGCACTGGCATCTTACCAAGGGCAAGAAGATGTCGATGCCGCACATCATCATGCCCCCGTTCATGTCGAACGATGGAAATTACACCGGATCCCTGGGCAACCTGTGCCGCTGGCTGGCTGAGCAGGCCGAGGCCCTGGAAGTGGAAATCTTCCCCGGCTTCTCCGCGTCTGAAATCCTGTACGACGAGAAGGGCGCCGTCACCGGCGTAGTCGCCGGCGTGATGGGCATCGGTCGCGATGGCGAAAAAAAGCCCGACTACGAACCCGGCATGGAATTGCTGGGCAAGTACACCGTCTTCTGTGAAGGCGCGCGCGGTCATCTCACCAAGCGCTTGAAAGCGAAGTACGATCTGGAGGCGGATTGCCAGCCGCAGATCTATGGCATCGGCCTGAAGGAAATCTGGGACATCGCGCCCGACAAGCATGTCCCGGGCCGCGTTATCCACACGCAGGGCTGGCCGCTTTCGGAAAGCGACAGCTGGGGCGGCGGGTTCCTGTATCACCAGGCGAACAACCAGGTCGCGCTCGGCTTCGTGACCGCGCTGGACTACAAGAACCCCTACGTCTTCCCGTTCGAGGAATTTCAGCGCTGGAAGCAACATCCTGACATTCGCGCGATCCTGGAGGGTGGCAAGCGCGTTTCCTACGGTGCGCGCGTGATCAACGAGGGTGGCTGGCAGTCGGTACCCAAGCTCGCGTTCCCGGGCGGCGTGCTGGCGGGTTGCTCGGCCGGTTTCGTCAACGTGCCGCGCATCAAGGGCTCGCACACCGCGATGAAGAGCGGCATGCTGGCAGCAGAAGCAATCGCGGCGGCGGTAAAGGCTGGGCGCGAGCAGAATAGCCTGGACGAATACGACGCCGCCGTGCGCGACAGCTGGATCGCCACCGAACTGAAGCTGGTGCAGAACGCTGAACCGATGGTCGCCAAGTGGGGCGGCGAAATGGGTACGGTGCTGGCCGGCGCGGATATGTGGCTGCGCACTTTGTTCGGCTTCGGCCTGGCCAAGCCGATGAAGCATCACCGCGATTCCGAGGCTACCGGCCGTGCGGATCTTTACCGCCCCATCGCTTATCCCAAGCCCGATGGCGTGATCAGCTTCGACCGCCTGACCAGCGTTTCCTACTCCTTCACCAATCATGAGGAGGATCAGCCGGTCCACCTCGTGCTGAAGGATCCAGACTATCCGCTACGCACCGAGCTTCCGGTTTTTGGCGGACCATCCACCCGGTACTGCCCCGCAGGCGTCTACGAATACGTCCGCAACGAGGATACGGGCGCGATGCGCTTTCAGATCAATTCGCAGAATTGCGTGCATTGCAAGACCTGCGACATCAAGGATCCGGGCCAGCAGATCGAGTGGACGGCGCCGGAAGGCGGCGGGGGGCCGAACTACCCGAACATGTGATCCGGCTTCGCTGATGGCGCGCCCTACATGCTGACGGAAACGGCCTACGCCAAGATCAACCTGGCGCTGCATGTGCGGCGGCGCCGGGATGACGGCTATCATGAACTGGAAACGCTGTTCGCCTTCGTGGACGATGGCGATCGGCTGACGGTGCGCCCATCCCAGCAGGACAGCCTGGCGACCACAGGCGAGTTCGCTCCGGCTATTGATGATCCTTTCGGCAACATCGTCGCCAAGGCGCTGGGCAAGCTTCCCCACGGCCCGGGTTGGGCGGTGGACCTAGAGAAGCGTTTGCCCGTCGCCGCCGGTCTGGGCGGCGGATCGGCCGATGCCGGCGCGGTGTTCCGCCTGGTGGAGCAGGCCCATGGCTTGCCCGACGATTGGGCCCGTCGTGCCGCCGCTCTGGGCGCGGACGTTCCCGCCTGCGTGCTTTCGCGGGCCTGCATCGGTACGGGCATCGGCACCGATCTTGAGGAAGTGCCCAACGATTTGGCCGGTATGCCGGTCATCCTCGTCAACCCGCGCGTGCCCATGCCCACGGGCCCCGTCTTCAAGGGCTGGGACGGTCAGGATCGCGGCCCCATGCCATCCGGTTCCCTGCGCCAGATCGCGCTAGACGGTCGCAACGATTTGGAAGCGCCCGCGCTTGCCCTGCAACCCGTAATCGAGGAGGTGCTGACCGCCTTGCGTCAGACTGGCGCGTTCCTTTCGCGCATGTCAGGCTCGGGGGCGACGTGCTTTGCACTCTATGACCAGACGGCCGATCGCGACGCCGCGGTCGCATCGCTCGCGGATCGGCACCCGGACTGGTGGCAGATGAGCGGGGCTCTGCGCTGACATGATCGAAGGTATGGCCACGCAAACCGAGGCGTATGAGATCGTCGGCGAACCCACGGCCGGGGGCATCCTGATCATTTGCGATCATGCCTCGGCGCGGGTGCCGCGGGACATCGACCTCGGAATTCCTCCGGCGCTGCTTCGCGAGCACATTGCCGTCGATATCGGGGTGGCCGATGTCGCACGGCGCATGGTCGGTCCGGGGATCGCGGCCTATCTTGCCAACATCAGCCGCCTGATGTGCGACTTCAACCGCGATCCTGACGCTGCGGGCATCATCCCGAAAGTGAGCGATGGGCACCCCATCCCCGGCAACGCACTGAGCCCCCAGGGCCGGGCAGGACGCATCGCCCGTTTCTTCGACCCATATCATCAGGCGCTGGAGCACTTGCTGGCAGCAAGACCGCCCGCGTTCGTGCTGTCGATCCACAGCTTTACCCCGCGCCTCGCCAGCGATCCGCAGCAGCGGCGGCCCTGGCACGTCGGCGTCCTCTACAACGAAGATGATCGCGGAGCCCGCCTAGCACTGCCATTGCTGGAGGCGGAGGGCCTCATCGTCGGCGATCAGCAGCCCTATTCAGGCCAATTGCTCAATGCCACCATGAACCGCCATATCGAAGCACACCGCCGCCCCTATCTCGGCGTGGAAATTCGCCAGGACCAGATCGGCGACGCGAAGGGCCAGGTGCTATGGGCCGAGCGTCTAGGGCGGATCGCCGCGGCGGTGGCACGCCACTTCGTTTGAACTCTACACCACCGGGCATTTTCCGCTTCGATCAGAACGAGGTGTGGAGTAGGGCGGCGTGATACCGTTTTTCCGTCCGTATCCCGGAGCCGCCCATGCCTGCCTATCGTTCCCGCACCACCACCCATGGCCGCAACATGGCCGGCGCGCGCGGACTGTGGCGCGCCACCGGGATGAAGGATTCGGACTTTGGCAAGCCGATCATCGCCGTGGTGAACTCCTTCACCCAATTCGTGCCGGGCCACGTTCACTTGAAGGATTTGGGCCAGCTGGTCGCGCGTGAGATCGAGGCGGCAGGTGGTGTCGCCAAGGAATTCAACACGATCGCGGTGGATGACGGCATCGCCATGGGCCATGACGGCATGCTTTATTCGCTGCCCAGTCGCGATCTGATCGCCGACAGCGTGGAGTACATGGTCAATGCCCACTGCGCCGATGCGATGGTGTGCATCTCCAACTGCGACAAGATCACGCCGGGCATGCTGATGGCGGCGTTGCGGTTGAACATCCCCGCTGTCTTCGTGTCCGGCGGCCCGATGGAGGCTGGCAAAGTCATCCTGAAGGGCAAGGAACGAGCGCTGGATCTGGTGGACGCGATGGTCGCCGCCGCCGATGAGAGCTACACCGACGAGGAAGTGAAGACGATCGAGCGCTCGGCCTGCCCGACATGCGGATCGTGTTCAGGCATGTTCACCGCCAATTCGATGAACTGCCTCACTGAGGCATTGGGACTTTCGCTGCCGGGAAATGGCTCGATGCTGGCGACCCACGCCGATCGTGAGAAGCTGTTCCTCGAGGCCGGCCGCGTCGCCGTGGACTTGTGCCATCGCTATTACGAGCAGGACGACGACAGCGTTCTGCCGCGCCGTGTCGCCAGCTTCGGCGCGTTTGAGAACGCGATGAGCCTGGATATTGCCATGGGTGGCTCAACCAATACCGTGCTGCACCTCCTGGCTGCCGCACACGAAGCCGGCGTGGATTTCACCATGACCGACATCGACCGGCTTAGCCGCAAGGTGCCCTGCCTCTCCAAGGTCGCTCCTGCAAAGAACGACGTGCACATGGAAGACGTGCATCGCGCCGGCGGCATCATGGCGATCCTGGGCGAGTTGGACCGCGCCGGGCTGATCAATCGCGATCTGCCCACCGTCCATTCCGCCTCCATCGGCGAGGCGATCGCGCGTTGGGACATCGCCCTTCAGCCCTCGTCCGAAGTGCGCGAGTTCTACGCGGCGGCGCCAGGTGGCGTGCCGACGCAGACCGCGTTCAGCCAGGCACGCCGCTGGGAGAGCCTTGACACCGATCGTGAGAGTGGCGTGATCCGCTCGGCCGAGCATGCCTTCAGCCAGGACGGCGGTCTGGCCGTGCTTTCCGGCAATATCGCGCTGGATGGCTGCATCGTGAAGACGGCGGGCGTCGATGAAAAGATCTTGAAGTTCACCGGCCCCGCCCGCGTTTACGAGAGCCAGGACGCTGCCGTTGCCGGTATCCTGGGCGGGCAGGTTCAGGCCGGCGATGTCGTGGTGATCCGCTATGAAGGACCACGCGGCGGGCCGGGCATGCAGGAGATGCTTTACCCCACAAGCTACATCAAGTCGAAGGGGCTGGGCGCGGCATGCGCTCTGATCACCGACGGGCGGTTTTCCGGCGGTACGTCAGGCCTGTCGATCGGCCACGTCTCGCCCGAAGCGGCAGAGGGCGGCGCGATCGGCCTTGTCGAGAACGGCGACACGATCGAGATCGACATTCCCAACCGCACCATCCACCTCGCCATCAGTGACGAAGTGATGCGGGAGAGGAGGGCGGAAATGGAGGCGCGTGGGGGAAATGCCTGGGCCCCGGTCCATCCGCGCCCGCGCAAGGTTTCCGTCGCGCTGCAGGCCTATGCCGCAATGACGACCAGCGCGGCGCGCGGCGCTGTCCGTGATGTTTCGCAACTGAAACGCGGCTGATGCGTGGTGTCGCGGTTCTGTGCATCGTAGGCGCTGCGCTGGCGGGCTGTTCCTCGGGTAAAAACCAGGCAGCGCAAGTGGCCGAAGGTGGCGAGCGCATTTCGTGCGCGCTGGCCGGTGCTGGCGAGTTCACGCAGGACTGTTCGGTCGATCGTTCGCAGGTTGATGGCAAACTGACCCTGGTGGTCCGCCATCCGGACGGCTCTTTCCGCCGGTTCACAGTGGTCAGCGACGGTCGCGGCGTGGTCGTGGCAGATGGTGCGGATCAGGCCAAAGCTGTCGTGCAAGGCGACAAGCTGGCCGTAGCGGTAGCCGATGATCGCTATCTTTTCCCCGCAACCGTGAAAGCCAAGGCGGCGGATGCCGGCAAGTGATCAGATCCTTTCAGTGGCGCAAATGCGCGCTGCCGAGGATCGGCTCATCGCGGGAGGCATCAGTGTCGAGGCGCTGATGGACCAGGCCGGGCAGGGCGCGGCGGATTGGGTATGGCGCATCGCCGGAACCCGGCGCGTGACCGTGCTATGCGGCCCCGGCAATAATGGCGGAGACGGCTATGTCCTAGCCGAAGCCATTCGCCGGCGCGGCGGTGATGTTTGTGTTGTCGCCCCTTACGACGCTCGGACCGATGCCGCTCGGAACGCCAGGCAGCTTTATCAGGGCGAGATTGTTGACCCGGAAGCGGACATCAGCGGTGAAGTGTTTGTGGATTGCCTTTTCGGCAGTGGACTGACCCGCCCGCTGTCCGAGCAAGATGAGGCGCTGCTGCTCCGGCTTGCCGAGGCGCATCGCCTGCGCGTTGCTGTAGACCTGCCTAGCGGGATCGCTGCCGATACCGGGGCCTTGCTGTCGTCCATTCCTGCCTTTGACCTGACTTTGGCGCTGGGGGCATGGAAGTTTGCCCATTTCCTCATGCCGGCCGTCGCCGGTATGGGCTCACTGCGCTTGGTCGAGATCGGCATCGACCCGGTATCTGGCGCAGCGCGGCGCTTGACCGCCCCGCGCATCATCGCTCCGGCAGGGAGCGCGCACAAGTACACGCGCGGCATGCTGGCCATTGTTGGTGGCGAGATGCCCGGCGCGGCGGTGCTGGCGGCCACGGCGGCGCAAGGCGCAGGTGCCGGATATGTGCGCGTCGTCGGCGAACGTCCTGACAACCTGCCGATCGATCTCGTCGCCGACGAACGTGCGCTTTCTGATGCGCTGGATGACCGGCGTACCGGCGCGATTCTCGTCGGCCCCGGGCTTGGCCGCGATCATGCGGCGGCAGAACGACTGGCGGCAGCGCTTCATGCGCCGGCACCTTGCGTTTTGGATGCCGACGCTCTGATGTTGCTCGATGCCAGTTCCATGGCGGATCGCACGGCACCGGCCATCGCCACGCCGCATGATGGCGAACTGGCCGCGTTAGAGCGGGCGTTCGTATGTGACGGTTCGTTGCCCAAGCCCCAACGCGCCATGAACCTGGCCGCAAGGAGCGGGATGGTAATCGTGGCCAAGGGGCCCGATACGATCGTCGCAAGTCCCGATGGACGAGTCGTTCTGGCGGATCGAGGGAACAGCTGGCTATCGACTGCCGGAACGGGTGACGTGCTCAGCGGTACCATCGCCAGCCGGCTTGCCACGGGACTAGAGGCGTTCACGGCAGCGTGCGAGGGCGTGTGGCTGCATGCCCATGCCGCTCGGCGCTGTCCCCCCGCCTTCACAGCGGCTGACCTGGCCAAGGCAGTTCCGCAAGCGCTGGCAGATTGTTTATGAGTATCGTCGAAGAAATCCTGCGCGTCGCTGCCAAAGGCGATGGCATCACCGCGTCGGGCAGGCACGTCCCTTACAGCGCCCCGGGCGACCGGGTACAGGCGGGTGGCGTTATCGAGCCGGGGCCGCACCACGCGACCCCGCCGTGCCGGCATTTCCGCACATGCGGTGGATGCCAGTTGCAGCATCTGGACGAGGAGACGCTGGCCGACTTCGTCGCGGAACGGGTGGCCAATGCCGCAAGCGGGCAGGAACTGACGCCTGAGGTGATCACGCCGCCCCACCTTTCTCCTCCGCGGTCACGCCGCCGGGCGGCTTTGCATGCGCAACGCCAGGGTGGGCGCATCGTGCTCGGCTTCCGGGAGCAGGGCTCGCACCGAATCGTCGACATGCAGGAATGCCACGTGCTGGTGCCCGAGCTGTTCGCGCTCATCGCCCCGCTGCGGCGAATGCTGGCTCGCCATCCCGGAAAGCTCGCAGTCGATATCGAGATGACCCTGGCGGAGCAGGGCGTCGACCTTGGTCTGAAGGGGCTACGCGTCGAAGGGCTGGATGCGACGGAAGCCATGCTGGCATTTGCGCAGGACAACCAACTCGCCCGTCTGACGCTGGACCAGGGCTATGGCCCGGAACCCACTTGGGAGCCCAATCCCGTCAGCGTGCGTCTCGGCCCCGCCAGCGTGCCCCTGCCGCCCGGGGCCTTCCTGCAGGCAACGGCGGATGGCGAGGCGACGCTGATCGCGGCTGCTCAGAAGTGGCTCGCAGGTTCGGCCACCGTCGCCGATCTCTTCTCGGGCCTTGGTACCTTCGCCTTTGCGCTGGCCGGCCCCGCCACCAAGGTCCTGGCGGCGGAAGCCGCGCGAGACGCGCATATCGCGTGCAAGGCCGCCGCCGGTCGTGCGCAAATGCCGGTCCATGCTTTGCACCGAGATCTGTTCCGCAATCCGCTGCAACGCGACGAGCTCAACCGCTTCGCTGCCGTCCTGCTCGATCCGCCCCGCGCCGGTGCGCGCGAACAGGTCGGATACCTGGCGCAAAGCACCGTGCCGCGGATCGTCTACATCTCATGCAATCCGTCCAGCTGGTCACGCGATGCGACGACCTTGGTGGCGGGCGGATATCGGTTGGTCGAACTGTGCCCGGTCGGCCAGTTTCGCTGGTCGACGCATGTCGAACTCGCCAGCTTGTTCGTGAAGGGCTGACCGGAAAGTTCGAAAGACGGGGCGACTACTCGGGCGCCGCCTTGTCCATCAAATCCATGAAGTCCCGCGCGGCGTCGCGATCCTCGGCGTTCTTGAAAACCACGTCGAGGTCTGGCGCGGCACCCACCAGATACATCAGCGACCACAAGGCGAAGCGCCGGCCACGATCCTGCTCCATGCCCAGGTCCACGCCCATGCGCTCTATCCCGGAGGCGAGAGCAGGGGGCGCAATCGCCTCCATGTCGGCGGTGCCGAAATAGCGGCGCATTTGATCGTCAAAATCCATGCCGACGGCTGTGGCCCGCGCCCGGACGAGTGGCAAGCGTGGTGCGCGTGGTTGTCTTGTCATATGCCGGGCCTATATGCGGGCCTTTCGCGGGCGCGGTCGCCAAAGGAGACAGGTTAGTGAGCAAGGTTCTGGTGATCGGCGCGGGCGGCGTCGGGTCGGTTGCGGTCCACAAGATGGCGATGAACCCGGACATCTTCTCCGACATCCACCTCGCCAGCCGCACCGTTTCGAAGTGCGATGCGATCGCGGAGTCGGTAAAACAGCGCACCGGCGTCGATATCCAGACTTATGCGATCGATGCGGACGATGTGGCCGCCACCACGAAACTGATCCAGAGCATCGGCCCCAAGCTCGTCGTCAACCTGGCCCTGCCTTACCAGGATCTGGCGATCATGGACGCCTGCCTGGCCGCAGGCACACACTACCTAGATACCGCCAACTACGAGCCGCGCGACGAAGCGAAGTTCGAATACAAGTGGCAGTGGGCCTATCAGGACAAGTTCAAGCAGGCGGGCCTGATGGCGCTGCTGGGCTCGGGCTTCGATCCCGGCGTCACCAGCGTCTTCGCGATGTGGCTGAAGAAACACAAGCTCAAGACCATTCGCCTGCTCGATATTCTGGATTGCAATGGCGGCGACCACGGCCAGCCGTTCGCAACGAACTTCAATCCGGAAATCAACATTCGCGAAGTCACCGCGCCGGCCCGTCACTGGGAGAACGGTGAATTTGTCGAAACCCCGGCAATGGGCGTGAAGCAGCAGTTCGATTTCGAGGGCGTCGGCCCCAAGAACATGTACATGATGTACCACGAGGAACTGGAAAGCCTCGCGAAATTCCTGCCGGACATGGAGCGCGCCCGCTTCTGGATGACGTTTGGCGATGCCTATCTCCAGCACCTGACCGTGCTGCAGAACGTGGGCATGACGCGCATCGACCCGGTGATGTACAACGGCGTTGAGATCATCCCGCTGCAGTTCCTGAAGGCGGTGCTGCCGGAGCCTGCCTCGCTTGGCGCCACGACCAAGGGCAAGACCAACATCGGCGATATCGCGACGGGTGAAGCGCTGGACGGGTCGGGCGAAAAGACGTTTTACGTCAAGAACATCTGCGATCATGAAGAAGCCTACGCAGAGACCGGCAACCAAGCCGTCAGCTACACCACCGGCGTTCCTGCGATGATCGGGGCGGCCATGATGCTGACCGGCAAGTGGCGTGGTGAGGGCGTCTTCAATATCGAACAGCTCGATCCCGATCCGTTCATGGAGATGCTCAACTCCCATGGCCTGCCGTGGACGGTCGAGGAACTTGACGGGCCACTGTCGTTCTGATGGTGCGGGCGCTTTTCCTCGCCGCACTGAGCGGCCTATCGCTTTGTGCTTGCACGCCCACCCAAGCGCCCGAGGCTGCTGCTCCGACCACTCCGGCCGGACAGTCGCTGGTGCGAGATATGTCAGGGCCCGACAAGGCCGCCTGCCAGGCCAGCGGCGGCCGTGTGGAGCGGCGCGGAAGGCTTGGTTCGGAACTGTGCGTGCGTCCCTTTGCCGATGCCGGCAAGAGCTGCACGGACAGCGCGCAATGCCAGGGTAAGTGCATCGCCATGGGCAACACGGCCGAACCGCAGACGGCGGGCCAATGCCAGGCGGACGATCGCCTGTTCGGATGCTATTCCGAGATCAAGGGCGGCAAATCGGCCTATACCATCTGCGTCGATTGACGCCGTAGGCATCGAGGACAAGCAAGCATGGAAACCAGAGCCGGCGATCCCGGGGCCTTTGCCCGTTTCGATCTGGAGCGAGTGGAAAGCCCCGCCTTCGTGGTGGATGCCGCCAAGTTGCGAGAGAACCTGCGCATCCTCCAAGATGTGGGCGAGCGGTCCGGCACCAAGGTGCTTGCCGCGTTGAAGGCTTTCTCGATGTGGTCCACCGCCCCGATCATCGGCGAGTATCTGGACGGTGTCTGTACCTCGGGATTGTGGGAAGCCCGGCTTGCCTCGGAGTTTTATGACGGTGAGATCACCACGTACTGCGCCGCCTACAAGCCAGAGGATCTGCCGGAAATCCTGCGCCTCTCCGACCATGTGATCTTCAATTCACCGGGCCAGATCGAGCGGTTGTGGCCGATCATCGAGGCGGCGCGGGCCGGGGGGGAGGACTTCGACATCGGCCTCAGGATCAATCCCCTGCATGCCGAGGGTGAGGTCCCTCGCTATGATCCTTGTTCCCCGCATTCGCGCCTGGGCTTCCCGATCGACCAGTTGACCGACGAACACATCGAGATGATCGACGGGGTACATATGCACACCTTGTGCGAGCAGGACTTCGAACCGCTATCCCGCACCTGGGACAAGGTGTTCGACCATCTCGAGCCCTGGTTTGGCCAGTTCAAGTGGATCAACCTGGGCGGGGGACATCACATCACCCGCGCCGATTATCAGCGTGAGGAGATGATCCAGTTCCTCGCCGATGTGGCAGAGGACACCGGCGCGGACGTCTATATCGAGCCGGGTGAGGCCATCGCGCTGGACGCAGGCATTCTCGTCGGCACGATCCTCGACACGGGATGGAACGGCATGCCAGTCGCCATTACCGACATCTCGGCGACCTGCCACATGCCCGATGTGATTGAGGCGCCCTATCGCCCCGCCATGCTGGGCGAACAGCGGACGGGGGACGACGAGATGGACAACGACACCGGCGGTACGGTCCGTCTTGGTGGTCCATCGTGCCTCGCCGGGGATGTGATCGGGGACTACGCCTTGCCTGTTCCGGCGGAGCCCGGCGCGCGGTTCGCGTTCCTCGACCAGGCGCATTATTCGATGGTGAAGACGACGACGTTCAACGGCGTGCCGCTGCCCTCGATCTGGCTCTGGGATTCCGAAACCGACGCGCTCGAGTGCATTCGCCGTTTCGATTACGAGGACTTTCGCGACCGATTGAGCTGATCGCGGCGCGGTGCGCTTTCACCTAGGCTCGCACGGCGGGCGACTTGGCTCGAATATATCAGGTAATCGAAACGGTGGCGAAAGCACCGCGTTGTTCCAGTCTCGCAAAGCCCGATAAAAAGGCTGAACTGATGAGCATTTCACTCTCGTTTTTCGCCTGTTTCGCTCCCCCAGGCGTGCGCATCTTGGTGCCATTGTGAAGCTTTTTTGACACCGCAGATTTTTCGGTTGCGAATCCGTAGATCACCCCTATATCCGCCCTCCGCTGCCCCATGGGGACTTCCAAACCGCAAGGCAGCTTTTTGTAACACACCGTTTGGGGGTCCCTTGAGTTGCACCATCATCTTGACGCCTCGGCAGTAGCGCGCGCCCTCTCGCCCGACGAACCCGTTATCCTCAACCGACGGCATGCCGCGGCGCGGGCCGCTCGCTTCTTCGCCACGAAGTTTCCGGGCAAGTCCCTCTATGCGGTGAAGGCGAACCCGTCGCCTGAGCTGCTGCCGATCCTGTGGGACGGCGGTATCACGCACTACGACGTGGCCTCGATTGCCGAAGTGCGACTGGTGCGCGGTGTGCTGCCTGAGGCAACGCTGTGCTTCATGCATCCGGTGAAGACCGCCAGCGCGATCCGTGAAGCGTATTTTGTTCACGGCGTGCGCACCTTCAGCCTCGACACCCGCGAAGAGCTTGCCAAGATCGTGGCCGCCACGGCCGACGAGCAAGGCAATCCGGCGGCCGACTTGCGCCTCTGCGTGCGCCTGCGCGTGTCTTCCGAGTATTCGGAATTGAGCCTGGCGTCAAAGTTCGGGATCGATCTCGTCGACGCCGGGCCGTTGCTGCAGGAGACCCGCCAGGTCGCTGACTGGCTCGGCCTGTGCTTCCACGTCGGCAGCCAGGCGATGACGCCCTTCGCCTATGTCCAGGCGCTGGAGCGCGTTCGCGCGGCCATTGCCGACGCCGGTGTCGTCATCGACATGATCGACGTTGGAGGTGGCTTCCCCTCGGTCTACCCGGGCATGGAGCCGCCGCCGCTGGAAGATTATTTCGCGATCATCCACCGCCACTTCGAAGCCCTGCCGATCGCTTACAACGCCGAACTCTGGTGCGAACCGGGCCGCGCGCTGAGCGCCGAATACAACTCGCTGATCGTCAAGGTTGAGAAGCGTCGCGGCAAAGAGCTTTACATCAACGATGGCGCTTACGGCGCACTCTACGATGCCGCGCACGTGGGCTGGCGTTTCCCGGTCAAGGTGCTCAATGCCGACCGTGCCGACACCTTGGAAGACTTCGCGTTCTATGGCCCCACGTGCGACGATGCCGACTTCATGGAAGGCCCGTTCCAATTGCCGGCAGATATCGCATCGGGCGACTACATCGAGATCGGCATGCTCGGGGCCTACGGTGCGGCGATGCGTACGGCGTTCAATGGCTTTGGGCAGGGCGCCAGCGTGATCGTCGAGGATGAGCCGATGGCCAGCCTCTATACCGGCGAGCGCAAGGACCCCCGCGTTTCGGACAACGTCGTCTCGCTGCGCTGACAGTACCCGCTTTTTGCAAGATCCAAGCCCCCGAAGCCTCGTGCTTTGGGGGCTTTTCGTATCCGCAGTACATCACGCTTTTGCAGGCTGGTTCAGCTTTCGTTCTTACACCTTCAATAAAGTCGAAATCGATCAGAGAGTCGGAGGCAACGCGCGTTGACGTCCGGTGTTCTGGTATCGACACGAATCACGGTGTCGGGAGAGTGACAGCGATGAAGCGTTTTACTGCTGCGGGACTGCTGGGAATAAGCATTACGGCGCTGTGCAGCCCCGCGCAGGCGGAAACGGCGCGAGATGTTTTGGTCAATGCCGCCTTTGGCACCACGAACAAGGCCACGGCGCTGGCGCGGATCAACCAGGCGATCGCGATCGCGGATTCCAGCCTGAAGCGTGACCCGCAGGACAGCAACACACGGCTACAGCGGGCCTTGGCCATCAGCTATCGCGGCAAGCTCAATCGCAGCCGCAGTGACGTTCTGGCTGCCAGGCGCGAATTCGAAGCCCTGGTCGCCGCCGATCCGCGCAACCCCGAAACGCATCTAGCCTTGGCGGGGTGGCATCTGGCATCGGTGATCGAGTTGGGGCCGTTCATGGCACGCACCGCGCTAGGGGCGCGCACCGCTGTCGGCACCAAGGAGATGGCGCAAGCCTTGGCACTGGGTCGTAATCGCGCTTCAGTTTCGGCGCTTGCCAGCCTGCAGCAGATTCAAGTCAATCCGGATGATGTGGCTGGAGCGAGCCGCCTTGCCGAAGCTGCGGTTGGGGCGCGGGCGGAGACATCTTTTGACCGGGTGATGCAGCGTCAGGCCGGGACGCTCCTGGCATCGTTGCGGAAAGGCGATGGCAAGGCCTCTGCCAGTCTGGCCAAGCAGCTTATGCCGTTCGGCCGCATCGCCTGAACGCAAAAGGGCTCCGGAGACGTTCCGGAGCCCTCTGTTATTCCGACCGGAATGGCGCCTCAGCGCTTGTCGATCGCCACATAGTCGCGCTGCGTCGGCCCGGTATAGAGCTGGCGCGGACGGCCGATCTTCTGGCCTGGATCGCTGATCATTTCGTTCCACTGCGCCACCCAGCCGACCGTGCGAGCCAGGGCGAACAGCACCGTGAACATGGTGGTCGGGAAGCCGATGGCCGAAAGGATAATGCCCGAATAGAAGTCCACGTTCGGGAAAAGCTTCTTCTCGACGAAGTAGGGATCGTTCAGTGCGATCTCTTCCAAGCGGAGAGCCGTTTCGAACAGCGGATCGTCCACCTTCAGCGCTTCGAACACTTCACGAACGGTAGACTGCATGACGGTCGCGCGCGGATCGTAGTTCTTGTACACGCGGTGGCCGAAGCCCATCAGACGGAACGGGTCGTTCTTGTCCTTAGCCCGCTCGATGTAGTGCGGGATCTTGTCCGGCGTGCCGATTTCCTTGAGCATGTTGAGCGCCGCTTCGTTAGCGCCGCCATGAGCCGGGCCCCATAGGCAGGCGATACCAGCCGCGATGCACGCAAACGGATTCGCACCCGACGAACCGGCAAGACGCACAGTCGAAGTCGAGGCGTTCTGCTCGTGATCGGCGTGAAGGATGAAGATGCGATCCATCGCCTTCTCCACCGCCGGGATCACTTCATACTCTTCCGCGGGGACGCCAAAGGTCATCCGCAGGAAATTGCCGGTGTAGCTCAGCTTGTTGTCGGGGTAGAGGAAGGGCTGCCCGACAGAGTACTTATACGCCATCGCAGCGATCGTGGGCATCTTGGCGATCAAGCGATGAGAGCTGATCTTGCGATGCTCGGGATCGGCGATGTCGGTGCTGTCGTGGTAGAATGCGGAAAGCGCGCCGACCACGCCGCACATGATCGCCATGGGATGCGCATCGCGGCGGAAACCACGGTAGAACGTTGCCAGCTGTTCGTGCAGCATGGTGTGGCGCGTGATAGTGGTGGAGAACGTCTCCAACTCATCGCCGCTTGGCAGTTCGCCGTTCAGCAGCAGGTAGCACACTTCCATGAAGCTGGATTGCTCTGCCAGCTGGCCGATCGGATAACCGCGATGCAGCAGCACGCCTTCGTCGCCGTCGATATAGGTCAGCGCGGATTCGCACGCCGCCGTCGAGGTGAAGCCCGGATCGAAGGTGAACTGGCCGGTCTGACCATAGAGCTTTCGGATATCGATCACATCCGGGCCGACGCTGCCCTTCAAGATAGGATATTCGAACTCCTTACCGGCAGTGGTGAGTTTTGCCTGGTTAGCCAAGTGTCTATACTCCCTAGACTTGCGACCCTGCCGGGGCGGTAGCTTGCGCGGCAATCCGCGCCAGACTCTCGTCCCGACCGAGCAGAACCAAAACGTCGAAAATTCCTGGGGATGTCGTCCGGCCGGTCAAGGCCGCGCGCAAGGGCTGCGCGAGCTTGCCAAGGCCGAGACCCAGTTCCTCGGCCATCGCCTTCAAGGCGGCTTCCAAGAGCTCGGCAGACCAATCCGCCTCATCCGATAGCCGCGTATGGATCGCGGCGAGACAATCGCGAGCCTCGTCCGTCAACAAGGCAGCCGCCTTCTCCGTCAGTTCCAGCGGGCGTTGCGAAAACAAAAACGCAGCACTCTCAGCCAATTCGTTGACGTCCTTGGCGCGCACTTTGAGGACCGGCATCGCCTGCGTCAGAAGCGCACGATCTGCGCCCTCCAGCCGCGAAGCCACGAGTTCCGCTAGACGGGCATCGTTTGCCTCGCGCAGATAATGGCCGTTCAGGTTCTGCAACTTAGCTAGATCGAAGCGGGAGGGCGATTTCCCAACATCTGCCATATCGAACCAAGCGACGGCCTGATCGCGTGATATGATCTCGTCATCGCCATGGCCCCATCCGAGGCGAAGCAAATAGTTAAACAGAGCTTCGGGCAAAATGCCCAGATCGTCGCGATAGGAATCGACGCCAAGCGCACCATGACGCTTTGACAGTTTCGCGCCATCCGAACCGTGGATCAGCGGCACATGGCCGTAGGTCGGCCGTTCCCAGCCTTCGATCGATGACATCGCATCGATAATCGCAAGCTGGCGGAAGGCGTTGTTCAGATGATCGTCTCCGCGGATCACGTGCGTGACGCCCATATCCTGATCGTCAACCACGACGGCAAGCATGTACGTCGGCGTACCGTCCGACCGCAGGAGAACGAAGTCATCGATCTCTTCGTTCCGTACGGTGACGGAGCCTTGTACGAGATCGTCGATCACCGTTTCCCCGTCGCGCGGAGCCTTGATCCTGATGACGTAAGGCGCATCGGTCGGCTGATCGGCCGCATCGGCATCGCGCCACGGACTGTTCAGCCGGAACGGCCGACGCTCTTCCTGCGCCTTTGCCCTATGCGCGGCAAGTTCGTCCTGCGTCATGTAGCAGCGATAGGCCTGGCCTGCTGCGATCAGCTTATGCGCCACCTCCGCATGACGATCCGACCGGGCGAATTGGAACGTCGCCGGCTCATCGCCTTCGAGGCTCAACCAGCGAAGGCCATCGAAAATGGCGTCGATCGCAGGCTCAGTTGAGCGCGCCCGGTCGGTGTCTTCAATGCGTAGCAGGTAGGTGCCGTCATGATGGCGGGCATAGAGCCAGTTGAAAAGCGCAGTTCGCGCGCCCCCGATGTGCAGGTAGCCGGTGGGAGAGGGCGCGAAGCGCGTGACGACGGGCCGCGGGCTTTTCACCCCGTCCTGCGTCGGTGCCGCTACGCTGCCGCTTGCCATCGTCCGATCCTTCCTGTCCAAGGCCCACATGGCGACGAGAGCCACGCGTTTCAAAATCCTGTCCCAGCGCGCCCTAAAAGGCGCTGCAGTGCAACATTGGCCATGGAACAGCGCGCGGCGCTTGTCGAGGGGCTTGGTATGGCTCGAGCGTTTTCTTGCCTCCGCCGGTTTCGATCGGATGCCGTGGGTGGTCGTGGCCTTTGGAGCGGGCATCGCCGCGTGGTTCGCTCTTCCCGGCCCATCACAATGGCTCGCGCTTATTGCCGGAGGCCTGGGCACTGCGTCGTTGGCGGGCGCGATCATGGCGGCAGACGGGCGCTATCCGTTGCTGAGAATGGCGGTGATCGTTTTGCCCCTGGCCCTGAGCGCGGGGTGCCTCTCCGTATGGACCCGGTCCGAACTGGTCGGCGCCCGGCCAATCACGCGGCCGTTTGTCGCGGAGTTGACCGGGAAAGTCCTGTCGGTGGAGCCGCAACCCGCAAATGCGCGCAGTCGCGTAATTATCGCCACCCGAGATCCAAGTACCGCAGCTGCGATACGTGTGCGGTTGAACGTCCCCCAGGACAAGGCCCCGCCCGGAGCCCTGCGCGCGGGGGATTGGATAGAGGTGCGGGCACGTCTTGTTCCACCAGCACCCCCACTGCTGCCCGGCGCGTACAACTTTGCCCGGGCGGCTTGGTTCGGCGGCCTTTCCGCGACAGGTTCGGCGCTCGATGCACCACGAAGGGTTAAGCGCGGCGATACCGGATCTTGGCTCAACGACACTCAGCGGCGGTTGAACGCCCACGTCCGCGAGCGCCTCGCCCCAGAACATGCCGGGATCGCCGCGGCACTGGTGACAGGAGACATGGGCGGAATCGCCCAAAGCGATACCGAGGCGATGCGTGATTCCGGCCTGGCGCATCTGCTTTCGATCAGCGGCCTTCACGTCAGCGCGGTGGTGGGGGCGGTGTACCTGCTGGCGCTGCGACTGTTTGCGCTGTGGCCCTGGCTCGCCTTGCGTACCCGGCTGCCGGTACTGGCGGCGGCATCCGGAGCGTTGGCGGGCGTGGCCTACACGCTGCTGAGCGGGGCACAGGTCCCTACGGTTCGGTCTTGCATCGGATCGCTTCTTGTTCTTGCCGCCTTGGCGTTGGGGCGTGAGGCACTCTCGCTGCGAATGCTGGCGATCGCTGCATTTCTGGTTCTGCTCCTGTGGCCCGAAGCCCTGATCGGGCCCAGCTTCCAGATGAGTTTTGCGGCCGTTCTGGCAATCGTCGCCTTGTCGGGCGCCGGGCCGATCCGTGCGTTCTTGAGCGTGCGGGAGGAGCCATGGTATGTCCGGCTACTGCGTCATGGTGCGATGGTGCTGTTGACCGGCGTTGTCATCGAGATGGCGCTGATGCCGATCGGTTTGTTCCATTTTCACCGTGCCGGTTTCTACGGCGCACTCGCCAATGTCGCCGCTATCCCTTTGACAACGTTTGTAATCATGCCCGCTGTGCTGGGAGCACTCCTGCTCGATATCGGCGGACTGGGAGCGCCTGCCTGGTGGATCGCTGGCCAGGCGATCGCGCTGCTGACCACGATCGCCCATTGGGTGGCGAGCCGCCCCGGTGCGGTAACGGTGATGCCGGCCTTCGGCAGTGGATCGTTTTTGCTCTTCATGGCAGGCGGGCTGTGGCTGGGGCTATGGCGTTCCCGGCTGCGTTGGCTGGGCCTTATCCCCGCCGCCTTTGGGGCAATCCTGCTGCTGTTGGTTCGGCCCGCCGATGTTCTCGTCTCCAGCGATGGACGCCATGTTGGTATCACCTCTGATGCTGGTGACGCGCTCTATCTGCTGCGGGAGACGAAGAGCAGTTTCGCGCGCGACAACCTGACGGAGATTGCAGGCATGGCCGGAGATCCCGTTTTACTTCGCGATTGGCCCGCCGCGCGTTGTAATCCGGACGTTTGCATCATTCCGGTCAATCGTGGCCAGCGCAGTTGGACATTGATGTTGACCAAGGGCGGGGGCGTCTTGGCGGAACGAGCCGTTATCGCCGCGTGCGAGCGGGTCGATATTGTCATATCCGATCGCTGGTTGCCGCGTGGATGTCAGCCAAAATGGCTAAAAGCCGATCGCCGGACGCTCGCCTCGACCGGCGGGCTGGCCATTGACCTCTCCCGCCTGCAGATTGCGACCGTCGCCGAGGGAGAAGGGCGGCATGGCTGGTGGGTGGCGCAGCATCCGTGAGCCGGCATCTGCCGCCCCCCCAGATCAGTTATAGCGTCGCAACAGGCCGGCCAACTTACCCTGCACCTCCACCTCCGCCGAACCGTAGATCTGCGGCTCGTAAGCCGCATTCGCAGGGTCGAGCCGCACCATGCCGTTTTCCCGACGCAGGTATTTGAGGGTTGCTTCTTCTCCACGGACCAACGCCACCACGATTTCGCCGTCGCGCGCCGTGTTCGTCTTCTTCACCAAGGCGAAATCGCCGTCCAGGATGCCGGCTTCGATCATCGAATCACCCGATACCTCAAGCGCGTAATGCTCACCGGTGCCCAAAAGCGCCGCCGGTACCGGCAGGGTCGATTGCCCCTCCAACGCTTCGATCGGAACGCCTGCGGCGATCCGCCCATGCAGAGGAATTTCGATCACATCGTTAGCAGGCGCCGTCAGCGGTGTGCGCGGCCGCGGAGCATCGTTGCTATTGGCAGGCGCCTTGCGAACGGCGGGCTTGGTCGTGATGTTCTCCGGTTGCTTGAGCACTTCCAGAGCACGGGCCCGATTGGGCAAACGGCGGATGAAGCCGCGTTCTTCCAGCGCCGATATCAAGCGGTGGACGCCGGACTTGGATTTGAGATCCAAGGCCTCCTTCATCTCCTCAAAACTGGGAGATATCCCGGTATCCTCTAGACGGACCTGAATGAACCGGAGCAATTCGTGCTGCTTACGCGTCAACATGTCCGCCGCCTCCTTAGGCGATAAGATAGTGAACAATAGGCGAACAATTATGAAACAAACTTAGCCCCGTCAAGCAATTCCGCCATTTTCGAGCCAGAAAGCCTCCACCATCTCTCCACGCGCCAGTTCGGACGCCTGCGCGGGGCGGTCAATCAGCACGTTGCTAGCGGCCAGGGAGGCGAGGGCGCTGCTGTCCTGAACCGCTTGTGGGATCACCGAAATCCCGTCCCAATGCGCCCTGACGAACGTCCGCCGCGCACCGTTGCGCGGCAGAGGCGCGCCCAGCGGCATCAACAACGGACGCACCACAGGTCTCGCCGCACCAAGCAATCCGCGCAGCAGCGGCAGCATGAAATGGTACGCGGTGACATGGCTGGACACCGGATTTCCGGGAAGACCCAACACGATCTGGGGCCGGCCACTGTCCTGTTGGCGGGTGGCGACCAGGATCGGCTTGCCCGGCTTGATCGCCACTCGCCAGAAATCGATCTTCGCACCCCATGCTTCCAGCGCTGGCTTGATCAGATCATGATCGCCCACCGAAGCGCCGCCACTGGTGACGATCAAGTCGGCGTCCTCGGCTTTGGCAAACGCGGTAGCCAGCGCGTCCAAAGTATCAGGCACCGGGCCCACTCGCGTTACCTTGCAGGGCAGCATTCGGGCCATGCCCGCCAGCATGATGCCGTTGCTTGCAGGTATCTGATGTGGCGCGCAATTTTCAGGATCGTCGGCAAGTTCATCACCGGTATCGAGGACGAAAACCGACGGCGGGCGATGTACCGCGAGATATTTGTGCCCGGCGCTGATCGCCAGCGCCAGCTGCGCCGGTCCGATCCTATGTCCGCGGGCCAGAACCTCCTGCCCATCCTTGAAATCCAGGCCCCGCGGTCGAACGTGCTTGTGAGGCGGGACCGGGGCTTCGCCTGAAAGTGTGAGAACATCGCCGGTTCGCGCGATATCCTCTTGAAGAATCACGGCATCTGCCCCGCGTGGCAGCACCGCGCCAGTCGATATGCGTGCCGCTTGGCCCGCTGTGACTCCGCCGGAGAAGGGCCGCCCGGCCGCGCTCTCGCCGATGACTTGCCACGGCCCCGCCATATCCTGCGACGTCACGGCATAGCCATCCATGGCCGAAAGATTGGCGCTGGGCTGCGTGCGCCGCGCGATCACGGGCCGGGCGAGGAAGTGGCGCAGCGCACCTTCCATGTCGACGTGCTCGACCGGCATCGGGCTGACCAAGGCGAGCAGGCGCGCCTGCGCTTCTTCCAGAGAGGCGGGTGGTGTGCGGTTCACGCGCGATCCGCCAGCCAATGCCCGGACTTGCCGCCGCGCTTCTCGATCAGGCGCACGTCCTCGATCACCATGGCCTTGTCCAGTGCCTTCGCCATGTCATAGATGGTGACGAGGGCTATGGTGACGGCGGTGATCGCCTCCATCTCGATGCCGGTCTTACCAGTCAGGGTCGCCGTCGCGGTGGCGCGGATGGCGTCGGCCTCGAAAGCGAAATCCAGGTTCACCGCATCGATCGCCAAGGGATGACACATCGGGATCAAATCCCCGGTGCGCTTGGCCGCCATGATCCCTGCGATCCGCGCCGTGCCCAGAACATCGCCTTTCGGCGCATCTCCCTGCTTGATCGCCGCGAGCGCTTCGGCATCCATGCGGATACGACCCGACGCGCGTGCCAGGCGCTGCGTCTCTGCCTTGGCGCCCACATCGACCATGCGCGCGGTACCATCGCCGTCGATGTGGGTGAGAGACGTGCTCATTGCTGGTTGCCGCAGTTGCCGGTGTCCAGAGCGAGCATTCCGGGGGGGCGCTCCGGATCAAAAAGTCGAGCAACGCGAAAGCGATGGATCATTTGCATCACAAACTCATGCCAGAAGCTTTGGCTGTAGGACAGAGGCCGCCGTCACCTGCCCGACAGGAGTGTCCGCGTCGCGGCCGCAACATCGTTCTGGCGCATCAGGCTCTCACCGACAAGGAATGTTCGCACGCCGGAGTTCGACAGCCTTTGCAGATCCTCGTGTGTGTTGATGCCGCTTTCGCTGACCAGCAATGTGCCGGCCGGAGCCAAGGATGCCAGCCTCTCGGTGACGGACAAATTCGTCACGAACCGTTTCAGGTCACGGTTGTTCACACCGATCAACCGTGATTGCAAACGAATGGCACGTGCCATTTCATCTTCGTTGTGAACTTCGACCAGCACGTCCATGCCGCGTTCGATGGCCGCCGCTTCGATCTCGGCCATCTGGCCGTCATCCAGCGCAGCCACGATGATCAGTATGGCATCCGCACCGATCGAGCGCGCCTCCGCCACTTGCCACGGGTCGACCATGAAATCCTTGCGCAGCACCGGCAGTTCACAAGCCGCGCGAGCGTCCATCAGATAATCTTCGTGGCCTTGGAAGTATGGCGCATCGGTGAGTACGGAAAGACAAGCCGCGCCGCCGTGCTGATACGCGAGCGCATGTTCCGCGGGACGGAAATCATTGCGGATCAATCCCTTGGAGGGCGAAGCTTTCTTGATCTCTGCAATTAGGGCGAAGCCCGAGGCGGCCTTCTTTTCCAGTGCCGCGCGAAAGCCGCGCGGGGCGGACTGCTCGCTCGCGCGGGCATCTAGATCGGCGATCGTGGCAAAGCCTTTGCGCAATGCCACTTCTTCGCGCTTGGTGTCGCAGATCTCAGTCAGTTTGTCAGTCATGCGGGTCTCGCTGTGCGGAGGCGGCTCAGGCGTTCGTCGTGGCGATCCAGCAATCGAGCAGGGCCTTGGCCAACCCCTTGTCGATCGCTTCCGCCGCTTCTTCCACACCGTCTCGCCAGTCCGCCGCCTCGCCCGACAGGATCAAGGCGGCGGCGGCGTTGAACAGTACCGCATCGCGGTAGGCCCCTGGCTCACCGTTTAGCAGACGGCGCAAGGCCGCGGCATTGTAAGCCGCATCGCCGCCGCGCAGTTCTTCCAGCGAGTGGCTGGGCAAACCGGCATCCGCTGGACTGATTTGCGTTGCCAGATCGGGAAAGCCGAGGGCGGAAACGACGCTGGGGCCGTCGATCGACAGCTCGTCCAGACCTTCCTCACCGCCGACAACGATAGCGGAAGTCATCCCCACCAGAGCCATCGCGTCGCGATAGATGGGAACGTAGATGGGATTGGCGACGCCGACCAATTGGCGCGTCACGCTGGCCGGGTTCGCCAGCGGCCCGGTAAGATTGAAGATCGTGCGCTTGCCGATCGCCTTGCGGATCGGCGCCAGACGAGCGAGCGCGGGGTGATGCTTTTGCGCAAAGAGAAAGGCCAGGCCCAGATCGGCCAGCGTTTCCTCGGCGCGCTCACTCGCCCGGTCGAGATCGAGCCCTAGCGCTTCCAGCGTGTCCGCACCGCCGGCCTTGGATGACGCTGCGCGGTTGCCGTGCTTGGCCACTGGCACACCGCAAGCCGCGACGACGATCGCCACGGCAGTGGAGACGTTGAGGCTGTGCTGGCCGTCTCCACCGGTGCCGCAAACGTCGATCGCTTGGGCCGGCGCGCTGACCGGGATCATCCGGGCGCGCATCGCTAGGACGGCGCCGGCTATATCCTCCGCATTCTCGCCGCGATCACCCATGCCGAGCAGGGTGGCGGTGATTTCTGCCTCGCTCATTTCGCCATCGAGCATGCGGCCGAACAGCGCCTCTGTCTCCGCAACGCTGAGCACCGGGGCTGGGGACGTGGCGATGCTCATGCCGGTAGCTTCGCCTCTAGGCCGCAGGCGCGCAGGAAGTTCGCAAGCATGGCGTGGCCGTGTTCGGTGGCGATGCTCTCTGGATGGAACTGCACGCCGTGGATCGGCAGGTCACGATGGCGAAAGCCCATGACGTGGCCATCGTCCGAACGCGCGTTGACCAGCAGCGTCTCGGGAATGTCCTCCACGATCAGCGAGTGATAGCGCGTGGCCGTGAAAGGCGAGGGTACTCCGGCAAAAACGCCGCTGTCATCGTGGGTTACGGGCGAGGTCTTGCCATGCATCAGCCCGCCGCGGACCACTTTGCCGCCAAAATACTGGCCGATCGACTGGTGCCCCAGGCACACGCCCAGCAATGGCATGCCCGCCTGCGCCGCCGCGCCGACAAGATCGAGGCTGATCCCCGCCTCGTTGGGCGTGCACGGGCCGGGGGAGATCAGGAACCCCTTCGCCCCGCTGGAAATGGCCTGACCCACTGACAAGGCATCGTTACGCACCACCTCCACTTCGGCCCCCAGTTCCATCAGGTAATGGACGAGGTTCCAAGTGAAGCTGTCATAGTTGTCGATGACGAGGATCATGGTGCCGCCTTGTGCCTTTTCTCAACCACGATCAAGGGGCCCAGCGGGGGGCCACCATCGACACGATGCATTTGCGGATCCCATAGCGACGAGACGCTGCCATCCAGGAAAAGCGCGTTGGCGACATGCAAGTCGTCGCGAAAATAGCGGGCGAGCTTGCCGAACGAGATCGGCGCTTCGCTGATGACGAAATGCGCGCGGCCTTCCCGATCGACGCCAACCGCATTGCGTAGTTTCTGCGAGGGGCCGTCGTTGTCGATACGGGGGTGCAGCTTGCCTGCGATCACCAGCATCGGCCCCGATTGCGTGCCGAAATCCGGGCGGGCTTGAACGGCTTGCTCGAAATCCTGCGCGGTGCGCACGGCCCACTTGCCGTCCTTGCCGTAGAACACGCCGTTGGGCTGCAAGTGGAAGTTGCCCCAGCCTTCGTTGCGGTTGAGCGCATGGCCACGCTTGCCGCCCTCGACATAGTAGCCGATCGGCAGCCCCTCGGCATCGAACATGCCGCCGTTCATCGCGAAGGCGACATTGCGCGCCTTGTCCCCCATTCCGACCGCCAGTTCGGACAAGCTGCGATACGGTTTGCCCCCCGGCGGCCCCAGCACCATCCGGATCGTATGACGGGCGGGATCGGCGATGCAATGGGTGAGCGGCGTGCCTTCGAACGTCGCGCCAGAGCAAGGCGGCGGTGGCGGCGCTTCGCGGGCAGCGGCTTTCTGTTCGGCCTTACCGCAGGCGGAGAGGTTGAAAGCCAGCAATAGCGCCGTGCTGAAACCGACTTTCAGTCCAGCCCGGGACGACGCCCGCCGTGTCACTGGCCAAAGCCTGGTTCCGCCGCGATCCGGATCGCTTCACGCGCAGCGGCGAACAGAGCGCCGGACTTGGCCTCGCACTCCCGCTGTTCGGCCGCCGGGTCGCTATCGGCGACGATGCCCGCGCCCGCCTGCACATGCAGCACGCCGTCCTTCAGCACGCCGGTGCGCAGGACGATGCACGAATCAACAGAGCCATCCGGCGCGAAATACCCGACGCCGCCCGCGTAGGCACCGCGCGTTTCCGGCTCCAGCTCGGCGATGATCTCGCACGCGTGGACCTTGGGCGCACCCGAGACGGTGCCGGCGGGAAAGCCCGCGAAGACCGCATCGATCGCATCGTGGCGGGCGGTGTCAAGCCGGCCGACGACGTTGGACACGATGTGCATGACGTGGCTGTAGCGCTCGATCGTATAGCTGTCCGTCACTTGCACCGAGCCTGTGGCGGCCACGCGGCCTACGTCGTTACGGCCCAGGTCCAGCAGCATCAGGTGCTCGGCGCGCTCCTTGGGATCGGCGAGCAAGCTGACCTCGTTCGCCTTGTCTTCGGCGGCGGTCGCACCGCGCGGACGGGTGCCGGCGATGGGGCGGATCGTTACTTCGCCATCGCGTACCCGAACGAGAATCTCGGGGCTGGAGCCAATCAGCGCGAACCCCGGCAGGTCCAGGAAATAGAGGAACGGCGAGGGGTTGATGCGACGCAGAGCGCGGTAGAGCGCCAGCGGTGGCAGCGGAAACTCGCACGTGAAGCGCTGGGCGAGCACCACCTGAAAGATGTCCCCCGCCTCGATATAGTCTTTCGCGCGCAGGACCATCGCCTGGTAGTCCTGCGCCGCCATGACGGGATTGCGCTGGGGGTCGGGCAGGGATGTTGCCGCCGGGGCTGGTGGGGCGGGCTGGGCGAGGCGGCGCAAGGCGTCCGCGATGCGCTCCTCGGCCCGAGCGATGCCCGGCGTTCCTGTCTCTGGCCAGACCGGGGCAACGCAGTACAGTTCATCGCTCAACCGGTCGAACACCAGCATCAGAGACGGGCGGACAAAGAGCATGTCCGGCAGTTCCAGCGGGCTTTGCGGGGCGCGCGGCAGCTTTTCCACCAGGCCGATCGTCTCGTACCCGAAGTAGCCGACCAGGCAGGCCAAAGGCGGCAACTGCGCGGGAACATCGATCCGGCACGCCTCGACCAGGGTGCGAAGCTCTGTCAGGCTGTCTCGTGCCAGCTCCTCAAACTGCTGGCGGTCCGCCTGCCATGCCCGGTTTATCTGGCAACCGGCGGCATCGGCGCGAAATACCAGGTCCGGATCGAGGCCGAGCAGACTGTAACGCCCACGGTTCTCGCCACCTTCAACCGATTCCAGCAAAAAATCGCCGCGTTCGGGCTCGAACAACTTCAGCGCGGCGCCGACCGGGGTTTCGGTATCGGACACGAGCCGCGTCCAGACCAGCCCCGGCTTGCCTGCCGCCAAAGCCTGGCTTGCGATCTCACGCTGCTGGGAAAAACCTGCGTCCGTCACGTCAGCGATCGGCCGTCATTCAGCCGCGGCTTTGCCGGACAGCTGATCACGCAGCGCCTTGATCGCGGCTTCGTTACGCGTCGCCCCGACATTGGCGGTGATCGCCTTGCGCAGCGCTTCGGAGTATTCCGTGCCGGAGGCCTTGCCCAGACCGCGCTGCGCGTCAGCGATCGCCGGGTCCTTGCGATCCACCGCGCCGGGCTGGATCGTGTCCAGAACCACGACGAACCAGCCACGCTTGCCCGGTGCTTCCTGTACCTTCACGCTGCCCTTTGCCATCGCAAACAGCAGGCGGATCGGCGGGGGGACCGGACGGCCGGCCTGCTGCATCTGCACCAGCTGCGGGCGGCTCATGCCAACGCGCTCCACCGGAGGCAGCTTCTTGCCAATCCGTGCGACGATGGCGTCAACCTTTTCGCCCTTGCGCAGCGCAGCCTGCACCTTCAGCGCTTCCGCCTTGGCATTGGCCGCGCCCATATCGAGCGCATAGGCCAGCTTCACGTCGCCCAGGATCTCATTCATGGGCGCCGGTGCCGACGGCGAAACAGACGTGACATCATAGACGATAAAGGTCTTGCCCGGCTCGGCCTCGGCCACCTGAGGCTGGTTTTCCTCCATCGAGAACGCCGTCTTCAAGATCGGCTTGAGCGCGGGGGAAACGCCTTGCCCAGGAGCCTGATAGACCGCGCCATCAGCGGTCAGCGGCGGGGTGTCTTGCAGTTGCAGGCCAAGCTTTGCGGCAACCTCCGGCAGGTTGGAACCGCCTTCGAACTGCTCCTCGATCTTGGTGAGATAGTCGGTCACCGCGGCGCGGCGCTTTTCGGTGGCGAGGGTGGTGGCGATCTCGGTCTTCACCTCAGCCAGGCTGCGCGCCGGGCGCGTGTCGACGGCTTCAACACGCACGACGTACCAGCCCAGAGGACTGCGCGCGGTGACAACCTGACCCTTCGCCGCGGCGAACACGGCGTCGGCCACGGCGGGGGCGGACTGGGCGGACAATTCCTGCTTGCCCAACGGACCCAGCTTGGCCGCGGCCAAGCCCTTTTCGCTGGCCGATGCGTCGAGCGACTTGCCCGCCTTCACCTCGGCATCGATGGCTTTGGCTGCGGCCTCGGTCGGCGCGACGACCTGGGTGATCGCGCGGCGCTCAAGCGCTGCATACTGCGCTTTGTCGGCATCATAACGCTTGGCGATTTCCGCATCGGTGGGTGCAGGCACGTTCTTCACGGCATCGGGGCCAAAGGTGGCATAGCGGATCACCCGGCGCTCCGGGCGGATGAACGCGTTGGTGTGCGACTTGTAGAAGGCGGCCAGTTGCGCATTGCCAGGAGCCTGCTGCGGCGCGAACGCCAGCGAGGGCAGGACGACCACGGTGCCGGTGCGGCTTTCACCCAGAAGCTGGCTATAGCGCCATGCCATCTCGGCCGGCATCACCGAGCCGTATTCGGCCGGGGCCAGCAGCATCCGCGCAACCAGGCGCGTGGCCACGGTATCGCGCGGGATCGCCTGGGGCTGCAACGCGCCCTGGCGCTGCAGTTCGCTGTCGATCAGGCGGTCACCCGCGACAATGTCGTTGTCCTTGCCGAAATCGAAAAGCGCTTTCAGATCGATCAGGTCGTTGAGGATGATGTCCAGCCCGCCACGCGCCACGAAACCGGTTATCGACAAGGTGGGGTCTTGCTGGCGGACGCGCTGCAGCGCTTCGTTGACGCCGTTGTTGAGGTCGGCCGCGGTCACGCTCTCGCCGCCTACCTTGGCGATCGTGCCGCTGCTCGCCCCGCCGACCCCGCGATTGCCGCTGACGTCAGCCGCCACGAAGGCCAGCGCCAGAAGGCACAGCATGGCGATGGCGACGATCGCGCCGACCTTCGACTTGATGATGGTCCGGAAAAAGTGAAGCATGCGCGAGCGGGCCGTCCAGCGTAGAGTTGAGCGCGGTATCCGCAGACGGAACCGGCCTGAGCCGCGACGCTTTAGGAGGCTACGCCCGGTCCTGCAATGCCGGTTCGGCAATCTTGTTGGGTCGGTCAGGGTAGGGGACCGAACGTCCCATTGGGCCGTAGTGACACAGCAAGGCGGGCAAAGCGCCGCTACCGCCTTTGACAAGCCGGGCCACGCTGGCCTAGCTGCCCGACACAAATGGGGGGCCGATCTTTGGGATTCGGCTCAAGGACAAGGGTTGAAGATGGCAAGTCTGCCTTACATCGTCGGCAATTGGAAGATGAACGGGACCCGCGCCAGCCTTTCGGAAGCGCGGGCGATTGATCGTGGAGCGGCGCGGCTTCCCAAGGTGCAGGTGGCGATCGCGCCGCCCGCCACCTTGCTGCATCGTACGCGTGAGGCGGTGGAACTGATCGGTATCGGCGGGCAGGATTGCCACGCCAAGGATAGCGGTGCGTTCACCGGCGATACCTCGGCCGCGATGCTGAAGGATGCCGGCGCGGACTTTACGATCGTCGGTCACTCGGAACGCCGGACGTTGCACGGTGAAACCGATGCTGACGTGCGCGCCAAGGCGGAAGCGGCGCTGGGCGCCGGCCTCGCCGTGATCCTGTGCGTTGGCGAGACTGAGGGCGAACGTGACGCTGGCAATGCCGAAAGCGTGGTCGGCGGCCAGCTGGAAGGCTCGTGCCCACACAGCGATGGCGCGGTGGATAAGCTGACCGTGGCTTACGAACCGGTCTGGGCGATCGGCACCGGCCGGGTTCCCTCCGTCGACGACGTGGCCGCGATGCACAAGGCTATCCGGGCGAAGCTCGTCTCGATTTACGGCGAAGCCGGCGCGGGCGTGCGCATTCTCTACGGCGGTTCGGTCAAGGCCGAGAACGCGTCGGAACTGCTCTCTATCCGCGACGTCGGCGGTGCCCTGGTGGGCGGCGCCAGCCTGACGGCCGAGAGCTTCCTGGCGATCGTCGGCGCGGCGGCCGCCCTGGAAGACAACTGACGATCAGCCGGGATACCATAGCTGTCGCGAGGCCCCCCGCCCGGGTGGCTTGCGCGGCGGCGCGGTACGGCTTATCTGCGCGAGCGTTGAGCGGTGAGCCTATGGACTCGCCGCGCCGTGATTGCTTGAGGATTGCATGCTGTTCACCTTCCTGACCGTTGTCCAGGCGCTCGTCGCCGCCGCGCTGGTGGGCGTGATCCTGATGCAGCAGTCGGAAGGCGGCGGGCTGGGTACCGGGGGCGGCAATCCTTCCGGCCTGATGTCCGCCCGTGGTGCGGCCAACTTCATGACCCGCGCCACCGGTGTGCTCGCCACGATTTTCGTGGTGCTGAGCATCATCCTGGCCTCGCTGGCGGTGAATGTTTCCACCGGACGCCAACTGGATACGTCCTTGCAGCGTAATGCGCCCGTTCAGGCTCCGGTCGATCCGCTGGCTGGCACGGCCAATACCGGCACCGCGCCCGTTCCCGGCACCGCACCGGCTCCGACGGCGAGCCCGGCTCCCGCGAACGATCCGCTTGCGGGCTCGGCCGCCAACTAAACCGCTGGCGGCGGCTCCCATAAAGGGAGCTTTCGCCTGGACTTCATTTTCGTGGATTTCGGCTCCGGGGCGCTTGCTCTGGCGTCGCCACGCGTTTTAAGGCCCATCTCCCATGGCGCGGCACATTTTCATCACCGGCGGCGTGGTATCCTCGCTCGGCAAGGGTCTCATGGCGGCGAGCCTCGCGGCGCTGCTGCAGGCGCGCGGATTTAAGGTCCGCATCCGCAAATTCGATCCGTATCTCAACGTCGATCCGGGCACGATGAGCCCTTACCAGCACGGCGAAGTCTACGTGACCGACGATGGCGCGGAAACGGACCTCGACCTGGGCCATTACGAGCGTTTCACCGGCGTCTCGGCGCACCAGGGCGATAACATCACGTCCGGCCGCATCTATCGCGACATCATCGCCAAGGAGCGCCGTGGCGATTATCTCGGTGCCACCGTGCAGGTGATCCCGCACGTGACCGACGCGATCAAGCAGTTCGCGCAGGCCGATACCGACGATCTGGACTTCGTGCTGTGCGAGATCGGCGGCACCGTCGGCGATATCGAGAGCCTGCCGTTCATCGAGGCGCTGCGACAGTTGCGCAACGAGCTGGGCCGGGAGCAGACCTGCTTCGTCCACGTGACGCTGGTGCCCTACATCGCCGCTGCCGGTGAGTTGAAGACCAAGCCCACCCAGCACTCTGTCCGCGAATTGACCGGACTGGGCATCCAGCCGGACGTTCTGCTGTGCCGCTGCGAACGGCCATTGCCGGAAAGCGACCGCGCCAAGATCGCGCTGTTCTGCAATGTACGGCGCGAAGCGGTGATCCCGGCGCTTGATGCTCCGAATATCTACTCCGTCCCCGTGCAGTACCACGCCGAGGGCCTGGACGCCGAAGTGCTCCATCACTTCGGCATGAGCACGCCGGCCCCGGTGCTGACGCGTTGGAGCGATATCGTCGATCGCTATCAGAACCCGGAGGGTGAAGTCACGATCGGCGTGGTCGGCAAGTACGTCGGCCTGCCTGACGCCTACAAGTCCTTGAACGAGGCGCTTGTCCACGGTGGCATGGCCAATCGCGTGAAAGTCCACATCAACTGGATCGACGCCGAGATTTTCGAGCGGGAGGACGATTCGGAAATCGCCGCTTTGCTTGAGCCGATGCACGGCATCCTGGTGCCTGGCGGTTTCGGCGAACGCGGCACCGAGGGTAAGATCGCCAGCGTCCGCTTTGCGCGCGAGCGGCAAGTGCCGTTCTTCGGCATCTGCCTGGGCATGCAGATGGCCTGCATCGAAGGAGCCCGCGCGGCGGGGATCGCCAATGCCTCTTCCACCGAGTTCGGGCAGACCGATGAGCCCGTCGTCGGTATCATCACCGAGTGGATGAGCAAGGACGGCTTGCAGAAGCGCGCTGATGGCGGTGATCTGGGCGGCACGATGCGCGTCGGCGCGTATCCGGCGATGCTTTCGGCCAACAGCCATGTCGCGGCGATCTACGGCGCGAACCAGATTTCCGAGCGCCACCGCCATCGCTACGAAGTGAACGGCGCTTACCGCGAGGCGCTGGAGGGCAACGGCCTGATGTTCTCGGGCATGTCACCCGACGGACTGCTGCCTGAAATCGTCGAGCGGCCCGATCATCCCTGGTTCGTCGGCGTCCAGTTCCATCCAGAGCTGAAGAGCAAGCCGTTTGACCCGCATCCGCTGTTCGCCAAGTTCATCGAGGCGGCGGTGCGCCAGGCCCGTCTGGTCTGACGGCGGCGACGCTTAGAACCCGCTTTTCACGATCGTCCAGAGCGGGTTCTTCGGGTCCGCCAGCAACTTGATCGTCAAGGCGATCGACATGATGACCAGCAGGGGGCGCGCGCCGCGTCCGCTGTGACGGATGGCGAACCACGCACCGAGCTGATTGCCTGCGATATTGGCCACCGCCATGCCGAAGCCCAGCATCCACAGGACCTTGCCGCCCAGGATCATCGCGGACAGCCCGGCGACATTGGTGGCGAAATTGATGAACTTGGTATTGGCGATGGCGCGCACCAAGCCCAGACCGCCCAGCGCCACCAGCGCCGTCGTCAGGAAAGAGCCAGTGCCCGGGCCGAAGAAGCCGTCGTAAAAGCCGATCGCGGCGCAGACCAACGACAATCCGGCCCGCCCGAGCCGGGCATGGCGATCGACATCGCCCATCGGCGGCGCAAGAAGGTAATACAGCGCCATCGCCACCAGCAGCACGGGGACGACGGCGGCCAAAAAGCCGGAATCGATCCGCTGGACGGCGAAGGCGCCAGCCAACGAGCCCAGAAATGCGCCGGCAGCCGGTATCGCAAAGGCCCTGAAATCGATGCGGTCTGCGCGCCAGTACGCGATCACGGCCGAGCCGGTGCCAAACATGCCTTGCAGCTTGTTCGTAGCGATGGCGGCAACCGGGGGGATGCCCACGCTCATCAGCGCCGGGATGGTCAACAAACCGCCGCCGCCGGCCAACGCATCGATCGACCCGGCGACGAATGCCGTCGCGATCAGAAAGGAAATAGCTTCGATTGTCAGATCCATGCCCGGGGCGATAAGCCGAGGCGCACCGCGCGGCCAGCATGAAATCGAAGGAAAATTCAGCAGGTTGGTGCGCCCGACGGGATTCGAACCCATGGCCCCCAGATTAGGAATCTGGTGCTCTATCCTGCTGAGCTACGGGCGCACGCCGGGGCTTCTTACGCAGCGGTCGTCAGCTTGGCAATCAGTTCGCCTGCTCGGGTGGCACCACCGGGAACGGCAGGGGGGCGACGGCAATGCCCTCGTCCAGCAACTCGCGCGCTTCCTCGATCGTGGTCTGGCCGTGAATCGTCTCCGCCTCACGCTCGCCGTAGTGCATCGCTCGGGCATCATCGGCGAAGCTGCTGCCGACGAAGCGTGACGATTTCAACGCCTCTGCCTGCATCCGGGCCAGCTTATGCATCAGCGCCATTGCCTCTGGCGGAAGCGGGGTCGAGGAAACGGCCGGTGCTGCGACTGCAGCAGGAGCAGGTGCCGGGAGTGTCGTGGGGGCGGGTGCGGCAGCTGGCGGGGGAACGGATGGCGCATGCACCGGCATCTGGTTGCCCTTGCGCCCCACATGCGGCGCCATCAGCGCCTTGCCGATATCGGCGGAGCCGCAATTGGGGCAGGTCAACAGGCCAAGCTCTTCCTGCCGGGCGAAGTCTTCCGACGAACGGAACCAGCCTTCAAACCGGTGCTGGCCTCTGCGACATTCCAGATCGAATACTATCATCGGCGCGCCTCATCATGGATCGCGCGGCGATTGGCAAGGCTTGGCAGTTGGCGGCGCACTTCGGCAGTGCGGACAGGATCGATATCGACGAAGCCAACGCCGCTGGTCTCGCCGCCCATGTCCAGCAGGACTTCTCCCCAGGGATCGACCGCCAGGCTGTGACCGTACGTAGCGCGGCCATCCTGGTGCTGACCGACTTGTGCGGCCGCGATGACAAAAGCGCTGGCTTCGACCGCGCGGGTGCGCTGTAGGAGGTGCCAGTGCGCCTTACCAGTCGGCACGGTGAAGGCTGCGGGGATGGCGATCACGTCGCATTGCCGCTGGCCCAGCGCCTCGAACAAGGCGGGGAAGCGCACGTCGTAACATACCGTCAAGCCCAAGCGGCCGACCGGGGTGTTCACTGTTACAACCTCGTCGCCCGCCGCGTAGGCTGACGATTCCCGCCACGATTCCCCGTTCGCCAGATCGACATCAAACATGTGGATCTTGTCGTACCGAGCGGCGATCTCGCCGGCGTCGTCGATCACGAAGGCGCGATTGGCCCAGCGGCCATCTTCTTTCCTAATGGCGAGGGAGCCGATCGCGGCCCACAGGCCCAGCCGCGCCGCAGCTTCGCAGACCTGCGCCAAAACCGGATCGTTTGCTTCGCCAGTGATCGATCGCGCTGCACGGGCGCGGTCACGATCCAGCAGGCCCGACATCTCGGGCGTGAACAGCATCGCCGCGCCGCCTGCCTTGGCGTGTTCCATCGCCCCAACGATGGTGGCGGCGTTGACCACGGGGTCGATGCCCGTGGTCATTTGCAGGATCGCGACCCGCGTCATCCAGCGTCAGAGGCCCAGGATGGGATCGAGTTCGCCCTTGCTGTCCAGCGCGCTGATATCGTCGAAACCGCCCAGCGGCTTACCGGCGACGATCACCTGGGGGACGGTACGCGCGCCCGGCACGCGCTCTTGCATTTTCTTCTTCTTGGGGCCGCCCATGGTCACGTCATGCTCTTCGTAGGCGACCCCCTTCTTGTCGAGCAGGGACTTGGCCGCGACACAGTAAGGGCAGCCCCACTTGGTGTAGATCTCGACTTTCTCAGCCATTGAATTCAGTCCTTTTGCTTGTTTGCCGCAAGCTCTTGAAACGCGTGGCGGCTATCATATCTTCGATTGCGAGTCATGGCCCGGCTACGGGGATGACTCGCCAACGAGGCGCCGGGTTCCCGGGCCTTGAATTTACGAAGATTGCTCAATGGAGGATTTTTGTCATGAACCGTATCGATTTCACTCCCTACCGCCGCACCATGGTCGGGTTTGACCGCCTGTTCGACATGATCGAAAATCAGGCGCGCGTGCAGGGTGGCGACAAGTACCCACCGTTCAACGTCGAGCGTCGCGGCGCGGATGCGTACCGCATCACGCTGGCTGTCGCCGGGTTCAAGCCCGCCGACATCGACATCACCGCGCAAGCTAATTTGCTGGTGGTGAAGGGCAGCAAGCCTGACGAAGGCACCGAAGGCGAAATGCTGCACGTCGGCATCGCGCAGCGCGGCTTCGAGCGTCGCTTCGAACTGGCGGATTATGTTCGCGTTCAGAGCGCTGATCTTGCGGACGGCCTGCTGATGATCGACCTTGTGCGCGAGGTGCCAGAGGCCATGAAGCCCAAGAAGATCGCGATCGGCGGCAACACGCTCAGCGTCGTCGACGGTGGTCAAGATAAGGGTGAGGCTGCCGCCGCCTGACGGCTCGCATCAGCCTGAGAGAATGGGGCGGCCCGGGTGATCCCAGGCCGCCTTTTTTTGTCGCTTAGCTGTTCAGCCTAAGCCAGCGACGTTCCCAGATCGCGGTTACCAAGGCTCGGTTCCACCACGCTGTCAGACCGTACTCCCGCATCCTCTCCGCGTGAGTACGTGCCCACGAGCAACCCGGCCGACAGAACGTTGCCGCGCAAAGCCTCGATCACGCTCGAGCGACCGGGGTTAGGATCAAGATCAGGCGTCTGGCTCAGCGCAAAAAGCTGGAAGACATAGTCGTGATTGCCGTGTCCGGTGGGCGGGTCGGGCGGCAGCCAGCCTTCGGAAAGGTAGCTGTTCTTGCCGACATCTCTGCCATCCGCACCGCCATCGCCGTCCTTGGCAATCATCCCTTCGCCCAGGCGGCGCTCTTCCGGCGGGATATTCCAGACCACCGCGTGGACGAGGGGATTGGGTGTCGGCGCGTCCGGGTCCTCTACGATCAGGGCGATGCTGGACGTACCCATCGGCACGTCCCCCCAAACCAATGGCGGCGAAACGCCGCTGCCATCAGCGGTGAAACGCTCGGGCAACCGTCCGCCGTCTGGGAAAGCGGGGCTCGACAAGTCGAGCCGCTCTCCATTGGTGACGATGCCATCCTGCACGATGACCAGCTTGGCGTGGCCGGCACGCACATTGGTGAGCATCGCGCCGAGCCAGTGGGGGATATGTTCCAGCATCGCCTCGATCCAGCCTTTACTGCCCGTCGGAAGTCGACGAGCCGCCTGCCTCTTCCTCGAACGTCAGCGCGACATCGGCATTGGCGGAAAGGCGGACCTTGTCACCCTCGATCCCGGCAACCAGACCTTCCGAGATAAAGTGATGGTGGCCTTCGTGCACGCCGGCGCCGCTGTCTGACTTCGTCAGCTTGATGCGCTGGCCCTCCACCTTGTCCACCGTGCCGACGTGTACGCCGTCCGCGCCGATGACTTCCATGTGTTCCTTGATCTGGCTGAAATCCACCATGAGCTTCTCCTGCGATTGGTGTGAATACAACCGATAACGTCTGGCAGCGCAGCATGGCTGCATGGTCGATGAACCGTTCGCCGCATCGGCATGCTTATCCGCCGGGCGTCTGGGCGTTGCTATCAATCCCCAGGCATCGCCACTCTTGCAGAGCCTTGAAGCGACTGGGACAAATGTCCGATCAAAGCCTGCACACGGGCCGGAACCACGGACGAAGAGGCATGGACCGCGAAGATGCCGACATCCTGCGAGCCGCGATACTGGGGCAGCACCCGGCGCAGGGCCCCGGTTTCCAGTGCTTCGCCCACGTCCCACAAGGACCGCAGCGCGATCCCACAGCCGCGCAGCGCGAGGTCGCTGACCACTTCGCTGGAATTGGTGCGGATATAGCTGTGGCCCTGATGGGTCACCGTGCCGTCCGGCCCGTCCAGCTGCCAGGGCAATTGGCGATCGGTGGCGAGCAAGTGGTGCCTCTCAAGCTCTGACAATGCCTGCGGTTCTCCAAAGGCCGAGAGGTATGAAGGCGCGGCGCAGAATACCCGGTGGCTGGTGCCCAGCCGCTCGCCGACAAGCCCGGAGCCCAGCCGCGCGCCGATGCGCACCGCCAGATCATAGCGGCCGCCGATCAAGTCCACAAACTCGTCGGTCAGGTCGATCGCAAGCTCAACCTCGGGGTATTGCGCCAGGAAGGCGGGCAGGGCGGGGACGACGTGCATTCGCCCGAACGAGGTGGGTGCGGAAAGCCGCAGCGGGCCACTGATCCGGGTTCGCCGCCCAGCGACGCGCTCTTCCGCCGCCTGGAGCGAGGCGCGCAGCGGCAGCAGCGTGTCGTGCAGTTCCTTGCCCGCCGGGGTCAGCGCCAGGCGGCGCGTGGTACGGTGGAGCAGGCGCACGCCCAGCCGTTCCTCCAGCCGCACCAGTCGTTTGCTCAGCGCGGCCGTAGTCATCCCGCGCGCCCGCGCCGTGGCCGAGATCGAACCGGCTTCCACGATTTGGAGGAATAGGTCGTAGTCAGGATCGAACATTGTTAACCGCAGCGACAATCTGTGTTGAATTCTTTCCTTCTACTAAGCGGCGCGGCGCTCCGCTATAGGCCGGGCAAATTTTGGAAGGAGACGCCCGTGAGCGCCTATATCGATCGTGCCGGCCTGAAGATTGCGCCGGAACTCGTTGAATTCGTAGAGGCCCGCGCGCTTCCCGGCACCCAGATTGCGGGCGAGGCGTTCTGGGCTGGCCTGGCGGATATCCTGGCCCGCTTCGTCCCCCGCAATCGCCAGCTGCTGGCCAAGCGCGACGATCTGCAGACCGCGATCGACGAGTGGCACAAGGACCGCGCCGGCAAGCCTATCGATGCCGCAGAGTACAAGGCGTTCCTGAACGACCTGGGCTATCTGGTGCCGGAGCCGGCACCGTTCTCGGTTCAGCCGAAGAACGTCGACCAGGAGATCGCCGCGCTGGCGGGGCCGCAGTTGGTCGTGCCCGTGCTCAACGCGCGCTTCCTGCTCAACGCCGCCAACGCGCGCTGGGGCAGCCTCTACGATGCGCTTTATGGCACGGATGCGATCCCCGGCAGCCCGGCGGGCAAAGGTTATGACGCGGCGCGCGGTGATCAGGTGATCGCCTGGGCTAAGTCCTTCCTGGACGAGGCGGCTCCGCTCGCCAGCGGCAGCTGGACCGAGTGGCAGGGCGGCGATCTTGCGCTGCAGAACCCTGCGCAACTCGTGGGTCGCGCGGGTGATAACTGGCTGCTCAAGCACAATGGCCTGCACATCGAAATCGTGATCGATCGCGCTCATCCGATCGGCAAGACCGATCCTGCCGGCATGGCCGACGTGATGATGGAAGCGGCGCTGACGACGATTTGCGATTTCGAGGATTCGGTCGCGGCCGTCGATGCGGAGGACAAGGTCCTGGCCTACAGCAACTGGCTCGGGCTGATGCAGGGCAACCTGGAAGACAGCTTCGAGAAGGGCGGCGCGATGATGACGCGTCGGCTCAACCCCGATCGCACATACACCGCCCCCGATGGCGGCACGCTGACGTTGCCCGGACGCTCGCTGCTGCTGGTGCGCAATGTCGGCCACCTGATGACCAATCCCGCCGTGCTGCTGCCGGATGGCTCGGAAGCGCCCGAAGGCATCCTGGACGGCGTGTTCAGCAGCATGATCGCCATCCATGATCTTAAGAGCGAAGGCCCGATCCACAACAGCCGCACCGGCTCGATCTACATCGTCAAGCCCAAGATGCACGGGCCTGAGGAATGCGGCTTCGCCAATGACTTGTTCGATGCGGTGGAGGATATGCTCGGGCTGGAGCGCCACACGATCAAGATCGGCGTGATGGACGAGGAGCGCCGCACCAGCGCCAACCTGGCCGCCTGCATCCACGCGGTGAAGGACCGCATCATGTTCATCAACACGGGCTTCCTCGATCGCACCGGCGACGAGATGCACACATCGATGCAGGCGGGCCCGATGATGCGCAAGGGCGATATGAAGACGAGCGCCTGGATCCAGGCCTACGAGGATCGCAACGTGCAGATCGGCCTCGCCTGCGGCCTCTCGGGCAAATCACAGATCGGCAAGGGCATGTGGGCGATGCCCGACCGCATGGGCGACATGCTGGAGCAGAAGATCGGCCATCCCAAGACCGGCGCGAACACCGCGTGGGTACCGTCTCCCACCGCCGCCACGCTGCACGCCACTCACTACCACAAGGTCGACGTGTTCGGCCGCCAGGAAGAGCGCAAGAGCGAAGGCGTCGCCTCGCTGGATGCGCTGCTGACGATCCCGGTCGCCACCGGCCACAATTGGTCTGCCGAGGAAGTTCGGCAGGAGATCGACAATAACGCGCAAGGCATCCTGGGCTATGTGGTGCGCTGGGTCGATCAGGGCGTCGGCTGCTCGAAGGTGCCGGACATCAACGACGTCGGCCTGATGGAAGACCGCGCCACCTTGCGCATCTCCAGCCAGCATCTGGCCAACTGGATGCTGCACGGTATCGTCACGCCAGAGCAAGTGGACGAAGCCCTGCTGCGGATGGCCGCAAAGGTGGACGCCCAGAACGCCGGCGATGCGCTGTACCAGCCGATGGCCTCGAACCCCGAAGGCAGCCTTGCCTTCCAGGCGGCACGCGCGCTGGTGTTCGAAGGCGTCCAACAGCCCAGCGGCTACACCGAGCCGCTGCTTCACGCGTTCCGCCAGAAGGTTAAAGCCGCCACCTGAACGTAAAAACCGATCTGAAACAAGAAAGCCCGTGGCGGACCAACCGCTGCGGGCTTTTTTCTATGTGCTGACGACGCGGTGCGTGAAGCGCAGTCCCGGATGGGGCGGCCAGTCATGCCAGAGATGTAGAGGAAATAGTGGTCGGGGAGACAGGATTCGAACCTGCGACATCTTGCTCCCAAAGCAAGCGCGCTACCAGACTGCGCCACTCCCCGACGCTATTTTGCAGGCGAAAACGCCAGCAGTGGTGGGCCCGGCAGGATTCGAACCCGCGACCTAGCCGTTATGAGCGGCCAGCTCTAACCGCTGAGCTACAGGCCCGGTGCCGCTGCGTGAACGATGCCCACCGGCGCCGATGCGGTCAGGACCGCTCCGGCTCACGCCCGTTAGCTTGCATGGCGAGACTAGGCAAGGGCAACGCTCGCCATGATATCCGCAACGCTCGTTGGCTGAACGTTTCGCTGCGCCAGATGCGCGAAAATCGTCCGCCACCAGTCGTAAAGGCGGGCCAAATCCGCCCCATCGCGCACATAAGGGGTGAAACCGGGCGCGAGTGATGGGCTGTGGAAAGACAGGACCAGCACGGGCAGTCCTTCCTCCACGGCGATATCGATGCCGCGCACCGCTTCGTCCGCCGTCACGCCCTCTGGCGTCAGCGGGATTCGCTCCAGCAGTCTGGCGCGCGAGAGCATCCCCCGCGCAGAGGGCGCGCGCCACATGTAGGGATAGATCGCGCCGCCCAGTTGCCGCAGCGGGCCCCAGAACACCGTCGTCAGCGGCAATTCCAGCAGATTACGGCTCTGGTCGATCCAGTACGGGCGCACCGGGTGGTCGCGGTAATTGGGACCGCCCTTGCCGCTATAATCGAAGCGCGCCCGGACCGAGGTATCGATTGTGAGGCCATTCTCCGCGAGGATTTCAGCCGTCCGCGTACCAAGCCCATAGCGGCCTGCCCGATAGATCAGCGGCGCCTTGCCGAATGCCTGCTCGATCGTCTCACGCAAGGCGCGGAATTTCTGCCGTTCCAGTTCGAAGGGCAGATTACCGGCATAGCTGTTGTACTCGGTCACATGCTCATCGAAGGGCGGACTGACCCAGGGGTGCAACTGCACGCCCACTTCGGCGCGGCCATGAGCCACCGCATCACCGATTGCTTCGACAGCAGCGGGCGAGGTTGCGATCGGATAATCGACCAGATACACCGGCACCACGCCATGGCTTTCACACAGCGCCTGGAATGTCGCCATTGCGGGCACTGAGTGCAGGGTGTGGCCTTCCCGGCGGATCGGCCCCGTCCAATCGAACTCTTCTTCGGTATCGACCGTCACCAGAAAGCGCTGGCCGAAGCCTGGCGCGAACTGGACATAGTCTGGCGGGGATGGTCGCTCCAGGAGGTTCACCTGCGGCACGCCATTCCCCCTGCTTGGTGCATTACCGGTTCGATCACTGATGCCGCCCCGCATCCGGCCTGCGCACGAACGGCAATCAAAGGTGCGTATGGCGCGCCGCAGCAGGCGTCAAGCGCGGAAGGATCAGCCGGAAACATGCCCCCCGCCGCTCCAGCAAGCCGCCGGCCGCACTCGCTTCGGCTGCAGCCAGGCGCAAAGTGAAACCAAGGCCGAACATGCCCGAGGACAGGGATCGAGCGACTTCAAGGGGATGGCCGTTGCTGTCCGCCTCATCGAGACGTTGTACCAGAGCGGGCGGCAGATCGATGATCATCGCCACATCGATCGCGGCGGACTGGATTGTGACGTTTAATGTCTCATCCTGCGCCGCAGCGCCCACCAGCGAGGCCAGCAAACGCCACACCAGTCGCTCCGCCTCCTCGCTATCGAGACGCGTCATGGCGTGTTCGTCCACGGCCTCCAGACGAATGTGCGTGCCGCGTTGCCCGGTCCAGGCCTGCAGGCGGTTTACGGTTTCAGCCACGAGGCGTGCAAGGTCACACTCGCCTGCCGCCAAGCGCAGAACCCCGGTTTCCAGCCTGACCAGGCGATCCAGTTCCTCGAACCCGGCGAGGATCTGCGCGGTATCTCCGGCGATCGCGGCGGCCAGGGCGCGGTATTCGTGCGGCGCGGGACCGTAAAGCTGCTGCTGGATGATCTCGGCCGAGATCTGGATGGCATTGGCCGGCGTGCGCAGTTCGTGAAGCACCTGCCGCATCCGATCGGCGGGGTCGCTCGCGCGAGCAGACGACGCGTCGCGACGGTCCCGGCGCAGACGGCCAGCGTAACCCGTGAAGCGACCCTGCGCGCCTGCGAAGCGGGGCAGCGCGTCCAGTCTCCAGCGACCTTTCAGCTCCGGCGCACCATCCAGCGTGACGTCCTGATCGCGAATTGGCTGACGATGCCGTACCGCCGCCGTCAGATGCGGCGCGGTCTTGCCTTGTAGGGAGAGCAGGCTCGTGCCGATCAATGCCGGCGCCATGGCGTTATCCACCCAGTCAATCCGACCATCGGCATCGGTGATGAAGTCCAGACTGAGAGGCAGGGCGTGCCGGGCCGGCGCGCGGCGGGCGGGGTGATCCTGTTGCTCTGCCGCTTCGGCGGGCGCGCGCGCGTTGCGGAACGCCTGTATCTTGCGCACGATCGCACCAATCCCGGCCTCTTCAGCAGGAGGCGCGGGGGCAGGGGCCACAGCCGCGGCCCCGCCTTCGATAACCGAAAGCTCGGGGCGGCCCATGCGCTCACGCTCGGGTATGCTTTGCGAGGCGGACGAATCGGCGAGGCCCCGGTCGGCGATGCCCAAGCGGTCCAGCAGCGCCGCCACGGCGGGGCTGAAATCGCGGCGATGGCGCAACATGCCCCGCGCCCGGATGGGGAGGGCGGGAATCAGCTCCAGCCACTCGGCATCGCTCAGATCGGAGGCAGCAAAGCTGGCGCTGGCAACGCCCGGTTCCTCCGCCGCCAATCGCGATAGAAGATCGGGGTTGGAAAGGCGCATCGTCGGTTCGCGCAGAATCGCTTCACGTTCTGCCGCCGGGATTTGGCTGGAGAGTTCGCCCAGTCGCACCATCGCGGCATCCACCGTGGGGCCGGTGCCCAGGAGATCAAGCGGCTGGCTCAGTAAGTCGAGAAGTTGGCGATATTGAATGCGCGCGATCGCGGGCCCGGTCAGCGGAATCGCCAGGACGGTGGCAAGGCGATCGTCGAAATGCATCCCGCCTCCGCGAGGTGCGCGGGAATGGCCGCCGCGGCGTGATCGGCCCCCCTCGGGAATATCCGGGTGGGGTTCTTCCGTAGCAACTTCACGCGGCAGGCAAAGCGGCGAGGCTGACCCGTTGCAAAGCGGGACAATTGCGCTAGGAAACAATAATATTTCTTCCTGCGCCGCATCGCTGCCCGGAAATTTCGGGTTGTTCAGGGGCGCCGGCCTTGCCAGATGCCACGGATGCCCATGATCAGCCTCGACGATATCGACCGCCGCCTCCTCATCGAGCTCCAGAACGAGGGGCGAATCACCAACGTCGAGTTGGCTCACCGGGTCGGGCTTACCGCTCCACCTTGCCTGCGCCGCGTCCGCAGCCTGGAAGAGGCGGGTGTGATCCAAGGATACCACGCCGATCTCGACGCTTCTCGGTTGGGCTTCACCATCACCGTCTTCGCGCTCGTCAGCTTGAAGAGCCAGGCCGAAGAGGCGCTGCGGGCGTTCGAAGATCATATGCGCGGGCTGCCCGAAGTGCGCGAGTGCCACATGCTGAACGGCGAAATCGATTTCATTCTGAAGATCGTCAGCCGCGATCTGCAAAGCTTCCAGGAGTTCCTGACTTCCAAGCTGACACCGGCGCCCAACGTGGACAGCGTGAAGACATCGCTGACGATCCGCACGGCGAAGAGCGTGCCTGGCGTCCCGCTGGAACAGCCCTGATCCCCAGGGGCGCCGTTCAATCCGCCAGCAGCGGCCAACCGCGGTCGATTCGTCTGGTTCGCCATCGCGACCCTTTTGCTCCTGCCTGCCCTTGCAATGCGGTTTACGAGCGAGGTTAATCGGACAAGTTCTGATCTCGCCATGGACACACCGTTGCTGGCGAGCGGCGTAACGATCCATGGGATTGCGATGAAACGCGCTCGCCGCCCCGCCGTGTGAGGCGCCACGGGACGAAATGGTTGGCTAAAGACCGGCGCTACAGCCGCGCCGCGGCCTCCAGTGCCAGCAGGTAGCTATCCGCACCGAAACCGGCGATGGTGCCTTTGGCGGCAGGCGCAATCCATGATGTGTGGCGAAATGCCTCACGCGCATGGGGGTTGGACAAGTGAACCTCGATCACCGGCACCGTGATCGCCCGGATCGCATCCAGTAGGGCGACGGAGGTATGGGTGTAGGCCCCCGCATTCAGGATGACAGCCGCCGCGCCGCGCTCCTGCGCTTCGTGCAAGCCGTCCACAAGCGCGCCTTCATGGTTGGACTGACGCAGTTCGACGGTGATGCCCAGTTCCTGGCCACGTTCCTGCAAGGATGCTTCGATATCGGCCAAGGTCGCGGAGCCATAGATGCCCGGCTCACGCTTGCCGAGGAGATTGAGGTTCGGGCCGTTGAGCACCAGCACCAGCTTGTCAGACATGGCTCAGGCCCACCCCTCGATCATTCGGAAACTGCGTCTTGCATAGCGGACGGTGTTTCCGGCGCAAGGCGGGAGGAGCGGTCTAGCGGTCGGTTCCCTTCACCTTGCCCCACTGACGCAACCCTGCGTAGCCGAGATATCCGGCGGCGAAGAGGGCGTAGAGCGGCTCGGGAAGGCGCGCGAGATAGTCGGTCATGCCCTTCGTCATCGCGCTTGCCACGCTGGGACTGAAAGCCGCGATCACGCCCATCGGCAAGGACCACAGAATCACGGCATACATCAGGTAGAGAAACGTCGGCCGGGCGCGCTGAGTCCAAATATCTAGCGGTGGTGGAGGAACAGCGGTGTCTAGTACCGCCTGACTCCGCAAAGGTGCGGCGCTGGTCGGCATGCGACCGACCATACGGCTAAACATGGTGAGAAGGAGACGGAGAAGAACGGACATCGAGATCGCTCCTAGCAGACCTCAGATGTAACCGTATCGGTACGTGTAGGAAACCGAAGTTTCTTTGGCTCAGCTTGAATACAGTTCGTTACAAAAGTTTTGTCGAACTTCAGGAACGGTTTTGCGCGGTTTCACGTTGATCGTCATGAAGGCCGGTGCAATGTCCCCCACCCCCCCGCGGCATCGGCCTTCCAACAATATCAAGGAAAGCGAGCGGGTAGATCGGAAGATCAATCAGCTTCGACAGCCAGGTCAACTTTGCCGCTGCCAGCCGCGCGGATACCAATTTCGCGGGCGGCAGCCTCTGACAAATCGATCAAGCGGTTGCCGTGAAAGGGGCCGCGATCATTGATCCGGACGATTACTGAATTCCCGGTGCGAGGGTTCGTTACACGGACTTTGCTGCCCAAGGGTAGCGTCCGATGCGCCGCGGTCAGGTCCGCCGGATTAAAGCGCTCGCCACTGGCGGTACGATTTCCTGCAAGTTCACGACCGTAGTAACTCGCCATGCCGGATGCGATGGTCTCATACTTTGGCGTTTCGTACTTCGGTAGCGCCTGGATCACTGGGTTAGACGTTTCGCTAACTAGGGCGGAAGGCGCTGCAATGGCAGTGAACGGTACGGCAGCGGCACTGACCTCACCCGCGAACGCCGGCGTTGCCCCGCCCGCGATCAGCACCAAACCCGTCACCGGCATCGCCACGGTCGCGGCCAACGCCATCAACGGCGCGAGCGATAATCGCGCGCGAACCGGCTTCGTAAATGCTGTCATGTGTGTCCCCACTCCATCCCGCAGATGCGAGATGGTGGGTACAGGCTGAAACTTGAGATTGGGACTCCCCCAGCCACAAGTCACCGCGTTCGACGAACGGTTTGACCCGGGCTGGTAAGATATTGTTCAGAAACTGACGGCGATCAGCGATCCCGCTGGGCCAGCAGACGCAGGCGAAGTGCGTTCAGCTTGATGAAGCCGGCCGCGTCCTTCTGATCGTAGGCACCTGCGTCATCTTCAAAGGTGACGTGGCGTTCGGAGTAGAGGCTGTCCGGTGATCTGCGCCCGACGACCGAGGCCATGCCCTTGTACAGCTTCAGGCGGACGGTGCCGTTCACCCGGTCCTGCGAATGATCGATCGCGGCCTGCAGCATCTCACGCTCTGGGGCGAACCAGAAACCGTTGTAGATCAGCTCGGCATACTTGGGCATCAGCTCATCCTTGAGATGAGCCGCGCCGCGATCCAGCGTGATCTGCTCGATCCCGCGATGGGCCCGAGCATAAATCTCGCCGCCCGGCGTCTCGTACATGCCGCGGCTCTTCATGCCGACGAAGCGATTCTCCACCAGATCGAGACGACCGATGCCGTGCTTGCGGCCCAGCTCGTTCAACGCCGTCAACAGCGTGGCCGGGCTCATCGCCTCGCCATTCAAGGCAACGCCGTCGCCCCGCTCGAAATCGATGGTGATGTACTCGGGCGCATCCGGTGCCTGCTCAGGATCGACGGTGCGCGAATAGACGTAGTCCGGCGTCTCGACCCACGGATCTTCCAGCACCTTGCCTTCGGACGAAGTGTGCAAAAGGTTGGCATCGGTGGAGAAGGGGCTTTCGCCGCGCTTGTCCTTGGGGACCGGTACCTGGTGCTGTTCGGCCCAGGCGATCAGGGCGGTACGGCTGGTCAGGTCCCACTCACGCCAGGGAGCGATCACCTTGATGCCGGGATCGAGCGCATAGGCGGACAGTTCGAAGCGGACCTGATCGTTGCCCTTGCCGGTCGCGCCGTGGGCGATCGCGTCGGCCCCGGTCTCTCGCGCGATCTCGATCAGTCGCTTGGAAATCAGCGGACGCGCGATCGAGGTGCCGAGCAGATAGTCGCCTTCGTAACGCGCGTTTGCGCGCATCATCGGGAAGACGAAATCGCGCACGAATTCCTCGCGCAAGTCATCGATATAGATGTTCTGGTCGGGGATGCCGAGCAGCTTGGCTTTGGCCCGAGCCGGTTCCAGTTCCTCGCCCTGGCCCAGATCGGCGGTGAACGTCACCACATCGCAGCCATAGGTCACTTGCAGCCACTTGAGGATGACGCTGGTGTCGAGGCCGCCGGAATAGGCGAGGACGACCTTCTTGATCTCGGACATTGTGGCATCGCTCCGCGCAAGGATTTTGACGCGAGGGCCGGTATCAGCGTCGCTTCGCGGGTGCAAACATTCAGACATGCCAACTGGCCCTAAAAACCGCGTGGTGCGGCGGCGGGCCTATCCGATGCTGCGGTTTTCGCCATTCTGCCACTGGCGAATCACCAGGTAGCGCCCGTGGAGCGCGCCGCGATCCTGGTTGCCGAAGCCTAGCAGGGTGCCTTCTTCTCCTTGTGCGGCGGGGAGCCACTTCACCTGCTCAAGCCCAAGGCGCAGCCCTTCGCGGCTGATGTCCGGGGCACGGGCGATGCCCTGCGCCACCAGGCGGCCAAGATCGTGCCCGCGCGCGCAAAGCGAGGCGTTTGTGATTTGCGCTCCGGCATCGGAGCAAAGCCGACGGAACGTCTCGTTGGCTTCGGAATGCATGGCGACGTAGGACCAGCCATCAGCGGCGCTTGTACCGCCGAGCCCAGCCATTCCGGCGCTATTGGTGATCCCCTGGCCTTCCCACCCAACATGCCGCAACTCCTGGGCGAGAGGCTCAAAGGACGCTCCCACGCCCAGAAACACCGCGCCGTCGGGCCCGGCAGCCATGAGACGCGCGACTACTTGCTCCGCCTCACCAGGCCCCGCCAACGCTTCCCGGGCCAAGATCTCCAGGCCCAGCATAGAGGCTTCAGCCACAAGGGTGGTCAGCAGTCGCATGCCGACGGGCGAACCGTCATGCACTACCGCCACCCGCCCAGAACCAAGCCCAGCCAGATGCCGAGCGATCACCAGAGGCTCTTCCTCATGGCTGCCGCCCTGCAGTTGGAAGGTGTACCGCCCCCGCGCCCGCTCCGCCCCAGACCAGTGTAGCGTCGGAAGCCGGGCCCGCTCAGCCAACGGCGCGACGATCAAAGCATTGTCGCTGACGCCGGGGCCGACCACGAGGACGACATCCTGTTGTACAAGCTCGTGATAGGCGTTTTCGATCGCCTCCGCCGTGCCGGACGGCAGGCCGAGACCATAGGCGTGGACGAATTCGACCGGGTAAGGGATAAGGCCACGGTCGCGAAGGATGGCGACCTCACGCTCGATCCAGTCCATCATGGCCTCTGAGCCGGGACCTGAATCCGCCATGTCGTTCAGCACACCCACGCGCACTGTCGCCGGCATCCGCATCTCCCACGCAGTTGTCCGCCTGATTGCGGCCACGTCCGGATGGGTAATGAACGGCCTTGGTGAAAGCTGCACCGGCCAGGGCGGCATCACAAAATATGTTAAGTCCGCGCTGGATTTTCCAGCGGCGTGCCGGTCAGCTGTTCCCGGGCGTACCCAACACGCAGCGCATCTCGCCATTCAGGCCGTTGGGTTCGATCCGCCGCAGGAAGCCATCGGAGATCATGCGCAACTTCAAGCCCTTGAGTGGGCCTCCGGTCATCTGCACCAGGTCCCCGGTCTTCAAGTAGCTGCCACGTTGCCGGTTCTGGTCGCGATAGCTGGAGCCGTGGACAACGGAAAAGTCGAACTCCTTGGCGGCCACGCGGATCGGGCCGCTGGCGTCTCCTGGCAGTTCGCAAGTGTAGCGCCCCTGGTCCAGCGTGCCGATCAGTCCGCCGGGGACGGGCGTCGGGGCAGGGGCCGCCGCGATTAGCAGGGGCGCGGCCAGAAGGGCAGGGAGGATACGTCGCATGGCCGGTACGCTAGCAGCCTCGGCAGGGAATTGCCACAAGCGCGCGCAGGCGCTAAGGGCCCCGCTCTTTTTCCGTGATAGTGCTCTTTGGCAGCATGGCTCTTTCCAGCGTAAGGCTCATCCCATGAAGATCAGCGGCGTCGACATTCGTCCCGGCAATATCCTTGAGTACGAGAAGGGCATCTGGAAGGTTGCCAAGACGCAGCATACGCAGCCCGGCAAGGGCGGCGCGTTCATGCAGGTCGAGATGAAGAACCTGATCGATGGCCGCAAGACCAATGTCCGCTTCCGCAGCGCCGACACGGTCGAGAAGGTGCGCCTCGATACCAAGGACTTTCAGTTCCTCTATGCCGAGGGTGATGACCTAGTATTCATGGACACCGAAAGCTACGAGCAGATCAACCTTCCCGCCGACCTTCTGGGCGATGCCGCGGCCTTCCTGCAGGATGGCATGCAGGTTCTGCTCGAACTGTGGGAAGAACGCCCCATCTCGGTCCAGTTGCCCGAACAGGTCGAAGCGACGATCGTGGAGGCCGATGCTGTGGTCAAGGGACAGACAGCTTCGTCCAGCTACAAGCCGGCCGTTCTCGACAACGGCGTGCGCGTGATGGTGCCTCCCCATATCGAAAGCGGGACCCGGATCGTCGTCGACGTGTACGAGAAGGCTTACGTGCGAAAGGCAGATTGATGCGCTTTATTCCAGTTCTCGCCGCCGTCGCGGCGCTGACCGCCACCCCGGTGTTGGCCGCCCCCAAGGCAGCTAAGACGGCCACTGCGCCGGCAGCCGCTCCAGCCGCGGGTGCTCCGCAGATGGGCGAAACCCAGCAGCATGCTTTGATGTACCTGCGCGTCTTCATCAGCGCGCTGCAGTCCGACAAGCTGGAGCAACCCGTAAAGGGCGCTCTGGTCGGCTGCATCTATAACAACTCGCTGTCGAAGCTGACCGACTCGGTCGACAAGCTGATCGTGGATAATCCGGGCAAGGTCAGCCGGGACAACCCCAGCCAGGTGTTGAGCGCGATGCTCGCCGTGTGCGGTTATCAGCCAGAGGCTGCTGCCGCCCAGGCCGCACCCCAGTCGACCGCGCCTGCGGCTCCCGCCGCGAAGTCCAACGCGCCCGCCACCGGGCGCTGATCCGGGGCGGCTGTTCGACAGCCGCTCCCATCGTACCACATAGTCAAGGAACAGCATGGCCCTCTCCGGTCTCATTCGCGTCATGGAAAAGGCCGCTCGCAAGGCGGGGCAACGTCTGCGCCGTGACTTCGGCGAAGTCGAACACCTTCAGGCCTCTCGCAAGGGGCCGGCCGATTTCGTGTCCAAAGCGGACCTTGCAGCCGAACGGACGATCTGGGACGAACTGCGGGCGGCCCGGCCGGACTGGGGCTTCCTGATGGAGGAGGGCGGCGAGATCGAGGGCGATCCCGACAAGCCGCGCTTCATCGTCGATCCGCTGGATGGCACAAGCAACTTTCTCCACGGTATCCCGCATTTTGCGGTATCGATCGCGGCGCAGGAACGGCGGCTCGACGGCCAGGGCTGGGGGGATGTCACCGCCGGGGTGATCTATCAGCCAATCACGGACGAGACGTTCTGGGCTGAAAAGACCCGTGGCGCGTGGCTGCATGACCGCCGCCTGCGTGTTTCGGGCCGCCGCCATCTGGACGAGGCATTGATCGCCACCGGCATGCCGTTCGCGGGCCATGGCGACATGGCGCAATGGGTGCGCATCTATGGCGCGATCGGGCCGCAAGTGGCGGGTATCCGCCGCTTCGGCTCTGCCGCGCTGGACCTCGCCTGGGTGGCTGCCGGTCGCTACGAAGGATTCTGGGAGCAGGGGCTCAAGCCCTGGGATAGCGCGGCGGGATGCCTACTGGTGCGCGAGGCCGGTGGCTTCGTTTCGGATTTCCGAGGCCGCTCCGCGCCGATCTGCGACGCCGAAGTGCTGGCCGGGAATGACGCGCTTCATTCGCGCCTCCACAAGTTGTTGGCAGCTAGTCTGAAAGACTAATTCGGTTCGTCGTGTCATCATGAGGTCATCCGGATCGGACTGAAACAGAACGGCCCTTTCGTCGTTCGGTGCAATCATGATCTCTCAGCTTGCCACGTTGTTCAGTCTTGCCACCTTCGCCAGCTTTGCCGTGTCGGCTGGTGAGGCCGCCGCGCGTTCCTCCACCACGCTTCCCGGGGATTTCGACCTCGCCAATACGCTGTCGCGTCGAAGCGGTGATCGTGACTTCCGGCTGAGCGGACGGGACACCGCCCGTTTTCGTGATGAAAAGATCCGGCCGCAGATCAGCTACAACCCGATCGAGGGCGGCCCGTCGCTGGAACTGGGCGCATTCGGCGGCGGTCGCAAAGGCAGGCCCAAGTTGGTCCACGTCGGCGTCGACTGGAATTTCTGAGACTGCTTGAACCGAACGCAAAGCGGCGCTAAGCGACGTTTCGCTCAGGCTTGCCCCTGTGGTGGAATGGTAGACGCGATCGACTCAAAATCGATTGTCGAAAGACGTGCCCGTTCGAGTCGGGCCAGGGGCACCATCATTTGTAGCAACGCGGCCCGACGCTGTCTGTGCCTGCCACCGCCATTCGCGGCACTGCTGTAAAGCCAGCTTGTCACTTCAGCTAAATTTCCGCGTCCTGAAATGTATTCGGTGTCAAAGTAACCGACATTTTACGCCTTCCCCCTAGGTAAGCTTCCCAGTCCTATTCCGGGCCCGGAAGATCGATCCTTACCGATGATCCGTTTGTTCAAACATTATATCCCCCACGCGGTGGTTCTGCTGTGGCTGGTCGATCTGGTCATGCTGGTCGCCGCCAACGAGCTGTCCTGGCGGCTTCGCGCGGATCAGATCGGTATCAGCACAGGGTTCATCACCGATCGGGCATGGGCACATACGGGCTTCGCGGCGATGATCGTGACGGCCATGATCGCAGTGGGCGTCTATGGCCCCGATGCCTTGCGATCGATGCGATTTGCGGCGGCACGCCTGCTGGTGGCGATCTCGCTGGGCGTGATCGCCTTGTCGTTCCTGGACTTCCTGATCGGCGGGCAGACCTTCTGGCGCTCGACCCTGGCATACTCCATGGCGATCGCATTCTGCCTGCTCATCGCCGATCGCCTGGTCTTGGGCGGCTTTCTGGGCACGTCCGCGTTCCGCCGCCGAGTGCTGGTGCTGGGGGCAGGTGCCCGGGCACAGCGTCTGCGCGATCTGGGGGAGCGTCCCGAGAGCGGCTTCAGCATCGTCGGCTATATCGGCATGAGCGAGGCTGCCCCCGCGATCGAGGAAGCGATCCCCCGCTCCGCCATCCACAACCTGACGCGATTCGTGGAGAACCTTGGCGTCAGCGAAGTGGTGCTGGCGCTGGAAGAGCGCCGCAACGCCTTGCCGCTGAAAGACCTGTTGCGAATCAAGACCGCCGGCGTCCACGTCAACGAATTCTCCAGCTTCCTGGAGCGAGAGACCGGACGCGTCGATCTCGACACCGTCAGCCCCAGTTGGCTCATCTTTTCCGACGGCTTCTCCTCGGGCCGGATGATTTCCAGCGTCGCCAAGCGCTTGTTCGATATCGGGGCGAGCTTGCTGCTGCTGCTGCTCACCGCGCCGATCATCCTGGTTTTCGCCATCCTGGTGAAGCTGGATAGCAAGGGCCCGGCTTTTTATCGCCAGCGCCGGGTGGGTCTGTTTGGCCAGGGTTTCGATGTGATCAAGCTGCGCTCCATGCGGACCGATGCGGAGGCCGATGGCGCGAAGTGGGCCTCCAAGGACGACCCGCGCGTCACCCGCATCGGCAACTTCATCCGCAAGGTCCGGATCGATGAATTGCCGCAGACCTGGACGGTGCTGAAAGGCGAGATGAGCTTCGTCGGCCCGCGCCCCGAACGGCCCGAATTCGTCGCCGATCTTGAGGAGCAGCTGCGCTATTACGCGGAGCGGCACATGGTGAAGCCGGGGATCACCGGCTGGGCGCAGATCAATTACCCCTACGGCGCGTCGATCGAGGATTCCCGCCATAAGCTGGAATACGATCTGTACTATGCCAAGAACTACACGCCCTTCCTCGATCTCCTGATCCTGCTGCAAACCCTGCGCGTGGTGATCTGGAGCGAAGGCGCGCGCTGATGCATGGGCTGGCCGGTAGCACGGCAGATCTCTGGGCGACGATCGCGTTGGTGCTGCACGTCAGCGGCGCGATCGGCGCGGCCACGTTGGCAGCCTGGTTGAAGCCCCGCTTCGGCCGGCTGGGCAAGGCTGGCCATGCGACCTCGTTCGCCTTGGTGGTGACGGCGCTGTGGTCCCTGGCCGAAGCGCTCGAACTGCGCGGCAGCACTGGCGCGACCGTGCTGGAGGCGATTCGCAATCTGTCGTGGCTTCTCGTGGTCTACCGCCTGTTTGCCGACGATGGGCGGCATGACAGCCTGGCCCCGATCCGGCCCGTGCTGTTCTCGCTCGTCTTCGTGGAACTGTTGCTGCTGGGCGTCGACCTCGGGGTCGCCTGGATTTCGGCCGATCCGGGCTTGGAAAGCCTCGCCCTTGGCCTGGAGGTGATGCTGCGCCTGCTGGTGACGGTCGGGGCGCTGGTGCTGGTGCACAATCTCTATGGCGGCGCCTCACCCGACGCCCGCCTGGCGCTGCGCTGGCCCGCCGCCGCCTTGGCGAGCTTGTGGATCTTTGAGCTGAACCTCTACACCGTCGCCTATCTCTCCGGAGCCTGGCCGCGAGAGATCGCCGCCCTGCGCGGCCTGGCGACGATCGCCCTGGTTGGTTTGCTGGGGGTGGGCGCGACCCATGGGCGGGAGACCCTGCGCCTGCGGCCCTCGCGCGCGGTGACCTTCCAGACGTTCTCGTTGCTGCTGATCGGGCTTTACCTGGTGGCGATGGTCGTGATCGCGCAGTCCCTGGCCTACATGGGCGGCAATTTCGCCCGGTTGATCGAGCTGATTTTCGTCACCGTGGCGATGGCGGTGGCCTTGCTCGTCCTGCCGTCTCGCCGGTTGCGCAGTTGGCTGAAGGTGACGGTCAGCAAGCACCTTTTCCAACACCGCTATGACTATCGCGAAGAGTGGCTGCGCTTCACCCGAACGATCGGCGGCGTCGGCCCCGAAGCGCCGCCTCTGGGGGAGCGGGTCATCCAAGCGCTGGCGGATGTCACCAGCAGCCCGGCGGGCCTGCTACTGATGTGCGATGAGGAGGACGGCCCGGCGCTGGCCGCCCGCTGGAACTGGGCCAGCATCGATGGCACGGGCAATCTCGGGTCCGACCTCGCCGCTTTTCTGGAGCGCGAAAGCTTCATCGCCGACCTGGATGAGATGCGCAGCGGCAGTCATGTCGATAATGACGACGAGCGCGAAGCTCCAGCCCTGCCAGCCTGGCTGCGGGACGATAACCGGGCGTGGGCGCTGGTGCCGTTGATCCATTACGATCGCCTCGTCGCCGTTGTCGTGCTGGCCCGACCGTTGATGACGCGCAAGCTGGACTGGGAAGACTTCGATCTGCTGCGCGTGATCGGCCAGCAATTGGCGAGCTATCTGGCCGAGCATGCCAGCCAGGAAGCCTTGGCCGAAGCCGGGCGGTTCGACGATTTCAACCGGCGCATCGCCTTCGTGATGCACGACATCAAGAACCTTGCCAGCCAGTTCAGCTTGCTGGCCCGCAATGCCGAGCTTCATGCCGAGAAGAAGGCGTTCCGGGACGACATGATCGTCACCTTGCGCAGCTCATCGGAAAAGCTGAACGCCTTGATCTCCCGCCTGTCCCGCTATGGCAGCGGTGGCGTCGACCGGATCGAGGGTATCCGCGCCGACGAGGTGGCCCGGGCCGTTATCGCCCGCTTCAACGGCAATCGCCAGGTCCGGCTGACCGAGTGTGAGCCGCTGCGCGCCATCGCCAGCCGACACTCGCTGGAGCAGGTGCTGGTGCATCTGGTGCAGAATGGCCTCGACGCCAGCGGGCCGCGGAGCCCGGTTTTCCTGTCCGTTGTCGCCGAGGGGGCGGACGCGCGGTTCGAAGTGGTCGATTCGGGCAGCGGGATGTCGCCCGAATTCATCCGCAGCCGCCTGTTCAAGCCGTTCGTCTCCACCAAGAGTGGAGGCTTTGGCATTGGCGCATTCGAAGCGCGCGAACTGGTGCGGGCGATGCGGGGCCGGCTGGACGTCGAATCGCGCGAAGGTATCGGCTCACGCTTCATCGTGCGCGTGCCGCTCCAGACCGGCGCCATCGGCGCGTCCCAGACACAAGAGGTTGCATGAGCAGCGAGAAGAGCGCGTCTTTGCCCAAGCTGCTGATCGTCGAGGACGATGCGGGGCTGCAGGCCCAGTTGAAGTGGTCTTACGAGGACTTCGAGGTCCTGGTGGCCGGCGATCGTGCTTCGGCACTGGCGCTGCTGCGCGCCGAAGCTCCCGATGTCGTCACGCTCGACCTTGGCCTGCCGCCGGACCCCGACGGCACCAGCGAGGGCTTTGCCGTGCTGGACGAAATCATGGCGCTAAAGCCGGACACCAAGGTGATCGTAGCCTCTGGCCATGGAGCCCGCGAAAGCGCGCTGCAGGCGATCGCCCATGGCGCTTATGATTTCTATCAAAAGCCGGTCGACATCGATGCCTTGGGGCTGATCGTCCGCCGCGCGCTTCAATTGCACAAGTTGGAGGAGGAAAACCGTCGCCTTGCCGCGCGTGTGGACAAGGAAGGCAAGGTGCTGGGCCGCCTGATCACCGGTGCGCCCGAGATGATGAAAGTGGCGCGCACGATCGAGCGAGTCGCAAACACCAAGGTCTCGGTGATGCTGCTGGGCGCCAGCGGCACCGGTAAGGAACTGCTGGCTCGCGGTCTGCACGAGGCGAGCGATCGGGCCGGGCGCGCGTTCGTGGCGATCAACTGCGCAGCGATCCCGGAGAACCTTCTCGAAAGCGAGCTATTCGGACACGAGAAGGGCGCCTTCACCGGCGCGATCAAGACCACCGAGGGCAAGATCGAGCAGGCGGCGGGCGGCACTTTGTTCCTGGACGAAGTTGGCGACATCCCGCTGCAATTGCAGGTAAAGCTGCTGCGTTTCCTGCAAGAGCGCGTGATCGAACGGATCGGCTCGCGCAGTTCCATCCCGGTCGACACGCGGATCGTCTGCGCCACGCACCAGAACCTGGAGGCGATGATCGTCGAAGGGCGCTTTCGCGAGGATCTGTACTATCGCCTGGCCGAGATCGTAGTGCGTATTCCATCGCTGGCCGAGCGTCCAGGGGATGCCACGCTACTGGCTAAATCCTTCCTCCACCGCTTCGCCAAGGAGATGAACCCCAGCGTGCGTGGCTTCGCGGCCGATGCCCTGATCGCGATCGACAGTTGGGGCTGGCCCGGCAATGTGCGTGAACTGGAGAACCGCGTGAAGCGCGCGGTGATCATGGCGGATGAGAAACTGGTTCATGCCGCCGATCTCGATCTTGCCGCGCCGGATGATCAGGCACTTCAGGCGCTCAATCTGAAAGGCGCACGCGAACAGGCGGATCGCAAGGTGATACGCCATGCCCTCGCACGCAGCGAAGGCAATATTTCCAGCACCGCCAAGATGCTGGGGATCAGCCGCCCGACTTTGTATGATCTGCTGAAGCAATACGATCTGCACGGCTGAACGCGCGGGGGCGTGACGTTCAAGCTCTACTGCTCACGTACCGCCGCTGCTCCCTCAGCGGCGAGCCGCCCCTTCGTTCGGAGAGAACTCAGGCCTTCGGCTGATAGGTCTGCTCCGCGCTGGGAAAGCTGCGATCGCGCACTTCGCCCGCATAAGCCGCGGCCGTCGCGCTGATCATGCCCGCGATGTCGCCATAGCGCTTCACGAAGCGTGGCGTGCGTTCGAACATGCCCAGCATGTCCTCGGTCACCAGCACTTGCCCATCGCATTGCGCCGATGCGCCGATGCCGATCGTCGGGATCGACAGCGCCTGCGTCAAGGCGACGGCGATGGGTTCGACCACGCCTTCGATCACCACCGCGAAGGCGCCGGCCTGCGCCACCGCCTTGCCATCGGCGATGATCTTGGCTTCCTCCGCCTCGCTGCGGCCTCGCGCGGCATAGCCGCCCAGCGCATTCACTGCCTGCGGGGTCAAACCGATATGCGCCATCACCGGAATGCCGCGCTGGGTAAGGAACGCGATCGTCTCGGCCATGGCGACGCCGCCTTCCAGCTTCACGCCCGCCGCGCCGGTTTCCGCCATGATGCGGCTCGCCGAGGTAAACGCCGCCTGCGGGCTGGCTTCATAGGAGCCGAAAGGCATGTCGACGATCACGACCGAGTGATAGCTGCCACGCACCACGGCGGCGCCATGCGCCACCATCATGTCCAGCGTAACGGGCAGGGTAGAGGGCAGCCCGTAGATCACCTGGCCCAGGGAATCGCCCACGAGCAGCAGATCGCAATGCGGGTCCAGCAATTGGGCCTGCCGCGCCGTGTATGCAGTCAGCATCACCAGGGGATCAGCCGTGACGCCCTCCACCTTGCGGCGTTGGATCGCGGGCACGGTCAGGCGCTTCATCGGTTGCGGAGTGGGGTTGGCGCGGCTGGTCGCGGTGTCGAGCTGGAATGTGGTAGACATCCGCGCCTTCTAGTCATCATGGACGCCGGACGCAAAGGCAGGGGACATATGCGCGATTGCGCTTGCCAAGCGCTTGGCACTCGCTAACTTTTCTATCAGCAGCGCGCATTTTTCTTGCGCCATAAATTTTCTGGGGGTCACCGCATGTTCGGTCGGGTAAAACCGTTGGATGCCATCTTGGCGACAGCGGAAAAGAAATCACTCCATCGATCGCTAGGCCCCGTGCAGCTGACGCTGCTGGGCGTGGGCGCGATCATCGGTACTGGCATCTTCGTGCTGACCGCAGCCGCCGCGCAGAAGGCAGGCCCTGGCATGATGTGGAGCTTCGCGATCGCCGGCTTCGTCTGCGCGGTGGCGGCATTATGCTATTCCGAGCTGGCAGCGATGGTGCCGGTTTCCGGCTCGGCCTACACCTACACATATGCTGTGGTGGGCGAGACTCTGGCCTGGATGGTGGGCTGGGCACTGATCCTGGAATACGCCGTCGCCGCCTCCGCCGTGTCGGTCGGGTGGTCCGGCTACTTCATGGGCCTGCTAAAAAGCCTGACCGGCTTCGAATTACCGGCCGCGCTTTCCGCAGGGCCCGGATGGTCGCTGAGCGGGCCGGATTTCAGCCACGGCATCATCAACGTGCCCGCGATCGTCGTCGCGCTGTCCGTCACGCTGCTGCTGATGCGCGGGACCAAGGAAAGCGCCACCTTCAACGCCATTCTCGTCGCCATCAAGGTCGCAGCCCTCACCATGTTCGTCATCCTGACGATCCCAGCGATCAATGGCGAACATTTCGCACCGTTCACTCCCAACGGCTGGTTCGGCCCCGCCGGCACCAGCGGCCTTGGCGTCGTCGGTGCGGCGGCCTCGATCTTCTTTGCCTACGTTGGTTTCGATGCCGTCTCTACCGCGGCAGAGGAAACCAAGAACCCCCAGCGCAACGTACCGATCGGCCTGATCGGCAGCCTGGCGCTTTGCACGGTCTTCTATCTGCTCGTAGCGGCGGGCGCGATCGGTGCGATCGGCGCACAGCCGACCGCGCTGGGCGTCCAGCCCGGCTCTGCCGAATTCGCGGCGCAATGCTCTGCCCTTCTGCAACAGGGCCAGACGCCGCTGGTCTGCTCCAATGAAGCGCTGGCCCATGTGCTGCGTGCGATCAATTACTCGTGGGCGGGCGATCTGATCGGTCTGGCCGCCAACCTCGCCCTGCCTTCGGTCATCCTGATGATGCTCTACGGTCAGACGCGCATTTTCTTCGTCATGGCACGCGACGGCCTGCTGCCGGAGAAACTGGCCACAGTGCATCCCAAGTGGAAGACACCGCACATCGTCACCATGATCACCGGCGTCTTCGTGGCCATCGCCGCCGCGCTTCTGCCGGTGGGTCAATTGGCCGACATTTCGAACTCGGGAACGCTGTTCGCGTTCTTCATGGTATCGTTGGCGGTGCTGATCCTGCGCGTACGCGATCCCAAGCGCGTCCGGCCATTCCGCACTCCGATCGTGTGGGTCGTTGCGCCGATCTCGGCGCTGGGCTGCGTCGTGCTGTTCTTCAACTTGCCGACAGAGGCCATGCTGGTCCTGCCAATCTGGGGCATCCTGGGCCTGGCGATCTACTTCGCCTATGGGTACCGCAAGAGCCACGTTGGCCGCGGCATTGTCGACACGCACGAGGATGATGCCGATATCCCGGCGCCTCCCGGCACTCTGAATTGACCCATCCAATCGCGATCACCACGAACTTCCACTCGGGTGATTGCGTTCTTGCAATGTTCTGATTAAGCCGTCGTCATGGCAAAACCAAAGCGACGATATGCATGCCAGGCCTGCGGCAGCGTTTCCAACCGCTGGCAGGGGCAGTGCGCCGATTGCGGTGAGTGGAACACGCTGGCTGAGGAGGCACCGCAAACGGTCTTCTCAGCCAAGCATGATTTGTCATCCGGCGGCCGTCCCATTCGGTTCGAAGCGTTGGATGCTCCCGGCGAAAAGCTGCAGCGGCGGACCAGCGGCCTTGGCGAGTTCGATCGCGCGCTGGGCGGCGGCCTGGTGCCCGGTTCCGCGATCCTGATGGGGGGTGATCCCGGCATCGGCAAGTCGACGCTGCTGCTGCAGGCTGCCGCCAACATCGCCAACTCCGCCGCGACCGCCGTTTACGTCAGCGGTGAGGAAGCGGCAGGACAAGTGCGCCTGCGGGCTGAGAGGCTGGGATTGTCGAGCGCGCCGCTGATGCTGGCTTCCGCCACGTCCGTGCGCGATATTCTGACGACGCTGGGCAACATGGAGCCGCCCGCTCTGCTGGTGATCGATTCGATCCAGACCATGCATTCCGACCAGATAGAAGGAGCACCCGGCACGGTCAGCCAAGTGCGCGGCTGCGCCTTCGAACTGATCCGCTACGCCAAGGAAAACGGCGTTACGCTCGTTCTCGTCGGTCATGTCACCAAGGATGGGTCCATCGCCGGGCCGCGCGTGCTGGAGCACATGGTGGACGTGGTGATGAGCTTCGAGGGCGAGCGCAGCCACCAGTATCGCATCCTGCGCTCGATCAAGAACCGCTTCGGCCCAGTGGATGAGATCGGCGTCTTTGCCATGGAGGGCGCGGGCCTGGCCGAAGTGGGCAACCCCTCACTGCTTTTCCTGTCCGGCCGGGAAGAGCCGATGGCGGGCAGCGCGGTATTCCCGGCGATGGAAGGTACACGTCCGGTGCTGGTCGAAATCCAAGCGCTCATCGTACGGCTGCAGAGCGGCGCCACGCCGAGACGGGCGGTGGTCGGCTGGGACTCCGGTCGGCTGGCGATGCTGCTAGCCGTGCTGGAAGCGCGCTGCGGGCTCAATTTCTCCAGCGCCGAAGTCTATCTCAACGTCGCGGGCGGCTATCGCCTGGCCGATCCCGCGGCCGACTTGGCGGTGGCTGCCGCACTGGTTTCGGCGCTGGGAGACAAGCCGCTGCCCAAGGACGCGGTATGGTTCGGCGAGGTATCGCTGGCGGGCGAGATTCGGCCCGTGGCCCATGCCGGTATCCGCCAGCGTGAAGCCGCTAAGCTGGGCTTTGGACGCGGCTTTGGACCGGCTTCGTCCACGCCCGCGGACGATAAGGGCTTGCGCTATGACGGCCTGACGCTGCTGCCGAACCTCGTTGACCGGGTACTCGGCGCTTCCTAGATGACGAGCGATGACGGGTTTCGACATAGCAGTCCTGTTGATCGTCGGCGTGGGCGCGGTGATCGGTTTCTTGCGCGGCTTCGTGCAGGAAATCCTGGCGCTGATCGCCTGGATGGCGGTCGTGTTCGCCGTGCGCCTGTTCCACACTGCACTGACCGCCTGGCTGGTGCCGCATATCGGATCGGGGTCGGGCGCGGCGGTGCTGGCGTTCGGCCTGCTAGTGATCGTCCCTTATGCCATCATGAAGATGATCGCCAACTGGGCCGGCCGCAAAAGCCGCAGCTCCGTACTCGGCCCGATCGACCGGGTGCTGGGCTTCGGGTTCGGTGGCGTGAAGGGTGTGATCGTGGTCGTGCTGGGCTTTTCGGTGCTGGTCCTGGGGTATGACACGGTCTGGGGCGTGGGCGGGCGGCCCACTTGGATCACGCAATCGCGCACCTATCCCTTTGTCGATGCCGCCAGCAAATCCCTCGTCAAGCTGATCGGAGAGCGACGCCGGGCTGCCGCCGCGGCTGCGGAGGCAACGCCAGAAACCACTGTGGGCCGGGCTGCCGACGGCGCAGCCCAGGAAGACTAGCAATGGCATCCACCGCCGTACTCTACACGCCCGAAGTGCTGGCGCTGGCGACAAGCCTTGCCGCGTATCGTCTGGATGAAGATCTGCCTTTGCGCGGCGATGCCCGCTCTCGCAGTTGCGGCAGCACGCTGGCGCTGGGACTGGCTGTGGACCAGGGCGGGCGGATTACAAGCGTCGGTGTGCGCAGCCAGGCTTGCGCGATTGGCCAGGCCTCTGCTGCGGTCTTCGCGCAAAATGCGGTCGGGCGCGAGACGACCGAAATTCTGCATGCGGCCGATGCCGTGGAGCGTTGGCTTGCAGGGCAGGGTGACCTGCCGGAGTGGCCAGGTCTGGCGGCGATTGCTGCAGCGCGTGATTATCCGGGGCGTCACGGTGCACTGATGCTGCCATGGAACGCGGCGCTGCAGATATTAGGACCGACGCCCGCATCGGCCTGAAAGCCTGGGCATGATCAAATCTCTCCCGTATCACGCGCCCCGTCACCCGTTGAAAACACGTAGATTTCACCTTGATGCTGCGCAGCAAAGTTGTTGCGCCGCAGCGCAATCAAGTGTTAGTCTCTGTGCAACAGCGAAATCGAGGGGCGAGCGATGACCGGACCGGCGAACGACGATGACACGGTGATCATCAAGAAGTACGCCAATCGGCGGCTCTACAATACCCGCTCTTCCAGCTACATCACGCTTGATCACCTCGCCCAAATGACCCGGGAAGGCATCAATTACAAAGTCCTGGATGCCAAAAGCGGCAGCGACATTACGCACACGATCCTGACCCAGATCATCATGGAAGAAGAATCGAACGGCGAGCAAATGCTGCCGGTGAACTTCCTGCGTGAATTGATCGGAATGTACGGCAATTCGATGCAGTCGCTGATCCCGCACTACCTTGAAGCCTCGATGGACAACTTCCGCGCAAACCAGGCGAAGTTGCACAAGGCGTTCGAAACCAGCCTGGGCAACAATCCGCTGGCCAAGCTGGCGGAGCAAAACATGGCGATGTTCAAGGCCGCCGCCTCGGCCTTCATGCCCGGCGCGGAAAAAGCCGAAACTCCTGCGCCCACGCCAACGCCGTCGGCAGGTTCTGCGGATGATCTCTCAGCCTTGCGTGAGCAGATGGCCGAGATGCAAAAGCGGTTGGATCAACTCGGTAAGTAAGAATGGCACGCATCGCGCGTCCGGCCGCGCGGATCATCCTGCAGGATGATCTGGGGCGCGTGCTGCTGTTCCGTTTCGATGTCAGTGACAGGCCACCCTTCTGGTGCCTGCCCGGAGGCGCGGTCGAGCCGGGCGAAAGCTACGAGGCAGCTGCGCGCCGGGAACTACTGGAAGAAACCGGTATCGATGCCGATCCCGGCGAGGAGATCGCCCGGATCGTCGCCGATTTCGTAACGCTGGACGGTGTTCCGGTGAACGCGGACGAACGGTATTTCCGCGTTCGCGTGCAACAAGCGGAGATCGACAGCGCCGGGCACACCGAACTGGAGCGCCGTGTCATGACAAGCTGGCGCTGGTTCCTCCCGAACGAATTGAATGCCCTGACCGAGGTGTTCTACCCTGCGAACCTGGCGGAGCTAATGTCCCCCGCTTAGCGACGGTCGGCAATATCGCTGCCCGGGTGCCTGTGCCTGGCATCACTCCTGTTTGAACCGGCGGACAAGTCCCGCTAACAGCACCGCCATGAATCAGACGCCCCAGATCCGCCATGCCCTTTCCACCAAGCGCGCCGACGATTTCGCGCAGTGGTATCAGGAGGTCATCTCCGAAGCCGAAATGGCCGAGGAATCCGGCGTGCGTGGGTGCATGGTGATCAAGCCCTGGGGCTATGGCATCTGGGAGCGCATCCAGCGCCGCATGGATGACCGCATCAAGGCGGCTGGCGTGCAGAACTGCTATTTCCCGCTATTCATCCCGCTATCCTACTTTGCGAAAGAGGCCGACCATGTGGAGGGCTTTGCTAAGGAAATGGCGGTCGTCACCCATCACCGCCTGATCGCGGGAGAAAACGGCGGCCTGGTTCCCGATCCCGAGGCAAAGCTGGAAGAGCCGCTGATCGTGCGGCCGACATCGGAGACGGTAATCGGCGCCGCGATGGCGCGCTGGGTCCAATCCTGGCGCGACCTGCCGCTTCTGACCAACCAGTGGGCCAATGTGGTTCGCTGGGAAATGCGCACGCGCATGTTCCTGCGCACCAGCGAATTCCTGTGGCAGGAGGGCCATACCGCCCACGCCGACCGCGACGACGCGATGGAAGAGACTCTGCGCGCGCTGGAAATGTACCGGGACTTTGCCGAAACCGAACTGGCGATGCCCGTCTTCGCGGGTGAAAAGCCCGAGAATGAGCGATTCCCAGGTGCCGTCGCCACATATTCGATCGAGGCGATGATGCAGGACGGCAAGGCGCTGCAGGCAGGCACCTCGCACTACCTTGGCACTGGCTTCGCGAAGGCCGCCGGCATCCAGTATCAGGACAAGGAAGGCACGCAGCAATACGCGCATACCACCAGCTGGGGCACGTCCACGCGCATGATCGGCGGCCTAATCATGACTCATGGTGACGACGATGGCTTGCGCGTGCCGCCGATTGTCGCCCCCTATCAGATCGTGGTGCTGCCGATGCTGCGCGATGGGCCGGAAGACGAGGCTCTGCTGGCTTATTGCCAGGATTTGACCAAAGCACTTGGCCAGCTTTCCGCTTTTGGGGAGCCGGTGCGCGTCCTATTGGACAAGCGCCCCGGCAAGGCCACGCAGAAGCGCTGGGCCTGGGTCAAGAAGGGCGTGCCCATCATGCTGGAAATCGGCGGGCGCGATGCTGCGGGTGGTCAGGTGTCGATGCTGCGGCGCGACCGGATCTGGAACGCGGCGGCGAAAGCCAACTTCGTCGCGCTGGCAAAGGATGATTTCCTCGCGAGCGCGGTGGCCGAGCTGGAGGAATTCCAGGCCGGCCTGTTCGCCGAGGCCAAGGATCGGCGCGATGCAAATGTCTCGACGGTGGAAAACATGGAAGCGCTGACCGCCTTCTTTGCGCAGGACAAACGCTATCCCGGCTGGGCCGAAGTCCTCTGGTCCCGCCCGACCGGTGCGGCGCTGGAAAGCGTGGTGCAGAAGCTGAAGGCCCTGAAGCTGACGATCCGCAACACACCGCTGGATGGGCAGGCGGTGTCCGGATCGTGCATCTTCACCGGGGAGCCTGCGGTCGAGCGGATCTACGTGGCACGATCATACTGAACCGGCGTTGCCCCACCGGCATTGCGCCGGGGCGGGGCGAGGCCTAGATCGCTGGCGATGCCCATTCAGCACGCCCCCGGCCTTCCGACGCGCAAGCAGATCCTTGACTTCATCCAGCAGTCGGCAGAGCCGGCGGGCAAGCGAGAGATTGCGCGCGCTTTCGGTCTGAAGGGTCATGAGAAGATCCAGCTGAAAGCGCTGCTGAAGGATATGGCCGATGAAGGCCTTATCAATGGCAAGCGCACCGCATATCATCGCATGGGCGGGGTGCCGCGAGTTACCGTGCTGCGCGTCGTGACCATCGACGATGGCGAGGCGATCGCGGTGCCGGATACTTGGCAACCGGATGATGCCACCCCACCGCCGCGGATCCGCTTGGTCGAGAAGGGGCGCGGCTCAGCGCTCAAGCAGGGTGACCGGGTGCTGGCGCGCACGGAAGAGGTCGGCACCGGCTGGCGCGCTTTTCCGATGAAGAAGATCGCCGCGCGTGAGGAGCAGGTGCTCGGCGTGGTCGAGATCGATATGGCGGGGAAGGGCTGGCTTGCCCCCGTCGACAAGCGCATCCGCCACTCGATGCCGATCGCCGATCTTGGCGGTGCGGAGAAGGGTGAGCTGGTACTGGCGGAACCGGCGGGACGTTCGCCGCGCTCCGGCGTGAAAGTCACGCAAGTGCTGGGCGAACCGCTCGCGCCGCGCGCTTTCAGCCTGATCGCGATCCACAAGCACGGCATTCCCAACGTCTTCTCGCAGGAGACGCTGGACGAAGCCGAGCGGGCGGCGAAGCTGCCGTTGAGCGTCGATGATCGCGAAGACCTGCGGCATTTGCCGATCGTCGCCATCGACCCGTCCGACGCGCGGGACCACGACGATGCGATCTGGGCCGAACCGGATGGCGAAGGCGGCTTCCGCGCGCTGGTGGCGATCGCTGACGTGTCTTTCTACGTGCGCCCGGGCGGCGAGATCGACCGCGAGGCGCGCAAGCGGGGCAACTCGGTCTACTTCCCCGATCGCGTGGTGCCGATGCTCCCGGAAGTGCTTTCGGCCGACGTTTGCTCGCTCCGCTCGGGCGAGGACCGCGCGGCGATGGCCTGCCATATGCGGATCGACGCGCATGGCCGGGTCACCGAATGGCGCTTCACCCGCGCCCTGGTCCGCATTGCCGAAGTGATCGCTTACGAGGAAGCGCAGCGGCGGATCGACGAGGCATCGGCCCCCGATGGAGCGCCTCATGCCGGTGTCGCGATCGAAGTGCTGCAAAATCTTTGGGCCGCATGGCGCGCCCTGGCAGCGGCGCGCGACGCACGCGATCCGCTGGAGCTGGAACTGCCCGAACGGCGCGTCGTCCTGGACGAGAAGGGCCGCATCGCCGAGATCGCCGTGCGCGAGCGGCTGGATGCGCATCGCGTGGTCGAGGATTTCATGATCGCCGCCAATGTGGCGGCGGCCAAGGCGCTGGAGGCGAAAGTCGCCCCGGTGGTCTATCGCATCCACGAGCCGCCAAGCCGCGAGAAGCTGGTGGCGCTGAGGGACTATCTCGCCACCTTCGACCGCAAGCTGGCTCTGGGTCAGGTCATCACCCCCGGCCTCTTCAACCGGATGCTGAAGGATGTGGCGGACGAGAGCGAAAAGGCGCTGGTGATGGAAGCGGTGCTGCGCAGCCAGACGCAGGCCTATTACGGCCCCCGAAACGCAGGGCACTTCGGCCTTGCGCTCGGCTCCTACGCGCATTTCACATCGCCGATCCGTCGCTATGCCGATTTGCTGGTCCATCGCGCCCTGGTGGATGGCTATCGCCTGGAACAGCCTGCGCCGAAGACCGATCTGCCCAAGGGTTCAGGCCTGGCAGAGCGTGACCGGGAGGACTTGGGCCGCATCAGCGACGCCATCAGCAAGGCCGAGCGCCGGGCGATGGAAGCTGAGCGCGAGACGATCGACCGCTACCTCGCCGCATGGCTCTCAAGCCGCGTGGGCGAGACGTTCCCAACCCGCATCACCGGCGTGCAGAAGTTCGGCTTTTTCGCCACGATCGTCGGGCTGGGCGGGGATGGCTTGGTCCCGGTTTCCACGCTGGGTGACGAGCGCTTTCATTATGATGAGCGCGCGCATGTGCTGATGGGTGAGCAAAGCGGTACGCGATATGCCTCCGGCGATCGGCTGCCGCTACGCCTGGCGGAGGCCAACCCGCTGACCGGCTCGCTCAAGTTCGAATTGGTCGAAGGCGGATCGAGGATCGAGCCGCGCGGCAAGCCACTGCCGATGTCAAAGCGCGGCGCACATACCGTGGGCAAGCGCGGGCGGCCATCGAACATTCGCCACCAAGGGAAGCGCAAGCGGTAGATAGTCAACTGCCGGCTTTCGCAGCCCTGCTCAGCTCAGCCGATCGATTTGCTCTTCGCTCAGGTTCCCCGGAATCAGGAAAACCGGGCAGGGCATCCGCGTACCCAGACCGGTGAAGTGCGATACCAGTGGGCCGGGGCCGCCATCCTTCGCTGTGGCCAGCACCAGCGCGGACACTTCCGGATGCTCTTCCAGATAATCCCGAACCACTTTAGTGTCTTCGCCCATCCGCACCGAGATCGCGGGCATCTTGCCACCTTGAGACAGGAGATTTCCCGCCGCCGCGGTCACCAGCGTTTCAGCGCGCGAGCGGGCTTCCTCCTCGATCGTGGCCTGTACCCCGGCAAAAGCGTTGAAAGGTTGGGCCGGCACAAGGGCCAGCAAGTGCACGGTTCCATCGGTCTGAGCGGCACGACGCGCGGCATAGCGCAGCGCGACAAGCGCCTCTTCCGACTCGTCGACGATGACGAGGTAAACGCGCATCGATTTCTCCTCCTGCCACTGCCGACGCGCAGTGCTGCCCTTCGCTTTCGCTGGCATCTCGTATCGGATTGTTTCCGGTCAGGTGCAAGGCCCAGCATTGGGGGAGTTTGCGTGAGTACGCAGCAATGGCGGCTTGCCCCGCGCGGCCAATTTGTCCAAGGACGGATCAACCTGACCCATTGTCCAGAGGAAGCTTTCGCGACGATGCCGATCGAGATCAAGATGCCCGCTCTTTCACCCACCATGGAAGAGGGGAAGCTGGCGAAATGGCTGGTCAAGGAGGGTGACACTGTCGCCTCGGGTGACATCATGGCCGAGATCGAGACCGACAAGGCCACCATGGAGTTCGAAGCCGTGGATGAGGGGACGATCGGCAAGATCATGGTCCCCGAAGGCTCGGACGGTGTGAAGGTCGGAACGGTGATCGCCTCGCTGCTCGCAGAAGGTGAAGAGCCGGGCGAAGAACCCGCCGAAGCCCCCGAGGATGCCGCGCCAAAGGAAAAGCCGGCGGCAAAGGACGACGATGCGGCAGAGCAGCCCGCGAAAGAGGCGCCGGCGAAGGCCGAGGAGCCTCCCAAGGAAGAGCACCCTGCGAAGAGCGCCGAGCAACCCAAGTCGGCGGCTCCGGCACCCGCACCGTCCACGAACGAGGGCGGTCGTGTCGCGATTTCTCCGCTCGCCAAGCGCCTGGCTGCTGAAAAGGGCGTGGACGTTGCCGCGGTGACCGGTTCGGGACCGCACGGCCGTATCGTCAAGGCGGATATCGACGCAGCGCAACCCGGCACGGCGAAGCCTGCCGCGCAGGCTGACGCCAAGGCTGCCCCCGCAACTGCCGCCTCTACCAAGGCCGACGCACCCGCCCAGGTCGAGATGGCCGATGAAACCCGGTCCGTCCTCGACCCGCGCATCCCCCACACGGTCGAAAAGCTGTCCGGCATGCGCAAGACGATCGCGCGCCGTCTGACTCAATCGATGCAGCAGGCCCCGCATATCTACCTCACGGTCGACGTGCGGCTCGACAAGCTGATGGCGATGCGTGCCGAACTGAACGCTGCGCTGGAAAAGCAGGGCGTGAAGGTCTCGGTCAACGACATGCTGATCAAGGCGCTGGGCAAGGCGCTGATCGATGTACCGGAATGCAACGTGACGTTCGCCGGGAACGAAATGATCAAGTACGAGCGCGCGGACGTATCGGTCGCCGTCTCGATCCCCGGTGGCCTCATCACCCCGATCGTGCAGGACGCGAACGGCCGGTCGTTCTCGCAGATCGCCAAGGCCATGAAGGACCTGGGCAAGCGGGCGCAGGAAGGCAAGCTTAAGTCGGACGAATACCAGGGCGGCACAGCGTCGATCTCGAACATGGGGATGATGGGCATCAAGCAGTTCACCGCCGTGATCAATCCGCCGCAGTCGACCATCCTGGCGGTGGGCGCGGGTGAGAAGCGGCCTTGGGTGATGCCTGACGGGCAGCTCGGCGTCGCCACCGTGATGACCGCGACCGGCAGCTTCGACCACCGCGCGATCGACGGCGCAGACGGCGCACGCCTGATGACGGCCTTCCGCGAATATGTGGAGAACCCGCTCGGGATGGTCGCGTAAGGATGCATCCCGAAGGCGACCTGGTGATCCGCGTGACTGCCATGCCGACCGATCTGAACCCATACGGCGGCGTTTTCGGGGGCTGGCTGATGAGCCAGCTTGCCCTGGGCGCAGCATCACTCGTCACCCGCAGGACGGGCTACAAGGCGCTGGTCGTCGCGGCGAACGACTTTGCCTTTCCCGGGACGATGAAAGTGGGCGACGAATTGAACGTCTATGCGCAAGTGGTTCGGACAGGGCGCACATCACTCACCGTGCGCACGCAGGGTTATGGCCGGCCGCGTGCGGCGGAGGGCGAGGCGGAAGTGGCGCATGGCACGTTCACGTTCGTGACCCTGGATGCGCAAGATAAGCCGGTCCCCTCTGGCCTTCACGACGGAGCAGCCTGAGATGGCGGTGGAAAAACGCGACCCGGTTATCCGCGTCACCGCCATGCCAGCCGATACCAACGCCTATGGCGACATATTCGGCGGCTGGTTGCTCAGTTTGATGGATTCGGGCGCGGGGCTATTTGCCGCGCGCTATTCGCGGGGCCGCGCCGTTACGGTGGCGCTGGACGGAATGCAATTCCACCTTCCGGTAGGTGTGGGCGATGAAGTGTCCGTGTACGCCTCGCTGACGCGTATCGGCAAAACGTCGATGTCGATCGCGGTGGAGGCCTGGCGGCGGCATCGCACCGAAGACGTCGAAGTGAAAGTAACCGAGGCGACGTTCACGTTCGTCGCCATCGACGAGGCGGGCCGGCCCCGCGCTATCGAGCAGGAGTAGATTCTAGTGGCTGATACCTACGACGTCATCGTTCTCGGCTCGGGCCCCGGCGGCTATGTCGCGGCGATCCGCGCCTCGCAGCTGGGCCTCAAGACCGCCATCGTCGAACGCGAGAAGCTGGGCGGTATCTGCCTCAATTGGGGCTGTATCCCGACCAAGGCACTGCTGCGCTCGGCCGAGGTGTTCCACCAGATGAAGAACGCCAAGGCCTATGGTCTTTCGGCGGAAAACATCACCGCCGATCTCGACGCGGTGGTGAAGCGTTCGCGTGGTGTGGCCGATCAGCTCAACAGGGGCGTGACCGGGCTGATGAAGAAGAACAAGATCACCGTGCACATGGGCACCGGCAAGCTGGTGGAGCCGGGCAAGCTGGAGGTGACCGGCGAAAAGGGCACCGAGACGCTGGAAGCCAAGCACATCATCATTGCGACCGGCGCCCGCGCGCGTGAGTTGCCCAAGGCGAAGTCCGATGGTGAGCGCATCTGGACCTATCGTCACGCGATGACGCCCAAGGAGCTGCCGAGCAAGCTGCTGGTAATCGGCTCCGGCGCGATCGGTATCGAATTCGCCAGCTTCTATAACGACATGGGCTCTGACGTTACCGTGGTCGAGATGGCTGACCGGATCGTTCCGGTCGAGGATGCCGACGTTTCCGCTTTCCTCGAAAAGCAGCTGACCAAGCAGGGGATCAAGATCCTGACCAAGGCCTCCGTCGGCGCGATTGAGAAGAGCGGCAGCGGCGTCAAGGTCGCCCTGAAGGACAAGGCCGGCAAGGAAGAAACCACCGAGTTCAGCCATGTCATCGTGGCGGTTGGCATCGTGCCCAACCTTGAGAACATCGGCCTGGAAGACCTCAACATCGAGCCGGACAAGCGCTACCACATCAAGGTGGATGAACTAGGCCGCACCAACGTGAAGGGCGTGTGGGCTATCGGCGACTGCGTGGAAGGTCCGTGGCTGGCGCACAAGGCAAGCCACGAAGGCGTTACCGCAGCCGAAGCCATCGCGCAGGAGCTGGGCAACGCCGAGGTTCATCCCCACCCGCTGGACCGTAGCAATATCCCGGGCTGCACCTATTGCCACCCGCAGGTCGCATCCGTCGGCATGACGGAGGCCAGGGCCAAGGAAGCCGGTCACGAACTGAAGGTCGGCACGTTCCCGTTCATCGGCAACGGCAAGGCCATCGCGCTGGGCGAAGCGGAAGGCTTCGTCAAGACCGTGTTCGACGCCAAGACCGGCGAATTGCTGGGCGCACACATGATCGGCGCGGAAGTGACCGAGTTGATCCAGGGCTACATCGTGGGCAAGACCCTGGAGACGACCGAGGCCGAACTGATCAACACGGTCTTCCCGCACCCCACCTTGTCAGAGATGATGCACGAGGCGACGCTGGCCGCTTTCGGCCGCGCTATCCACATCTGATCGTCCGTCGTCGTGCAGCGTCCTAGCGGGCGCTGCGCACGATATGTTCGAATACCGCGACGTGGAGCGGTTCGGCAAACGCACAGCCGACCGCGCCATCGCGTATCCAGCGGATGTCCGCGCTCAACATCTGGATGCCCGGAATCTGAATGCGAAGCGGCACATCCTGCCTTGCGCCGACAAGCCGCGCGATGCGAAAGCCGCCTGGAGAAATATCTTCCAGCCGCGCCGAAGCCCATGGCCGCGATCCCTGCCGAACGTCGCAGATGATCGTCACCCCCGCGCGCGGGGTTGCACGGTCCGCAGCTTCATCGGAGGGGATTATCGGATCGAACTTCATAGCGCTTCAACCATACCCGCTGATGGGCCACGAGGGTTTAGAAAGCGGTTAGCGGATAGCCTTGAGGAATGGCTAACGCGCCAATAGCGGGCAGTCTGTACGCCAGATCACCGCGCTTTCGCCGATCGAAAACCGCTTTCGTTCCCATGTATATTGAATTGATTTTGCGGAACAAGTTTGGGAAAGTCTGGTTTGGTCTGGCATGAACACCATGGCCAAGATCGTCGCCACTTCGCCATCGCAGGATCGCAAACCCGCCATCGCGATCGGTGAGGCCGTAGCCCTGTTGCTGACTGAACTGGAGGCGGACGATCTGATCTTCATCGCTCACGATGAAGTACGGGCTAGTGCCGTCGCATCAGCCATGAAGGCGGCGTCAGACGGGCACTCGGTCATATTCTGTCCCGGCAGTGACGCTTTGCCCGGCGATACCGGCGCGGCCAGTCCCGCCAACGCCGGTCAGCGCACCAACGCCCTGCGTACCCTTCGCTTGCGGCAACAGGAAGACCAGTCCGGCCACGTCGCCCTGATCACCACTGGCGAGAGTTGCGCCTGGCTCTTCCCCCAGCCCGAGGCCTACGATCCCGCACCGCCGATTCTAAAGTGCGGCGACGCGATCGACTTCACGACGTTCGCGGTGACATTGGAAGAGCTAGGTTATTTTCGCGACGAACGGGTCGACGAGCCCGGAGAGTTTGCCGTGCGCGGGCTTGTGATCGATATCTACCCTGCCGACGCTGCCGGTCCCTATCGAATCGAAGCGTCGGGGGACAAGATAGCATCGATCCGTGCCTATGATCCCATCAGCCAGCTGACGACCGAAGATTGCGACACGCTGGAGATTGGTCGCGCACGCGAACCTGAGGCAGGCGATGGTGTAACGTTGGTTGACCATCTGCCCAAAGCCCGCATCTTTCAGGATGAAAGTGCGGACAAGCGGCGGCGGGTGTTCGTGCAACTGGCAGCCGATACCGCGCAACGTGCGGGCCGCGCGGCGATGCGCCAGATCTGCAGCGATGAGCGCTGGCACGCCAGCACCGCATCTCACCCAGACAAAGCGCTCGCCGGCGATATTGGCGATGCACCGGCCCGCTTTGCCGAACAGCGTGATCCGATGCGCGCCTTCGCCAAGGCCGCGCGCGAGGCGCTGAAGGGGGGCAAGGTCCTGCTGGTGGGATCGCCACGCGATTTGCGGTTCCTGACGCCGCGCATCGCGGCAAAGCTGAAGGAAGATATTCAACCCATCACCGCGTGGAGGGAAGCGTTGGAGGCCCCGCAAGGTGCTTTGCTGAGCCTGGCCATGCCGCTGCCGAGTGGCTTCCGTTCCGCCGATATTCTGGTGGTCAGCGCGGCCGACTTGCTTGGCAGCCGCGCACAGCGTGATCTTGGCGATACCGACCATGCCCAGATCGACCCCTTTCAATTGACCGAACTGCGGCGCGGCGACGTTGTGGTTCACGAAGATCACGGGCTCAGCGTGATCGAGGGCCTGGATGCAGCGCCCGAAGGTGGCGAGGCAATCGTGCTGCGCTTTGCGGGCGAAACCCGCCGGCTGATCCCTGCAGCCGAGGCCAGCCGCATCTGGCGGTATGGCTCGGACGAGGAAGCGGTAAAGCTCGATAAGCTGGACGGCTCCAGCTGGGCGAAGCGCCGTGGCGATGTCGACGCCACACTTGCCGAAGCAGCCCGCGAACTCACAGAGCTTGCGGCAGAGCGCCTGAAGCGCGATGCGGCGGTGATCGAACCGGACGTGCCCGCTTACGAACAATTCGCCGATAGCTTCGCTTTCACCGAGACGGCAGACCAGGCCCGTGCCATCGCGGCGGTACGCGCCGATCTTGCGGCGGGCAAGCCGATGGACAGGCTGATCGTTGGCGACGTCGGCTTCGGCAAGACCGAGGTTGCACTGCGAGCGGCGGCCATGGTCGCGATCGCGGGCAAGCAAGTCGCGATTGTCGCCCCCACCACCGTGCTTGTGCGGCAGCATATCGAAACGTTCACGAAGCGGTTTCAGGAACTGGGCATCACCGTCGCCGGACTATCCCGCTTGTCGACGGCGGCGGAAAAGAAGGTGGTCAAGGCGGGGCTGGCGGACGGATCGATCGCGATCGTCATCGGCACGGGCGCCGTCGCCGGGAAAGGCGTGGTATTTCACGATCTCGGCCTGGTCATCATCGATGAGGAACAGCGCTTCGGCGCGGCGGACAAAGCCAAGATTGCGGCCCTGGGGGCGGATCATGTGCTGACCTTGAGCGCCACGCCGATCCCCCGCACCTTGCAGAGTGCGCTGGTTGGCCTGCGGCAATTGTCCGTTATCGCGACCCCGCCTGCGCGTCGGCAGCCGATCCGCTCCACCGTGGGCCCCTTCGACGAGGCGCAAGTGCGCGCCGCCTTGCTTCGTGAACACAGCCGGGCAGGTCAAAGCTTTCTGGTGGTTCCGCGCGTCGAAGATCTCGCCGGGCTTGCTACGCGCCTGAAGCGTCTGGTTCCCGAGTTGTCCGTCCTGCAGGCTCATGGCAAGATGCCCGCTGCCGAACTGGACGAGACCATGGTCCGCTTCGCCAACGGCGATGGCGATGTCCTGCTGGCGACCAACATCATCGAGGCCGGGCTGGATGTCCCACGCGCGAACACGATGGTGGTATGGCGCGCCGATCGCTTTGGCTTGGCGCAACTGCACCAGCTTCGCGGCCGAGTGGGACGGGGAAGCCGGAGGGGGCATATCATGCTGACCACCGAGCCTGACGCCAAGATCGCGCCCAGGACCCTCGCGCGGCTCAATACACTGGCGGCGTTCGATCGGCTGGGCGCAGGGTTTGCGATCAGCGCGCGCGATCTCGACATGCGCGGTGCGGGCGATCTGCTGGGCGAGGAGCAAGCCGGCCATGCCAAGCTGATCGGTATCGAGCTTTATCAACACATGATGCGGCTATCGATCGCCAAGGCGCGGGGCGAGGATGTGGACGAATGGCAGCCGGTTTTGCATGCAGGTTCGCCTGGGCTGCTTCCTGAAGATTGGATCCCGGACGAGGATTTGCGAATTACGCTCTACGCCCGGCTTTCCCGCATTGCTGACCTTGGCGCGTTGGAGGCTTTCGAGGCAGAAATGCAGAATCGATTCGGCGAATTGCCCGCCGAAGCTGTCCAGCTGCTCGCCATGGCTCGGCTGCGCATCCTGGCGCGCAAGGCCTATATCGATCGCATAGATGCAGGCCCCGCCGCCATCGCTCTCACACCCCGGCGCAATCATGCCGATGCCGTGAAGGCCTTGAAGCTTGTCCGATCGGAGGAACGCTACCTGCTGAAGGGAGATTTTCACGACGAGGCGGATCGTCTGGCGAAGGCCGAAGACCTTCTTTCCAACTTGGCGTAGGCTCAAGGCTTATCGTCGGCGGATCACGGACAAGGGGAGTTGGTTATGACCTACGAGACTGACAAGCTGGTGCTGATACCCGATGACATCGACTTGTCGCAATCTCCCCTGGCCGGCCACCTGGACGCTGAAACATATGTGCTTGGAGCCTTCAACCCGGGGCTGACCCGGCTGCCTAACGGCAACCTGCTGATGATGGTGCGCATCGCCGAAGCACTGCGAAAGCCGGTATTTGACGAGCACGTCCACGCCATCCGCTGGGATGCAGAAGGCGAGGGGCGTTATGTACTGGATGCCTGGCCGCTGGAACATGCGGACACGGCCGACCCACGCAAGTTCACGCTTCACGGCGGCGAATGGAAGGTGATGGCGCTGACATCCCTGTCGTGGCTGCTGCCGGTCGAGCTAAGCGCCGACGGGTTGGAGGTGATCGCGCTGCACTACGACAAGGCAATCGCGCCGAAATCCAGCCTGCAATGCTACGGCATCGAGGACGCACGGATTAGCCATGTAAACGGCACTTGGTTGATGACGACCTGCTCGGTCAGCCCGGAGCGCCATTCCACTACGCTTTACAGCTCCGACAATGCCTTGGACTGGCGGTTTGAGGGCGTCGTCCTCGATCATCAGAACAAGGACATGCTGATTTTCGAAGGGCTGATCAATGGGCACTACTGGGCCCAGACCCGGCCTTTGGGAGACCTCTACTTTGCCTATCCACCCGGCAGCGAATGGCGGGCCGGGCCTTCAATCAATCTGGCGTACTCCCCGGATGCGCGCTTTTGGAAGCCGGTCGACAAGCCCGGCATCCGGCCTCACGCCGCGACGGTCGCCACGGCGCGGATGGGTGGGGGCGCCCCTCCGATCCTGACGCCCGAGGGCTGGCTGACGCTGTGGCATGGGGTAGAGCCGCACGAGATCGTCGGCATCTATCGCACCTACTGGTCACTGCTCGATCGCGATGACCCCAGCGTGACCCTGCGCACCCAACACGCGCCGCTGTTGGAAGCCAATGCGTACCTTACCCAACCTATCGACCACCAGATGTACGTTCGAGATGTGGTCTTCACCACCGGGATCGTGGACGGCGGCGAACACTACATCGTCGCCTCTGGCGAAGCCGATCTCGCATGCCGGATCACGCATATTCCCAAAAGCGTCTTCCGCTCATGATGCGCCGATAGCTGAAATCGAAAAAATGGGGAGCAGAGACATGGCGGAAATTGCCGGATGGGTCGCCCCGATCGCCACGATGATCGCGGCAATGATGACCGCTTCGAACCTAGGCGCTCGAATGACCGGCTGGGGCTTCGTCGTATTTACCGTCGGCTCGAGTGCCTGGACACTGGTGGGAGTGACGTCAGGGCAAACAAATCTTGTTGCCGCGAACGGTTTTCTGATCCTGATCAACGTCATTGGGGTTTGGCGCTGGCTTGGGCGCCAAGCGGCGTATGAAGACGGTGGGCAATCCGCGAAGAAGGCGAGCCGCACATCCTCGTCTCCCAGCCTTTTCACGGCCACCGGTATCAGCGGCATGGCGGTTGTCGATGAGAATGAGCGCACCATTGGTCATGCCGTGGAAGCGTTGGTGGAATGCGCTTCGGCTGCAGTCAGCTATGTGGTCGTCGCAGAGGGCGGAATTGCAGGCATCGAAGAAAAGCTTCGTGCGGTCCCCGGCCAGAGCATAAAATTCAAATGTGACCGCCTCCGCCTCAATATGTCGGGCGAAGCCTTTCGATCACTCCCTAGCCTTGCGCCCGGACGCTGGCCCGTATCAGCCGAAGCGGTTTCAAGACAAGAATAAGGCGCCGCCGATCTGATCGGCGACGCCCGCGATTACTTTGTCGGTCTCAGCGTGAAATCAAGCCTTGAGGTGCTTGGCGAGATGCTTGTTCATCTCAAACATGCTGGCCTTCTTGCCGCCAAAAATCTTTTCCAGCTTGTCGTCGGCGTTGATCTGGCGCTTGTCGGCCGGGTCCTGCAGGTCGTGCTTCTTGATGTAGTCCCACACCTTTTTCACGACCTCGCTGCGGGGCAAAGCATCAGAGCCGACAATTTCGGCCAACTCGGGCGAGGGAGTGACGGGGGCAGTAATGCCACCACGTGCGCCGCCTGCGGCTTTGCCCGTCTTCTTCACCTTGGCAACGGCGGCCTTGGTCTCGTCTTCGCCTCGCTTCGCTTTGGTAGTCGCCATGGAAGATCCTCCTGAGCTTATATCGCGAGCGCACAGTGGGCCGCGATTGTCGAGATAAGTCTGAAATGACCAAGAGGTTGCCTGTGCGCCGATGGGAAAGGTTGCACACACGCCACAGCAGGGCCAGAACAGTCAGAATCATCTGATATGATATCTTGTATCATATCGTGGCTGTGAGTAAGGCGGCGCGCGACTATCAGCCAGTCGCAATTTGTCTCCAGTCCAAGGGTCAGCACAATGAGCCGTTACGCTTCCTTCGCCAGCCTCGTCGCGATCACGGCGACGATGATGGCAACACCGGCATTCGCAAACGATGCACCCGCGGCGGACCGGGATGGAGGAAGCCCCACCGGAGCGGCAAAGCCAGAGTCGCTGCATACTCGCCAGTCGTCGGAGATCGTCGTCACCGCTCCGTTCCAGCGTGACCGGCTGGATATCCTGTCGGGCGTTTCGGTTGTGCAGGGTGCCGAGCTGACCCAGGCGTTGCGCCCGACCATCGGCGAGACGTTGGCACGTACTCCCGGCGTCTCCGCCACGTCCTTCGGCCCTAACGCCTCGCGACCGGTTCTACGTGGCCTCCAGGGTGAGCGCGTGCGCATTCTGACGGACGGGATCGGTTCTATCGACGTGTCCAACACCAGCGTCGACCACGCCGTTGTCGTCAATCCGCTGCTGGCAGACCGCATCGAGGTGCTGCGCGGGCCGTCCACGCTGATGTTCGGTTCGTCCGCGATCGGCGGTGTCGTCAACGTGATCGACAAGCGCATTCCCCGCGTGGTGCCAGATGAGGCGATCCACGTCGATATGATCGGCACGTACGGGTCTGCTGCGAACGAGCGGTCAGGCGCTGGCGCGGTCGACGTGCCGCTGGGTGACAAGTTCGTGGTTCATGCCGATGGCAGCTATCTCAAGACCGGCAATCTGCGCATCGGCAACTATGTCCTGTCCCGCCGGGCGCGGGCTACGGCGCTGGCCAATGCCGGAACCGAAACGCCCGAACAGTTGAACGAAGGCATCGACTTCGCCGAAAATGCCCAACTGCGCGGCAAGCTACCCAACTCGCAAAGCAAGACCTGGACCGCTGGCGTCGGCGCGGCGCTGATCACGGACACCGGCAATCTAGGCGTCTCGTATAGTCACTATGACAGTCTCTACGGCGTCCCCGATCGCTACGCCATCCGCCCCGGCGAGGAACAGGAAGGGCCGCGCCTCAGCCTGGCGCAGGACCGCGTAGACTTGCGCGCCGAGGTGGAAACCGGCGGCGGCCTGCTCAAGAGCATCCGCGCTCGCGCCGGGTACGCCACCTATCGGCACTTCGAACTGGAAGAGAACGGCGACGTTGGCACCGCGTTCTACAATAAGGGCCTGGAAGGCCGCGTCGAACTGGTCCAGTCCGATCGCGGAGCCTGGAAGGGCGCGAGCGGCGTGCAGTACTTCTCGCGCGATTTCAACGTGGTGGGCGATGAAGCCTTCCTGCCGCGCAACTCCACCGAGCAGTTCGGCATATTCACTCTGCAGCAGCTGGACTACGGCAAGCTGAAGTTCGAGGGCGGCGCGCGCTTTGAGCATACTTCGCTGATCGCCAAGCCGCTGCCGGATCAGCCGCAGTTCTTCCAGGGTCAGCGCAAGTTCGATGCCTTCTCCGGATCCCTGGGTGCGTCCTATGCTATCGCCAATGGCTGGCGTCTGGGTGTAAATGCCTCCCGCACGACCCGCGCGCCCTCGGCTGAGGAACTGTTTGCCAATGGACCCCATGCCGGCACGCAGGCGTTCGAGATCGGCAATCCGGATTTCAAGAAAGAACGCGCTTGGGGCGTTGAAGCGATCCTGCGCGGCAAGGGGCAGGGCTACAGCCTCGAAGCATCTGCATTCTACAACTGGTTCAGCAACTTCATATATGAAAGCCTAACGGGTGACGTAGAGGACGGCCTGCCGGTGTTTCAATCCAACCAGGCAAAGGCGCGCTACTACGGCTTCGAAGTACAAGGCTCGCTCGACCTGGCAAAGCTGGGCGAAATGACGCTGACCGCCGATGGCCTTGCCGATTACGTCCATGCCCAGATCACAGAGGCTGGACCCGCACCCCGAATCCCGCCGCTGCGCGTCGCCGGCGGACTGCAACTGTCGGGCAAGAACCTGGACGTCAGGGGCGAAGTGGAGTGGAACGACGGGCAAAAGCGTGTCGCCGCGTTCGAAACCCCTACGGACAGCTTCACGCTGGTGAATGCACAACTCAACATCCGGCCGTGGGGTAACGAACGTCCGCTCTCGTTCGCGCTTTCGGCCAACAACATCTTCGATGTGGACGCGCGCCGCCATGCCTCGTTCCTGAAGGACTTCGCGCCGCTTGCCGGACGAGACTTCCGCATCACCGCCCGCGCCAGCTTCTGATGGGGTACACCAGGGTACGAGACGCATGGCCATTTGATAGGGAAGGGTGGCGGACAGGGTGGGATTCGAACCCACGGTGAGCTTGCACCCACGGCGGTTTTCAAGACCGCTGCCTTAAACCACTCGGCCACCTGTCCCGCTCGCGAAGTCGCATAGCCGAATGGGCGGCGGGCGCAAGCGGGTGGCTGCGGTAAAGATGCGATCAAACGCGCCAGATGGCCCCGAAACCTGGTTCGCGGGCATTCCCATAGCCTGAGCTTTGTGCGAGACCCTGGCGAATGAGACGACGCTTTCCGCTTCGCCTGCTGCGCCAGGGTTTGATCTGCACGCTTCTGGCCGCGATTCCGCTACCTGCCATTCAGGCCCAATCCTACAGCCAGAGCTTCGACAGCTATCTGCAGAGCGTGGGCGACCGCGCCCGGCGAGAAGGCGTATCCGAGGCTACCATCAGCCGTGTCCTGAGCGGACTGACGCCTAATCCACGGGTGGTCGAGCTTGATTCGGCGCAGCCATCGCGCAGCGGCACGCCCCCGGCGACCGCGCCCTATATCGCCACGCACGTGGATAGCGCCCGAATCTCACGCGGGCGTGATCGCTATTCCCGCGACACCGGCCTGATCCCGCAAATCGAGCGCCGCTACGGCGTGCCCGGACCGATCCTGATGGCGATATGGGGGCACGAGACGAATTACGGCAGCTACACCGGTGATTTCGACTTGCCGCGATCTTTGGCCACTCTGGCATGGGAAGGCCGTCGACGCGCCCTGTTCGAAGGCGAATTGATCGCGTTGCTCAAGATGGTGGATCGCGGTGTGCCGACTTATCGCCTTAAGGGCAGTTGGGCCGGTGCTTTCGGCAATCCGCAATTCCTGCCGTCGGTCTACTTGCGCCTTGCGGCGGATGGTGACGGCAATGGCACCAGCGATATCTGGTCCAGCGATGCCGACACGCTGGCGTCGATCGCCAACTATTTCCGCGATGCCGGCTGGCGTCCGGGCCAACCCTGGGGCGTACGCGCGACGGTTTCTTCCAGTTTCGCGGGCGCAGGCACTGCGACGCGCCTGGCCGCTCCCAGTTGCGACCGGGTCTTCGCCCGCCATGCCCGCTGGATGACGGTGGCTGAGTGGAAACGATTGGGCGTCGCGCCGCTCTCATCCATTGGCGATAATGTTCTTACCTCGTTCTTCCAGCCAGACGGGCCGGGTACGCCCGCCTATCTGTTAACCGGTAATTATCGGGTCATCCTGCAGTACAATTGCTCGAACTACTACGCATTGTCCGTGGGATTGCTTGCCGATGAGATTGCCCGTTAACCACCGCCTGGCTTGGGCGGGGCTGCTTCTTGCCGGAACCGCCGGGATCGCGATGGCCCGGTCCGACGATACCGCTGGTACGACATCGGTTCCTAGTGGACCGGCGGCCGATTACCCGGTCACCGTGGGTGAGCCCTTCACGATCGGTTCGTCCACATGGACGCCCGCGAACCAGCTCAACTACGACGCGGTGGGATATGCCACGGTCGGGGCCTCCCTGGTCGGCGTATCGGGCGCGCACAAGACGTTACCGCTGCCATCTTACGCCGAAGTGACCTCGCTGGAGACCGGGCACACGATCCTGGTGCGGCTCGTCGAGCGTGGACCGATGGTGAACGAAACGCTGATCAGCCTTTCCGATGCCGCCGTGCGGCAGCTCGGCCTGCCCGCTGGCACGCGATCGGCAGTGCGTGTCCGTCGCGTCAATCCGCCCGAGATGGAGCGTGCCGCATTGCGCACTGGCGGCACCGCGCCCGTTCGGATGGATACGCCAGAATCGCTCCTGAAAGTTCTGCGCCGCAAGTTGGCCGAGCAAGCACCGCTGATGCCGCCGCCCTCCACGCCGCCGCAGATGCCGGCGATCCCACCAGCGGGTGCGCTGACGGCCGTGCCTCCATCGAAGGTTGTGGACAAACCAAAAGTCTCCGAACCCAGGGCGCCGACACCCAAGGTTGTGGAAGCGGAGCCGACAAAGAAGCTGCCGGCAGCGCCGCTCCCCAAGAAGCCCGCCGCTCCGCCAGCACCCGTGCCGCCGGCGCCGGTCGCTCCCAAGCCGCCAAAGGCCCCGCCCGTAGCCAGGACGACCAACGGTTCGCACGTGGTCCAGGTCGCCGCTTTCTCCACCGCCGAGCGTGCCCGAAAGGTCGCCGCCCAGCTTGGCGGGCAGGTCAGCGCCACAGGCAAGCTGTGGCGCGTCAGGCTTGGGCCGTTCGCCGGCGTCAAAGACGCGTCACCGGCCTTGGAGAAGGCCAAGGCTGCGGGCTATAGGGATGCACGAATCCAGCGAGCCGACTGAGATCGACTGAGCCGCGCCACGCTGGACGCACCGCGAATCTCGTGGTGTTCAGGAGTGCGCGGGTCTTGAAGCGGTTGTTGACGTTTGTTTTTGCGTTGTCCCTGTCGGCCAGCGCGTCTGCCGCCAATCCGCCACAGCCGCCCGAGGTTTCGCGGGTGCCGGTCAGCATGCTGGTCGACCTTGGCTCTGGCGAAGTCCTTGTGTCGCATCGCGCCGATGTCAGCTTCCTGCCGGCTTCCGTCACTAAGGTGATGACCGCCTATGTCGCTTTCGAGGAAATCGGCGCCGGCCGCTTGTCGCTGGATCGCGAGTTCGTCGTCCCGCCGGAGATTTCCGCCGGTTGGTTCGCCAAGGGCACGACCATGTACCTGAAGCCGAACCAGATGGTGACGGCCGACGGGCTGCTCCACGGCATCATGACCGCGTCTGCGAATGATGCGGCGATGGTTCTGGCGAACGGATATGCCGGGTCGGTCGACACCTGGACGCTGATGATGAACGATGCGGCCCGTCGGCTGGGCATGACGCATAGCCACTACAACACGCCCAACGGCTGGATGGACGATGGCCAGACATTCGTGAGCGCGCGCGATCTTACCCGCCTGGCCGATGCGATGACGATGCGCTACCCACAGCTTTACAAGCATTTCTCAGGGCAGAAGACCTATCGGTGGCGCGACATTCCCATGCGCAGCCACGACCCCACGGTTGGCGTGATCCCCGGCGCTGACGGTATCAAGACGGGCTACACGCGAGAGGCGGGATACAACTTCCTGGGATCGGCTGTCAGGGATGGCAGGCGGCTGGCGATGGTGCTGGCAGGAGCACGCACCCATTTCGATCGTGACGCCGCCGCACGCGCATTGCTGGAGTGGGGTTTCACGCAATGGCGGGCCTATCCCCTGTTTGCTCAAGGAGCGACGGTCGCCACGGCGCAAGTGCAAGATGGTTCGGCTATGGCGGTGCCTCTGGTTGCTAATCGAGCGCTCTACGCCACCGTGCCGCGCGCGGCGAAGTCCCACGTTCGCCTCAAGGTGCATTATCGCGGGCCGCTGGTCGCGCCGATCGTAAAGGGTGCGCGCGTTGCCGAGCTGGAAGTGCTGGTCGACGGCGTAGAGCCCTCACGCATTCCGCTCTATGCTGCCGAGGCCGTACCAGTTGCCGGCGTGCTGGCGCGAATGCGCAATGGCCTCATCAACTTGTTCTCCTCATGACCGCGGGTCGTTTCATCGCGCTGGAAGGCGGGGAGGGGGCGGGCAAGTCTACCCAGGCACGAATGCTGGTCCAGGCTTTGGAAGCGCGCGGCAAGCAGGTCGTGCTGACCCGCGAACCGGGCGGCACTTCGGGCGCGGAGGCGATCCGCTCGCTGTTGCTAGATCCATCTGGGCCCGGATGGCTGCCCCGCGCCGAGGCACTGCTGTTTGCCGCCGCCCGTTCCGACCATGTCGAGCGGTTGATCCGTCCCGCGCTAGCCGCCGGCCAGTGGGTGGTCTGCGACCGTTTTCTGGATTCGAGCCGCGCGTATCAGGGTGGCGGAGGCGGTCTGGATGATGCGGATCTATTGTCCCTCCACAGCATCGGCAGCGAAAACCTGTTGCCGGATCTGACGGTCCTGATCACCGTCTCGCCTGAAACCGCGACCCGCCGCCTGGACGAGCGCGACGAAGGCAATAGCGATGCGATCGGCGCCCGCTCCGCAGAGTATCACGGCAAGGTCGCCGCCGCGTTCGAACATCTCGCGCAGCGTGATGCGGCCAGATTCGCGAAGGTCGAGGGGGAAGGGCCGCCTGAGGTCGTCCACGCTCGGCTGATGCGGGCGATCGAGCCCCTGCTTTGAACGCTTCGGCTTTCATCGGCCAGGATGCCGCTTGGCGCGAATGGTCGCTCGCGCTTCAATCAGACCGGTTGCACCATGCCTGGCTGCTGGCGGGGGCCAAGGGGCTGGGGAAGGGCGGATTCGCTTTGGCCGCAGCGAGTGAGCTTGTTCGTGAAGGAGGCGCGCCAGTCGATCCAGCAAGCCATCCCGACATCCACGTGCTCTCGCACTTGCCGGCAACCGACGACGAGGCAAAGAAAAAGGCTGACGGCAAGCCGTACCAGACCAAGCGCAACATCACCGTGGATCAGATCCGCGGTATGATCCGTCGCCTCAGCACCAAGCCGACCATGGGAAGCCGCCGCGCGATCGTCATCGATCCGGCTGACGATCTGGAAAAAGGCGCGGTCAATGCGCTGCTGAAGGCCTTGGAAGAGCCGCCCGCCGGCACGTTTTTCCTGCTGATCGCGCACCAGCCCGGTCGTCTCTTGCCGACGGTCCGCTCGCGGTGCCGGGTGCTGCGTTTTGCGCCGCTTGGCCCTGACGAGCTCGGCGCTGTGCTTAGGCGAGATCATCCCGAGGCCGATGCCGCGCTGAGGGAAGCGGCAGTCGCGGCGGCGGACGGCTCGCCCGGGCTCGCGCTGGCAGTGGTCGAGCATGACCTGGCCCGAATCCATGCCTTGATGATGCGCATCCTGCATCTGGGCGACGATGACCTTCGCGCGCGGGGCGAACTGGCGGACGCCATGGGCGCGCGACCATCGCGTGATCGTCAGCTAGCGGTGCTCGAACTGGCTCGCGCGACGCTGGCGAGCCAATTGCGCGAAGCGTCGCCTCACCGACAAGCCGCGTTGATCGAGGCCCATTCCACGCTGACACGCCTCTCGGCGCAAGCGCCCACCTACAATTTCGACGCCGGCCTGCTCATATTGGAGATTGGCGGCTTGCTGGCCTCCGCCGCGATGCCTAGAGATGCGGCACGCCACCCCTGAGTTAAAAAGAAAGTCGCGACGCCGCATGGGCGAGCCATACTACATCACCACCGCGATCAGCTATCCCAACGGGCGACCCCACATCGGGCATGCCTACGAAGCTATCGCTGCCGACGTCATCGCGCGCCACCGCAAGGCCGAGGGCTTCGAGGTTCGTTTCCAGACCGGAACTGACGAGCATGGCCTGAAAATGGCGCAGAAGGCGCGTGAGCTGGATGTCACTCCGCTCGATCTGGCAACAGAAATGTCCGGCTATTTCCGGCAGATGTGTGATGCCTTGAACGTCGAGTATGACGTATTCCTGCGCACCACGGAGCCTCGCCACCATCTCGCCACGCAAGAGCTGTGGCGGCGTATGGAGGCTTCTGGGGACCTGTATCTCGATCGCTACGAAGGCTGGTATTCGGTTCGCGACGAGGCATATTATGACGAAAGCGAACTGATAACCGGTGAGGGCGGTGAAAAGCTGTCCCCGCAAGGTACCCCAGTGGAATGGACGGTGGAGGAAAGTTGGTTCTTTCGCCTATCGAAGTACCAGGAACCGCTGCTGGCGCTCTATCGCGATACCGACTTCATCCGCCCGGAAAGCCGCCGCAATGAGGTGATGCGTTTCGTTGAAGGTGGATTGCGCGACCTGTCGGTCTCCCGCACAAGCTTCGACTGGGGCGTTCCTGTGCCCGGCAGCCAAGGCCACGTGATGTACGTGTGGGTCGATGCCCTGGCCAACTACCTGACCGGCCTGGGCTTTCCCGAAGAGACGACCGAAATGGCCAAGTGGTGGCCCGCTGACCTTCACGTGATCGGCAAGGACATCGTCCGCTTCCATACGGTATATTGGCCGGCCTTCCTGATGAGCGCCAACCTGCCGCTTCCCCGCCAGGTGTTCGGCCACGGGTTCCTGCTGAATCGGGGACAGAAGGAATCTAAGTCGGTCGGCAACGTCACGGACCCACTGGCTCTGGCGGATCAATTCGGTGTGGATGCTTTGCGCTACTTTTTCCTGCGCGAAGTCGCGTTCGGACAGGACGGCAGCTACTCTCCCGAGGCGATCGTTACGCGCGCGAACGCCGAACTCGCCAACAGTTTAGGTAATCTGGCCCAGCGCACTTTGTCGATGATCTTCAAGAACATGGGCGGCGAACTGCGCACAGGTTTGGAACTGGCCGACGCCGATATCGCGTTGGCCCACGCCGTAAACGCAGGGATCGATAGTCTGCGACGCGCGTTTCTGGATCTGAATTTCAGCGAAGGCCTGGACGCTTGGATGCGCGCCGTGTTTGCCTGTAACCAGTATGTCGATGAGCAAGCACCCTGGACACTGCGAAAGACCGATCCCGCGCGGATGGAGGCTGTGCTCATGACGCTCCTGCGCTCGGTTCGCAGCCTGGCGATCGCCGTACGGCCGGTGGTTCCTACGGCGATCGACACGTTGCTTGATCAGATGGGGATCGCGGACGATGCGCGGGACTATCAGGCTCTGTCGGACATCACTTGGCTGGATGACTTGATCGCCAGCAACTTCCGTATTGCCCAGCCTGTGGGCGTCTTCCCAAGGCTGGAACTTCCCGAAGTCGCTCCGGTGGCCTGATGCTGATCGATTCGCACTGTCATCTCCAATACAAGGGCCTGATCGAGGATCAGGCCGAGGTGCTGGCCCGCGCCCGCGCCGCCGGAATTGGCGGTTTCCTGAACATCTCCACGCGGCAGAGCGAGTGGGACGCGGTGGTGGCCACGGCGGAGCGAGAGCCGGACGTCTGGGCCAGTGTCGGCATTCATCCGCACGAGGCGGACGCCCATGCGGACCTCGGCGAAGCATCGCTCCGGGCTGCGACGGATCACCCCAAGGTCATCGGGATCGGCGAGACCGGGCTGGATTACTACTACGACAAGTCGGACCGTGCGGTGCAGCAGGCCTTGTTCCGGATGCATATCCGTGTCGCGCGGGAGACAGGCCTGCCGGTGATCATCCATACGCGCGATGCCGAAGAGGATACGGCGCGGATCGTCCAAGAGGAAATGGCGACAGGACCATTTCCTGCCTTGATCCATTGTTTCACCGCCTCTTCGGAGTTCGGGGCGCGCATGGTGGACGCCGGGCTTTCCATCTCGCTTTCCGGCATCGTCACTTTCAAAAGCGCGAGGGACCTTCAAGCCACCGCCACGACGATCCCGGCTGACCGGCTTCTCGTCGAGACGGATTCACCGTTTCTAGCGCCGGTGCCCCATCGCGGCCGCAGCTGCGAACCCGCGTTTACGGCGGATACCGCCCGCTTCGTCGCCGAACTGCGTGGAGTATCCGAGGCGGAACTTGCCGAGCAGACGACCCACAATTTCTTCGCGCTGTTTCAGAAAGCCGCCGCGTGAAGGTCACTCTTCTAGGAAGCGGCACGTCGACAGGGGTGCCAAGGCTTGGCGGCGAGGAGGGTGTGGATTGGGGCCTGTGCGATCCGGCTGACCCGCGCAACCGCCGTTCTCGCGTTTCGATCCTGGTGGAAAACGATGCTGGTAAGCGACTTCTGGTCGATACTTCCCCCGATCTGAGAAGTCAGCTTCTGGCTTGTGAGATTGGCCGCATCGATGCCGTGTTCTGGACTCACGATCATGCCGACCACTGCCACGGTCTCGATGATTTGCGGCCTTTGCGATACGGTCGAGGTGGTCCGATCCCAGGCTATGCCGGCACCGAAACCGTACGGCGACTCCGTCAGCGGTTCGGATATGTTTTTGCCGGGCAGTACGGCTATCCGACAATCGTCGCCTTGGACGATCTTCAGAACTTGCGCATTTGCGAGGGGTTCGGCATCGATCACTGCCAGATGCCGCATGGGCCCGCGCAATCGACCGCCTACCGCTTCGATTGCGATGGCAAGGCCATCGGGTACGCGACGGATTTCAGCGAAATCACGGACGATATGCTCGATGTCCTCGATGGCTGCGACATTCTGGTAGTCGATTGCCTGCGCCGCGAGCCGCATCCTACACACGCGCACCTGGGCATGGCGCTCGAGCTGGTCGCAGCTACCCAAGCCGACCGCGCGGTGCTGACGCACCTTGATAAAAGCATGGACTATCAGACTTTGTCCGGCGAAGTTCCTGCAGGCGTACTCGTCGGCTTCGATGGGATGGTGCTTCTAGCATGACCGCCGGACTCATAGTTTCCCTGATCAGCATCTTTGGTGCGCTTATCCTCGTGACACGTCGGCAGCGATGGCGGCAAATGCCGAGAGGCAACGTGATTCGGTTGGCCTTGATCTGGGTGGCGCTAATCGTGGGCGTCACGGCGATTGTCAGCGTTTTAGGTATAAGGGTGGCGCCGTAAACATGTGCCTGCCACGATCACCATTTTACATAATACAGATTATCGAACCGCGATGAGAGAAGTCGCGGCAACCCCCTTAGATCGTCTGATCGCCATCATGGCGCGATTGCGTGATCCGGTTTCAGGCTGTGAATGGGATCGCGAGCAGACCTTCGCTACCATTGCGCCTTACACGATCGAGGAAGCCTATGAAGTCGCCGACGCGATCCAACGGAGCGACATGTCGGACCTTCGCGAGGAGCTTGGTGATCTCTTGCTTCAGGTCTTATTCCACTCTCGCATGGCCGAGGAAGCCGGCGCATTCGGCTTCATGGATGTCGCGGCGGCGAGCAGCGCGAAATTAGAGGCCCGTCATCCGCATATCTTCGGTACCGACAAACAGGCTGTCACTCAAACCCAGCGGTGGGAAGCCATCAAGGAAGCGGAGCGATCCGCCAAAGGCGCGTCCAGCGCGCTTGATGGTGTAGCCGCAGCCCTGCCGGCGTTGATGCGCGCCGAAAAACTGCAAAAACGCGCAGCGCGGGTCGGTTTTGATTGGCCCGATAGCACCGGGCCGCGTGCCAAGGTTCTTGAGGAAATGGATGAACTGGCGCGCGCTGAAACCGCAGAGGAGAGGCTCTTGGAGGCAGGCGATCTGCTGTTCGCCGCCGTGAATGTGCTGCGCAAGGAAGGCATCGCGCCAGAAGACGCGTTGCGAGCGGCCAATGCCAAGTTCGAACGCCGCTTTCGGATGATGGAACAGCAAGCGGCTGCCTCGGGCAGCGAATTTCGTGATCTTGGTCTGGATGATCAGGAGGCGCTGTGGTTGCACGCCAAGACGCTAGAGCGCGGAGAAACGCCCTAGCTCGCGGTCGCTCAGCCGCACTTGCAGGCGAACGACGGGGGTTTCATCGCCCTCGTCTATCGTCTCGGACACCACATGTCCGCGCGCATGCAGGAAGGCCAGGCGTTCGCCGTCCTCGGCCGGAACGGCGAAACTGTAGAGCTTGGCTCCAGCCATCAGCTTTTCGCCCACTGTCGCCAGCAGCGTTTCGCAGCCTTCACCGGTCAGGGCCGAGAGCGGCACGACGTCGCGATTACCCTTTTCAGAGATTAAGCCTGACAGTTCTGCGGCATGATCGGGATCGAGCAGGTCCCATTTGTTCCAGATTTCCAGGATGGGGATGCCGCCCTCGCCACCCTTTTCCGGCTCGCCACCGTCCTCGGAAATCACGCCAAGGTCAGTGAGGATTTCCAGCACCTGCCGCTTCTGCGCCTCGGTTTCAGAATTAGCGATATCGCGAACATGCAGGATGATATCGGCGGCAGTCACCTCTTCCAAGGTGGCGCGGAATGCGGCGACCAATTGTGTCGGCAAGTCGGAGATGAAGCCGACCGTGTCGGACAAAATGGCCTTTTCCACGCCCGGCAACCGGATCGCCCGCATTGTGGGATCGAGCGTCGCGAACAACAGATCCTCGGCCATGACGTCCGCCCCGGTGAGGTGGTTGAACAAGGTCGACTTGCCGGCATTGGTATAGCCGACCAGCGCGACTACTGGCCAAGGTGCTTTCTCTCGACGATCGCGATGCAGTCCACGTGTGCGGCGCACTTGCTCTAGCTCGCGGCGGATGCGAGCCATGCGATCGCGGATCAGACGGCGATCGGCTTCGATCTGCGTTTCACCCGGGCCACCCAGGAAGCCGAAACCGCCACGTTGCCGCTCAAGGTGGGTCCAACTGCGAACAAGCCGTCCCGCCTGATAATCGAGGTGAGCGAGTTCGACTTGAAGGCGGCCTTCCGCCGTTGCCGCGCGTTCCCCGAAGATCTCAAGGATCAACCCGGTCCGGTCGATCACCTTGCGCTTGAGCTTTTCCTCAAGGTTGCGCTGCTGGATCGCGGACAGCGAGCCATCGACCACCACCAGTTCGGCCTCCGACTGCTCGCAGGCGATGGCGATGTTCTGGATCTGCCCTTCGCCAAACAGGGTTGCCGCCCTGGGCTCGCGGATCGGGATAGTGAAGGCATCGGCGATCTCCAGGCCGATGGCGAGCGCCAGGCCCTTACCCTCTTCAAGGCGCGCATCCGCATCCTGATCCCGGTTGGTCCGCATTTGCGGATATACGACAACGGCCCGCGCCCCGCGCGTGACCTCTCCCTGCAGTTCGTCGTTCAAAACAGTCCTGTCATTCCCGACTGACCGGGATCGCGCGTGCGATCCTCAGTCGTCGTCTTGTTCTTCTTCGTGTGACTGCAGATCGACGGGCGTGATCGGCTGAATCGTCGAGACTGCGTGCTTGTATGCAAGCTGCACGTAGCCTTCGCGTTCCAGCAGCATGCAGAAAAGATCGTAAGCAGCGATCCGACCCTGCAGCATCACGCCATTGACGAGGAACATCGTGACCTGAACACCAGCGCTACGCACGCTGGACAAGAACACGTCCTGCAGCAGGCGAACCTTCTTGGAGTTTTCAGACCCGAGCCCAAACTGGCGCGCATCGATCGGCGTGCTGGGCATGATGGTCGAGATTGCGTGCTTGTAGACCAATTGCGATTGCCCGTCGCGGCGCAGCAGGATCGAGAAGTTGTCAAACCACGTGACGATGCCCTGCAGCTTCACGCCCTTCACCAGAAACATGGTGACGGGTGTCTTGTTCTTGCGCAGCAGGTTAAGAAACTGATCCTGAAGGTTTTGCCCCTTGCCAGCAGATGCCGAAACGGTCTCCGTTTCCGGTGCTTCGGGCGTTTCCGCCTTGGGACGAGCCGTGAGAGTACGCCCGCTCATAACTCACTCCTGTTGTTGGCGGCCGGTGTTACCGGCCGCAATCTGGCCAGCAGCTAGGCTAACCGTAATCTATGCATAATAGTATTTTGCTGCAGCGCAGTAAAGTCGCGAAACGTATGGTTCGCGTTGTTAACCCTCTTCGCCGTCAACCTCTCCCTCGCGGCGTTCTGACATCCCCAGGAGCTTGAGCTTGCGATGAAGGGCTGAGCGCTCCATCCCGATGAACGAGGCGGTTTTCGAGATATTGCCTGAAAAGCGACGGATCTGGACGCGCAGATATTCGCGCTCGAAGCTCTCGCGGGCTTCGCGCAATGGGGCGCTCATCATCACCGAGACACCGGCATCGCCGCCGCCGCGGCTGTTGAAAATTTCCGGCGGGAGCATATCCGCTTCGATGCGGCCAAGCCGATCGCGCGGCGTCATGATCGCGGTCCGCTCAACCACATTGCGCAATTGACGCACGTTGCCCGGCCATTCGTAAGCCTGCAGCGCCGCCATGGCATCCGCCCCAACTTCGGGCGCCTCGACGCCCTGCTCGCTGGCAAAACGTGTGAAGAAATGGTCCACCAAAGGCGGAATATCCTCGCGGCGGTCTCGCAAGGCGGGCACGGTGACGGGCACGACGTTCAGCCGATAGAACAGATCCTCGCGGAAGCGACGCTCGGCAATTTCCTTTTCCAGATCGCGCAAGGTGGAGGAGACGACCCGCACGTCGACTCGGATCTGCCGAGTCCCGCCCACGCGAACGAAGGCCTGGTCTGTCAGCACCCGAAGAATGCGCGCCTGCGTCGAGAGCGGCATGTCGGCAATCTCGTCGAAGTAGAGGGTGCCGCCATCGGCCGCTTCCAGCAGGCCGGGGCGCAACAAGCTGCCTTCCACTTCCTCGCCAAACAATTCCTGCTCGAAACGCTCGGGCGTAATCCGCGCCGAATTGACGGAGATGAACGCCTGCCCTGCCCGTCCGCTCCAGGAGTGAAGAAGGCGGGCGGCCACTTCCTTGCCGACGCCCGCCGGCCCGGTGATGAGCAGGCGGCTGCCGGTATTGGCAACCCGCTTAAGCGTCGCGCGTACCTGGTTGATCGCGCTGCTATTCCCCGTGAACTCCTCTGCGTTCGAGAAATCGTGCCGCAGCTGCGCATTTTCGCGGCGCAAACGCTCGGTCTCGGTCGCGCGGGAAACGAGATGGATCAGCTTCTCGGCTTCGAACGGCTTTTCGATGAAGTCGACCGCACCGCGACTGATGGCGGCGACGGCGGTGTCGATGTTGCCGTGTCCGGAGAAGATGATCACGGGCAGCTCGGGCTCGCGCGCCTTGATCGCGTCTAGCACTTCGAGCCCATCCATCGCGCTGCCATGCAGCCAGACGTCGAGCAGCACCAACGAGGGGCGGCGCACATCCAATTCTGCCAGCGCGCTCTGACTGTCACCGGCGGTGCGGCACTCATACCCTTCGTCGCTGAGGACGCCCGCCACGAGTTCACGGATGTCGCGCTCGTCATCTACGATGAGGATTTCGATAGGCATCGCTTGGGTTTATCCTGCTGGTATTACTCAGCCGCTTCAGAATTGCGGCCGTTGGCGAGCGGATCTACGGCGAACCGCATCGCCACTGTGGTCCCGCCACCTTGCGCGGCGGTGAACGTCATTTCGCCCCCGTGCTCTTCGACGATCTTGTTCACGATCGCCAGGCCCAGGCCCGTCCCCTTTTCACGCGTGGTGACGTAAGGCTCGATGATACGATCGCGGTCTTGCGGAAGGCCGATACCATTGTCGGTGATCGCCACGCGCACGGCACTTTCGAGGCCTTCGATGCAGACCTTGATGTGGCCGCGATATGGAACATCGCTTTCCGCTGCCGCTGTTTCCTTGACCTTGGCTTCGACCGCCTCGACCGCGTTCTTCAGGACGTTCGTCATCGCCTGACCGAATTGGTGGCGATCGCAACCGATGATCGGGATATCGCCCTTAGCCTCAAACTCGAAGGTGATGTCCGGGCGGGCGACCTCCTGCAGGAACAGCGCCTGGCGTGTGAGCGCCATCGGGTCTTCCGCGCGGAAAATCGGCTTGGGTAACCGCGCGAAGGAAGAGAATTCGTCCACCATCTTCCGCAGATCGCCGACCTGTCGAATGATCGTGCGAGTCAGGTCCTCGAACAGCTCGGGATCCTGCGTGATCTGTTTGCGATAGCGTCGGCTCAGGCGCTCCGTCGCCAGCTGGATCGGAGTGAGCGGATTCTTGATTTCATGCGCGATGCGGCGGGCGACATCGGACCAGGCAGCCTGGCGCTGATCGAGCAGCTGGCGGGTAATGTCCTCGAACGTGATGACGCGGCCCGTGGCGTCGCGGGCGATCTTCACCGCCAGCGTCAGGAGTTCGCCGTTCTTATTGTACTGAACGATGCCGCTAGGCTTTCCGCTATCGATCAGGCTGGCCAGAGGAGGTGCGAGTTCCGCCAGCGGCAAGCCCAGCGGACCCGGCACCGATCTATCGAGCAACAGCGATTGCGCCGTGCTGTTCATCAGCTGCACCGTGCCGTTCGCATCCACCGAGATGATGCCGGATGTGACCGATTCCAGCACCGCTTCGATAAACGCGCGACGTTCTTGCAGCTGCGTGTTCGCGCCAACCAAAGCCTGCGTCTGCTTTTCGATCTGCGCCGTCATGCGATTGAAGGCGCGGTTGAGCAGACCCATTTCGTCGGCGCCGGTACGCCCCTCGACGCGCATCGCAAAATTGCCGCTGCCCACTCGTCTGGCGGCGTCGACCAGTTCGTAAAGCGGCTTCACCTGCCGATCCGCAAACCGCAGCGCCAGATAGACAGACAGCCCGACCAGCGCGAGCGCGGCGATGAACAGCGCGACGTTGAAGCGTAACTGGTAAAGCCGTGCCCGGCTGGTCAGCGCTTCATAGCCGCGCACGATGTTCTCGGCGCGCTGCCCCTGGCTGAAGGCCAACAAGTCCGAGCTTCGTGAGGTGTAGAGATAGATCGACGCGGCGCGGTCGATAGGGGTCAGTGCCGCGATCCGGTTGGCGTTGGCTTCCACCACGAACGGATCACCGCCATCCACGCGGCGGACCATGTCGCGCGTCACGTCGGCCGCATCGTTGCCGCCGGTGGGATCGACAATCGCCGCGGTGCGCAATTGGCCATCAGGGCCTTTCTGCAGAATGGCCGACTTGTCGAGCTTGCGGTTTCTGACCTGGAAATAGAGGAATTCCGGAAACTCGGGCGAAGCGATGGTCTGCTGGCTCATATAGCCTCGCAGATCGCTCGCCATGGCGAGGGATTCCTGGCTGACGTCACGCTGGGCCTGCTCGTAGTAGCCGCGTGCCAGCTTATTGGCATTTTCCAGCAGCCCGCGTGAGCTGTCGGAGAACCAGAACTCCACGCCTGACTGGAAGAGGTAAGACGCAAAGATCACCACCAGCAACGTCGGCACGGCAGCGATCACCGAGAAGATGAACACCAGTCGCACGTGCATCCGCCCGCTGCCACCGATGGTCTGGGCAGCGCGGCGCAGCGCCATCCAGCGCCCCAGCAGCACCAGGATCGCGAGGGCAGGGACCAGGGTGCCGACCAACAGCGTCGCCGTCATGTTGGATGACAGGAACTCGCCATTGCTGGAATTCTGGTAGAGCGCGGCGAAAGTCACCGTCGTCATCACGATAAATGCAACGATCGCGGCGAATACCATGACGCCGAAGAAGTTGGCCCGGCGCGCAGACACCTGCATGCGCCGCCACCATCTTGGCCATGTTCGTCTTGGTTGCAGCGCGTCGCTCATCGTTGCGGCGCTACAACAGCAGTGTGACTTTATCGCAAGGAAAAATCTACGAATGACCGACTATGGCCTACGAACGAACTGTTCCGGGTCCAGCCCCAGTTCTCCGAGCCGCTTGCGCAAGGTATTGCGATTGATGCCCAGCGCCTGCGCGGCGCGAACCTGATTGCCGCCGGTTTCCTGCAGAACGAGGGCAAACAAGGGTTTCTCGAACGCCAGCAGCGCCGTTTCATGGATCGTACCAGCGGCGGGCCGCTCGCTCGTCAGCCAGCGCCGAACCGCTGTTTCCAGATCGAAGCTTTCGCCATCCTCGCCAGATGCGGGTCCATCGCCATCCTCGGGCAGCAAGGGGGCAACAGCATCGATATCGATCGCTTCCTCACGCGCCAGCAGCGCCAAGCGATAGATAAAATTCTTCAGTTCGCGCACGTTGCCCCGCCAGGGTTGCTGGCCCAGCAGAATGGCGGCGCGATCCGTCAGATAACGGCGGGGCAAGCCCTCCGTCGTCGCAAGATGCAGGAAATGCCGTGCCAGCGCCGGAACGTCGTCCGAACGTTCACGCAGCGGCGGCATCGCGATCGGCACGACATTAAGGCGGTAATACAAGTCCTCCCGGAACTGCCCGGCGGCGATCATCGGTTGCAGATCCTTGTTGGTGGCCGCGATGATCCGGGCATCCACCCTCACCTCGTCACGCCCCCCGACCCGGCGCACAGAGCCGGACTGCAGCGCTCGCAACAACCGCGTCTGCGCCTGCATCGGCATGTCGCCAATCTCGTCCAGGAACAGCGTACCACCGGCGGCCTGCTCGAACTTCCCGAGATGACGCGCAACAGCTCCCGTGAATGCGCCCTTCTCGTGCCCGAACAACTCGCTTTCGATCAGTTCAGCGGGAATCGCAGCGGTGTTGACCGCGATGAACGGTCCCGCCCGGCGATGCCCCAATTGATGGATCGCCTCCGCCACCAGTTCCTTGCCCGTGCCGGATTCGCCCAGGACCAGCACGGTCAGATCATTGCGTAGCACGCGCGTAATCATGCGATAGACCGACTGCATGGCCGCGCTGCGCCCGACAAGAGGCAGCCCGCTGCCGATGGGCTCTTCCCCGTCCAGAGGCGCGGCACTGGCCGAGCCCACCGCCTGGCGGACGGTGCGTGCCAGTTCGTCGATATCGAAGGGCTTGGGAAAATACTCGAACGCGCCAGTGTCCGTCGCCCGTACCGCCGTATCCAGCGTGTTCTGGGCCGAAAGGATGACGATCGGCATATCCCCATGACGATCATGCACATCGCCCAGACTGTCGATCCCATCGCCGTCAGGCAGCATCACGTCGGTCACCAGCGCGGCAAAGCGGCGCTCGGCCAGCAGCCGGTCACGCTGGGCGATCGTGTCGCAATGGGTGACCTCGAAGCCCTCCGCCTCCAGCGCCGCGGTGATGACCAGGGCGATCGAGGCGTCGTCTTCAACCAGCAATACCGTCATGCGTCAGTCTTGCTCCGGTTGCTTGCCCTAGTATGCGCTTCTGGTGCGATCGGCAGGTGTACGCGAAAATGCGTCCACCCTGTCGCCTCATCCCGCTCATGACCGATGCGGCCACTCATGTCGCGGACCAGCTTGCGCACCAGCGGCAGACCCAGTCCCTGCCCTGACTTCTTGGTGGTCACGAACGGTTCGAAGATGTGATCGCGCATCGCGAGCGGCACGCCCAGGCCATTGTCACTCACCCGCAGTTCGATGGGTAGCCTTACCGGCTGGCCGGAATCCGTCGTGTTAAGCTGCAAACCGCTGGCAAAGCGCGTACGGATAACGACGCGCGCATCGGGCATGTCTGAGCAGGCCTCGCGCGCATTGGCGAGCAGGTTGATCATAACTTGCACCAGTCCGTCCGGACTGCCCATCACGGACGGCAGCGAGGGATCGAACTCCTCCTCGATCCGCGCGCCTTTGCCCGAAGGATCGCCGGCCCTCAGCACATCGATAGCGCGCCGCGCAGCCTCATGCAGGTTGCACGGCTCCACGATCGGCGGCGTCTTGCGGCTGAGCCGCTGCATCCGATCGATCAGGGTGGCGATCCGATCGACCTCGCCGGTAATCAGATCGGTCAGCGCCCGATCGCGATCCTCGACTCGCCGGGCAAGAAGCTGCGCCGCACCGCGAATGCCGGCGAGCGGATTCTTGATCTCGTGCGCCATGATCTCCGGCCCACGCAGCGCCGCGGTGTCCGCGCCTCCGGAGTCCGCCCCGAAAGCGTCGGTCGGCGTGTTGTCGTGGATGGTCAGCAGCTGCCATCCGGGCCAATCGGCGACCGGGGCAACGGTGATATCGATCCGGCGCGTCCCCTTGTCCCTGATCGCGACGACGATCTCGCGCGCGGAAACCGGCGTCTCTTCGTCCTTGATGCGCTCTATCAGACGCTCATCCACAAATGTCAGGATCGCCTCAAGCCGCCGCCCGGAAAGCCGGCGCATGCTTTGACCCAGGAACTGCTCGGCAGCGGGGTTGGCCGCCGCGATCGTATGGCCCGGCTTCAGCAGTAGAACGGCGTGGGGCAGACTGGCCAGCTGGCGATGCGGCTCCGGCATCGCGGTACGCGGATTATGGCTCATGAGGCCGCTCGACCGGGTGCCGCTACGCAGCCTTACGCTCCCGCCAAGGTGCATAGAACTCCGCCAGCGTCTCCATCACTTCTTTCGGGTCGTCGATGAAATTCACGCGGTTGCGCATCTCGGCGGAGCCGGGCAGCCCTTTGGTGTACCATCCCAGATGCTTGCGAGCCATTCTCACACCCGTGTCCTGGCCGTAGAGCGACAACATCGCTGCGTAATGTTCGCAGATCAGATCGAACTGCGCCCCGGTCGATGGTGCCGCCATGTGTCCGCCCGTGCGCCACCAGTGCATGACCTGGCCGAGCACCCACGGCTTGCCGTAAGCGCCCCGCCCGATCATCACCCCGTCCGCGCCGGACTGTTCCAGCGCGGTCGCGGCGTCCGCGATCTCACAGATGTCTCCATTGACGAGGACCGGCAGCGTCACCGCTTCTTTTACGCGGCGCACGAATGCCCAATCGGCTTCGCCCTTGTACATCTGGTTGCGGGTGCGTCCGTGAACAGTGATCATCTTTGCGCCAAGGTCTTCGGCGATGCGGGCCAACTCCGGCGCGTTCAGGCTGTCATGGCACCAGCCCATGCGCATCTTCACGGTGACCGGTACGTCTACCGCCTTCACGCAGGCGTCGATCAAGGCGGCAGCGAGCTTCAGATCACGCATCAATGCAGACCCGGCATCGCCGTTCGTCACCTTGCGGACGGGGCAGCCCATGTTGATATCGACGATCGCCGCGCCGCGATCGGCGGAAAGCTTCGCCGCTTCCGCCATTTGCGCCGGCTCGCAACCTACCAGCTGCATCGACACGGGCTCTTCCGACAAGTCCCACGCCGCCTTCTGAACGGACTGGCGCGTCTCGCGGATCGCGGCGGGGCTGGCGATCATCTCGGTGACATTCAGGCCCGACCCGAACCGGCGCACCAGCTTGCGGAAAGGCAGATCGGTGACCCCGGTCATCGGTGCTAGAACGACCGGGCACGCGATCTCGATCGGCCCGACATGAATGGGCTTCAAAGCGGGCGGGGCGGGGAGATCGGTCATCGTCAAAGCACTGCCTAAAAAACAGGCAGCGCATAGTCCATTGCTTGGGCAGCGGCAAGGGATTACCGGGCCCAGCCATGTCATTGGACCATGAACTGCCCGCCGCGGCCGGGATCGTCGTTGCTGCCGGTCAAGGCCTTCGCGCCGGGCAGCCGCTGCCTAAGCAATTCGCGGTATGGCGGGGTAAGCCGGTCGTCCGGCACTCGGTCGAAGCGCTGCTATCCGCCGGGGTGAAACCGATCATCGTGGTCATCCCAGAGGACGCGGCCGACATGGCGGATGCGGCTTTGCAGGGTCTGGCCGACGTCCGCTGCATCGTGGGCGGGGCGAACCGGCAGGATTCGGTGCGTCGCGGGCTTGAGGCCTTGGCGACAGAGCCGCCGGAACACGTACTGATCCACGATGCGGCGCGCCCCGGCCTACCCCATTCGGTCATCGCCCGCCTTCGCACCGCGCTTGGCCACCAGCCTGGCGCAATTCCCGTCCTGCCGGTGGTGGACAGCCTGGCCCACGCAGACGGATCGGTGATGGGCGCTCCCGCTCCGCGCGAGGCCTTGCGGCGGGTGCAGACCCCGCAGGCCTTTCGGTTTTCTTATATCTTGCGGGCACATAGGGACTGGACCGGGGAGACAACCGCAGGTGACGACGCGCAAGTCGCCCAGGCCGCCGGTTTGACGATCGCCTTGGTCGAAGGAGATGAAACCTTGCAAAAACTCACGTTCGCCAGCGACTTTGCCGCCGATACCCCGCCGATCCGTATCGGCTCCGGATACGATGTGCATCGCTTGGAGGACGGGGAGGAGCTTTGGCTGTGCGGGGTAAAGATCGAACATCACCAGGGGCTTGCCGGCCATAGTGACGCCGACGTTGCCATTCATGCTTTGGTGGACGCGATGCTGGGCGCAATGGGCGATGGCGATATCGGCCAGCACTTTCCTCCCTCCGATGCACAATGGCGCGGAGCATCTTCCGACCGCTTTCTGGCTCACGCCGTCGGTATCGTCGCCAAGGGCGGCTATCGCCTGGGCAATGCCGATGTCACGATCATCTGCGAAGCGCCGAAGATCGGCCCCTACCGCGACACCATGCGTGATCGCCTGGCGGCGATACTGGGCGTTGACAAGAGCCTGGTGAGCGTCAAGGCAACGACGACCGAAAAGCTCGGATTCACTGGTCGGGGCGAAGGGATCGCGGCCCAGGCTGTGGTCAGCCTCGTTCGGAACTGAAAGGCCTAACCATGCGCAAAATCGCCACTTTCCTTGTCGGAACCCTGATTGCGCTGCCCGGCATCGCACATGCGGCCCAGCCCTGCCTCACTCCGGCAGAGGCATCGTCGCTGGCGGCCTATGCCCTCCCCGCCGCTATCACCGGCACCACGAAGCGCTGCGCGGCGACACTCGCCCCCACCGCCTATTTGCGCAAGAGCGGCGCCGAGCTGGCAACCCGCTACTCCGCGCGAAAGGCGCAGAACTGGCCGCAGGCCCGCGCCGCGTTCTTCAAGATCGGCGGCACCAAGCAGAACGAGAGCAGCGACTTGTTGAACCAGCTTCCCGATCCATCGCTGCAGCAGATGCTGGACGCGATCATCGAAGGCATGGTGGCGCAGGAAATCCCGGCCGCCAAGTGCGGTGAGATCGACCGTATAGTCGGCCTGCTCGCCCCCCTTCCGGCGCAGAACACCGCCAATCTGATCGCCGTCGTCATCGGTCTGGGCAGCAAAACGGGCAAAGCCGCGACTGACAAGTTCGCGATCTGCAAGAGCTGACCGGCGTGACCTCTGCCATTCTTTCGGACGAAGTGGTCGCGCTGGCCCGGCGCGTCATCACCGAGAATGCGGCGATAAAGCGCAAAGTGGCGGTAGCAGAAAGCTGCACCGGCGGTTTGGTGTGCGCCGCCTTGACCGAGATTGCCGGCTCGTCGGCAGTGCTGGACCGTGGCTTCGTGACGTATTCGAACGAGGCCAAGCAGCAATCGCTCGGGGTGTCGGAGGATATCCTGGAGGCGTTTGGCGCGGTCTCGCCCGCCACGGCCTGGGCGATGGCACAAGGCGCATTGCGCAACAGCGAGGCGGATGTCGCGGTGGCGATCAGCGGCATTGCCGGGCCCGACGGCGGCAGTCCGCTGAAGCCGGTCGGCACGGTCGTGTTCGCTTGTGCCTTGCGGGATCAGCCCAACGAAAGCGTCAATGCCGAGCAGCGGATGCTGGACGGCAAGGACCGCAGCGAGATCCGCCTTCAGGCGACGCTAGTCGCGCTCGAGCTGTTATTGCCGTAGAGTACTGCCGCCCGCTCTTCGAACGCGGACACCATCTTGCGGAACGCCCGGTCGAAATACTGGCCGGCGATCTTCTCGAACAGCGGATTGCGGAAGGCAAAGTCGACGCAAAAGTCGATCTCGCAACCGCCATCGACATTCCGGAAGGTCCAGGTGTTGTCCAGATCGCGCAAGGGCCCGTCGACGTAATTCACCCGAATCAGATCAGCCCGATGCTTCTCGACGCGTGAAGTGAATTTCTCCTTCAGCGCCTTGAAGCCCACCAACATGTCGGCCACCATTTCGGTATCACTGTCAGACCGGACGCGGGTGGCCAGGACCCAGGGCAGGAACTCAGGATAACGATCCACGTCAGCGACCAGATCGAACATCTGCTCGGCGGTATAAGGCATTGCGCGCGTTTCGCGAATTCCCGGCATCAGCGCGACGCTCCGCCCTGCGCCGCCTTGGCTAGCTGAGCTTCACGCGCCGCGCGCATCTCGGCAAAATCCTTGCCGGCGTGATAGCTGGATCGAGTCAGCGGCGATGATGCCACCTGCAGAAAGCCCTTGGCCCGCGCGATCGCGCCGTAAGCGGCAAATGCCTGCGGGGTCACGAACTCCATGACCTCGGTATGTTTGGGCGTCGGACGCAGGTACTGGCCCATCGTCAGGAAATCGATGTCGGCGCAGCGCATGTCGTCCATCACCTGATGAACCTCCAACCGCTGCTCGCCCAAACCCAGCATCACGCCCGACTTGGTGAAGATCGACGGGTCATGCCGCTTCACTTCTTCCAGCAGCCGCAGCGACGCATAATAGCGCGCGCCCGGTCGGATCGTTGGGTACAGCCGGGGCACGGTTTCCAGGTTATGATTGTAGACATCCGGCCGCGCCGTGACGATCGCCTCTACCGCGCGGCGCATCTTGCCCCGGAAGTCCGGCGTCAGGATCTCGATCGTCGTGTTCGGGGTGTTCGCCCGCAGCGCCTCGATCACCTTGACGAATTGTGAGGCTCCGCCGTCCGGCAGATCGTCGCGATCGACCGAGGTGATGACGATGTGCTCCAACCCCAGCTTCGCCGCGGCTTCCGCCACATGGGCTGGCTCATCTACGTCGACTCGGCCGGGCATCCCGGTCTTGACGTTGCAGAACGCGCAGGCCCGGGTGCAGGTATCACCCAGGATCATCACGGTGGCGTGCTTCTTCGTCCAGCATTCGCCGATATTCGGGCAAGCCGCTTCTTCACACACGGTGTTGAGCTTCAGGTCGCGCATCAACTTGCGCGTTTCAGCATAGCCTTGCGATGTCGGCGCCTTGACGCGAATCCAGTCCGGCTTCCGAGCGCGGGGCGGGTTTTCTGGAGCGATCGCGGGAGTTGAGGACAAGTCGTTCATGCCGCCCAGATAGTCACATGCATAAGGCCTTGCCAGTGCCAATCTCCCTAGCCAAGAAGAACGCCATGACAGAGCCCACCACAGACTCGCCCGCTTCTCCCCTCGACACGCTGATCGATGGCTATCGGCGATTTCGCGAAGGAGGCTGGAAAACCCAGCGTGAGAAATGGAACACCCTGAGCGAGGGGCAACAGCCCGACGTCATGGTGATCGCCTGTTCGGATAGCCGCGTCGATCCCTCGCAAATCTTCGATGTCGATCCGGGTGAGATCTTCGTCGTACGCAACGTGGCAGCGCTGGTCCCGCCTTTTGAGACCACACCGGGCCACCATGGCGTGTCTGCCGCGCTGGAATTCGCCGTGCAGGTACTGAAGGTCAAGGAAGTCATGGTCATGGGCCATGGCCTATGCGGTGGCTGCAAGGCCTCGCTCACCCAGTCGCTTCACGGCGCGGAACCGGGCGAAGGTGGCTTTGTGGCGAACTGGATCTCGCTTCTGGACGAGGCGCGTAACGATGTCGCAAGCAAGATGGGTACCGAAGGCCGCGATGCGGAGCGCGCGATGGAGCAGGCTGCGGTTCGGGTCAGCCTGGATAACCTGATGACGTTCCCGTGCGTGCGCAGCAAGGTGAAGGACGGCAGCCTGCGCCTGCGCGGCGCTTTCTTCGCCATCACCGACGGCGTGCTGCACGTCATGGACGAAGAAACGCGCGAATTCTCACCGGCTGTATAGTGGCCGCGGCCCCTGCATTGGCCGCTAATCAAACCCGCACAAGAAAGGGCGCCGGAGATTTCCGGCGCCCTCTTTGATTCAGCGTTTAAGCGACCTGCTTCAGCTGGCGGGGGCAGCCGTCGGAGCGGCGGCGCCGGTCTTGCTCTTGGCGTAGGCGCTCCACATCTTGGCGACCGGAAGGCGCGTGGGCGACGTGATCTGCGCGAACGTGCTTTGCGCCTCAGCATACTTGCCCTGATCGGCCTGAGCGATGCCGATGCGGGTCAGGACGCGATCCTTCTCGCCACCGGCCTTGGGCAAGGCCAGCTTGTAGAGTTCTTCGGCCTTGGCGGGCTGTTCGTAGCTGAGGAATGCGTCGGCCGCACCGTTGATCGCGGCGAACGAAGCCGAGGATGCGCGCGCCTCCTTCTCATAAGTCGGCAGGCCGTTACGGTCGGCAGTGACACGGCTCTGCGCTACGCTGCGATAATCGGCAACTTCACCAGCGGTCAGCTTGCCGGCGGCGATGCCCTGGTCGATGATCTTCAGGGTTTCGCCCGGCGAACGACGGGGGTCGGCATCCTGAATGTACGACAGGTAATCCCCCTTATCGTTCATCGAGCCAGTGCGCGCCATCAAGCGCATGAGATCGAGGTTCTCCTGCGCGCCCATGTTCTTGTTGAGCGAGCGCACCACCTGCAGGGCCGACTGCCAGCTGGCTGGGGTCGGGTAGTACTGCACCAGCTGCGCCGAAAGGTCGGTGGCAGGTCCAACCTGCTTGGCATCGTAGGCGGCCTGCAGCGCGGTACGCAGCGCTCCATCGCTGGGCTTGCCGCCGGCAGCCTTCGCCTTGTCGATCTCGGCCTGCGACAGGGCCAGTGCAGCGCCGGAATTGTTCGTGCGCTTGTAGGCATCCGCCAGAACTTTGTCGATCATGCCCTGCTGATCGCGATAGCCGCTGTCATAAGACGGCTTCAGGTACTGCACCGCACCGGCATAATCGCCGGTCTGATAAGCGGTAACACCTGCCAAGTACTGCAGTTGGCCCATCTGCTCGGGCTTGGCCGCACCGCTGTTGATCATCATAACCAGGCCCTTGTTCTGCAGGGCCGGGTCATTCTTCAGGACGCCGACGTTGCGCGTCAGCTCGCCCAGCTTGATCTTGTCGAGCGGAGTCGTCGCGGCGGCACCAATCGCGGCCAGCTTCGCGTCCGCGCCACCCAGGGCCGCATCGACTTCTGCCGCAGCCGCCGTCTTGGCCGCCGGGGTCTGAGCGGCCGAGGCCTTGTCAGTCGCAGCCTTTACCGCCGGGTTGGCTTCCGCCCCGCTTACGGCCTTGTCGAATTCAGCGGCAGCAGCCGAAAACTCCTTGGAGAAGGAGCCGGAAACCTTTTCCTTCTTCGCGGCGAATGCCGGCGACGAGGATACGGCAGCAGTCAGCCCCCCGGAGATAGCAACAGCGAGGGCAATACGTGAAATCAGAAACTTGCGAGCCATTCCGGCCAACTCCTCTCAACATCCGCGGGTGAATGGGTGATATCCCACTTCGGCCCAGCGCCAAAAATCGTGCCAGTCATGGCGGCGATTGAGCCGCATGACAACCAGGGTCCGACTAGAACCTCGCCGCTGAACGCGAATTGAATGTGGTTTGTTGCAGGAAGATGCAGCCGTTCCTTCACTTTGATATGTGGAAAATGCCGCTCGCAGCTCATGCGTGACCGATGCATGACTGGCATTCCGGTGAAGCTTGGCCTAGGGCCGAGGTTCGCACATCCCCGCCAACAGAGAAACGACAAGTAGCGCGTGAGCGACGAAACCGAGATTCTGGAGCCTCAGGGCCCTGCAGGCGAATACACCCGCGTCGACATCGTCGACGAGATGAAGAACAGCTACCTCGATTACGCGATGAGCGTGATCGTGGCACGCGCCCTGCCCGACGTGCGCGACGGCCTGAAGCCGGTGCACCGGCGCATCCTCTACGCCAGCCAGGAAGGCGGCATGGTCGCCGGGCGGCCTTACCGCAAGTCCGCCAAGATCGTCGGCGACGTGATGGGTAACTATCACCCGCACGGCGATAGCTCGATCTACGATGCCCTTGCCCGCATGACCCAGGACTGGTCGATGCGCGTTCCTCTGGTGGACGGCCAGGGCAACTTCGGCTCGATGGACCCCGATCCGCCGGCCTCGATGCGCTACACCGAAGCGCGCCTGGCTCGCGTCGCGAACTTCCTGCTGGAAGATCTCGACAAGGATACAGTCAATTTCCAGGACAACTACGACGGCTCCCGCCAGGAGCCGCAAGTCCTGCCAGCGCGCTTCCCCAATCTGCTGGTCAACGGCGCGGGCGGTATCGCCGTCGGCATGGCGACCAATATTCCGCCCCACAACCTGGGCGAAGTGATCGACGGCTGCCTCGCCTACATCAATAACCCGGCGATTAGCGCGGAAGAGCTGTTCGAAATCATCCCCGGGCCAGACTTTCCCACGGCGCCGCTGATCCTCGGCAAGGCGGGAGCGCGCGCGGCGTATATAACCGGACGCGGGTCGGTCATCATGCGGTGCCGCTATGAGATCGAAGAAGCGAGAGGCTCCAACCGGGGCGGCCGCTCGATCGTGCTGACCTCGATACCGTTCCAGGTAGGCAAGTCCGGCCTGGTCGAGAAGATCGCCGACGCCGCAAAGGAAAAACGGATCGAAGGCATCGCCGACATCCGCGACGAATCGAATCGCCTCGGCGTACGCATCGTGATGGATCTCAAGCGTGAAGCGACGCCTGAGGTCGTGCTCAATCAGTTGTGGCGGCACACCCCTGCGCAATCGAGCTTCCCTGCGAACATGCTGGCGATTCGTGGCGGCCGCCCCGAAATCCTGTCGCTGCGCGATATCATTCAGGCCTTCATCCAGTTCCGCGAAGAGGTCATCACTCGCCGCACCAAGTTTGAGCTGAACAAGGCGCGCGATCGCGCGCATATCTTACTTGGCCTGGTCGTTGCGGTCTCGAATCTCGACGAAGTGGTGAAGATCATCCGTGGCGCGCCGAACCCCGGCGAAGCCCGCAGCCGCCTGATGGCGCGCGAATGGCCGATCGGCGACATCGCACCCTATATTCGGCTGGTCGAAGCGATCGAACCCAACGCGGAAGAGACCGGCGGCAGCTATCGCCTGTCCGAAACCCAGGTCCGCGCCATCCTCGACTTGCGGCTTCATCGCCTTACCGCGCTCGGCCGTGACGAGATCGGTGATGAGTTGAAGGAACTGGCGGTCAAGATCGAGGAGTTCCTCGCGATCCTGGCCGACCGGACCAAGCTTTATAAGGTCATGTGCGAGGAACTGGAGGCGGTGCGTGCCTTCGCGACACCGCGCTTGTCCGAGATCGTCGCTGCCGCAGATGGCATCGATGACGAAGACCTGATCGAGCGGGACGACATGGTCGTCACCGTCACGATGGACGGCTACATCAAGCGCACGCCCCTCTCCACTTTCCGCGCGCAAAATCGCGGTGGCAAGGGCCGCGCTGGCATGGCGACGAAGGACGAGGACGTCGTGTCCGAGATGTTCGTCACCTCGACGCACAATCCCGTGCTGTTCTTCTCCACCAGCGGCAAGGTCTATCGCCTCAAGGTATGGCGCCTGCCCGAAGGTGGACCGACCACGCGCGGCCGCCCGATCGTCAACCTCCTGCCTTCGCTGGACAAGGACGAGACAATCGCCACGGTGCTTCCGCTGCCAGAAGACGAAGGCACCTGGGGGGCGCTGCACGTTGTCTTCGCCACGGCCAAGGGCAACGTCCGCCGCAACGCGATGGATGCCTTCGCGAATATCCCCAGCAACGGCAAGTTCGCCATGCGCTTCGAGGATGACAGTGCTGATCGCCTGATCGGTGTCGCACTGCTCGGGGCCGAGGACGATGTCCTGCTGGCCACCCGCCAGGGCAAGGCGATCCGATTCGCAGGCGACGATGTGCGCGAATTCCAGAGCCGCACGTCCACCGGCGTGCGCGGCATGAGCCTCAAGTCCGATGACGAAGTCGTGTCGCTCTCGATCCTGCACCGCATCGGCACCACTGCCGAAGAGCGCGAGGCATACCTCCGCTTTGCGCCTTGGAAGACCGAGAAAGAAGGCGATCCCGATATGCCGGCGGACCGTTTCGCCGAGATGTCCTTGGGTGAACAATTCATCCTGACGGTCTGCGCGAACGGCTATGGCAAGCTGTCTTCCGCCTACGAATATCGCCGCACCGGGCGAGGTGGGCAAGGCATCACCAACATTGACAACGTGGCACGCAATGGCCCCGTTGTGGCGAGCTTCGCCGCGACCAAGGCTGATCAGCTGATGCTGGTAACCGATCAGGCCAAGCTGATCCGCATCGGCCTGGATTCGCTGCGCGTGATCGGCCGTAACAGCGCCGGTGTGAAGCTGTTCGATGTCGGCAAGAACGAGCACGTCGTCAGCGCCGTGCGCATCGATGACAACCCGGAGCCTGAGAACGAGGCGGAAGCCGCGATCGTGGAAGAGATGGTGGCCCGCAGTGCCGACGAGGTCGAAATCCCGATCGAAATCGACCGCGACGATCTGGACCCGAATGACGAGGATGCGGACGGAGACGACGCATGACGGCATCCGTTGCCTACAAGGTGCTGACTGCCGAGCAGATGGCGCAGTTGGAGGCAGACGGATCGTTCGCGGGCGCCCCGGTCGATCTGGCGGATGGCTACATCCACTTGTCGACCGCGGACCAGCTTGACGAGACGGTGGCGAAGCACTTCGCCGGCCAGTCAGGCTTGCACATCGCTGCGGTCGACCTTGATGTGCTGAGTGATGCGGTGAAGTGGGAGCCGTCGCGCGGTGGCGCGCTGTTTCCACATATCTACGGCGCGCTGCCGCTTTCGGCGGTCACGGCTTACGGCCCAGTGGAACTTGGCGACGACGGCAGGATCAGATTGCCGGTCGCCGGGTAACCTGATCTCTATTCAGATTCTTAGGCCAATTTCATGATCCACCAAGTTCACATCATCGGCGGCGGCCTGGCCGGCAGCGAGGCAGCTTGGCAACTCGCCCGTCGCGGCGTCCGCGTGCGACTTTCCGAAATGCGCGGCACGGGTGAGCGCTCGCCGGCGCACCAGACCGATGCGCTGGCCGAACTCGTCTGCTCGAACTCGTTCCGCTCGGATGATGACGAGAAGAACGCGGTAGGCCTGCTGCATCACGAAATGCGCCAGCTGGACTCCCTCGTGATGACTGCCGCTGCCAAGGCGCAGGTTCCGGCCGGATCCGCTCTGGCGGTGGACCGGGACGTTTTCTCCGCCGAAGTGGAGGCCGCCCTTACCGCTCAGCCCACGCTGGAAATCGTGCGCGAGCGCATCGATCGCCTGCCCGAAAGCGGCCTTACCATCGTCGCCACCGGCCCGCTGACCGCGGCATCGCTGGCCGACAGCATCGGCACGGCGACGGGGGCGGACAGTCTGGCCTTCTTCGATGCCATCGCCCCAATCGTCCATCGCGATACGATCGACATGGACATCTGCTGGATGGCCTCACGCTGGGACAAGAGTGAAACCAAGGACTACATCAACTGCCCGATGAACAAGGAGCAGTACCTCGCTTTCCACGCGGGGCTGCTGGCGGGCGAAAAAACTTCGTTCAAGGAGTGGGAGGCGAACACGCCCTACTTCGACGGCTGCATGCCGATCGAAGTCATGGCCGAGCGTGGCCTGGATACCTTGCGCTTCGGGCCGATGAAGCCGGTCGGCCTGGACGATCCCCGAACCGGTCGTTGGCCCCACGCCGTCGTGCAGCTACGCCAGGACAACAAGCTGGGCACGATCTGGAACATGGTCGGCTTCCAAACCAAGCTTAAGCATGCCGAACAAGTGCGCCTGTTTCGGACGATCCCCGGCTTGGAAAATGCCGAATTTGCGCGCCTGGGCGGGCTGCATCGCAACACGTTTCTGAACTCGCCCATGCTGCTGGACCGGCAATTCCGGCTCAAGACGGCGCCGCATATCCGCTTCGGCGGACAGATCACGGGGTGTGAGGGCTATGTGGAGAGCGCCGCGATCGGCCTGCTTGCCGGAATGATGACCGCGATCGAGATCAGCGGTGATACGTGGACCGCGCCTCCCAGGACGACCGCGCTGGGGGCCCTGCTATCGCACATCACCGGCGATGCCGAGGCGGACAGCTATCAGCCAATGAATGTGAACTTCGGGCTTTTCCCACCTCTCCACGACGTTAAGAAAAAGCAGCGTAAAGAAGCTTACACGTCGCGTGCGAAGGCCGATCTGAGTACATGGCTGACCAGCGCAGAGCCCGCGGAATTGACCGCCTGACGCATTAGCAGCTGCACTTGGCCTTCGGTTTGGGCGGGGGCGCGGTGGTGCGGAATTCCTGCGGCGTGAGGACAAGATCACGATCGGCATCGGCCTGCGCAAACTTCTCCACCGTGGCAGACGCCCATTCCTCGAAAGTAAGGAGGTTATTGCCGTCCTTGTCCAGCTTGCGGAACGCGGCCGTGCGCGTGGAAAGCAGTTCGTGACGGGTGATGCGCCCGTCGCCATCGCGATCGTAGCGGCGAAAGCGGCGCTGTTCGTTGGTCTGCTCGATCGCTTCGGGCGGTGTCGGTCCGCGCAGGCCGGCCACATTGGCGCTGGGCAGCGGTTCGGGCGGGCCAGACCGCGAGGCGATCGGCATCGGTGGCGGCGCGCCTCGCTCCACCTCTGCCCGGCCTTGCAGCCAGAACAGGCCAGCGGCCACGAAAAGCAGCGCGGCAACCGCGCCCAGCACGATACGATTCATTGTTGAGCCCCCTGCCGGCCCGGTTAGCAGGGGGTTAAAGCCCCAGCAATCCCAGCTTGAGCGCTTCCAGCATCGCAGCGGGGGAAGCGGCACCGGCTTCCGAGCCACTCACCCGACGCCGACGTGTAAGGCCGGCAAGCACCCGCAAGGATCGCAACGGGCGGCTGACTCGCGGGAGCTTCCGGGGCTGCGTATCGGCTAGGGTGGAGGCCAACGCCCGCTCATCGTCACGGCCCAAACGGGTGGCGAGGTCTTCCGCGGCCCAAATCCGGCCCAGCGTCATCGCTGCCTGCTCATCGCGGGCGCATCCCAGTACTTGGGCCAAGGCCGCGCAGGCCGCGCCACGCCCCTCGGCGAACTTGCTCATGGAATCCGCGCCCAAGGGTGAGGGCGCGGTCATCGCCTCCCAGGCATCGACCAGCACCTGGGCATCGGCGTGCCGACTGCCCCAGCTGCGCAGCGCAGCCAGGATAGGCTCGCCCTCAGGCCAGGTTTGTGGCGACTGTGCGATCGACTCCCGCCACCAGGCCAGACGCAACTGCGCCAGCATGGGCTCACTGGAGCGCCGGATCAGCGTTGCGAGCCGGGCATCCAGCGCAAGAAGCGCCAGCGTCGGCTGCCGAGCCGAAGCCGACGCATAGACCAGCGACAAACGGGCCACCGCCGGAAGCGAGGCGACAAGGGGATCGTCCTGCGACATGATCGTCTAAAGCTTTCGGGCGTTACGCGCATTCGCGCGTAACGCCCTCCAAGCCTCAGCGATAGCAGACCTTCTTCACCGCCGCGATCACGCGATCGACGTCGATCAATGCCGCCTTCTCCAAGTTGGCGGCGTAGGGCAGCGGCACATCCTCATCACAGACGCGAAGAACCGGGGCATCGAGGTCGTCAAAGCCTTCCTCCATGCAGATCGTGATGATTTCTGACGCGATGGAGCAGACCGGAAAACCTTCCTCGACAACGACCATGCGGTTCGTCTTCTTAAGACTTTCCAGAACGGTAGCCTTGTCCAGCGGACGCAGAGTCCGCAAGTCCACCACTTCGACTTCGATACCTTCGCCCGCCAGCTTCTCAGCCGCCTCCAGCGAGACGCCGACGCCGATGGAGTAGGAGACGATCGTTACGCTCGTGCCTTCCCGCACGATGCGGGCCTTGCCGATCGGCAGGACGTGATCGTCTAGCTCGGGCAGTTCGAACGAGCGACCATAGACCAGCTCGTTCTCCAGAAACACAACCGGGTCTTCAGAACGGATCGCAGCCTTCAGCAGCCCCTTGGCATCCGAAGCGTCATAAGGCGCGATCACCACCAGGCCCGGCACCGACGCGTACCAAGGGCCGTAGTTCTGCGAGTGCTGCGCCGCGACGCGAGCTGCCGCGCCGTTCGGTCCACGGAACACCACCGGACAGCGCATCTGGCCGCCAGACATGTAGTTGGTCTTCGCCGCAGAGTTGATGATATGATCGATCGCCTGCATGGCGAAGTTGAACGTCATAAACTCTACGATCGGACGCAGGCCGCCCATCGCCGCACCAGTGCCGATGCCGGCAAAACCGTACTCGGTGATCGGCGTGTCGATCACACGCTTGGGGCCGAATTCCTCCAGCAAGCCTTGCGTGACCTTGTAGGCGCCCTGGTACTCTGCGACTTCCTCGCCCATGATGAAGACGCGCTCGTCCCGGCGCATTTCCTCAGCCATGGCATCGCGCAAGGCCTCGCGCACCGTCGCCGTCTTCATATTGACGCCGTGCGGCACTTCGTCGGACTTTGCGGGCTTGATGTCGCTTCCAAGCTGGGTGGTTCCGGTTTCCAGCTCGGCCTTGTCGTCCTTCTCACTGGCCTTATCGGCCTTGGACTCATCCGCCTTGAGGTCTTTCTCGGGTTCCTCGACCTTGGGCGCGCCGCCCTTCTTGGCCTTGGGCTTTTCCTTTGCCGGCTGCTCATCGGCCTTGGCCTGAGGAGCGGGTTCGGGCGAACTGCTCGCCTCGGAGACGTCCTCATCCTCGCCCGCCATGATGGCGATCACCGTACCGACCTTCACGCCGTCCGTGCCCTCCGGCACGACGAGCTTGCCGACCTTGCCTTCGTCGACCGCTTCGAACTCCATCGTCGCCTTGTCGGTCTCGATCTCGGCCAGAACGTCACCGGAGGACACCTCATCGCCTTCCTTGACCAGCCACTTGGCAAGCTTGCCCTCCTCCATCGTGGGGGAAAGCGCCGGCATTTTTACTTCGACCGGCATCAGTATGTCTCCACCAGAACGTCGGTATACAGTTCGGACGCATCCGGCTCGGGCGAGCTTTCGGCAAAGTCGGCCGCCTGGCCAACGCTGGCGCGCACGCGCTTGTCGATTTCCTTCAGGCTTGCTTCGGCCACACCCATTTCCATCAGCTCGGTTTTCGCATGTTCGATCGGGTCACGCTTTTCGCGTACGCCCTGCACTTCTTCACGCGTGCGGTACTTGGCGGGGTCCGACATCGAGTGGCCGCGATAGCGATAAGTGTTCAGCTCCATCAGAACCGGCCCGTTGCCGCCGCGCACGTGCTCGATCGCGATCTCTGCCGCCTTGCGCACTTCCAGCACGTCCATGCCGTTGACCTGCATCCCGGGGATGCGGAACGCGGTGCCGCGACGATAGAAATGCGTTTCCGCTGAAGAGCGGCTGACCGCCGTACCCATCGCGTACTGATTGTTCTCGATCACGAAGATGATCGGCAGCTTCCATAGCGAGGCCATGTTGAAGCTTTCGTAGACCTGGCCCTGGTTGGCCGCGCCGTCACCAAAGTAGGCCAGCGTCACGCCGCCATCCTCGCGGTACTTGTGGGCAAAGGCCAGGCCCGAACCCAGCGGCACTTGCGCGCCGACGATGCCGTGACCGCCGTAGAAGCCATGCTCCACGCTGAACATGTGCATGGAGCCGCCTTTGCCTTTCGAGATACCCGAATGGCGGCCGGTCAATTCAGCCATGATGACCTTGGGATCGATGCCGTAGGCCAGCATGTGCCCATGATCACGATAGCCGGTGATGACCGAGTCCAGGCCGCCCTTCAGCGCTGATTGCAGGCCGACCGCGACCGCTTCCTGACCAATGTAGAGGTGGCAGAACCCGCCAATGAGGCCGAGGCCATAAAGCTGCCCCGCCTTCTCTTCAAACCGGCGGATGAGCAACATCTGCTCATAGAAGTGCAGCAATTCTTCCTTGCTGGCCTTGTAACGCCGGTCAGCGGCGTGCTTCTCGGCCAAGCTGTGGAGCGCGAAATCCTCTTCCCGCTCGGCAATCTCTGACGGCGACGGCTCAGCGTTCGACAAAGCAGTTTCCCTGATGTTTGTGCGATTCTTACAAGGATATAGGACCCTGACCCGCGCAGAGAAACCCATCACGGTTGCGTTTTCTAATCCTCGCAACGACCTTGCGAAAAAACTACCGCTGCTGCGGCAGAAGCATCACCATCTCGTCAGGATGCGCAACATTCAGGTTCCGGCGCAGTAGTTCGCCGGCAAGGTCCGGGTCGGCCTGATGCGGATCAAGCAAATCAACGCGGTTGCGCAGCTGGCCGCGCAACTCATTCAATTGTGCGATCTGCTTCTCATGCTGGACCAGGAGCCGCTCATTCTCGCTCCAAGCGAGGAAGCCGCTGGGGCCCGCGACGACGAACCCGCCCATCAACAGCAACGCTACGAGAGCGCCGGCCTGGACGGCACGGTCCTTGACGAATTTGGGTTCCCGGCGCGACGTTTTCATACTTCGTAATAAAGCCATAAAATCCCGCTCGCTTCAACAGAATACCGGGCATTCACGCCGCCATTTGTCGCAATTCGGTGGGGGTCATTTGGTTGCCGTGGGATGTGGCCTCGCCTGAAATCCGGACCGCGCTTTTCCTTGTGCTTTTGCGCGCGCATCCTAGATTCACGCACCAGGATCACCATCGGAGCACCACCGGAGCATGACAGCGGCACCCGACACCTACGCGGCCGACGAGTTGAAGCTGACTCCGCCTGATCCCGTGCCCGCTGTCACCCCCGAACGGGCGGCAGGACTGGTGCCCGTGGGCGAGGAGCAGAAGTCTAAGTTGGACCTGCGCGTCTCCGAATATGTTTCCGACCTGATCGCGCAGGATGCCAACTCCCCCGAGTTCGGCAAACGCGTGGACGAGATCACCAACATGGGCCGGCGCGAAATCGCGGAGGCTGCCGGACAGTCAAACCGTTTCCTCGATCGACCGGTCCGCGCCATGGATGGCACCAGCGGCGTGGGAGCCGACCTGGCGGAACTGCGTCGGACGGTCGAAGACCTGGACCCATCGCGCAAGGGCAACTTGCTGGCGCCCCGCAAGATCTTCGGCGTCATCCCGTTCGGCAGCAAGTTGAAGAACTATTTCGACAGCTATCAGAGCGCGCAAAGCCATATCAGCGCGATCCTGGCCCGCCTCCAAAGCGGCAAGGATGAGCTGCTGATGGACAATGCCGCGATCGACGTGGAGCGGCAGAACCTGTGGAAGGCGCTCGGCAAGCTGGAACAGATGATCCACATGTCAAAGGCGCTGGACCGCGAACTGGAACAGAGCGCGGCAGACCTGGACCATTCCGATCCGGCCAAGGCCAAGGCTATCCGCGAGACGGCATTGTTCTATGTCCGCCAGCGAACTCAGGATCTGCTGACGCAGATGGCGGTATCGGTGCAGGGGTACCTGGCGCTCGATCTGGTCAAGAAGAACAATGTGGAACTGATCAAGGGTGTGGATCGCGCTTCGACGACGACGGTCGGCGCGTTGCGTACCGCGGTGACCGTAGCACAGGCGACGACCAGCCAGAAGCTGGTGCTGGATCAGATCACCGCGCTGAACACGACGACCGCCAATATCATCGACGCCACCGGCCGGATGCTGAAGGACAATACCGCGCGTATCCACGAACAGGCCGCCGGTGCCACGATCCCGCTGGAGACGCTCAGCCGCGCATTCCAGAACATCTACGACACCATGGATTCCATCGACACCTTCAAGATGAAGGCGCTCGAAAACATGAAGCAAACCGTCGTCGCGCTGGAGGGCGAAGTGGGCAAGTCGAAGGCGTACATCGCCCGCGCGCAGGGGCAGGCGGACGCCAAGCTGGAGGCGCGGGGCGCGACAGCCGAAAAGGGCTTGCTGGGGTCTCTGGACTAAACCACCATGCCCAGTGATCGTCGACCTGTTCCCTTATCCATCCTGCGCGAGGCGCGACGGCAACGTGCGGCGAGACTGCGGCGGGCGCGGCAAAAGCGGTGGGAGTGGCGGATGCGCCGCTTGCGCCGTGCGGTATTGGCCGTTGTCGCGATCGCCGTGGTGACCGTCGGGGCTGGCCTTGTCATCAGCGGCCTACCGGACAACACTTATCTTCTGGCAATGCTGATCGCGTTCATCGCATTCTGGGTACTGGCCCTCCACCCGGCCAGCCCGAAGCCGAGATCGGAAGATCTGGCGGAAGTTGATCTGGCAGAACTTGCAGGCACGACCGAGCTTTGGCTGGAAGGCAAACGCAACGCCCTCCCCTCGCCCGCTCTCGATGCGATAGACATGATCGGGGTACGTCTGGAACAACTGGCGCCGCAACTGGAGACGTTGGACCCGAACGCCCCTGCTTCGCGCGAGGTACGCAAGCTGCTGACGGAACACCTGCCGGGCCTGGTCAACAGCTACACCCGCATTCCGTCGTCGCTGCGGGGCCGTGAGAATGCAGGATCGACTCCGGCTCGCCAGGTTACGGAGGGCCTGCACGTCATCGCGAAGGAGATCGAGGCGATGTCTCTCGATCTGTCGCGCAATGACTTGGATGCGCTGGCCGTGCGCGGTCGTTTCCTGGAAACCCGCTACATCGCCGCGCCAGAATAAAAAGATGCTGGGATCGCGAAGACACGATCCCAGCCCCCTTTGATGCTAACTTAGAATGCGGCGGTCAGCGAGGCGACTACAGTCGACCCGGCGATCGTACCGGTACCGTCCTGCCCACGCGAGAAGCTGGGCTGCAGGTAAGCGGATTCACGCTTGCTGATGTCGGTATCGATATAGGCGACACCAACCGTCAGCGGGGTGTTGGGGATGACGTAATCTGCGCCGATCAACCAATCCCAGTACTCGCCGGTTGGCGCAACCGAGGTAGCGAACGGGCCGAGGCCCTTGTTGCCGTTGGAATACCCGATGTGGGCCTTCACGGTCAGGCCGGTGTTGGGCACGCCGATCGCACCGTCGCCCCACAGGTAGAGGTTGTCGTTCTTGTCACCCGGGTTGGTGTACACGCCTGCAGCGGCATCGGCGCCAGTGGCGTACCATGCGCCCAAAGCTTCCTGCTTGGGCGCGTAAGCCACGCCGGCGGTCAGCGAGAGCGGGCCCGTGGTGCCCGACAGCTTGGCGTAAGGCTCGATGAAGTCGGTGTTGTTGAAGCCGCTCGGATACATGTACCAGGTCGCGCCCACGTCCAGCGTCGCGCCTTGGCCCAGTTGCGCCTTGTAGCCGGCGATCAGGTCCAGCTCCATGTTGGCGCCGCCGAACGTGCCCCAACCTGCCAGGTTCGAACCCCAGGTGCCGATATAGAAGCCGCTTTCGTGCGCGATGGTGATACCACCCTGCACGGCGAGGTTCTTGTCGCTCTGCGAAACGCCGCGGAACCGATAGTCGCTGACAATGCCGACACTGCCCGAGACAGTGATTGGCTTGACTTCTGCATCCTGCGCCAACGCGGGAGCAGCAGAAGCGAGATAGGCCGCGGCGAGGCTGGCAACACCGGCCAGGAGACGCATTTTCATTGTTGGAACACCCTCATATTGTTTGTGGCGTTCCACCCTGCGCTGCACCGCCGAACCATGGTTACGTGACCGGTCCGTTTCGCTGCAGTGCAGTATATTTAGCCCAGACCGATCACTGGATCAATGCCAAATCTATGAAACGATCACCCTTGGCGTAATACTGAGGCCGCCATACGAAAACGGGCGGCTTGATAATAGGAGCCGCCCGTTGAGCGAGGGTATCCAGAGGCCGAGTTAGACCGGAAGCGGTCGTAACAAGCTGGCAGGCCCGGTAATTCGGACGTTGTTGCCCCGCGTGCGGTGACGATTGATCCATTCCGTCAGCGTTTCGGCGGTGGTGTGATCCATCGCCTTCACCTTGTCCAGATCGAGGTGGATGGCCCGGTCGGCGGGCTGACGCTCCAGCACAGCGTTGAGCCGGGTAAGGCCCAGGAACGTCGCCGCACCTGATAGTTCCACGCGGTGCGCGCCCTCGTCACCATGCTCACTGACGCGCAGGCGGATATCACGCAGGTGCGGCAGAACCTCGATAAGGGAAAGTCCCAGACCGACCAGTACGCCGGTCAGCAAGTCCGTCGTCACTACCAGCACGAAGGTTACCGCCCAGATCGCCGCCGGCAGATAGCCGTGGGCCTTGAACAGATGCTCCACATGCTTGAGGCTGACCAGCCGCCATCCGGTCACCACAAGGATGCCGCCCAGCGCCGCCATCGGCACCTCACGCAGCACCCACGGAAGCAAGGCCACGAAGCCCAGGATCCACACACCGTGCAGGATCGTGGAGAGCCGCGTCTTGGCACCGGCCTGCACGTTAGCCGAACTGCGGACGATAACACCGGTCATCGGCAATGCGCCGAACACGCCACATAGGAAGTTGCCCAGGCCCTGCGCCCGCAGTTCCTTGTCGTAATTGGTGCGCACGCCGTCGTGCATCCGATCCACCGCAGCGGCGGACAGCAGCGTTTCGGCACTGGCGATAAAGGCGATCGCCAAGGCCGCCACGATCAAGGCGGGATTGGCAAGCGGGGCGAACCAAGCGGTTGTCGTGGGCAAGGCGAAAGCGGCGCTCAGCGAAGCCGGCACCTCGATGCGGGCGACACCCAGCCCCAGCGACCAAGCCGCCAGCGTGGCGGCGAGTACGCCCAGAAGCGCTCCAGGCACCAGCGACATCGACTTCGGGCGCAGCTTCTCCCAACCCAGCATCACTGCGATGGTCAGAAGGCCGAGCGCCAGCGCCAGTTCGGTGGCGGCTGCATCTGTAAAGTCGAGACCGAGAACGCGCGTGGGCATCATCGCCATGTTCTGCAAGCCGCTCGACATCGGCTTTTCATCGAAAAGAATGTGGAATTGGCCGATGACAATCAGCGCGCCAATGCCGGCCAACATACCATGGACGACCGCCGGGCTGATCGCCCGGAACAAGCCGCCCAGCTTTGCCCAGCCCGCGATCAACTGCGCCACGCCCGCCAGCAGCAGGACGGGCCCAAGCGCCTCAAGCCCATGCTCACGGACGAATTCGAAGACGATGACGGCGAGGCCTGCCGCCGGACCGCTGACCTGCAACGGAGAGCCTGCCAGGAGACCGACGACGATGCCGCCGATGATCCCGGTGACGAGTCCCTTTTCGGGGGGCACGCCGGATGCGATGGCGATCCCCATGCACAATGGCATCGCGACCAGGAACACCACGATCGACGCGGTGAAATCGCGGGAGAAGTGTGCGAAGGGGCCGCTACGCCCCTCCGTCACCTGGCTCGCCGATGAGGTCGCGGCGGTCATTCAGCCGCTTCTTGAAGAACGCGGGTGCCGCGCTGGCGCGCAGGAATCGCGACCGGCAGCTCACGGTCTTCACGCAACGGCACGAATTCTCCGGTTTCACCATCAAGCGCCAGGATCTGACCCTCGTGGATGTCGGCGAACCAGCCATGGAGCGACAGTTCGCCACGGGCCATGGCCGCCGCCACCGATGGATGCGTGCGCAGGTTGTTAAGCTGCGCCAGCACGTTCTCCAGGCTCACGGCGCGAACGCGCTCAGTGCCGTCAAGGTCAGGGTTGCAAGTGCTGACGACATTTTCCGCAGCGCTGCCGTGGCGCAGCCAAGCGGCAACGTTGGGCATCGCTTCCAGGCCGACCGGGTTGCTCAGCGCCTTCATCGCGCCACAGTCCGAGTGACCGCAGACGATGATGTCGCGGATACCCAGCGCGACCACGGCATACTCGACGGTAGAGGTAACGCCGCCGTTCTGCGTGGCGTAAGGCGGCACCATGTTTCCGGCGTTGCGGCACACGAACAAGTCGCCAGGCTGGGCCTGCATGATCTGCTCAGGCACGACGCGGGAGTCCGCGCAGGAAATCATCAGGGCCTTGGGCTCCTGCCCATGGGTCGTCAGCTTGAGGAACAGCTCGCTGCTGGCGGGGAAGGTCGTCTTTTCGAAATTAAAGACACGTCCGATCAACTCGTTCACGTTTCTGACCCTTCTCTTTTGGATATTCGCGACCCGAGGGCGGGCCGCGGTTAGGGTACAGAGCTACGCAGGGAGATTTTCCCGGCGCCGTCGCGCATGTAACGAAGTTTTGCTGCGCCGCGGCGTAACCGCCGGACAGCGTACTGGGCGCGGTCAGTCGCGCGGAAGAGGCAGACGGATCGTCGCTCGCAAGCCGCCCTCTGCCCGATTGCTCAGTCGCAGCGTTCCCTGTTCGGCGCGCACGGCCTTGCGCACGATCGCCAAACCAAGCCCCATCCCGGCCGTGTCGCGACTGCGCGCGGTATCCAGGCGGACAAAGGGTTGCAGCGCATCGATGATCCGATCCTCGGGAATTCCCGGCCCGTCATCGTCGATCCTGATCTCCGCCCGATCCTTTTCGGCCGAGACGTGGACGCGGACATTGCCGCCGTAGTGAATCGCGTTTTCGATCAGGTTCGACAGCGCCCGCCGGATCGCCACCGGCCTTGCCTTGATCTCCAGACTGGACGCGCCGGAGTACGTTGCGTCCGCGCCGTGATCGGCGGCCGTGTCCACCAGCGTCTCAGCCATTACGGCCAGGTCGATACGCTCCTGCTGGATCGATCGCCCATCGCTGTCGACATAGGCCTGAATCGATTCCAGCAGCATCCGCATTTCATCGATATCGTGGTTCAGGCCATCGCGAACCTCGGGGTCGATGGCGTCGTCGTCCATCCTCAGCCGCATTCGCGCCAGTGGCGTCTTCAAATCGTGCCCGATCGCCAGCATCGTCTGCGTGCGATCCGTCAGCGATTTGTGAATCCGATCCTGCATTTGGTTGAGGGCGCGGATCAGGCTGCGCAATTCATCGGGGCCGCGTTCCGGCAAGGCTACCGGTGGCCCGGCGCCCAATTGGCGCGTGGCAGAGATCAACTGCCGCAGCGGCCGCAAAGTCGCACGTAACAGCACCCAGCCCAGCGCGATCAGGAGGATGGTGGGCAGCACCAAGCTGATGACGCGACCGACGGTAAGTTTCCACGCGGAGTTGGCATGCGTGTGGAAACGCAGCAAACTGCCGTCCGCAAGCCGCATGGAACCGCCGATATTGCCGCGGCCGGGCAACCCTTCCAAGTGCAGCTGGAGGTCGGCCAGCGCTAGACTTGGCTCGATATCCAACACTTGTGACCGCAAGCGGGTCAGCCCTATCCCGGCCTGCGTCGGACTGATGGGCGACATAATCTCCACGCGAAAACCACGTGTGCTGAACGCTTTGGCAAAGGCGTCACGATCGTCCGGTGCGGTGCGCTCCAAGGCACGACTGGCCAGAAAGAGATTCTCCGCAATACGCTCGGCATCATCGCGGCGCAGCTCAAAGGAATTGACCCGCTCGAACAGGAACGAGCTCGCTCCAAAATCGACGATCAGGACGACGATGAGCACCGCCAGCAGGCGTTCCGGCAGCCCAAGCCGCCGGATCAAGGCCCGCCCCCTGGCCAGCATCAACCGCGCTTCACATCCGCCTTGAACATGTAGCCAACGCCGCGAACCGTCACGATCGGGGCATCGCACCCGCCCGCCTGCAGCTTGCGGCGCAGACGGCTGACCAGAACGTCGATGCTACGATCAGAACTATCCCCGATGCGCGAGCGGGAAAGCTCCATCAGCCGCTCTCGACCCAGTACCCGCTGCGGATATCCCAGGAACGTCATCAGCAGGTCGAACTCCGCGCCTGTCAGGTCCACGATCGCGCCGGTGGCGGTGCGCAACTCGCGCCGGGCCAGTGAGACCTGCCAGCCATCGAAGGTAATCGTATCGGGCCCGCGCCCCTCGGCGATGCCGTCGATGGCGCTATCGCCGGTGGTACTGCCCCGGCGCAGTACTGCGCTGACCCGGGCGGCCAGTTCACGCGTGCTGAACGGCTTGACCAGATAATCGTCCGCACCCAGCTCAAGCCCGAGAACGCGGTCTTCCTCGCTGCTGCGGGCGCTGAGGAAGATGATCGGGATGTCGCTTTCGCGGCGCAGGCGGCGGAACAGATCCAGGCCACTAGTGCCGGGCAACATGATGTCCATCACGATCAGATCGACCGTGCTTTCGCGTAGGGTGATCCACATTTCGGCGCCGGTGGCGGCCGTCAGTACATGGAAGCCGCTCTGGCGCAAGGCGCGCGCGGTCAGGGTGCGCAGAGCGCCATCGTCTTCGACAAGCAGAATGGTTTGCGGCGATGTCATCGTTTTCTTTCGTCCTCAACCTCTAACGAATGCGAACGCGATAGTCACGGAAGTGCTGCCCGAAAGCCGCCGGATCGTTGAAGACACGACCAGGTTCATGGGGATCAGCGACGCGATAGCCCCGTCAGGGTTCGAAGGAGCGACATAACACTCGTCACGAACCATGTCTCTCGGCCAACAAGGATGTGACGAAACATGTCTGGCGGTTGCGTTTGTTCAGCGACAGGCAGACCATCCCGCAGCTCGCTGGGCTTGGTCGAAGTGCAGGTGATCGGCGTGGGCCGCGTTGTAGTCCGGCGAGAGGACGGTGGCGAATTCAAGGCACGCGGCATCGCGCACGCCTTTCAAAAATCGCGCCTCGTCTCCATCCACACGCCAATCCTTGAGAACGGAAACCCGCCGCCCGTCGGCCAGTTTGAATGCGGCGATGTCGATAGCGTTACCCGTCGCATGTTCGCTCCATGAGCCGGTCCCGCCACCGCCGATACGACGACAATTGTTCGTGCCGTAGTGTTCCAGGGCTACCACGCGAGAGCCTAGTATCGCTTTGGCTTGGGGCTGAACGCCATGCACCAGCCAGCGCGCAAGAGCGGCTCCGATTGCGCATGTCGCCTCGCTGCGGGCGGGCGACAGGACGAGGCCAAGCTGGCGGTCCGGCGCAAGTAGCTGCCGGTCTTCGCGGCGGCACGTCCCTTCCCCGGTCGGTGGCAGGACTTCAAAAGTAATCTCACTGCGTTCAAGAAACACCCGGCAGGACGCAGGCTCGGCGCGCAACTGCGCGATTTTCGTGCGCATTGCCCAACCTCCGGGCGCATCCGATAGCGCCAGCGGCGCCCAGGGATCGTAGGCCGGGTGCTGATGCAGCCAGACCCTGGCCCCCACCGCGATACACAGCATGACCAGCGCGGAGAAAAGCCAGGCATCGAGAGAAGAGCGCATCAGGGGGAAAAGCGCCGCAAAGGCTTTGGCTCCTGACTGGCCGTCTCCTGCTCGCTAGGCCTGGATGACCCACGCCACCGTTTTTTGCGACCGTCTCAGTCGGCCAAGCCGCTGAAGGCCGCCTTGATTCGCTCGAAAAAGCCCTTCGACCCTGGGCACTCCTCGCCGGTTTCGGTTTCCTGCAACTCCCGCAGCAATTCCTTCTGGCGAGCGGAGAGCTTGGTAGGTGTCTCCACCGAGATCTCGATCACCATGTCACCCCGGCCACGGCCCTGCAGAACGGGCATGCCCGCCCCGCGCTTGCGCAACTGTTTTCCGGACTGGATACCGGCGGGGATAATCACCGACAGTCGTTCGCCGTCGACGCCGGGAATCTCGATCTCGCCACCCAGGGCCGCCGTGGTGAACGTGATCGGCACGCGCGTGATCAGCGTCGTGCTCTCCCGTTCGAACACGGCGTGACGCCTGACGTGCAGGAAGATGTAAAGATCACCGGGAGGCGCACCGAACGGCCCCGCCTCACCCTTGCCGGACAAGCGGATACGCGTGCCGGAATCGACACCCGGCGGGATATCCACCTCCAGGGTCTGCGGCTTGTCCACGCGGCCTTCACCGCCGCAAGCACGGCAGGGCTTTTCGATGACCTCGCCGCGCCCGTGACAAGTCGGGCACGTGCGTTCGACGACGAAGAAACCCTGCTGCGCGCGAACCTTGCCATGGCCGCCGCACATGTTGCACCGGCGCGCGCCGGTTCCAGGCTCCGCACCGGAGCCGTGGCACGGCTCGCATGCCGCGGAAACTTCGATCTCGATCTCGGTCTTCTTGCCGTGGAACGCGTCTTCCAGGCCGATTTCCATGTCGTAGCGCAAGTCGGCACCACGGCGCGCCTGCTGACGACCGCCGCCGCCACCGAAGGCCTGGCCAAAGATGGATTCGAAGATATCGCCGATGTCGCCAAAGTCCCCGCCGCCGGGGCCTGCGCCGCCGCCGTTCTGGAACGCGGCATGGCCATAGCGGTCGTAAGCGGCTCGCTTTTGGGGATCCTTCAAGCAATCGTAGGCGACGCTGATCATCTTGAAGCGGGTTTCCGCTTCCTTGTCGCCCGGGTTCTTGTCCGGATGCCACTTCATGGCGAGTTTGCGGTAGGACGACTTGATCGTCTTGTCGTCGGCCGTCCGCTCGCATTCGAGCAATTCGTAAAAGTCGATTTCTGTCGCTGACACGTTCTTTTCCCCCGTGACAAACTAACCCCCACCGGCGCGGATTGCACCGGCGGGGGTCAGCTTTTTCATCAGGTTATCAGCCCTTGTTCTCGTCGACTTCCGAGAACTCGGCATCGACCACGTCTTCATTGCCCTTGCCCTGCGCGCCGGCATCGGCGTCAGGAGAGGATGCAGCGGCCTGCTCCTTCTCGTAGATCGCCTGGCCCAGCTTCATGGCCACTTCGGTCAAGGCCTGAGACTTCGCGGTGATCTCAGCGGTGTCGCCGCTTTCGATCGCCGTCTTGGTCGCAGCGATCGCCGCTTCGATATCGCCCTTGAGCGAAGCGTCGATCTTGTCGCCATGCTCGGCAAGCTGCTGCTCCGTCGCGTGGACGAGGCTGTCGGCGTTGTTCTTCGCCTCGGCACCCTCGCGGCGCTTCTTGTCCTCTTCGGCGAACTTCTCCGCATCGCGGACCATCTGGTCGATGTCGCTATCCGAAAGGCCACCGGAGGCCTGGATGCGAATCTGCTGCTCCTTACCAGTGCCCTTGTCCTTGGCAGAGACGTTGACGATGCCATTGGCGTCGATGTCGAACGTGACCTCGATCTGCGGAACACCGCGACGCGCCGCCGGGATGCCGACGAGATCGAACTGACCCAGCATCTTGTTGTCTTGCGCCATCTCGCGCTCGCCCTGGAACACGCGGATCGTCACCGCCTGCTGATTGTCCTCGGCAGTCGAGTAGACCTGGCTCTTCTTGGTCGGGATCGTGGTGTTGCGATCGATCATCTTGGTCATGATGCCGCCCAGCGTCTCGATACCCAGCGACAGCGGGGTCACGTCGAGCAGCAGCACGTCCTTGACGTCGCCCTGAAGCACGCCGGCCTGGATCGCCGCGCCCATTGCAACCACTTCGTCAGGGTTCACGCCGGTATGCGGGTCCTTGCCGAAGAAGTCCTTCACCACTTCGCGAACCTTGGGCATGCGGGTCATGCCGCCAACCAGCACGACGTCATCGATGTCCTTGGCCGAAAGACCGGCATCGGCGATCGCCTTGCGGCAGGGCTCCAGCGTACGCTGGATCAGGTCGGCGACCATCTTTTCCAGATCGGCGCGCGTCACCGTCTCGACGAGGTGCAGCGGCGTCGTGGCGCCACCTTCCATGCGGGCGGTGATGAAGGGCAGGTTGATCTCGGTCGTCGCGGTGGACGACAGTTCGATCTTGGCCTTCTCGGCCGCTTCCTTCAGACGCTGCAGAGCCAGCTTGTCGGTGCGGAGATCCATGTTCTCCTTGGCCTTGAACTTGTCGGCCAGCCACTCGACCAGCTTGGAGTCAAAGTCCTCACCACCCAGGAAGGTGTCGCCGTTGGTGCTCTTCACCTCGAACACGCCGTCGCCGATCTCGAGGATCGAGACGTCGAAGGTGCCGCCGCCAAGGTCGTAGACCGCGATGGTCTTGCCATCCTGCTTGTCGAGGCCATAGGCAAGCGCGGCCGCGGTCGGCTCGTTGATGATGCGCAGAACTTCCAGGCCCGCGATCTGACCGGCGTCCTTGGTCGCCTGACGCTGCGCGTCGTTGAAATATGCGGGCACGGTGATGACCGCCTGCGTGACCGTCTCACCCAGGTAGCTCTCCGCCGTTTCCTTCATCTTCTGCAGGATGAAAGCGCTGATCTGCGATGGGCTGTAGTCTTCGCCGCCGGCATTGACCCACGCATCGCCATTCTTGCCGCGCGTGATGGTATACGGAACCAGCTCGGTGTCCTTCTTGGTCACCGGATCGTCAAAGCGGCGGCCGATCAGGCGCTTCACCGCGAAAATCGTGTTGTCGCCATTGGTGACCGCCTGGCGCTTCGCCGGCTGGCCGATCAGGCGCTCGCCGTCCTTGGTGAAGGCGACGATCGAAGGCGTGGTGCGCGCGCCTTCCGAATTCTCAATCACCTTGGGCTTCCCGCCGTCCATGACGGCGATGCAGCTGTTGGTCGTGCCAAGGTCGATACCGATTACTTTAGCCATTATCCCCATTCCTCACGTCAATTGATGACACCGCGCGGATCGCCTCCCCCTGCGGAGCAAGGCGGCTTGGCGGCTCGGTGACGTCCCTCTCGGGCATGTCGTCGGCGGGCGATATAGGACGGGTTTTGCTTGGCACAAGAGTGGTGTGCAGGCATGAGGCCCGCTACGGGATCGGACCTGTTTCGGGACGAGCGGCAAAAGGATTTGATCATGCTGAAGGCGCGCGCGGTGATAGTGGCAGGGTTGATTGCAACTGTCGCGGGGCTCAGCGCCTGCAAGCAGTCCGCCGCGCCCACCACGCAGGAAACCGGCACCGCCGAAACGACTGCAGCCGATGTCGGTCCGGACGCGAAGCCAGGCGTCTCCGCTGGCTCCGCGCGACTGGTGCTGCCCATCGTCGCTGGCCGTCCGGGTGTTGCCTATTTTCGGGTCAGCAACAACTCGGCCTCGGCCATCACTCTGGCCGCGGTGCATATCGACGGGGTGGGCAAGGCGGAGATGCACCGCACCAGCGGCGGCAAGATGACCCCGGTGACCGGCGTCCCCATCGCCAGCGGCGCCAACATCACGTTCGCGCCCGGGGGGCTGCACGTGATGGCATTCGACATCGACGCGGCGCTAAAAGCCGGTGGCCAGACCGAGATGACCCTCACTTTTGCCGACGGCGACAAGATCTCGATCCCTGCCAAGATCGAAGCCGGCGGCCAGAGCCATGACATGGCCGGGATGAGCCACTGACATCGACTATCGATACGGTGTCAACGGCCTGCTCTCCCGGTGAAGAGCGGCCGCTGACGCCGGGTGAGCGGGACCTGATCCGCTCGATTTTCGGCGGTGCGATCGATTGCAATCCTGTTCGGATCAAGCGGCGTCGCTGGTTTCCGTTTCAGCCGTGCAACACCTTGATGGCCCCAACCGGGCACATGCATTTCCACCCGCGATCAACCCTCTACCGTGACGACTTCGGCGCGGAGGGGCCGCAGCTGCAGGCGTTGTTCCTGCATGAAATGACCCACGTCTGGCAGACCCAGCGGCGCGGGCGATGGTACCTACCGCTGATGCGGCACCCGCTTTGCCGTTACGACTATACGTTGCGCCCAGGCTGGACCCTGGATCGATACGGTATAGAGCAGCAGGCCGAGATCGTGCGGCACATTTTCCTGCTACGGAGCGGAGTGCACGTTCCCGGCGCGCCCCCGCTGGCTAGCTATGCGGGTATCCTGCCATTCAGCGCCTCACGCTGAGGCTAACGGCCATTTCCATCGAGTGGATCGTTTAGTCTTGCATAGAAAAAGGGCGCGAGACCTTCGCCTCGCGCCCCTCAAATTTCGTTCTGTGAAACGACTTCAGCAATCGCGGTCGTAATAACGACGACCATCGCGATCGTAGCGATAGCAACCGCCGTAGCGATCCTTCTTCACCTGCGAACCGCCGACTGCACCGGCAGCCGCGCCGATTGCCGCGCCGGCACCGACATCGCCGGCCAAAGCACCGACGCCCGCGCCGACAGCGCCGCCAACCAGCGCGCCTTCACCGGCATAGTTCGAAGCGCAACCACCAAGCGCCAATGCGCCGGCTGTGACAACAGGAAGAATCAGAAAACGCATGGCAAATCTCCGAGACCCAACAAATATTCTGCTGGATCAACGGAGATGCCCCCCTCTTGTTCCGCCCTAGATTCCGCGTAGCCAAACTTTGACACACCAAGGGAGCCGAGGAAGGGTGAGGATCAGTCGGGCTTCTTCGCCACCGCGACCATGGCGGGGCGCAGCAGGCGATCCTTGATCATGTATCCGGCCTGCAATTCTTGAAGCACGGTGCCCGGCTCAGCGTCGCCTGATGGCAGCTCGATCATCGCCTGATGCTGGTTGGGGTCGAGCGGGAGGCCGACGGCCGCGATGCGGCTGATCCCGTGCGAGGCGAAGACCTTCTCGATCTCACGGCCCGTCGCCTCGATGCCGGCGACGAGGTTCTTCATCTTTTCGTCCTCACGCAGCTCGGCCGGAATGGCGGAAAGCGCGCGACTGAGGTTATCCGACACGGAAAGGATATCGCGCGCAAAACCAGTGGCCGCATAGGCGCGCGTATCGGCGACGTCCTTTTCCAGACGGCGGCGGACGTTCTGCGTCTCGGCGCGAGCATAAAGGACGTCCTGCTTGGCGGTGTCCAATTCCTCGCGCAGGCGTGCCAGTTCTTCGGCACGGCGATCTGCGGTCTCGGCGTTCTTGTCCAGCAGATCCTCCGGAACGCCCCTCAGTTCCTCTTCAGCAGCCGTGTCGGCAGACTGCGTGTTCTGATCGGTCATGTCTTGCAGATTCCAGTCTTCAGATGAATTTGCTCAGGGTCTGGCCCAGGCTCCGAGCGGTGAAGTCCACCATGGGGACGACGCGCGCATAGTTCAACCGCGTCGGTCCGATAACCCCCACCACGCCGACCACCCTGCCCTCGCGGTCGCGATAGGGCGCGGCGATCACGGATGAACCACTAAGCGCGAAGAGGCGATTTTCGGAACCGATAAAGATCCGTGCCGAACGCGCATCGCGCGCCATCGCCAGCAGTTCGGACACTGATTGCTTGTTTTCCAGATCGTCCAGCAAAGACCGCACCCGCTCCAGATCGGACAGCGCCGCCTCATCAAGCAGGTTTGCCTGACCACGCACGATCAGGATCGGGCGGCGCGCGGCGTCTTCGCTCCAGATGGCGATGCCGCGCTCGATCAGATCCCGGCTGGCGGCGTTAAGGGCGTTCTGACCAGACGCGATATCGGCCTGCATCGCCCGCGCGGCTTCCGGCAACGTCCGTCCATTGAGGTGCGCGGTGATGTAGTTGGAAGCTTCCTCCAGCGCGCCGGGAGGGACGGCGGCGGACAATTCGATGATGCGATTTTCGATCGCGCCGTCCTCGCCCACCATCACCGCCAGCACCCGCCGATCGCCGATCGACATCAGCGACAACTGACGCAACCGCGGTTCGCGCTGGGGCACCATGACCACACCGGCACAGGCGGAGAGGTCGGAAAGGATCGTACTGGTCGCCTCCAGCGCGGCTTCGATCGGGCCGGGCTCGGACAAGCGGCTCTGTATCGCGGCCCGCTCCTCACGCGTTGGCTCGGCGACTTGCATCATACCGTCCACGAATAGGCGCAGGCCCGATTCGGTGGGCATCCGGCCCGCGCTGGTATGCGGCGCTGCCAATAGCCCCAGCCGTTCGAGATCGGCCAGGACAGATCGGATCGAGGCGGGTGACAAGTTCAGCCCGCTGCCACCCGCCAACGTGCGCGATCCCACCGGCACTCCGGTGGTGAGATAGCCTTCCACAACCAGGCGGAAGATATCCCTGGCGCGGCTGGTCAATTCGATGATCGGTGGCGTCGTCACCCCCCCTATCTAGCTATCAGGCTTGCGGCCTCAAGCCCGTTCCGCCAAGGCGCGCCAACGAACCATCGATTTGAGGACTTTACATGCGACCTTCCGGCCGCGCGCCTGACGAAATGCGCGCTATCGATATCCAGACCGGCTTCACCAAGCATGCGGAAGGTTCGGCGCTGATCTCGTTCGGCGACACTCGCGTGCTGGTGACCGCCTCGATCGAGGAGAAGGTCCCGCCGTTCTTGCGCGGCAAGGGCGAAGGCTGGGTGACGGCCGAATATTCGATGCTGCCCCGCGCCACGCACACCCGCGGCAGTCGTGAAGCGGCGAAGGGCAAGCAATCGGGCCGTACGCAGGAAATCCAGCGCCTGATCGGCCGCTCGCTGCGCGCCGTGGTCGATATGAAGAAGCTGGGCGAGCGCCAGATCGTGCTGGACTGCGATGTGATCCAGGCCGACGGCGGCACCCGCACCGCTTCGATCTCCGGCGCCTGGGTGGCGCTGCGACTGGCGGTGGACAAGCTGCTGGCCGAGGGCAAGATCAAGGAAGACCCGATCACCGCGCAAGTCGCGGCGGTCTCCTGCGGCATCCATGAAGGCACGCCTGTGTTGGACCTTGACTATATCGAGGACAGCAACGCCCATGCCGACGCCAATTTCGTGCTGATCGAAGGCGGCCTGATCGCCGAGGCGCAGGCCACTGCCGAGGGCGCGGCCTATGACGAGGAAGCCTTGCTGCGTCTGCTGCGGCTGGCGCGCATGGGCTGCGACAGGATCTTCGCGGCGCAGGCCAAGGCCGTCGGCCGCTAAGCTTCTGGGCAGAATCGGAGAGAGCGCATGACACGCAAGCTTGCAGGCGAACGCCTGGTCATCGCCACGCATAACGCGGGCAAGCTGAAGGAGATCAGCGCTCTCCTCGCCCCCTACGGGATCGACTGTGTTTCAGCCGGTGAGCTTGGCTTGCCGGAGCCTGAGGAAACCGGCACCACCTTTGTCGAGAACGCCCTGCTTAAGGCGCACGCCGCCGCGAAAGCTGCGAACCTGCCCGCGTTGGCTGACGATAGCGGAATGTCGGTGACTGCCCTTGCTGGTCGACCCGGTGTCTACACGGCGGACTGGGCCGAGCGTCAGTGGTTCGAGGGTGAACCGGGGCGCGATTGGTTCATGGCGATGGGCAAGGTGGAAGGCCTGCTGACTCAGTTGGGGCCGGACACGGACCGGTCATGCTGGTTTTCCTGCGTCCTTGCGATCGCCTGGCCCGACGGCGAAAGCGCGGTCTATGAGGGCCGCGTGGAAGGGCAATTCACCTGGCCACCCAGAGGAACGATGGGCTTCGGCTATGACCCGGCCTTCGTGCCGGCGGGCCATGACGAAACTTTCGCCGAGTTGCCGCCGGAGGCAAAGCATCGCATCAGCCATCGGGCCGACGCCTTCGCCAAATTGGTCGCGGAGCAATTCCAGCAGTAACATTCCGCCGCGAACCTGCTAGATAAGCGCGATGGCCCAGGCCCTCTACATTCACTGGCCGTTCTGCCTCGCCAAATGTCCCTATTGTGACTTCAACAGCCATGTCCGCGACCGGGTGGACCATGGCGTGTGGGAGCGTGCCCTGCTTGCCGATATGCGCCGTGAGGCCGAAGTGGCGGGCGGACAGCCCTTGCGCTCGATCTTCTTTGGTGGCGGCACGCCCTCGCTGATGCCCCCGGCGCTGGTCGAGCGGCTGCTACGCGAGGCCCAGCATCTCTGGGGCTTCGATCCTGACATCGAGATCACGCTGGAAGGCAATCCCTCCTCGGTAGAGGCAGCGAACTATGCCGCCCTCGCCAGCGCCGGGATCAACCGGGCATCGCTGGGCATCCAGGCGCTCGACAACGCAACATTGCGCTTCCTGGGCCGGCTGCACGATGCGGATGAGGCGCTGACGGCGCTGGATGTGGCACAGCAGCATTTCGACCGCGTCTCGTTCGATCTCATTTATGCGCGGCCGGGGCAGACGGTGGCTCAGTGGGAAGCGGAACTGCGCCGCGCGATCGGCTTTGGCACGAGCCACTTCTCGCTTTACCAGCTGACGATAGAGCCGGGCACCCGGTTCGAGACGATGGTGCGCAAGGGCGATTTCGTGCCGCTGAATGATGATGCCTGCGCCGATCTGTTCGACCTGACGCGGGCCGTCACGGCGGCGGCGGGACTACCGGCGTACGAAATCAGCAATCATGCCCGCCTAGGCGACGAAGGCCGTCATAACCTGACTTACTGGCGCTATGAGGACTATTGCGGCATCGGCCCGGGCGCGCATGGTCGGCGGGGCGGCGTGGCGACCACGCGCCATCGCAAGCCGGAGAATTGGCTGGACGCGATCGCCCGCCAGGAAGACGGGATTGCCGAAGCAAGGCCGCTGGCAAGGAACGAGCGCGCGGCGGAGGCCATGCTGATGGGCCTGCGTCTGCGGGAAGGCGTCGATCTGGGCGTTCTTTCGGCCCGACTGGGTGTGCCCAGGACTGAACTGTATGACCCTGAGAAGCTGGCGTTTTACCAGCGCCAAGGCCTTGCTTGGCAAACAGCGGAAAGGATCGGCGTGACCGAGGCGGGCATGCCCCTGCTCGACGCCCTGCTGGCGGAACTGGTGCCGGCCGCCCTGGTCGAGGCGTGACGCACGCCGATATTCTGGAAGCCTGGAGCGGGCATCTCAGCCATGGCCGCAGACGCTCGCCCCATACGGTGCGCGCCTATACCGCCGCCGCAGCTCGGCTGATCAGCCACGAAGCCACGAATTGGGAGACGATCGCCCGCATAACGGCGACCGATTTGCGCAACCACATCGCCGCGCGCCGGGCGCAGGGCCTTGGCAATGCTTCCGTCGCGCGTGAGCTTTCGGCGCTTCGCGCTTTCCTGAGCTTCGCGCGGGAGAAGGCGCAGTTGGGACAGTCTGCGCCTCCGCGCCTGAAGGGGCCCCGGATCAAGAAGGGCCTGCCCCGCCCCGTCACCCCGGATGAGGCCGTCCACCTGGCGGCCACTGTCGAGGAAGACGCCAAGACGGAATGGATCGGCGCGCGCGATCGGGCTGTCCTGATCCTGCTGTACGGTGCAGGCCTGCGCATCGCCGAGGCACTGTCTATCACCGGAAAGGCGCTTCCGCTGGGAGAGACCTTGCTGGTGACAGGCAAGGGCGGAAAGCAACGCTTGGTGCCGTTGCTCCCGGCGGTGCGTGCCGCGATCACCGATTACCTGGCGAAATCGCCGTGGCCGGTCGGGCGCGAGGACCCGCTGTTTCGAGGCGAGAAAGGCGGCCCCCTGGCGCAAGGCATGGTGCAAAAGACGATGGCCCGTGCGCGGCAATGCCTGGGCCTGCCGCCCACGGCAACGCCCCACGCCTTGCGCCACAGCTTCGCCACGCACCTGCTGGGTGCAGGCGCCGACTTGCGATCGCTGCAGGAACTGCTCGGCCATGCCAGCCTGGGATCGACGCAGATCTACACCAAGGTCGACGCAGCGACTTTGCTGGACGTCTACCGCAATGCCCACCCGCGCGAAGCCAACTGATCCTCTATCGCTTGGCGCGCGGCTTCCATGTGATAACGCGATAGACGTAGTAGACAACCGTCAGGCCGGCGACGGCAATCGTCGCCCAGCCCAGCCACTGCTCAGCCTCGCCAAAGGCTCTCCCGGCCCATCGCCCCAGCGCAATCAGAAAGGCATTCCAGATCGCCGCGCCGGCTGCGGTGTAGGCCAGGAACTGCCAGTGCTTCATATGCGCCAGCCCCGCCGGGATCGAAACCACCGAACGAAACATCGGCATGAACCGCAGCGCAAAGACCACCGCCCCGCCGTGCTTGCGAAAGAACCGCGTGCCGGTTTCCACGTCCTCCCACTCCATGGTCAGCCAGCGGCCCCAGCGATCCACGAAGGGCTGAAGCCGCTCGTACCCCAGCCGATCGGCCACGAGGAACAGGACGTAGTTGCCCAGGGTTGAACCGATCGTCCCGGCAATCAGCAGCGGCACGAACTGCATTGAGCCGTTGGCGACCGCAAAGCCGCCCACACCCATGATCAATTCGGAAGGGATCGGCGGAAAGATGTTCTCCACCGCCATCAACAGCGCGATGCCCAGGTAGCCGCCGCCTTGGATGAACTGGATGACCCACGAATTCATGAGCGGCCCTCACCGCCTACATGGCGGCGTGGCGGCGCTCTATGGCCTCCCAGATCCGCGCGCCCGTATCGGTACCGTTGAACCGATCGATCGCCACGATACCGGTTGGGGAAGTCACGTTGATTTCTGTAAGCCATTGTCCGCCGATCACATCGATGCCGACGAAAACCAGCCCGCGGCGCTTCAGTTCCGGCCCCATCGCCGCGCAAATCTCTTCTTCGCGCGCGGTCAGCTGGGTTTGCTCGGCCGATCCCCCGACCGCCAGGTTGGAGCGGAACTCTCCCTCGCCCGGCTTGCGATTGATGGCCCCGGCAAACTCGCCATCGACCAGCACGATGCGCTTGTCGCCCTCGCTCACCGAAGGAAGAAACGGCTGCACCATGAATGGCTCGGGCCAGACCTGGCCGAACAACTCGGCCAATGCGCCAAGGTTGGAACCGTCAGCTGGCACCCGGAACACAGCCTTGCCGCCATTGCCGTGCAGCGGCTTTACCACCAGATCGCCCGGATGCGCGGCATGAAAGCGCCGAACATCATCCAGCCGGCGCGCGACGAACGTCGGTGGCATAAACCGGGCGTAATCCAGCACCATCACCTTTTCAGGCGCATTGCGAACCGCCACCGGATCGTTGACCACCAGCGTCGTGCCCTCAAGCCGCTCCAGCAAGTGCGTGCCGGTGATATAGCCCAGGTCGAACGGCGGGTCCTGGCGCATCAGCACTACGTCCACATCGCGGGCCAGATCGATCAGGCGATGCTCGTCGCGCGCGAAATGGTCGCCTTGCACCTTCTGCACCGTCACTGGTGAGGCCCATGCCGTCAGCCGCCCGCCATCGCCGGTATCGTAAGCCAGCGAGCGGACATCATAGTGGAACAGCGTATGCCCCCGCGCCTGCGCCGCCAGCATCAGCGCGAAGGACGAATCCCCCGCGATATTGACCGATTCAAGCGGGTCCATCTGGACCGCAACGCGTAAAGCCATGGTGTTCCTCGCCTAAGGGCCGATACTGGCGGCCGCATTAGCGCAAAACCATCACCGGGCGAGTAGTTTCGTGGGCGTTGGCCGCACGATTGCCTCGCCCCATGTAGTCGATCGTGTCTTGAGGTGGCGGCAGACCCCTTGTCCCTCAGGCGCCGGGTTGCCACGCATTGGCGATCCGGCGCGGCCAACATCCCGGCGCCAACAGCAGCACATCAATCCGCATTTCGTCCCCCGGCCGCACGAAGCCCGCGGCGATGGCCTCGGCAGCGGCAGCTACACGTCGAAGTCGGTATGCATCGATTGCCAGATCGCGCTCACGCCGATCGCGCCGCCACTTTACCTCAACGAAGCATAGCACTCGCCCGCGCCTGGCGACGATATCCACCTCGCCTCGCGCCGTCTTCACGCGTTGGGCCAGGATGCGCCACCCGGTCAGCCGCAGATACCATGCCGCCAGCGTCTCACCACGTCGACCGCGCCGCTCCGCCTCAGACCTGTTCCGCGTCACTTCAACTCCAGCGCGCGGGCATACAACATCTTGCGATCGAGCCCCGTCGCCTTGGCCACCTGAGCGACCGCCTGCGAGGATTTTCGCGTAGCCAGCGCCTCACGCAGGAGTGCATCGACATCGAACTTGCCGGGCGGCTCATCCACGGGCGGGCCGATCATCAACACGATCTCTCCCTTGGGCGGATGGGCCGCGTAGTGGGTGATGAGATCGGCCGGCGAGCCCGTGCGGCATTCCTCGAACCGCTTGGTCAATTCCCGTGCCACAGCGATTTCGCGGCCCGGCAGGACGCTCTCGATCGCAGCCAGGGAATCCAGCAAGCGTGGCGCAGTGTCGTAGAACATCAAGGTAGCGGGCACGCTCGACATCTCGCGCAGCACATCTTCGCGGGCTTTCTGCTTGTTCGGCAGGAACCCGGCGAACAGAAACCGGTCATTCGGCAAGCCCGAAAGCGTCAGCGCCACCGGAACCGCGCTCGCGCCTGGCAGGCTGGTAACGGCGATGCCCTCTTCGCGCGCCGAGCGAACAAGCCGGTATCCAGGGTCCGAGATCAGCGGCGTCCCCGCGTCGCTCACCAGCGCGACCGCTTCTTCCCGCATCAACGCCAACAGCCGTTCGCGCGCGGATGCGTCGGCATGATCGTCGTATCGCAGCAGGCGCTTTTTAAGGCCCAGGTGGTTGAGCAGCTTTCCCGTGACGCGCGTATCCTCGCACGCTACCACTGCGACTTCGCGCAGCACCTCGATCGCGCGCAGGGTTATGTCGCCAAGGTTGCCAATCGGGGTCGCGACTATGTAGAGGCCCGGGGGAAGCGGTTGATCCATGGGGCTTTCCTTGGCCCAATCCGGAGGGGAACGGCAAGTGATGTTCGAACAGCGCATAGTGCAAGCACGATTGCCAAGGCGCAACTTGCTGGCGGCGGCGGCGATGGCGACGCTGGCGGCTTGCGCCGTGGTGCCCAAGGGCCCGGCGCCCACCACTGCACCTGCCCCCAGGCCCGCCCCGTCCGGCAGCCAGCTCCCCAGCGACAGCCAGCGCCACCGCATCGCCCTGCTCGTCCCGATGAACGGCGTGAACGGCGCGGTCGGCCAATCGATCGCCAATGCGGCCACCATGGCGGTGATGGACACCAACGCGCAGAACCTGCGCATCACGAATTACGACACCTCGGCCGGAGCGGCATCGGCCGCCTCTCGCGCGATCGCCGACGGCAACCAGCTGATCCTGGGGCCCTTGCTCGCCGACGACATCCCCGCCGTGGCTGGCGTGGCGCGTGCAGCGAAAGTGCCGATCATCTCTTTCTCCAATGATGCCGATGCCGCCGGGCGTGACGTTTACGTGATGGGCAGCCTGCCGGGCGAATCGATCCGCCGCACGGTGCGCTATGCACGCGGACGCGGGGTCACCAGCTTCGCCGCATTGGTCCCCAAGGGCGATTATGGTGAGCGTGCGTCGGCGGCATTGATCGCCGAGACCCGCGCGGCCGGGGGATCGCTGACGGCCATGGAAAGCTACGATCGCAGCGCCGCCTCGATCACCGCCGCAGCGTCGAAGCTGCGCGGGCGGGGGGCGGTCGATGCGATTCTGATTGCCGATAGCGGCAGCTTGTCCGCCCGGGCCGCAGGCGTCCTCAAGCCGCGCGGGGCCGCTTCGCCCCGGCTGCTGGGCACGGAATTGTGGAGCGGGGAAAAAGCGCTCTCCACCTCGCCATCGCTGGAAGGCGCATGGTTCGCCGCCGTTTCCGACACGCGCTTTCCGCAATTCGTGAAAAGCTACCGCACCCGCTTTGGCGCGGCGCCCTATCGCATCGCCACGCTGGGCTATGACGCGGTGCTGCTGACATTGCGCGTCGCGCGGGACTGGAAGCCGGGCCGCATGTTCCCGACCACCTCGCTCACTTCGCCCGACGGTTTCCTGGGCCTGGACGGCGCTTTCCGGTTCGATCGTTCGGGCGTGATCAATCGCGCATTTGAAGTGCGTGAGGTCAGCGGCGGCGCAGTGAAGGTGGTCAGCCCCGCCCCTACCAAGTTCGGCAACTGATATCGTCTGAGGCTATTTCCCCTGCGTAAGCGGGGATGACGGAGTCGGCGATAACCCGCGCCCCCAACTTGCCCCGATGGGCGCGGGAGGCCATAACGCGAACATGTCCGACGATCTCTTCGACAAGCTTCCCACCGCAGCCGGCGAAACCTACGACGGCTCCGCCATCGAGGTTCTGGAAGGGCTGGAGCCCGTCCGTCGCCGCCCCGGCATGTATATCGGCGGCACCGATGAGCGGGCGCTGCACCATCTGGCCGCCGAAGTGCTGGACAACGCCATGGACGAGGCTGTGGCCGGCCACGCCAACCGCATCGAGGTGTTGCTGGATGAAGGCAATCGCCTGACCATCACCGACAACGGGCGCGGTATCCCGGTGGACGAACATCCCAAGTTTCCGGGCAAGTCGGCGTTGGAAGTGATCCTTTCTACCCTGCACTCCGGCGGCAAGTTCTCCGGCAAGGCCTACGCCACCAGCGGCGGGTTGCACGGTGTCGGCATATCGGTGGTGAACGCACTGTCCAGCCACACCCGCGTGGAAGTGGCGCGAAACAAGGAATTGTACGCGCAGGAATTTTCGCGTGGTGCTACTCTGGGCAAGCTGCAGAAGATCGGCGCGGCGCCCAACCGGCGCGGCACCTCCGTGGCCTTTATCCCCGACACCGAGATTTTCGGCGACCAGCAGTTCAAGCCGGCACGGCTGTTCAAGCTGGTCCGCTCCAAGGCCTACCTCTTTGCCGGCGTCGAGATCCGCTGGAAATGCGCGCCTTCGCTCGCCAGCGAGGATGTGCCCGCGGAGGCGGTATTCCAGTTTCCCGGCGGCCTTGCCGATCATTTGGCGGAGCAGATCGGCGGGCGCGAATGCGTCACCACGCAATTTTTTTCCGGCAGCCAGGACTTCCCCAAGGAAGGCGGCGCGGAGCAAGGCCGGGTCGAATGGGCGATCGCCTGGCCGCTGTACTCCGACGGGGCCTACTCGTACTACTGCAACACCATCCCGACACCCGATGGCGGCACCCACGAACAAGGCCTGCGCGGGGCGTTGACCAAGGGGATGCGCGCCTTTGCCGAATTGGTCGGTCAGGGCAAGAAGGTGAAGGACCTGACGCCTGACGACGTGGTGACCGGCAGCGAAGTGATGCTGTCCGTCTTCGTGCGCGACCCGCAATTCCAAAGCCAGACCAAGGATCGGCTGACCTCACCCGATGCGATCCGCCTGGTGGAAAATGCGGTGCGCGATCACTTCGATCACTTCCTGACCGACAATCTCGATCGCGGCAAGGCTCTGCTTGGCTCGATCCTGGAGCGGATGGACGAGCGGCTTCGGCGCAAGGCGGAGCGGGAAGTCAAGCGCAAGACCGCCACCAACGCCCGCAAGCTGCGCCTGCCCGGCAAGCTGACGGACTGTTCGGGCGAAGGCAGCGGTGAGACCGAGCTGTTCATCGTCGAAGGGGACAGCGCCGGTGGCTCGGCCAAGCAAGCGCGCGATCGCAAGACCCAGGCGATCCTGCCGATCCGAGGCAAGATCCTCAACGTCGCCAGCGCCAGCGCCGACAAGATCCGCGGCAATCAGGAAATCGCCGACCTGCAACTTGCGCTCGGGTGCGGCATCCGCAAGGACTGCAACCCGGACAACCTGCGCTACGATCGCATCGTCATCATGACCGACGCCGACGTGGACGGCGCGCATATCGCCACGTTGCTGATGACGTTTTTCTTCCAGGAAATGCCGGAGATCGTCCGCAAGGGGCATCTCTACCTGGCACAACCGCCGCTCTACCGGCTGACCAGCGGCGCGACCAGCGCCTATGCCCGCGACGACGCGCATCGCGCCGAACTGGAAAAGACCAAGTTCAAGGGCAAAAAGGTCGAAGTCGGCCGCTTCAAGGGCTTGGGCGAAATGAACCCGGGTCAGCTACGCGAAACGACGATGAGTCCGGAGACCCGCTCGCTCATCCGCATAACCCTGCCGCCCGAATACGAAGCGCGCGCCGCCGTGAAGGATCTGGTCGACCGCCTGATGGGCCGCAACCCAGAACACCGCTTTCAATTCATCCAAAACCGCGCGGGCGAGATCGATCCGGAGCTGATCGACGCTTGATCGCGGGGCGACAAAATAGCTTCAAGGCACACCGCGTATTAAACGGAGGCCGTCACGCTTCGCATGACGGCCCGGTCTGGTGTTACTTCGTGACCGTCAGGTTGGCCTGCACCACACCCGGTGATGGCACTTCCAGCACCTTGGGCGGCGTGGGGACCGAACGGAACATCAGATCCTCGTCAAGAAACGCCTTCACATTCGCTCCCAGCGGAATGAAAGCACTGGTTCCAGTAGTGAGGAAGCCGGCAATCGGCACCAAGGCAATGGCTGCGACGACTCCGCCTGTTCCCGTAACACCCTTGTCGTCGAACGTACCGGATAGCCGAACATTGCGATCACCCAGGCGCAGAGACACGACGCGCGCATTGATGTAGCCGGACTTGCCCCACATGCCCTTGTTACGCACTTCGGTAATCTCACCGATCGCGGGCGTGCCGGCTGGGATGACGACCACGCCACCGCTTTCAACATTCGAAGCAACTTCCATTTGGAAGCGCTGCCCCACGCGCAGCGCCTTCTTTTTGGTGGTCAACTCCTCACGAGTTTTGAGCGGCACTTCAAGGCCCGCGCGCAGAATGTTTTCCTGAGCATTCGGCAACACGACGGCGGCCTGCGTGACGGCCGGTTGCACGTTGGTGGTCTGTGCTTGCGCTATTGATGACGCGCACAAAAACAGGCCGCCTGCCGCAGCAAGATATGTCTTCATTGAGATGTCCCCCGAGATCCCCTGATCTCTGGGTACAAGCCTATTTGTGCCGTCGCGATGCTGTCAACAAATATTGCTGAACCGTTTCTACCGAACTCGCTTTAGAAACAATCCGCTCTCGCGCTTTTCTGTCACGAAATTTGGCAAGGACTTCACCAAATCAGCCAGTCGCGAGAAGCCGTAGCTGCGCGCGTCGAAGCTAGACCTGTTTGCCGCACGCTGACCGACTTCCGAAAGGCTGGCAAAACCCTGTTCGTCGCGCTTGCTGGCGCGCCAGGCTTGGGCGAGGAGCTTGATCAATTCATCGTCGACTTCCGGTTTCGAGCGTGGCTTGACGGCGGCCGGCTTCTCACCCGCCGACGGGGCCTGCGTCATCGCGCTTTCGGACCGCTTCGTGATGGCAGGCTTGGCCTCAGCAGGTGCCCGGATCGCTGGCGGCAGAATAAGTTCGTCCTCCTCATCGTCCGCCATCGCATCCAGATCGATGAACCGCGTGCAGGCCTCGCGGAACGCCTCGGGCGTCCTCGACGTGCCAAAGCCATAGACCGGCGTGCCGTTCTGGCGGATGCGCATGGCCAAGGGCATGAAGTCGCTATCGCTGGACATGATGCCGAACCCTTCCACGCGCCCACCGTAAAGCAAGTCCATCGCATCGATCGTCATCTTCATGTCGGTGGCGTTCTTCCCTTTGGTGAGGTCGAACTGCTGCTGCGGCTCCAGCGCGTAGCGGTGCATCAGCTTGGACCAGCCCTTCAGGCCCGGCTTGCTCCAGTTGCCGTAGATGCGCCGGACATTCACCGTGCCCAGATCGCCCAGGATCGTCAGCGCGGCGTCGATCGTGGCGGGGGAGGCGTTATCCGCGTCGATCAGCAGAGCGATATTGCGGCTTTCGGCGTGGCGATCGGGCATGCGAGAAGCTCCCTGCACTGTGGCGTCGATAGGAAACGCACGGTGTTACGCCGCCGCCGGTCCGTCAAGCTGCGGGGGAGCTGGATAAGGGCCGCCGCTTGCTTCGCTGCGCCGCACAATCTACTGTTCGGGCAAGAATAGATACAGGATGATCCGATGCAGCGCTTCGAAGGCACCAGCAATTATGTCGCCACCGATGACCTGAAGATAGCCGTCAATGCGGCCGTACTGCTGCGCAGGCCTTTGCTGGTGAAGGGAGAGCCAGGCACCGGCAAGACCGTACTGGCAGAGCAGATCGCAGAAGCGCTGGGCGCGCCGCTGATCACCTGGAACGTGAAGTCCACCACCAAGGCGCATCAGGGTCTGTATGAATACGATGCGGTCGCGCGCCTGCGCGATGGCCAGCTGGGTGACGAGCGGGTGCATGACATCGGCAACTATATCCGCAAGGGTAAGCTGTGGGAGGCCTTCACCTCGCCCACCCTGCCCGTCCTGCTGATCGATGAAATCGACAAGGCCGACATCGAATTTCCGAACGATCTACTGGCCGAGCTCGATCGCATGGCCTTCGACGTTTACGAAACGGGCGAACACATCGCGGCGAAGGAACGCCCGATCATCATCATCACCTCGAACAACGAGAAGGACCTGCCCGACGCGTTCCTGCGCCGTTGCTTCTTCCACTACATCAAGTTCCCGGACCGGGAGACGATGCAGTCTATCATCGATGTGCACTATCCGAATATCCAGAAGACCCTCGTCACCAAGGCGATGCAGATCTTCTACGAATTGCGGGAAGTGCCGGGCCTGAAGAAGAAGCCGTCCACCAGCGAGCTGCTGGATTGGCTCAAGCTGCTCATGAACGAGGACATGCCGCTGGACGTGCTGCAGAACCGCGACGTCAGCAAGGCGATCCCACCGCTGCATGGCGCACTGCTGAAGAACGAGCAGGACGTGATGATGTTCGAGCGGCTAGCCTTCATGGCGCGCCGGGGGAACTGAGGCCTTGCGCGGCATCGGCCAGGCGTTTTTGGCGGCAGGCGCAGGATTGCTGTCTTCCGTGGCGGTTGCCGATTCACCGGCATCGTGGACCACGCCGACCGAACCGTTCCATATCGCCGGCCCGATCTATTACGTCGGCACCGAGGGTATCGGCGTCTACCTCTTGCGCACATCGGCCGGGCTGATCGTGATCGATTCCGGCCCGAAGGAAGCCGCGCCGATCGTGGAGCGCAACATCGCCAAGCTGGGCCTGAAGGTCAGCGATGTGAAGCTGTTGCTGGAAACGCACGCGCATTGGGATCACGTTGCCGGAATGGCCAGGCTTAAGCGGGACACCCGCGCACGGTTCCTGGCCAGCGCCGCCGATCGCAAGGCGCTCGAGAGCGGGTCACCGACCAGCGATACCGATTATGGCGTTGTCCGCTTCGACCCGGTGAAAGTCGATGGGCTGGTAACCGATGGCGCCCCGGTGCGGCTGGGTGATGTCACGCTCACCCCGCTGCTGACCCCGGGCCACACGCCTGGGTGCACCAGCTGGCTGACCACGGTGCAGGATCAGGGGCGCAACGTGACGGTGTTCTTTCCCTGCAGTCTCTCCGTGGCGGGCAACAAGTTGTTCGGCAACAAGGGCTTTCCCCAAATCGTGAGCAGCTATCGCAGCACCTTTGCCAAGGTCAGCCGCGTGAAGGCCGATATCGTGCTGCCGGGTCATCCCGAACTGGCCGACGTGCTGCCGCGTGCCAAGCGTCAGCGCGAGGGTAAGCCGAAAGCATTTGTCGATCCGGGCCTGCTGCCGCGCTTTGTCGCCGAATTCCAGGCGGATTTCGACGATGAACTCGCCAAGCAGCGCCGGCAACGCACGAAGGCCCACTGACCTTATGTTCTTCAACTTCGTGGATGAGCTGCGCGCGGCCGGTATCAAAGCTTCGTTCAAGGAGCACCTGACACTGCTGGAGGCGCTGGACAAGGACGTGATCGAGCAGACGCCTGAGGCGTTCTACTACCTTTCCCGCGCCACATTCGTGAAGGACGAAGGATTACTGGATCGCTTCGATCAAGTCTTTCAGCGCGTCTTCAAGGGCGTCCTGTCGGACTATGGCCAGACCCCGGTGGATATCCCGGAAGACTGGTTGAAGCAGATCGCCGAGCGATATTTTACGCCCGAAGAGATGGAGCAGGTCAAGTCGCTCGGCTCTTGGGAAGAGATCATGGAGACGCTGAAGAAGCGTCTGGAAGAACAGCACGAACGCCATCAAGGCGGCAGCAAATGGATCGGCACCAACGGCACTTCTCCGTTCGGCCACTCCGGCTACAACCCAGAAGGCCTCCGTATCGGCGGCCAGAGCAAGAACAGGCGCGCGATCAAGGTCTGGGAGAAGCGCGAATTCGCCAATCTCGACAATACGAAGGAGTTGGGCACCCGTAACATCAAGGTCGCCCTGCGCCGGCTGCGGCGCTTTGCGCGCGAGGGAGCGGCCGAAGAGCTGGACTTGCAAGGGACGATCGAAGGCACCGCCAAGCAAGGGTGGCTTGACCTGAAGATGCGGCCCGAACGCCACAACGCGGTGAAAGTGCTGCTTTTCCTGGACGTCGGCGGCTCGATGGACCCGTTTGTCCAGCTTGTGGAAGAATTGTTCAGCGCCGCAACTGGCGAATTCAAGAATATGGAGTTCTTCTACTTCCACAACTGCCTGTACGAAGGCGTTTGGAAGGACAATCGCCGCCGCTGGGCGCAGCGAACCAACACGTGGGATATTCTTCACAAGTACGGCCACGATTACAAAGTCATCTTCGTCGGCGATGCGGCGATGAGCCCTTACGAGATCAGCCATCCCGGCGGGTCGGTAGAGCATATGAATCCGGAGCCGGGCGCCTTGTGGATGCAGTGCGTGGTGCAGACTTATCCCGCCACGGTCTGGCTGAACCCCACGGCCGAGAACGAGTGGAAATATACGACTTCCACCACCATGATGCGCGAACTGGTGAACGGTGCGATGTATCCGCTGACGCTCGGCGGCCTGGAATCAGCCATGAGGGAACTGACGCGCAAGAAGAGCTGACCCGGCGATCTGCTCCACATTGAGAAGCCTTCCACGGGAAACGGTGGCGACTCGCTCGGCAAGCGCCTAGGGGCTTCGCGCATGGACCGGCAACTGCTCATCATCTGCCTGCTGACGGCTGCGATCAACCTCATCGGTACGCTGGCCTATTCGGCGCGCATCGCCGGGGTGCGCACGCGGCGGATCGCCATGAGCTTCGCGCTGTTCAACATCCTGGTGCTGGTTTCCCGCACATCGAACAGCTTCCTGGGCCCATTCCTCGCAAAGCGGATCGAGAGCCGCCTGGCGTCAGGTGGCGGCGAGGCGCTGCTGGGTGATTTCAGGCTCGTATTGGCCTCAGCATCGATCGCGGTGTTCTTGGGCATTCTGCTGGTGCCCACCGGGCAGCGCTTGTTCGCGGCGGGGATCAAGCACTTTCAAGTCCATCGCTCCACCGGCCGGCTGGTCATGCGCCTCGCCTCCCCGGCAGGCGTTCGCGCCGTGCGGCAATCGATCAGACTGCCGTCCCTTACGCATTTGCGCGGGTTCACCAAGGACCGGGGCGTGGGTTGGGGCGTCCTTCTGGCGAACTGTTTGGCGCAGGCCCTGATCGTCGTCGGCGTCCTCGCTTCGCTTTACGCCGGGTTCCTGAACCCGGAGTACCGGGTGACGGCCTCCCAGCTTTCCGCTGTCGTCAACGGTTTCGCCACGATCCTGTTGTTCGCGCTGATCGACCCGCAATTGTCGGTGATGACCGACGACGTGGTGGAAGGCCGCATCGGTGAAGCCCGCTTTCGTCGCACCATCGTGTGGATATCTATCAGCCGTCTCGTTGGCACCTTGTTGGCACAGGCATTGTTCGTGCCATCCGCCAATGCGGTGGCTTGGATCGCCAACTACGTCTGATCCGCGCCGATCGGGTCCGGCGCAATCGGACGGTCAATAGAGCAGTAGATCGCGCACTTCGTCACGCCAGGCGGCTTCATCCCGGGTGGCCAGCCGATCCAGGTCGTCCGGTGCCGCCGCCGCATCGTCCACCCATTCCCGCAAGGCCGGGCCACCGTTGATGACGTCGATCGCTAGCCGGTCAAACTCGTACTCATATGGGAAATCCCGCCAGATCGGATAATCGGGGTAAAGCCGCCGGATCGCCTTGAAGGCCAAGGCCTGCAAGCGCCAGGGCCGGAACCCTTGGTGATCGTAAAAGCCTCCCTCCGCATGGATCATCAACGCGTTGCAGAGCGTCTTCTGGTGCTTGTGGAAGGTCGGTTCGAACCAGCATTCCCGCAGGGCGCAGCCGCTCAGCCACGCCGGCGAAATCGCTTGCATCTCGGCAAGGACTGCGCTGGCCGACACATCGGGCGCACCGAACAGCACTTCGAGCGGGCGGGTCGTGCCGCGCCCTTCGGACAGCGTCGTCCCCTCCAGCATGACGGTGCCGGCATAGGCGCGCGCCATGTTGAGGTTGGCGGCGTTGGGGCTGGGATTGATCCACAGCCGGTCCTGCGGCCAGCCAAAGCCTGGCGCTTCGTTCAGACGCCAGCCGTCCATGCCGATCACGCGGTAATCGACATCCAGGTTGAAATGCCGGACGAACCAGTGCCCCATCTCACCCAAAGTCAGCCCGTGGCGCATCGGCATCGGCCCGGCGCCCACGAAGCTCTCGAAACCGGGAAGCAAGGTCGTACCCTCGATGGGGCGACCGGCGGGATTGGGGCGATCCAGCACCCACACCGCCTTCCCGGTGCCGGACGCGGCCTCCAAGAGATAGAGCAGCGTCGTGACGAAGGTGTATATCCGGCAGCCCAGGTCCTGCAGGTCGAACAGGAACACGTCTGCGCTGTCCATCATGCGCGCCGAGGGCCTGCGCACTTCGCCATAGAGGCTGAACACCGGAATGCCGTAGATCGGATCGAGGGCATCGGCCGTCTCGACCATGTTGTCCTGCTTGTCCCCCTTGAGCCCGTGCTGAGGGCCAAAGGCCGACGTCACGTTCACACCCGCCGCGATCAATGCGTCCAACGAGTGTTGCAGCGACTGGGTGACGGAGGCGGGGTGCGCAACCAGGGCGACACGGCGGCCTTCCAGCGGTGCCCGCAAGGCCGCATCGGCGAGCAGGCGATCGATCCCGAACTTCATGCCTGGTTCGCTGCCGCAAGCGCGCCGGTGAAGCAAGCCGCATCGTGGAAATCGGGCTTGCCCTCACCATGATCGAATGCCCAGAACGACTTCACGCCGCCCTCCTCCTCGATCACTGCGGTCATGCCATATCGCCACGGCGCAGGCGGAAGCGCGGCGGCGGGAACGGCGGCGTCGAAGATCGCCAGCGCCTCTCCTTTTCGCATCGTACATGTGGGCTCACGCGGAAACGCTCGTTCGGTCATCCCCTCGCGATAGGCCGAGAAATCGTAGGCGTTCCATCGCTCCGAGGGGGACAGGTTCAGCTCGGTATAGCCGCCCCCTTCCGACGGTTGCACAAACAGTTCGAAGCAGGTCGTCTGCCAAAGACCATCCGCTCGCCCTTTCCCGGCGAATGATGGCACGATCAGCTTCTGCGCCCCCTCGATACGCCAGCGAAGCCGCAGCCAATCTCCATCCCAAGTCAGCCTTGCGGTGATCTCCCGCACGGTCACAGCCGGAAAATCGCGATGGGGTATCAAGCTGTGCGGCTGCACGGTGGCGTCTCCATTTTCCAAAACCAGCCTTTCAGGCCCGGCATGGTGGTTCCACCCCGGCCAAAAATGCTTTACGCGCGCCTCCGCTATGGAAGGCACCGGCATGACGTACAACTCAACCCTGCTCCGCCTGCTCGAAGAGCGTGGCTACATTCACCAGCTGACCGACGCCCAGGGCCTCGACGCGCTGGCGGACAAGCAGGTGGTCCCCGGCTATATCGGCTTCGATCCCACCGCGCCATCGCTGCACGTGGGGCATCTGGTTTCGATCATGATGCTGCGCCAGTTGCAGCGCGCCGGGCATAAGCCGATCGTGGTCATGGGCGGTGGCACCGGCAAGATCGGCGATCCCAGCTTCAAGGACGAAGCGCGCAAGCTGCTAACCGAAGATCTGATCAAGCAGAACGTCGCCTCGATCCGCCGCGTGTTCGAGCGTTTCCTGACGTTCGGGGACGGCCCCAGCGACGCGATCATGGTCGACAATGCGGACTGGCTGGACAAGCTGGAGTACATCCCGTTCCTGCGCGATATCGGTCAGCATTTCTCGATCAACCGGATGCTCAGCTTTGATTCGGTGAAGCTGCGTCTGGATCGGGAACAGTCGCTCAGCTTCCTGGAATTTAACTATATGATCCTCCAGGCCTATGATTTCCTGGAGCTGTCCCGCCGCGTCGGTTGCCGCCTGCAGATGGGCGGATCGGACCAGTGGGGCAACATCGTCAACGGTGTGGAGCTGTCCCGCCGCGTCGACGGTACGCAGGTGTTCGGGCTGACGACGCCGCTCCTCACCAACGCCGACGGCACCAAGATGGGCAAGACGGTGGGCGGCGCGGTCTGGCTCAACGAAGACCAGCTGTCCAACTTCGATTACTGGCAATTCTGGCGCAACACCGACGACCGCGATGTCGGCAAGCGCCTGCGTCTGTTCACCGACTTGCCGATGGACGAGATCGTCCGGCTGGAGGCGCTGGAAGGCAACGCGATCAACGAAGCGAAGATCGCCCTCGCCAACGCGGCGACGACGCTCTGTAGGGGCGAGGATGCCGCGCGGGCGGCCGAGGATACCGCCAAGGCCACATTCGCGGGCGGCGGCGTCGGCGCGGATTTGCCAACGATCGATGTCCCTGCCGAGGGCATCCGCATCGTCGCCGCCTGCACCGATCTGGGCTTCACCGCCTCGAACGGAGAGGCGAAGCGCAAGATCGCCGAAGGTGCGGTGAAGCTTGACGACGAGGTTGTGACCGATCCCAACCTCATGATCGTTATCGCGCCGGGGGCTACGCGCAAGCTCAGTCTCGGCCGCAAGAAGCATGGAGTGCTGCGCGCGTAACGGCCTACGTACTTCTGCTTAAAGCTTTACATGAACAGGATTTAACGCCGCCGCTTCATGGTTTGTTTGCCACTCTCGTGCATGACGTTTTCTGGATCGCAACGTCGAGGATGAGACGAAATGAGTGCTGGCGCGCAACTGACAGTGACCGACAAGCGCCGCGCCGCGCGCCATCCGGCTGATTTCAAGGTCATGGCCGAGCACCGGCGCCTGGGCGATGTCCATATGCACATCGTCAACATCTCGGCGCAGGGTTTCATGGCCCAGGATCTGACCGACATGGAGCGGGGAGAGCGCGTCGTGATGCGCCTGCCGGTGGTAGGGCGCATAGAAGCGCATCTGATCTGGTCACATGAAGGGCGCGCCGGCTTCCAGTTCGAACGGATCATCCGCATCGATGACTTCACCAAACTGGTCGACGCGTTGCAGCCCAACCCCCGGCTACGCCCCAAGCGCTGAGAAAGCAGCTGGTCGCTCGCTAAGTAGAAGCGGCGATTCAAAGTGATCCTGACCGGTACAGATTGGCGAATCGCATCCGGGGTGCCATGGGCCCGACGGTGAGCGATCCCACCACCCCACTCGCCATTCCCGATTTCCGCAGGTTCTGGCTGGCGCGCTTCGCCTCCGTCATCGCCACCAACGGGGTGGTCGTGATCATTGGCTACCAGCTCTACGATGTGGCGCGCGCGGAATATGCCATGTCGATTTCCGACGCGGCGTTCCAGCTTGGTCTGCTGGGCCTGGCGCAGTTTATCCCGATCCTGCTTCTGACGCCGATCGCGGGAGTCGTCGCGGATCGCTTCGATCGTCGTAATGTCGCGGGCTTCTCGATGTGCATCGACTTGTGCATCGCGCTGGGGCTGGGGACCGTGACAGCTCTGGACATTCGCAGCCTGCCCGTGCTCTTCGGTTTCGCCGCCCTTCACGGTGCGGTCCGCGTGTTCCAGGGTCCGGCCCTGAGCGCCATCGCACCCAACATCGTCCCCGCCGCGCTTATCCCCAGGGCCATCGCGCTGAACTCTATCGCATGGCAAGCCGGCGCGGTGATCGGCCCGGCGAGCTTCGGGTTCCTATTCGGCTCTTCCCATGCCCTGCCCTATTGGACATCGACGGTGCTGTTGCTGATCGCCGCCACCAGCCTTCTTTCGATCCGAAGCCTGCCGCCACCGCCGCCAGAGGCCCGCCGGGCCCATCCGTTCCAGCAGATCAAGGGAGGTTTCCAGTTCGTCTGGAACGACCGGTTCCTGCTCGGCTGCATCACGCTGGATCTGTTCGCGGTGATCTTCGGCGGAGCGACGGCGCTCTTCCCGGTCTTTGCGCGCGACGTGCTGCATGTCGGGCCGGAAGGCCTGGGCCAGATGCGCGCCGCTCCCGCCGTAGGAGCCGCGATCGTCGCCCTCACCCTCTCGTTCCGACCGCTGGAGCACAACGTCGGGGTCAAGATGCTGCTGGCCGTCGTCGTCTATGGCGCGGCGACGATCGCCTTCGCCTTTTCGCGGCACTTTCCCACCTCGCTCGGCTTCCTGGTGATTCTGGGCGCGGCGGACATGGTTTCGGTCTTCATCCGAACCTCGCTGATCCAGCTCAATACGCCGGACGACATGCGAGGGCGCGTTTCCGCTACCTCGGGTCTGGCGATTTCAGCTTCCAACGAACTGGGCGAGATGCAGTCCGGCGTCGCCGCCGCGCTGCTGGGAGCGACGGGAGCGGTTGTCTTCGGCGGCGGGGCTGCCATATTCGTCACCGTGTTATGGTCCAAGCTCTTTCCAGAAATCCGCCGCGCCCGAACGTTCGCGCCTCAATACAGACATAGGGATACTGCTCCATGAAGGCCGACAGCATTCTCGATACCATCGGCAACACGCCGCATATCCGCCTCTCGCGCTTGTTCCCGGACCATGAGGTCTGGGTAAAGAACGAGCGCGCGAATCCCGGCGGCTCCATCAAGGACCGCATCGGCCTCGCCATGATCGTCGCGGCGGAAAAGGACGGCAGCCTGAAGCCGGGCGGCACCATCATCGAGCCGACCTCCGGCAACACCGGCATCGGCCTCGCGATGGTGGCGGCGGTGAAGGGGTACAAGCTCGTCCTCGTCATGCCCGAATCGATGTCGCTGGAACGGCGCCGCCTCATGCTGGCTTATGGCGCCACGTTCGATCTGACGCCCAAGGAGAAGGGCATGAAGGGCGCTATCGAGCGGGCCCGGGAACTGGTGGATCAAACCCCCGGCGCGTGGATGGCCCAGCAGTTTGATAACCCCGCAAACGTGGATATCCACGTTCGCACGACCGCGCTGGAAATCCTCAACGACTTCGCGGACGCCCCGATCGACGTGATGATCACCGGCGTTGGCACCGGTGGCCACCTGACCGGCTGCGCCGAGCGTTTGAAGCAGGATTGGCCGTCGCTAAAAGCCTTCGCGGTGGAGCCCACCCTCTCCCCGGTCATCTCGGGTGGTCAGCCCGGCCCTCACCCCATCCAGGGCATCGGTGCAGGCTTTATCCCGTCGAACCTGCACACCCAGGCGATCGACGGCGCGATCCCGGTCGATCCTGCAGACGCCAAGGAGATGGCACGCCGCTGCGCCAGCGAGGAAGGCATTCTGGTGGGCATCAGTTCCGGCGCCACGCTGGCAGCGATCGCCGCAAAGCTAAAGGAACTGCCCGCCGGGAGCCGCGTGCTGGGCTTCAATTACGACACGGGTGAGCGCTATCTTTCCGTGCCGGACTTCCTGCCGGAATGACCACGCTTCAGCAGATCGCCTATAGCCACGGCGATACGCGACTGACTGGGTGGCTGGCGCGTCCACAACGTACGCCGCGCGCCGCCATCCTGGTTTTTCCCACGATCGCGAACGTCACTCCGGCGATCGAACGGCGCGCGGCGATGCTGGCGGACCTGGGCTATCTGGCGTTCATTGCCGACTTCTATGGCGAGCCGGTCGCGGATTTCGCGGCGGCCGGTCCGCTGGCCGACGCCTTGCGCGCCGATGCGGATCACTATCGCGCCCGGCTTACCGCCGCCTTTGATGCCCTGCGCGGGCTACCCGAGGCGCAGGGCCTGCCGATCGCCGCGATCGGCTATTGCATGGGCGGTCAGGCCGCAATGGAATGCGCCCGTGCGGGGCATGATCTGGTCGCCTCTGTAAGCTTTCACGGGCTGCTCACCACCGCCAAGCCTGCGCAGCCGAACGCGATCAAGGCGCGGCTTCTTGTCTGTCATGGCGATGCCGACCCGCTGGTTCCCCGCGAACAGGTTCTGGCGTTTTGGGGGGAAATGGACGCGGCCGGGGCCGATTGGCACTTCCACGCTTACAGCGGCGTGCGCCACGGCTTCACCGATCCCGGCAGTGACGCGCGCGGAATGGCGGCGATCGCCTATAATGCCAGCGCCGACCGGCAGAGCTGGCTGGCGATGCGCAACCTCTTCGACGAAATCCTGGCTTAGCCGGCCACGGGCTCCAGCTTGCCATCCACCAATCGGCGATAGAAGCACGATGTCGCGCCGGTGTGGCAGGCCGGCCCCTGCGGCTCTACCAGCATGACCAGCGCGTCCTGATCGCAATCGACCAGGATATCGCGCACCTTCAACACATGCCCGGACGTTTCCCCCTTCAGCCAGAGCCGCCCGCGTGACCGCGAGTGGAAATGCGCCAGTCCGGTCTCCCGCGTGCGGGCGACCGCTTCGGCATCCATGAACGCCACCATCAAGACATCGCGTGAGTCGGCGTCCATGGCGATGCCCACCACCAAGCCATTGGCATCGAAGCGTGGGGTGAACACGTCGCCATTTTCCAGCTGGCTCTTCTCGCTCTGATCCATAGGGCTGCCCATTGTCCGCATGTTGTTCCCAGTGATGTATCGAATTGTTGCACGATAACCACAGGCGTCGCTCAAAATACGGCTGAATACGCAAAGCCGCTTTTCAAGCAAGCGGTTTAGAGAGATCACTGGTCTCGCAGCCGGGGGGCTGCAAATTAGCCGATCAGGTGCAGACGTCCAAGCGCCACGGTTCAGGGAATTCCGGTCACACCGCAAGGGGGATCGGGCCAAGATTGAGGGATCAGACCAAGTGGTCGACAGGGGGCCGCTGAACTGCTCTGCAGGGTCTTAATGAGTTTCGTCACGAGAACGCCCGAGGCTAACCCCTCGGGCGTTTTTCTTTGCAATGTCAGGCGAACGGCAAGGCCTCGTCCAGCACACGGGCGAAGCAGGCGATCTTTACTTTGGCCGCACCACCCCGCTGCAGCGCGCTGACACAGGCATCACTGGTGGCGCCGCTCGTCAGCACATCGTCCACCAGCAATACCGAGCGCCCTCTGATGCTCTCCGCCCGTGCCTCGTTGATGCGGATCGCGCCGCTCAACTCGCGTTTGCGGCCCCGCTTGCCCAATCCGCCAAGGCTGACGGTGGCGCGATGGCGGATCAGGCCGTCGACCAGCACCGGTCCCACACCCAGGCGCCGCAACTCTTGCGCCAGCACGGCGGCCTGGTTGTATCCCCGGCGCCACAGTCGCCAGCGATGCAGCGGCACCGGGATGATGAGCCAATCCTCCGGCGGGCTGACTGCCAGGCGCGCGGCGATCAATTGGGCCATCATCGTCGCAAGACCAAGGCGGCTGCCATGTTTCAACGCCAGGACGAGCTTGCGCGAGGCATCGTTGTAAAGCGTAGCGGCGGCGATCCCGGCGTGACGGGGAGGATCGGCCAGACATGGCGCGCACATTGCACCGGGCGGCACCCCCTCGCCAAACGGTCGACCACAGGCGGTGCAGCTCGGTTCTCCGGGTATCGCCAATTCACCCCAGCATTCGGCACAGAGCCCTCCCTGCGTGCTCACCCCATCGCCACACAAAGGACAGCGTGGCGGGAACACGAAATCGACAAGCGGGGCGAGGATGGACGGCACGCCGCACCGCTAGCGCATCGCTAACCGCGCGCAAACGCCTTCCTATCGCTTGCGACTGCGGGTGTCGTCGGGCACGGAAACGCCATGGCCGACCAACAGCTTCCGAAGATCTTCTCCCCGCACCGTCGCATCGCTGCCCGCCGGCGGATGCTTCATGCCCAGCAGCAAGTTGACGCCCCGCGCTACCTGCTCGACGACATGCTGGAAGATGTGCTGGAACGCCTGGCCTTCGTGCGGCATCAACCGGCCCGCGCATTGCTGATCGGCGATACCGGCGCGTTCCTGGGCGATGCCCTGACGGCCCAAGGCATCCAGGTCGTGCAGGAGGAACCGGCGCTCGGCTTTGACGAACAACTGCCGTTCCCTTCCGGCGGCTATGACCTCATCGTCAGCCTCTCGACCTTGGACACGGTGAACGATCTGCCTGGCGCGCTGATCCACATGCGCAATGCCCTTGCCCCCGGTGGCCTGGCGATCGCCAGCTTCTGCGGTGCGGGCAGCCTGCCCGCTCTTCGCGCGGCGATGCTGGCAGGCGATGGCGAGCGCCCGGCGGCCCGCGTGCATCCGATGGTGGACGTCCGCGCCGGGGCGCAATTGCTGCAGCGGGCTGGCTTTGCCGATCCGGTCGCGGATTCGCGCCACCTGGACGTGGGGTTCCGGTCTCTCAAGCGCGCGATCGATGACTTTCGCGCGCAAGGCGTGTCGAACGTCCTTTCTGACCCCGGCCCGCCGTTGGGCAAAGCCGCCTATGCGCGAGCGGCGGAAGCCTTTCGCGCTGCCGGACGCGACGGCCGAACAGTCGAACGGTTTGAAATCCTAACCTTGTCAGGCTGGCGGCGGTAAACCCTCCAGCCTTTCCAAGTCTCAAGCCAGCGCAGCTTGCGCCGCCGCGAGCCGCGCGATCGGCACGCGATACGGCGAGGCGCTGACGTAATCGAGGCCGACCTTTTCGCAGAATGCGATCGAGGCCGGATCACCGCCATGCTCGCCGCAGATGCCCAGCTTCAAGTCTGGGCGAGTCGCCCGGCCACGCTCGGCGCCCAGTTGGACCAGCTGGCCCACGCCTTCGATATCCAGGCTGACGAACGGATCGCGCGCGTAGATGCCTTTCTCCACATAGGGCGAGAGGAACCGCGCCGCATCGTCGCGCGAGACGCCTAGCGTCGTCTGCGTCAGGTCATTGGTGCCGAATGAGAAGAACCTAGCCTCCTCCGCGATCTCGCCCGCCATCAGCGCGGCGCGCGGCAGCTCGATCATCGTGCCGACCATATAGTCGACCGACTTGCCCTTCTCGGCGAAGACCTTCGTGGCGGTATCGTCGACCAGCTTTCTGAGGATCGCCACTTCGCGCTTGGTGGCGACCAGCGGAATCATCACTTCGGGCACCGGCGCCTCACCCACCTTGTCAATCACGTCGCAAGCCGCCTCGAAGATCGCGCGAGCCTGCATCTCGTAGATTTCCGGGAAGGTGATCCCCAGGCGGCAGCCGCGATGGCCGAGCATCGGATTGGCCTCGTGCAACTCATCCGCGCGGCGCTTGAGCGTGTCGACACCGATGCCGATCGTCTCGGACAGTTCGGCAAACTCGGCATCGCCTTGCGGCAGGAACTCATGCAGCGGCGGGTCGAGCAGGCGGATCGTCACCGGCAGGCCGGCCATCACCATGAAGATCTGCGCGAAATCATCGCGCTGCTCGGGCAGCAGCTTGTCCAGAGCGGCCCGGCGGCCCGCCTCGTCCTCGGCCAGGATCATCTGTCGCACGGCGGAGATGCGGCTGGCGTCGAAGAACATGTGCTCGGTGCGGCACAAGCCGATGCCTTCCGCGCCGAACTGCCGCGCCATCTTGCAATCGGCGGGGGTCTCGGCGTTGGTGCGCACCTTCATGCGGCGGTGCTTGTCGGCCCAGGTCATCAGCTCGGCAAAGTCACCGGCCAATTCCGGCTCCACGGTCGGCACTTCTCCAGCCATGATGTCTCCGGTCGAGCCATCCAGCGTGATGACGTCGCCTTCCTTCAGGCTGCGGTTGCCGATCTTCAGCGTCCGGCCTTTCATGTCGATCGACACCGCCGACGCACCCGAGACACAGCATCGGCCCATGCCACGCGCCACGACGGCGGCGTGGCTGGTCATGCCACCACGCGCGGTGAGGATGCCCTTGGCGGCATGCATGCCGTGAATGTCCTCAGGGGACGTTTCGACGCGGACGAGGATCACGCTTTCGCCCAGTTCGGCGCGCTTTTCGGCGGTATCGGCATCCAGCACGATCGTGCCTGACGCAGCGCCTGGCGAGGCGGGCAGGCCCTTGGCCAGCACATCGCGCGTCGCCTTGGGGTCCAGCGTGGGGTGCAGCAACTGGTCTAGCGCCATCGGATCGACGCGCAAAATTGCGGTCCGCTCGTCGATCAGACCCTCTGCCACCATGTCTACCGCCATCTTGAGCGCAGCTTTGGCCGTGCGCTTGCCTGAGCGGGTCTGCAGCATCCACAGCTTGCCGCGCTCCACGGTGAACTCGATGTCCTGCATGTCCTTGTAGTGCTTTTCCAGCAGCTCGAACACGTCGGCCAGTTCGCCGTAGGCGTCGGGCATTGCCTCTTCCATGGAGAGCGGCTTGGCCCCGGCCCGCTCGCGCGCGGCTTTGGTCAGGTACTGAGGCGTGCGGATGCCGGCGACGACATCCTCGCCCTGCGCGTTGACCAGCCATTCGCCGTAGTAGGCCTTCTCGCCGGTCGCGGGATCGCGCGTGAACGCAACGCCGGTTGCCGAGGTATCGCCCATGTTGCCGAATACCATGGCCTGCACGTTGACGGCCGTGCCCCAGTCACCCGGGATGTCGTTGAGGCGGCGATAGACCTTGGCGCGATCTGAATCCCAGCTGTCGAACACTGCCTGGATCGCGCCCCACAGCTGCTCCTGCACGTCTTGCGGGAACGGTCTGCCCAGCTCCTTATCGACGATGGCCTTGTATTCGGCCACGATCTTCTGCCAGTCGCTGGCGGTCAATTCCGTATCGTTGAGATAGCCGTTATCTTCCTTGGCGATCTCCAGCGCTTCCTCGAACAGATGGTGCTCCACGCCCAGCACGACGTCGGAGTACATCTGGATGAAACGGCGATAGCTGTCCCACGCAAAGCGCTCATCGCCCGATGCGCTGACGAGACCCTGCACCGTCTGGTCGTTGAGGCCCAGGTTCAGCACCGTGTCCATCATGCCCGGCATCGAAACGCGCGCGCCTGACCGGACGGAAACCAGCAGCGGATCGGCGGCATCGCCGAAATTCTTGCCGACGGTCTTTTCGATATGAGTCAACGCCTCGGCCACGTCGGCGCGTAGCTGATCGGAGAAGTTGGCCCCTTCCGCCAGGTACTTCACGCATTCTTCCGTGGTGATGGTGAAGCCCGGCGGCACTGGCAGGCCGATGCCGGCCATCTCGGCCAGGTTGGCGCCCTTGCCGCCCGTGATCACCTTGTCCCGCGTGCGCGGATCGTCATGCTTCACGCCGCCGCCGAAAGTATAGACCTGCTTGACCATAGTATCGGTGCCCATCGGTTTTTCTTCTTCCCACGTGCGAGGATTGTCGCCCCGCGACAAGCCCTAAATTCGTTCACGAAGAAGGCGTGGCGGGGCCGGAAAACAAGCGCGGCCCGTCAACCCTCGATGCGTGAAAAATCCGCCACGTTGTGCACTGCAGCACGGAATTGATCAAGCAGTCCCAGGCGGGCCTGTCTCTTTGCGGGATCGGCATCGTTGACCGTCACGTCATCGAAGAAGGCGTCGATCGGAGCGCGCAGCGAGGCCAGCGCGGCCATGGCGCCGGCAAAGTCCTCCGCACCGACCGCCTGCTCGGCCTTGGGCGCGGCCGTGGCGAGTGCGTCCATCAAGGACTGCTCGGCGGGTTCGGGCGTGTAGGACAGGGCCTGCCGCTCGGCCATCTTGGCAGCGATGACGGGGGCGAGATCGGGATCGTCAACCATGGCCAGCGGGTCTTCCTCGCCAGTTTGCGAAATCTCGCCCTGGACGCCGTGCCAGTCTTCCTTCTTGAGGATGTTGGCAGCGCGCTTGTAGCCCGCGAGGAGGTTCTTGCCTTCCTCGGTGCCGATGAACGCCTGCAAGGCACGGACGCGGGCGAGCAGCCGGACGAGATCGTCCTCCCCGCCCAGCGCGAACACGGCGTCGATCAGATCGTGGCGGACGCCGGCTTCGCGTTGCTGGACTTTAAGGCGATCGGCGAAGAAGTCGAGAAGTTCTGGCAAAGCTGCGCTTATACCTCGCCCGTACAATCCAGACGCGAAGGTGCCTGCGGGTGCCTCTGCGCCAACTGAGAGCAAATTAAGTGGCATTCGAATGCCGTTCATTTGCAAAGTTGATAGGACCCCGAGTGCGGCGCGACGGAGTGCAAAAGGATCTTTAGAACCCGATGGTAGGTGGCCGATATCGAAGAACCGGATCAAGGTATCCAGCTTGTCGGCCAACGACACCGCCACAGTCACCGGAGCTGTCGGCACCTCATCGCTCTGCCCAACCGGCTTGTAGTGGTCGCGGATGGCGTCGGCGACGGCGTCGGGAAGGCCCTCGGCGCGGGCGTAGTAGCCGCCCATAAGGCCCTGGAGTTCGGGGAACTCGCCGACCATCTCGGTGACGAGATCGGCTTTGCATAGTTCCGCCGCCTGACGCGCCAGTGCGGGATCGCAGTTGGGCACAATGCCTTCGGTCGCCAGCCACTCCGCCAGCTTGGCCACGCGTTCGACCTTGTCGGCGACGGTGCCCAGCTTCTCGTGGAAGGTGATGCGCTCCAGCTTTTTCGCCTGATCGGCCAGCGTGGTCTTGCGGTCGGTGTCCCAGAAGAACCGCGCGTCCGAAAGCCGCGCGGCGAGGACCTTGCGGTTGCCGGCGACGATCGCCTCGCCACCGTCCGACGCTTCGATGTTGGCGGTGCAGATGAAGGCATTGGCGAGCTTGCCGTCGGCCTCGCACACGAAATACTTCTGGTTCACCCGCGCGGTCAGCTGGATCACTTCGGGCGGGACTTCCAGGAACGCCTCTTCGAAACGACCGAGCAGCGGCACCGGCCATTCGGTGAGGCCCGCGTTCTCTACCACCAGCCCCTCGTCCTCGACCAGCGTGAGACCCGCGGCTTTGGCAGCAGCGCGCGCGCCATCGCGCACGATCGCCTGACGCTCCTCATGGTCGACGATGACGTGGCAGGCGCGCAGCTTGTCCGCATAGTCATGCGCGCCGCCGATGGTGATCTCGCCCGCGTGGTGGAAGCGATGACCAAGCGTCGCGTAGCCGCTCTGCACGCCGCCCGCCTCGCAGGCCACAAGGTCTTCGCCAAAGATGGCGACGATGCCGGAAAGCGGGCGCACCCAGCGCGCGCTTTCGGTGCTGATCGAAGCGGTGCCCCACCGCATCGACTTGGGCCAGGGAAACGCGCGGACGATCGCGGGGATCGCCTCTGCCAGCACGTCCGCCACGGCACGACCAGGCTTTTCGATGACCGCGAAGTAGGTCTGCTTGCCCTTGAGATCGCGGACTTCCAGCTGGTCCTGCGTCAGCCCGACCTTGCGCAGGAAGCCGTCCATCGCCTGTGCGGGCGCGCCCAGCGCAGGACCCTTGGTTTCCTCCTGCACCGGCTGCGTCGCTTGTGGCAGATCACGGGCGATCAGCGCCAAGCGACGCGGCGTGGACCAGACGGTGATCGCGCCGGCCTGCACACCGGCGGCGGCAAGTTCCTTGCGGAACAGCTTTTCCAGATCGGCGCGCGCGCCGGCCTGCATGCGGGCGGGGATTTCCTCGGAACGCAGTTCGAGCAGGAAGTCGGTCATGATGTTCAGGCCGCTCGCTTGACGGTTTCACGCGATGGCGCGGAGACGCGAAGGGAAAAGGAAGGATGGGGCGCGCGCAGAGGCGCAGAGGCGCAGAGAGACTGCGCTTGCGGCGAGGCCGCTCTCACTTTCGACGCAATCGGTTTGCTGATCGCTAGAGAAGATGAATGGCCTTCGGCCCGGCGCGACTTCTCTGCGCCTCTGCGCCTCTGCGCGCGCATCCTCTTGCTTTCTATCCGCGCCTCTGCGCCTCCGCATGAACCGTTCATGCGGTCCACCCGGCGTATTCGCTGGCCCAGCGGTCCGCATTCTTGGCGATCCAAGCTTCGCACGAACCCTTCGCCAGATCGCGCACCCGACCGATGTAGCTGGCACGCTCCTGCACCGAGATCACACCGCGGGCTTGCAGCAGATTGAACAAGTGGCTGGCTTCGATCGCCTGATCATAAGCGGCCAGCGGAATGCCCGCCGCGATGCACCGCTGCGCCTCGGCCTCGGCGTGGCGGAAGCCGGTGAAAAGCTGCTCGGTATCGGCGATCTCAAAGTTGTATTTCGAGAGTTCCTGCTCATTGGCCAGGAAGACGTCGCCGTAGGACACGCCCTGATCGTTGAAGCGCAGATCGTACACCCGGTCCACGCCCTGGATATACATCGCCAGACGCTCCAGGCCGTACGTCAGCTCACCCGCGACCGGCTTGCAGTCAAACCCGCCGACCTGCTGGAAATAGGTGAACTGCGTCACCTCCATGCCATCGCACCAGACTTCCCAGCCCAGCCCCCAGGCGCCCAGCGTCGGGCTCTCCCAGTCATCCTCGACAAAGCGGATGTCATGCGCCAGCGGATCGACGCCGATGGCGGCCAGGCTTTGCAGGTAAAGCTCCTGCAGGTTCGCCGGGTTGGGCTTCAGGATCACCTGATACTGATAGTAGTGCTGCAGCCGGTTGGGGTTCTCACCATAGCGCCCGTCGGTCGGCCGGCGCGAAGGCTGGACATAGGCGGCCTTCCACGGCTCCGGCCCCAGCGCGCGCAAGGTAGTAGCGGGGTGGAATGTACCCGCGCCCATGCGCATGTCGTAGGGCTGCAGGACCAAGCAACCCTGCGCGCTCCAGAACGCGTGGAGCGTCAGGATCATGTCCTGGAAACTGAGCGGCACAGTCCGTTGGTCGGACACCGGCTTTTGGGCGGTCAACATGGCACGGCGCTTTGGCGGATGGCCGTGAACCGGTCAACATCCGCTTGCTGCCCACGATCCGCCATCGACGGGTCGCGCGCAGCCCCTATAAGGCAGCGCATGAACCTTTTCCGCCGCGTGCTCAGCGCCCTGTCCCCCGCCCTGCTCCTGTTCCTCACCCCCGCCTGCGCGGCGAAGGAGGCGGCCGTGCCCGCCGCAGTCGTGAAGGCTCGACCGGCGCTTTGGAAGATCGTCGACAAGGACACGACGATCTATCTGTTCGGTACCATCCACATCCTGCCGCCGGGAATCGACTGGTACAACGGGCCTGTCGCCAAGGCGTTCGAGAGTTCCGATACGCTGGTGACGGAGATACTCGAACCCACCGATCCCGAGACGCAGGCACGCATCGCCAAGGTCGCCCTGGCCGATCCGCCGCGCAACTTGCGCGAAGCCCTGCCCGCCGATGTCCGCAAGAAGTACGAGGCGGCGCTGGCCTCGATGCAGTTGCCGGTTTCCGCCTTCGACGCGAACGACCCGTGGTACGCCGCCGTCGCGCTATCGACTCTGCCGATCCTGAAGGATGGCTTCGGCACGATGAACGGGGCGGAGGCTCAGCTTGTGTCGCGCGCCAACGGCAAGAAGCATCTGGCACTCGAAACCGCCGAGCAGCAGCTGGGTCTGTTCGATTCGCTGCCCCAGGCGACGCAGGTGACCTACCTGAACGAAGTGCTGGATAGCTTCCCTGACGTCCGCAAGGAAATCCTGCAGATGGTGGAAGCCTGGAAGACCGGGAAGGCGGACGACCTGGCCAAGTTGATGAACGAGGAGGAAAGTGATCCGCTGCTGATGAAAGTCCTGCTGGTGGATCGCAACAAGGCGTGGGCCCGGTGGATAGAACAGCGGCTGAAGCAGCCCGGCACGGTCTTCATCGCGGTTGGCGCAGGCCACCTTGCCGGCAAGGACAGCGTGCAAAAGCAGCTCGCCGTCGATGGGGTGAAGACCAAGCGGATGCGATAGCCAATCGTGCTTTCGCGATGGTTTCCGTTCCTTCGGATTACAACGTGCCTTTGCGGCCTCGCCTTGATCCTGGCGGCCTGCGCGCAAAAGCCCCTGCCCGCTGATCCGGCATTGTGGCACATCACCGGTCCGGATGGATCGGAAGGCTGGCTGTTCGGTACGATCCATGCGGCGCCAGCGCCTTTGCAATGGAAAACGGCCAAGGTAGCCGCCGCCCTGAACCGATCGGACGAGGTGCTGGTGGAACTGGCCAACGTCGCCGACGATGCCGCTGTCGCGCAGACTTTCGCAAGCTTGTCCCATTCGCCCGGACTGCCCCCCATGTCGGAGCGAGTACCGCCGCAACGGCGAAAGGCTTTGGATGCCCTGCTCAGCACGCGGGGTATCGATCCTGCGGATATGCACGACATGGAAACCTGGGCCATCGCGCTGACGCTGGCTCGGCCACAAGACGCTGGCGATGCCGTCAACGGCGTAGATCGCGAGGTGCTCGCCGCCGCGAAGGGCAAGCCGGTCATCGAACTGGAAGGCGCCAAGGGCCAACTCTCCATCTTCGATACCTTGCCCGAAGCGGAACAGCGGGACCTGCTTAACGCCGTAATCGATGATGCCGGAGCGCTGGATGACGAGAGCAAGCTCGTCGATATATGGCGCAAGGGCGATATGCGCCGGATCGAGGCCGAAACCCGGACCGGCCTGCTGGCAGACCCTGAATTGCGCACCACGCTGTTCACTGCCCGGAATGAGCGCTGGACCAGGCGGATCACCGCCGAGCTACGCGCGGGCCGCAAGCCGTTCGTGGCCGTGGGCGCAGCGCACATGGCGGGGGAGGACGGCCTTGTCGGCATGCTGGCACGCCAGGGCTACACAGTCCGCCGCATACAGTGATCCTTGCTTTCGCGCGCTTCTACCGCTAAGGGCGCGCGCTTCCCGGCCATGGTCATCCCTGGAGGCGTGGCGGGAGAGGATGCGCCGATACCCGGCGCTATCCTTCACTTCAAAATGTTTTCGAAAGGCACGTTATCATGAGCGATACGCTGAACCTGCCGGCCGAGACGCGCGAAGGGGTTGGCAAGGGAGCCTCCCGTGTGCTGCGTCGTGAAGGCCGCGTTCCCGCCGTAATTTATGGCAACAAGGAAGAACCGCTGTCGATCCACGTCGAGGCGAAGGAGCTGGTCCGCCTGCTGGGCACCGGCCACTTCATGAACTCGATCGTAGAGATCGAAGTTGGCGGCAAGAAGCTGCGTACGCTCCCCAAGGACGTTGCCTTCCACCCGGTCAACGACCGTCCGCTCCACGTCGATTTCCTGCGCCTGGCCCGCAACGCGACCGTGCACGTCAACGTGCCGGTGGTGTTCGCCAACGAGGAAGCCTCGCCCGGCCTCAAGAAGGGCGGCGTGCTGAACGTGGTCCGTCACGACCTGGAACTGGTTTGCGATGCCAACAGCATCCCCGATCAGATCGAAGTCGACGTGACCGGCACCGAAGTGGGTGATTCGATCCACATCAGCGCGGTGAAGCTGCCCAAGGGCGTGGAAAGCGCGATCAGCGATCGTGACTTCACCATCGCCACCATCGTCGCGCCTTCGGCCATGAAGAGCGCCGAGGGTGACGAAGAAGGAACCGAGGAAGCCACCGCAGAGTAATCGGCGCGGGTTTCTTTCAAATCCAAAGAGCCTAACCTCGTCGTTCCCGTGGAAGCGGGAATCCATCTCCGGCCATGATCATGGTATCGGACCCGGAGATGGATCCCCGCCTTCGTGGGGATGACGAGGTTTTGTATTGCGCGGCGCGCGCCTGAGTTCGGAAAGGTATCACATGCAGCTCTGGGTCGGCCTCGGCAATCCGGGCGCGCAGTATGCGATGAACCGGCACAACGTTGGTTTCATGGTGCTGGATACCATGGCGGATATGCATGGCTTCGGCCCTGTGCAGAAAAAATTCCAGGGCTGGCTGCAGGAAGGCCGCATCGGCACGCAGAAGATCCTGCTGCTCAAGCCCGCCACTTTTATGAATGAGAGCGGCCGCGCCGTGGGTGAGGCTATGCGCTTCTACAAGCTGGGCCTGGACGCCCTTACCGTCTTCCATGACGAACTCGATCTCGCCCCCTTCAAGGTCAAGGTGAAGCAAGGCGGCGGCACCGCCGGGCACAACGGCTTGCGCTCGATCGACCAGCACCTTGGCGCAGACTTTCGCCGCGTCAGGCTGGGCATCGGCCATCCCGGACACAAGGACCGCGTGACCGGCTACGTCCTGGGCAACTACGCCAAGGCGGAAATCGATGACCTGTCAGGCATGCTGGGTGCGATCTCGGCAGAGGCGGAATGGCTGGCGAACGAGGACGGCACCCGCTTCATGAACAATGTGGCAATGCGCCAGCAAATCTAAGTTACAGTAAATCGTCGACTGACTTGACACGATTTGGGCGACGCTTGCGGCGTTAACCATCGAACCCTTTTCAGATACTGGTTTGGCACGTCTGTTGCCTAATCAAAATCGCATGAGCGTTAACCTGATGCTCTTCGTGAGGGGTACTGTTTTATGATCCGCAAGACATTTTTGACTGCCGCTGTTTCCTTGGGCGTCGCGCTGTCTATCACGGCGCCTGCACATGCCTCATGGTGGGGCGGCGGCTGCAAGTTCAAGTGCGGCGGCAGCAGCACGAGCGGTGGCACAACCACTGGCGGCACCAGCGGCGGCACCAAGGTTCCCGAACCCGGCATGCTCGGCCTGATGGGCGCTGGACTCGTCGGCCTGGCCATCGCTCGGAGAAAGGCTCGCAAGGGTTGATGATAGGGCGGCGTCGCGGCGCTGCCTCTTAATCAGAGGTGCTCGATCCGATCGATTGAGCGCTGGCGGCAGGCGAAACTGGCCAAGCGCCTCGCCTGCCGCTATGGGCCCGCGATTGTATTAGCGCGGAGCATATCATGGGTTTTCGGTGCGGGATTGTCGGCCTGCCAAACGTCGGCAAGTCGACCCTGTTCAATGCGCTGACGGAGACGCAGGCGGCGCAGGCGGCGAATTATCCGTTCTGCACGATCGAGCCGAATGTCGGCCAGGTCGGCGTGCCCGACCCGCGCCTGGACAAGCTGGCTCAGATCGCCAGTTCCGCCAAGGTCGTGCCGACGCAGTTGTCGTTCGTCGACATCGCCGGGCTGGTGCGTGGCGCTTCGAAAGGTGAAGGCCTGGGCAACCAGTTCCTGGGCAACATTCGCGAAGTGGACGCGGTCGTCCACGTGCTGCGCTGCTTCGAGAACGACGACATCCAGCACGTCGAGAACAAGGTCGATCCGATCGCCGATGCCGAGACGGTCGAGACCGAGCTGCTGCTGTCCGATCTCGAAAGCCTGGAAAAGCGCGTCCCCGCCGCCCAGAAGAAAGCGGCGCAGGGCGACAAGGAAAGCAAGCTGATCGCCACCGTGCTGGGCCAGACGCTGGAGCTGTTGCGTGAAGGCAAGCCCGCTCGCCTGACCCAGACCGCCGACGAGGAAGAGGCGCGCGTCTTCCGCCAGGCGCAGCTGCTTACCGCCAAGCCCGTGCTTTACGTATGCAACGTCGAGGAAGAAGCGGCGGCCGAAGGTAATGCGTTCTCCACTCGCGTGTTCGAAAAGGCGAAGGCCGAGGGTGCCAGCGCCGTCATCGTTTCGGCCGCGATCGAGGCGGAACTGACCGGCATGGACATTGAGGAGCGCATGGCGTTCCTGGAGGAAATGGGCCTGCATGAAACCGGCTTGGCGCGTATCATCCGCGCCGGGTACGATCTGCTCGACCTGCTAACCTTCTTCACGGTCGGCCCCAAGGAAGCTCGCGCGTGGACCGTGCACAAGGGCGCGAAGGCTCCCGAAGCGGCCGGAGAAATCCACTCCGACATGCAGCGTGGCTTCATCCGCGCCGAAACCATCGCCTATGACGATTTCGTTACGCTGGGCGGTGAAGCACCGGCTCGCGAAGCAGGCAAGTTGCGGCAGGAAGGCAAGGAATACGTCGTTCACGATGGCGACGTGATGCACTTCAAGTTCAACGTCTGATCCGGCCCCGTCCCGGACTTGTTCCGGGACGGCCCGCGGCACGAACCGCTTCCTCACGCATTGTGCGTTCTCTAAGGGAGCGGAAGAGATGGTCGACAAGTCGGAGAAGGTGGTTTGGCTGGCTCGTCTTGGCTACGCCACTCGTGGTGTCGTCTATGTCCTGCTCGGCTGCCTGGCGCTGACCGCCAGCGGGCGTGATGAGGCGCAGGACGGGGTCACCGGCTCGCTGGAATATCTCGGCTCGATACCCGGTGGTACCGCTATCCTCTACGTTTCCGCGTTGGGATTGCTGGGCTATGCGCTCTACAAGTTCATCGCCGCAACCTACGACCTCGAAAGCCTGGGCAACGATATCAAAGGCATCGGCCAGCGCGTGGGCTACCTCGCAAGTGGGCTGATCCATGCCGGCCTGTCCTGGACTGCGCTGCAGCTGGCTTATGGAGCCAAAAGCGAGGCGGAGGATCGCACACATGATCTGGCGACTTCGGCGCTCACCTATGACCTGGGCCCGGTGGCGATCGGCGTGGTGGGCGCGGCGCTGATCGTGGGTGCTGCCTTCCAGGCGAAGCAGGCGTTCGACGCCAGCTTCATGAAGCATATTTCCTCTCGCGCGCCGGATGCCACCTGTTGGATCGGTCGCATCGGCCATGCGACGCGCGGCGTCGTGTTCCTGCTGATGGGCTGGTCGCTACTGCGGTCTGCATGGTTTGCCAGCAGCGAGGAGGCCCGGTCGCTCGGCCAGGTTCTGCTGGACTTACGCGACAATCGACCCGCATTCACGATCGCCGCCGCGGGCATCGTAATGTTCGGCCTCTTCAGCCTGATCACCGCACGCTATCGCATCATTCCGGATCCAGAGGCGAAGCTGCGCGCGGGGCCGAGCCTGGGGAAGAAATGACCAGAAACTGACACCGGAAGGGGGCAAGCGCAAAATTGCAATCACGGGCATAGCGCTTGTGGCCTCGCCGGGTCTATAAGCGGCTCCTGATGCTGCGCCGCCTCCTTGCCCTTTTGCTGCTATTTGCGCTTTCCGCGCCGGCCCTGGCGATGAGCGGCCATTGCGTGCCGCCGCCGACGCATCACATCGTTCATGCGCCAGCCCACGAAAAGGGACATCACTCTGATTCCGGGCAATCGGAACGACGGGACTGCATCGGCTGCGTACTACCCGATTTCGGCATGGTAGCAGCGCCAAAGGCTCAGCTTCCTGCGGCCCTGATCGGCTTGCCAGCCCTCCATCGCGTTTTCCTGCCGCCGCGCGCGCGCCCGGAAGTGCCCCCTCCCCGGTCCTGAAAAGTCCGCGATAGCCCTTCACCGGCTCGACCTATTTTCAGGAATTCACGATGTTGAGAACGACCCTTCTGGTCGCGCTGTCTGGCGCGGCCCTCATTCCATTGCCGGCGTCTGCACAGATGCACGATCACGCGGGGATGAACCATGATATGGCTCCCCCCGCACCCGCTCCCACAGTAGTCTCACCCGTCCCGGCGCACCCGGATCACATGTCCGCCGCCGAACACGCCGCGATGGGCCACGGCGGTGCGATAAGCGATCAGCCCGCTGCTTTCGAGATCGGTTCGGGCACGTCACGACTGCCTGGCGCGGTGCCGTCCATGCCGGGAATTCACGTCATGGCGGGCGATTGGATGGTGATGGCCCACGGCTTTGTCACCACGCAATATACCGACCATTCCGGGCCGCGCGGGAGTGACAAGTTCTACTCGACGTCCATGGCGATGCTGATGGCAGGGCGGGATACCGGGTTTGGCCACCTCCAGCTCCGCTCGATGATGAGCCTGGAACCGGCGATGAGCGCACGCGGCTATCCCAATTTGTTCGCGACGGGCGAGACGGCCAACGGTGAGCCGCTGGTCGATCGGCAGCATCCGCACGACCTATTCATGGAACTGGCGGCGCGGATCGACTTCAACTTGGGCAGCGATACCACCGCGTACCTCTATGGCGGACCGGTGGGTGAGCCCTCGCTCGGGCCGAGCGCCTTCATGATGCGGCGATCCTCCAAGCTGAACCCGGAGCCGCCGATCACGCACCATTGGTTCGATTCCACTCATATCACCTATGGCGTCGTCACCGCCGGGCTCTCTTCCGGCAAGTGGCAGCTGGAAGGGTCCGCGTTCCGAGGCGCCGAGCCTGATGAGCGGCGTTGGAACATCGAAACGCCGAAGCTTGATTCGTGGTCGGTCCGGGCAAGTTGGACGCCTTCGCCGCGTTGGGCGGTCCAGGCGAGCTATGGCAAATTGAAGCAGCCCGAGGCCTTGCATCCCGGTGAGGATGAAAAGCGGCTGACCGCCTCCGCGCACTATGAAAACGGCGAAGGCCTGTCGGCGATGGCAGCTTTCAGTTCGAAAAACCGCGTTCCTGGTCCCACGCTGACGGCATGGCTGGCGGAGGCGAACTGGGACCTTGATCAGCATAACACTCTGTTCGGCCGGCTTGAGAATGTCGCCAACGACGAGCTATTCCCGGATCACGACGATCCGCTGCACGATCAGACCTTCCGGGTCAGCAAGGTGCAAGCCGGATATGCGCGCAGGTTCCGGCTCGATCCGTTCGAGCTGGCACTGGGTGGTTCGCTTTCGGGCTACCTGAAGCCTGACGCTCTAGACGCTGCTTATGGCAACAATCCGTGGGGCTATACGCTGTTCGCTCGGTTAACCCTGGGCCGTTGACCCCTCGGGCGTTGACGGCGCGCAGCTTACCTGGCCGAGCGAATCGAAAGCCACGCGCTCGTTGGAGTCGTGGATGACGAGGCGGCTCGGCCAGGACTTGGCCCCACCCGGTCCCGCGCCGTCTTCTCCAGCCTGCGCCACAAGTTCGACCCAGTTCTGCGTGCCGATATAAGTGCTGTGCGCGCCAGATGGCAGTTCCGCACTGCCGCTCTTCACCGCCAGCGGGTAAAGCTTGCCCTCGATCTTGAGGTAACCCCGATCCTGCTGCGCCACGAACAACGGTTGTTCATCCGCTTGCTTGCCCGGCCGGAACATGCACCCGGCGCGGGCGAGGTCATACCGTGCGATGTCTTCTGTCGTGAAAGGTTGGGGCAGCACGGGCTTGAACGGAGGCTGGTTGAGCTTTTCCACCAGCGCGACATCCTGCGCGTCATCGACCGCTTTCGCCTGTGGCGCGTCCTCGTCTCCGCATCCGCTCAACGCCGCCACCGTCAGGACTGCCAGCCAAATCTTCCGCATCATTTCCGCCCGAACAGCTTCTCGATATCGCTATGGGCAAGTTTAACCCATGTGGGGCGGCCATGGTTGCACTGGCCAGAGCGGGGCGTTTGCTCCATTTCGCGCAGCAATGCGTTCATCTCCGCCACGGACAGGGCCCGCCCGGCGCGCACCGAACCGTGGCAAGCCATGGTCGCCAAAACGAGGTCCAGCTTCTCCCCCAACAGCAGGGCATCGCCATGACGGGCAAGATCGTCGGCGATATCGCGCACCAGGGCCTGAGCGTCGGCCTTGCCCAAGACCGAAGGCACGGCGCGCACCAGCAAGGCACCGGGCCCGAACCGTTCGAGGACGAGGCCGAAGCGTGCCAGTTCCGTCGCCTTTTCCTCCAGGCGATCACAGTCCGGTTCTTCCATTTCGACCACTTCGGGCAGCAACAAGGCTTGGCTGCGGATCATCGCCTCCTGCGCGCCGGCGGCTTTCAGTCGCTCCAGCACCAGCCTCTCGTGCGCGGCATGCTGATCGACGATGACGAGGCCGTCTTCCGCTTCGGCGACGATATAGGTCCCAGCCACTTGCCCGCGCGCCACGCCCAGCGGATGTTCGGCCACCGGCGCGTCTTCGCTGGCTTCCTCGGCTCGCGCCGCTGGGGGAGCGAGCGGCTGATGGCCCCGCCCGGCCCAGCCATTCCCCATCTCACGCACGGAGTTGGCCGCCGGAGCGTATTGGCGCGCGAACAGCGATTGCAGGGAGGGCGCAGGCGCCAGGGATGAAGGCGCAGGGGGCTCCACCTGCCACGCTCCCATCGCGCCCGCCGCTGGGGCCTGCGCGCTGCGCTGGCCTTGCGCCTCAAGCGCATGACGCAGCGCCCCCACCAGAAACCCGCGCACGAAGGCAGGGTCGCGAAACCGTACCTCGGTCTTCGCTGGATGGACATTCACGTCCACATCCTCGGGCGGTATTTCGAGGAACAGCGCGAGGACGGCATGGCGATCGCGCGCCAGCATATCGGCATAAGCTCCGCGCACCGCGCCGATCAGCAGCCGGTCCTTCACCGGACGACCGTTGACGAACAGGTATTGGTGATCGGCCACGCCGCGATTGAAAGTAGGCAAGCCAGCCACGCCCGTCAGCCGCGCAGCCCCACGCTCGGCCTCGATCACCACGCCGTCATCGGCCAGTTCGCGCGCGACCAGACGCGCAACCCGCGCTGCCAGCGCCTCTTCTGGCTGGGTCGCCAGAGTGCGCCGACCGTCATGTTCCAGCGTGAAGCCGATTTCGGGCCGCGCCATCGCCAGGCGACGGACCACATCCAGGCAGGCGGCATATTCGGCGCGCGGTGAGCGCAGGAATTTGCGACGTGCGGGCACGCGGCCGAACAAATCCTCAACACGAATACGCGTTCCGCACGGCAGCGCGGCGGGGGTGTCGGCAGCGATCGCGCCATGGTCCACGGTGCGGCGCCAGCCCTCTTCGGTCCCCTGCGCACGGCTTTCGATGGTGAGCCGCGCGACGCTGGCGATCGAGGGCAAGGCTTCCCCGCGAAAACCCAGGCTGGCGACCATCTCGATCCGCTCGTCCGGCAGCTTGGACGTGGCGTGGCGTTCCAGCGCGAGGGCGATCTCAGCCGAGGCCATACCGCAGCCATCATCCGTCACTTCGATCAGGTCCAACCCGCCGGAGGCAAGGCGCACCGCGATCGTGCGTGACCCCGCATCGATGGCGTTTTCCACCAATTCTTTGAGCGCAGACGCCGGCCGTTCGACCACCTCACCCGCCGCGATGCGATTCACAAGGTCGTCAGGCAGTCTGCGGATAAGCGGCATCGTTCCACTGGTAGCGACGAACCGCCGCGATTTCGAGACGGAGGCGACGAAACCCCCAGTGCTGTCGACACAAAATTTTGGCCTTTACGGATTTCTGGGCTAAGGGACGCGCGTTCCTCGCCACCCACCTGATCGCTTTCCCGCCATGCGCGGGCGGGCCTTCCGGTTACCTAACGGATTTCCTGATGGCCTCGATGATGTCGCGATTCTTCAAATTCGGTTCGCAGAACATGGCCATCGATCTCGGCACCGCCAACACCCTCGTCTACGTACAGGATCGCGGCATCGTGCTGAACGAGCCGTCGGTCGTCGCGATCGAGACGCTGCATGGCGTGAAGAAGGTCAAGGCCGTGGGTGACGATGCCAAGATGATGATGGGCAAGACGCCTGATAACATCGAAGCGATCCGCCCCCTGCGTGACGGCGTGATCGCGGATATCGAAATCGCGGAAGAGATGATCAAGCATTTCATCCGCAAGGTGCACGGCAAGAAAAGCTTATTTCGCTACCCGGAGATCGTGATATGCGTACCATCTGGCTCCACCTCGGTTGAGCGTCGCGCCATCCGCGATGCGGCCAGCAACGCCGGTGCCAGCCAGGTCTATCTGATCCTCGAGCCGATGGCCGCTGCGATCGGTGCCGACATGCCCGTAACCGAGCCGGTCGGCTCGATGGTTGTCGATATCGGCGGCGGCACTACCGAGGTCGCGGTGCTTTCGCTGCGTGGCCTTGCCTACACGACGTCCGTGCGTGTCGGCGGCGACAAGATGGACGAGGCGATCGTCTCCTACGTACGTCGCCATCACAATCTGCTGATCGGCGAATCGACGGCGGAGCGGATCAAGAAGGATTACGGCATCGCCGTCATGCCGGCCGATGGCGTGGGTGAGACGATCCACATCAAGGGCCGCGACTTGGTGAACGGCGTGCCGAAGGAAATCACGATCAGCCAGGCCAACGTCGCCGAGGCGCTGTCTGAGCCGATCGGCGCGATCATCGAAGGCGTGCGCATCGCGCTGGAGAACACCGCGCCCGAGCTGGCCGCCGATATCGTCGACCAGGGCATCGTGCTGACCGGCGGCGGCGCGCTGATCCAGGGTTTGGATGACTATCTGCGCGAAGAGACGGGTCTGCCCGTCAGCGTTGCGGAAGATCCGCTGTCCTGCGTGGCGCTGGGTACCGGGCGCGCCATGGAAGACCCGATCTACCGCGGCGTGTTGATGACCGCCTGAGCCGTTTTCGAAAGGCGGCGCGTCTTCGCTGAGCGGACGCGCCGGAAAAGGAGAAACGGCTGATGGCGCCGCCCGCGAACCGGCGCTCTGGCTATTCCCGCAGGGCGCAGTACACGATCTTCATCAGCTACTTCGCCGGTGTGGCCGGAGTTCTGCTGGGTGTCGTGCTGCTGGTAGTGTCCTTCGTTCAGCCGAGCGCCTTTACCGGATTGCGGGTTTTGGCCGCCGATCTGACCGAGCCTGCCGGCCATGTCACCGCGACGGGGCGGATGGCGAGCAAGGATTTCTTCGCCACCGTCAGCGGCTATTTCAAGGCGGGTAGCCAACATGCCCGGCTGGAACGCGAGCTGGCGATCGCCAAGATCAGGCTGGTCGAAGCGCGCGCTACCGCGGTGGAAAATCGTCGTCTCAAGGGCCTGCTGGGCCTGGCTCAGCAAAGCCCGGCACCCGTGGTCGTCACGCGTTTGACAAGTTCCACTGCCGCCAGCACGCGGCGCTATGCCACGCTGGCAGCTGGGGCTGATCGCGGCGTGCAGAAGGGCATGCCGGTCCGCTCGGAGATGGGCCTGCTGGGCCGCGTTCTTGAAGTGGGGCAAGGCAGCGCCCGTGTGCTGCTGGTGACCGACTCCGAAAGCGTGGTCCCGGTGCGCCGCGCCAGCGATGGCGTACCGGCCTTCGCGCAAGGAACCGGCGACGGCACCTTGCGCATCCGCTTGATCAACCTGGGCCTCAACCCGCTGAAGAAGGGCGATGTCTTGGTGACGTCGGGCTCTGGCGGCCTTTACCGACCGGGCACGCCGATCGCCATCGTGGCCAACATTCTGCGCGATGGCGCGACTGCGCAAGTCATCGCCAATCCCTCCGACTCGGACTACGTGCTGGTCGATCGACCGTTCGCGCCGGTCCCGCCCCCGGCGATCACCCCCATTCCGGATAGCCAGTGAGGCTTTGGCCGCAATTCGGCACGCGGCGGGCGCGGATCAATCGGACGCCCTCCAAGATTGTCGCGCGCGGGACGCCATGGGCCACCGTGATGCTGGCATCGCTGCTGCCAGGTCTTGCCCTGATCGCCTCCGCGCCCGTGCTGCCGCCGTTCGGCTTTCTGATGTTCATCTCGTGGCGGCAATTGCGCCCGGGCCTGCTGCCGATCTGGGCCGGATTGCCGCTCGGCATTTTCGATGACCTGTTTTCGGGCCAACCCTTCGGATCGGCCGTGCTGCTGTTTTCCGCAGCAGCGATCGCGCTCGACATGATCGAAGCGCGCCTGCCCTGGCGCAACTTCCTCACCGAATGGCTGGTGGCGATCGGCCTGATTATAGTTTATACCGCACTGGGACTGGCGCTGGCGAACCTGGACGGCGCAGCCACCCCCCTTCGTGTGACCTGGCCGCAGATCGTGATTTCCATCCTCGCTTATCCCCTCGTCGGTCGCTTCGTGGCGCTGGCCGATCGCTTTCGTTTGACGCCGTTCCTGGAAATTCGATGAGCCTCTTTCGTCCGCGCCATGTCAGCATGGCGACGCTGCGCAACAGCTTCGATCGGCGCAGCATGGTCATCGGCGGCGTGCAGGCCGGCATCGGTATTTTGCTGGCCAGCCGCCTCGGCTATCTCTCGATCGCCCAGAACGAGAAGTACAAGCTCGAATCGGAAAGCAACCGCGTCAATCTTTCGCTGATCCCCCCACGCCGGGGATGGATCCTTGATCGGCGCGGCTCTCCCCTCGCCTCGAACCGCGCCGACTTTCGCGTGGATGTCATCCCTGATCGCATGACGAATGAGGGGCAGACCATCGGCGAACTGGCCCGGCTGTTGCGGATGCAGCCGGTGGACGTGCAGGACTTGCGCGACAAGTTGGAGAAATCCCACGGTTTTGCCCCGGTCGAGGTGATGTCCGGCCTGGATTGGGAGCGATTTGCCGCCGTCAGCGTCCGCTTGCCCGACTTGCCGGGCGTGGTGACTCAGCGCGGCTTTTCGCGCTTCTATCCCACCGGACCAAGCGTCGGCCACTTGGTCGGCTATGTTGGCGCAGCTTCGGCCGAAGAGTATGAAAAGGAACGCGATCCCCTGCTCGTCACGCCTGGCTACAAGGTCGGCAAGGACGGGCTGGAAAAAATCTTCGAGAAGGATCTGCGCGGCTACCCCGGTGCCCGGCGCGTGGAGGTTACGGCAGGCGGCCGCGTAGTGCGCGATCTGGAAACGCGGGAGGACATGCCCGGCAAGCCGATCAAGCTGACCATCGATGGTCCGCTGCAGGACTATGCCGCGCGGCGCATAGGCCTGGAATCGGGTGCTGTCGTGGCGATGGACTGCCACACCGGCGAAGTGCTGGCGATGGCATCGATGCCCAGCTACGACCCCAACAGCTTCTCGGACGGCATCGGCCGTATCGAGTGGAAAATGCTGGCGGACGACGATCACGTGCCTTTGCGCAACAAGGTGCTGCGCGGTCTTTATCCCCCGGGCTCCACCGTGAAGCCGATGGTCGCCCTATCGTTCCTGGAAGCGGGCCTGCACCCGGAGGAAAGCGTGTTCTGCGGTGGCGGCCTGCGGGTCGGCAACCGGGTGTTCCACTGCTGGAACCGGCGCGGCCATGGCCAGGTCAACATGGCCAAGGGCATTTACCAGAGCTGCGATGTGTACTTCTATCACTTCGCCCAGCGCATCGGCATGGACCCGATCGCGGCGATGGCACGCCGCCTGGGCCTTGGGCAGGAGTTCAAGCTGCCGGTCGTCGGCCAGTCCTACGGCACCGTGCCCGATCCGGCCTGGAAGAAGCGCAAGTACGGCAAGGATTGGGCGATCTACGACACCGTGAACGCCACGATCGGTCAGGGCTACTTTCTTGTGAACCCCCTGCAGCAGGCCGTCATGGCATCGCGCCTGGCGTCCGGCCTCAACCTCGTGCCGAGCATGCTGTTCACGGACAAAGCCAAGCCTGCGCCCACTCTGGGCATTCCGCAGGAACATCTGGATATCATTCACAAGGCCATGTCGGACGTGGTCAACGGGCCCGGCACCGCCCATCGCGCGGCGCTGCCGATGAAAGACATCCTGCTGGCGGGCAAGACCGGCACGGCGCAAGTCGTCGGGCTCAATGTCGGCAATGGCAAGGGCGGCCTATGGAAGCACCGTGACCATGGCCACTTCATCTGCTTCGCGCCTGCGGACAAGCCTCGCTATGCCGTGGCGGTCGTGGTCGAACACGGCGGCGGATCGGGCGCAGCCTATCCGATCGCGCGCGATGTGATGACTTACCTGTTCGATCCCAACAAGGCGGTCGAGGTGCTGCATGGTTATGAAAAGGAGTGGGGCGGCACCGCGCAGCAGCGGCTGGACGCCAAGTACCGCGCTTATTCACAAGCCTACGGAGGCGGTGCGCCCGCGCCACCTTCGGAGGAAAAGGTGGAAGCGGCCGATCAGCCGCCCGCCACCAACCAGCCGATCGTGAGCGGCCCGCAAACGCCGCCGCCCGAGCCGGTGGCGTTACCTTCGACGCCTGTGACCGCCGAGCCATCGGCCCCTGCAATCACCCTCTCGCCGCCGGGGGGCAACCCGCAATGAACCGCTCCATCGTGCCCGAAACGATCGCCCGCCAGCCCTGGCATGTGCTGATCCCGCTGGCTGGTCTGGTCTCGCTGGGAGCAGCGGTGCTCTATTCGGCGGCGGGCGGAAGCCTTCAGCCTTACGCGCTCAGCCACGTCCTGCGTTTTTGCGTGTTCCTGGTCGCGGCTATCACTCTCAGCCGCATTCCGCGCGAATTCTTCCGCATGGCCGCCTACCCGGCATACGGGGCGATCCTGGTCCTGTTGATCCTGGTGGAGCTGCTGGGCGCCGTTGGCGGCGGTAGCCAGCGATGGCTGAACTTGGGTTTCATGACGCTGCAACCGTCAGAGCTGATGAAACCGGGCATCGTCCTGGCCCTCGCCCGCTTTTACGAAAGCCTGCCCGCCTCCATCACCGCTAGCTGGCGCGGACTAGTGCCTGCAGGACTACTGATCGCGATGCCTGCGTTCTTCGTGATGATCCAGCCGGATCTCGGCACGGCACTCGCGATCTGCTTTGGCGGGGGCATGACCATGTTTCTGGCGGGTTTGCCTCTCTGGTGGTTCCTGGGCGTTGCCGGGTCCCTGGCCGTAATCGCGCCTGTCGCCTTCTTCACCTTGCTCCACGACTATCAGCGCAATCGCGTCCTGGTGTTCATGGACCCGGAGAGTGACCCGCTTGGCACCGGTTACCACATCACCCAGTCCAAGATCGCGATCGGGTCCGGCGGCTTCTTCGGAAAAGGCTTCGGCAACGGCTCGCAAAGCCATCTGGACTACCTTCCGGAGTCTCACACCGACTTCGTCTTCGCCACGATGTCGGAAGAATGGGGCATGCTGGGCGGGCTGTTCGTGCTGCTGGTCTTTGCCATAATCCTGTTTTGGGGCCTGCGCGTGGCGCGCAACAGCACCGATCGGTTCTCCAGCCTGCTTGCGGCCGGTATGGCGCTGACGATATTCTTCTACGTGGCGATCAACCTCATGATGGTGATGGGCCTGGCGCCGGTCGTGGGCATTCCCCTTCCCTTCATGAGTCACGGCGGCTCATCGATGATGACGAACATGATCTGCCTGGGGACGATCATGGCCGTCAGCCGCTGGCAGCGCCGCCCAAGCGGCCTTGGTTGATACCGTCCGAAAAAAAGTGCAAAAAAGGTCTTCCCATCCGGCGGAAAGTCGCTAGAGGGACCGCTCCGCCGCAACGGCAACGATCGAAAGATCGCTTCGCAACGGCAGTGTGGACGCATAGCTCAGTTGGTAGAGCAGCTGACTCTTAATCAGCGGGTCCTTGGTTCGAGCCCAAGTGCGTCCACCACTTTCTCCTAAAAATCAGCCGCAGTATCGCACCGCGTACTGCCTTGGGATATCATAGGCCGTTCCATTGCGCGGCAGGATGCCCATCTTGGCGAGATGGCAGGCCAATCCCGTATCCGTGTCGTCGATCTGGAAACCACCGGCTCGCGGCCACCGGCTCATGGCGTTTGCGAGATCGGATGGCAGGACGTTGTTCTGGGCGCGGACGGAAAATGGCAGTTATGTGAGGAGCGCGGAGCGCTGTTCGTCAACCCGGGGCGGCCGATCCCCGCCGTCACCATGGCGGTGCATCACATCATCGATGCGGATGTCGCAGCTTCGCCTTTCTGGAAGTCGACCGCACCCGACATTCTTAAGCCCAAGGGCGGCGTGGTGGCACTTGCAGCGCATCGTGCGGCGTTCGAGCAGCGTTTCTGCACGCCGGAGTTGTCTGGCGGAGCCGCCTGGATCTGCACCTGGAAGTGTGCGCTGAGGCTTTGGCCCGATAGTCCCAGCTTCTCCAACCAGGTCCTGCGATATTGGCGCATGCCGGAAGGCCTGGATCGCGAGATGGGGTTGCCTGTGCATCGCGCTTTTCCCGACGCCTACGTGACGGCACATCATCTGCGAGATCAGTTGAACGAGGCGGGGCTTGAGACGCTTCTAAAATGGAGCGCCGAGCCGGGCCTGCTGCCCCGAGTACCCGCAGGGCCGGATCGTGGCAAATACTGGGGCGCGCTGGACGATGCCACCCTGCGCCGTCTCGCCGCCGACCGCGACGAGGATATTCGCTTTTCGGCAGAGACGGAATTGCGAGGCCGTGATGGGTTCGTCGGCCTGGAACCCGAGGTTTCCGCGCAGGGCCGGTTGCTATGACATCAAATCGCGCTAGTCGGTGAAGTCGAAAGACCTTCGCCCCACGCTGATCAGCGCTTCCATATCCGCCATATGGGCATCTTCGCCATCACACGTGGGTGCGAGCTCATCCGCTTTCGTTTCGACGCGGGCACTCGCCGTCAAGGTGCGGTGGACGGGGCAGCGATCTGCAATCTCAAGCAGGCGGGCGCGCTGCTCTTCCGTCAGATCGCCGCTGAAAGTGATGTGGCGGATGAACAGGTCGGTGGGCTTGCCGCCCTGCTCACGCCGATGGCCCACCGCCGTGCGAATATCTTCAACAGGCCATCCCTTTTGATCGGCATAGAGCCGCAATGTCATAGTGGTACAGGCAGCCAGCGCCGATCCCAGTAGCTGATACGGGTTGGGCCCAGAGCCGAGACCGCCGGCGCTTGTGGGTTCGTCCGCGAAGAATTGCACGCCGCCGCTGGATATTACGACCTGGAACCGCCCCTCGCCCGTCTCGCGACCGATCGCCTGGTCTAGCTTGTCGTTTGCGTCAGACATGTGCGGCGTCCTGTGTTGCTCCGTCACTCATGCAATCGCCGGGTGGCAGACGAATGTCAAAGTGCGTTGCGGCCCGATCGAAAGGCAGGCGCCCCATACGGCTAGCTTTGCACGCTCCCATGGTCTGACTGAAAGGGGGCACGAAAGCAGCCTCGCAGTTCCCGGACCGGCCACTTGTCTGTACCGACTCCAAGAAGAACTTGATAAAAGTCAATAACATGCCCCCAGGGGCAATTTGGCAGTTCAGGATCAAATCAGTTCTCAACCCGTTCCCCGCTTGTACAAAAAAGGGGACCGCCTTGAACATTTTACACTTGGCGCTGGGCGGTTGTCTTCGAAAGCCGCCAGTCCATTACGGCCTAACCGCCGACACGGGCGGCCACATCGCCTATGTTCTTGAAGTTGCAACCCATCAGGCACAACACGCCGATGTCAGCGGGGTGACGATAGTTACGCGCTTGTTCGACGATGAGAAGCTCGGCTCAGTGCATGCCCAGCCGACCGAGCACATCAGTGAAAAGCTGACGATCCACCGCATCGCCACATCCAACCGCCGGTACATCGAGAAAGAGCAATTCTCGGCGGAGCTTCCCGCTTTGATAGAGGCGTTCTGCGAGTATATTTCCCGACAGCCTGAGCGACCCGATGTGATCCATGCTCACTTCGCGGACGCCGCCGGTATGGCGCGGGAGGCAGAACGGCGGTTCGGCATTCCATTCATCTACACACCCCATGCGCTTGGGATCGACAAGCAGGCCGAAACTGGCGCTTGCGACAGTCTAGTAACCCGCATTGAGGCAGAGCGTGCGGCAATCATCAGTGCGGCGGCGATCATCGTTTCAACCGGGGACGAGGCGGAGCGCCAGATCGGTCGCTACGGCGTGGCAACAGGCGATCGCGTCCGCATCATCGCGCCGGGCGCTCCTGCCCACTTCGCAGGCGCCGGGCCGACGGTTGTCGATCGCATGACGGAATGGCTCGATCAGCCCCAGCTTCCGATCATATTGGCAATCGCCCGCCCCGTTCGAAAGAAGAACCTGATCGCCTTGGTCCGCGCTTACCTGGCGGACGAAAAACTTCGTGCTGCGGCGAACCTTGTGGTGCTTGCCGGGCAGCACGGCCTGGCCTCGGGTGAAGAGCGCGTTGTTATTGACGAACTTACCGCGATTTGCGCGACGCCCGAAGCTCGCGGTCATGTCATGCTACCGGCCGACCACGATTCCACCGATGTCGCCGCGCTTTATGAAAGAGCGTCCGAGGGTGGTGTGTTCGTCAATCCAGCCCTCCACGAACCCTTTGGGCTGACGCTGGTGGAAGCGGCGGCCGCAGGCGTGCCGGTTGTCGCCACTCGCAACGGCGGCCCGGAAGAGATCGTCGCCACGATCGGTCATGGCATCACCGTAGATCCGCGTGACGAGGGCGCCCTTGCAACGGCCATCCGCGCCATCGTGCTAGACCCGGCGCGTCATGCCCGGCTGGCTGGCGCCGCGCGGCGCGGACATCGGCAGTATTCATGGGATCGGTATGCGGCTCTGTCCGTTGAGACCTATCGCGAGTGCAACCGGCCAAGGCTGCTCATCAGCGATATCGACAACACCCTGACCGGCTGCCGGAGTTCGGCATTTGCATTCGCTGGATGGCGGGCGAGGTCGACCTTGTCCTTCATCGTTGCCACCGGGCGTAGCTTGGCCGCAGCACAAACTATCCTCAGGCAATGGGGCTTGCCGATGCCTGACGGCTTTATCGTCGATGTGGGCACCCGTCTCATGATCGCGGACGGCAAGGGCGGTTGGCGCGAATGTGACGATTATGCCCGCCTCCTTGATAACGGCTGGGATCGGAACGCCGTTCATCGCGCTTTGGCGACACTTTCGTTGAGCCCGCAGCCCGCCGAAACCGAAGGGCCGCACAAGATCAGCTTCTTCGGCAATGAACGGGATGCCAATGCGATCCGCGAAGCGCTGGCAGCGGCTGGCCAATCGGCCCGGGTAGTCTTTTCCCATGGCCGCCTGATCGACGTCCTTGCCCCGAATGGCGGAAAGGCGGCGGCGATTGCGGCTTATGCGCAGAGCCAGGGGCTCAGCCTGGCGCAATGCGTGGCGGCGGGTGACAGCGGCAACGATGTCGACATGCTGACGGCATGTGGCCGCGCAATCGTGGTCGGCAATGCCGGCTCGGAGTTGGACGATCTGCCTGAACGCCCCGGCTTGCTACGGGTCCATGACCATCATGCCGCCGGAGTGCTGGAAGGCCTGGCGAGCCTTGGCATCACCGTCCCCTCTCTTCTCCCTCAAGCGGCATGAAGCGTCCTTTCGGGTACTTCGTTCACCACCAGGGGCGTGGCCATGCAGAACGGTGCGCGGCGATCGCGGCGGCGTTGCCAGCGGATCGTCCGCTGACGATCTTTTGTGCGCGTGACGATATCTTTCCCGCCCTGCCTCCGCAGGCCACCGTGACGCGCATTCCATCGCTGTTCGAACCTTCGGGTGATGAGGCAGGCACCATGGATTGGGTGGCGACGCCTGAAACACTTCATTGCGCGCCGCTGGGCTGGCCAGGCATCCGGCAGGCGATAGGGACGCTGGCAGGGTGGTTTGCTTCGGCGGACCCCGCGCTGATGATCTGTGACGTCTCGGCTGAAGTCGCGCAACTGGCTCGCATCTGCTCGGTCCCTCACGTGAAAATCCTGCAGCATGGCGATCGCAGCGATCCCGGCCACCGCGCCGCCTACGATGGGGCCGCCGGGCTGCTTGCGCCTTTCCATCTCGACCTTGCCCAGCCGGACTGGAGCAAATCAATGCGGGACAAGACCTGCTTTGCCGGTGGTCTGGGCGTGGATTTGCGCGTGCCTGAGCGTGAAGTCGCCCGCCAGCGCATCGGCGTCTCGGCGGGCGAGCGGATGATCCTGGTCCTGTCTGGCGGCGGCGGTGATGGCTTTGCCGCCGCTCCTCTGGGAGTAGGCGCCCGGTCCACACCGGATGCGCGCTGGATCACCATCGGCAAGGTCCAGCGGGACTGGCACGCGACCGAACCGGCCAATCTGGAACATCGCGGCTGGGTGGATGACGCCGCCGATCATATCGCCGCAGCCGATATTGTCATCGCTTCTGCCGGGAACACCACCTGCCAGCAGATATTAGCCGCTGGCCGCCCGTGGCTGGTCGTTCCCGAGTGGCGGTACTTCGATGAACAGCATCACAAGGCCACCGCTTTGGGCCGCGCCGGGGCGGCGACAGTCCTGCCGCATCTCCCGTCCTCGGCCCATGCCTGGACGGCGGCGCTGGGCGAAGTGACCCGGTCTCATCTCCCGGAGCGGCAGAAGGCTCTGATCGACGATGCACCCGCAACTCTGACCGCCAACTGGCTCGAAGCCCTGGCATCCCGTCTTTGGGACGCACCGGTGGCCTTGGCCAAACCCACCCGATCACAGGAGAATTTCGCCGTATGACCAGCGTTTCCGTCGTAACCCTGGCGAAAGGCCGATCCGAACATCTCGTCAACGTCGTGCTGGGACTTTCACGACAGACCGTATTGCCTGACGAACTGATCGTGGCGGTGATGCAGCCTGAACCGTATGATCTGCCCGAAGCCCCCTTCCCCATCAGGCAAATCCGCGTGGAGGGCGAGCAACTCCCCCTCGCCGCCGCACGCAACTTCGCGGCGCGGGCAGCGAACAGCGAGTTGTTGGTCTTTCTGGACATGGACTGCATCCCGCACCCACGCTTGGTCGAAGACTATGCCGAACTCAGCGGCGCCTTGGATGGATTGCTGATGGGCGAGGTAATGTACCTACCCGGCGGCGCCACCCGTAACGACTGGTCCTATGACGAATTCGCCGCGGTGGCCGTGAAACATTCGGATCGGCGCGGTCCGCCGCCCAGCGGCATCGAGATATGCCCGGACTATCGCTGCTTTTGGTCTTTGAACTTCGCGATGCGCCGGGCGACGTTTCTGGAGATCGGCGGCTTTGATGAGCGCTATTACGGATATGGTGGAGAAGACACGGACTTTGGCAAGACGGTCAGTCAGGCCGGCGTTCCGATCGCCTGGATAAAAGGGGGGCTGGCCTACCACCAGTATCACCCCCATCATATGCCGCCCGTCCACCACATCGAAAGCGTGGTGCGCAATGCCCAGCTCTTCGAATCCAAGTGGGGCTATCGCACGATGGGCCACTGGCTTCATGCGTTCTTGCTGATGGGCTTGATCGAGGATGAACCCGGTGAGGCGATCCGGATCGTCCGGCAACCGGCGGCTGCGGACTTCGCGCTCACCACGCAGCAAAGCCATGAGCCTTACTGCAACACCGCGCGTGTGCTGCGCTATCTGAAGGATGAACTGGCGTTGCAGGGCGATGCCCCGGATGGGCTGACGCGGGTCATGCAAACGGCATGAAGATCGCGATCCTCGCCCACGTCCGCCAGCGGATCGCCCAGCCCTTCGCAGGCGGCATGGAAGCGCACTGCTGGCAACTGGCGGCTGGGTTGCAGGAGCGTGGGCATGAAGTGATCTTGTTCGCCTCGGGCGACAGTGATCCGCGATTTACCATCGATTCCGTTCTGGCCGAACATTATGAGCGCACCTTCCCCTGGGCGGAACATCGCGGCTCCCCGCCGCTGATCGCCCATCTCGATGCCGGATACGAGGCCGCTTGCGACCGCATTGCCGATGGCGGGTTCGATGTGCTTCACAACAACAGCCTCCACCGCTTCCCCCTGGCCCAGCAACGTACAGCGGCGGTCCCGACGGTGACCTCGCTGCATGTGCCCCCCTACGACGCGCTGCACTGGTTCGTGGCGGCAAGTCCCGCAGCGCGGCATCGCCTGACGGTGACGTCGCAAAAGCAATTGCGCGCCTGGTGGCCTGATGGCGCTCCGCCGGAGGCCTCCGTGCTGCACAACGGTATCGACCCGCGGCGATGGCCATTCCAGCCGCGCGGCAATGGCGAGGCGGTTTGGTGCGGGCGTGTGACGCCGAACAAGGGGCCGCATTTTGCCGCGCAGGCGGCGATGATCGCCGGTGTGCCGCTCACCTTGTTCGGCGCGATCGAAGACCCGGGCTACTGGCAGGCGGAGGTGGAGCCATTGCTTGGCCCCACCATCCGCTATGGCGGACACCTGCCTGCCAAAGCGCTGGCACGCGAGATCGGCCGCGCATCCGTGTTCCTGTTCACGCCATGTTGGGACGAGCCGTTCGGCCTAGTGGCGGCAGAGGCGATGTCCTGCGGCCTGCCCGTCGCCGCATTCGATATGGGTGCGGCGCGCGAGGTGATCGGAGAGGCCGGCGTCATGGCCGAACCCGGCGATGCCAAGGGTCTAGGGGCGGCCATCAACCAAGCCATGCTCATTCCGCGTGAAACCGCCAGAGATCGTGTGCTGGCTCATTTCACGCACGATCGCTGGCTGAATCGCTGCGAGGCACTCTATCGCGAAGTTTCCGTGGGCTCCGGCGTTTCGCAACATAATCCAATCCAGGTCGCTAGCACGGAACTGGTGTTTTAAAGCAACGTCCGCAGTGGAAGTAAGTCCATGAGGGCATACGGGAACTTTCCGCATTTGCCCTGCATTGTGTTTTTCACCCACTCTATTCAGGAATCAATGGCACCATGCGATCGCCTGCCGGCAAGAACTCTCGCCCGTACAACTCCAGCGCATCTCGCCCTAGACAGGATGGCCCGATGAGGCTCTGGGTCCACGGACCGATCCAGCCCATGGAGAAGCCGGGATTTCTTCAACGTTTTTTCGGTCTCCGTTGAAGCGCTCACCGGGCAAGCGGCAAAGCTTACGTGTGCGATAGTCACGCAATCACGGTCTTGCGAATGAGTTGTTGAGCCCGCAGACCTGTGGGTCTTAATAGGGGAACGATTGCTCATGAAAAAGCTGTTGCTGGCCGCCGCCGCCTTACTACCCATCTCCACCGCCCAGGCGGAGGCCCCGAAGCCTGCAGCGCTTGTGGCCGATGGCATACCACCCGTCCCCGATGATATCCCCGCTGCCATGCGGCCGTATGGCGAAAGCCGCAGCGCCGTCGTGCAGGGTTGGGACGCCAGCACCGGCAACCTGATCATCGCCACCCGATTTGCCAATACCGCGCAATTGCACGCGGTGGCAGGCCCGATGATGGACCGTCGTCAGATCACTTTCGAAGCAGAGCCGGTGCGCGCACATCCCTCCCCCGTGGGTGGCACGTTGCTGGTGCTTAAAGACACCGGCGGGAACGAATTCTTTCAGATATACCGCGTCGCCGAAGGCCAATTACAACTTCTGACCGACGGCAAGAGCCGTAACGAATTTGGCGCCTGGAGCGATGACGGCAAGCTGGTGGGCTACAGCTCTACCCGCCGCAACGGCACCGATACCGACCTTTACGTGATGGATCCGCTCAATCCCAAGTCCGACAGGATGGTGGCGCAATTGGCTGGTGGCGGCTGGCAGATCGCGGGCTTCTCGCCAGACAGCAAGACGGCCCTTGTCCAGCAATACGTGTCGGTCCAGAAATCCAATCTCTGGCTGCTGGATGTCCGCTCGGGCAAGCTCACGCCTCTGGGCGATCATGCTGCCTCCGTTTCGTATGGCGAGGCCGCCTTCGCGCCTGACGGCACAATCTGGGTAACCAGCGACGAGGGTTCGGATTTTCAGCGCCTGGGCACGATCGACCGGCGAACCGGGCGGTTCACTCCCCGCTCGACCGAAGCGAAATGGGATGTCGAAAGTTTCGAGATCGCGCGCGATGGATCATACGTCGCCTACGTGCTGAACGAAAATGGCAGTTCGCGGCTGAAGCTGCTGGACCCGAAAACCGGAGCGGCCAGGGAAGCGCGCAATCTGCCCCTCGGCACGATCGGCGGACTGGAAGCGGGACCGGACGGACGGCTGGCTTTTTCGCTGAGTTCCGCCAAGGTCCCGACGGACGCGTTCACCCTGGACCCCGCCTCGTTGCAGGCGACACGCTGGACGCAGAGCGAGACCGGTGGCCTGGACGCCGCTCGCAATCCTGAAGCTGAGCTGGTCGAGGTCAAGAGTTTCGATGGGGAGACAGTTTCGGGCTTCCTCTATCGTCCCGATCCAAAGAAATTCCCGGGCAAACGCCCGCTGGTCGTCAGCATCCACGGTGGGCCCGAAGGGCAGTACACCCCCGGTTTTCGCGGGGCGAGCAATTACCTGACGAACGAGTTGGGCATCGCCGTGTTCGCGCCGAACGTGCGGGGCTCCACCGGCTTCGGCAAGCGCTTCGTCAGCCTCGACAATGGGCCGTTCAAGCGCGAGGATTCGGTGAAGGATATCGGCGCGTTTCTGGATCGCCTGCAGCGCGATCCCCGCATCGATCCCAAGAGGATGGCCGTGAACGGAGGGTCGTACGGCGGGTACATGTGCTATGCTTCCGCGATCCGCTACGGCGATCGCCTTAAGGCGGCCGACTGCATCGTGGCCATCAGCAACTTCGTGACTTTCCTGGAGAACACCCAAAGCTACCGTAGAGACTTGCGCCGGGTCGAATATGGCGATGAGCGCGATCCGGCACAGCGAGCGAAGTTGACCGCGATTTCTCCGCTTACCAGCGTGAACAAGCTGAAGATTCCCCTGCTCGTGGTAACCGGCAGCAACGACCCGCGTGTGCCTGAGAGCGAGGCCAACCAGATCGTCGCGGCGGTGCGCGGGAATGGCGGTACGGCGTGGCACCTTGTCGGCAAGAACGAAGGCCACGGCTTCGCCAAGAAGGAGAACCGGGACTACCAGAGCTGGGTGGAAACCATGTTCTGGCGCAAGTATCTTCTCGGCCAATAGGCTGGTACTGCACCGTCTTTGCAAATTCGTGCGGGTGGCTTATATGCCGTCCGCGAAAGCCCCGGCCGAGCAGTTCGCGTGAATACGCTCTGCGCGCGCCGGGGTCCGCTTTTTCGGTGCAGTGTTTCGAGTAAGGATTTGCCCATGTCCCGCAGACGCCAAATCTACGAAGGCAAGGCGAAGATCCTCTACGAAGGCCCTGAGCCCGGCACCCTGATCCAGTATTTCAAGGATGATGCCACAGCGTTCAACGCGCAGAAAAAGGGCACGATTCAAGGCAAGGGCGTGATCAACAACCGCATCAGCGAGTATGTGTTCACCCGCCTCAATCACATTGGCGTGCCCAACCACTTCATCCGCCGCCTGAACATGCGCGAGCAGTTGGTGCGCCAGGTGGAGATCATCCCGATCGAGGTCGTGGTGCGCAACGTCGCCGCCGGATCGATCTCGAAGCGCCTTGGCATTCCGGAAGGGGAGCCGCTGCCGCACACCCTGCTGGAATACTACTACAAGGATGACGCGCTGGGCGATCCGATGATCGCGGAAGAGCATATCTCGTGCTTCGGCTGGGCCACCAATGAAGAGATGCAGGACATCTCGGCACTGGCGATCCGCGTGAACGACTTCCTCTGCGGTATGTTCGCGGCCATCAATATCCGCCTGATCGACTTCAAGCTGGAATTCGGCCGCATTTGGGACGGTGAATACAGCCGCGTGATCCTCGCCGACGAGATCAGCCCTGACGGCTGTCGCCTGTGGGATATGGTCACGGGTGAGAAGCTGGATAAGGACCGCTTCCGCCAGGACCTGGGTGGCGAGGAAGAGGCCTATCAGGAAGTCGCGCGGCGCCTGGGCGTGCTGCAGGACGATCCGGGCCCGAGCGAGGTTTTCGACCTGACCGCCCATCGTGGCAAGCTGCGGGGCGGCAAGAGCACCACGAAGTAAACTGCCGCGATGTAACGGCTTATCGTCTCTGCCTAGACCTTGAGCTACTTGGCAAAGCAGGCGCGTTGGGGCAAGCGGATCGTCATGCGGTTCCGCCCCTTCGCGTTCTTCGTCCTCTTCGGCCTTGTCTCTCCCGGATCACTTCAAGCCCGTGATACGGCCCCTGCCGCGGATGATACGCAGTGGGCGTTCGGCACCAGCGACATCGCGCCAGACCCCTCGTTCCGCTTTGGTCGGCTGCCGAACGGAATGCGCTACGTCATACGGCGCAACGCCACGCCTGCGGGTACCGCGCTGGTGCGGATGGACATCGCCGTCGGCTCGCTGGATGAGAGCAAGAAAGAGCGCGGCTTCGCCCATTTCGTAGAGCACATGGCTTTCAACGGCAGCACGCACATCGCCGAGGGCGAGATGGTGCGGCTGCTGGAACGGCACGGCCTAGCCTTCGGCGCGGACACCAACGCGTCCACCAGCTTCGACCGCACGCTCTACAAGCTGGACTTACCGACCAACGACCCGGCCCTGATCGACACCGCGTTGATGCTGATGCGCGAAACCGCCAGCGAACTGACGATCGCCCCCGCCGCCGTAGTGCGCGAACGCGGCGTGATCTTGGCCGAGATGCGCGACCGGAACACTTGGCAGCTACGCGACACGATCGCCAACACGCAATTTCTCTACCCGAAATCCCGCTTTGCCCAGCGTTTTCCCATCGGCGTTACAGAGACGATAGAGGGCGCAGACGCCAAGCGGCTGCGGGCATTCTACCGCCGGGAATATACGCCAGCCAAGACGACGCTGGTGGTGATCGGAGACTTCGATCCGCTAGTGGTGGAGCAGACCATCAAGGCGCGCTTTGCGGACTGGCAGGCAGGCAAGGCCGTGACCCAGCCGAGCGCCGGCCCGATCGTGGCGAAGGATCGCGATCGGACTACGATCTACATCGACCCAGCCGTTTCCGAACGCATCACCATGGTGCGTAATGGGGCCTGGCTTGATGAGCCAGACACGATCCGCCAGCGCCAGGAAAGCCTGCTGCGCCAGATCGGCTATGATATCGTCAACCGCCGTTTCCTGCGCCTTTCCCGCCAGGAGGACCCTCCGTTTCGTGGGGCAGGCTTTGGTACGGGAGACGTGTTCGAAGCGGGACGCTCCACGCGGCTGATCGTGGATACCGTGGATCGCAAATGGCGGCGCGGAATGATTGCGGCCGCGCGGGAATATCGCCGCGCGCTGATCTACGGCTTTTCGAAGCCGGAAGTGGCCGAACAGGTCGCCAACATCCGCACCGCGCTGGAAGATGCGGCCGCCATGTCCGACACGCGCAGCAACACGGCCCTGTCCGGCGTGGCGCTGGCCTTGGTACAGGACCGCGTGGTTCCTTCCCGACCAGAGGACGTGCTGGCCCGTTTTCGCGCCTTCATGCCCCAGATCACGCCGGAGGCCGTCCTCGCAGCAATGAAGCGGGAAGCCTTGGATGTGGCCGATCCGCTGATACGGTTTCGCGGACGGTATGATCCGGCAGGCGGTGCGCCTGCCATCCGCGCCGCGTGGGACGAGGCGATGAGGGCTGAAGTAGCGCAGATGAGTTCCACCGATCTCGCCGGCTTTGCCTATACCGATTTCGGCCCGGCAGGTGTCGTGGCCACAGATACGCGCGAGCCCGCTCTTGGCATTCGGCAGGTTCGCTTTGCCAATGGTGTGATGCTAAATCTGAAGAAGACCGCACTGGAAAAAGACCGGGTGCGCGTCACCATATCGGTCGACGGTGGAGACAAGCTGGACACCAAGGCCAATCCACTTGCCACGGAAATGATGCCTTTCCTGGACGAAGGCGGCCTGGGAAAGCACAGCACCGATGATCTGCAAACGATCCTGGCCGGTCACAGCGTAAGCGATACTTTCGGCACTGGCGATACCAGCTTCGATGCGCGCGCGATCACCACGCCTCGCGACCTGGAATTGCAGCTTCAACTATGGACGGCGATGCTGACCGACCCCGGTTACCGGGCCGAAGGCGAAGTGCAATATCGCCACAACATGAACAATTATTTCGAGCAATTGCGCGCGACCCCAAGTTCGGCGCTGCGAGCCGATCTGGGCGGAATTCTCTCTGGAAACGATCCACGTTTTACGCTGCAGGATGTAAAGGCCTATCGCGCGCTGACCTTTGCCAAATTGAAGCGCGATATCTCCGATCGGCTCGCCCACGGCGCAATAGAGGTCGGCATCGTGGGTGATATCTCGGAAGACGAGGCGATCGCGCTCGTCGCCAGTACCTTGGGTGCCCTGCCGAAGCGCGAGCCGGCGTTTGGCGACGGCAAGGATCGGGCCGAGCGCATATTTACCGCCGACAGGCTTCCCCGCGTGATCCGCCACACCGGGCCGGGCAATCAGGCTCTGCTGCGCCTTACTTGGCCGACGCGGGACGATACCGATCCCGAGGAAACGCTGAAGCTGGCGCTGCTGGAACGCGTTGTGCGGATCGAATTGACCGACACTCTGCGCGAGACCTTGGGTAAGGCCTACTCACCCACCGCGGCCAGTTCCCTTTCACGCGCCTGGCCCGGCTACGGGACGTTCGGGATCGCTGCCTCGGTCGACGTTGCCGACATCGAGCAGACGCGGATGGCCATCATTCGCACGCTTAACCAATTACGCGATGCTCCCGTGAACACCGATGTCCTGCAGCGCGCGCGCCAGCCATTGCTGGAAAGCGTGCAAAACAGCCTCAAGACCAATGACGGGTGGATCGCCTTGGTCGATCGTGCGCAGACCCAGGCCGATCGCATCCAACGCCAGATTGCCGCCAAGAATCGCCTTGCGACTATTTCCGCGCAGGACGTGCAGACGATGGCACTGCGGTATCTGGAACCGGCCCAGGGGCTTGAAGTGCTCGTCCTGCCCAAAGGCCTGACACCCCCGGGATCATGGACGACCGCGTTGCGCGAGTCCGGTCAGAGTCGCTCCAGCGTGGGGATCAGCTCGTCGAAATGATCGATCACCGCCGTCGCGCCTAACTCGGCGAGCGGCAGATCGTTGAAACCGAAGCTGACGGCAACACACGGCAGCCCGGCGGCACGGGCTGCACCCGTATCATACGTAGTATCGCCCACGTAAGCCGCCCGCCCGGCAACGCCTCGCCGCCGCATCTCCAGCAAAGTGTCCGGGCGCGGCTTGGCCGTGTTCGGCCCCAGGCTGTCGCCGCCGATGATGGTATAGAACCTATCCGAAAGGCCCAGTTCACCCAGCAGCTTGACCGCAAGATGCTCCAGCTTGTTGGTCACCAAAGCAAGCTGCACCCCGCGTGACGCCAGCGAGTCCAACATCTGCGCCCCGCCGGGATACAGCTTCGTCTCGATGGCGATATGCGCTTCGTAATATTCCAGAAGCCGGGGAAACAGTTCGTCGATCCGGCTGGCCGGCAAGGCCCCGCCCGTCACCTCCAGAGCTTTCGCCAGCATCTTGCGCGATCCGCCGCCGACCAACGGGCGTACCTCATCCACCGGGATCGGCGCGCGGCCTTCCAGCCCGATGGTATAGTTCACGGCTCCGGCCAGATCGCCCAGGGTGTTCAGCAACGTACCGTCAAGGTCGAACCCGACGATTGCAAAAGGAAAGTTCGTCATCGCGACCGCACGTGCGCGCTTGTGGTGGAATCCGCAAGCATTTGCTGGCACACGCCGGGACATGACATCTTCCGTTTTGCAGCCGGTCAGCCCCCCCCTTGCCATCGTGATTCTCGCCGCCGGTAAAGGCACGCGGATGAAAAGCGATCTGCATAAGGTGCTGCATCCCATTGCCGGCCGGCCGATGCTGGAACATTTGCTGCAAAGTGCGGCTCGGCTCGATCCCCAGTTTCAGGTCGTCGTCGCCGGGCATGGCCGCGATCAGCTGGAAACCGCCCTGGCGGGCCGCGCCGTGATCGCCCTGCAACAGCCACAGCTGGGGACAGGGCACGCCGTCCTGCAGGCACGGCAAGCGTTGAAAGCCTTTACCGGCGATATTCTGATTCTTTACGGCGATGTCCCCTTCGTTTCCGAAGCAACGATGCGGTCCATGCTGGAGCGGCTGCATCAGGCCGATGCCCCGCCCGTGGTGGTGCTGGGGTTCGAGCCGGACGATCCCCTACAATACGGACGCATCGTCGCCGAAGGTGACCGGATCGAGCGCATGGTCGAACACAAGGACGCCACCGAGGAAGAGCGTCTGGTCGGCCTGTGCAACTCCGGCCTGATGGCGGTACGTAGCCAGGACCTGTTCGCGCTGCTGGATCGCGTCGGCAACGACAACGCGCAGGGCGAATACTACCTCACCGACATCGTCAATATCGCCAATGGCGATGGGCGCGCCTGCGCTGTCGTCATCACCGACAATGCTGACGAGGTTGCGGGTATCAACGCTCGCGGGGAGTTGGCGCAGGCCGAGGCACGCTGGCAGGCGCGGCGGCGTCAGCAGGCGATGGCGGATGGAGCCACGCTCGTCGCGCCAGAAACCGTGTGGTTTTCCTGGGACACGAAGATTGGTCGCGATGTCACCATCGAACCGAACGTGGTGTTCGGCCCGGGGGTGACGATCGCGGACGGGGTCACCCTTCACGCATTCTCGCACCTTGAAGGCGCCACGCTGGAGGCCGGCGTCTCGATCGGCCCTTATGCGCGCCTGCGGCCAGGCGCCGTGTTGAAAGCCAAGTCGCGCGTCGGCAACTTCGTAGAGATGAAGAACGCCGTGCTGGGCGAAGGGGCCAAGGCGAATCACCTGACCTACCTGGGCGATGCCGATGTCGGACCTGGCGCAAACATCGGCGCCGGAACGATCACCTGCAATTACGATGGCTATTTCAAGCACCGCACCGTGATCGGACCGCGCGCCTTCATCGGTTCAAACAGCGCACTGATCGCACCAGTCCGCATCGGCGCCGATGCGATCGTGGGCGCCGGCAGCGCGGTGAGCCGTGACGTGGCAGATGGCGAATTACGTCTGGTACGGGCAGAGCAATTGGTTAAGCCAGGCTGGGCAGACAGCTTTCATGACGCTATGAAAAAGAAAAAGGCTGATCGATCAAAGCCCTGACACCGTTTTCTTCCAAGCAAGGATACGTTGATGAGCAACAGTCCATGGCAACATAATCGCAGCAACTCTGACAGTGATGACGTCGATTTTGAGATCAAGGGTCAGGAACTGCAGTTCGTAGAGATCGAATTGGATCCGGGCGAAAGTGCCGTCGCGGAAGCCGGTGCGATGGTTTGGAAAGACGCCAGCATCGATATGACGACGGTGTTCGGTGATGGCTCGGCTGGGCAAGCCGGAGGCGGTTTCATGGGCAAGCTGCTGGGAGCCGGCAAGCGCCTTGTCACCGGGGAAAGCCTGTTCACTACCGTCTTTACCCACCAGGGCCGTGGCAAGGCGCGCGTCGCCTTTGCCTCACCGATCCCCGGTTCGATCGTGCCCTTGAAATTGGGCACTTTGGGCGGACGCCTGGTTTGCCAGAAGGACGCTTTCCTGTGCGCCGCACGGGGCGTGCAGATCGGAATTCACTTCCAGCAAAAGATCATGACTGGCCTGTTCGGCGGCGAAGGCTTCATCATGCAGCGCCTGGACGGCGATGGCTGGGTCTTCGTGCAAATGGGCGGCACCGTGATCGAGCGGGAATTGGCACCAGGAGAGGAACTGCACGTCGATACCGGCTGCGTCGCCGCGTTCACCGCCGATGTGGATTTCGACGTGATCCGCGCCGGCTCCATCAAGTCGATGTTCTTCGGCGGCGAAGGCGTGTTCTTTGCGCGGTTGCGCGGGCCTGGAAAGGTCTGGATTCAGTCGTTGCCATTCTCCCGCCTCGCAGGTCGAATGCTGGCGGCCGCCATGCCTTATGGCGGGCAGAACCGGGGGGAGAGCACTCTGCTCGGTCTCGGCGCGATGGGCGGCCTCGGCGCGATGATCAGCGGCGACGATTGAGCGCGATTAGTTTCTCACCGTTGTAATCGTATCGTAAGCTTGCGGATGGGCGGCAGGCCCTACACCTTTGTTCAGGATTCTCCGACTATCGTCCGGTCGAGCAATCTCATCTGAATTTGATCTCATTCAAGTGAAAGCATCAGCAGCATGTGCGGCATCATTGGCATCGTCGGCAAGGAAGACGTGGCGGATCGCCTCGTCGATGGACTTCGTCGCATGGAGTACCGGGGCTACGATAGCGCCGGTATCTGCACGATCCACGATGGCGAGCTGATCCGCCGGCGTGCGCAGGGCAAGCTACAGAACCTAGTTACCGAGCTTGCTCATAACCCGGCATCTGGCCTGACCGGGATCGCACACACGCGCTGGGCCACGCACGGCGCACCGACGGCGGCGAACGCCCATCCTCATGCAACGTCTGAACTCGCACTTGTACACAACGGTATCATCGAAAACTTCAAGCCACTGCGTGACAGCCTTGAGGCGCGAGGCCGGCATTTTGAGAGTCAGACCGATACCGAGGTCGTAGCTCACCTGATTTCTGAGCTTGTCGAGGGCGGCCTGTCGCCCGAGCAGGCGGTGCGCGAAGCCCTGCCGGAACTGCGCGGGGCCTTTGCGTTGGCTATCGCATTCAAGCGCTTTCCGGACATGCTGATCGGGGCTCGCCTCGGCTCACCGCTCGTGGTCGGTTATGGCGATGGCGAGACGTATCTCGGCTCGGACGCACTCGCCCTGGCGCCGCTCACCCAGCGTATCAGCTATCTTGAGGAAGGTGATTGGGTCGTCATCACCCGCAAAGGCGCGCAGGTCTATGATGCGTCAAACCATGCGGTCGAGCGTGAGATCGTCGCATCTGGCGCCTCGGCCGTCGCGATCGAGAAGGGCAATTATCGCCACTTCATGCAGAAGGAAATCTTCGAGCAACCGACCGTGGTGGCGCAGACCCTTCGCAGCTACATTCATCAGGTCGATCAGTCAGTCGCATTGCCCCAGATCGACTTCGACTTGTCCCGCATCAATCGAGTCACGATCGTCGCCTGCGGCACCAGCTATTACGCTGGGATGGTGGCGAAGTACTGGTTCGAGCAATTTGCCCGCCTGCCGGTCGACATTGATGTCGCTTCCGAGTTTCGTTACCGCGATCCGGTCTTGGAACCGGGCGGCCTGGCACTGTTCATCTCGCAATCCGGCGAGACGGCCGACACTCTGGCCGCTCTGCGCCATTGCAAGGCGGCTGGGCAGACCATCGCCGTCGTAGTGAACGTACCGACCAGTTCGATGGCCCGCGAGGCCGACTTGCTGCTGCCAACCCATGCCGGGCCCGAAATCGGCGTTGCCTCGACAAAGGCATTCACTTGTCAGCTCGCTGTGCTGGCCGCGCTCGCCGCGCATTTGGCGGTGAAACGCGGACGCATCGATCGCGAGGAGGAGATCGCCATCGTGCGCCATCTGGTGGAAACGCCGGCCTGCTTGAACGCAGCCCTCGCTTTCGACGAGGAGATTTTTTCGATGGCGCACCTCATCGCTCCCGCCCGGGACGTGCTCTATCTCGGCCGCGGCCCGGACTATCCCCTGGCATTGGAGGGAGCGCTAAAACTGAAGGAAATCAGCTATATACATGCAGAAGGTTATGCTTCTGGTGAGATGAAGCATGGCCCTATCGCGTTGATAGACGAAGCCGTGCCGGTAATCGTCCTGGCGCCTTCAGGCCCACTATTCGAAAAGACCGTGAGCAACATGCAGGAGGTGCGAGCGCGCGGCGGCAAGGTTGTTCTGATTTCGGATGCCGACGGCATTAAGGAAGCGGGCGAAGGTTGCATTGCCACGATCGAGATGCCCAAGGTGCATCCGCTCATCGCCCCCTTGGTCTATGCCGTTCCGGTCCAGTTGCTGGCCTATCACGTCGCCTGTGTGAAGGGCACGGATGTGGACCAGCCCCGCAATCTGGCGAAGAGCGTCACGGTAGAGTGAGGACTTAGGCGCGGCTGCAAGGCCGCGCCCAGCGTTTCTCAGGCGGCAACCAAGCCCTTGATCGCGCTTTCGAACAGGGCGCGACCATGGTCGCCACCATGCGCCGCTTCGATCGCTCTTTCAGGGTGGGGCATCATCCCAAGGACATTGCCGGCATCGTTTAGGATACCCGCGATGTTTCGTGCCGATCCATTCACATCCTCAGCATAACGGAACGCCACGCGGCCTTCACCCTCCAGGCGGTCGAGCGTCTCTCCGTCAGCGTAGAAGTTGCCATCGTGATGCGCGACGGGAATGCGGATGGTCTCGCCCGCTTCGTAGCCTGCCGTGAACAAGGACTGCGCATTCTCGACGGTCAGGCTCACCTCGCGGCAGACGAAGCGGATGCCCGCATTGCGCAGCAGCGCGCCCGGCAGCAAACCGCTTTCGGTCAGTACCTGAAAGCCGTTGCACACGCCCAGCACCGGCACGCCCTGCCCGGCCGCCTTGATCACGGCTTGCATGATCGGCGAGCGCGAGGCGATCGCACCACAGCGCAGATAATCGCCGTAGGAAAAGCCGCCGGGGAGCGCGATGAAGTCCAACCCCTGCGGCAGATCGGCATCACCGTGCCACACACGCGTCGGTTCGGTGCCCGACACCTTGTGCAGGGCGTCGAACATGTCCCGGTCGCAATTGGAACCGGGGAACGTGATCACCGCCGAGCGGAACCCGCTCACGCCTTCAGCTCCGGCGCGGCGACCTTTTCGATACGGTAGCTTTCGATCACCATATTGGCGAGCAGCTTGCGGCACATCTCGTCGAGATCGGCGTCCGTCACGCCGTCCGCCACGTCCAGCTCGATCAGCCGGCCCGCGCGGACATCGTTCACACCGGTAAAGCCCAGTCCTTCCAGCGAATGATGAATGGCGCGCCCCTGAGGGTCGAGCACACCGGGCTTGAGGCTGACATGGACGCGCACTTTCATCGCCGGGCCTTTCGCATGGGCGTGGATCGAGGTGCCTATGCCCCCACTCACGATTCGGAGCAAGCTGCACCCCAAAAAGGACAAGCTTCGATTGAAGCGGCCGCAAGGCTGTGTCACCGCTAAGGCTATGAATGCACGCTTTGCAGGCCAGGTCGCCATCGTCACCGGAGCAGGCAATGGCCTTGGCCGAGCCTATGCGCTCGAACTGGCACGGCAGGGAGCGAAGGTCGTGGTCAACGATCTGGGGGTAGCCCGCGACGGAAGCGGCGGGGGGCTATCGGCCGATAAGGTGGTCGACGAAATCCGCAATAACGGCGGCGAGGCGATGGCTGATGGCGGCGACGTTTCCGACTTTGCACAGATGGACGCGATGGCGGCCCGCGTGCTGGAGCGATGGGGCGCGATCGACATCCTGATCAACAACGCCGGTATCCTGCGTGATCGCACGTTCGCCAAGATGGTGCCTGCGGACTTCGAAGCCGTCTTGCGCGTCCATCTGCTCGGATCGGCGTTCGCGACCAAGGCGGTTTGGGAAACGATGCGACGGCAGCGACGCGGCCGCGTTCTGATGACGACATCAGCATCCGGGCTGGGTGGGAACTTCGGGCAGGCAAATTATGCTGCGGCCAAGGCGGGCATCATCGGCCTGGCCAAGACGCTCCATCTGGAAGGCGCGAAGTACGGGATCCGAGTCAACTGCATCGCCCCAGCGGCAGGCACTCGTATGACGGAGGATATCCTGCCGGAAGAGGCGTTCCAGGCATTCCATATGGACGACGTGGTGCCCGCCGCGCTGTTCCTGGTTTCCGATCAAGCCCCGGAAGGCGCCGTCGTAGGGGCCGGCGGCGGGATCGTGCAGGGCTGCTGGCTGACGATGGGCCAAGGCGTCCTACTGGAGCAGCACGAGCGAACCGTGGACGGGGTTGCCGCTAACTGGTCTCGGATCATGGCGCAGGCACCCGGCGTGCCGCTAAATAACGGGATGGAGCAGACCTATCGCGGACTGGCGATGATCAATCCGCCAAAATCGCCGCCGCGTTAATTGTCCACGACCTTGAGGAGCCTTCGCTCCAGCGGAACGAGAACGCCGGCAAGCTCGTGGCCGCGCTTCAGGACTTGCCCGACTTCGCCGAACAGGGTCCACATACCCTGCTTACCACGAAGAGCCGGGCGTTTCTCGATGCGAGCTTGAGGTCGTTCGGCGGCGCGGCGGAAAGCGGAAAAGCTTGCGGCGTCGCGCGTGAACTCCATGGCATAATCGCGCCACTGCCCCGCGGCTACCATGCGCCCATAGACGTCCAGAATACGCTGCAATTCCAGGCGATCGAACCCGACCTGAAGCGCTCCGGCTTTGGGAAACGCAATAATATTCGTGTCGGTAGAGCCGTTCCCGGGTGCTGCCATCGCAGGCTCAGGTTCCCGTCATGCCTGGCGATTCAGGCTCTTGAGCGGATCGGTGCGCCGACAATTGTGCCACCTGATCGCGCAAACGGCTGAGTTCAGACTCGAGCTGCTCGACCCGGGCCAGGCCGGATGGTTCGCAAGGCTCTTTGCAAGGAGTGCCGTAGGGCATGAATTCCTTCGCCCACGTCTCCGCAGCAACCAGCGTGGAGCGTGCTTTCACGCCCACCATCGTCGCGCCCTCTGGCACGTTCTCGGTAACGACGGCGCTGGCACCGATCCGGGCCCGACGGCCCACGACCACTGGCCCAAGGATCTGCGCACCCGAACCGATGATCGCATTGTCCTCGATCGTGGGGTGACGCTTCCCCGGCTGTCCGTTGGTCGGATTGGTGCCGCCCAACGTAACGCCCTGATAGATGGTGACGTTGTCACCGATAACCGCCGTTTCGCCGATCACGGTGAAGCCATGATCGATGAAGAAATTCTTTCCGATCGTCGCGCCCGGGTGAATGTCGATCGCGGTCAACACGCGTGACAAGTGATTGATCAGGCGCGCGAAAAAAAACAGGCGCGATCTGAAAAGCCGATGGGCCACGCGGTGCCAGAACAGTGCCCAAACACCTGGGTAGAGCAACACTTCCCAACGCGAACGTGGCGCGGGATCGCGGGCGACAATAGAGTCGAGGTAACGGATAAGATTGTTCATCATCGCCCCATCACTCCTGCCCATTTCGCCATAACGCTGCAGCCGCGATCAAGTTGCACTGCGGGCGGCTCCTGTAATCTCATTCAACGCTTCACGCCAGACCGATAACGTCGGTGGCTGCTTGCGCTCCAGACTGAGGCGATCAATGGCGGCGACGATCTGTTCAGCGGCCAGATGGCTACGCTCGCAACGCGGTACAAGGTAGGCAATCGCCGCCTCGTCTAAGGGCAGGCTGCGCATCTCTGCATGAAGAGCGATCAGTTCGCCCATCATCATATCGTCAGGCGCGCCGATCTCGAGGTGAAGGGCGGCCCCAAGCCGCGAGCGCAGATCGGGAAGCGTAATCTGAAAGGCACCCGGCATGGCATCCCTGATGACAAGCAAAGGACGGCCGCTTTCCTGAGCCCGGTTCCAGGCGTGAAATACCGACGTTTCATCAATCCTGTCGGCATCGTCCAGCACATCGCCCGCCCCTGATTGCTGAAACCAGCGGCCGAGCAATGTCTTGCCGCAGCGCGGTTGTCCGGACAGTACGGCAGTCCGGAAAGGCCAGCGCGATGCATCCGCCATTGCATCCACTGCAGCGGCGTTCGCGTTGCCGACGACGATCCTGGGAGCGCTTTCATTCGGCAGGGGCAAAGGCAAGGCGATCTGGCGCATCGCTTGGCGTGCCTTACTCAGCGTGAGATACGGATCACGCCGCCGCCAGCGCTGACTTGCCATCCGCGCGCCTTGAGTGCGGCCACCAGCGCGCCCTGCCCGCCAGCTACCGTCACCCGCATTACAGACGTGCCGCCGATCGCCAGACTGGTGGTGGCCGCGTTCTGCACGCCGGCTGCCCCGCGCACGGCGGACAGCGCAGCGTCGACAGCCGCAGCGTCTGGAGAAGCGAACTGTACCGTCACGGTCTGTATCTCACCCAAGGGCACAGGCTCAGGCGTAATCAGCGGCGCGACCGAAGCGGGCGCGGAAGCGGCGCGCGGCACGCTATCGACATCGCGGCTCATCAGTTTGCCCCGCAACTCGCCCAGCGCCTGATCGAACGCGATGCTGCCGCTCATCAATGTGGGGTTGGGCGTCAGCTGACCTTGCGCCAGAGCGTTGCGATAGATTCCATCTATCCGCGCGACGGCCTGCGCCAGCATCTGCGGCACCGCCTGGTCGTCGCGGGCGGACATCGTGAACGTTTCCAGCACTTCGTTGTCGGGGCCATGCCGCGCCGTGAAGGTGCCTTTAACCGGACCGCCCGGCCACTCCCGCTCCAGCCGGGCTACCGGGATCACGACATCTGCGGCATTGAACTGATCCAGCACGTTGCGCCACCACAAGCGGCTGCGACGGCCGGCTTGGCCCGCATTGAGAACCAGAGATTCGCCGCCCGTTCCGGCCGGACGAACATAGTCCACCGGACTGGCAGAAGCCTGGAATTCCGCCCAGGCCTTCTGCCAGGCTCCTCGCACTTCGAACACTTGGCGCACGCCGCCCGAATAGAGGATCGGGATCACCAGCATCGGCGCCGAGTGCAGCCCGCCACCCTCGCCCCCGCCGACATACTGGCCCGCTTTCGCGCGATCGAAGATCACGCCCAGCTTGGCGACATAGCGATGTGGGCCGATCTGTTCGCGCTCGATCACTACGGAGGACACCATCGCATCGATCGCCTCGATCGGCATGGCGGGGCCCTTCAGTTGCTCCCAGGCTTTCTTCTCGGCCTGCTTCCAGCCCTCGACACGCGCTTCCTGCCCGGTCTTGCCGGTCACGTCGACGACGATGCCATTGACCTGGATATCGACCGAGTTGGCAACGGGCAGAATGCCGCGATCACCTTCGATCTGGGCAATCAGCTGCGTTGCGGCCATACCGATCACGCTACCCACAGCGGCCATGCCGAGCATGATCGCAAGCCTGCCCTTGGGTCCGGCCTCATCCATGCGCGCACGCAGGTTCTTGGGGTGAAATCGACTGGTCATCATCAGGCCGCGCGCCTTTTGCCTAAACGCCGATGGAAATCCAAGCAGTAAAGCGTTAGGCGCTTGCCCGATGTCAGACGATAACGCCCAAACCGCCGACCAGACCCGCTACAGCTACGCGCAAGCGGGTGTATCCATTGCCGCCGGAAACGCGCTGGTAAAGGCCATCGCACCGCTTGCCAAAGCGACGGCCCGCCCCGGTGCCGATGCGGAACTGGGCGGCTTCGGCGGATTCTTCGATCTGCGAGCGGCGGGCTACACGGATCCGTTGCTCGTCGCCGCGAACGATGGCGTTGGCACCAAGGTCAAGCTGGCGATCGACCATGACCGGCATGACCAGATCGGCATCGATCTGGTGGCAATGTGCGTGAACGATCTGATCGTCCAGGGCGCAGAGCCATTGTTCTTCCTGGACTATTTCGCGACTGGCAAGCTGGAGAACGGCATCGCCGAACGTGTCGTCGCCGGCATTGCCGAGGGATGCCGCATTTCCGGCTGTGCGCTGATCGGCGGCGAAACGGCCGAGATGCCGGGCATGTATTCCGCCGGAGATTATGACTTGGCCGGCTTCTGCGTCGGCGCGGTGGAACGCGGGCAGCAGTTGACCGGTGACAAGGTTGCCGAGGGTGACGTGCTGCTGGGCCTCGCCTCTTCCGGCGTACACTCCAACGGATACTCGCTTGTACGACGGCTCGCGGCTGACAAGGGCTGGAAGCTGGATCGTCCGGCGCTGTTCGATCCCGAAGTGCTGCTGATTGAGGCGTTGATTGCCCCCACGCGAATCTATGTGAAAAGCTTGCTGCCGCTGATCCGCTCGGGGCGAATCCACGCGCTGGCACACATCACTGGCGGCGGATTGCTGGAGAATATTCCGCGAGTCCTTCCCATGGGCCTGCGCGCGCATGTCGCTGCCGATGCTTGGGAGCAACCGCGCCTGATGTCGTTCCTGCAGGCGCAGGGGAACATCGAGCCGGCAGAGATGGCACGCACATTCAATTGCGGGATCGGCATGGTGCTTTCTGTGGCGGCAGCCGACGTCGACTCGATCATCGCAGACCTTAGCGCCGCTGGGGAAACGGTGCATCGCATTGGGGAAATTCGCGCCGGGCAGCGTGGCTGCACCGTCTCCGGCTCGGATGAAACCTGGTCGGCCCGCGCGCCTTGGACGGCGGGGCACGACGCTTAAGGCAAAGCTTCAGGTATCGCGAGGGACGCCGTCGATATCCTCCCCCAGGGTATCGCGCAGGTAGAACTCGCGCACACCGACGAACGCCACCACCAGCAGCGCTCCGGCGAAAAACACGCCATAGACGCCGAATACCGCGCCCACGGCTAGGATCGTGAATAAAGTCAGTGCGGGCGGGATGTTGACGACGGTGCGGTTGACGAACGGCGTCAGCAGCCAGCCCTCGATCACGCGCACCACGAGGAACGCGACAAGCGTGCGCCACAGTACGTCACCGCCCACGGCGGCCGCTAAGCCGATCGCCGGCAGCATCGCGACGACCGGGCCGACATAGGGCACGAATTCGCTGAGGCCGCCCAAGAGGCCCAAAGCTGCCCATGATTCGAGCCCCGCCCACCACAGGCAACCGCCGATCACCAGCGTCATCATCGCCATCGAGATAAGCTTTGCCTTGAGCCATAGCCGTAGAGCGAACGACATCTCGTTCAGCGCGCGTTCCATGGTTTGCCGGGCCGGGCGGGGCGTCATCAGCACCACCGCATTGCGATAGGGGCTAGGATTACTGGCGATGAACATCGCGCCCACGATCACGATCACCAGGTTCAGCATGATCTCGCCCGCGCCGCGCACCAATTCGCTGAGGCTGTCTGCGATCTTGCTGCCGCCAGCAGCGGCCTCGCCCGCCTGCACCACCGCGCGGCCGACGGGGTTGACCGAAAGCCCGCGCTCGATCTTCTCCAACGTACCAGGAAGATTCCCCAGCATCGCCGCCAATTCAGTGCCGAACTGCACCGTCAGCAGGTACAGCATCCCGCCGAATACCGTGAGAACCAGCAACGTGCCCAGCCCCAGGGCGATCCGCCAGTTGCGCACCCCCAATTGCTGGATCATCCGGGCCGCGCTGCGGAACATCACCGCGCCCAGCAGCGACCCAAAGGCCAGCAGCAGCAGGTCCGACGCGCGCCAGGCCATCATCAGGATCGCGCCGATCACCACGGTCCAGCCCAGGCGGCGCAGATACGTCAGGTCTTCGGGATTGGGCTTGAACGGCGCATGCATCAGGCAGTTGCTCCTCGGCTCGCAAGCGCATACGGGCAGCGCGCAGACGCCGGGACAAACGCCAGCGATAAGGGGAAACCTGCCATGAGCCGCCAAACGTCCGGATCATCGATGCTGTTCCGCCCCCGGACCGCTGCATAATGGCATTTCGCGCAAAAGTGGCCGTACTGATTTCCGGCAGCGGCACGAATATGGCCGCCCTACTCTACGCCAGCCGCCTGGCGGATTGCCCTTACGAACTGGTGTTGGTGGTCAGCAACAAGCCCGAAGCCGGCGGTCTCGCCCTGGCAGCGACCGAGGGCGTCGCGACGTTTTCGCTATCCCACAAGGGCATGACCCGCGAAGCGCACGACATGGCGATGGACGCCGCTATCCGCCAAAGCGGTGCGCAATGGGTGGTGCTGGCAGGGTACATGCGTATCCTTTCGCCGGCGTTCGTCGCAGCTTGGGAAGGCCGGATGGTCAATATCCACCCCTCGCTTCTCCCCAAATACCCTGGCCTCCACACACATCAACGCGCTATCGAGGCGGGCGACAGCCATGGCGGAACGACTGTCCACTTGGTGACTCAGGACCTGGATTGTGGGCCTACGCTCGGCCAAGTCGCCGTCGCCATCGCACCGGGTGATACGCCCGAGACGCTTGCCGCGCGCGTCCTCATCGCCGAACATCAGCTCTACGCCCGCTGCCTGGCCGATCTCGTCCGGCCGAGCCTCACCGTGGGGTCCTAGAAAGCGGTCGCGGTCCCTGCCGTAAGCGCAGCTGCTTCCGGCCAAACCAGCACTTGCCGCGCGTGGAGCGCAGTTTCCGCCTGATAGCGCTGCCTATCGATCGTCAATTCAGACAGCGCTTTCGGAGCGCCTTCACGCATGAGATAATCCACGGCTGCGGCGGCGCCCGACAGGGAAACCGCATCGCCATCCAAAGCGGAGGCGCGGAACGTCAGTTCATATCCGATAAAATGTTGCAACCCATGCGTGACCACGCTGCCATCGGCCAATCGCGTCATCGCGGTGAGCCCCGCCGCCGGGAACGCACCGCCCGCGAGCCAAGCCAGCACGACGCGAGAAAAATAGCGCGGTTCGATCAACGTGTCGGCAGGCTGCCAATACAACGCCGCAACCGGCATGCTGACGGCCAGTTCCGCCGCCAAAGCCAACAGTGCGCGAACGACCGGCGTGAGCGCTAACCCGCCGGACAAATGCGGGCCAGGATACAGGCGAACGGCTTCATGCCCCCCACAATTGACTTCACCCGAGAAGCCATAGGGCACAGCGGAAGCCACAAAGCCCGGCCCCGTCGAATCGACCGATGCGGGGTTCAATCCGTCACACATGAAGGCCAAGCCACTCGCTAGAACCTCCACCTGACCTGCCCCATCATCGTGCGTGACACTGGCCACGGCCTGACACTGCGCCAACGCCTGCTCCAGCGCGGCCCGATCCGGGCGCTCCCCCGGACGGAACAGGAAGGACACCCCGGCACGGGCATGCTCGTCCGATTGATATGTCATCGTGCATCACCCCCGAAAGCCCGGCCGCACCATGCCCACCGATCAGCCGAACGCAAGCCGCGAATACCGCCGAATCACTTGCGGCGATCAGAAGATGCCCAGGCGCAGCCCTTCGGCCATTGCCTCGCCCATCTCGAGACAGGCGCGGCGACCCTCGCTCGGCAACACCTTGCGCGCCGCGATCGCCTCCGGCGTTTGCGCGGCGAAATTGACGATCAACGGTTCCGCCACGCGGCGCAGGCGCCAGCCGGTGACGATGCGGTCTAGCTGAGACTGCGCGCCCTGCCCGTCAGACCCCGCCGCGATCGCCGAAGCATAGGCCCGCCCTTCCACTTGCCCCAGCAGCGGGTAATAGCAGCGGTCGAACATCTCCTTCATCGCGCCGGACAGCGCGCCCAGGTTTTCAGGGCATACGAAGACGTAACCCGACGCGGACAGCAGATCTTGCGCCGTCACTTCCCCAGCCGGGATCAAGCGACCGGCATCCCCCGCTCCCGCCGCGATCGCCTGCGCCATGGCTTGGGATGCGCCAGTGCGGCTGTGCCAGATGATCGCCAGCATTCCGGATCTCTCAGCTTCATGGGCCATACCCACCCCGATAAGGGGCGCAGGCCTTTGCCGCCACCCCAGCTTGCGGTAGTCAGCGGCCATGCAATCTCTTTCTACACCCGTCTTCGGAATCGAGCGATCTCTGTCCGGGAAAGCCTGGCGCTGGCGCGGCGGCAACATGGACCTCAGCGTCGGCCAGAGCGGCCTGGACGACATCGTCTCACAACTACTGCTCTCCCGCGGAGTGGAGCGAGACGACCTTGACCGCCACCGCGCGCCGTCTCTGCGAGCTTTCCTGCCCGACCCATCCGAATTTCGCGACATGGACGCCGCCGCCGAGCGGGTTGCCCAAGCCGTGCTGACTGGCGAGACGGTGACGATCTACGGCGATTATGATGTCGATGGCGCCACCAGCGCCGCGCTGCTGGTCCTGCTGCTGCGCGCGCTAGGCCAGGAGGCGCGCTATTACATCCCTGACCGGCTGCTGGAAGGCTACGGTCCCTCCGGCGAGGCTCTGGTCCGGATAGCTGGCGAAGGCTCCAGCCTGATCGTCACGGTCGATTGCGGGGCCATGGCGCACGAAGCTCTGGCAATGGCGCATGAGGCCGGCGTGGATGTCATCGTCGTCGATCATCACAAGTGCGCGCCGCTGCTGCCGCGCGCAGCCGCCCTGGTCAATCCCAACCGCCTGGACGAAGGCGTGATCGCGGCGGGGCACGGTCATCTCGCCGCCGTGGGCGTCGCCTTCCTGCTCGCAATCGCCACCGTGCGCGCGTTGCGGCGCAAGGGCTGGTTCCAGGACCGGGCCGAGCCGGACTTGTTCTCGCTGCTCGATCTGGTTGCGCTGGGCACCGTGGCGGATGTGGCGTCGCTTCATGGCCTGAATCGTGCCTTCGTCGCGCAGGGGCTCAAGGTCATGGCGAGGCGTGAGAATATCGGCATGTCCGCCTTGATCGACGCCAGCCGCCTCTCCCGCGCGCCGACGTGCAGCGATCTGGGCTTTGCGCTGGGCCCGCGCATCAACGCCGGCGGGCGTGTGGGCGAATCGACCCTCGGCGTGCGCCTCCTGACGACGCGCGACCCGGATGAGGCCCGCGACATCGCCACACAACTCTCGCGCCTGAACGATGAACGCCGCGCAATCGAGCAAGTGGTGCAGGAAGAGGCGGAGGCGCAAGTCGCCGCCCAGCACAACCGCGCCGTTCTCGTCCTGGCTGGGCGTGGCTGGCACCCCGGCGTGATCGGCATCGTTGCCGGGCGGATCAAGGAAAAGACCGGCAAGCCCGCGCTCGTCATCGCGCTTGGCGCGGAAGAGGAAGGCTCGGGCCACGGCAAGGGCTCCGGTCGGTCGATCAGCGGCGTCGACCTTGGCGCTGCGATCATCGCCGCGCGCGAGGAAGGGCTTCTCGTTGCCGGGGGCGGCCACGCAATGGCCGCCGGCTTGACGATCGATCCTATTAAGGTGGGTGCCTTCGGAGACTGGTTGGACGCCAAGCTGGGCAGAGACGTGGCGGCGGCGACCGAAAGTCGCTCCCTGCTGCTCGATCTGGCCTTATCCCCCGGCGGCCTGACGCCGCAGCTGGTAGACACTCTGGACGTCGCTGGCCCCTTCGGCATGGGCTGGCCCGGCCCCAAGGTCGCCGTCGGACCGGTGCGCCTGGTGAAAGTGGACATAGTCGGCGCCGATCACGTCCGGCTGATTGCCAGCGGCCCCGACGGCGGACGGATCAAGGCGATCGCCTTTCGTGCCGCCGAAAGCGATCTGGGACAGGCGCTGCTGCATGCCAGCCAGGGCCGACGCCTATGGCTGGCAGGCCGCGCCAAGATCGATGACTGGGGTGCTCGGCCCCAGGCGGAGCTTTTGCTGGACGACGCCGCGTGGGCAGATTGAGCCTGATCCGCAGACTATTGCAAAAAGGCGCTTGACCCCCCCGCGCTGCTTGCCTAGAGGCGCGGGCCTGCAAACGACGCAGCATGAGATTGGCCCCTTCGTCTAGCGGTTAGGACGCGGCCCTTTCACGGCTGAAACACGGGTTCGATTCCCGTAGGGGTCACCACTCTCACGCGGCTTTTGCAGACCGGCACATGGCTACACGGCCCCTTCGTCTAGCGGTTAGGACGCGGCCCTCTCACGGCTGAAACACGAGTTCGATTCTCGTAGGGGTCACCATCCGCTCTTAATCTCTGAGCTTATCGGACAGGGCTTTGGCTCGATTGCCCGCCTCGCTGATGTCGCAAGCCTCGTCATGATAATCACTGCAACGGGTGCCCCTTCGGGCATAATCGCTTCAACTGGCAGGGCGAGCCGTCGACATAACGCCGGCCCTCATATCGCCCAGCGTGACGCTGACGCGAAGCGCGACAAGTCTGTAGAATCGCACTAGGCTGCTTGCTTGCGCGCGCGGCGCGATCCAGCCTAATAACCGGCCAATGCAGTTCCGCTTCCTCGAATACTTCATCGCGCTGGCGGAAGAGCGGCATTTCGCCCGAGCGGCCGCGCGCTGTCATGTCACGCAACCCACGCTATCGGCGGGAATCGCCAATCTGGAAACGCGGTTGGGCAAACGCCTGGTCCAGCGCGACCGTCGCTTTGTCGGGCTGACGGCGGAGGGTGAGGCCATCCTCTCCCACGCGCGCCGCCTGGTGGCTGGGCATGACGAAATGCGGCTGGCGGTGGATGCGGCAGGGTCCCTGCGCGGCGAGATGCGACTGGGCTGTATTCCGGCCGCGATGCCGTATGTCGGGCGCTTCATGGGAGCGCTCGCGTCTGCGTTTCCGGACCTGCGGGTCGCGATCCGCCAATTGACGTCCGATCACATCGTGCGCGGATTGGCCGGGTTCGAACTGGACGCCGGGCTCACCTATCTAGACGCCGAACCGGCAGGCGGGATGATCGCCACGCCGCTCTATTCCGAGCGCTATTGCCTGGCCGTCCATCCGGGCAGTCTGCTCGCCGCTGCGGACGAGGTAACTCTGGCGCAGGCCGTGCGCGAGCCATTGTGCCTCTTGCACCAGGGCATGCAGAACCGGCGCATTCTGGATGCGCATCTGGCGCGGTTGAAGGTCCAGGCAACCCCCGTTGCTACTGCGGATTCCTATATCGCGCTGCTGTCGATCGTGGCGCGGGGTGGATTGAACAGCATCGTCACGGACAGCCACGCCGACTTCATCGCACCGGCCACCGGCGTGCGGCTGATCCCGATCAGCGACCTGCCGGAGAGTAACCGTGTTGGCCTGCTCGTCGGCGCACTAGAGCCGATGCCGCCTGTCGCACGTGCCGCGCTGACGGTAGCACACGGATTGACTATCGCATGATAGATACGCCCTATCGACTATCGCCAACTTTGATTTGAGTTTCTGGCCACGCGACCTCATGATGATCAGCAGGTGGAGGACCAATGGCTGAACTGAACGAGATTTTGCGCGCGCATGGTAGCCGGCAGGATGCCTTGCTACCGATCCTGCATGACGTACAAGCGGCGTTCGGCCACGTATCGGAAGTGACGATCCGCGAAATCGCACTGCACTTGAACCTCAGCCGTGCCGAGGTGTCGGGCGTCGTCAGCTTCTATCACGACTATCACCGCACGCCCGATCCGCGACCGGCGATCAAATTATGTCGTGCCGAAAGCTGCCAATCGCGCGGCAGCGAGGCCCTGGCGATCGCGGCAGAAAAGGTCGCCGGCGCGCGGGTGCGGGTGGAGACTGTCTATTGCCTGGGGCTATGTTCGGTCGGACCGAACGCGATGATCGGCCATGAGGTTCACGCCCGCCTCGATAACGGCAAAGTCGCCGCATTGATCGGGGCGCTATGATGCAGATCAGGATTTCAGATGACGCCCTGGCGATTGCCTGCGGAGCAAATTTGCTGGCCAGGGCCTTTGCTGAGCGCGGGCATGAGGTGGTGCGCACATCCAGTTGGGGCATGCACTGGCTTGAGCCTTTGGTGGAGATCGATGGCATAGGCTATGGCCCCGTCGAAGCGGCGCATGTCGATGCGATTTTGGGCGGCACGGCCGATGCGCTGTGTATTGGCCGGATCGCCGATCATCCGTTCATCGCGAGCCAGACCCGGCTGACTTTCGCACGGGCTGGGATGACCCGTCCGACCAGCCTGGACGATTACGCGGCAACCGGTGGCTGGGCTGGATTGGAGCGCGCGCGGGCTTTGGGCGCAGAAGCCGTCGTCGCCGAGGTTACCGCATCAGGCCTGCGCGGAAGAGGCGGAGCGGGCTTCCCCGCTGGCATCAAGTGGAACACGGTGCGTGTCGCGCCGGGTTCGGAAAAGTACATTGTCTGCAACGCCGACGAGGGTGACAGCGGCACATTCGCCGATCGCATGGTGATGGAAGGCGATCCCTTCATGCTGATCGAGGGCATGGCCATCGCCGGTCTGGCTGTCGGGGCGGGCAAGGGCTTCATCTACATCCGTTCGGAATATCCGCACGCCATCGCCAAGATGCAGGCAGCAGTGCAGCTATCTTCTGCGATCGTCGCGCCGTTCGAGGTCGAAGTGCGCGTGGGCGCCGGGGCCTATGTCTGTGGCGAGGAAACGTCGCTCCTCAACTCATTGGAGGGCAGGCGCGGTGAGGTTCGCGCCAAGCCGCCGCTGCCTGCGCATGAAGGGCTGTTCGGGTGCCCGACCGTCATCAACAACGTCCTGACGCTGGCGGCGGTACCCTTCGTATTGTCCCAAGGCGCGCAAGCCTACGCCGACTACGGCATGGGCCGCTCGCGCGGGACGATGCCGGTGCAGATCGCCGGCAATGTGAAGCACGGCGGTTTGTACGAAACTGCATTCGGCATCACGCTGGGCGAAATTGTCGAAAAGATCGGGGGCGGCACGGCAAGTGGACGGCCGATCCGCGCGGTGCAGGTCGGCGGGCCGCTGGGGGCGTACTTCCCCCCTGCCCTGTTCGACACGCCGTTCGATTACGAAGCCTTCACGGCGGTGGACGGCCTGATCGGCCATGGCGGAATCACCGTGTTCGATGACAGCGCCGACATGGCGAAGCAGGCACGCTTTGCGTTCGAGTTCTGCGCGGCGGAGAGCTGCGGCAAGTGCACGCCGTGCCGGATCGGATCAGTGCGCGGGCGAGAAACTCTGGACAAAGTTATCGCCGGGGAAGCCTCGGAAGCCAATCTGCAACTGGTTGCCGATCTGTGCGAGACGATGAAGTTCGGTTCGCTCTGTGCGCTGGGTGGGTTCACACCTTATCCCGTGATGAGCGCGATCACCCATTTCCCCGAGGATTTCGGCCTGCGCATGGCCGAAGCTGCGGAATGATCACCGTGCGCGGCATCGGCCGTGATCTTCGCGAACACATGAACCTGCCGGGCGATCCGGCACCGCTGGAGCAGCATCATGGGCTATGAACCCCAGGCCGATTTCGGCACCCCGGCGTCGGACGCCATCGCCTCCGTCACCTTGAACATCGACGGTCGCGAAACGACCGTTCCGGCCGGCACTACGGTGATGCGCGCCGCAGCCGAGATGGGAACTTCGATCCCCAAGCTCTGCGCGACCGACAGCTTGAAGCAGTTCGGATCATGCCGGCTTTGTCTTGTGGAAATCGACGGACGGCGCGGCACTCCCGCTTCGTGTACCACCCCGGTAGAGCCGGGCATGGTCGTGCGCACGCAGACCCCGACGCTTCACAAGTTGCGCAAGGGAGTGATGGAGCTCTACATCTCCGATCACCCGCTGGATTGCCTGACTTGCCCGGCCAATGGCGATTGCGAATTGCAGGACCAGGCGGGCGCAGTCGGCTTGCGTGAGGTGCGCTATGGCTATGCCGGCGAGAATCATCTGGAAAGCGCCAAGGATCAGTCCAACCCCTACTTTGATTTCGACCCAAGCAAGTGCATCGCATGCTCGCGCTGCGTTCGCGCGTGCGACGAGGTGCAAGGCACCCTGGCTCTGACGATGGACGGTCGCGGCTTCGCGTCCAAGATTTCGGCCGGCACCGCTGCCGATGATTTCCTCTCGTCGGAATGCGTCTCTTGCGGGGCCTGCGTGCAGGCTTGCCCGACATCCACTCTGCAAGAGCGCAAGGTGGCCGAGATCGGCACGCCGGATCGCAGCGTCGTCACCACATGCGCCTATTGCGGTGTCGGCTGCACCTTCCGCGCCGAGATGCGGGGCGAGCAACTGGTCCGGATGGTCCCGTGGAAGGACGGCAAGGCCAATCGCGGGCACAGCTGCGTCAAAGGACGCTTCGCCTGGGGCTATGCCAACCATCAGGAGCGCATCCTCAATCCGATGATCCGTGAGAGCATCGATCAGCCGTGGCGGGAAGTATCGTGGGAGGAGGCCTTCACCCATGCCGCCAGCGAGATCCGGCGCATCCAGGCCAAGTATGGGCGGGAGTCCGTCGGCGGTATCACCTCAAGCCGCTGCACCAACGAGGAGACCTTCCTCGTCCAGAAGCTGATCCGCGCCGGGTTCGGCAACAACAACGTCGATACGTGCGCGCGCGTCTGCCACTCGCCTACGGGCTATGGCTTGAAGACCACGTTCGGCACCAGCGCGGGCACGCAGGACTTCGACAGCGTGATGCAGGCCGACGTCATCCTGATCATCGGCGCCAACCCGACTGACGGCCACCCGGTTTTCGCCAGCAGGATGAAGCGCCGGCTGAGGCAGGGCGCAAAGCTGATCGTGATCGATCCGCGTCGCACAGACATCGTGCGCTCGCCCCACATCGAGGCGGCCCATCACCTGGCGCTGCGTCCCGGCACGAACGTCGCGGTATTGACTGCCATGGCGCACGTCATCGTCACCGAAGGATTGGCAGCAGAAGAATTCGTGCGTGAGCGGTGCGATTGGGACGAGTACAGCCACTGGGCAGAATTCGTCTCGCAATCGCGCAATTCGCCCGAGGCCCTAGAGCCGGTTACGATGGTCAATCCGGCGGAGCTGCGCGAAGCGGCGCGCCTCTACGCGACCGGCGGGAACGCGGCGATCTACTACGGCCTTGGCGTCACCGAACATTCGCAAGGCTCGTCCACTGTCATGGCGATCGCCAACCTGGCGATGGCGACCGGCAACATCGGGCGCGAAGGCGTCGGCGTGAATCCGCTGCGTGGGCAGAACAACGTCCAGGGCGCTTGCGACATGGGCAGCTTCCCCCACGAACTGTCTGGCTATCGCCACGTCTCGGACGCCTCGGCGCGCGCGCTGTTCGAAAGCGAGTGGGGCGTGGCGATCGATCCGGAGCCGGGCCTGCGCATCCCCAACATGCTCGACGCTGCGGTGGAGGGCACGTTCAAGGCGCTCTATGTGCAGGGCGAGGATATCCTTCAGTCCGACCCGAACACTAAGCACGTGTCGGCCGGTCTGGCGGCGATGGAGTGCGTGATCGTGCACGACTTGTTCCTGAACGAAACGGCAAATTATGCGCATATCTTCCTGCCGGGCTCGACCTTTCTCGAAAAGGACGGCACGTTCACCAATGCCGAGCGGCGCATCCAGCCCGTGCGAAAGGTGATGACGCCGATGAACGGTCTCGCCGATTGGGAGGTGACGCAAGGCCTCGCCAATGCCCTCGGCCTGGACTGGAATTACAGCCACCCCAGCCAGATCATGGACGAGATTGCCCGGCTGACCCCCAGCTTCACCGGCGTCAGCTTTGAAAGGCTAGACGCGATGGGATCGATCCAATGGCCGGCCAACGAAGCCGCGCCTGACGGTACGCCTGTCATGCACATCGAAGGCTTCGTCCGCGGCAAGGGCAAGTTCGTCGTCACGGACTATATCCCGACCGACGAGAAGACCGGGCCACGCTTCCCGCTCTTGCTCACCACCGGCCGTATCCTGAGCCAGTACAATGTCGGGGCACAGACGCGGCGCACCGATAACGTGGTGTGGCACGCGGAGGATGTGCTGGAAATACATCCGATCGATGCGGAAGACCGCGGCTTGCGCGATGGGGATTGGGCGCGGCTCGCCAGTCGCGCGGGTGAAACGACCCTCCGCATTCTGGTAACCGACCGCGTCGCGCCCGGCGTCGTCTATACCACCTTCCACCATCCGACGACGCAGGCCAACGTGATCACCACCGACTACTCTGATTGGGCGACGAACTGCCCGGAATACAAGGTGACGGCGGTACAGGTCGCGGCATCGAATGGACCAAGTGACTGGCAGGAAAGCTATGAAGCGCTTTCCCATCGCTCGCGCCGGATCGAAGCGGAGGCGGCGGAATGACGCCACGCGAACACCTCGTCCGCATGGCCAACCAGATCGCCGCCAACTTTGCCACCATGGGCGACGTCGATGCGGCCGCCGCCACGGCCGATCACATCGCAATGTTCTGGGATCCGCGCATGAAAGCGAGCGTCTTTGCTGATCTCACGGACTTGTCGCCCATAGCCGAACAAGCGATCATGCTCCTGCGGCAAGATCCGCACCCGTCGCACCAGACGCAAGCGACAGAATTTGTCGCCGCGAATGAAGTGGGTGCGTCCGACGCCGGCTGATTGATGGCAAAATCACGCGAGCGAGGTGGGCAGTGGACGTGGCATGCCCTCCCGGAGTTATCCCCGTGGCATGTTCGCCAGCCACCTCGCCGACGATCGGGGTGGTAGAGCAGTTTCCCGACGATCCGATAACGAGGACACGTCTAGAACCCGATCTTTACGCCGACCATAAGGCGATTGCTGGGAGCGCCCGAAATTTGCGCTGCCTCCACATGAAGATCGATAGTGGCGTTGTCACTTAATAGAGCCTCGGTTTTTGGTGGACCATCTGGCGGGCTGTTAGGCCGTTATCCCAGTCGATTGCGTTTTGGATCTGCCGCGCACACCACGATTTCATCAGCCTTATCACCGGCGCATCGGGGGCGAATAACGCTTAGGCTTTTCTCAATCTTCAGGCTGGCCGCTGCATCGAACTCAGCGGCCACGTGCGGAAGCTCGAGAGCAGGCGGCACTTCGGGCAGGGGCATCTCAACTCTGCCTATAGCGAAGCAGATGAATAATAGCGCGATAATGGCAAAAATGGGGCGACTGCCTGTGTTCCTAATCCGATGGAATCAGAACGGCGGCTTCCTGCCGCTATCGCCTGCGACGCGCGATAAAACGAAATTGTGTCGACTGGTCGCGAATGACAGCCATGGAGCTTTGCATAAAGCGTTTTCTCGCGCCCTCCCTTCCATCGTGTAATTCAGTCGACCATTAGCTGCCGATAACAGTTCTGTTTTGGATAGAGCAGGCAGCGTGCGCGTCTCGTTGGTTTAGGTACGAAAGGAGGCGCGCTTCGCCCAAAAGTGATGCCCTGGATGATCTGAGCGAAGGGCAGGCTTTGGGTGCATGG
>NZ_JACIDY010000008.1 GCF_014196615.1 Novosphingobium fluoreni
CGGAAAGCTCGTCGACATCTTCCAGCCCGCCGAATGCGCCAACTACTTCAAATCATGCGGCTATGAACCGGAATGAACGGAAACTGCTCTAGCCGCCGACCTGATGGTTGACCCACGGACGATGCAACGCCCGCCCAGGACCATTTTGCGCGGAGGGCCGTCCGGGTGATCCAGCCGCTCTGACAACATCGCCATCGCGGCGCGGCCGATCTCCTCGACCGGCTGCTCGATAACGGTCAGCCCGCCGCCGACCAGATCCATCCACGGCTCGTTGTCGAAACCGGCGAGGGCCACGTCTTGCGGAACCGACAGTCCCAGCGCGTGGATCGCGCGCAGCATCGCGGTGAGCATGACTCCGTTGCTGGCGATCAGGGCTGTGGCGTGCCCGGGCGTGTTCATCAATGTGGTCATCGCACGCTCAGCCTCGCCCTCGCCATGAGCCACCGGGACCGGCTCGGGCGTCAGACCCAGATCGGCCATGGCCTTGGTGTAACCGGCGCTGCGCTCGCTGCCGGTGGTGCTGCTGGCTCCGAAGAAGCCGGCGATCCGCCGATGGCCGCCCGCGTGGAGTTGGTGAACCAGCAGCGCCGCCATCGCCTCATTGTCCAGCACGACAGAATCCTGCGCGGCGCCGGGAATTGTGCGATCGATAAGCACCACCGGAAAGTCGAACCGCTGACGTGCCGCTTGCTCGACGCCGGATTGCGTCGGCGCCAGGATCACGCCGGTCACCCGCTCCTCCTGCATCAGTTGCAGATACATCGATTCCTTGGCCGGATTCTCGTCGGTATTGCACAGGATGACGCGCAAGCCGCGTTCATAAGCGATGTCCTCGACCGTGCGTGACACGGCGGTGAAGAACGGATTGCGGATGTCTGCAACCACCAAGCCGATCGTGTTGCTGTGGCGCGAGCGCAGCCGCCGGGCGGCGAGATTGGGGCGGTAACCCGTCTCGGTGACAGCGGCGAGGACGCGCTTTTGCATCACGGCATCGACCGCACGGCCCGAAAGCACGCGCGAAACGGTGGCGGCGGACACGCCAGCCACGCGGGCGACATCCTTGATTCCAACGGGCATGCGGGAAATCGTTCTCCACGGAAGTGATCGTCACACTCTGTCGCTTGCCGCTTCGACTTGCAAGATCCCTAATGCATCTTGACAATTCTTACAGAAAACGTTTTCTATGCGGAGTGAGAGTCTGAGGAGAGGCCGCAATGACGCTACGAGAACCGGCGGATGCGCTGGCCCGTGATTTGATTCGCATTGATGCCCAGGTCACCGACAAGGCGGATGCGATCCGCCAGGCGGGGCAATTGCTCGTTGCCGCCGGCTGCGTCGCGCCCGGATATGAGGCCAGCATGGCCCAGCGCGAAGCGGTGGCGAACACCTACCTCGGTTCGGGCGTGGCGATCCCGCACGGGCTGGGCGAGGACAAAGGCCTGGTCCGTCAGGACGGGATCGTGGTCCTGCAAGTGCCTGGTGGTATCGAGTGGAACCCCGGCCAGATCGCGCATCTGGTGGTGGGCATCGCCGCCAATTCGGACAGCCACATCGCGATTCTGCGCCGCCTGACTCGCCTGATCCAGGACGAAGCCCGGCTGAAAGGCCTGTTCACCACCAACGATGTGGCGCTGATCGCCGATGCCTTGCACCGCGATGGGGCGGACGCCGCGCCTGCCTCACCTGCCGAAGACCTGGCCGAAACGATCGCATGGACCGTCGACTACCCCTCAGGCCTGCACGCGCGTCCTGCGGCTGCATGGGTCGAGGCGGCGAAGGCCAGCGGCGTCACCATGCGCGTGCGCCACGGCGATGAAACCGGTGATCCGCGCAGTCTCATTTCCCTGCTCCAGCTTGGCCTAAAGGCGGGCGATAGCGTCACCATCAGCGCCACCGGCGACGGGGCCGCTCAAGCGATCGAGCGCTTCCATGGTGTGATCACCCGCCTGTCATCGCGCGAGAAAGCGGATGCGGCGCGCGCTGCCGAAAAGGCGCTGGCTCCGGTGCGCGGCTGGAAACCCGCTGGCACGCCGCGAATGGTGGCGGGCGTAGCGGCCAGTCCCGGCCTTGCCATCGGCAAGGTGCATCTCCTCGCCGCTGCCGAGCTTGAGGTTGTCGATCAGCCGGTCGCACTGATCGAGGGCGGCCAGTTGCTCAATGATGCCTTGGTCCGCACGCGTGCTCAGATGAAGGCGCTGGTCGATGATACCGCGCGCCGACTGGGTGCGGGGGATGCAGCCATTTTCACGGCGCAGGCCACCTTGCTGGACGATACCGACCTGATCACGCTGACCTGCCAGCTGATGGTCGAGGGGCACGGCGTCGCCTGGTCGTGGAATGAGGCGATCCAGCGGCTGGCCGGCCAGTTGACCGCGCTTGGCAACCCCGTCCTGGCGGCCCGCGCGGCCGATCTGCACGACGTGGGTCGGCGCGTGTTGGCGCAGATCGATCCCGGGCTTGGCACCGGCACTCTCGCCGACTTTCCTGACGAGCCTTCGATCCTCGTCGCCGCCGACCTTTCGCCTTCGGACACGGCGTCGCTCGATGTCGCCAAAGTGGCCGGCATCGCTACGGCGCTGGGCGGACCGACATCGCATAGCGCCATCCTGGCGCGCACTCTGGGGCTGCCGTCTGTCGTCGCGGGTGGTGCGGAGCTGCTGGCTCTGGCGGCTGGGTGCACCGCGATCGTCGATGGCGACAGTGGCCGCATCTGGCTCAACCCCTCGGAAGAGGACCTCGCCAGCGCCCGCGCTTGGATCGCCACTCTTGCCGATCAGCGCGCCGCGCAGGAAGCAGAGCGCAGCCGCCCAGCGGTGACGACCGATGGTTGCTCCATCGCCATCGGCGCCAACATCAACCAGCCGGAGCAGGCACCCTTCGCCTTGGCTCAAGGCGGCGAAGGCGTCGGCCTGATGCGCACCGAATTCCTGTTCCTTGAACGCGGTGACAGCCCTAGCGAGGATGAGCAGTTTGCGATCTACCGAGCGATGATCGACGCGCTCGATGGCCGCCCCCTGATCGTGCGCGCGCTCGACATCGGTGGCGACAAGCAGGTGCCGCATCTGGACTTGCCGCGAGAGGAGAACCCGTTCCTAGGGGTTCGTGGCGCACGACTGCTGCTGCGGCGGCCCGACCTGCTCGATCCGCAGTTGCGTGCGCTATATCGCGCAGCGAAGCTGGGCGGCGATCTTTCGATCATGTTCCCGATGATCACCTCCGCGTCAGAGCTGATCACGTTGCGGGATCGCTGCGATGAGATCCGCGTCGCACTTGACGCACCGCAAGTGCCGATCGGCATCATGATCGAGGTGCCCGCCGCCGCCGTGCAAGCCCAGGCGCTGGCCGCCCATGCCGACTTCTTCTCGATCGGCACGAACGACCTTACCCAATATGCGCTCGCGATCGATCGCCAGAACCCCGAGCTGGCAAGTGAAGCGGACAGTCTGCATCCGGCCGTGTTGCGCCTGATCGCGATGACGGTGGAAGGCGCACGCTCGCATAACCGCTGGGTGGGGGTGTGCGGCGGGATCGCCGGCGATCCCTTCGGCGCGGCCTTGCTGGTGGGGCTGGGCGTGGACGAACTGTCGATGACCCCGCGCGATATCCCGGCGGTGAAGGCACGCATCCGTGCCGCCGATCGAACGGCGCTGGCAACTCTGGCCGCCCGGGCCCTGGCGGCCGAGAGCGCGGCGGATGTACGCGCCCTTGATGGAGAAGGCGCGTGATGCGCGTTATCACTGTCACGCTCAACCCGGCGGTGGACGAGACGATCACGATCGATCGGCTGGTGCCCGGCACGGTCCATCGTGCGCGGGATGTGCGGCGGAACGCAGGGGGCAAAGGCGTCAACGTGGCGAGTTGCCTGGCCGACTGGGGCATCCGCGCCAGGGCATTCGGCCTGCTGGGCACCGAAAACGCCGCACCGTTCGAGGCGCTTTTCACCGCTGGCGGTATCGAAGACCGCTTTGAGCGCGTGGCCGGGGCCACTCGGGTGAACCTCAAGATCGTCGACGCGAACGACACCACGGACATCAACCTGGGCGGATTGCCGGTCCGTTCCGAGGATGTCGCGAGCCTTGTTACCAAACTTGAAGCACTGGCGGGACCGGATACGCTGGTGGTGCTGGCAGGTAGCCTGCCGCCCGGTTGCCCGCCGTCCATCTACGCCGATCTGTCTGCCAGGCTGTGCGCACGAGGGGCGCGGGTTCTGCTCGACAGTAGTGGACCCCCGCTGTCCCTGGCACTGGCCGCGCCGGAGCTGCCTTATTGCCTCAAGCCAAACCGCCACGAACTGGCCGAATGGAGCGGCAACGCACTGGATGATCTCGCAGACGTCGTTTGCGTGGCGGACCAGCTGCGCGATCGCGGGGCAAAGCTGATCGCCGTGTCGCTAGGGGCCGATGGCGCGCTTTTCCTGTCTGAAAAGGGCACGATCCGGGCGCAGTTGGCGGCTCCAACCGTCGTCAGCACGGTGGGCGCAGGCGACGCGATGGTGGCAGGCCTCGCAGCCGCGATGGCCGAGGGCGCTTCGCTTGAGCGCACCGCGCGACTGGCGACGGCATTCGCGGTCGCCAAGCTGAGCCTCTTAGGACCGCATCTGCCCGGCCGCGTCGAGGTCGAAGCGCTTACACACAAGGTCAAGATCGTCGCGGTCGAAACGGCCGACGCGAAAGGCATGGGAGAGACACGATGAGCAGGATCCTGGCGGTCGTCGAGGCCGAAGGGGCTGGCGTGACCGGCGTGCTGGCGGGTGAAGCGCTGCGCAAGGCGGCGCGCGCCAGCGGACGGACGATCGAGATCGTCCCGTCCGGGCAGGAAGCTGTTCCGCAACCAGACAAGGGTGACACCCTGCTGCTTGTCGCGCCAAGCGACGACGCCTTGCGGTTCGGCGATCGGCCGCATCGGCATCTGACGCTGGAGCAAGTGCTCGCTGATCCCGATGCCGCGATCGCGGCCACTGACGCGGATGTCACATCCGGGACCGCAACCGTGCCGACCGGTACCCGGCGGATTGTCGCCGTGACCTCATGCCCCACCGGCATCGCGCATACCTTCATGGCAGCCGAAGGCCTGACAGAAGGCGCGCGCCAGTTGGGCTACGATATCCGTGTCGAAACCCAGGGCTCCGTCGGTGCAGGTAACGCGCTGACGCCTGAAGAAATCGCTGCCGCCGACGTGGTGCTGATCGCTGCCGACCGCGAAGTCGATCGCGCGCGCTTTGTCGGGAAGCGTGTCTTCTCCAGCAGTACCAAGCCTGCGATCACCGGCGGGGCGAAGCTGGTCGAGCAAGCGCTCGCCGAAGCGAAAGTGCAGGCCGGCAATGAGCAGGACCATGCCGCGTCAGCCGGCAAGGAGCGCACGGGACCCTACAAGCACTTGATGACCGGCGTGTCGTTCATGCTGCCGTTCGTGGTCGCGGGCGGTTTGCTCATCGCGCTCGCCTTCGCGTTGGGCGGCATTCAGGCGAATGAGGATGCCGCGGCGGGCACCCTGGCCCATGCGCTGTTCGAGATTGGCGCCAAGGGCGGCTTCGCGCTGATCGTGCCCGCATTGGCAGGCTATATCGCGTTCTCCATTGCCGACCGCCCGGGCATAGCGCCGGGCATGATCGGCGGCATGATCGCCGCCAATCTCGGCGCAGGCTTCCTGGGCGGTATCGTTGCCGGATTTATCGCCGGCTATGGCGTTGCCGGGCTTAACCGGGCGATTCAACTGCCCAAGAATCTGCAGGGCCTGAAGCCGGTGCTAATCCTGCCGCTGCTGGGCACTGTGCTGACTGGCCTGCTGATGATCTACGCTGTCGGTACGCCGGTTGCGGCACTGCTGGCTTTCCTTACCGAATGGCTGCGCGCCATGCAGGGATCGAGCGCGATCCTGCTGGGGCTGATCCTGGGCGCGATGATGGCGTTCGACATGGGTGGTCCGGTCAACAAGGCCAGCTATGCCTTCTCGGTCGGGCTGATCGCCAGCCAGGTCTATACACCGATGGCGGCGACCATGGCAGCCGGAATGACACCGCCGCTGGCCGTCGCTCTCGCGACCCGCTTGTTCGCCAACCGCTTCACCGCCGAGGAGCGCGAGGCGGGAAGCGCCGCGGCCGTGCTGGGCCTGGCGTTCGTTACCGAGGGCGCAATTCCCTTCGCCGCGCGCGATCCGTTTCGGGTGATCCCCGCGCTGATGGTGGGCTCGGCGATTACCGGCGCGATCTCGATGGCTGCGGGTGTTGAACTGCGCGTCCCGCACGGCGGGGTATTTGTACTGCCGATCCCCGGCGCGGTGACCCACCTGATCGCCTACGCTGTCGCGATCGTCGCCGGAACGCTGATCAGTGCCGTGCTGCTCGGCATTCTCAAGCGTCCGATCGCCTCAGTCATGGCTGCGCAGGCTTAAGCGAACTCAGGAGACGACGGATGAAAAAGGCCAAGCTTGCCGCAGCTTCGCTAGCGGCGGTCATGGCGCTATGCGCCCCGTTGGCACAGGCACAGGACAATCCCACACCGCAGGACGCACCGCCCCCGACCTTGCCGAAGGTGACAGAGAGCGCTCAGTGGCAGCCGCTCGCAGACCAGGGCATCACCTTGTCGCTCAGCTATACGGGCGAGGCGGCGAGCAACCTTAGCGGCGGATTGCGCCGCGATGCTGCCTACGCCGGCCAGGTCTATGTTGGCGCCGATCTGGACATGGCGAAGATTGCCGGGATCGACGGTGCCACGATCCACGCCGCAGTCACCAACCGGCACGGTGAGAATTTGGCCGCGATCGCGCTGGGTAACAACACCTCAGTCCAAGAGATCTACGGTACGCAGAACACCCACCTGGCCATCCTGACCTGGGAGCAGAAGCTAGGCCCTCTGACGGTGGAGGCTGGCCGCAGTCAGGCCAACGTCCATTTCCTGAGTTCGCCGTTGTATTGCAACTTCCAGACCAATTCGGCCTGCGGCAATCCGACGTTCGTTTTCAAGAACAGCAATTTCACGTACTTTCCGGCATCTAGCTGGATGGCCCACGCCAAGCTCAACCTGACACCGCAAGTATTTGCCCATGTCGGGATGTACGAAGTCAATCCCGATCGCAAGCGGCCCAATGACAACGGCTTCAACTTCTCGACGCGCAATGCCACCGGCGTAATCGTCCCGGGGGAAGTCGGCTACGGAACCGACTTCGCGACCGATCGATTACCGCGTCATTATATCCTGGGCGGCTGGTTCGATCGCGGCGACTACAGCGATCCTTTGCGCGACGATCAGGGTGGCATCGCGATCATTTCCGGTCGGCCAGCGGCCAAGCGCAAGGGGCGCTCTGGCATCTATGTCCGGTTCGACCAGATGCTTACGCGGCCTGACCCCATGAGCGAACGCGGCCTGTCATTGTTCGGTGTGGCGATGACCAATTTATCGGGTCGTGTTGAGGAACGGCACTTCCTGGAACTGGGCTTGCTCCAGACCGGCACCTTCAAGGGCCGCGACAAAGACACATTGGGCTTCGTGATCAACCAGCAGAGCTTCAGCGATCTCGCGCTCGCCCGCATGAATGCTGCCCGCGTGTTCGGCGGCGGCACGCCCGGAGTCCGGCGCAACCAATACATGATGGAACTGGCGTATGGCGCGCAGCTGGGCCCCGCCTTGCGGATATCACCCAATCTTCAGTACATCCTCCACCCCGACCAGACAGGCGCACCGTTCCGCACGCGGCACATCGACGATGCCTTCGTGGTCGGCTTCAAGTTCACCGTAGACGCGATGTCGCTGGCTTCGGCATTCAAGCGCTGAGATTGTTCCGCAACGGCAAACTATCGATACTGACCGCCGTCATATGTCCCACGGGCAGGTCGGCCCCGCAACTCGGTGAAAGTGCGGGGCCGATATTGAAATCATCTAGGCGGTTAGTTGCCGCTGGCGCTCCCGCTCAGGCTCACCGATCCACCAGAAGTCGAGCGTGATGCGGATGCGGAGCCGGAGCCGGAGATGGAGTGCTGCCCCGCCTGGGTTCCGGCCGCGCCGCTGCCAGAGCCTTGCGCCTCGGTACTGCGCGCGGTGTTAGCGGTTTCGCCCGCGTACGAGCTCGCGTCCGTAGCTGCCTGCGTTATTTTGTCGCGCGCACCGCTGGCGGTTGCCGAAACCGCTCCAAGCGTGGGCTGCACCGAACCGGTGAGATTGCCGCTCGCCGAGCCGCTGCCGGAGGCGGAGCCAGTGGCGGTGGAGCGGTCGATACTGCCCGAAGCCGCACCTGAGCCAGCCGTCGCCGCGCTGCCGCCGACCGTGTCCAATTGGCTGCGCATGCCGTCGGCCAGGCCGCTGCCGGTAGACCGGACTGAACCGGCAAGGTTTCCGGCGGCGTTGCGGGCAGGCGAACCCTCGGGAGCAGGCGTGGTGGCGGCATCACGGCGTGATTTGCGCACGTGCCCTTCGCCGCTGCCGTTGACTGCCGAAGTCACCGAACGTCCAGCGCGCGACACGGCGATTTCGCCCATGCCGCTGCCCGCGCCGTCGAGGGCGCTGCCAGCCGAGCCGATGCTGCCACCAAGCGTCCCGCCCAGCGATCCACCGATCGCGCCACCAAATCCACCGCCCCCGCCCAGCAATTGGGCGTTAGCAATGCCGGGCAGTGCGAGGAGTGCGAATGCAGTCAGGCCGGTGCTAAAAAGATGCTTGTTCATGATCGCGGTTCCTTCTCGTTCTCCCGATGGCAGCTGTCATTCGGGATCGTCTGAGAGAGGAACGGGTGGCCCCGGGAACTTCATCCGTAGCGCGCGAACTTTTTTGTCGAGTATCTACGTTCCGGCGCGACAAGTCGCGCACAGGATGCCCCGCCCCGTTCGTTTGGAGGCGCCGCGTGCCTCCCCGTTGGCACCTTGTAGTGCTGCTACCGCGCCGCCGCCTATTCGGGCCGCAATGCGAGATGCGACCAGCGGAGCGGCGTAGGAGGTCCCGCGCAGCTTCACCTGCCCCTTGCCCGGCACCTTGGCGGTGATATCCGCGCCTGGCGCTGCATAGTCGAGATGGGTGGCGCGGCCAGCCTCGATCAGCACGCGACCGCGGCCATCAACGCCGGTCACCGCGATCACATTCGGATAGGAAGCGGGATAGGCCGGTGGAGCGGCGGGTCCGTCGTTGCCGACTGCAGCGACGATCACGGTGCCCTTGGCCTGCGCCGCTGCAACGGCACGCGAAAGCAGCGGATTGGCTGGGCCAACCAGGCTGATCGAGACGACGCGCACACCTTGCCCGGTCAGCCAACCCACGGCGCGTGCGATGGCGAGCGCATTGCCGCCGGCCGGGTCCGAACCATAGACGTCGGCGGAATAGAGCCGCGCTGTTCCTGCGCCTTTCAGCAGCGAGGCGATGGCCGAGGCATGGTTGCTGGCCTTTGGCGCACCAACGGCAAATCCACGCTGCATGACGACTCGGTCGGACCCGGCAATCGCCCCATCGATCACACCAACGGTTCCACCGCGAAGTAGGGGCGTGGCCGGCTCTTTCGTAAGGGCTGGCGCGGATGCGGCACCGGAAGGAAAATGGATCTGGTCAGCCGTGATCTCATGCCCAGGGGCTGCTGCGCGCAATGTCTTGAGCGCGCGCGGCAAGCTTTGGCCGTGCGGGACGGACAACCGGGCATAGGCGATGCCCAGATCGTCGATCGTACCTTGTTCGATAACCGCATATCCTGCGTCGCTCACGGCGGTGAGGCTCTGCGCGTCGGGATCGAGCAAAAGCACCTCGCCCGCACGCGCGGGCTCATGGTTGTCATCCCACTCTATCGCGCCGTCGCTCTCCCCTACAAGGCGGGTGAGCCGCGACAGGCGATCGCGCGCGAGGTCTGCGGCGCCGCCAACGGCGGACCCGACCGGCTCCAGCGCGCGGTCGGCGATGTCGCGCGTGGCATCGCCGACGCGGCGCAGCGCGCCTACCGCGTCGACGCTCCCCGGCAGGCGGAACTGCGCCTGCGCAGGCCCACTCAGGGCGAGCAGCAACGCAGATAGTCCGATCAGACGTGCCAGTTTGCTTCGATCCATCGTCTCGTCTTCATTTCTTAAACTTTCTCGCACTCACGGATGAAACGGTGGCAACCAACCGTTTCATCCTTAGAACGGCATATTGATGAGCAACGCGACATTCTGCAACGAACTGACCGCCCTTCTGCCAAGGCTGCGGCGCTTCGCGCGCGGTCTGACTCGGGACGCCGCCGACGCTGATGACTTGTGCCAGTCAACTCTCGAGCGCGCATTGAAGGCTCGCCAGCAATGGGAGGAGGGGACGCGGCTCGACGCTTGGATATACAGGATCATGCGTAACCAATGGTTTGACGAAATCAGGTCGCGGGGGCGCCGCGCGCACACCTTTGTCCATGAGGATGAGGGGATGACCGTAGGCACGGCGGGCGATATCGACGCAGAAAACCGAGTGGAACTCGGCAATGTCGACCGCGCCCTCAGCCGGTTGCCCGACGAGCAGCGAGAGGCCGTGGTGCTCGTGCTGGTCGAAGGGTTCGCCTATAAGGAGGCTGCCGAGATCATAGGTATTCCGCAAGGCACGCTGACCTCACGGCTCGGGCGCGGGCGCGAAGCATTGTTGAAAGCGCTGGGAGAAACGGCATGAGCGTGACGCGCGAAGAACTCACCGCCTTTGCCGATGGCGAATTGTCACCCGAGGATGCCGCGCGCGTTGAAGCCGCGATCGCTATGGACGCGGAGCTTAGCCGACAGCTGATTGCCGAACGACGCCTGCGTGCAGCGCTTAAACGGCAGCTCGATCCGATTCTCGACGAGCCGGTACCCGATGCGCTCCATGGGCTTTTGGCGCAGGCGGCAGCGCAAGAAGTAGACAAAGAGGCGACTGGCGCCCCATCGGGCGAACCGGCTCAACTGCTCGATTTCGCCGCCGCGCGTCAGCGGCGCAAGTTGGCGGAAAAGCAAGCCGCCAAAAAAGCGCGCGTGCCGATGTTTTCAAATCCGCGCCTAGGCTTCGCGCTCGCCGCTTCGCTCGTGCTGGGGCTGATGCTGGGCACTCAGTTTCACAGCGAGGGGTTGGTCATTGCCCCCAGTGGCGGAGGTCTGCGGGCCACGGGCAAGCTGGCCTCGGGCCTCGACGAACAACTGGCCTCCGCCAATCCTTCGGGTAACTTGCGCATCCTCACCAGCTTCCGCCGGCAAGGAGGCGACTTCTGTCGCGTGTTCGATGGCGGCGGAATAGCGGGCCTTGCCTGCAAGGATCGCAATGGCTGGGTGCTGGAGCGCACGATTGCAAGCCGCAAGGTAGCGACGGGCGAATATCGCCAGGCCGGCTCTGCCGAAGCCGATCTCATGGCCGTCGCGCAGGACATGGCGCGGGGCGATCCTCTCGATCCAGATCAGGAACGGGCAGCAAAGGCGGCGGGGTGGTTAGGCTCCACCAAGTGAGAATGCTCCGATCGTCTTTGAGGTGAGCGTTGCCGGTTTGGAACGCCGCCATCGGGAAAAGCCGTGCCTGACTTCGACCGCGCGCGCCAGCCCGCCGCGATCGGCCACGATGATTTGGGTCATCGCGCTGATTTGCCGAGACGCTCCGCATGCCAGCGTAGATGGTCGTCCACGAATGTCGAAATGAAATAATAGCTGTGATCGTAACCCGGCTGCATGCGGATATTCGCGGGCTGACCGACCTTTTCACACAATTCGGTGAGCAGATGTGTCTTGAGCTGGCTTTCCAGAAAGTTGTCAGCCTCGCCCTGATCGACCAGCAGATCGGGCAGGCGCGCGCCATCCTCGATCAACGCGCAGGCGTCATAGGTGCGCCAGGCATCGCGATCGGCGCCAAGATAGCCGCCCAATGCCTTTTCACCCCAGGGGCAGTGAATCGGGCTGACGATAGGCGAAAATGCGGACACCGAGCGGAACCGGCCGGGATTGCGCAAGGCGATGGTCAGCGCGCCATGTCCGCCCATGGAATGTCCGGTTATGCCCTGCCGGTCCATGTCGACCGGCAGGTGCCCGGCCACCAGATCGGGAAGTTCGTTTTCGATGTAGCGCCGCATCTGATAGTGTCGACGCCAAGGCTCCTGCGTGGCGTCGACATAGAAACCGGCGCCTTTGCCAAAGTCATAGGCATCATCGTCGGCCACACCATCGCCGCGCGGCGAGGTATCGGGGGCGATGAAGATGAGGCCGAGTTGTGCGCACAAGCGCCGAAACTCGCCCTTCTCGGTTACATTGGCGTGAGAGCAAGTCAGCCCGGAGAGATACCAGATGACCGGCAACCGTGCCCCGCGCTCATGCGCGGGTACGAAAGCCGAAAAGGTCATGGGCGTGCCCGTGGCCTCACTCTGGTGGGTGAAGACGCTTTGCGTCCCCCCATGGCTCAAATTGACGCTGACCTGCTCCATGATGCTGCCTTTCAGACGAACGTGTACGCGCATACCTTGTTACCAGCCGGGTCGCGCGGAAAGTTTGGCGGAGAGGCCGGGCAGGCACCTACGCGAAAGTAGGTACGGGAAGGTCCGCCGTCGCCCGGGTTGGAACCTGAAACGCTGTTTCGCCGCAAGGCTTTAGAAGACGACGACGCTGCGGATGCTCTTGCCTTCGTGCATCAGGTCGAAGGCGGTATTGATCTCTTCCAGGCCCATGACGTGCGTGATCATCGGATCGATCTCGATCTTGCCGGTCATGTACATATCCACGATCTTGGGCACGTCGGTTCGACCCTTCGCGCCGCCGAACGCAGTGCCACGCCAGTTGCGGCCAGTGACCAGTTGGAACGGCCGTGTCGAGATTTCCTTGCCGGCTTCTGCAACGCCGATGATGATCGATGTGCCCCAGCCGCGATGGCATGCCTCCAACGCTGTGCGCATGACCTCGGTGTTGCCGGTGGCATCAAAGGTGTAGTCAGCGCCGCCGTCGGTCATCGCCACGATTCGGGCCACGACATCCTCGCGGCTCATGCCCTGGGAGTTGAGGAAGTCGGTCATTCCAAACTTGCGGCCCCACTCCTCGCGATCGGGGTTGAGGTCGACGCCGATGATCTGCTTCGCACCAGCGAGCCGCGCGCCCTGGATTACATTGAGGCCGATGCCGCCCAAGCCGAAGATGACTACATTGTCACCCACCTGCACTTTGGCGGTGTTGATGACGGCGCCGACGCCCGTCGTCACGCCGCAACCGATGTAGCAGCTGGATTGGAACGGCGCGTCCTCACGAATTTTTGCAACGGCAATTTCAGGTAGAACGGTGAAGTTCGAGAACGTGGAGCAGCCCATGTAGTGGTAGATAGGCTGGCCCTTGTACGAAAAGCGCGTCGTGCCATCGGGCATCAGGCCCTGACCTTGCGTGGCGCGGATCGCGGTGCACAAGTTTGTCTTGCCTGACAGGCACGATTTGCACTGGCGGCATTCCGGCGTGTACAGTGGGATCACGTGATCGCCAGGCTTAACGCTGGTGACGCCGGGTCCGACTTCGCGCACCACGCCGGCACCTTCATGCCCCAGGACGCTGGGGAAGATGCCTTCGCTGTCGAAGCCGTCGAGCGTGTAGGCATCGGTGTGGCAGATGCCGGTGGCCATGATCTCGACCAGCACTTCGCCGGCCTTCGGACCTTCCAGATCCAGCTCGACGATTTCGAGTGGCTTCTTGGCTTCGAATGCAACGGCAGCGCGGGTCTTCATACGATATCTCCTGTGGCGGCAGTGCCTAGCACTGTCCCCCGACGGTGATAATATGCTACTTCAGCAAGGCCGTATGTCATTTTAGGCACGATCTGCTGGGCCAATGACAGGCTCAGAAGGCTTCGTGGCAGTGGGGGTACCGGTTTCTATCGCCGGTGCGAACGTCATGACCGCCCGCAAGGTTCGTGCCGCAAATACCCTCAGACGGCCTGCTTGCTTCGGCGGTTTTGCACCCCATGTGCGTTGCGCATCCAGCATCACTCAACGGGAAACGAACATGGCCTTCACGGGACGCGAACTTCGCACCAAGATCGACGAAGAGGGAAATCTTGTGTTGTCGCTGGAGGAGGTCACGATCGACGATCCTGCCGATGACGAGATCATCGTGCGTGTCGAGGCCGCGCCGATCAATCCAAGTGATCTTGGCCTGCTGATCGGACCGGCCGACGTTACCAGCGCGAAGCCAGCGAACGATGGGTGCAGCGGACTGACCCTACACGTACCGTCGCATCGCTTGCCAGCCGTCAAAGGCAGGATTGGTCAGTCGCTGCCCATCGGAAACGAGGGGGCGGGGACTGTGATCGCCGCAGGAAAGGATGCCGTATCGCTGAAAGGCCAGCGGGTCGGCATGATTGGCGGTGCGATGTATGCTGACTACCGTCGCATCAAGGCGAATGATGTAATCCCTCTGCCGGCAGGCGCCAGCGCCAAGGACGGCGCTGCGATATTCGTCAATCCGCTGACCGCGCAGGGATTCGTCGAAACAGCCCTGACAGAGGGGCACAAGGCCATCATCCACACCGCTGCGGCATCGAACCTGGGTCAAATGCTCCAGAAAATCTGCCTTGCCGATGGCATACCGCTGATCAACATCGTCCGCTCGCCTGAGCAGGTCGAGTTGATGCGCGCGATCGGCGCGAAGTATGTTCTTAACAGCAAGGACGCAAACTTTGGCGAGGCGCTGACCGACGCCATTGTCGAAACCGGAGCCACCATAGCGTTTGACGCGATCGGCGGGGGGACACTGGGAGGCGAGATCCTGCAGGCGATGGAGCGCGCGTCCGTGCTTACCGCCTCTGAATATAATCGATACGGTTCGATGACATTCAAGCAGCTTTACATCTACGGGATGCTGGATGCCGCTCCGACAACGTTCGATCGCGGTGGCATCGGCTTTCAGTTCAGCATATCGGGATGGCTTCTCTTCCCGTATCTTCAAAAGGCCGGGGAAGCGGTAGCGCAGCGCTTTCGTGGCCGCGTGCTGGACGAACTGACAACGACCTTCGCCAGCAAGTACACGCGTGTGATCGGCCTGGCGGAAGCGCTTGATCCGGAAATACTGAACGCATATGTTCGCAAAGCAACCGGCGAAAAGTTCTTGATCGACCCGACCATCGGCTAATGTAGCTGATATTGTTGAATCACTGTTTGATCAACTGTGCCGTGAGCGAGGGTAAAATTCAAAAAAATTCAAGGTAGCGGCTGTTTTACCGTTTTTAATTACTCTTGCACTTCTATTTCAGAGTCAGATAAGTCAATCACTGCCGATCGTGGACTGATCGAGAAACGCAACGATCCGGAAGACAAGCGCCGCACTTTCCTGGAGATTTCAGAGCGCGGCCTCCGGGAAATGACGCTTTTCCTCACCAAACTATCATCATCCCGCGAGCCCGATAGCGCCAGACCCTAGCGATTGATGCGGCTCACGTCGGAAATTAGGTGAATGGCGGTCGATGTGCTAGTAAGACTTCGCTGACGTCGAATTTTGCGACGGACTTTGCCGATTGACGAGCGTTGTGGACCTCACTTGTGAGGGAAGAGCGCAGATTTTCCGACGACTTCCTTTCGATTGACGACCTGACGCACGGCCCTGTCGCATGTTGCGGCCGGGCAACCCTGTTTCTCGAAAGGAAACGCATATGCCTATCGGCACCGTAAAGTTTTTCAACGCTGACAAGGGCTATGGCTTCATTCAGCCCGACAATGGCGGCGCGGACAGCTTCGTCCACATCTCTGCCGTGCAGGCCGCCGGCATGCAGACTCTCGATCGTGACCAGCGCGTCTCGTACGAAGTCGAGCGTGGCCGCAATGGCAAGGAATCGGCGACCAACATCACGGCCGCCTGAATCCGATCGCCAGGCCGATCGTTTTGCGATCGGTCTGGCCCACGGCCTGTACCATTTTCTCCCGGAAAGGAGCGCCCATGAGCATTAGCTACGAGTTCGCGACGGAACGTGCCGAAGAAGCTGCTCAAGCTGCCGAAGCGGCGCAACTGGACAATGTGCGTGATCGGGCCCTGCGCTCCGAAGCGGCATGGCGGGACATGGCCGATCGCGCCCAGAAGACCGAGCAATCGCGCGCCAAGCGTGAAGCTGCGGCAGAGGCTGCGCGGGCCGTCGTCGCCGAAGGCTGACCTTCGTGCTGGCGGCATTCACTCTGCCGCCAACAGTTCCTCCGCGCCGCCAAGGTCCACGCTGACCAAGCGCGAAATACCTTTTTCCACCATCGTCACGCCGAACAGACGATGCATCCGGCTCATGGTCACCGCGTTGTGAGTGACGATGAGATAGCGGGTGTGCGTTTCCGCGACCATCGTATCCAGCAGGTCGCAAAAACGCTCGATGTTGGCGTCGTCCAGCGGCGCGTCCACTTCGTCCAGCACGCAGATCGGCGCGGGGTTCGTCAGGAACAGCGCGAAGATCAACGCGACGGCCGTCAACGCCTGCTCGCCGCCGGACGCGAGCGTCAGCGATTGCAGCCGCTTGCCGGGTGGTTGCGCAAAGATCTCCAGCCCGGCTTCCAGTGGATCGTCGGAATCGATCAGCGCCAGATGCGCCTGCCCGCCCTGAAACAAGCGCGTGAACAAGCGTTGGAAATGGGTGTCGACGGCGTCGAAGGCGGCACGCAGTCGTTCGCGTCCTTCGCGGTTGAGGTTGCCGATAGAGCCGCGCAGCCGATTGACCGCTTCGGTCAGTTCCGCCTTTTCCGCAGCGTTGGTGCCCAGCAGGCCTTCCGCCTCGGCCAATTCGTCGGCGGCCACCAGATTGACCGGGCCGATCCGCTCGCGCTCCGACGAAAGGCGCTCCATCTCGGCGGATTCCTGCGCCGCGCCGCGAATCTCTGCTTCGTCAAACCCGAACCGACCCGGCAACAGCGGCGGCGGTGATTGGAAACGCTCACCGGACAACCGATTCATCTCGACGCGCCGGGCATCCTCATTCTCGGCGCGAGCACTGGCCCCGGCCCGTGCTTCACGCGCGGAGGCGGCATCCTCCTGCGCGGTGGCGAGCGCGGCGTCGGCATGGCGAGCAGCCTCGGTGGTCGACGCGACGGCTGACTCTGCTACCGCCAGATCCGCCGCCAGCCGTTGTCCAATGCTCTGTGCGGCGGCGATTTCTTTCTCAAGCGCGGGAGGCACGGCGGCGAGGGCGGCGCGCTCCTCCTCCATGCCTTCCAGGCGCAGCGCGGTTTCCGTCAGGCGCTTGGCGGCATCGCCCGCGCGCGCTTGCCAGCCGCGAATGTCGGCGCGTTGCGTAGCCGTTCGCTCACGTAGGGCGGACATGGCCTGATCCTGCGCCGCCAGCGTTGCCGTGGCAGTTTGCAGCGCGCGCCGTGCGTCTTCATGTTCCGTGCGCGCCGCCAGTAGCGCGGCGCGACCAGTGGCAGGGTCCGGCAGGGCGGCCTGTCGCGCGGCTGCGCCTTCGCTGTCCGTGAGGGCCAGCACGCGTTGCTGGGCCTGATCGGCGATGAGCCGCTCCAGATCGACGCGGCGCGCCGCCTGGCGCGCGCGCGCATCTTCGGCTTGGTCAAGCGCGCGCAGGGCGGCGCGCTCTTCCTCCAAGGCGGTGGCGACCGCGCGTTCTGCGGCAACGGCGCTTTGCTGCACGGTGGTCAGCGCTTGCTGCGCCGTTGCGAGCGCGGTCTCGCTCTCGCTGACTTTGGCGCGCACGGGGGGAAGCTTGGCGTCGAGGTCGGCGAAGCGATTCTCCGCTTCCAGTCGCGCGGCCTCCGCCGCACCTTCGCCGCGCGCCACGAAACCATCCCAGCGCCGCAAAGCGCCGGCTTTGGAAACGAGCCATTCGCCCGGAGCGAGTGCCCGCCCGTCATCCTCCTGTGCCACCCGAACCAGAGCCAGCCGCGCTGCCAGTTCAGGCGGACAGCGAGTGACCTGGTGGGCCAGACTATCAGGCAGGGGAGTGAGCGCGGTGCCGCCGGTCCAGAACCGGCCTTCGGGCTGACCCGATGGCGCACCCAGTGGAGCCTTGGCATCCCGGCCCAACACTGCGGCCAGCGCACGCTCAAAGCCCGGTGCGACGCTGACGGCGTCGATCGCAGGGGTCAGACCATGAGCGGCCTTGGCGCTTTTCGCACGAGCTTGCCGATCACGCAGTAGCGCCGCGTGTTCACGCTCGATCCCGACGAGGTCGGCCCGTGCTCCAGCCAAGGCGTCGGTTGCCGCATCACGCGCGGCCTGCAAGCCGGCCTTGCGTCCGGCCAGCGTCTCTAACGTTTCCTTGGCCTGCGCCAGCTTGGCGGTTGCCACATCCCGGCGACCCTGCGCATCGGCAAGCACGCTGGCGGCCAGGGACGTACGGGTCAACGCTTCCAGTTGCGAGGCCAGTCGCGCGGTTTCGCGGTCAACACGCTCGAGGCGGGCCTGCGCCTGCGTCGTTTCGGCTTCGGCGATGCGCCACTCTGCCTCGACCCCGGCCTGCGCTGCAGTGCGCTGCGCCAGATCCAGTTCGGCCGCGCGCGATGCGGCTTCTGCCCGGTCGAGAGCCAGCGACAAAGCGGGGCGCCCGGTATCGGCCACCTGCAGCTTTTCGGCTGTGTCGGCGAGTTCACGCTCCAGCCGAGTGAGCGCCTGCGCGGCATCGTGTGTCAGCCGATCCGCATCGCGACTGTCCTGCTCCAGCCGGGTGCGTTGTCTGTCTAAATCGTTCAGGCGCTGCTGCGCCGCTTCCAGCTTGCCCACCAGCGTGGTCATGCGATGGCCGTGCGCGTTGGCATCGTCGCGCCGGTCCGCCAGGTCATCACGCGCTTTGGCAAGTGCGGTGGCTGCAACGGCTTGCAACGCCTGGGCGTCTCGCGCGGCCTGCTGCGTGGCGGTGACTCGCGCTTCCGCCGCCTCCGCGTCCTTGCGGGCGGCTTCGGCGGCGGCCGCGGCGTCACGCCAGCGGGCAAAGACCAGGCGCGCTTCGGCCACCCTGATCTGGTCGGAGATCGCGCGATACCGCTCGGCCGCGCGAGCCTGACGCCGCAAGCTGGCGACCTGCTTGTCGAGCCCGGCCATCAGATCGTCCAGCCGGGCGAGGTTCGTCTCGGTCGCGCGCAGCCTGGTTTCCGCATCCTTGCGGCGCACGTGCAGGCCGGCGATCCCGGCGGCCTCTTCCAGCATCGCCCGGCGTTCGGTCGGCTTGGCGTTGATGACGGCGGCGATGCGCCCCTGGCTGACGAGCGCGGGCGAATGCGCGCCGGTGGCTGCATCGGCGAAGATCAGCGCGACGTCCTTGGCCCGCACGTCCCGCCCGTTGACGCGATAGGCGCTGCCCGCGCCACGCTCGATCCGGCGCACGACTTCAAGGTCTTCGCCCGCGGCGGTTCCGGCCGAGAGCACCACTTCGGCAAAGGCGCGAGGCGGACGGCTGGCGGTGCCGGCGAAGATCACGTCTTCCATGCCGCCGCCGCGCAAGGACTTGGCCGAACTTTCGCCCATGACCCAGCGGATGGCCTCCAGAAGGTTGGACTTGCCGCAGCCATTAGGGCCGACGACACCGGTCAGCCCCGGTTCGATGCGCAGTTCCGCCGGCTCGACGAAGCTCTTGAACCCGCTGAGCTTCAGCCGTCGGAAGTGCATCGCCGTCTCAGCTATCCCGGCGCATCAGCGCGCGCCTGCGGCCTTGAGCTTGCCTTCCAGCGTTGCCCAGTCCGCCGTGCCCACCGACGCGTCGTTGATGAAGAAGGTGGGCGTGCCGCTGACGTTGTACTTGGTGGAAGCCGTTTCGGTCTGCTTGGCGAGCACGTCGGCCTTGGCGGTATCAGCCAGGCACGCAGCGCCCTGATCACGCGAGATGCCGCGCGCGGCGAAGAAGTCGGTCATGCCCGCCAGCTGGGCGATGGCCTGCAGGCGCTGGTTGGCCGGGAGCGCCGCCGCCTGCTGCAGCTTGGCGTCGCCAGCGGCCTGCAGGTTGTTGAACATATTGGGCTGCCAGGCCCAGAACTGCTCGCTTAGCGGGATCACTGCCTCGGTCGTGCCACACGTCGCCAGAAGGGAGGCGGGGACATCGAATGCGTTCAGCATGAAGTAGCGCAGTTCATAGCTGACCCGGCCGCTGGCGATGTAGTCACCCTGTAGCTTCTCATTGCTCTCCTTTGCGAACTCCGCGCAGTGCGAGCAGGAGAGCGCGCCGTATTCCACCAGCTTGATCGGCGCATCCGGGTTGCCCATGCGATAGCCGCCTTCGTCGGTCTTGCTGACGATGTCGGTCCAGGCTTTGCCCGCAGGCGGAGCCACATTGGCCACCGGTTCGCCACTGGGGCCGGTGCCTTCGGCTTTCTTGTCGCCACAGGCGGACAGCGCGAGCGCGAATGGCAACGCCACGGCGGACAGGGCAAGAGTGCGAATCCGGAAAGGCATGCAGGCGGTCCTTCTCACAAGAGGCTCTGCGCTAGCGCAGAGCGCGGCGGGAGCAAAGCGCGACGAGTGACACAGACGCGGGCTCTCCACAGTTCGCGGTTGATGGGGGCGGTTAAAGCTTGGCGTCGATCAGCGGGGCGAGCGATGCCCAGTCATGCGCGTCTTGTAGCTCGCCGTTGATCGCGAAGGAGGGCGTGCCTTGCACCCCGGCGGCAGAGGCGGCTTCGGTCTGGCTGGTCACGCGCTTCATCACCGCGCCATCGGCCAGGCAGACGTCCACTTGCGGGCGGGACCGGCCGAAGCGGGCCATGATCGCGTAGAAATCGAGGTCTGATGCGATGGCGCGCAACCGCGTGGGCACCTCGCCATTGGACCAACGCGATGTCTGCGCGGAGGTGAAGGTCTCCAGCTTGCCCAGCCACTGGTCCTGCGCGCCCATGAAGGCGTTGTGGCGCGGGAAAAAGCCCTTGGGATCGCCGCAGTTGGTCAGCATCGCGATCGTCAGGTCCACCGGATTGCGCAGCACCTGTTGCACCGTCACCGAAACCTTGCCCTGCGGAACGTACGTTAGGCGCAGGCGCGGATCGGCTTCCTTGTGGAAGTGTCCGCAGTGGGGGCAGGTATAGCTGACGTATTCAGTCAGCTTCACTTTTGCCGCCGGATTGCCCAGCGTGTAGGCCCCTTGCGCGCCGGTGCCGACGGTGGCGTTCCAGTTGGGGTGCGGGGGCGAGGCCGCGATGCCAAGCGTGGCTGCGGCGAAAAGAGCGGTGAGGCGGATGCTGCGGTGGATCACGTCTTGTCCTCGTTCCTGTCTTTGGCCGCGCCCATGCTGCGGGCAAGGGATTCCAGCACGGCCCGCAATTCCGGGTCGCCGATATCGCGTAGCGATTCGCCCAACTCCATCGGGATAGGCTTGAGCGAGGGCGGCGCGGTCTTGGGGGTAGTAGTGGCGGGTGGCTTTACGTCACCTTGCCGGATCTTGGCGCGGGCGACGGCATTGTATCCAAAAAAGCGGTTCACGCGCTCTATGATCTCGGGGATGACATGCTGGATCAGCGGGGCATGGGCGGGGACCACCACCAGTTGCAGGATGCCGTCATGTTTTTCGCCTGGCGGGAAGCGGATCGATTCCGGCGTGCAGATGCGGGCATGCTTCGCGCCGACGATTTCCGGCCAGCGGGTGACGACGCTGGACTGGACGAAGCCGAAGCGCCGAAACGCGGTGCGGCCCACTTCGGGCATCAGATCGCTGATCGCACGCGCCTGCCCGCCTCGCGGACGTTCGTAGGGCTTGAGCTTGGGGGCGACGCCGCCCGCCTTCTTGGCGCGAGCGGGCGTTTCGGGCCCCGCTTTGCCGGTCTTGCGATCTGTCACACGTTCGGGCCGTTCCATTGCGTCGCCGCCAATGCCATAGCGGAGAGATGGACGCCAGATCGCATGATGTCGCAGTCGACTTGCTCGCCTGGTACGATACTCACGCGCGGAAGCTGCCGTGGCGGTCGCCGCCCGGTGGCCGTGCGCCCGATCCCTATCGCGTCTGGCTGTCCGAGGTGATGCTGCAGCAGACCACGGTGGCGGCGGTGAAGGCCTATTTCGCTGAATTTACCCGCCGCTGGCCCACGGTGCACGACCTGGCGAATGCGCCTGAGGGCGAGGTGATGGCCGCATGGGCGGGGCTGGGATACTATGCCCGGGCGCGCAATCTGCTGGCCTGCGCGCTACAGGTGTCGGCGCGGGGCGGTGCATTTCCGGAAACCGAGGACGGCCTGCGCGCGCTGCCGGGGCTGGGGGCCTACACTGCCGCCGCCGTGGCCGCGATCGCCTTTGGGCAAAGGGCGGTGGTGGTGGATGCCAACGTGGAGCGCGTGGTATCGCGCCTGTTCGCGATCGAGGACCCGCTGCCAGGCTCGCGGCCATCGATCCGCCGCCATGCCGATACGATCACGCCGGATGAGCGGGCCGGAGACTTCGCGCAGGCGATGATGGATCTGGGGGCAACGATCTGCACGACACGCAACCCGCGCTGCCTGCTATGCCCGCTGTCCACCGTCTGCGTTGCGCGGCAGACGGGTGAGCCGGAGCGCTTTCCGGTGAAAGCCGCGAAGAAGGCGCGCCCACAGCGGCAGGGCCGCGCCTTCTGGATCGAGCGAGAGGGCGCGGTCTGGCTGGTGCGCCGCCCCGGCAAGGGCATGCTGGGCGGGATGCGCGCGCTGCCCGACGATGGTTGGAGCGCGCGACAGGATGGCAGCGGCAAGGCTCCGCTAGAAGGCGCATGGGAGCCCGCCGGCGTCGTCAGCCATGGCTTCACCCACTTCGGGCTTGATCTGCACGTGGCCACTTATCGCGGGAACGAAACGGTAAGTCCGGGCGCTGATGGCGGCGAATGGTGGCGGCTGGACGCCTTGGCCGATGCCGGGTTGCCGACGTTGTTCGCCAAGGCCGTGCGGCTCGCGCTGGCCACAACCGGAGTCGATGCCTGACCATGCCGTCCCCCTTGTTCGAAGCCGTCGTCCATCGCCGTGCGCTGTTGCAGTTGGGCGCGGCGGCGGGGCTGGGCGCCTTGCTCCCCAGCCTGGCGCAAGCGGCCACCCGTCCGGACCTGATGGCGAATGTGCGAGCGCTGATCACCCGCTGGGTGGGTCCGGGCAAGTTCCCTGGTCTGGTGGCCTCTTTGGGTCGGCCGGGGCAGGCGACAGAGTTCGTCGCGCTTGGCAGTCAGGGCTTCACCGATCCCGATCCGATGACGCCCGATACGCTGTTTCGCATCTATTCAATGACCAAGCCGATCACCGGCATGGCGGCGATGGGCCTGATTGCGCAAGGGAAGATCGGGCTGGACCAGCCGGTATATGAAATCCTGCCGCAGTTCCGGAACATGATGGTCCAGAACACGTATGACGGCTCCGTCACCGCGCTGCACCCCGCGCCGCGCCCGATCACCATGCGTCATCTGCTGACTCATACCTCGGGGCTTGGCTATGCGATCGTGCAACAGGGGCCGATCGTGAAAATGATGCAGGAAAAGGGCCTGATTCCGGGGCAGGTCACGCGGCTGCCGATCAACGGTTTCACCCGCGCCCGCTCGATCCAGGGGCTGAAGGCCTTTGCCGATGCGTTGGCGCAAGTGCCGCTGGTCTATGATCCCGGCACTCGCTGGAGCTATTCGATGGGTCTGGACCTGATGGGCCACGTGATTGAGGTGGTGACCGGCAAGGCGTTCGACCAATACCTGCAGCAGACGATCTTCGGCCCCGCCGGAATGAAGGATACCGTGTTTCAGGTGCCCCGTGCCGATGCAGGGCGGCTGGCGACCAACTATGGCGTGATCCAGGGCATCTTCGTCGCCATTGATGAGGGTAACAAGTCGCTGTTTCTTGAAAAGCCCGCCGCGCCGTTCGGTGGTGCGGGTCTGGTCAGCACGCCGCGCGATTATGACCGCTTCCTGCGGATGCTCGCGCAGTTCGGCCAGATCGACGGCAGGCGTATCCTGCCTGAAAAGGCCGTTCGGCTGGGCGCGTCGAACTTGCTGCCCAAAGGTGTCACTGGCCCGGCGATCATGGGGCCGGTCGGCGGTTTTGGCGCGGGTGGACGCGTTGGCCTTGGCGCGGAGGCCGGGATCTACGGCTGGGCGGGTGCGGCCGGGACAGTGGGCATGGTCGACATGGTGCGCGGCTTGCGCTCGCAGATTTTCGCGCAGTTCATGCCCGCGGATGCGACTAACCTCTTGCCCGAATTCCAGTCCGCGCTGAAAGCCGATGTCATGGCCCTGTTGGAGAAGCGCTGAGCATGCCTATCGCCTTTGCCGGATCGCGGATCGATCGCGCCGACCACATCCGCTCCGACCCCGCCGCGATCGAGGCCTTGCATGCGGAAGGCCGCCTGCTGCGCATGGAGGGTCTCGACCCGGTGATGACCGAGGAGGGCGACCTTGCCTGGGTATCGGTGGCCGACGTACCTGTCGAGGCGGAGCTGATCTTCCTGGGTATCGATCCAGATCGCGATGGGCGGGGCTGCTTCGTGCAAGTGCCTGCCGGATCGCCGGACGGGATGCTGTTCGCTGGGCCACGCAGCTGGCAGGCGATGTCCGTACTGCCGCCGGAGGAACTGGCGCTTTATGGCGCGGCACGGGCGCTGGTGAACTGGCATTCGCGCCACCGCTTTTGCGCGGTGAGCGGTCATCCCACTCGGCTGGACAAGGGCGGCTGGCAACGCACGTGCACCGATCCCGCCTGTAAGGCCGAACATTTTCCCCGCACCGACCCGGTGACGATCATGCTGGTCGAGCATCAGCGGCAAGTGCTGCTGGGCCGCCAGCCCCGCTTCCCGGCGGGCCGTTATTCCACGCTGGCCGGTTTCGTGGAGCCGGGCGAGACGATCGAGGAAGCCGTCGCGCGCGAGGTGTTCGAAGAGGCGGGCGTGCGGGTGCGCGATGTGACGTATGTGGCCAGCCAACCCTGGCCGTTCCCGTCCTCGCTGATGATCGGCTGCCACGCCTATGCTGACGACGGCGCGATCACGATCGACAGGACCGAGTTGGACGATGCCCGGTGGTTCACGCGCGATGACGTGGCCGAGGCTATCGACGCCGCCAATGAGGGGGGCATGGGCAAGGCCTTTGGCGCGCCGCCTACTACGGCGATTGCCAACGTGCTGATGCGGTGGTGGCTGGATCGGGGCTGACCTGCCACAACCCAGTCAGCGCTTGATTCGACACGAACGGGAGGTGCGGAACCCGTTCAGACCAGCCCCAGCCGTACCAGCTCGCCAATCAGGCGGGGCGGCAGCACGTCGCTTGCATCTTCATCGTCGCCCAGATCGGGGGGCGCGTCCTGTCCATCCAGGTATCGCCAGCCTTGATGTGCGCGGCGGGGGCGGGTGTGGATCGGGATCAACCGCGGCTCAAGCCGGATATGCCAGCGCCCATCCTCGCGCTGGATGAAGCCCAGCAGCGGGGAGCGCCCGATCAGCGTATGCTCGAAAATCCAGTAGAGCGATCCGCCCGTCATCTCCTCATGCCGTTTGGGCAGGTAGCGGGTGGTCAGCAGAGCCTCGCCCCCATTTGCCGTCTGGTGGCTTTCCAGCCACGCCTTGAGGCTGGCGGGGCTCTCGGCGCTGTAGGCGATCTTGGTCATGTGAAGCGGCATCGCAGCTTCAGATAGGTACGCCGATCCGCTCAGGCGAGGCCCATAAGTACGGCCAGGCCCAGGAAGCTGAAGAAGCCCATCGTGTCCGTCGCCGTCGTCACGAATACGGCGGAGGAGACGGCCGGATCGATGTCGAATCGATCGAGGGTTACCGGGACGAGAATGCCGACCAGGCCCGCGACCAGATTGTTGATCAGCATGGCCATCGCGATCACCAGCCCCAGCATCGGCATGCCAAAGATGATCGCCGTGCCCGTGCCGATCAGCGTGCCCAGCGCCAGGCCGTTGGTGAGGGCGATGCGGAATTCGCGCAGGATCATACGCCGGGTGTTCGAACTGGTCAGCTGGTTCGTCGCCAGTGCACGCACCGCAACCGCCAGCGTCTGCGTGCCGGCATTGCCGCCCATTCCCGAGACGATCGGCATCAGCACCGCCAGAAGCGCCAGCCGGGCGATCGCGCCTTGAAACAACCCCACGACGGAGGCCGCGATCATCGCCGTGCCCAGGTTGATCACCAGCCACATCAGCCGGGTGCGCACCGTCAGCAGGATCGGCTCGTTGATGTCGCCATCGCCTGCGCCGGACAGCAGCAGGGCGTCCTCGCCGGCTTCTTCCTGGATGATGTGGACGATATCGTCGACCGTGATCTGGCCGACCAATCGCCCGGCCTCGTCCACCACGGCGGCGGAGATCAGCGCATATTTCTGAAAGCGCAGCGCGACCTCTTCCTGATCCATCATCACCGGGATCAGCGTCTGTTCGCGCTTCATCACGTCTGACAGCGGGATTGAGCGCGGGGTGCGCAGGATCCACGATAGCGCGCACGTACCGACCGGCTTGTGCATCGCGTCGACGATGAAGACTTCCCAGAAGTCCGTCGGCAGGTGGCGCTGCTCGCGCAGGAAATCGATGAGATCGCCCACCGACATCGATTCGGGCACCGCGACGAAATCGCGGCTCATCAAACGGCCGGCGGACTCGTCCGGGTAAGCGAGTGCGGCCTCGATCGCGGCGCGGTCTTCGGGGTCCAGCTCGGCCAGGACCGCCTGCTGGTCCTCACGATCGAGATCCTCGATCATGGCGACGGCGTCGTCCGTGTCGAGCTGCTCGGCAATATCGGCAACGACGTCGGCCGGGAGGCCTTCGATCAGGGCTTCGCGCACCCAGTCGTTGAGTTCGGCGATGACCTCCACGCCCATCAGGTCGCGGATAGCGCGCGCCAGATCGAGGCGCTGGTCTTCGTCGAACAGCTCGAACAAGTCGGCGATGTCGGCCGGGTGCAGCGGTTCGACCAAGTCGTAGACCCGCTCGAAGTCTTCCTCGTCCAACGCTTCGCGAACGGCGCGCAGGAACTCGGGCTTCAGCCGGTTGTCCTCGTCATGGTGCTCGTTCTCCTGGGACGTCTCCTCAGCGATGACGCTGTGGACCTGTTCGTCCTCAAGATGCTCGGCTGCCATAGGGCGGGGTCTAAGCGGCTAGCCCCGAAAAGCAACCGGCGTTGGTGCGTTGCAGCGTGACCGTCAGGAAAAAAGGCAAGATCGGCTACGGCGTGACATTCTACCGCAAGCCCCTATATCCCGCGCGCAAATCCCTGAGGAGAGCCCCATGGCTGACGAATACCTGAACCTTGAACTCACCACCGGTGACGTGAAGATCAAGCTGCGCCCCGATCTCGCCCCCGGGCATGTCGAGCGGATCAAGGAACTGGCCGGCGAAGGCTTTTACGACGGCGTGAAGTTCCACCGCGTGATCGACGGCTTCATGGCGCAGGGCGGTTGCCCCAACGGCACCGGCATGGGCGGCTCCGACAAGCCCGACCTGAAAGCTGAATTCAATGCCGAGCCGCACGTTCGCGGCGTCTGCTCGATGGCCCGCACCAGCGCGCCGAACTCGGCCAACAGCCAGTTCTTCATCGTGTTCGACGATGCCACCTTCCTCGACAAGCAGTACACCGTCTGGGGCCAGGTCGTGGAAGGCATGGAGAATGTCGACGCGCTGCCAAAGGGTGAGCCCCCGCGTGAGCCGGGCAAGATCGTGAAGGCGACCGTCAGCGAAGGCTGAGCGATTTTGATACTCGGCTGAGTATTTGAAACATGTTTCCTACAGGTGACGCTCTGTGGCAGAGCGTCACCATGGGGAATACATCTTACATCAAGGTTCGGCTGCTCGCCGTGGTGGCCTTTGCGCTTGGTCTGAGCGGCTGCGTGACGCGCGCCTTGCCCGACCTGACGCAATCGCATGGCCCTTGCGTCGATCAGGATGGCGGCTGGTGCGGGTTCACGCGCGACACGGCCACCATTTCGTGGCCTTACGGGCAACTGGCGACCAATGCTTATTGCGATAGCAACGATATCTTCGAGCTGCCCGCCGGCTACACCGTGATCCGCCGTTTGCCCACACAGGACGTGTGCGATCTGGAACGGGCGGCATCACGTGGCGACAAGGCGGCCAAGGAAAAGCTGAAACCGATCCACAAGGCCGAAGGCAAGTTGAAGACCCATGGCTTCAATTACGCCATTTACGACAAGCGCAACGCCGCCGGTGCGCTCGAACGGCGCGTGATCGCGTTTCGCGGCACCGACAGCAAGCAGTTGGCCGACTGGTTCTATGGTAACCTCGGCAGCACCCAGCGCGACCAAGGGCTGGCGCTTTACCGCGAAGAGCGGGCGAAGCTGGACGCCGAAGGTGGCAAGAACGTGCCGATCGCGGTAACCGGGCATTCTCTGGGCGGCGCGATCGCGATCCAGGTCTCGTTGGAGAACCCGGGCGTGGATGCTTATGTATTCAACACGTCTCCGCGCTACACGCTGATCCAGCCCAACGCCAACCGTCGCGTCGCGATTTCAGAGCGGGGTGACATCCTGGAAGTGCTGCGCAATCGCTCGATGCCGGTGCGCCAGGACATGCTGGTCATCAATTGCCGCCCCACCAAGGGCGGGGTGAAAGCCCATGCGATTCGCGATCTGGCCGCCTGCGTCACTTGGATCGCAGGCAAGGGCGACGCCGGGGCGAAGGCCTCTATCGCCACGAACAAGCTTATCCAGCCAGAGGGTGAGGTTGCCAACTTGCGCTGGGGCCTGCCACCCGATCCTGATGCCGATGCCCAGGTCAAGGCCCAGGCGGCGAAGCTGGATGCGCGAGAAAAAGCGGCCAAGGAAGCTGGGCCGATCCGGCGGGAGCGCCGCAATAAATCGGCGCTGCAGCCCGCTCCCGTGCCGGAGCCGACGGCGACGCCGCAGGCGAAGTAAGGCGGGCGGTTCCCCCGCTACGTCACCAATTCCCCCGCCCGTTATCCCGGACTTGATCCGGGATCCCGCTTATCCTCTATCGCGACCAGCATGGCAGAAGAAGCGGGCCCCCGGATCCAATCCTGGGCGACGAAAGCTTGGTTTCCAGCTGAGGGGCGACCGCTACTTCGCTGCCGCCGCCTTCACCGCGTCCACGCCCAGTTGATCGAACAGGAACATCGTCACGTCCGTCTGCTGCGCGATCACCTCGTTCAGCGACGAACCCTGGCCATGGCCCGAGCTTTCCGAAGTGCGCAGCAGGATCGGCGCCTTGGATGAGGTCGCCGCTTGCAGCGCTGCTGCGAACTTGCGCGAGTGGAAGGGGTTCACGCGCCCGTCGTTCGCGCCGGTCATCAGCAGGACCGCCGGGTAGGCCGTTCCCTTCGTGACATGGTGCAGCGGTGAATAGGCATAGAGCGCCTTGAACTGCGCGGGGTCCTTCACCGTGCCGAACTCAGTGATGTTGAACGCGCCGTTGGGATCGAGTTCCACGCGCAGCATGTCGTAGATGCCCACCTGGCTCACCACTGCCTTGGCAAGGCCGGGGTGCTGCGTGATCTGCGCGCCCATCAGCAGGCCGCCGTTGGAGCCGCCCTGCAGCGCCAGCTTGTCATGGCTCGTGTAGCCCAGCTTGATCAGATCCTCGGCGGCGGCGGTGAAGTCGTCAAAGACGTTCTGCTTTTTGGTCAGCATGCCCTGCTCGTGCCAGGTCTCGCCATATTCGCCGCCGCCGCGAATGTTGGCCAGGGCATAGATCACGCCGCCGTCCAGCAGCATACGGGTGCGCGCGGCGGAGAAGCCGGGCGTCATGTTCACGCCGTAACCGCCGTAGCCGTAAAGCAGCAGCGGGTTCTGGCCGTTCAGCTGTGTGCCCTTCTTCATCACCAGCGTGACCGGCACCTTGGTGCCATCCTTCGAAGTGGCGAAAATGCGCTTCACGTCGGTATCGGCGTAGGAGACCGACGTGGTCATCTTGATCGCGGTGGCGGCGGACTTGTTGCTGGCTGCGTTCCAGCGCAGATAGTGCGGCGGCTCGGTATAACCGTTGACGTCGTACAGAACGTCGCCGCCGGGCAGGGCGACGATGTTGCTGACCGAAGAGATCGGCGGCACGTCCAGTGCGCCCAGGTCCTTGCCGGAAAGATCGTAGATGCCCACCGAGTTCGGGCCACCAGCAATGCGCGTCACGAACAGGCGGTTGCCTTCGCCCAGCACCAGCGGCGCATCGGATTGGCCGCCGTCAACGATCGCGGCATCGGTGCGCGGCGTGATGATCGTCTGCGCCTTGGCGAAGCCGCCGGTGTACGGCGCGGCCAGCTTCACCACCTTGCCCATCGGCGCGTCCTTGCGCGAAACACCGTAGACGGTGCCGTCCTTGGCGATCACCGCACCGCCGATCACACGGTCGGAATATTCGGCGATCTTGGTGGCCTTGCCATCGGGAGAGAGCACATAGTGCAGCCACTGGCCACCATCGCCCCACTGCACGGACGCGAGAGCCGCCTGGCCGCCTTGCGCATTGCTGAGGAAGATTTCAGCGGTGCGGGGAATGCCGTCCTTATCGCTCAGCACCAGCTTGTCAGTGGCCGCGGCGGTGCCGAGCCGGTGGAAATAGGCGTTTTGGTTGAAGTGCCACTCGCTTTCCGGGCTGGTCTTGCGATCGGGGAAGCGGGTGTACCAAAAGCCCTGGCCGTCCGCCGTCCAGGCCAGCGATCCGCCGGCGGTGGGATACTGTACACGATCGATCGGCGCCTCGATTTCCTTGCCGGTCGCCGCGTCGTAGATGTGCAGCGTGCCATCCTCGCTGCCGTTCTGAGAGATGGATACGGCCACCTTGCTGCCGTCTGGCGAGGGCACGTACCAATCGATCGCGGTATGGCCGCTTGGGTCCATCGTGTTGGGATCGACCAGGGGCTTGCGCGTGGCGGGATCGGCGGCGCCGTTCAAGGTGACCAGCATCGTCTGCTGCAATGCCGGATCGGTGTAGGCGGCGAAAGTGCGGTTGCCCCGATGCTCCAGACCGGAGAACGCGGCTGAGCGGTCCTTGAACATCTGCGTCAGCTTTGCGGAAATGGCGGCGCGGCCGGGCAGGTTATCCAGATAAGCGCGGGTGCGGGCGTTCTGCGCATCGCTCCACGCCTTCACCTTGGGATCGGCGGCGTTTTCCAGCTCGCGATAGGGATCGGCAATCTGCTGGCCTTGGATGGTGTCGGTCGTCTGGCCGGTGGGGAAAACGGGGGGCGGGGGTGGCGCGGCGGCCGTAAGCAGAATGATCGCGGCGCTGCCGAATAGACTGGCCAAAAGCGGACGACGGGCCATGAAATACTCCCCTGTGGTTTTGAACACAGCGCACGATACGCTCGACCTGTCGAAATCGAAAGTGGCGTATCGGCGCGGCGGGCGCACTATAACCCGGCGTTCAGCAGCCACTCGTGGAAGATCTTTACCGGCCGTGCTTCCAGGTCTTTGTGACGGCAAATGAACCAGTACCGGTAGGGGCTTTCGACATTGATGTCGTACAGCACCGCCAGCCGTTCATCGCCCGCGCGGCGGAAGTGATCGTCGTGCATGATGGCGATGCCCAGGCCCTGCGCCGCCGCTTCCAGCACCAGCTGGCCGGAGTTGAACCGGTCGACCGAAGCGGGCTCCAGCTTCTTCATCCCCACCGCCACCTTCCACGCGTCGAAGCTGTCAGGCAGGTCGTTGTGGATCAGGAACGTCTGGCGGGAAAGCTTGGCACGATCAGGCACGTCGCCCAGTTCCGCCGCGATCTCGCGCGAGACGATGGCGTAGATGCGGTTGTGGTCCAGCTGCACGGAATAGAGCGAGGGGTCGGGCAGCTTGGCCAGGATGATCGCGGCATCCAGCGAATCGCCGACCTGCCCTTCCAGATTGGGTGCGGTCTCGATGTCGATGTGCAGGCGCGGGTGCAACTTGCGCAGTTCGGGCAGGCGGGGGAACAGCCGCTGGCTGCCAAACAGCGAGGGTACGCCCAGATGCAAGCGCAGCACCTGCCCCCTGTCGATCTGTGATTCCACCGCCTCGGCCAGTTCCTCCAGCTTGGGCGCGATGGCATTGTAGAACGCCTGGCCTTCGTCCGTCAGTTTCATCGCCTGATGCTGGCGCGTGAAAAGGCGCTTGCCGGTGAAATCCTCCAGCGCCGCCACTCGCCGCGACAGGGCGGACGGCGAGAGGGCAAGTTCGTTCGCGGCGGCCTTGGCGGAGCCCAGGCGAACCACGCGCACGAAAGCCTCAAGGGCGCGCAAGGGGGGAAGGCGGCGTACTACCAAGTCGTGTCTCTAGGCGTTTGTCGATGAAGCGGCGGCGCGGCGCAACTTATTCGGGCTCATTTTCAACAACGGCGACCGGCGGATGCAGCCGCAGCCGCGAGACGTGCCGCTCGTTCCCTTGCGTCACCTCCAACCGCCAGCCACTGCCGTGTTCCAGGATCGTCCCGACTTGCGGCACTTCTCCGGCCAGCACGAAGGCGAGACCGCCCAGCGTATCGACAGATTCCTCCACTTCGGCCAGGCGGGGGTCGATCTTGTCGGCAACCTCGTCCAGTTCCAGTCTGGCATCGGCATCCCACATGCCGTCGCCCAGCGATACCAACAGAATTTCGGGGGCGTCGTCGTGCTCGTCCTCGATCTCGCCCACGATCTCCTCGACCAGGTCCTCGATGGTGATGATCCCGTCGGTGCCGGAATATTCGTCGATCACCACGGCCAGATGGATGCGCTTGGCGCGCATGTCAGCCAGCACGTCCAGCGCGCCGCGCGCCTGGGGCACGAACAGTGGCTGGCGCAGCAACGTCGTCCAGTCCGCCGGTGGCTCGGTGCCACGCGCCAGAATGGGGAACACGTCTTTGATGTGGATCATGCCCAGGATCTGATCGAGTGATTCGCCATAGACCGGCATCCGGCTGTGGCCATGCTCAGCGAAGGATTCCACCACCGCGTCCCATGTCGCCGCAGCGGGGATGGCGATGATGTCGCTGCGTGGCACAGCCACGTCGTCGGCATCGTGTTCGCTGAAATGCAACAGGTTGCGCAGCATTTGCCGTTCCAGCGGCGTAAGGTCGCCGGTCTGGTCCTGGCTGCTCTCACCCTCATGCTCGTTGATGACGTCCTCGATCTGCGAGCGCAGCGATTGGTCGACGTCTGATACGAACATCTTGCGGATGACACGCCACAGCGTGCCGCTACTGTCCCCTTCTCCCGACGCAGTGTCGGTATGCCGGCCATTTTCGGCCATCGTGTGATTCAGCCCCTACTGTTCAAGTTCGCGGCCATATGGGTCTGCCAGGCCCAGGACCGCAAGAGCCTTTATCTCCAGCGCCTCCATTGCATCGGCATCCGCTTCGCTGATCTCGTGATCGTAGCCCGCCAGATGGAGCAGACCGTGGACGATCAGGTGGGCGGCGTGATGATCCACGGGCACGCCCTTTTCCGCCGCCTCGCGCGCGCAAGTCTCATGAGCGAGGGCGATGTCGCCCAGCATTTCGGGCGGGCCTTCGGGCGCGAGATCGAGCAGTTCGGAACGCTCCAACATCGGAAAGGACAGCACGTTGGTCGGCTTGTCCTTGCCGCGCCATTCGGCGTTGAGGGCGTGGACATCCGCGTCCGAGGTGAACAGCACGCTGGTGATCAGCCGTTCCTGCGCAAGTTCCGGTGCGACTTGCGAGGCGACAAGCGCGGCGCGCTGGGCCAGCAATTCCCAGTCACCGGCGGAGGGCCAAGGATCTTCGACGTCAATTTCCAGCTGCATGGCCGCGCTTTAGCGCAAGCCCGGCACAGCACCTAGACCGGAACGACGAAAGCCGCTCGTTTCAATGGCAGCGCAACGGCAAGCTCAGGGCGTGACGCCGCAGGCCAGCGTGGCCTTGCCCAGCACCAGCGCAATCTCGGGGTCCTTCAGTTCACTCGCCACTCGCACCAAGTCGCTCGTGGTCAGGACGCCGGGCGTCGTGTCGTTGTTGCGATAGGCTTTTGCCGCGCGGGCGAGCTGTTGCAGCTGCCCCAGCGAGAGCCCGCTCTGCAGTTGGGTGCCAACACAATCGGAGCGCTGTTCGTCCAGCCCGTGGCGCCGGAGCGAGGTGGAAATGCGCGTGGCGGGCGCGGCGCAGGCGCTGAGGGCTAGGGCCCCGATGATCGTTGCGGCAAGAGCTTTCATGCTGTCCTCTTCCTGCCGCCTCCGCAAGAGGGCGGCACGGTCCTGAACAGAACGATGCGGCCCTCAACCCGTTGCTAGTAGGTTTGCGCGCGGGCGTGAGCATGATGCACCACGCCCGCGCGCAGCCCGTCAATCAGGCGTCCGGCCCTTCATAGGCATCCACGATTCGCCCAACGATAGGGTGGCGCACCACGTCCGCCGAAGTGAAGCGGGTCACATCGATACCCTCCACGCCTTCCAGCCGGCTCACGGCATCGGCCAGCCCGCTCATGCGGTCACCGCCCGGGATGTCGACCTGGCGAGGGTCGCCGCACACAACCATGCGGCTGTTCTGGCCGAAGCGGGTGAGGAACATCTTCATCTGCTCGCGCGTGGTGTTCTGCGCTTCGTCGAGGATGACGAAGGCATCGGCCAGCGTGCGACCGCGCATGAAGGCGATCGGCGCGATCTCGATCTCGCCCGAGGCCAGCCGCCGCTCGACCTGCTCCGGCGGCATGCAATCATACAGCGCGTCGTAGAGCGGGCGCAGGTAGGGGTCGACCTTGTCTTTCATGTCGCCGGGAAGGAACCCCAGCTTCTCGCCCGCTTCCACTGCAGGCCGGCTGAGGATCAGGCGCTGGACGGAACCAGTCATCAACTGGCTGACGGCCTGCGCCACCGCGACATAGGTCTTGCCGGTTCCCGCTGGACCCAGCGCGAAGATGATGTCGGCCTTGGTCAGCGAGCGCATGTAGTCGATCTGCATCGCCGATCGCGGCACGATCGTTTTCTTGCGGGTGCGGATCATGATCGGGGGATTACCGGCGGCATCCCCGGTGATGATCCCTTCCAGGGTAGGTTCGGCGGACATGGTGATCAGCGATTCGATTGCGCCGGAATCGAGGGCGTGGCCCTGCTCCAGCCGGTGGTACATGCCATTCAGCGTCTCACGCGCGCGGGCTACGGCGTCTTCCGGTCCTTCGACCTGGATGCGGTTCCCGCGCGCGGCGATATAGACGCCGAGACGGTTCTCCACCTGGACCAAGTTTGCATCGAACTGGCCGAACAAGGTGCCCAGCATCGCCGGCTCATCATATTCCAGCTCTATACGGGCACGGCGGGGATGCTCGGGCCGGAAATGCGTCGGCTCAGGACGCTGCGCGATCTTGCGGGCCATGCGCTCCTTTCATGTGAAAGCGCTTCGGGGGGTCTGACCAATCTATGCCTCGTTTCGGCGGGCGCAAGCACCGGCATGCCGAGCTTTCCACAGACGCAGTCGGGACCGACCCCCCAATGGCTGCAACCGAATACACGCTGCGACACTTCTGCATGTCACCTGAAGTTGTGGTTCCCGGGCCATTCAGCGGGAGAGGCGCAGATAATGCTTCGTTGCCCGCTCGCCGGGGCACCTGAATAGGAGTGAAGCAATGCGTAAGTTCATTATGACCGCGCTGGCTGCCAGCACCATGATCCCTGCCATCGCCGTCCCGGTCGCCGCGCAGGCGCAGAGCGCACGTGAAGTGCGCGACAGCCAGCGTGATCTGCGCCAAGATCAGCGTGAATTGCGCCAGGCTCAGCGCTATGGTGATCGCCGCGATGTGCGGGACGCCCGCCGCGACGTGCGTGATTCGCGCCGTGAACTGCGAGAAGACTGGCGCGACTATCGCCGCAGCCATCGCGACGCCTATCGCCGCCCCGCTTATGTCGGCCCGCGCGGCTATGCCTATCGCCCGGTAAACGTCGGCTACCGCTTCCAGCCGGAATACTATGGCAACCGTTACTGGGTGAATAACTATAGCGCCTATCGCCTGCCCGCGCCGGCCCGCGGCGCACGCTGGGTTCGCTATGGCAATGACGTCGCCCTGGTGAACATGCGCACCGGACGGGTGATCCAGGTCTACAACCAGTTCTTCTGGTAAGACGCGAGGGGCTCGGCGAAGGCCGGGCCCCTTTCGTTTTTGTCGTCTAGTTTACTGTTCCCAATATCCACGCGCGCCCTCAGGCTGCTTCCAGCGCCACCGCCCGCGCCGAAAGGGAGTTGGGCCCTGCTTCCAGCAATTCCACATGCACAAGATCGCCGATCGCGGCATCGCCGATGAAGTGTACCGATTGCAGCCAGGGCGACTTGCCCAGCCACTGACCAGGCAGCTTCCCCCTTCGCTCCACCAGCACCTCGCAGGATCGCCCGACGCTTGCTCGGTTGAAGGCCAACTGCGTGGTGTTGAGCGCAGCCTGCAGCCGTTGCAGCCGCTCGTCCATCACTTCGGGCGCGATCTGGTTAGCCATCGTCGCGGCGGGAGTGCCGGGGCGGGGCGAATACTTGAAGCTGAAGCACTGCGAGTAACCCACCGCTTCAACCAGCTGCAGCGTCTCCTCGAATTCGGCATCGGTCTCACCCGGAAAGCCGACGATGAAATCGCCCGACAGCGCGATATCGGGCCGCGCCGCGCGGACCTGCTCCAGAATGCGCAGATAGCTCTCGGCCGTGTGACTGCGGTTCATCGCCTTCAGCACCCGATTAGAGCCTGACTGCACCGGCAAGTGCAGGAACGGCATCAACTTGGGCTCGGTCGCGTGGGCCTCGATCAGCCCGGAGGTCATGTCATTAGGATGGCTGGTGGTGTAGCGAATGCGGGCAAGATCCGGCATCGCGGCCAAGTCTCGGATCAGCCCGTCCAGCCCGACCTGACGGCCCTTGGCATCCTCTCCGGTCCAGGCGTTGACGTTCTGGCCCAGCAGCGTGATCTCGCGGGCGCCGCTCTCCACAAGGCGCAGCGCTTCAACCAGGAGGTCCGCGTATGAGCGTGAAACTTCCGCGCCGCGCGTATAGGGAACCACGCAATAGGTGCAGAACTTGTCGCAGCCTTCCTGCACGGTCAGGAACGCGCTCGGCCCCGAACGACGGCGAGCCGGAAGGCTGGCGAACTTGGTTTCGGCGGGCATGTCGGTATCGGTGGAAGACCGGCCGGCAGCGGCTTCGCGCACCATTTCGGGCAGGCGATGATAGGCCTGCGGGCCGACCACCATCTTCACCGAAGGCGCCCGGGCCATGATCTCGTCACCCTCGGCCTGCGCCACGCACCCCGCGACAGCGATCAGCGGCGTGGAGCCATCGTCACGCTTGAGGCGGCCGATGTCGGAATAGACCTTTTCCGCCGCCTTCTCACGGATATGGCAGGTGTTCAGCACCACAAGGTCGGCATCAGTGCCTTCCGGCGCCGCGGTCATGCCTTGATTGGCCAGCAATTCGGCCATCCGCTCGCCATCATAGACGTTCATCTGGCAGCCGAAGCTCTTGACCTTGTAAGTCTTGGGGGCAGAAGTTTGGGGCATCGCGCGCCCCTACAGGAAACCGGGCCACTTTTGAAGAAGGTTGGTTTGCGCCCGCAAACCCGCTAACCGCGCGCGCCATGAGCATTGCGAACCAGACCATCTACGCCGCCTTCACCGGGCACCTTCACGCCGCGCTCGATGCGCTGGAAGCGGCGGGCGTTCTGCCCGGCGGGTTGAAGCGAGGGGCGATCACGGTGGAGCCTCCCCGCGATCCCGCGCACGGCGATCTCGCCACCAATGCGGCGATGGTCCTGGCCAAACCCGCAGGCCTGAAGCCGCGCGATCTGGCAGACGCGCTCGTTGGCGAATTGACCAAGCTGCCCCAAGTTACCGGGGCTGAGATCGCCGGGCCGGGGTTTATCAACCTGCGCCTTTCCCCCGCTGCGTGGCTCGCCGAATTGCGCGCGATTGCCGATCTGGGTGCGCACTACGGTCGCTCGACGATGGGCGGCGGCAGCACCGTCAACGTCGAGTACGTGTCCGCCAATCCCACCGGGCCGATGCACATGGGCCACTGTCGTGGCGCGGTGGTGGGTGACGCGCTGTGTACGCTGCTGGAATTCGCCGGGCACAAAGTGATACGCGAATACTACGTCAACGATGCCGGTGCGCAGGTCGACGTGCTCGCCCGCTCTGTCCACTTGCGGTATCGCGAGGCGCTGGGCGAGACGGTGACGATCCCGGAAGGGCTCTACCCCGGCGACTATCTCGTGCCGATCGGCCAGGAACTCGCGAAGGAATACGGCGACAAATACGTCGCCGCGCCTGAGGGCGATTGGCTGTTGCTATTCCGGACGCAGGCCGTCGCCGCGATGCTGGTGATGATCAAGGATGACCTGGCGCTGCTGGGCATTCGCCATGACCTGTTCTCTTCTGAAGCGGAGTTGCAAGCGGCCGGCAAGCCCGAGGAGGCCGAGGCGTTCCTGCGGGCGCGTGGGTTGGTCTATGACGGTCAGCTGGAAGCGCCCAAGGGCAAGACGCTGGACGATTGGGAGCCGGTGGAGCTGCCGCTGTTCCGCTCTACCAAGTTTGGGGATGATCAGGATCGCCCGATCAAGAAGTCGGACGGCAGCTGGACCTACTTCGGCGCGGACCTGGCCTACCACTTCCAGAAGGCCCAGAGCGCCGACGCGCTGGTCGACATCTGGGGTGCGGACCATGCGGGCACGGTCAAGCGGATCAAGGCCGCCGTCGCCGCGCTCACCGGCGGGGAAGGTGCCGGGGCCACTGGCGAGCCGACGCCGTTCGAAATCAAGCTGGTCCAGATGGTGCAGCTGCTGCGCAACGGCGAGCCGGTGAAGATGAGCAAGCGCTCGGGCAACTTCGTCACGCTGGCGGATGTCGTGCGCGAAGTGGGCAAGGACGTGGTGCGCTTCACCATGCTGACGCGCAAGCCCGAGGCGCAGATGGACTTTGACTTCGCCAAGGTGGTCGAAGCGTCGAAGGACAATCCGGTGTTCTACGTGCAGTACGCCCATGCCCGCGTCAGCTCGACGCTGCGCAAGGGCGCGGCGGAAGGCTTTGCCCCGTCAGGCGAGCATGTGGAGCTGCTGGGCGAGGAAGAGCTGGAGCTGATCAAACTTGCCGCGCAGTTCCCCCGCATCGTCGAGGCGGCGGCGGCGGCGCGCGAGGCGCATCGGATCGCCTTCTTCCTCCAGGATCTGGCGGCCGCGTTCCATGGTTACTGGAACGTGGGCAACGATCGCGTCGAAAAGAGGTTCATCGTGGCACAAGATGGTAACCTTACCGGCGCTAGGCTATTCCTTGCGACCCAGATCGGGCAGCTGATACGTAATGGTCTCGCCCTGCTGGGTGTCGAGGCGGTAGAGGAAATGTGAGGTATGGCGATGTCGTTTCCAGGGGGTGATCACGACAAGCCCGGGTTCGGCCGCGAGCCCGGCACCGGAGACGACGGTCTGGATTCCAGCCCTGAGGGTGAGCGCAAGTTCGACAATCGCTTCGAACAGCCGGGCGAGCTGGATCTGGGCGAGGAAGATGTGCGCCTGCCGTGGCTGGAAGGCGATGATGACGACGATGAGCAGGCAAGGGCCAACAACGGTCCGCTGATCGCGCTGATTTTGGTCGGCATCGTTGCGCTGGTGCTGATCGTGGGCGGGATCTGGTGGCTGCAGCGCGATCGCCCCGACGAAACGCTGGTGGCCGATGGCGAGACAATCGCCGCGCCCAAGACGCCTTACAAGACCCGGCCTGCCAACCCCGGTGGGGAAGTCGTCGCCGGTACGGGGGACACCAGCTTCGCCGTTGCCGAGGGTCAGACGCGCCAGGTCCGCATGGGCAACCAGGATGCACCGGCACCCGCGGCTGCTGCATCGGCTGCTCCCAGCTCTTCGGCCAGCGCGGCCGCTCCGGCACCTGCCGAAGTCAGCGGCGTTGGTGTGCAGGTGGGCGCCTATTCGAACCGCGAATCGGCCGAGAAGGGCTGGACGCGCTTGTCCCAGCAGTACGAGGCGCTCGCGAGCGTGAAGTATCGCATCGTCGAGGGCCGGGCGGATATCGGCACGGTCTATCGCCTACAGGCCGTACCGGGCGATGCGGCGGCGGCGAACCGCCTGTGCGGCACACTGAAGGCCGCGGGATTGAGCTGTCAGGTCAAGCGCTGAGGGCCGGGCGCCGAGCGTAAGTACCGATCTGTTTTCAAACCGTAGTTAGCCCTCGTATCGCCATTCCCGCCTTTTCGGGAATGGCAGGGTGTGAAGTGGCGACGGCACGCTCCTGCTTCTCGCAGCCGCGCAAACTCCGCCGGAGCAACTTGCACCCTTGGGGCATTTCTGCGAACCCGCAGCGATGGTCCCTGCAATATTCGGCTTGTCCGGCCTCACCCTAACAGCCGACGAGCGCGCTTTCTTTCGTGACGCCGATCCGGCGGGATACATCCTGTTCGGCCGCAATATCGACAGCCGGGCGCAGGTCCGCACGCTGACGGATGAGCTGCGTGCAATCCACGGTCGGGAGCGGCTGTTCATCTGCATCGATCAAGAAGGCGGACGGGTCGCCCGGATGAAGCCGCCGGTTTGGGCCTCTTATCCAAGCGGCGAGGCGTTCGATCAGCTGTATGAGATCGCTCCCTCCAGCGCGATCGAGGCGGCGCGGTGCAATGCCCACGCGCTGGGCCTTGATCTGGCGGAGGCGGGCATCACCGTGGACTGCTATCCTTCGCTCGATGTCCGTCAGCCCGGCGCGCATGACGTGATCGGCGATCGCGCATTCGGAGCGGATGCCATGCGCGTCGCCGCCCTGGGTCGTGCGGCACTGGACGGTCTGGCGCGGGCGGGCGTGGTCGGTTGCATCAAGCACATGCCCGGACACGGCCGCGCGATGGCGGATAGCCACAAGGAACTTCCCACCGTCACCGCCACCGAAGCCGAACTGGAGCAGGACCTTGGCGCGTTCCGGCGCCTCGCCCATACGCCGATCGGGATGACCGCTCACGTGCGTTACACCGCCTGGGACGCCCAGAACGCGGCCACGCTGTCCCCTTTCGTGGTGGAGGAGATCATCCGTCGCCGCATCGGCTTTGCCGGGCTGCTGCTGACCGACGACCTCGACATGCAGGCGCTGGATGGCTCGGTGCCGGAACGCGCCGCACGGGCGCTGGCGGCGGGCTGCGATATCGCGCTCAATTGCTGGGCGAAGATGGACGATATGGTGGGCATCGCCAAGGCGTGTCCGCAGATGCCTGATATCACCGCCCAGCGGCTCGAACGTGCGCTGAGCCTGCCCAATGATCCGGCGCCAGCCAGCTGGACTAATCTTGCGGCCAAGCGCGACACGCTGCTGGCGTTGACCGCATGACCGAGGGAGCGAGCGCGGCGGCGGAGGACCGGGCGCTCTACCTCGAGATCGACGGCTGGGAGGGTCCGCTTGACCTGCTGCTGGACCTGGCACGCCGGCAGAAGGTAGACCTGCTGCGTATCTCCATCCTCGAACTGGTGGACCAGTACCTGGGCTTCATCGCCCAGGCGGAGGCGTTACGGCTGGAACTGGCGGCGGACTATCTCGTGATGGCCGCCTGGCTGGCCTACCTCAAGTCCGCGTTGCTGCTTCCGCGGGACGAGCAGGAGGATCCGAGCCCGGAGGAACTGGCATTGCGGCTGCAATTGCGGCTCCAGCGGCTGAGCGCCATGCGCGAAGGTGCCGCCCGGCTGATGGCGCGCGACCGGCTGGGCCGCGATGTCTTCCGCCGGGGTGCGCCCGAAGGCTTGCGGGTCGATCGCCTCAGCCGCTGGCGGTGCGAATGGTTCGACCTAGTACGCGCCTATGGGGACATCAAAGTGCGCCGCCAGCCGGTGGTTCACATGGTGCGGGAGCGCATGGTGATGACGCTGGACAGCGCCATTGCGCGGGTCTCATCGCTGCTGGGCATCTCGCTGGACTGGATGGAACTGCGCGAATTTCTGCCGCCTGCAAGCCAGGGCGAATGGTCCAATCCACGCCTGCGACGCTCGGCGCTCGCCTCTAGCTTCGTCGCCGCGCTTGAACTGGCGCGTACCGGCAAGGCGGAACTGGCGCAGGAGGAGACGTTTGGACCCCTGCGGCTGAAGGCGGCCACGCGATGAGCGCGATGGCCGAAGCTCCGGACGACCTGGTCCGCGCCGTCGAAGCGACGCTGTTCGCGGCGGAAGCACCGATGACGGCGGAAGCGATCTCCGCACACCTGAACGGGATCGCGGTGGCAGCCGCGCTCGACGAGTTGCAGACACACTATGCCTCGCGCGGTATCCACTTGGTCGAACGAGGTGGCCGCTGGCATTTCGAAACCGCATCGGACCTTGCCCAGCTGCTGCGCCGGGAGCGTGAAGAAGTGCGCCGCCTCAGCCGTGCCGCGACCGAAGTGCTGGCGATCGTTGCCTATCACGAGCCGGTCAGCCGCGCCGAGATCGAGGCGATTCGCGGGGTCCAGACCGCCAAGGGCACGCTCGACGTGTTGATGGAGGCGGGCTGGGTGCGCGTGGCGGGCAGACGCGAGGTGCCCGGCCGCCCGGTAATCTACGCAACCACCCCCGATTTTCTGGCGCATTTCGGCCTCGCTTCTTTGCGCGAACTTCCCGGCGTGGATGAAATGCGCGCAGCGGGCCTGCTCGACCCGGTGGACGACGACATGATACAGATGGTCATCACCGGCGAAAGCGGCCGCGCGGCTGATGGCGATCCTGACTGAGCGACCAATCGCCCAATAGTCACGCGGTCGACATAAAGCGGCGGCATTGGCGCATCGTGAGACACGCGCCGGGGTAGCGGATCAGCGACATGGCCGTTGTCAGCGGACCATCGCGGGCGCTGATCGCACTGGCGCGCAAGCGTACGAAGCACTAGATGAAACCCGCGCCGCGCACCGGCGCAAGCATTTGGAGTCGCAATTATGGGTGGCCTTTCGCTCTGGCACTGGATCATCGTCCTTCTGGTCGTGCTGATCCTGTTCGGCCGTGGCCGCATTTCCGATATCATGGGTGATTTCGGCAAGGGCATCAAAAGCTTCAAGGAAGGCATCAACGAGGAAAGCGGCACCCGCCCGGCTCCGCCGCCTGCCGCGCCCGTGCCTCCGGCCCAGATCCCGCCGTACCCGACCGCCGTTGAGCCGCCGCCAGCCGTCACGCCAACGCCCGCGCCCGTTCCCGGCGAGACGAAGACCGGCGTCTGAGCCGCTTGCGCGCGTCCTGACCTAAGCGGACCTGGATAGACATGCTGGACGTTGGCGGATCCGAACTGCTGTTGATCGTGATCGTGGCGATCGTGGTCATCGGACCCAAGGACATGCCGATGGCCTTGCGCACCGCGGGCCGATGGATCGGCAAGATGCGGCGTGTCTCCAATCACTTCCGCGCCGGCCTGGATGCCATGGTGCGCGAGGCCGAGCTGGAGGAAATGGAGCGCAAGTGGCGCGAGGAAAACGAAGCCATCATGAAGGCGCACCCGCAGCCTCCCTCAGCCGAAGATATGGGGCCGCCGCCCACCTCTGCCGAAGCCGCGCTGGCTTCCCTGGAGCAGCAGCCCCACGATCCGAAGCGCACCGAGGCAGAGCCGCAACTGCCGTTGCCGCCGCCATGATCGGGCCTATCTCGCTCGTGGGACGATAAGCATGGCATTCCGCATCCAGGATATCGACGATAGCCAGGCCCCGCTGCTGGATCATCTGATCGAGCTGCGCGCCAGACTGGTGCGCGCGCTGCTGGCGTTCGGCGTGGCGTTCGCTGTGTGCTTCTATTTCGCAGATCACATCTTCGCGTTCCTCGTCCGTCCGCTGACCGAGGCGTTCCCGCCGGGGCAGGGGGTGCTGATCTACACCAAGCTTTACGAGGCATTCTTCGTCGAAGTGAAAATCGCAATTTTCGCGGCGTTTTTCCTCAGCTTTCCCGTGATTGCCAACCAGATCTGGGCCTTCGTCGCGCCGGGTCTCTATGCCAAGGAGAAGCGGGCGTTCCTGCCGTTCCTTATTGCCACGCCGGTGCTGTTCACCATGGGCGCGGCGCTGGCGTATTATGTCGTGATGCCCACCGCGTTCCGTTTCTTCCTGACGTTCGAGGGGCAGAAAGGCGGTCTGCGGCTGGAGGCTTTGCCCGGCACTGGCGACTATCTGGCGCTGGTCATGCAATTCATCCTGGCCTTCGGCATCAGCTTTCTGCTGCCGGTGCTGTTGATGCTGCTGAACCGGGCCGGCATCATCACGCGCGCGCAGACCGTTGCCGCGCGGCGTTACGCGATCGTGGGCATCTTCATCGTCGCCGCCGTGGCAACGCCGCCGGACGTGATCTCGCAGCTGCTGCTGGCTATACCGTTGCTAATGCTATTCGAGGGGACGCTGATCCTGATGTGGTTCACCGAACGCCGCGCTGAGCGCGAGAAGGCGGCAGAGGGAGCGTCCGCCCAGGCGGCGGAGTAACACCGCGCCGCCTCATGCTATCCCGTCATAGGCGGGCACACCACTTTGCGTTCGGGTCTAGCGGGCTTTTCCGCTTGTCAGCGGCTTCGCCACGCCGCGCGCTGCGCTCCAGGCTTGCTGGCCGTTGATCCAGGTCTCCACCACCTTGGTCTGGCGCAGCGCTTCTGGCGGAGCGGTCGCCACATCGCGGTCGACGAATAGGAAATCGGCCTTCATGCCACGCGCCAAACGGCCTAGCCGATCCTCGGCAAACATCGCGTAGGCCGCACCGCTGGTGTAGGCGGCCAAGGCCTGGCCCAGCGTCAGCTTCTCCTGCGGTTGCCAGCCGCCCACGGGCTGACCGTCAGCGCCTTGCCGACTGATTGCGACCGCCAGGCCGACGAACGGCGCGGGCGGTTCGACCGGAGTGTCTGAGCCGAAGGCCAGCGGTGCGCCGGTGGCGGCGATGGATTTCCAGGCATAGGCTCCCGCGAGCCGCGCTGGGCCCAGTCGGGCTTCGGCCATAGTGCGATCGCTCGCTTCATGCTGCGGCTGCATCGACGCAACGATGCCATGCTGGCCGAAGCGGACGACATCGGCGGGGGCGACGACCTGGGCATGTTCGATCCGCCAGCGACGATCGCCCTTGTAGGTCTGCGAAAGCTGGTCGATCGTGTCGAGCACAGTCTCGTTTGCCTTGTCGCCGATGGCGTGGACCGCGACTTGGAAGTTGTCGATCGCGGCGCGGCTCATCAGGTTGCCCAGTTGCGTCTCGTTCATGCGGGGCAGGCCGCTGGTTTCGGGGGCATCGGCGTAGGGCGCTTTCAGCCATGCCCCGCGCGAACCCAGCGCACCATCAAGGTAAAGCTTCACGCCCTGGATCTTCAGCCGATCGCCATAGAGCCAGCCGCCCGGGCCAGAGCCGCCGATCAGCGCCATATCGTCCGTCCCCCGGGCATAAGAGACGATGCGGACGCGCAAGTTGCCAGCATCGCCCGCGCGGCGATAAGCTTGCCAATCCTGGATCGTGGTTCCCATGTCGGCCAGAGCGGTGACGCCTTGCTTCAGGAATTCCAGCTGGGCCTCGCCGAACGCGGTGTCGCGATCGGACGGGCGGGGCTGGGGCACCTTGGCGGCCACAAGATCTTGCGCCGCATCGACCAGCACGCCTGCGGGCCTGCGCGAACCGGCGGCACGCTCGATCCGTCCGCCAGACGGGTCCGCGGTGCTTTCGGTGACACCGGCGGCGGCGAGCGCGGCGGAGTTGACCCACGCGGCATGGCCGTCCACGCGGGAAAGGTAGGCGGGCTTGCCCCCCGTCACGCGGTCCAGCTCGGCGGCGGTGGGCATGCGGTCGAGCCCCCAGTTCGCCTGGTTCCAGCCATTACCCTCGATCCAGGAGCGATCCGGATGCGCCTGCACATAGGCGCGGACCTGGACCAGCGCCTCCTCCAGCGATCGCGCGCCAGACAGGTCCAGCGTCATCTTGGCAAAGCCGGTGTCCATGATGTGGACATGGGCATCGATCATGCCGGGCACCACGTAGCGCCCCTTGCCGTCCACCTTGTAGGCGACCTTCTTCGGGCGCTTCTCCTTGTCGTGATAGACGGCCGAGATATTGCCCTGGTCATCGATCAGCAGCCCGGTGAAGCGCTCAAGCCCGCCTTTGCCATCCGGCGTCAGCCCGATGACGTTATCGACCAGAACGTCCGCGTGGGCCGACAATGCCACAGCGAGGAGCGGTAAGGCAATCGTCGTCGAAAGCCAGCGGCTGAGGGCAGGGCGGCGACAACGAGATGGGGCTGGCATAACTTCCTTTCGAAACCCGCCCCGGGTGCACGCAGGTGGGCGAGGTGCGAACGCGCGGCGCGGGCTGTGGCTGCACGAAACGTAATGGGCCAGCGTGTCTAACGCTGCGAGTTGCACAAGAACAAGCGGGCTTGCGTAACGGGCCAGCCGATGGGTCTTAGCCGACCGAGCAGCCGCCGTTCATCGCCAGACCGTCTTTGCCCGACGCTTCGCCGCCCACGCTGCGCGGATTGCTGGCTGCGACGGCGATCAGGCGATCCTGTTCGTCCTCCGCCATCCGGGTCCAGCCACCCCGGGCCAGTGTTTCGAGCGGGCGATAGCGCACCTTGTATTGCATGCGCGGCGACCCTTCGACCCAATAGCCCAGGTAAACGTAGGCCAACCCCATGTCGGCCGCGCGGCGGATGTGGTCGAGGATGATGAAATTGCCCAGGCCCTGGCGGGTGGGATGATCGGGATCGTAGAAGCTGTAGATCATCGATAGGCCATCGCACTGCTTGTCCGTCAGGCAGGCCCCCACCAGTCGGCCCAGCGATACGCCGTCCGCCGAAGGTTCGCGATATTCGATGATGTAGCTGGTGACCGGCGTGTGCTCCACCATGTCGGCAAAATCCACCTCGTCCATGCTGGTCATGCCCCCTTCGGGATGCCGCACGCCAAGGTACTTTTGCAAAAGCTCGAACTGCTCGCTGGTGGACCAGGGCCGGCAGACGGTGGCCACGAGATCGCTGTTGCGCTTCAGGTTGCGCTTTTGCGTGGAAGAAGGCGAGAATTCGCTTGCGACCACGCGGACCGAGATGCAGGCCTGGCAATCGAGGCACGAGGGGCGGTACGCTACCGTCTGGCTGCGGCGAAAGCCGATGCGGCCCAGCGCATCATTTAGCGAATCGGCGTGCGGGCCCTTCAGCTCGGTGAAGACCTTGCGTTCGCTGCGGCCGGGCAAATACGGGCACGGCGCGGGGCTGGTCACAAAGAAACGTGGAAACCGAACCGGTGCCGTCACCTTTGAGCGCCTCTTCCTTCTTGAGCCATGCGACCTTCAGCCATTCGACCCCGCGTGCAGTCGATATGCCTACCGACGCGGGGTGTTGAAAGTGTCTTAACCACAAAAGCGCGGCAGCCATCGTAAAATTTGTGCAGCGTTGAACCTTTAGCGTATCGGCCGTCCCGTTTCGGGCAAGGCTGGCGAACGATCGATCACGCGCCCTGTGCCGTCAACAGCGTCAGTCCGCCGTCGATCGTGACCGTTGTACCGGTGATATAGTCCGCTGTGGGAGAGAGGAGGAACACCACCAGATCGGCTACTTCCTCCGCCTTGCCGGCGCGGCCCCAGGGGATGATCGCCTCCTTGCGCTTGCGTTCCGCAGCGTCGTCCAGGGCGGACTGGTTCATCGGTGTCAGGATCATGCCGGGCGCGACGCCGTTCACCGCGATGCGATTGGGAGCCAGTTCCAGCGCCAGCGTGGCGGTCAACTGGGCCAGACCGCCCTTGGCGCTGTCGTAATCCGCGCCGCCCGCACGTGGGGCGCGTTCATGGATGGAGGACATGTTGACGATGCGCCCGCCGGATTTCTGACCCTCCAGTCCGCGCACGAAGCGCCGGCAGGTGAGAAACGGGCCGTAAAGGTCCGCCCGCAGCACGCGATCGAACTGGTCAAGCTCCATCCGGGCGATCGGCGTGCCCGACATGTTAAGCCCGGCGCAATTGACCAGCAGCCCGATGGGCCCGAACGCTTTTTCGGCCTCCGCGAAGAGACGATCCACATCGTCCTCGTGCCCCACGTTCGCTTTCACTGCGATCGCCTTGCCGCCGCCGTCGCGGATGGTGGCGACGATTGCGTCAGCCTCATCCTCGCTGGAGAGGTAAGTGATGGCGACGTTCGCGCCTGCTTTGGCCAGAGCCAGTGCGCAGGCCTTGCCGATACCGGAACTGCCGCCGGTGACGATGGCGCTTTGATTCGAAAGGTCCATGAAAGGCGCAACGTGCCGGGCGGCTCCCGGTTTCGCGCCGGTCGATTATCCCGGTCGCTGCGAACGCCCAGGCCGCCTGCCAGAGATGGTCATCACCTCATAAGTATAGCCCGCTGCATCCAAATCCATCAGCAGCGGTTCAAGCGCATGCTTGTCTCGGATTTCGTATTCGATCTCCACCTCACTGCCCTTAGCAGACAGGACACCGAAGATGCGCTGATGCTGCACCTCGATGATGTTGGCATCGTTGCGCGTGAAGATTTCCGCGATCTTCGCAAGTTCGCCCACCTTGTCGTTCAGGAGGATCGCCAACCGCCCGATGCGTCCCGAGCGGGCGAGGTTGCGCAGGATGACGTTCGCCAGAAAACGCGGGTCGATGTTGCCGCCGGTCAGGATGACACCGATCTTGCGCCCAGCGAACTCAGGCCGGAAGGTACCGTTCTTCAGCGGCAGCAGCGTGGCCAGGCCGACCGCGCCTGCGCCTTCGACAACGGTCTTCTCGATATCCAGCAGCAGCGAGATCGCTTCCTCGATCCGCGTTTCGGAGACGATCCGCACCTCGTCGACATGTTCGGCCACGGCGGCGCGGGTAAGAAGGCCCGGCTCCTTCACCGCGATGCCTTCTGCGATCGTGTCGCCACCACCCGCCACCGGCTCGTTGCGCTTGAGCAGGTACATCGCGGGATACTGGTTGGACTGGACGCCGACGATGCGGATATCCGGCTTCAAGCCCTTGGCCGCTACTGCCACGCCCGAGATCAGTCCGCCGCCGCCAACCGGCACCACGATCGTATCGAGCTGCGGCACGTCCTCCAGCATCTCCAGCCCGACGGTGCCTTGCCCGGCCATGATCTCGCGATCGTCGAACGGATGGACGAAGATCAGTCCGCGTTCTTCCTTGATGCGGCAGGCGATGGCGTAGGCCTCGTCGAAGGTATCGCCATCCAGCACCACTTCCGCGCCGTGCCCGCGCGTTTGCTGCACTTTCACGATCGGCGTGGATTTGGGCATCACGATAGTGACGGGGATGCCCAGCCGCCCTGCGTGATAGGCCAGTCCTTGCGCGTGATTGCCCGCCGAGGCCGCAATCACACCACGCGTCTTCACGTCGGGCGGCAGGGTCAGCAGCTTGTTGAGCGCGCCGCGTTCCTTGTAAGCGGCGGTAAACTGCAGGTTCTCGAACTTCAGCCACACGTCCGCGCCGACGATGCGGCTCAGCGTTTTGCTGTGCAGCGTGGGGGTGCGGACCACCGCGCCCAAGATTCGCATCGCCGCCGCCCGTACGTCATCGAGCGTGAGCGCGGCCTCGCCAAGAGTATCTTGAGCGGACGGCGCGGCGATTTCCTGAAGCTGCTGGTCCATGGCTCTGCGCGGTACCGGAATTGACGCGGATTGGAAAGCATTCGGGCCATCGCCAGCCCGCAACCAGTTTGCTTTCGCCGCGAATGCGCTAGAGATGGTTAGCATGAGCGATGCCAAGAACGTTTCCGTCATCGGCCTGGGCGTCATGGGCGGCGCGATCGCGCGGCACATCGGCGAGGCAGGCCATGCGCTGACGATCTTCAACCGCTCGCCCAGTCGCATCGAATCATGGCGCGCGGTGAATTCGGCTCTCGACGCGCGCGTCGCGACCAGTCCGGCGGACGCTGCCGAGGGCGCGGACATCGTGATCACTTGCGTGGGCAATGACGACGATCTGGCCGATGTCGTGCTGGGCCCGCGCGGCGTGTTTCGATCCTTGCGCAAGGGCGGCGTCTTCGTTGATCACACTACGGTTTCGGCGCGGATCGCCCGGCAGATCTCGGTCGAGGCGAGGGACTTGCAAGTCCACTGTATCGACGCCCCGATGACGGGATCGCAGATCGGCGCAGAAAAAGGCACGCTGACGCTGATGTGCGGCGGCCGCAAGTCCGCGATCGAGGCGGCGCGCCCGGTGATGGAGGCCTATTCCCAGCGGATCGTCCACGTCGGCAAGGCAGGGGCGGGCCAGACCGCGAAGATGGCCAACCAGATCTGCATCGCCGGCATCGTGGCCAGCCTGGCCGAAGCGGTGCGCTTCGCCCAGGCCTCCCACCTCGACATGGATCGGGTTTATGAGGCGATCTCCGGCGGGGCGGCGCAATCGTGGCAGATGGACAACCGCTGGAAGACGATGAACGCCGACGAGTTCGACTTCGGCTTCGCGATCGACTGGATGCGCAAGGACCTGGGCCTTGCGATGGACGAAGGCCGGGGGCTTGGCGTTTCCCTGCCGATGACGGCGCTGATCAATCAGTTCTACGCTGATGTGCAGGCGCTGGGCGGCGGGCGGCTGGATACCAGCGCCATCATCAAGCGGCTTCCGCGCAAGGGGATCAAATAGACAAGATTAAATAGGCAGGGGAGTGCGTCCGTCCTGAATCCTGTGCGCCACGCCTGGACACTACGCTGCCTTTCGTGCGTTTGTGCGCGGATGGCAGGGGGACGCCGCATTTCAAAGTCGCTGCGGCGGCTACAGACAGGCTGCGGACGATGATCCGCCGCCGCCGCGCCGCCGTGCCTGCTACCGCCGAATATCAGTTCGCCGCGCATGAACGGCCGACGATGCCCGGCTCGCCCGCCAACCCGGCCCACCCCGGAGGCCGGCGCATCGCCTACTTCGCGATCGGCATCCTCATCGGCATCACCGGTGGCCTGGGCAACGCGCTGGTGGGCGTGAACCTGAACTTCGCGCAAGGGACGCTGGGCCTCGACAGTGACCAGGCGGCAATGCTGACCGCGGTCTATCTGATGACCAACACCACGGCGAACCTTTTGCTGGTGAAGTACCGCCAGCAGTTCGGTTTGCAGCCGTTCATCCGCTACATGCTGCCGATCTATGCGGCGGCCACGATGCTGCATCTGGTGGCGCACGGCTTTTGGTCGTCGATCGCGGTGCGTGCCGCCAGCGGCTTTTCTGCGTCCGCCATGTCGACGCTGACGCTGCTTTACATCATGCAGAGCATGTCGGCCCCGAAGCGGCTGGCCGGGGTGATGATGGGTATTTCGGTGCCGCAGCTGGCGATGCCGCTGGCGCGCGCGCTATCGCCCGGCCTGCTGGTGAGCGGCGATTGGCATATGCTCTACTGGTGCGAACTGGGTCTGACGCTGGCGTCGCTAGCCGCGATCATGAGCTTGCCGCTGCCGCCCAGCGAACGCACAAAGTCTTTCGAGAAAGGCGATTTCCTGACCTTCGCGCTGCTGGCGCCGGGGCTGTGGCTGCTGATCGCGGTGTTGACCGAAGGCCGAATCGAATGGTGGACCGAGCGGGCATGGATGGGCTGGGGCCTGGCGGCCAGCCTCGTCCTTGTCGGAACGGCGCTGCTGATTGAGACTCGCCGTGCCAACCCCCTGATCAACGTGCGCTGGCTAGGCACGCGTGAGATGATGCGCCTGATCCTGGTTGCCGTCGCGGTGCGTATCCTGCTGTCAGAGCAGGCTTTCGGATCGGTCGGCCTGCTGACGGCGCTGGGCATGATCAACGACCAGATGGTGACGCTGAACATCGTTATCATCATCGCTTCGATCGCGGGGATCGTCACCGCGGTGTTCTCGTTCGATCCGGCCGATCCCAGCCGCGCGATCACGCTGGCCGTGCTGCTGATCGCGCTGGGCGCGTTCATGGACGCGAGCGCCACCAGCCTCTCGCGGCCCAGCAGTTTCTATCTCAGCCAGGCGCTGATCGGCTTTGCCTCGATGCTGTTCCTGGCCCATGCCATGGTGATCGGCATATCGCGGACCCTGCTGGCGGGGCCCAAGCATTTCGTCAGCTTCGTGGTGCTGTTCGGCCTTAGCCAGAGCCTGGGCGGCATCGCCGGTACGGCGCTGCTGGGCACCTTTCAGATCGTGCGGGAGAAGTTCCACTCGCACGAACTGGTCCAGTCGATCGTGTTGACCGATCCGCTCGTGGCCGCGCGCGTACGGGGCACCGGTGCCAGCGTCGCCAACGTCATTGGCGATCCTACTCTCACCAATGCCGAAGGCGCCGCGCTGCTGACCCGCACCGTCAGCCGCGAAGCGAACGTGTTGGCCTTTAACGATGTGTTCCTGCTGATTGGAGTTCTGGCGATCTTGACCTTCTTGTGGAGCCTGTCGATCAGGGCGAGCATCCGCCGCCGTGGAGAGACTTCGCCCGTGATCCAGTTGCAGCAACGCTCGCAGGCCGCAGCAGCGGCGGCGGCTGAGGAAAGCACCCGCTGATGGCCGAGGAACAGCGCGATGCCGACGCCGCCACTCTCGCGGCCGATGCCCCTTCCGGTGTCCCCACGGCGGCCGAATTGCCGCCCGAGACGCCCGAGCCCACCGGCTGGCGCCCGCCCGCCCGAACCGGGATCACGCTCGTGGCGATCATCGCGATCGGCATCGCGGCGGTATTTTCCATTCTCTACGCTTGGCAGTTGCCGCCGTTCGCGGGCTGGGCGCAGGAGACGGACAACGCTTATGTGCGCGGCAAGGTGACCGTGATCGCGCCGCAGGTGAACGGCTATATCACCGCGGTGCCGGTGCAGGATTTCCAGACCGTGAAGCGCGGGCAAGTGCTGGCCACCATCGATGACCGGATCTACGCCGCGCGAGTGGCGCAAGCCAAGGCGAACGTTTCTGCGCAACTGGCTTCGCTCGCCAATTCGCAGCAGACCGAGCGTTCACGCCAGGCGGCGCTGGCCGGTCAAGCCGCCGGCGTGGCCAGCGCGCAAGCCCAGGAAGCGCGCGCCGAGGCCGACATGCGCCGCGCCCAGGCGCTGGTTTCCGACGGTTCGATCTCCGCGCGGGAGTTCGATCAGACGCGCGCGGCGCTGCTTGCGGCCCAGGCGGCAGTTCGGCAGGCGCAGGCGCAGCAAGGCGTCGGCCAGCAGGACGTGCAATCCGTCATCGTCGGGCGCGGCGGGCTGGAGGCGGGCGTCGAGAATGCCCGCGCTGCCCTGCGTCTTGCTCAGATCGATCTCGACAACACGCGTATCCGAGCGCCGACGGATGGCCGCTTGTCGGAAGTGGGCGTGCGGCAGGGGGCCTATGTCACGTCCGGCACGCAATTGATGTTTCTGGTGCCGCATGACTTGTGGGTGATCGCCAACTTCAAGGAGGGGCAGACCCACGCGATGCGGATCGGGCAGGCGGTGACCTTCAAGGTCGATGCGCTGAACGGAGCCCGGTTGCGTGGCCGGATCCAGAGCGTCTCACCAGCTGCGGGATCGGAGTTCACGGTGCTGAAATCGGACAATGCCACCGGCAATTTCGTCAAGGTGGCACAGCGTATCGCGGTGCGCATCCGCATCGAGCCTGGCCAAGCGGCAGCGCAGCGGTTGCGACCCGGCATGTCGGTGGAAGTGCGCGTGGCGACCGGCGAGTGAGACAGGCCCTTGCCCTCGCGCTGTCGGGTGTGCTGACGGGCGGGCTTGCTGCCTGCACGGGGCCACGCGTCGAGACGGTCGCGGTAGAGCCGGTCACGCCACCGTCCGGCTGGCGCACGCCGCTGGCTGCGCAAGCCACGCTGGAGGCGCAGTGGTGGCAGGGCTTCGGCGATCCGAAGTTGTCGCTCGTCGTCGAGCGCGCGCTGGAACGTAACCCGGATATCGCGATCGCGGCGGGCAGGGTGCGTGACGCGCGCGCGGCGGAGTTGAACGCTCGCGCCGCGCTGCTGCCGACGCTGGATGCTTCGGGCGGGGTCAGCCAGGCACGAACTGTCAATGCTTTCGGACAGCCCAGCGAATCTACGGGCGCGCAGCCGCAGGTCCAGGCCGCTTGGGAGATCGATCTGTTCGGTCGCCTGGCGGACAGCCGCGCAGCCGCACGGGCGCAGTGGATCGCCAGCCAGGCCGCGCGCGATGCGGTGCGGCTATCGGTCGCCTCTACCGCCGCGAGCGGCTACGTCACGCTTCTCGCGCTGGACGGTCGGCTGAAGGTAACGCGAGAAACTCTGGCCGCGCGATCCGATTCGCTGCGACTGATCCGCCGGCGGGTGGAAGCGGGCTACTCACCCAAGCTGGAATTGGAGCAGGCGGAGGCGGACTATCAGGCCGCCGCACGTCTGATCCCTGCCGCGCGAGAGGCTATCGTGCGCCAAGAGAATGCGTTGCAGCTGCTGACCGGGGATTTACCCGGTCCCGTGACGCGGGGGGCCTCGCTCGATGCCCTGCTTACCGCTCCGGTTCCGGAAGGTCTGCCATCGCAGTTGCTGGCGCGGCGGCCCGATGTGGCGCAAGCGGAAGCCAGCCTGGTCGCCACGGACCGCTCACTGGCGGCGGCGCGCAAGCGTTTCCTGCCCAGCGTGCGGCTGACGGGGGCGGGCGGTCTGGCGATCTCGTCTCTGTTGGGAGACCCGATCACGATCTGGTCGATTGGCGGCAGCGTGCTGGCACCGCTGTTCCAGGGCGGGCGGTTGCAAGCCGGCGTGGAGGGCGCGGCGGCGCAGCGCGACCAGGCGGCGGAAACTTATCGCCGCGCCGCGCTGACCGCCTTTCGCGAGGTGGATGACGCACTGGCCGGGGTGGTGAGCGCGGATGAGCAGTTGCGCATCAATCGCGCGCAGCGAGCGGCCCTGGCGGAAAGCTACCGCCTCGCGCGCAACCGCTATCGCGCGGGCTACTCGCCTTTCCTGGAGCAATTGGACGCCCAGCGTGGGCTGCTGTCAGCCGAACTGTCTCTGGTACAGGCGCGCAGCGATGCGTTAAACGCCCGCGTCACCCTCTACCGCGCGCTTGGCGGTGGATGGACTGACACGCAACTGCTCGAAACGCTGCGCTGAGTAGGCCGCCGGGAGTAATACCAGGTCTTAGAAGACCGGATCGTATCCCGGAGGCAGGTCTGTGGAAACGCTGCTGACGCCGCCGACGTGGATGCCGCACTCAGTCTTGTCCCAGCCCTTCCACCGGCCGGACCGGGCATCCTCGCCCGGCGCGACCTTGCTGGTGCAGGGCGAGCAGCCGATCGAAGGATAGCCTTCCGCCACCAGCGGGTGCGGGGGCAGATCATGCGCGGCGACGTAGGCAGCGATGTCCTCCGCCGACCAGTCGATCAGTGGGTTGATCTTCAAGCGGCCTTGAGCGTCAGTCTTGTCGATCTCGAAGCGGGGCAGGCTGGAGCGCGTGGCCGCCTGGAACGCCTTTCGCCCGGTGATGGTGGCATCAAACTGCGCTAGCGCCTTTGCCAAAGGCTTCACCTTGCGGATTTCGCAGCAGCCGTCAGGATCGTAGGACCAGCGCAGGCCCGTCTCATCGCGCTTGGCAATGTCATCGGCATCGGGGGTGAGATTGCGAACGTCGGTCAACCCAAGCCGGGCGATCAGGGCATCGCGATAAGCCAGCGTTTCTGGGAAGTGCTTGCCGGTATCGAGGAACAGCACCGGCACGGTGGGATCGATGCGGCTGACCAGATGCAGCAGTACCGCGCTTTCCGCGCCGAAACTGGAGACGATCGCCACATCGCCGGCCATTTGTTCACGTAGCAGGGTTTCCAGCATCTCGACAGTGTCGGTGCCGCGAAACAGGCCGTTCAGCCGCAGCGCATCCGCCTCGTTGAAGCGTGCCGACGTGTCCAGCCGATCGCGAATACGATCGGCGCTTTGCGGCTCCAGCTTGGCTTCGATATCCTTGAACATGATGTCGATCCCGAATGGCCCGTGACATCGACACGGGCTTTTCTAGTCACGTTCACATGGGTTGCGGAGCAGCCAGAGTCGACGAAGAAAAAGGAACAGCGGGTTTAGCGCGATTTTCTGCTGTTTGGCGGTAGAGATTTCCCGTCGGTGCTACTGCGTCATTTCGCAATGGCGGCAATGACGCAGTGAAACCTCCAAACGGGTTCCCGGTGAGGGATGTTCAGAAGGGCTGCCGAAGGCATACCCAACCTAAACATGGCGGGCTCCCAGGCCAACTCTGCTTTAGCCGTGACGCTTGGCCCAGATCGGCTGACGGCCGTCGGCTGTGGCTTGATACACGTCCGCCCAGCGATCGAACGCGGCCTGGGCGTCGGCAGGATTGAGCGGTTTTTCAGGCGCATAGGCGTCGAAGCCGCAGCGCTTTAGGTGGCTCAGCATATCGATCACGACATCGCCCACCGCGCGGATTTCGCCGGTGAAGCCGGCTTCGCGCAAAACGCGCGCGGAGGAATAACCGCGCCCGTCGGTCCAGGCCGGAAAATTCACCTCGATCAGCCGCAGGCGATCGAGATGGGGCAGCAGCTCGCGCGCATCATCGCCCGGCTCGACCCGCACGGCGGTGGCGTTGGTCTGGTCGGCAAAGGAGCCGACTGTAACTGCAGGGTCGGATACCGGCTCGTCATCGCGGAAACGGAACTGAACATCAGACATGGAGCGACTTCCGGAACGGACGAGCGGGACGGGTGGGATCGGGCCACTTAGCCATAGAGCGCCTCCTTGAACGGAGCCATGCCGATGCGGCGATAAGTATCGAGGAAGCGCTCCTCGTCTTCGCGCTGGGCCAAGTACACTTCCGTCGCCTTTTCCACCGCGCCGACGATGCCGTCCTCGTCGAAACCGGGGCCGGTGATCTGGCCCAGCGAGGTATCCGCGCCTTCCGATCCGCCTAGAAGGAGCTGGTAATTCTCCTTGCCCTTCCGGTCGACGCCCAGGATGCCGATGTGCCCGGCGTGGTGATGGCCACAGGCGTTGATGCAGCCCGAGATCTTCAGCTTAAGCTCGCCCAACTCGGCCTGCTTTTCGGCAAACCGCTCGGAGATCTTCTGCGCCACCGGGATCGAACGTGCGTTGGCCAGGCTGCAATAGTCCAGGCCGGGGCAAGCGATGATATCGCCGATCGTGTCGAGGTTGGCGGTGCCCAGGTCCGCGGCGTCCAGCTTCTGCCAGATCGTATAGAGATCGGCCTTGCGGATATGCGGGAAAACGATGTTCTGCGCGTGCGTGACGCGCAGCTCGTCAAAGCTGTAGTCCCGCGCGATGTCGGCCATCAGGCGGATCTGGTCGGCGGTGGCATCGCCTGGGATGCCGCCCACAGGCTTCAGGCTGACCGTGGCGATCACGTAGCCCGCCTGCTTATGGCTTTGCGTGTTGCGCTCCACCCACAGGCGGAAGTCGGGGTCGGACAGGTCCAGATCGTCGGACAGGCCGGTCTCGAACGCAGGGTCGCCGAAGTATTGCTTAATCCGATCGAGCTCGGCGATCGGCGGCTCGATGCCCTGGCTCAGCAGGTGCTGGAACTCTTCTTCGACCTGGCGGGTATATTCGTCCTTGCCCAGTTCATGGACCAGGATCTTGATCCGCGCCTTATACTTGTTGTCGCGACGGCCGTAGCGGTTGTACACCCGCAGGCACGCCTCCGAGTACGTGATCAACTGATCCAACGGCACGAAGTCACGGATCATCGGCGCGATCATGGGTGTACGGCCCATGCCGCCGCCCACGTAGAACTGCGCGCCGATCTCTCCAGCGGAACTGCGCACCATCTGGATGCCGATATCGTGCAGCTTCATCGCGGCGCGGTCGGTGTCGCTGGCGATGACGCAGATCTTGAACTTGCGCGGCAAGGTCAGAAATTCGGGGTGGAAGCTGGACCACTGACGCAGCAGCTCTGCGTAAGGGCGGGGGTCGATCAGCTCGTCCGCGGCGGCACCGGCGTACTGGTCGGAGCTGATGTTGCGGATGCAGTTGCCGCTGGTCTGGATGGCATGCATCTCAACGCCGGCCAGATCGGCCAGCAGGTCGGGGGTGTCCTCCAGCTTGATCCAGTTGTACTGGATGTTCTGGCGCGTCGTGAAGTGGCCGTAGCCGCGATCGTACTTGTCCGCGATGTCGCCCAGCAGCCGCATCTGTGCGCTGCTGAGCGTGCCATAGGGCACCGCTACGCGCAGCATGTAGGCATGCAGCTGCAAATAAAGGCCGTTCTGCAGGCGCAACGGGCGGAATTGCTCTTCCGTCAGCTCGCCGGACAGGCGGCGGCGCACCTGATCGCGGAATTCCTCGACGCGGGTGTCGACCATCTGCTGGTCGTATTGATCATACTTGTACATATCAGATCACCCAGTTGAGGGCTGAAGGATCGGCGGGCTTGAGCGTCAGGTCGGGGCGGACCGTGGGGCCGAGCGCGCGAATACGGTCCTTGATGTGCGCGGGGCGCACACCGTCGGCCGTCTTTTCGCCGTCGATGACGTAGGCGGCGAACACGTTCTGGGCCGCTTCCTCACGCGCGATGAGGTTCGCGCCCTGGTCGGCCACGTCGGCGGCGTCATTGACATGGAGCGACCAGCCTTGGCCATCCCACCAGATGACGGCGCCGCTCTTCAGGTCGTTGCCGGTCAGGATCTTCACTGTGCTGCCTCCAGCGCGATCGCGCGCACGGTTGTATCTTGTTCCGCCGCCACATCGCCGATGACGATCAGTGCGGGACTACGGACGCGATGCCCCTGCACCAGGTCGGGCAATCCCGCAAGCGGTCCGCGCAAAACGCGCATCGCGGAACGGGTCGCATTCTCGATTACCGCCACCGGAGTTTCCGGTGCGAGGCCGTCCGCCATCAGCTTTTCCGCGATCTGCGCCGCCGTGGCGAGGCCCATGAAAATGACCAGCGTGCGATCCTTGCCGGCGAGGCCAGCCCAGTTCTGGTCGCTCAAGCCCTTGCATTGTCCGGCGACGAAGCTGACGATCGAGGCACTGGTGCGGTGCGTTAGAGGGATTTGGGCAGCGGCCGAAGCGCCCAGGGCAGACGTGATGCCGGGCACCACCTGCACCGGCACGCCGGCGGCGCGGCATGCCTCCGCTTCCTCTCCACCGCGACCGAAGATGAAAGGGTCGCCGCCTTTCAGCCGTACGACATCCTGCCCGGCCAGAGCCTCTCGCACGAGGAGGGCATTGATATCTTCCTGCTTCATAGTGTGATTGGAGCGGGCCTTTGCGACCGAAACCAATCGGGCACCGCCGCGCGTCATCGCCAGGATTTCGGGCGAGACGAGGCCGTCATGCACGATCAGCCCAGCCGACATCAGCAAACGCGCGGCGCGCAAGGTCAGGAGATCGGGGTCGCCCGGCCCGGCGCCCACCAAGTGGACAGTGCCGACGCGGGGTTCGGATGGAGTGCTTGCCATGATCGCGCCCATGCCCCGATCGCTCGACCGGGGCCAGCCATATTGGCTTAAGCGGTCTGTAGGTGGGCTTTAGGGGTTGCCCCTCTCCCCTTTTCGAGGAGAGGGCAAACCTGTTACTTGGGTGAAAGGACCATCAGCATCTGGCGGCCTTCCATGCGCGGGTAGGCCTCCACTTTCGCCGTCTCGGCCACATCGGCCTGAACACGGCGCAGCAGGTCCATGCCCAACTGCTGGTGAGAAAGCTCACGACCACGAAAACGCAGTGTCACCTTCACCTTGTCACCATCATCGATGAAGCGCGCGACGTTGCGCATCTTCACGTCATAATCGTGATCGTCGATATTGGGACGCATCTTGATCTCTTTGATCTCCTGCGTCTTTTGCGACTTGCGGGCGAGGTTGGCCTTCTTCTGCGCTTCGTAGCGAAACTTGCCGACATCAAGGAACTTGCACACCGGCGGATCGGCGTTCGGCGAAACTTCTACCAGGTCGAGGCCTACCGCCGCCGCCTGTTCGATCGCCTCACGCGTGTACAACACGCCCAGGTTCTCACCGTTTTCATCGATCACACGGACTTTGTCTGACTGGATCAGATTGTTGTAGCGCGGTCCGCTCTTGACCGGTGGCGCCATGCTGCGCCGGGGTGGGGGTGCTATATGCGTTCTCCTGAGTCGTTTACACGTTATGGTGGAATGCGCGCCAATACTGCGAATTCGACGTGCAAGCAAAGTGCGAAATGGCGCGTTCAGTTCCCGCGCAGCTGTTTCTTCGATTTTGCTGGCCGCAATATGGGGTGTCAGGCCGCCGCGCGCCAGAGGGGGTACTGCACGAGACGACCTTTTGCGGGCAAAATCGCGTCGATCGCGCTGGCCGGTTGCATCGCCGCCAGGATCTCCGTCGAGCCGGCATCCATCCCCCCGGTCAAGGCCCCGAACGCGGGCAGGATCATCCGCCGTTCGCTCGCCACGGCACAAGGGCGGGAAATGCGGCGGCCGCGCGTGGCGATCATTAGCTTGGGATGGAAATGGCCCGACAATTCCGGCGCGATTTCCCCAGGATGGGCCTTGTGGCGAAGGATCAGGCGGCTCAATCTGGCTTCTTGGACGACATCGCCGCCCGCCGCCTTTTCCAGCGAGGGATCGTGGTTGCCGGTGATCCAGACCCACTCCACCGCCCGGGTCAGCGCCGCCAGCATGCCGGCGGCGTGTGGCTCAAGCCGGCCGAAGCCGCCATCATCATGGAAATTATCGCCCAGGGCATAGACGCGGCGGGCGCCGCTTTCGCGGATCGCAAGCGCCAGCCGTTCCAGCGTTTCCCGGCTGTCGTAAGGAGGCAGCAACTGCCCAGCGCGGGCAAAGAAGCTGGCCTTTTCCAGATGCAGGTCGGCGACCAGCAGCGCCTGTTCACGCGGCCAGTAAAGCGCACGGCCGACCAGCCGCATCTCCTCGTCACAGAACGAAAAGGGAACCATGCAGCGCCCTTGCCGCACCCGCCATGATTTGGCAAGCGCCCCTGATGACCGACTGGACACCCTTCACCGCCCGCGCCCGAACCTGGTTCGAGCACTTGCGCGATGCGATCTGCGCCGAATTCGAAGCGATTGAGCGCGAGGTCGGCAGCGAGGCCACTTTCGAATATACCTCGTGGAAGCGCGAGGCGCTGGAAGGTGAGGCGGGGGAAACCGGCGGCGGCACGCGCGGTGTTATGAAAGGCAAGGCCTTTGAAAAGGTCGGCGTGAACGTCTCCACCGTGGGTGGTGGTTTCGCCAAGGACTTCGCGGCCAGCGTCCACGGTGCCAGTGCCGAGAACAACGCGTTCACCGCCACCGGCATCAGCCTTGTGGCCCACATGGCGAACCCGCATGTTCCGGCGGTCCATATGAACACCCGTTTTCTTACGACGACCAAAGCCTGGTTCGGCGGCGGCGCGGACCTCAATCCGCCGATCCCGTATGATGAGGATACGGCCGAATTCCACGCCGCGTTCAAGGCCGCGTGCGATCTTGGCGCGCCCGGGTCTTATGATCGCTACAAGGCCTGGGCGGATGAATACTTCTATATCCCCCATCGCGGCGTGCACCGCGGCGTGGGCGGGATCTTCTATGACCACCGCGAGTGCGCGGATGAAGCGCAGTGGGAGGCGAACTTCGCCTTCACAAAGGCGGTGGGCGAAGCGTTCCTGGCGGTTTTTCCGCGCATCGTGCGGCGTCGCCTAGGCATGGCCTGGTCTCCGGCCGATAAAGCGCGGCAGCTGGAATGGCGGGGACGTTACGCCGAATTCAACCTGGTGTACGATCGCGGCACACTGTTCGGCCTCAAGACCGGCGGGAACATCGACGCGATCCTGATGAGTTTGCCGCCCGAAGCCACCTGGAGCTGAGGTGAGTTCCGATCGAGAGGCCAAACTCCGGACTGTCACATAACCTGCTTTGACTTGGGCATATCAGCCGCTAATCCTGATGCCCAAGGGCATTGAGGGCGGGTATGAAGCACAGGGGCACGTTCACTTCGGCTATGGCGGCGCTGGCCCTGTTGTCCGGGTGCGGCGGGGGCGGGGATGGCGGTTCCTTCAGCTCTGGCGGCACCGCCAGCCCGGCGCCATCGCCCAGTCCTTCACCCAGTCCGACGCCGACTCCCTCCGCGGCCTGCTCTCTTGGCTCGCGCCAGCAATGGGCGCTGGGGCAGCTGAACGAGTGGTACCTGTTTCCGGACGATCTGGCGCAGGGCCTCAACCCAGCCAGCTTCAGCGATCTCAATGATTACGTCGATGCTCTGGTGGCACCTGCGCGCGCCAAGCGGCAGGATCGCTTTTTCACGCACGTGACGTCGATCAAGGAAGAGGACGCTTTCTATTCCAGCGGCACCTCGGCCGGGTTCGGCGTGCAGTTCCAGGCCTATTCCGATCCCAAGCTGTTTGTGGTGGACGCCTACGAAGGTGCGCCGGGCCTGTCGGCGGGTCTCGATCGCGGAACGGAAATCCTGGCGATCGGCACCAGCAACAGCAATCTTCGCACGATACCCGATCTGGTGAAGGCGGGCGGATGGGACGCGGTGTCCGATGCCTTGGGCCCCGATACCGAGGGAACCGCCCGCGTCCTGCAGATCCGTCAGCCGAACTCTGCGGTGATCACTATTTCGATCATCAAGCGTCCGTTCGATATTCCGCCGATCTCCTCGCGCTTCGGCACCAGGATCATCGACGATGGTGGCCGCAAGGTGGGCTACATCAACTTGCGGACTTTCGTTGGCCCTGCTGACCGAGCGCTGCGCGAAGCTTTTTCCAATTTCAAGGCGCAAGGGGTCACCGAAGTGATCGTGGACTTGCGCTATAACGGCGGCGGCCTGATCTCTGTGGCGAACCTGTTCAGCGAATTGCTGAACGCCCAACGCGCCGGCCAAGTGCTGAGTTACGAAACGTTCCGGCCTTCCAAGGCGAGCCAGAACGTCACCAACATCATCGGTTCGCAACCGCAGGCGATCGCCGCCACGAAGGTTGCGTTCATCGGCACACGGCGCACCGCGTCCGCCAGCGAGCTGGTGATCAACGCGCAACGTCCGTTCCTGGGCAACAACGTCGCGCTGATCGGTGACAACACCTTTGGCAAGCCGGTAGGACAGATCGCTCTCGACCGTTCGGAATGCGACGACCGCTTGCGCGCCGTCGCCCTGAAAACTGAGAACTCCGCGCGGCAGGGTGAGTACTATTCTGGCCTCGCCAGCCAGATGGCGGTCACCTGCCAGGCGGGCGATGATATCTTCCGGTCGTTGGGCGATCCGCAGGAGCAATCCATCAGCGCCGCGCTAGGCTTCCTGGCGGGGCGTTCCTGCACCCCGATTTCCAGCACCGCCAGTGCCTCTGCCACAGCCGGTTCGGGCATGCACCTGCTGCGTCCTGCCAAGCCGAACGCGGCGCAGCTGGACGTGCCCGGCCTGTTCTAGGGAACGGGGCAGACTCCGGAGGATCGCGCCAGCGCACATAACCCTTGCCGCCGTGGGGAAAAATGCCACATGGTGGTTCGGGAATGCTGCGCCAGTACGAACTTGTCGAACGTGTCCTTGAGTATGCGCCAGAGGCCGACGAGGCCCTGCTGAACCGCGCCTATGTTTATACCGTGCAGAAGCACGGCAGCCAGAAGCGCGCCAGCGGCGATCCCTATTTCAGCCACCCGATAGAGGTGGCCGGCCTGATGACCGAGCTGAAGCTGGATCAGCAGACCATCATCACTGCGCTGCTGCACGATACCGTCGAGGACACGCTCGTCACCGTGGAGGAGATCGAGCAAAAGTTCGGCCCCGAAGTGGCCCGTTTGGTCGATGGCGTCACCAAGCTCTCCAAGATCGAGGCCATGCCCGAGAATGAGCGGGCGGCGGAGAACTTGCGCAAGTTCCTGCTGGCGATGAGCGAGGACCTGCGTGTCCTGCTGGTCAAGCTGGCGGATCGGCTGCACAACATGCGCACGCTTCACTTCATCAAGAGTGAAGACAAGCGCCGCCGGATTGCGCGTGAGACCATGGATATCTACGCGCCCCTGGCCGAGCGCGTGGGCATGTACGAATACATGCGTGAAATGCAGTTGCTGGCGTTCGAGCAGCTGGAGCCCGAGGCCTACGCCATCATCACCGGTCGCCTGGCGCAGATCCGCAACCAGGAAGGCGGGCAGGTGGACGCCATCGCGTTCGCCGTTCGCCAGGCGCTGGCCGAGGCGGGACTTGTCGTCGAAGTGGCGGGCCGGGAAAAGCACCCTTATTCGATCTGGCGCAAGATGAGCGAGCGCCACGTTACGTTCGAACAGATCACTGACATCATGGCGTTTCGCGTCCTGGTGGACACGCCAGGGGATTGCTACAGGGCGCTCGGCATCCTGCACCAGACCTGGCAGATGATCCCAGGGCGATTCAAGGACTACATCTCAACGCCCAAGAACAACGGCTACAAATCGCTGCACACGGCTTTGATCTACGAAAATTCGATGCGCATGGAGGTGCAGATTCGCACCCGTGAGATGCACCGCACCAACGAGTTCGGCCTGGCAGCGCACTGGGCCTACAAGCAGGGTGGAGACAAGCCTGGCAGCGCCATCAGGCCCGACGGCCAGGTCGGCTGGCTGCGCGATCTGATCGAGATCGTCGATGCCAGCCACGATGCCGAAGAACTGCTGGAGCATACCAAGCTGGCGATCTACGCCGATCGCATCTTCGCCTTTACGCCCAAGGGTGCGCTGCACCAGTTGCCCAAGGGTTCGACCGCGGTGGACTTTGCCTATGCGGTCCACACCAAGCTGGGTAACTCCGCAGTGGGGGCGAAGATCAATGGTCGCCTCGTGCCGCTGCGAACGCGCCTGGCCAACGGGGACGTCGTGGAAGTCGTGCGCAGCACGCATACCGAGCCACAGCTGGCGTGGCTGGGCTTTGTCGTGACCGGCAAGGCACGTGCTGCCATCCGCCGCGCCGTGCGCGCCAAGGAGCGGCAGGAAATCGCCGCCATCGGCTCGACCTTGCTGGACGAGATTATCTCGCGCCTGCCTGGCAAGATCGGCAAGAAGGCGATCTCGGCCGGCGTCGGTCGCCTTGGCCTGCGGGACGAGGAGGAACTGATGGTCGCAATCGGCTCAGCCCGCCTGACGGACCGGCAGGTGATGGAAGCGATATGCCCCGGCAGCACTGCGGAACTGCCCGAGGACATCGATTGGCCGGTGCAGGAGCAGGCGATCTCGATCAAGGGCCTCACGCCCGGCATGGGCTTCCATTTGGCCGAATGCTGCCACCCGGTGCCGGGTGATCGCATCGTCGGCCTGCGCCGCTCCGATCAGAAGGTGGAAGTGCACACCATCGATTGCATGACGCTGGCCAGCGGCGTCGATGCCGATTGGCTGGACGTATCATGGGGAGAGCGCACCACTGGTGCGATCGGTCGCCTGCACTTGGTGCTCTACAACCGCCCCGGTACGTTGGCGGAAGTTACTGACATTCTCGCCCGCAATCGCGCCAACGTGGTCAACCTGCAGATGGTCCAGCGCGACGAGCCATTCGGCACGTACGAGGTGGATATGGAGGTGTCTGACTTGGCGCACCTGACACGCATCATCGGCTCCCTGCGCGCCAGCGACGCCGTCTCCGAAGCACAGCGCATTTAGGGATTCCACTGCGGCGGGATGTCTTACGAGCTTAAACAAGCCCCCGCTCGGATCGAGCGAAGTCGAGACACCGGTTGCGCAGCCAAGGCCTCCGGGTGGACTTCAAAACCGGACGATCAGCGCCTTTTTTTCACCGGCGCCACCTCCGGCACTGCCACACGTCGCACTGGCACCGGTACGTTGCACACATCCACCCCGCCGGCCGGCTGCACATAGAAGGCATCCTGCCGGTTCGCGCGCGCCTGTACATATGTCGCGAAACTGGGACTGGTGGTTGAAAGATACTCAAACCCGGGCAAGTCCGGCACATCGCTCCCACGCCGGATCGAGACGATGCGCGCGCGCTGCTCCGCCTTTTCATAGAAGCCCAGATCGCCCGTTCCGCGTGGAAGTGAAGAGAGATGCTCCATGCCTTCGATCACGCGGCCCACCACGGCAATATTGCGGTCCAGCTGGCGCGGCGCCTGGCCGATCACGGCATATAGCTCCGCCCCGCTACCTGTATCGGGCGAATTCTCGCGGCCCACGCCGACCGTGCCGTAGCAATGCGCCGGCCAGCTACGCGCCCCCCGCACCGCCACCGGCCAGCCCGCCACGAAGCCGGCGCTATCGGCATAGGCGTCCTTTATCGCGTCGGTGGTGAAGTAGCCTAGCGACTGCGGGGGGCAGATTTCGGCAAAGCGTCCGCACTCGCCCGGCTTACCCGCCACGTAGTCCGCCGGCGGCATTTTCTGGAGGTGCGAGGGCAGCGCGCGCGCCAGCCCTGGCTCAGCCGCGTCCGGATCACCCCACTGCACGACGTAGTTGTCTTGAACCCGGACGATGGCCAACCCGTCCCACCAATGCTGCGCGGCCAGCAACCGAATGTTCGAAACCCAGCCTTGCGAGTATGGCGGCCCGATTAACTGGATCACGACCCGCTGAAGTGCAATCGCAGGCGCAACCGGCCCGGTCACTACGATATCCCGCGGTGTAATGCTGTCCCGCTCGGCAACCGGCGAAGACGGAGCGGCGACGGCCGCCCCTCCCTTTGATGTTTCCACAGATGCCGCTTCAGGCGCAGCTTCTTGTAGCGGCACGGCAACAGCGGGGGAAAGCTCCAGGATAAGCAGATCCTCCGCCGGAATCGCTATCCACTCGCCCGGCTGCGCCCCTGCAACCACCTGCGCGGGCGTCTTTGCGGCCAGTGCCGGCTTCGAGCCGCCATCAGACCCTGCTTCCGCAAAGGCGGAAAAGCCCACGCCACCCCCGATCGTGAGGAGTCCGCAACCCAACATCATGACCCGTCGAACCATAATCGCTCGATGCCACGCCCGCACGTCTTGCGTAACCCCCCGCCGCACGCTAGGGGCCCCCTTCCAGTGCACGCGGAGCGGTGGCCGAGTGGTCGAAGGCGCTCGCCTGGAAAGTGAGTATACGCCAAAAGCGTATCGAGGGTTCGAATCCCTCCCGCTCCGCCAGACCCCTGTTTTTAGGGGTCCGCAAAAGTCCACCAATATCGACTTTTTCTCCGTGAATACCGACGCTTAGCTCACCGGCTTGGCCATAGCGATCCATGTGCCTCCACTTAAATCGAGGGACTGATTCGTGGCATCGACGGTCGAAAAACGTGGTATTTCTGGAGATGCCAAAATGCTGAGTGATGCGAAGGTCCGCGCGGCCAAACCCCGCCCCAAATCCTACAAACTGTCCGATGCCAATCGCCTCTTCCTTCTCGTAACGCCGAGTGGCGGGAAGCTGTGGCGCTACGGCTACGCCTATGATGGCAAGCAGAAGACCCTCGCCTTCGGTGCCTACCCGCAAGTCTCGCTGTCCGACGCGCGGATGAAGCGCGACGAAGCTGCAGGTCTGCTCGCCGAAGGGCACGACCCGAATGTGGTCAAGAAGCTCAAGATCGAAGCGACGATGGAAGCTGCGCGCCAGACGTTCGAAAAGGTCGCACGTGAATGGCATGAGAACGCTAAAGCGCAATGGGCGTCCGTCCATGCCGCCGACGTGATCCGCAGCCTTGAACGTGACGTCTTCCCGACCATCGGCGAGTTGCCGATCGGGCAACTGACACCCCCGCTGGTCCTCGCCGTGCTTCGGGAGGTCGAGGCGCGCGGCTCGATTGAGACGGCAAAACGCATTCGCCAGCGCATCTCGGCCGTGTTCGTCTACGGGATAGCGCAGGGGATCGTGAAGGACGATCCAGCCGAAAAGCTTGGAGCCGTCCTCAAACCGCTCCGGAAGGGTCGGCAACCCGCAATCACGGACCTCGTTCCTCTGCGGAAAATGATTATCGCGGCCGAAGAGGACTATGCACGCCCCGTAACCCGCCTGGCGCTCCGGCTGCTGGCATTGACCGCGGTGCGCCCGAGCGAACTTCGCGGCGCGGAATGGGTCGAGTTTGAGGGGCTGAACGGCCCTGAGCCGCTATGGCGCATCCCCTCCTCCCGCATGAAGGGCGACCTTGATCGCAAGGATGAACTGAACGGAGACCATCTGGTGCCGCTCACGCCCCAAGCCATCGCCGTGTTGAAGGCGCTCTGGCCCCTGACCGGCTGCGGACCGCTGCTGTTCCCGAGCAACCGCCATACGCATCGACCGATGAGCGAAAACGCGATCGGGTATCTGCTCAATCGCGCTGGCTATCACGGACATCATGTGCCTCACGGCTTTCGCGCTGCCTTCTCGACGATCATGAATGAGTGGGCCGAGCGCGAGGGCAAGGAACATGACCGCAAGGTTATCGACCTGATGCTGGCCCACGTTCCAACCGGCAAGGTCGAGGGCGCCTACAATCGCGCAGCCTATATGCCGAGACGTCGCGAACTGGCGCTTTCCTGGGCCGCGATGCTCACCGACGGCCTGCCCGATCCTGAAGAGCTGAGCGAACGGCCATCGAAGGTGATGGGTGAGCATAGCCGCCGGCGGCTTCCATCGCCAGTCGCCGCGGATTTCAGATTTCCGTCGCGAATGAAGGCGGCCTAGCCGACTGCATGCAGGTCAGCCAGCCCGTTGCCGATAGCTTGGTCATCCGCCAGCGCTATCGGCAATAGCTGCCAACAAGTCATGCCGCTCCAAGTAGGGTTTGATCTCGTCGGGCAGTCCCTTGCCGGGGCTAACCAAGGTCACGGCGTGCAGGGCATGAGCGATGGCCCCATCGGGATCGATGTCGCTATCATCGAGCGTGGCGAGTGGATCCCGGTCGGCGTGTTTCAGGAAGTTGTACGGCTTCACGATGTAGTTCAACAAGCTCCTACGCTCCCCCGCGGACAGCGTCACGGTCAAGTCCGATGCCTGCGTCACCTCGCCGCTCTCGATGCCCTGCGAGACCGCTTCGATGACAGCGTCCATCACCGCATTAGTGGGCAGTTTCACCTCGTCTCCGTTGCGCCGCGCCGTCGCGATCGTGAATGCGCCGACCTTGAGCGTCTGTTCGACATAGTCGTCGCCCTTCTTCTCGATCAGGTCGCGCAAGACGTTCAGGGCCGAAGCGGCAACAACGTGGATCGCGAGAGCGTCCTCACCCCGTTCTCGCATGAGGATTGCGCTCACCAGCATGCGCTCGGCGGCGCTGGCCTTATCGATGGCGCCCATATCTCATCCCCTCCAGCTTACTTTGTCACCAGCGTGCTTTGGCCGCCCGCTCAAGGGTTAGATGCTTCTGCACCGCCTTGGTCTTGCCCGACTTCCCTCCGATATCTTCGACGAAGAAACATGGGCCGGCGGTGTCACTAGCAAATCCTCAACTGGCAGTCTCGCGTCCAGCCAATCCATCACCTGCCTGCGCTCGATCATCGCGCCATGCCGATCCTGATAGCGAGCGACGTCGGGATTGGCCGAAACGGTGATGACCTTGAATGCCAGCGGCCAGCCCGCGATCGCCGGTTCCCAGTCCCACACTCGATCCTTCGCGGAGGCATCTGCCGCCCAGCGGCCGGATGAATTCAAAGATCAAGGAAACAACGCGGTGAACGGCACGAAGGGCGCACCTGTCTCGCCCGCACGGCGAACCTTCGCTCTTAGCAAGTCGGCGAGCGGCACCTGTCTTTCGAACGCGTCGTAGAGGTCACGGCCTTCCACGCAGATAAGACGTTTCGCCGGTCCGAACGCTGCCAGCCCGTCGGCCGAGAAACCATTATAGCTGACCAGCACACCCCGCGTCCAAGCTGCCTTGTCGAGCTTACCGTGAAACGCATGGAGAGTTTCGACGCCAACCGGTTGCTGGACCCACTTCGCTTCAAGAAGATAGATTTGGTCGTCGAGCAGGAAGCTGCCGTCGATTTGCTCGCCGATATTGCGGAATGGCTCGCGCGTTTGCAGGCCGAAGAGATCGAACGCGCGCTTTAGAAACGCCTCGAAGGCGTAGCCTCGTGGTTGAGGCGCCAGATTTCTCAATTCATATAGTTCAGAGCGTAAGCCGGCCATTTGCTCAGTGTTGAATGCGCGCTTAGGCGGTACGTCCGATGCCGGAGAGGCTTCACCGTTAAGCTTGGCGATCAAGGTCAGGAACCGGCCTTCGGCGTTGGCGACCGGATCCGTGGTGCCGGTGGAATAAAGATGTTCGCGGCGATACTCCCACATCGCTTGTAATGTGCGGGCCGCAGTTGCGTTATCGACCTTTCGCAAAAAACAGCGCAGCCGCTTGCCCTTTGAACCACCATCGTCAGCATAGATTGCATCGTCGATGTCGATATCGAGTTCGGTTGCGAAGAATTCGGAAAAGCTCGCATCCGAGAAGTGAAGAACATAGCCGCGTCCGCGGACGAACTCGACCAGCTCTTCGATAAATCGGAAATCGATGGGACGAAGGCTGCTCATACTATCGTAGGCCCAAGTGTGTGGTCCGGGAACAGATAATCAGCCGTTTGGCGCCGCGGGTCATCGCGACATAGAGATGTCGGCGATCCATATCGCTCGGGTCGAGAATGACCGCGGTATCCGCCTCGAGCCCCTTCAGCAACAAGGTGCTTCCGACCGTGCGCTTCGCGAGCGGCCGCCCAATTAGCCGTGAGCGTTCGCGCTCATGAACGGCCGCCTCGGCTGGGACGACACCTGCGGTGTCGCCGCAGCTCTTCAGCATACGGAGCGCGCCGCGCAGGATTGCAGGCCGATGGGTCCGTACCCCGTGCTCGCGGCCGATCTCAACCAGAAGATCGGCCACTAGGTGGTAGGACGGGGCGTTCACTAGCTGCAGCGCAATGGTCTCGACCGGAGACGCGGGACGGCGCTCTCGTCCAGCCCGCAAGGTCGCAATCCTGCTGAGCAAATTCGCGCCGCCTGTGTTGGTCATCACCGTGGTCGCAAACTCCACAACATGCTGGAGCAGTCCGGGCGACGTGAGATCTAGGCCTTCGCCAAACGTCACCAGATCCCGCATGTCGACATTCTCCACCGTGACCGCCCCGTGGATCTGGCTTGCGAACTGCCGTTGCCCGTTCGGGCTCTTGGAATCAGCAATGATCAAGACTTTCTCGCCATCGGCCGCAGCAACCGCTCCAGCGCGCAATCGTCGCTGATGGTCTTCGGTGCCGTCCAGATGCACCCAGCTGATGTTGGGAGGTATGGCGGACAGGTCGACGCCCTGACCGGCGATGAGGGAGTGCCGGACATTCAGGAGATAGCGGCCGAAATTCTCTTCGCCGGCGTTCTTCCAGCGCCAGGGCTCATTCAACTCGGCGACGATCGGGAAATGAGTGCAGACCTGCTTTTCCCAATCGGCCAGCGCATTGCCTTGAAATCCGAAGATCGCCTGCATCGGGTCGCCAAGGACGCAGGTGCGCAAGCTCTGGGCTGCGAAGTAGATGATGGCGTGCTGGACCTCCGAGCAGTCCTGATACTCATCCACGATGAGCCGATCATAGCTCGCTGCCAGCACATCGTTGATATGCCCATCGCGCAGAAGAATGCCGGCGGCCCGACGTATTGACGGATAATGCGCCTTCGGATTTGTCACGGCGAGGATCGCCGGATCATGGCCTCCGCGCTTGGGAAACAGGGTAAGCAAGCGCATACACCAACCATCGATCGTCGCGAGACGGTAGGTTTTCGGCCCCACGCCAGCCTTGTCGAGCCGAGCACGGAGCGCGGCGACCCCGGCATTCGTGTGTGTGAGGACGAGAATTGGCTTTTTGCCATCGTGGCGACCGAGCGCCCGAGCGATCAGATGGGTCTTCCCACACCCGGCTGGGGCCGTCACCGTGCCGCGATCGATCGCGAGCAGATCGACCTCAGACACTGTAGCACCACTGGAAAATCGCATCGATCATTGCCCGGAAATCTTGGTTTGCATTTTGATAGTCCGGGCCGACGATGTCCCGCGCAGCATCCTCCATCCAAGTAACGGTCTTAAACCAAGCGTTCTTCTTCCATTTGGCCGCAGTCGCGAGCGTTTGCCGTGCTTGGGGCGTAACCGGGCCGCGGCACGCCGCCAGCGTCAACGCGTTCTGCGATGCGGCTGTGATATGTTCGCCGATAAGCTCTTCGCCGTGAAGTTCGACCGCGCGCTCGAGCAATTGGTGGACGGCTGCGTCGCTGACGCCGAAGAAGATCGCGTGCTCCAGCGCCTGGGCTGGAGCCCATTTGAAAACAGACCCGCCGTTTAAGGTGAACAGGGCTTCCTCAGCATGATCCGGTTGCACATCGTCGTCGCGTAGCGAGGCCGCGCGAAAGCCAAGGTTGCGGATAACATTGGCGCGCCCATAAATCTTGCTGACGCCGCCGGCATCGACAAGCGCAACACCTGCTGCGTTGATTGACGGGTTTCCGCAGCTGGTAAAATAGAGGTCCAGTCCGCGGACAAGTCCAACTTCACTGGCGCCTTCGCACACCAGCACCGAGCGCGACAAAAAGGCCTCGGGGTGAGCACGGATCGTACCCTGGATCGGATCTGCCGTGCCGACGAGATCCAGCTTGTGCGCTCCAGGCAATTTGCGCGCCACCCAAAGTTGATCGCCCCTCAGTTCACGCAGCGCGACAGGCGAATGGGTGGTGACGAAAGCCTGTATCGGCGGCGGGAGTTCCTTTGCACCGATCGATCCCAAAAGACGGATGATGCGATGCGGCTCAAGCCCGTGCTCAAGCTCATCGACGAGAAGAACGCTCGATTCCTGGGCCGCCTTACGCTGGAGTCCGGCGACGAGGAGTCGGGTCGATCCGACGCCAAGTGCGCGCAGTGGCACGCCGTTTTCGCCGTGAAGCGCAACCGTACCGCCACTGAAAGAGACCGAATGGGCGTCCAGCATTGCTTTCAGCTTGTCTCCGGCAGGAATGCCGAGCTCCCTGGCAGTGTCGGCAACGAGCTTGAGCGTTTCGCCTAGTTGCGCGTCGGCTAGGTCGCCGAATGCCTTGCGAGCATCACGCGCAGCGCCAGCAAGGGCCGCTGAGGTGTCGGCCTTTTCTTCGGTCAGGCGATTGAGAACCGATCCACGGCGCCACGCGAGATTGTGATCGGCCAGCGCGCCGATCCGCGTGGGCGACAAGCGCGTGCGATCACCCCAAGTCAGATTGCGTGACAAACCTTGCGCCTTGGCCCGGTCGGAGATCAGCGTCCAGACGGGGTCGAGATCACTGCCGACGGAGAGCTGAACAGTGAGGACTGTCTCCTTTCCAGCCTCCGGCTCATCGTCGATCGCGCCGGTGGCGGCATCGAAGCTGCGGACGAACTGGCCATAGGTATCGACGCTCTTGAGCGCGTCGGAAAGGTCGCCGATCGTGATGGCGATGGTGACCGGCGTCGCTACATCGAGTCCGTGGAAATCGGCATCGTTGAATTGGACGGTGCGGCGTGCACCGAGACAATAATCGATCGCGTCCAAGACCGACGATTTTCCGGCATCTCCTGGCCCGATCAGGCAATTGATGCCGGCCGATGGAAACCATTCGAGTTTTTCGATGCACCGGAAATTGCTGATCACGATGTGGCGAATCTGCGCCATGTACTCCTCCCTTTGCGAAGGGGGTATCGCGCGGCGCTATCGCTGACCAGCACAGGCGGGTCTGCCGACCTCAAAAACGAATGATAGCGCCAAAGGCGATACCCGCAGTCGGATGGCAGGATGCATCCTCAACAGCTCAAAGCCACGTTTGGCATTCACAGGATGAGCCGGCTGATGAGATCGATGGCCTCTTTGGGCGTCGCCGCGACTTCGCACCCATAGAGCGTGTCGAGTTTAACATGCCCACTGGTGATGAGCGACTTCAGCGGTCCGTCGGTCAGAAATGCTCGGCAGTAGGGAAGCGCGGCAGCGGCATGCCTGAAGTCGAAAATATCGTTGGGCTTGAGCTTGCGATTTGCCTCCGATCGAACCGACGCGTGCAACATCGCTGGAACGTAGAGACTGCCGAATGCCAGCTGATTTGAACGTTGTTGAAGTGCCTCGGCGATCATGCTGGTGATACGCTTGCCGACCTTCCGGCTGCCAATAATATCACTGGCTTCCGCCAGCTTGCCGGCCGCAGCCGCCATCCGCCGATATTCTCGCGCCGCTATGCCCTCCAACATGCTTGCGGCACCTGCAACTTCGATGCGGACGGCGGTGGCATGGCTATCAATTTCTTGGGCGTGCAGCGCCTCCTGCTCATTCAAGAGGCCAGCAATACGTTCACTCTGTAACCGGGCCTCAAACATTTCCGGCGGTAGTTGCTGTGCCAATATTGAGGGTTGTGCGAGCCAGGCGGCTTCAGCGAGCCTAACGAGAAGATCGTCGTCCACATCGACGCCTGGCGGATGCAGATCTTCATATCCCAAGGCAAACGCATAGCAGGTCCAGAGCGGCCGGATTTGCGGCGAGGCTGTGGGGAAAGCCCGTGCATTGAACGCCTCCATTTTCGATGGCCGTGCGCTCAAGATGCGGCACCATCGCTACACCCAGGCTCAAGCTATCCACAATCACCATGGTTGCCGCGAGCCGGTCGGCGGATTGTTTGCTGAACTCTGCGATAAGGTCACTAGTGAGTGGGCAGAACGCCTTGCCAGAACCGACCGCCAGCCGAAGTGCGCCTAGAAGCGAAATCAGTTCGGGATCATCCGTTTCACCGAATGCTGCCTGACGTGCCATCACCCAGAAATTGGTATCGAGGAAGATCGGTATTCGGCTCGACAGGAGATCGGTCAGGTCGAGCTGCCGCCGGTAAATGTGATCGGCACCCATACCCGTCGGCCATGGCCATTCGAAATACTCTTCCTCCATCGGCGCGACCCCATACGCGAAGACGATCGCGGAACCTGCTTGTAGCGTAAATTGTAGCAGACCACTCCGAAAAACGATGCGATCGTGCCCGCTCTGTGGTGCTGAAAATCATCGATTGTGTCAGCGACTGTGACAATTCGGGCAAAAGTTCGTCAAAAATCGAGGAATTACTCAATATTTTTCAAAGAGTTAGATTGGCTCTGAAAAAACGCGACGACGGGTGACATGTACTCCTGTTATTAATAGCGCTGTGTGACAAAGGACGACCGTGGCCGAGCCTATTGAAGAAACGCTGAGGGACGTGGGGCCTGCCCTCAGCAATGAGGTGACGACCTATCTCGTCGAGCAGTTCGGCATGACGCCCGCAGCCGCGCGTAAACGCGTATCCCGTGTTGGTGGCGAGGTCCGGCGACTGGCTGGCATCACGTTTCCGCGCAAAGCGCGTTTCCTCTATTTGCAGCAGCAGTTCGGCTCGCCCTGGTTTTGGGGGAGGTTGATCGAGGCTCTTCTCGAAGAGCGCTCGGCTTACGGTTATGCGCTCGCCGCGCTTCGCCAACGCGGCGGTATCGTCCCCGCGCGACAGTTCGCCATCGTCTGCGGCGCACCGGTGAAGCAAACCAAGCAGCTGTCGCCCGACACCATATATATGCGGCTGAACGAAGCAGGCTTGCTGTGCAAGATCCCTGTCTCTGGTGTTGGCGAGTGCGTCGCGCTGACCCAGGGGCAGAACCACTACGAAACGCAGGCCGCATTGATGCAGGCGCGTCTGATCACTGAGGACATTCTGCTTACGGCGGTGAAGGACTGGCTCAAGAAGCTGGGCATCGTAAGCTATGGCAAGGTCGCGGTACGGTCCGACGACGCGCTTCCGAAGGTTGGCACATTCGTGTGGGATCTTTCTGCACCCTGCTATTTGGGTCACATGGTTCGCCAGACGGCTGCCGGGAAACCTAAACCCGGCTTTGTCGCATGCGACGTGTTCATCGGCGAAGACATGACCGTGGCTGGCGCGATGCCGTTTTTGCGCAAGTGCGTCACGCTGCGCAGCTTGAAGAATGTCGGTCCGTGCATGCAAGTGCTGGTGGCAGACCGGTTCGATCGCGACGCTTTCAAGCTGCTGAAGCAATATGGGGTCATCCCCGCTACCCCAGAAAACCTTTTCGGCGAGGAGGTGGCCAAGGGGCTCAGCCAACTGACGTCGGTGCTGCACAACGCTGCACTCGCGGTCATCGACCCCCAAGCGTTCGACGAATTGTTCAGTCGTCTCGGCAAGATCGAGGGCGCGGCAATCCAGCTGCGCGGCACGCTCTTTGAGTTTCTCGCTGCTGACATCGCTCGCAAGTCGATCGCGCCCGACGTCAAAATGAATCGCTTGTTCAAGCAGGCTGGCAAAGGTGAAGCCGAAGGCGATGTTGTTGCTGTTCGCGAACATCAGTCCATCACGGTCATTGAATGCAAGGGCTACAGCCCGCGGGCAACGATACCTGACGAGCTGTTCGAGCGCTGGCTCCATCACAACGTTCCCATCTGCTACAACGCAATAAGGGAGCATCCCGACTGGAAGAAGCTCGACGTCCGTTTCGAGTTTTGGACGACAGCGCCACTGACCGAGAAATCCATGGCTCTGTTCGTAGCGGCGCAAAAGGCCGTCAAGCCAAGCCGGTATTCGCTCGGGCTTCAACTTGGCGCCGACGTGAGAGCAATCTGCAAAAAGCTGAAAGATCCAAGCCTACTTGTTGCCTTCGAAAATCATTTCATGATTGTGGAGGCGCCGCTCTCGCCTGCGAAACAGAAGAAACTCGCTTTTTGAAGGCAATTGCCTTGGCGGAAAGCGATGGATGCTTCCGCGAGCGATCCGCGAAAATTGCTCTAGCTAAAGTCCAAGCTGGGTCTGGATCGCCTTTCTCTTCCCAGATTTTGCTGTGATCTCTTCGACCATAAACACATGCGCCGGAGGGGTGACGAGCATACCCTCTGGCGAAACGCCAGCACCAAGCCAGTCCATGACCTGCCGCCGTTCTATCATCGCGCCATGCCGGTCCTGATAGCGCTCGACATCGGGACTGGCAGCGATTGCTCGGAAACATCTTCCCCTCCGAGCGGACAAATCGATATTCGACACCACCTGCGAACCTAGGGTTGGTGCCCCAGTGCGCGTTCACCAGCTCCTGCTTGCCAGAACCGTCCGGCTTCATACGAATGATATGATGCGAGGTGCCTTCCGCCGCATCCGAGTCGAACGGTGTAGGGTTAAGTGCCATGACGAGAACATATATGGAACACAAATGAGTCGCAAGACGAAGGAGCGTTGACCCGCCGGCATGTGCAACGACTATCGCCAGGAGGTCGAGATCGCCTCGATCATGGAAGATTTCGAAGACCTCGAAATCAATATCGAGACGCCCGAGGGTGCGCCTGACGACAATCCGCGTGAGGACATCCGGATGACCGATGTTGCGCCGATCGTCCGCGCGACAGGCCAGCCGCCCGGCAATTATCGCGCCGTCGGCGAGCTGGTGGCCCGGCGATGGAGTTGGCCGGGCAAGTCCGGGAAGCCAGTCTACAACCTTCGCACAGAGGGGTTCGGCGGCAAGCCGCCTGATCTGAGCATCAATCGCTGCCTCGTCCTGTGCGACGGCTTCTATGAGTTCACCGACCCCGTCATTCCGGGCCCGAAGGACAAACGGCTCGACAAGTGGCTTTTCACGATGAAGGGGCGCCGCTGGTTTTGCATGGCCGGCGTCTGGCAGGCCGATCCGAAAGTCGGCGAAGCGTTCACTCTGCTCACAATGGATGCAGGGGACGACATCGGCCCTTATCATGATCGCCAGATCATCCCGCTAGCGCCGGAGCAATGGGCCGACTGGCTCAATCCCGACGTGCCGGCCGAGGATCTTCTCAAATATCTGCCCAGCGGCACGCTTGAAGTAACGCAGGTCTATCCGTTGCCGGAACCGGAGCCCGAGCAACCGTCGCTCGCCCTCTGACTCCGTAGGCGTGCCTCTGGTCGCCGCAAGCGTCTTGACGATCAGCACGACTCATTGGAACATAAAGCGAACATTCGAGTCGTGTGCTGGTCCATGTCTGCACCTTTGCCCTTGCCCGATCGGCCCTTAGCCGAGCACTTGGCGTCGCTACGCGCCGAAGTGGCGCGCGCCCGTGAAACGCGGGGGCCGGCGTTAGCGTTCGATGTTGCCACGATCGACGACCGTCTTGCCGACCATGGTCTCGACGGTGCCGGGCTTCATGAGGTTGCCGCTGCGACCGCCAGCCTCAACGACGACGCAGCCGCTACCTTGTTCGCTGCCGGCATCGCGGCCCGGTTCGCCAGCAAACGTGGTCTGACGATTCTCTGGGCGCTCTCGAAATTCGATCTCTACGCCCCATGTCTCGAACAGGTCGGCCTCGGCCCCGACCGTATCCTCTATGCGCAGGGCACCAAGGACGCGCAGGTGCTCGCGATGGCCGAGGACGGCCTTCGCGATGGCTCGCTCGCCTGCGTAATCGCCGAGGTGAAGGCGGCTGACATGACCGCTACCCGCCGGCTTCAACTTGCGGCATCGGACGGCAAGACCCCGATATTGCTGTATCGCCGGCATCGTACCCGCGAGCGCTGTCCTCTCGACACGCTGTCCGCAGCAATGACCCGCTGGCGCATAGGCTGCGCGGAGTCCGCGCGGCTCCCGCATCCGGGCATCGGTCGGCCCCGCTGGTCGGTAGAACTCGTCCGCCAGCGCGCTGGTAATCCATTCACTCTCGAGCTGGAGGCCTGCGATGAACAGGGTCGCCTCGCTCTTCCTGCCGCAGCTGCCGATCGAACGACTGCGCGCAGGAGAGCGGTCGCGCAGGCCGCCTGAGCCGGCGCGGACTAATACCGCGGCGCTCGCGCCTCCGATCGATGACAATCCTGGAGCCTGCTCGGTCCCGCGCGGCGGTGGCTGGCGGCCGGGTGCGCGCTGGGCGCGAGACGGCGCCATGGTGGGCAAGCCGAGCCAGAGCGATATCGACCGGATGCCCGCCCACCAGCGCCCAACCATGCGTGAGATGGGCCGGCGCAGCGAAGCGGCCGAACATCCGTTTCGGACTTTGCGCGGTGACGATGGGGTATCAGGTTCATCGCCGGCGCCGGCTCCGCTGACCTGGGCGGATCTCTGGGGCCGGCCGACGATCCTCATCGCCCGCAGCGGCCAGAAAGAAGTGGTGACCGCTGCCTGCCCGCGGGCGCTGGAGCTTGGCCTGCGGCCGGGCATGCTTGCCGCGCACGCCCGCGCGCTGGTCGCCGATATCGACGTGCTGGACGCTGAGCCCGACGCCGACCGCGTCTGGCTCGATCGGATTGCCCTTCATGCTGTGCGCAAGTGGACCCCCATAGCGGCGGTATCCGGACCGGACGGTCTGTGGTTCGATCTTACCGGCACCACCCATTTGTTCGGCGGCGAGGACCGCTTCTGCCGCCGCCTGCTCGTCTTCCTGAAACGGCTGGGGTTTAGCGCCACGATCGCGATCGCCGGCACGCCGGGTACTGCCTTCGCGCTGGCGCGTCATGGCGGCGTGCCTATCACGATATTGCCGTCTGGCACCGAGGCGGAGGCTTTGGCGCCGCTACCGCTCGCAGCGCTCCGGCTCGAAGCATCAGCGTTGAGCGCTGCGGCGCGTTTCGGCCTGGATCGCATTGCCGATCTCTATCCGATGCCACGCGGTCCTTTGGCGCGGCGGCTTGGTCTGGCGACCGTGGAGCGGCTCGATCAGGCACGCGGGATGGTCGCGGAGCCCATCATTTCGGTCACGCCCTTCGAGCAGCCAGAGGTCGTGCGGCGGCTGCTTGAACCGATCGGAACGCCCGAGAGCATCAAGCAGGTCATCTCCGATCTGGTCGACGATCTGGTGCCGCTGCTGCGCCAACGCGGACTCGGCGCGCGCAAGGTCGCCTTGGCGCTCGACCGGGTCGATGGCGAAGTCCAGAACCTTGCCGTCGGCGCCTCGCGCGCGACGCGTGACGCCAAGCATCTGAAGCGCATGTTTGCGCTCCGGCTCAGTGAAATCGAGCCCGGGCTCGGGATCGAGACTATGCGTCTCGTCGTGCCACATAGCGAGCCACTCGGCGCCAGCTCCGTCGCGGCGCTGATCGAGGATAGTGCCCGCCCGCCCGATCTCGCGCCGCTTGTCGACCAGCTAGTGGGAAGGTCAGGACCATCGGCGCTGTTCCGTATCGCAAGCCGTGAAAGCGACGTGCCCGAACGCGCGGTCCGGCAGGTCTCGCCGCTCAGCGAACCACAGGGCTGGCCGGCATGGAAGCGGCCCGCGCGGCTGCTGGCGCGGCCTGAGCCATTGCGCAATGTCATTGCACTGCTGCCCGATCATCCGCCGCGGCGGTTCACCTGGCGGCGGCAGGACTATCGCGTCATTGCCGGCGACGGTCCCGAGCGCATCCATGGCGAATGGTGGCGGCGGCCCGGCGAACTCTGGGCGGTGCGCGATTATTTTCAGGTCGAAGCCGAGGGAGGGCTGCGCTTCTGGGTGTTTCGGCGTGGTGACGGCGTCGATCAGCCGACCGGCGATCTCACTTGGTATATGCATGGGATCTTCGGCTGATGGCCACCTATGTCGAACTCCAGGTCACCAGCCACTTTTCCTTCTTGCGCGGTGCGTCTTCGCCCGAGGAGCTGTTCGCCGCTGCCGCGCTGCTGGGGCACGGTGCGCTCGGCCTGGCCGATTGGAGCACAGTTGCGGGCGTGGTGCGCGGCTGGGACGGCCAGAAGGCGACAGGGTGCCGGATGATCCCCGGTGCGCGGGTCGTGACCCGCGAAGGCCATGCGCTGCTCCTCTATCCGATCGACCGCCCAGCTTGGTCGCGCCTCACTCGGCTTTTGTCGATCGGCAAGGGGCGCGGCGGCAAAGGTCATTGCCTGCTCGATCTCGCCGATGTCGCCGCCCATGCCGAGAATATGGTCGGCATATTGGTGCCGGATATGCCCAGTGCGAGCACAGCCTCGCAGCTCGGAGATGTCCGCGAGGTCTTCGGCGTGCATAGCTATGCCGCCTTGTCATTCCGTCGCAGGCCCGGTGACATCGCCCGGCTGCACGCGCTGGATGCAATGATCCGTGATACCGGGCTTCGCGCAGTCGCAACCGGCGATGTGCTCTATCACACCCCCGAGCGCCGCCCGCTTCAGGATGTTGTGAGCGCGATCCGGGAGAAGTGCCCAGTCGAGGAATTAGGGTTCCGGCGCGAACGGTTCATGGACCGCAATCTCAAGTCACCGGAGGAAATGGAGCGGCGCTTTGCCACCTTCCCGGACGCGATCCAGGCCAGTGCCGACATCGCCGGCATCTGCCGCTTCGATCTCGGTGAGATCCAGTATCAATATCCCTATGAGCAGGTGATGGAGGGACGCACCGCACAGGAAGCACTCGCGTGCCTGACGGAAGATGCCGCCACCGCGAAGTTCCCCGATGGCATCCCCCAGCGCTATCGCGACCAGATCGACCATGAGTTGCGACTGATCGGCAAGCTCGGCTACGCGCCCTATTTCCTGACCGTCAATGCGATCGTCGCCGAGAGCCGGCGGCGCGGTATCTTGTGCCAGGGGCGTGGGAGCGCCGCCAATAGCTGCGTCTGCTATTTGCTCGGCGTCACCTCGATCGATCCCATTCAGCACGAGCTGCTGTTCGAGCGTTTCGTGTCCGGCGAGCGTAAGGAGCCGCCGGATATCGACGTCGATTTCGAGCATGAGCGGCGTGAAGAGATCATCCAGTGGATATATGAGACCTACGGCCGCCATCGGTCGGCTCTGACCGCCGTCGTCACCCGTTATCGGACCCGTGGGGCGGTCGCAGAGGTCGGCAAAGCCCTTGGCCTGCCGCGCGACCTGACCAAGATGCTGACCGGGCTCGTCTGGGGCTGGAGCATGGACGGCATTCCCCAGGACCGTGTCGAGAGCCTCAACCTCAATGCGCAGGATCATCGCCTCAAGCTGACCTTGGAACTGGCACGCCAGTTGATCGGCACGCCGCGCCATCTCTCGCAGCATCCAGGCGGGTTCGTGCTGACCCAGGACCGGCTCGACGATCTCGTCCCAATCGAGCCGGCGCGGATGGAGGACCGGCAGATCATCGAGTGGGACAAGGACGATATCGACGCCCTCAAGTTCATGAAGGTAGATGTCCTTGGGCTAGGTATGCTCGGCTGCATGAACCGCGCCTTCAACCTGCTGGAGGTGGACAAGGGCATCACGGTCGGCATGGCCGACCTGCAGGATGATGATCCCGCAGTTTATGCGATGATTCAGAAAGCGGACACGCTCGGTGTCTTCCAGATCGAGAGCCGCGCGCAGATGTCGATGCTCCCGCGCATGAAGCCGCGCGAATTCTACGATCTCGTGATCGAGGTCGCGATCGTGCGGCCCGGCCCGATCCAGGGCGACATGGTCCATCCGTATCTCAGGCGACGCGAAGGCAAGGAGAAGCCGGAATATCCCCGGCCTGAGCTGCGTGCCGTGCTTGAGAAGACGTTGGGCGTGCCGCTCTTTCAAGAACAGGCGATGAAGGTGGCGATCGTCGGCGCCGGGTTCACCCCGGTCGAGGCCGATCAGCTCCGCCGTGCCATGGCGACCTTCAAGCTTACCGGCGGGGTCAGCCATTTCTACGACAAGCTCGTCGGCGGGATGGTGGAGCGCGGCTACCCAAAGGACTTCGCCGAGCGGACGTTTAAACAAATCGAGGGGTTCGGCTCCTACGGTTTTCCCGAAAGCCACGCGGCGTCGTTCGCCAAGATCGCCTATGCTTCATGCTGGATGAAGCATCATCATCCGGACGTGTTCTGTGCGGCCCTGCTCAATGCGCAGCCCATGGGCTTCTATGCTCCCGCCCAGATCGTCGACGATGCCCGCAAGCATGGCGTCGAGGTGCGCCCCGTTTCGGTCAACCACAGCCATTGGGATTGTACGCTGGAGAAGACCAACGAGCGTTATTTGGCGGTGCGGCTAGGCCTCGGTCAGATCATGGGGCTTGCGAACGTCCATGGCGCGGCGATCGTCGCCGCGCGCGGGCCTGCTCCCTATGAGAGCGTCGAGGAGGTCTGGCGGCGCGCCGGCACGCCGCGCGCCGCGATCGAGAAGCTGGCCGAGGCCGACGCCTTCCACTGCATCGCCGAGAACCGCCGTCAGGGGCTCTGGAAGGTCAAGGGTCTCGGTGAAGCGCCGCTGCCGTTGTTCGCCGCTGCCGACGCGCGCGAGGGCGGGTTTTCGCCCGAAGGCATGGAGCCCGAGGTGATGCTGCGGGCCATGACGCAAGGCCGTGAGGTGGTGGAGGATTATCGCTCGATGGCATTGTCGCTACGCGGGCATCCCGTTCAGTTCCTGCGCCATGAGCTCGAAGCCATGCGCATCATCAAATGCGCTGATCTCCATACCATCCGCGACGGGCGCAACGTCGAGGTCGCGGGCGTCATCCTCGTGCGCCAACGGCCGGGCTCTGCGAAGGGTGTCCTGTTCGTGACCATCGAGGACGAAACCGGCGTCGCGCAGGGTATCCTCTGGCCCAATCGGTTCGAGATCTATCGCCGTCAGGTCATGTCATCGTCGATGATCGCGATGCGTGGCAAGCTGCAGAAGGAAGGCGAAGTCATCCATGTCATCTGTGATCGCATCACCGATCATGATGCGATGCTGCGCTCGATCGCCGGGCGTGAATTCCGCGTGATGCCGGGCCATGGCGATGGGGCGACCCATGGCGGAGGCCCCGATCCTCGCGATCCGGGTCTCCCGCGCGGCCGAACACTGTCTTATCCGCCGTTCAACGCCGTGCTCACCGAGGAAGAACTCGTCCGTATCCGCAGCCATGACTTCCATTGATACGGCAACGCGCAAGGCGGGGACGATCCGGCGTGCTCTCAATGTCCTGCGCGAAGCCACACGAGCGACTGGCAAGACCCAGAGCCGTGGTGTGGCGCTGGCGCTCTGGGATCTGCGACCATGGTGCTCTGACGACTGGCTCGTGTCGTTCTGGGAGGCGGCCGGCTCAGATCACGAGATCGGCCGCAGTCAGGGACTGCACGCCGCCTATAACGGCATCGTCCGGCAGATCCGCACGCAGGGCGGCACAGTGAAATGACGCCGCCCCCTCCTTACATAGGCCTGTCCATGACCGCTCGTCTCACTGCCATCATCGTCGCTTGTACCGCCGGCGTCTGGACCGCCCCGGCTCTGGCAGACCCGTGCGAAGGTGTGCTGCCAACGAAAGGGACGACCTTCTCCGGTGTCGTCCGCTATGTAGGCGACGGCGATGGCCTGTGCCTCGGCCCGGCCAATCGGCCCGACCGTTGGATCGAGATCAGACTTGCCGATTTCTACGCGCCGGAGTTGCACGAGGCCGGCGGTGCTGAAGCAAAGAGCCGCCTCCAACGTGTCGCCATGGGACGGACGTTGGTGTGCCGCGCGGGTCGCCGCAGCTACGATCGCGTGGTCGCGGCCTGCACGATCGGGGGCCGTCCGCTCGGGGACATGCTGCGCGCCGCGGGGGGCACGGAGGGCGGACGAGCATGGCGAAAATGAATACCATGCTCGATCTGTTCGACACACCGGCCGTGTCGGGTCTGTCGATGCGCGACGACATCATCACGCCGGCGGAAGAGGCTGCGCTAATCGCGTGCATCGATGACACCAGTCTCAGCCCATTCCGTTTCCAGCAATGGACCGGCAAGCGGCTCACCCGCTCTTATGGCTGGAGCTACGATTTCGAGCGAGGCACATTCGCGCCCACCGAGCCGATGCCCGATTGGCTTGGCGCGGTGAAAGCGCGCGCCGCAAAGTTCGCCAGTCTCGCTCCCGACGATCTCGTCCAGGCTCTGCTGATCCGATACGATCCCGGTGCGGGAATTGGCTGGCATAAGGATCGGCCGGTGTTCGAGCACGTCGTTGGCATCTCGTTGGGCCATGGCGCGACATTGCGACTGCGTCGGCGAAGCGGAGCCGGGTTCGAGCGCGCCAAGGCCGATCTCGCGCCACGGTCGATTTATCAGCTGTCCGGCGACGTTCGGTATGAATGGGAGCACAGCATAGCGCGGATGGATAAGCCCCGCTGGTCGATCACCTTTCGCAGCCTGTCCCACAAAGATCGCAGGGAATGAGAGAGCGCAAATATCCGACCACGCCTGACGGTCGCTATTTCGTGGTGCGCGGACGGCTCTGGCGGACGAGCAACCCTTCGCTGTCTCCCGGCGAACTCGACCGCCTCGTGAAGGAATTGATGGCGGCGCGCCGCGCCGTCGGTATCGCCAAGCGCAATGGCGATGCGGCGGGGGAAGCGACCGCCCATGAGGATGTGGAGCGTGCGAAGGTCGCCCTCGGTGAACGCGGCCCGGTCTGGTGGGACGACGGCGCACCCGATCTGAACCGACATCTCGCCCGCACCGGCCCCTATGCCGAATGGTATGCTGACCTTGCCAAAAAAAGGCCGGCCCATCGGGCCGGCGCTGAATTGTTGCATGGGTGGATTATGGGACGTTACAGGGACAGTGCGTCGATGCCTACCGTGTGGAAAAGCACCGTGATCGGTGCAGCCTTCGCGAGTTCGCGGATCATCGATTTGCCCATATCTACCAACCTCGTCTTGTAGTTCCTTTTCGTATCGTCAGTTTTACGCTTCTTACTCAACTTCCTGACCTTGTTACCCGGCGTCAGGAACCGGCATGCTGCTAAGGCCGCCAAGGCGGCCCAGATGAGAACGGGGCAAAGCCCGCCCAGTGTCGTCACGGCGGCGAGGACGAATCCACCCACGGTCCCTGTAACGTCCCACCACTGGTGTCGCCGAAGCGTGTCCCGTTGGGGGCAGATGCAATATAGTGTGGGAAGGCTCTGATCCCAAGCCTCCCGTTAAACGCCATCTCAAATTCTGACCGCGATCAACTGATCGCCGGACCCGATCGCCCGCGCCCGAACTGCAAATTGATACCGTCCGCGCGCATAATGCCTGACGCGGCCTTGCCGATGTTGCGGTCAAGGACATCGCGCCATGGCACCAGCGTGAAGTCCCGCGACCGTTCGACCAGTGCGTGAGGACCGCTTTCGAGGTCCACGCGCCGCGCGATGACGCCCTCGATTGCCTCGCCCACTTTCGCGGGCGCAAAGGGCTTGCCAAGCTCCTTGCCAATTCGCTCGCCAGCGCCCTCCAGCTCGCGCAGACGAAGGCTCTCCAACGCCCCGCGCCGCAACCGGAACGCCTGCCCGTCGCCATCCGCCAATTGCTGTTCGACCAGCCACTGCCGCCGCGCGGCCAGCGCATCGCGTACCTCACGACCGAACCCGGCATCGCGGACCGCTCCGGACGCGCCCGACGCCAGCTCGCGATCGAGCCAGGTCGGTGCCTCCACGCCGACGAGATCGCCGACGGGCCGCGGGGACAGGATCGCGAGCGCTATCGGACGATCGCGTTGCTGCCGCTGCGCGAAGCCTTCTGCCCGCACAAGATGATCGCTGGGAATGGTCCAGCTTCCGTCGGGCTGGCGCTCCGGGCCGACGCCCGCTCGGCGCATCGCTTCGAGGCGGCGGACATGGCTCTCCGCATAGGACTCGCTGGCCTGCGGGTCATGGCGCAGATGCAGGTCGACCGAGTATCGCCCATCATTGGCGCGGGCGACCGCATCGACGGTACGATCGGCATTGGTCGCGTCGGCCCTGGTCGGCTCGATCCGCACCGCCGCACCCTCGGGCACCGAAGGGGTCGCGTCGCCGCGCCCGATATCGACGTAGTGAACTCGCCCGTCGATGCCATCGACCATCATGTAATGCCGGTCGCGATGCTCGTCGGAGAAGCCTCGGCTGATAAGCTTACCGACGACGGGTTCGCGCAACTCGGAGGCTATCACCTGTTCGACCCCGGCACGGTCGAGGCGGCGGGCGGTCAGCTCGCGTTGCATGATCCGGATGATGTCGCCGCGTTCGCCCATCCTGCGGAGCGTGTCCTCAAGTCCCTCTGCAAGCCGGTAGCGCCCGCCGCCGATATCCTCGGCCAGGCCCATCGCCTTCAGCTTGCGCAACCGTCCCGCTGCCACAGATTGCTGGAAGGGATCGTTGTCGGCCGAAGACACGGTACGATCAGCGTCCATCCGGCGCAGCAAACGCCGGTCGATCGCCGTCAGTCGTTCTTGACCGACATCGTGGCGGAGGCGGTCCTCGATCTCTCGATCAGTGCGCGGCCCCAAGTCGAGGGTCACCAGTTCGGACGCGCGCTCGCGAAGCCCGTGCGATATATACTCCCGTGCAATAATAAGATTGTCGCCGCGATCGTCGACACCACGCAGCACGATATGGGTGTGCGGACGCTCGGTGTTGAAATGATCGACCGCCACCCAGTCCAGCTTGGTACCGAGATCCTGTTCGACCTGCGTCATCAGCCGCCGGACATAGGGTTTGAGATCGGGATATTCGGCACCGTCCTCGGCCGACACGATGAAGCGAAACTGATGCCGGTCGCCGGCCGTCCGCTTGAGAAAATCGTCGCCATCGGCGCGGTCGGTCTCGGGACCATAGAGTTCCCCAGGCAAGCCCTCGCGGGTGACCCCGTCACGCTGGATGTACCGCATATGCGCGCGGGCGACCTGACCAGCCTTGCCCTGTAGTCGGATGAGGCTCGCCTTGACGACCGCCCGGCGACCTCGAAATCCTGCCAGCCGATCACGGCTCGACAGCAGCCGCCCCATGCTTGCGCCACGGCCGATCCGGCTGCCGTCGAACCGCCGCGATCGCACCCCGGTCTTGCTGCCCGCAAGCCGGGCTGCGGCGAGGATGCGCCCACCATATTTGACGACGCGCTTGCCGTCCTTGCCGGACTTCCGGCCGAGCTTGGGGGTAAAGTCGTCGTCAGACATGACGATACCCCACAGTCTCGTGATTTCGGTACGAGAATGGCGGATTTCCGCCGTTTCGCGCGTGACTGTCTCGCAACCGGAGACTGCTATCTCTCAAAAAAAGAATGTGCAGACAATCACTTAGGACGTGTCGCGAGACACTGCCTTTATCTTGTTTCCCCTCTCTCCCTTCCTCCCAACCCTCACGGCTCAAAAAAAGGGGAGAAACGACGCCGAACCGACGCCGCCTCTCCCGGTGAAATGCGCTGCGATCAGTGCGCATGGAGCATCGCATCCCGCGCCCTGACCAGCGACCGAAACTGCCGGCACCCCATCATCCCGTGCGCCCGACCATCGCCATCCACGAGCATGGTGGCGCAGAACCACTTCCCGTCGAGCCGCCCGCAAATCGCTATCCGATCGAGTTCCAAATCCTCATCGTCAGCGCTCTCATAGGCTCCGATCCAGCGCTCCTCGACCCGCGCATCCCAGCGAAAATCCGTTTCCTCAGCCTCCAGAAACCGATGCGCCAATGCCTCTCCGGCACCGCGTCCGAACTCCAGTTCAAGCCCAGCGACCAGCGCTTCCATCACGCGATCCGACGCCGTTCCGATGCTCTGATACATGCTCATGATGACCTCCAACGTTCGCGTCCTCATCATCGAGAACAGCGTCCGAGGGACGGGTGGCGGAGCGGCTGTCAGGGCCGCGGAGCGAAGCGCAGCGCCGCGAAGCGGACGTGGGGGGAACCGATTTTCGCAGAAAATTGGGGGGCACCCGCGGTCCTTGATAGGCGTTCCGCCACCCGTCATGCTGGGACTATCGAGACGAGCTTCCGCCCTCTCGATGATGCGCGACATCGCCTCAATTCCTCTGCGACAGCACGACGAACAGCGGCGACGCGGGTGAATCTCCCTGTGCCTCGGCCTCCGTCCGAACCGGATCATTGCGCACGACAAACAGCGTGGCCGGCGGCGCCTGTGTGCGGGCGATCGTCACCGACGAAGGGGCAATCGGCGCGACCTTGGCGAGGTAGGTGACGGTCTCGCCGGGCAGGGTGCGGCGTCCGGCAAGGTGCTCGGCGTAGCGGCCGGGGCCGGCGTTGTACGCACCGAAGAGACCCGGATAGCCGAACCGGTCGTACATCAGGCGGAGGTAGAAAGTGCCGGCGAGAATGTTGTCGCGCGGATCGTCGGGATTGAAGCCGAGGCCGAGACGCGATCGCATGTCGGCCCAGGTCGCGGGCATCAGCTGCATCAGCCCCATCGCTCCCGCCGAAGACCGGATCGGTCGACCGTTGAGGGTCGTCTGACCGTTGCTTTCGGCGCGCATGACGTGCTCGATCCATGCTGTCGGCACACCGAAACGGGCGGATGCTTCGGCGACATAGGGATGCCAGTCGGCGACGGATTCGGCGTTTGCAGGCGCGGCCAGCGCGACGACGGTAGCGGCCACCGCGATCCTCAGCGCGCCCATAGCAGCCGCGCCTTTCCAATGATGTCTGCTTCGCCGGTGGGACCGAGATAGCGTCCATCGAACGATGCCGGATTGTCCATCAGCAGGAAGAGCTGGCGGCCGCGCAGGCGCACGCAGCCCGACCACATCGGCATCGGCCGGCCCTTGGCATCGGCCACGCGGCGTTCGGTGATCCAGCGTCCGTTGATGAAGATTTCCTGCCCGAGCGCGCACACGTCATCGCCGGCGGCGGCGGCGACGCGCTTCACCAGCGGCACATTGGCGGGAAGATAATGACGGCGCGCGGCAAGGTCGCGCCATGGCTGCGGCACGCGTGCGATCACCATGTCGCCGGGGTCGGCGGGCACTCCGGGCGACACCACATAGAGGCCGATCGGGGCGCTCGCGCTCGCATTCCAGACAAGGCGTGGAAGCGGCGGGAAGATTGTGGGTGATAGCGTCAGACCGATGAAGACGCCAAGTGCGGCGAAGCGGCGATTGAGCTTAGCGCGGCGAATTTTCTCTGCGCGAAGGGCATCGCCCCAGTCGAAGAGCGGACCGATCATAGGTCGATCCCCCGGCCGCTATGTTCCCGGCTCCAATCATCGAGATCGTCGATGTGATATTGAACGTAGCGGCTGTGCCGGCGGAACACCGGCCCTTTGCCGGCGCGGCGCAGACGCTTCAATTGCCGGCTGGAAAGCTTGAGATAGGCAGCCGCCTGATCGGTATTGAGGAAGGGAGAGCCGCGTTTAGCGCGGTTAGCGCGCGTGATGTCGTCGTTGTCGTCCATGTGCTGGGTGTCCCGTCGCAAGGAATCGTTGGTGCACGATCGCGGCACCGGAGATGCCGGGCGGGACACCGGCTGAAGAGTGTCGAAGAGCGGAAGCTCGAATTCGACACCCCTGTCAGGTAGTGGCCCGCGCCGGGGGGCGCGGGCCGTCTTGCTTAGCGGGACCAGATGAGCTTGTGCTCGCCATTGTCGCCCTGTGTCAGCGTCGCGTAGATCGGTGCCGGAAAGGACGGATCGTCGAGCTTGAGGCTGAGATATTCGGCGCCGGTATCGCGTGCTGCCTTGGTCCAGCCCGCGCCAAACTCGACATTGCCAGCGTTGACGCGATGGTCCGGTGCCTTGTCGTGCTCGCGCTCGACGGGTCGGATCGTGGCCTTCACGCGAAGGGTCAGGGTGCGGATTTCGCCGGTGTAGATGCCGTTCTCGCCGCGAGTGAAGCTGCCGATTTGAGCCATTTTAATCTCCTGATGCTGGTTCGAATGCCGCCCCATGCGGCCTCGATGGCAGTCGATCAGGTGGCGGTCGGCCGCCGCGCACCGGTAGGCCGAAGCGCCAGCGGAGGACGGCCCGAGCCGGGCTTCTTGGTTCGCGAGGAAGCCCGAAGGGCGGGGAAGAAGGTCGGCGAAGCCGTTGCGCGGACAAGGCCGAGCGTCGCCAGACCTGCCATGAAGAGAGGTCGCAGGGCTGTATTCAAAGCCAGAGCGAGGAGAAATTCGTCGGTGGGGCGGATCACAGTGGCCGGGTTCAGTCCCCGGCGATATACGCAGTCGTGTAGACTGAAAGTGTCCGCCATCGCAGGCTTTCGTAAAGCCGACGACCATCGGCTGTAGCAACAAGAAGTTCAGGCGAAGTCGAAGTTTGACGGCATTGGCGAAGGGTGTTCATCAGAGCGGTTGCCAAACCTCGGCGACGATGCTCGGGTGAAGTGATGATCCGATCGTAGACAAAAGCGGCATCGGTTTCCGCAGCATAGCCACTGGCAGCGACAGCTCCATCGGATGATCTAACCTTGGCTGATATCACCCTGCCCTCAGCCTGTGTCTCGATCGAGTAGCCCTCGGGCAAAGTGTGGAGCGGCCAATCCCGCGACGCTGCCATGAAATATCCGACCGGTCCCAGCGTCCAGCCATCGGGAAGACACCCGCGTATTTGTTCCGGCGTCGCGCAGGCCTTGAGCAGATAACCCGGCGATGTGATCTCGTTTGCGAGGTTGGCGAGGCCATCTGAAAGGTCGGGAAAAACCCAACGGCTCACCTCGGTATCGGAATTCGTGTCCACGCGAAATCCACCACGGTCAGCTACCGGCACGGGCAATTTTCTGGCCAGAGATCTACCCTCAAGCCAGGTACGAAGTATCGCCAAAGGGATACCCTCACTCATCATATCCTTTGCTTCCACTACCAAGCCTGGTCGATCCAGTGAGCGTGCCATTCCACTTCCATATCATGCGAAGGCATCGGGGCTGTCAGAAAATGACCGCGCCGCCGAGGCCATCCGGGCGATGGCGGTGCGTCAATTTTTCTGAGCCAAGAGAAAATGGGCGGGCCGAAGCCCGCCCGCATCACATCATGCCGCCTCGGCGAACGGCACCTCCCTTTCCTCGGGGTCCGGCTGCGCCACCTTATCGCGCACGGCCATGACCTTGGCATGGGCCGTGACGGTCGCGACACCGCCGCGCGCGGTGTAGGCGTTCGGCGGGAACGCCATCCACCGGGGCACCCAGCGTTCGACCTTTTTGCGCCCGTCATTGCCCGCCAGATGATCGGTAATGATTCGCTTCAAGGTCTTGGACTTCTCGCCCGCGTTGGCGCTGGCGATCGTCTTTCCCGCGACCTCGGCGGCGATACAGCCCAGCACTTCGCGGTCGCGGATCAGACCGAAAAGCGCGTCGTCGGCCTGCCACCAATCGGCCATGTCGATGCCGATCTCGGTGCCCACCGCCTCGACTGCGGCCCCGCCAGCGGCCAGCGACTCGCCCATGACGATGGTGACTACCTCCATGACGGCGGGGTCCGGGAGTTCGATCAGGCGCAAAAACACGCCGGTCACGCCGTAGTCGTCGCCGTTGCCGCCGGTGACCGTCGGTTCCTCGGCGGAGAACCCCAGCATGTCGAGAACGGCGCGGCGGCGCTCGTCGAACACCGCTTCGCCGCGCGCGGTTTCGATGCTTTCGCGCACCTCGTCGTTGCGCGTCGATTGCGGTTCGGGCCGCACGGTCCACAGGTGCGAACCGACGATGGCATGGGCGACCATCAATCGGAGCGCGATGCCCGGATGGGCGAGCAATCCGGCGCGCACGGCGGCGTGACGGTGCAGATCGACATAGGTTTGCAAGGTCGAGGTGATCTCGGGTCGCTGCGGCTTTGCGGCATTCGATGCTTCGCCGCGCTCGACCCGGCGCGCTTCCTTGCGGCTGAGATAGCCCTCATGGAAGGTCACTTCGCCGGTCGTGCGCACATCGATATAGACGCGCCCGCCCTTGCGCTTGGCGGTTTTCTCGAACTCCCATGAATGGAAGTGATCGGACGGCGGCACGATCACGACATCGCTCCAACCCTGTTCCAGATAGGCGTCCTTCGCGGCATCGATGGCGGCATTCTGCGCATCCCAGAAGCTGTCAGCATCGGCGAAGTAATGGTCATCGCCGAACAGATCGGCGATGGTCACACCCTTGAAATCGTTGAGGCTGAACAGCGCGAAGCGCGAGGGGATCGACTGCCCGCCGAACAGCCACGCCTTCAACTGGTGGCCGGTCGGCACATAGCTGTCGGGATCGTCGTAGAGCGCGAGCCAAGCCTTTTGCTGGCTCTTGCTGGCAAGGGTCAGGTGGCGGACGGTGGCGCGGTCGATCTTCTCGGCGCGGTAGAGGTCGCGGATGCGCGGCAGCAGATTGCCGAGCGCGAGGATGCGCCGGATCATCAGGTCGGGAAGCCCGAAGGTCGCGGCGATATCGTCCACCTCGCGGCCCTCCTTCACCAGCCGGGTGAAGGTGTTCCACTGCGTTACCTCATCGGCATCGAGCCGCGCGAGATTTTCGATCATCGAGGCTTCGACGGCGGCGGCATCGTCGGTTTCGGCGAGGATGCGGCAGGGCAACGGCTCGGCTTCGCCGGTTTCCTGCGCCACGATCAGCGCGGCATGATAGCGCCGCGCGCCTGCGACGATCTCGAAATGCCCCTCCTGACAATTGGGGCGAACCAGCAGGGTCTGGATGATGCCGCGCTTGCGGACGGTCGGCAGGATGTCGGAGACATCGGGGGCTTTCTTTCCGTAGCGCATGTTGGTCTTGCTGACGGAAAGCTTGTCTTGCGCGATAAAAACGAGTGTCATGGCACAACTCCTTGTGAGTGCCGGTCCGTCGTTCTTTGCGGGAGGGCGGATCGGCTTAGGGGGGGGCGGCGAACGGCCGCCTGCATCAGGGACCCCATCAAAGTATTACTTTGACGGGAACCCTCATCCGCGCGGGCGCGGAAGTTCGGTAGCCGCGCGGTTTGCGGTGCGGCGGAATTCGGATTGAGCGTCCAAGATCGAGCCGCAGCGGCGCGCGGCGTCGGCCCAGACCGACAGGCGATGGGTCGTCTCGAAACCCAGATCGCGTTCGATCCCCAGCCCGAACGGCAGGCGCACGGATGCAATCTCGGACAGGCTGAAATAGCCAAGCTCGGGGCACCCGAAGCCGAGGTCGGCAAGCCCGAACAGCGCATCGCCATCCTCCGCGAGTTCGGTCGCGAGCCATGTGGCGGGACCAAGCGGATTGAAAAGTTTCAGCACCGGCACCGGGTCGGGTTCGGGCTTGCCATCGCGCTGCGCGGCGCGGTGATTGATGTCATTGGCGCGCAGCGCGAAACGAATGTCGGGGGTCAACAGGATCATGCCGCCCTCCGCAGCCGCTGGTCTGCTTCGGGCCTCCGCGTCATGCTGGCCTCTTGGGCCTCGCGGTATCGGGTCAGCAGCCAGTCGGCGGCTTTGGTGGCGGCGCTGGCGGCGCGGAAGATCGCGCGGCTGTCCTCGCGCAGCACCGCGAGCCATGAGCCGATATAGTCGGCGTGGCGCACGGTCGGGGCGATGCCGAGCGCGGCGCACAGGAAGGCCGATCCCATCTCGGCGACCAGTTCCTCCCGCGCATAATCTTTGCTGCCGAACGCGTTCCTGAGGTCACGGCCCAGCCGCTTGGGGTGGCCGGTGGCGTGGGTCAGCTCGTGAAGACAGGTCCGATAATAATTGATCTGCTCGAAGAAGGCGGACTGCGGCGGCACCTGCACGAAGTCGGGGTCCGGCGCGTAGAAGGCGCGGTCGCCGCCGACGCGAAAATCCACGCCCGACGCGACAATGACATCCTCGGCGACCGGCACGATCTCGCGGTCGGGCAGCGGCGCGGGATCGGTCGCGAGGCCAGCGCGCAGCCCTTCGCACTGCGCGACATTGAAGACGGTAAAGCGTTTGAGGAACGGCACAGCGCGCGCCTCGTCACCGTCGCGGCGGGCGCGTTCCTTCTCAGTTTCGGGTGTGAAGCGGTCGGCATAGACCACGGTCACGCCGTGCTCGCCCTTCATCACGCAACCGCCCGCCTCCTGCGCCTGGCGGAAGGTCAGCCACGATTGCGTCGGGAAACCCTGTTCGATGACCGCGCCCCACAGGATCAGCACATTGACCCCGGAATAGTTGCGACCGGTCAGGGCATTGCGCGGCAGGCTGGGGCCGGTAGTGTCGATGCGGCCCCACGGCTGAACCCAAGGCAGGCGGCCCGCCTCCAGTTCGGTGATGATCCGGGCGGTCACCTCGTCATAGAGGTTGGCCCGGTCCTGCGGCTTCTCGGCGCTGCCCTTGCGGCGGGCACTGCGGCTCGGTTGTCTCGGCACGGCTCGTCTCCAAGCCACCCCAAAAAGGCACAAAGCCTCCCCGCGAAGGCGGGGGTGGGCGGCGAGACGCGACCAAGAGGCCCGGCACGAGCGGGCGACGACACCGCCAGGGCGGAACGCCAGTGGAGCACCCCGAAGGGGTTGGCGTCGGCCGCGACGGGCCTAGCCGGGAGCGCCGCCCACTCCCGCCGCAACGGGAGAGGCAAACAGATGACGCCGTCGCGCGGTCACGCGCGGCGACCGTCAGGTCGGGCGTAGCTCGACCCGATGCCAGCGATCGTTATCGGATGGCCGAGACCCGGCACGGGGCTCGGGGACGCACGCCGGCGCATCGGCGAGCGGAGTAGAGCGCGATCGCGGCAGCGCCGCGAGGCGATTGTCCTAGAGCTGCTTGGGCAGGCCCCGCTTGCCAAACGATTGCAAGGCGGCGGCCATGCCTTCACCGACGATCCACTGCGCGCGCTTCAAATGCGATCGCCAGCATGGCTCTGCCTTGGGACTTTCTGGATCCAGCCCCATCAAGTCGGCGGCGGTCGTCCGCCATTCGGTTGCTCTCTCATGCGCGTCGATCAGTGCGGCATAGAGTGCAAGATGGTTCTGATCATATGGCACAGGTGCTCCGCTAGGGGCCAGATCCATCAACTGATTCTGCACGAACATCCAATGCTCCTCCATAACCACACCATAACGATTAGGAACGATCGTTCCTAGAAGGATCGTTCTAGTCGCCTGACGATTGAGGCGATGGATTTGAAGGATGTTCTTGCTGTGAATCTTCGCCTGCTGCGGCAGGAAAGGGACATCACGCAAGAAGAACTTGCGGATCGAACCGGACTTAGCTCCCGATATGTCGGGTCGATAGAGCGCGCCAGAGTATCGGCGAGCATCACTGTCGTCGGCAAACTGGCAAGTGCTCTGGAGATCCAACCTTGCGACCTCATCCGGTCAAGGATGAAGAAGTGACAGAAGATTCAAGATCGCAAAAGCCCTCGATATCCGCCCCGCACCATCGCTCGCGCCATCGCGATCAGGCGCCTGCACTGCGACTTTAGCGCTTCGTCAGCCCATTCTTCGCTGACCCGCTCGGCACCGTACAGCATGATACCCACGTCCCGGATACTGGCGCCCTGCGCCAAGGCATCGGCAACGCGCAGGATAACCGCCTGCCGCCCTAGGCGCTGGCTTGCCGGCGGACTATAGGCCGGCAATACTCCGACCCGGCAAAAATGCAGGAAGCGGCGCAGTGCAGCCATTGCTGGCTTGTCTGCTGGGGCCAAGTCGTGGGCGAGCGAAACCGGACCATCAAGAAGCGACCCGGCTACCACGTCGAGGCGCACGGTTGCACCGCCGCGACCTAGCAGAACATGCTCACAATCGCCGGCAGTGACCAAAGCCGTTGGAACACGGCTATCTCTTAAGTCAAATCGCGCGCCAGGTTCGCAGGGCCTCATCACCAGTACCCTGAGTACCGACGGATCGACGGCTGCGCTCCACAGGACGGGCGCGGCGGCGAAGTTGAGCCCAGGGTCCGGTTGCGTAAGGCACCCCCAGCGTGCGGTACTATCCGCCGATGCGGCCTGGAATATGCTCAAGCCATTTCCGACCCAAACCGATCGGTCATGCGCGAGCCGCTGGTACTCGGGATCGCGGCGCAGCCATTCCCACGCCAAATCGGCCGGTCCGGCCTTGTTCAGATAGTGATAGGAGCCGGCGGCGGGCCAAGCAGAATGCGCCGCCGCCGGCATTTATTACTCCGGCCGCCTAAGCCTCAGCCCATCTCCCCGAGTTGCCCGCGGACAAACGCGGCCACCGCCTCGGCCTGGTCGGGACGCAGCGCATCGATTGCCGGCGCGTGGTCAGGAATAGCTTCGCTAAGGAGCAGCGAGGGGCATTGTCCCTCGACATTGCCCAGATTGGGCCGGTGCAGGGCATATCCGACCAGCGACGCGAGTTCGGGCGGGAATTGGCGAGCAACCGCCGGCGGATAGACCAGCCATTGTAGTTCGAAGGGCTTCAGCCAGCCGAGACAATAGCTTATGACTATGCCGCGCCTCGGGTTAGCGGTACGGTTGCCGCCGCCGCCGTGAAGTGTCGAACCGAGGAGGAGCAGAGCATCGCCCGGCATCAGGCGGGGCACAATGGCGTCAGCGTCATCGACGTCGATCAGGTCGGGATCGACATGGCTGCCCGGCCAAAGACGCGTGCCGCCATTCTCCCGAGCGAAGGGAGCCAATGGCCACATCACATTCACGAGATATTCGATCGTCCCCTTGGGACCGCCCCACATGTCCTGATCGCGATGCGGGGCCTGCGCGAGCGCGCCGGGGTGGATTTCAATCGCCTGCGCAAGATTGAGGGCGATGCGGTCACACCATGGCAGAAGCACTCCCTCGACGATAGCGAGCACGCCCTCGTTCATCACAAGCGCCGCTGTCTCCGGCGCCCGGGTAAGCAATGTGCCGAACCGCTTGGTCCTTGGTCCGTAGAAGTTTCCCTGGCACATGGGTGTCGCGGCAAAGCGCGCGTCCAGCCCAGCATTGATCCGCGCGATCAGCGCTGGATCCGCTGCCTGCTCGATGACGCAATAGCCATCGCGGGCCAATGACGCAGCTTCGTGTTCGACAGGCCGGGTCATGCCGTCACCGCCGGCGCATTCGCGACATAGGTGCCGGACCAAGTCAGCCGTTCGGGTGTATCCGGCCGCACATGAGCAGCGAAAGCACCAACCAGGCCGCTATCGACACGCATCGCGGGTCCGAGTGGCTCCGCGGCCCAACCCATCGCCAGCACTTCCCTGCGAAACGCATCGGGCAAAACGCCGGTGAGGCAGTCGATTCCGCGGGTGAGCGCGAAGTCGACCATGGCCGAAATGAGCCTGTTGCGAAGCGCGCGCCGCCGCGCAGCGCCATGGCGCTGCGGCAAGCAAAGCCTTGTGCTTTCCCACGTCGTCGATCCAACCGGAACGCCTAGAGGGCAAAGATCGGGAAACAGCACGGCGAGCATGTGGGGCCGCGTGCTCGGCATCAGCCGAAGCGAGGCCTCGTGCGCGCCATCGTCATCCGCCGCGATGATGTAGACGGTGTGTGCGGTGTCGAACTGGTCGATCTCAAAACGGCCGTCGACCACAGGAACGTCCCAGCCGAACAGGTCGACGAAAAGTCGCTTGCGGTCGGCGAACATAGTCTCGAGCAGGCGGCGAGTGCTGCTCCCCAAATGATTTTCGACGATGTGGATCATGGAATAATGCTCCCGATGGATGACCCCATCAGGAAAGCAGCACATCGCCCCCGAAACAGGCCGAGCAATTACTCGGGTTGACGACGCGCCAGTTCATGCAGACCGATTTCGCCCGCCAGCAGCGCGCTAGCGACGAGTTCGGTTCGGCCATGGACATCGAACAGTGAACGGGCCTCGGTCAAATATCCATCTACGGTGCGGGGCCGAAGCGCGAGAACGCGGGCAATTTCCTTGTTGGACATGCCTCGACCGGCAAGCGCCACGCAATCGCGGGGCCGCGGATGAAGTTTCGGCAGAGGCGCAGGATCGCGCTCGGCTATCTCCGTAAGCCGCCGTGCGGCTTGGAAAGCGAAAATTCCGATCATTTGCGCCATTCCAAGCACCCGAGAGATTCGCTTGGGCTGCTTCGTGCCTGCGAAGGTACAGGACCCTGTACATTCGCCCAGAAGATGGAAGGGGATGGTGATGCCTTCGTTCAGACCCGCCAGCGCGCCGCTTGCGAGCGCAGCCCGATCGCGGCGATCGAAAGTGATGATGGCGGGCAATTCCGACCATAAGAAGGCCTGCTGCCTGAAAGAACAGGCTCTTATGATCGGGTCGCGGCGCCACGTTCCCTGACCGATGATCCTCTCCTCGGCCACAGAGGGATAGGCGAGGAGTTTGACACGTTGCCCCGACTCGCCGCGAAGGTCGTCGTGATGGATCAGCGCATAGTGCCGAAAGCCCAACTCATTCGTTATTGCGGCCATGAGCGTCGCTAGCTCTGCTTTGGTCGCGATAGCTGCGAGCGCGCGTAATACCGAATCGACAGTCTTCGCGCAGTCGGCCAATCCAAATTGAGCGCTCGTGGACGTCTGCGTCATTTGCCCTCCACCCTCAAAGGAGTTGCGGTTTCTGGCTCCCTCCGATGTTTTCCTTCTTTATACTTCAGCTTACCGGCTCATCAGGTCCGGCGGTCTCGGCATCGTGGAATTCGAACCGCGACGGTGCAGCGATATGCGGGCCTTAACGCGCTGCCGACTTGTCGCGCGAATTTCGGCCCTAGGTGGCTGCGTGTACAGTGCGGTTTTGGGGAGCCACTTTCGTCTTCGAATGCGATCGGACGAAAACTAGCGTATGAACAATTCGACAGGTGCGACGAGTTCGAAAGTATCTCCTGGTTTATCGGCAGGGGGCTTTGGTAATGGCTGTGCCCGACTTGGCAGACTCAGCGCTTCTCTGTCCGAATCCGCTACGCCGCTGGATTTCTCCAAAAAAGCCTCTCGGCCTCTCGCCAGAAAAATACAATCATTTTAAATAATTGAATACATGCGCGCACATATAGCGAAGGGATCTCGTCAATTCACATGAGGATCCCCTATCCTTGCGGCAAGCTGATGCGCCATGCCGCCCCGACCGACGCCCCGGTACAATTGGCGTACCGGGACTTCGGATTGGGCGGAACGGCTCCAGGGTCAGGACTGATGCTTCCCGCGAAGTCCCCGCATCTCCAATATAGGGAGAACGTCACTCGAAAGTCGCTTGATCCCGTCGACGTAATCCACCCAGGTCATCAAAACACCGTCAATCCCGCACTGCGAATACATCTCCAGCTTGTCGGCAATGTCCTGCGCAGTCCCTACTATGATCGAACCACCGGCGCAGGCGGCGAAACGCACGCGGGCGACGGCATATTCTTCCCGCGTCATAAGCTGCGACTGGGCCTTCAGGAGCGCGGTGGACACATCCACGCTTTCGGTGTCTTCGTTTTCGACCGCGAAATAATTCAGATAATCTTCCGCCTCTCGCCGCGTATCGCGCTGTGTGACGGAAGAGTGAATCCATACCTGGACCTCGCGTCCATAGTGATCGCGCGCCATCTGCTTATAAGCCTGAACCTGAGCCTTGCACTGGTCGGGATCGTCATTTTTCAGGATTACAAAACACACGTCAGCATTCTTGCAGGCAAAGTCCTGCCCTCTACCAGACCCACCGGCATTCATAATCGGTATGTGCTGCTGGATAGGATGCGGCTGCGACGTCGCCCCGTAGACCTTGTAGAACGCCCCTTCGTAATCGAATTCTGGTGTTTCAGTCCAAAGCCTTTTTACAATCTTCAGCCACTCTTCAAGGCGATCGTAGCGCTCGTCATGTTCGTTAATTGGAACACCGAACATCTCGAGTTCGGGCTTGTTCCAGCCGCCGACAACGTTGAGCGCAAACCGGCCATTCGAAATGATGTCAATGGTAGCGCATTGCTTGGCAATAGTCAGCGGGTGGAACGCAGGCGCATTGGTCGTCGCGAACACGGCCGAGTGACTTGTCGCCTGGGCAATCCCCGCAGCCCAGGTGAATACGTCCATGACGACCCCGCTGGCATGAGCAGGATTGTTGGCGAAGTAGCCCTTCCATCGCGAATATGGGACAATGGCTTCCAGGCCCGCGCCGTCCGCCAACTGCGCTGTCTCGACAGAATTTCGCCAAGATGGCTGGTGAGCTTCGGGAACGAGCGTCTGCGCACCGCCCTTCCCATTCGTGGCGAATATTCCCAGCTTCATTTTGTTTTCGTTGAAAAGCGGATTTGGCATATTGATATCCTCAAAAATACTTTTTTATATTTTAGATCACTTACTAATATGTCAGGCTCGAGAAAATCTATCTGATATAAAATATCTTCTAAATAATCATGCGTTACGGAAATCATCTAATTATTCGGATAGTTCCGCTTTCAGCTAGGCACAGAATACGCAATACTGTCGCCCACCCCACGGTAGCTGCCATTATAAAAAACCAGGGGCTCGCCAACGTCGCCTTGGTCAAGTGCATCGACTTGTCCTACCACAAGGAAATGATCACCAACCTCGAAGATACTGTGAACTGCGCAATCGAGCCACGCGACCGAGTTTCCGAGCAAGGGCTGGCCAGAAGGGCTTTCAGCATGAGCGATCCCGTCAAATTTGTTTCCGCATTGCGCTGCAAATCTGATGCAATCATCGAGCTGACGCGAGCCAGTATGTTCACGCAAAACCTTCTAACGCCTTGCATTCTTACCCAGCTTTGCGACGTGGCTGCGGGAAAGAAGGCGACCAAAGGTGGGGCAAGGGAAATGGCCGTGAAGGACCCCACCACCATAGCGTGCGGCATACCGAACTCATCCCGGGCAGTGATTACGCGGACACCGGTCGGATAAGCGGACAGCACTTTCCGGAAATGAAGAGGATCGAACATGAAGGCTCCAGAATCTCACTAAAGCACGGCCACCGCTACTCGCCGGACGAGATTAACGAACTTGCTATAGTGTAGCAAGTGATAATATTTTCACGTTAGCCATCATATCGCGAAGATTACGACTCGTCTCCACTACTGTGGCAATTTTCTGCGGATCATTCGTCGCCATCGTCTACGGCAGTGCAGGCACGTTGGCGGCGGAGGCTGGCTGAGGTGGGTCAGGATTGCCTGCATGATGGCAGGCAGGGTCGGCTGCGGCGGGGGGCTCGGGCTTCTTTTTTTCCGACCCGCTACTCTGAGGCGACGGGCTTGTAGGAAGGCGAACGCGATCACGCTCATGAGGGTGTGTCAGTGAAGTCCCAGCCACGATCGCCCCTTGAAGTGATCGAGGCCGAGCTCTTCCTTCTGCTGTTAATTGGCTTGCTCGCAGACCCAGTGGGCCTTGATGGCGCCGGTCAGCTTCCTGAGCGATGTGCCGACGGGCAGATTGCTGAAGTAGCATTTACGCTCGCCGGTGGAGCGGTGCTCGCCGACCAGCCATACCTCGTCGCCGGGAAGATGCTGCTGGCCGAGATCACCGATCCGCGGCGGCGGGCCGTCTGCCACCCGACCGTCCGAAGTCGGCGCACTGCTTCGGGCGATCGACGCCTACAAGGGGCACAAAGTGACCGTCATGGCCATGCGGCTGTCGCCGCATGTGCTGCTCCGCTCCGGCGAACTCCGGCAGGCCAAGTGAACGGACATTGATTTCGAAGAGGCTATCTGGTTCATTCCGGCCGAGCGGATGAAAATACGCCGCCCGCACCGGGTGCCGCTATCACGCCAAGTGATCGCAATGCTCAGAGAGCTTCACGAGCACACGCACTGGTGGAAGTATCTGTTTCATGCCTCGGCAAACCGCACAAGGCGATGTCGGAGAACGCCGTCAACCAAGGCCTTTGCAAGCTGGGGTACACGACTGACCGGATGACCACGCACCGCTTCCGGGCGATGGCTGCGACAATGCTCAACGAGATGGGCGAGTGGAATCCCGACGAAATCGAGCGTCAGCTTGTCCACGTCGACACCAATCAGGTTCGGCGCGCCTACGCACGCGGTAAGTACTGGGACGAGCGCGTAGCGATGATGCCGCACTGGTCGGACTATCTCGACCGGCTACGCGATGGTGGAAAGGTCTGTGACCTGATTGTAGGGCAGCGCAAAGGTCTAGATCTTAAATAATCAGCGGGCATTGCACTTGCCAGTGCCAGTCGAATCACCAGCTTTGGGACGAAGCCGTCGTTCATGAGTTCAATCATGAACGACGGCTCATAACATAAACGGACGGTCAAGCCTGTCGCTCTTGAGCGAGAGAGCGTCAATATATTGACGCGGTTAGAAACCGCGCCCCGAATGCGAATGCCATCCGATCAGCGTTGAAGTGTTATTCGCTCAATCCGCTACAACTTTCCAGTTCCGGCGCACACGCACTCCAGTAACTACTCCAGCCGATTAGTTGCATCAAAATCACCGCTAGGTTGTGGGCACAGGATCGTACAATCTCTCACTGCCGGAAAGCCCGTAAAACTGCTTAATTATTCAATTGTAGGCGAATATATCTTCGGAGATGGCGACCTAATTTCAGTGCATACGCTTCACAGTCCGACTGATTTGCAGCGCGGCTATTCCTCATCCTCCACCGCCTCGTTTCGCGGAGGCAAAATCGAGGGGGAGCTTGATAAAAATGATCGCTCGACCTTCATTGTGCAAAATGGCGAAGGACATGAAATCATCCGGCGGACGTTAGAGATACCCAATCGGCAATTCCGCGACCAGGCATTCTAATTGCACACGGCCGCGCTAGAGGCTGCTAGGAAGGATCGAGACACAAAATTGTTAGAAAAGGTGAATGTAAACACCCTGCCAGCTGACAAAGCACACTGCCTTTTATCAACCACATAAACGAGACAGTTTATCGACGACAGCACCTATGATCCGATGCCAATAATACGCAGATAGCCGGACGCTTACTGATGATGCGATACGCCGCTGCTGTGACAGGCATATAAACAGAGTGTCGGAAATCTCATAATTTCCGACAGGGGGCACGTAGCTTCATCAGGAACAGGTCATAGACGCCGGTTCTCGGCATTCGCGTGAACGTGAATGTACGGGAAATCCCGATGGATTGGAAATATGTTGGAAACCCCGTTCAGCGATGTTTTCAGACACGCCCCATCTACAGCTATCTCACTTGTGCCTTCCCAAATGCGACAATTGCTCGCGGTCAGCATGAGCGCATAGGGCCGTCCCAGCACATCGGTCAGGGCATGGACCTTGGTTGTCCAGCCGCCGCGAGAACGACCGATCGCCTGCCTCTGGCGCCCCCTTTTCCACCGAACGCCGAGCGCTGGGCCTTGATGTAGGTGCTGTCGATCGCAGTGCTCTTTGTCACCGCGCCTGCTTCGGCCAGAGCATCGAGCAACTTCGTCCAGAAGCCCCGCCGCGACCAGCGGTTGAAGCGGTTGTAGATCGTCGTGGAAGGCCCGTAATCCGCCGGGCAGTCGCACCAGCGGCAACCCGACTTCAGAACATGCAGGATGCCCGAGATTACCCGGCGATCATCGACGCGCCGCGCTCCAGGCTGGTTCTTCGGCAAGTGCGGCTCGATCGCCAGCCAAGCTTCATCCGACAACCAGAACAACGAACGCGACATCGACAACGGCCTCCAGTCAGCTTGGAGACCCATTGAATCACCCTACACCCGTATTTTCAAGAGGATGATTGGGTCTTAACCGTAACAGCGTCCCGTCATTTGATCCCAGTCGGGCTTAGCCTACGATTTTGACCATCCTCTCACCAGACCCCTAGTTTACTGGTGCGCCAAGATGTTCAACAAGCGCCCGAAAGGATCGCGAACGTAGAAGCGTCTAACGCCCAATTCCTCGTCAGCCGGGCCATACTCGATCTGGTGTCCTGCGGCGACGACGCGCTCATATGTGGAAGAAAGGTCATCGGCCTCGATCGACAAATCAGGAACAGCCGTGCCGGAGCCGCCCTCCAGCGCGAAGCTGAGCTGAGGCGTCGATTCGCCGGCTCCTACAAACGTGATGATCCATCCGTGATCCATGCCCAGCAAATCCCCATAAAATGCTTTCGCCGCATCCATGTGCTCAGTCGCTATGTTCGCAACAACGCGCTTCACCGTCATGCCCTTACTCGCATCATCAAACGACACCGGGCCAGCATATCGGCCGGCTGGATGGCATTGCTCGTCTCACAATCAAATTTCACGACCTCTACTATAGGATGCTTAGAAAATTGAGCATCGCTGCGAGGGAACCGCCTTCACACACCAAACGGGCATAGATTTTTGTAGCGATTACGATCACTGTGGTCGATCGCTGATATATTGGGCGGGTTTTGCTTCAAACCGTTTTCGGCGATCAGGTCTGCTAGAAGCGATAACCCAGCGTTCCGACGACGTTTCGCCCATATCCTGGCCCGCAGGCCGTGCGCGGCGAACAACTGCCATAATAGTGCTTGTCCAGCAGGTTCGTAGCGTTGAGGCTGAGCGACCAGCGCTGCCACTCCAGAGCGGCTAGCGCATCGACGAGGGTAAAGCCCGGCGTCTTGAGGCTGACGATCGAACCGGCAGGATCGAGATCATAGAACACGTTCGCTTCGACGGAAGGCCCGATGTAACGGACGCCGCCCCCCAGCCGGAGCGCAAGGTCATCGCGCAGGACGATCTTTTTCTCCCCCGAGAGCGATGCCTGATGCGTCGGCACAGCCGAGATGCGCAGCTTTTCGCCGAGGCTGTCTGGCCCAGCGCCGGTGCGGGCGTGAAGATAGCTGTAGGAAGCGGTGATGGTGATGTCGTTCGCGATGATCCGGCTCGCTTCGAACTCGATCCCGCGTGAGCGCACGAGGCCGATCTGGATCTGATTCTGTCCGTTATTGGGATCGGTCTGGACGAGGTTGCTGCCCTTGATCGTGAAGGCGGCAAGAGCGATCAGCGTGGCGCGATCAGGCTGCCATTTGACACCCGCCTCATATTGTTGACCGCGTTGCGGGACGAATGGCTTGCCATAGAAGTCACGACCAATGGTCGGCAGGAAAGACTGCGAATAGCTGAAATAAGGCGCGACGCCGGGCAATGGATGCAGGGTGATGCCGGCACGCCAGGTCGTAGCATGATCGACTTGGCGCGGGCTGCCGGCCGTGTCAGCCACCGCACGGTCGCGGCGCACGCCTACCAGCAATGTCGCGATGCGGCCCACCTCCACCTGATCCTGCACGTAAAAGCCGAGCTGCGTGTTCACCGATCGCGGGTCGGGCTGGAAGTCGGCGGCAGGCACATTGGCCGGATCATAGACCGCATCGTACAGATCGACGGGACCGGCTTCGACCGTCGAGGTCTGGCTGTTGATCCGGGACCGCAGATAGTCGGCACCGGCCAGAATCGTATGACGCAAAAGACCGGTGGTGACATCGATCCGCAGAGCGTTGTCGACGGTAAGCATGTTCGCACTGCCACGTTGGTCGTAGCGGCTGCGGGACATGACACGATTGAATGGCGGGTCGGGGAAGGGGCTGGGATCGAGAGTATAGGCGTTCGTCTCGATGTCGCCATTGGCGGCGCTCGAGTGAGAATAGCGCAGCGATCCCTGGTAGCTCAGCGCCTCGGAAAAGCGGTGCGTCGCGAGCACGGTGCCTGACGTCTGGCGTGAATTGTAGAAATTGAGGCTCGGCTCGCCGAGGTAAGCACCCCATCGCAGGCGTTCACCCTCGGGTGCCAGCAACGTCGCCGATACGGGGTAGAAGGTGTAGACCGAGGCGGCACGATCACGCTGGTAAAGGCTCATTAGAGTGATCTCGGTTCGGTCATCCGGTCGGAAGCTGATCGAGGGCGCGACCATGATCCGGTTATCCTTGCCGAAGTCGGTCTGCGTGCCAGCATCGCGGGCGACAACGACAAGGCGTGCGGCGAGCGTGCCGGCCGCATTGATTGGTCCGGTGACATCGGCCTGCGCCTGTTTGCGTTTAAAGCTGCCATACTGGACCGCGAACTCGCCAAAGGTTCATTCGGCCCGGCGGAAGGCTTGTCGCGCATTCTTGCGGGCACAGGCATCAGCCTCCGTCCAGACCGGCCCGCGCGGCTTCACTCTCGAACCCGCACCGCGCGCAAGCAACGATGCTATCAAACTTGGCCCGGTTCGGGTCGAGGGAAATGAAAGCGGCGGCGGCGCAACCGATGCCCTCGTGGCAGTGAAGGCACGAAATCCTATGCAGCGCAGGCGGTGACGATTGGCCGCCAGCGACAGACGCTGAAGGAAATTCCTAACTCCGTCAGCGTCGTCACTCGTCAGCAGATCGAGGATCGCAACTTCAATACGGTCGCGGATGGATTGAAGCAGGTCGTCGGGGTGCAGGTTGGGCAATATGGCCTCGGCAATTTCAGCTTCACTTCACGCGGGATGGATATCTCGACCCTTCAGGTCGATGGTCTGCAAACCGCGGATAATCAGGGAGCGTGGACAACCGACAGCTTCGACATCGCGGTCTATGATCGGATCGAGCTGGTCTGCGGCCCGGCGGGACTGTTCCAGGGCAGCAGCACGCCAGGTGGGGCGATTGATCTGGTCCGCAAACGGGCTTTGCCGGACACGCAAATCAACGTGATGGCCCAGGCTGGATCATGGGATCGCTTTCGCGGCGAGGTCGATGTAACCGGCGCGCTTGTAACTGATGGCAGCCTGCGTGGGCGGGTGGTGGCCGCTTATGACGATCGCGGCAGCTATATGGATCACATTTTCGCGCGCAAGTTGGTGCTCTATGGCACCCTCGAATACGATCCGACGCCCGATACGACGATTGCGATCGGCGCAATCCATCAGGGCGGCCCCTCACGACCGATCTTCGGCCTTCCCAACTATGAAGGCGGGGGCCTCTACCGGGGGCGGCGCAGCGTCTACATGGGCTCGCTCTGGGACCGCAAGCGTGACGATGCTGAGCGCTACTTCCTCGATGTTGAGCATCGGCTGGCCGGCGGCGGCACGATTCGCCTGCGCGGCGACAGGACCGACCGCGCCTATCATTTCAAATCCGGCGCGTTCACCGATAGTTATATCGATCGCGCCACCGGCGATGTCGATATCCAGCAGATCGCTGGCGACGGCCATTCGTGTGACGAGGCCGCCGATCTCAGTCTCAACCTGCCGGCGCTTTTCACCAGCGCCGACAGCCTGGTGCTTGGCGTCAACCACAGCCGCAACCGGACATATACGCTGTGGACCTACGGGCCGGTCATCACGCGCAACGTCTTGGCGCCGGACCCAACAACGCCTGAGCCGGCGTTCGCGCCGGATGGCTCGACCACGACCAAGACCGTCCAGACCGGCCTCTATGCCAACGCGCGCCTGAAATTGCTCGACCGGCTCATGCTAACGGCAGGCGGGCGCCTTGCCTGGTACAAGGGTTCGGGCAACGGTCAGCCGAGCGACAACAAGGTGTCGGGACGCGTCGTTCCTTATGCAGCACTCAGCTACGATTTCACGCCCGGACTGTCGGCTTATGTGAGCTATGCGTCCACTTTCGTGCCGCAGACCAGTGTAGATCGCAATGGCAACCTGCTGAAGCCGCGCACCGGCTATCTTTACGAATTGGGCATCAAGGGTGAGTGGCTGGATGGGGTGCTCACCGGCCACGCGGCGCTGTACCAGATCATCGATCGCAACCGCGCCGTGACCGACCCGGACTTCCTTCAAGCGTCCGTAGCGCTGGGAAAGGTGCGCAGCCGTGGTTTCGAGGCAGAGGTTGTCGGTGATCCGGCGCGAGTCTGGAACGTCACCCTGGGCTATGCCTAAACGCAGACCCGCTATCTTACCGCTGACCAGGGCCTTGCCGGTCTGGTGTTCGCGCCCGGAACGCTCAAGCATGACGCCAAGCTGTGGGTGATGCGCGATTTCACCAAGGATAGCGGTCGCGGACTGATTTTGGGCGGCGGGGTCAATGTCAGCAGCGGCATTTATGCCGAGGCGGGCGATCTGCGCTTGAAACAGAGTGCCTACGCGCTGCTTTCGGCGCAAATCGGCTATCAGTTCAACGAGCGCGTCAGCCTTCGCCTCACCGCCGAGAACCTCACCGATAAGAAGTACCACACCCGCATCGAAGGTTGGTCGCGGCAGAGCTATTTTGGCGATCCGCGCAATTTCATGCTGACGGCCCGGCTCGCGCTCTAGGCTCGATGCGATGCGCGCCACGCTGGTAAAGCTTCATCGCTACGTCGGGCTCTCCGTCGCCCTCTTCCTGGTCGTCGCCGGACTGACGGGCAGCGTGCTCGCGTTTCAAACGGAGATCGATGGCTGGCTGAATCCGCGCTTGTTCAAGTCGGAGACGCCCGGCCGCTCGCTGCTGCTGTCCATGGTGGTGTCGCGCATTGAGGCTGCCGTGCCGGGTGCTAGCGTGCGCGGCATCACTATGCTGGGCAACAAGCATGGCAGCCTGCGCGTATCGCTCGCGGGGCGTGGCGAGGAGCCGATCGCGCAAGACAAAATCTTCGTCGATGGGGCGACGGGGCAAATACTGGGTGGCCGCCTGTGGGGCGCGGCGCGGTTCGACCGGGCGCACCTGATCCCGTTCCTCTACAAACTGCACTATTCGCTGCATCTGCCGGGCAGTTGGGGCATATGGCTGATGGGCGGCGTGGCGCTCGCATGGATGCTGGATTGCTTAGTCGGATTTTATCTGACCTTGCCGCGGGGCAAGCGATTCTGGAAGAAGTGGCGGCCGATCTGAAAGATCAAGCGCGGCGCGGGCTCCTACCGGCTCAACCTGGACCTCCACCGCGCGTTCGGGCTATGGTTGTGGGGCCTGCTGTTCCTGCTGGCGCTGACCAGCGTCGCATTCAATCTCAATGCGCAGATTTTCCGGCCCGTCCTGACCGCGGTGCTGCCGACAAGCCCCAGCATCCGGGATCAGCCGGGGCCAGCGACGCTGCCTCAACAGCGGATCGGCTGGGATAGCGCGGCCGCAATCGCCAATGCGGAGGCGGCGCGGCGGGGATGGCCACAGCGCCCCGTCGCTCGCATAAGTCTCGCACGGGAACAGGGCTTTTATATGGTCCGGCTCGGTCGGCTCCATGAAGCAGGCTTCGGTCCTGCGGCTGTCTTCGTGGCGATGGACACAGGCCGCGTCCTCGCCACCGAACGTGGCGGTGAAGGGAAGGCCGGCGACGTCGTCGACGCGCTCGTCTACCCGATCCATTCGGGCCAGATCGCGGGGTTGACGGGTCGCATCCTCATCTGTCTCACTGGGCTTGTTGTGGCGACGCTGTCAGTGACCGGGGTAATCGTATGGTGGAAGAAGCGAGCGCCGCGCGTGGCCGCTCGCCATCGGGCTCGTTCTAAACGGCCATCAATCGAGACAGGATCACTCCATGCTGCGGAATGACGCTCGCCCATTTGCACTCGAATGCGACAAGCAGGCAGCACCGGCAGTTTCGCCGCAATCCGAAAAAGTCTCCATTGAGCGGCATGGTTACCAACCTCCGGCGAGTTCGCGCTGGCTTGGTCTAGGCGGCACGAGCCTGCTCGGCGTGCTGCTGGTAGTCGCCTTCTTCGTCACCCTGTCGGTGCAATTCTCGCCCCCGCAGCCTCAAACCGCGCTCACCGTCTTCGACGTCGCCGCACCGGCATCACCTCCCGAAGCACAGCCGGAAGAAAAGGTGACGTCAGACAAGATGAGCAAACCGAAGGTGAGCGAATTTCCGGTTCCCGAACCCCTTCCACTTTCCATCCCCGTGGCACCAGCGCCTTCCGCTGCGCCGTCGAAAGTGGTGACGGTCGCTGACAGCCCGCCTCGACCCGAATCTGCTGCAATTAGGACATTTCCCGCACCGCCTGCGCCGCAACTGGCCAGTAATGGGCCGGACAGTTGGGAGGGGCGCGTACTGGCGCAACTGAACAGGCACCGCCGCTACCCTCGCTTGGCAATGTTTCGTCGGCAGCAAGGTGTTCCCTATCTGCGCTTCGTCATGGACCGGGACGGCAAGGTGCTCTCATCGACTTTTCGGAGCATTCGCCGCGAATGAAGGACGCTGCGCGTTCACCGACCATCATTGAGGATGCGAAGGTTCCAGCCGTAGTCAGCATCGGCAGAACCGACGCGTCTGCAACCCTCAACCCATCTACGCCCCTTACACGCAGTTTAGGGTCTACCACCGAGTCAGAGTCTGCGCCGAGACGGCACGTTCCGCCAGGATGAAACACGTTGCCTGCGTTCTCTTTAAGATGCTGTATCAGGGCTAGGCCATCTTCGGCCAATGGACCAGGGCGAAGCTCCTTGCTGACATATCTCTGCATGTCCGGTTGGGCTGCGATCCGCCGCGCGGTTCGCACCCCATTGGCGAGGACCTCGATGTCTCTCGGATCGCTGAAGTAGCGCGTGTCGATCACCGGGGGCGCCATCGGGTCAGCAGAACGCAACCGCACCTGGCCTCTGCTATAGGGTGTTCCCTGACGCACGCTTAACATGAAGCCGTGAGCCTGAGGCATCGTTTTCCATATACCCGGCCCAGGTCCCATGAGCGCCGAGGACAAAGCAATATTGACGTCGGGGACCATTTCGCCCGGTGATGTCGCAATCACGCCGCCGGCGGAGAACGTTGTTTCTGCGAGGAAACCGTCTCGCTGGAAGGCATAAGCAAGCCCGCCAGCGATAGCGCGCAGTGGCGAGCGGAACCGGTAGGCCGTTACCGGCTGCGAAACTTCATACATCAAAGTGTAATTAGCGTGATTACTGAGGTTTCGGCCAACTGCAGGAACATCGCAGATTGCCTCGATGCCGAGCGCCCTCAATTCGTCTGCTGGTCCGATGCCCGATCCCAGCAGCAACTTGGGGGAGTTGATCGCGCCTGCCGAGATTATCACTTCACACTCTGCCCTTATCAACCTTTGTCCGTGGCGGTCAGCAATTGCTACGCCCACAGCCTTGCCTTTGTCGACAAGGATGCGCAGGGTCCGGGTATCCCGCAGAACTGTCAGGTTGGACCTGTGCTTGACACCAAATCTTAAGGCAGCGCTTTGCCGGATTCCCCGGCCAATCGCCACGTCGATTGGCCCAAAACTATTCAACACGTCGGAGTTAAGATCGCTCGCCCTTGCAAATCCGGCGCGCTCTGCAGCAGTAAGGAAGGCGTTGACGATTGGCAGGTTTAAGGTCGACGGGCGGGTCATTATCGGACCGCTGCCACCTCGCCATTTGGTTTCACCGCCGGAATAGCTTTCAGATCGTTTAAAAAAAGGAAGCAGTTCGGCGAAGGACCACCCTGGAACCTGCCAGCGGTCGAACTCTGCGGGATGCCCGCGCGCATACAGCATTCCGTTGATGGATGTCCCTCCGCCCAAAATCTTGGCTTGCGTCAATGCCAATTGACGTCCGTCCATCGCAGCATTCGGTTCGGTCGAATACCCCCAGGACCATTGCGGCCGTGACCATGCCACGAAGCTAAACATCGGAATTCGGACCCAAGGGCTGGCATCGTTACCGCCGGCCTCGATCAGGCAAACCCGGCAGGCGCGATCTTCTGCCAGACGGACCGCTGTTATGCACCCGGCGGCTCCAGCTCCGACCACGATATAGTCGAATGACATCAGGCAACCTTTTCGATCATGGGCACGAGAAACCGGCGCACGCAGCGCAAGCGTGTACGGTAAGGGGCGGGCCTAGGGGCAGAAACTTGGGTCAACTGTCCGGCTTTGACCAATGTTGATCGACAATACTGCCCCCTGCCCCGAGCGCAGCCTGGCTGCCTGCAGCCTTCGCAACGTGAGCGGCCCCTTGGCTGATGATTGCCTCGCACCACTCGACGTCGAAAACAATGATCCCATCGTGGTCGGCTGCGATGACATCGCCAGGCCGGACCTCCACCCCGCCGACCGTGACCGGCACATTGACCTGGCTTACCTTTAACAAATTGTATGGCCCGAGCGGTGATAATCCTCGCGAGAAAACCGGGAAATTGCGCCCGTTTATCTCGTGGGTATCGCGTGCCGCACCGTCAGTAAGCAACCCGGTTATGCCGAGGGAGCGAGACCACACCGAGAACCCATCGCCGAACACGGCGCATTCACGTATTTCCGGCGATGCTACTGCGATCCATCCGCTGCCGGCCGCCTCGAAGCCCTCGAAAACTAGCATCATTCCGCTGTATTCCAGCTTCCCAACCGTCAAAGGTGTGGGGGAGCTGACGAGGGAGACGGTCAGCGCCCGACCGACCATTTTGGAGTACGGTAGGACCGGACGGATTGCCGCATCCATCACCCGCGGCATATGGCCAAGCTCCATGATCGAATCAGCGATTAGCGCGGTAGTCATATTGTTCAACCGGCCGCGCAGCCGCTCATCCAGTCCGCCCATCACTTCCATCATAGCCTCTTCTCATTTTGTTGTTTTGCAAGATTTGGCGGTGTAATTCTCTGTGTTCCGCCTGCGCCACCTCGAGGTCCGCGTCAGACGATCAACAACGGATTGATCGGGCTCCCGCTGGCGCCCATGATCGGAAGCGGCGCGGCAATGAACATCCCACGATTCACCCCATCAGAGATCGGCTGGCGCAGATCGAGGTGTTCCAGCAGCGGTATTCCGCGGTTCACCAAAAGCTCGAGGTGCAGTTGTAGAAAAGTGGTGGACTGGCTGCTCATGATTTCGACAGCCGGATTGTCAGCCCCGATGGCAGCCACATCCCGATCGATCAAATATTCAGCGCCGCTCATCCCCAGACCTGGGACATCGTAAAGTGAGGGCGGCATCCCATTTGCCTCACCGGCAAAGTAATGGCCAAGCCAGCCGGTATGCAGCAAGACAATGTCGCCGGCGCGTATCTCGATATCCTGGCGCCGCTCGGCGGCGGCGATCATCTTCCCGGAAATCGCAACTGTTTCGTCGAGCACCGGAGCGCCCACAAGCCCCGCGAAATCGAGAAGGACCGCCCGTGACACGATGCCGCCCATCTTCTCGATCCCGCAATGCTGGGCACCATCGGCAGTCTTGAAGCTGTTGCTCGGAAAACCATTATAAAGCTTCCAGTCCGAATATACGTGGCACAGCGCATCGATGTGGGTGCCGTTATGTGTCGCTGCGATAAGCATATCAGCGTTCGGTCCAGTGCCCGAAGGAACGCCACCATTGAGATGGCGCGGTTGGTCTTGGTCATTAACCGTGGTAAGTCGTTGGGGAGGGCCGCGATGCGGGAAGATCGGCACCCCCGTGCGCTGGATCGGAATGGCCAGCGAATAGATCTTACCACGTTCGACCAGTCGGGATGCTGAGATAACCTCGTTGTGGCCGATCAGGTTCAACGCTCCGCGCTCGTCCGCTGGACCCCATCGCCCCCACCATGTGTCGGATCTCGAAGTCATGCCGGGTTCATCGGCTGCTGCAGTTCTTGCCACGCGCATTCCACGAGCGTTTGGCCAGATGTGACCAGATGAATATTGTCGATATGAAGGTGTAGTGTGGCCACTTCTGCATCACGTATCACCCGGCCTAGATTGGACGGATTGCGGAATGCCTGGCTTGCAGCCCACAGCCGGGCAAACGAGACGACCTCGTCAGCCACGCGATGAACCCAGACTGCGGCCTGATGCGCCCGTGCCCGCGTTTCGTTGCCAACGGCGCCGTCCCGTTTTGCCTGTTCGATGGCCTCCTTGTAGATTGCGATCAAATAGGCGCGTGCGCTGCGGTACTTTGCGTCTGCTTTGGCAAACTCGAAGTCGAACACGGGGTACTGATCGACTGTCGTGGGGTAGCCCCTGCGGACCTTGCCGGTTGCGATGGTGGCGACTTCCTGAAGCGCTCGCTTCATCAGCCCCAGGGTTACGGCAGAATGTCCGGCCCATGCAGACAGATCCTTGCCCAAATAGAACACGGGATCTTTGCGCACAGGTGCGGTCGAATAGGCATCGATGATATATGTGTCTGGTATGAAGGCTTCTTTGACCACAATGTCGTGGCTGCCTGTCCCCTTCAGGCCTGTTACGTCCCAGTTGCGGCTGATGACGCCCGAATCCCTGGGGGTTACTGCATAGAGCGCTTGTGGCTTGCCATCGGGGCCTTGGATGGGCTTGCCCTCTCGATCTGTCACAAGGAAGCCCAGGCCGAGCCAGGTCGCCCAGTCAGACCCGCTGCTAAAGGGCCACGTACCGGAGATCAGGTATCCACCCTCGATTTTTACCCCCGTGCCGGTCGGGGCGGCGGCACCTGCGAAGCGAGGCGTGGGTTTGCCGGTAAGAAACAGTTCGGTCGAGGATTCCAGCGGCAGGTAGCCGGCGTGCAGCAAGACGCCAATCCAATAGACCATGGTGACCCAGCCAGTTGATCCATCGGCGCGGGCAAGTTCTTCCAGAACCTCGATCATGTCGATCACCGAGCCACCGCTGCCACCGGCCGACTCCGGAACGCCTACAGCAAACAGGCCCTGCGCCTGCAGCGCATCGACCACCCCGCTTGTCAGTTTGCCGTCTGTTTCGATCCTGTTGGCGTCGCCCTCGATGAGCGGCGCCAGACACCTCGCCTTTTCGACATGGCAGGACCTCTCACTCTGAGGGGCAAGGAGAGGCCGGAGGGGTTTAATGGCCACGTGTCTTCCTTTCGTTTGATTGGGATTCGAGCCGCTTCAACCGGGACACAAGGCGGCGGTGCCAGCGAGCGCGGTGGCTCTGAAACTCACTTGGGCAGCTCTTCAAATCTGCGACCAGATTAATCGTTATCCTGACGTTATGGGCACTATTGTGAATATAGCTTTGATTCCTTTAGGTCAATGATTTGCTTGGCCACCGCGAGGCTGACGTTAGGCAACTTAGTTGGCAAACGCCGGCCCCGCTTATTCTCACGCTGGGCTGCTCATGTGTTAAGCGACAAGCCCATTGGTTCGGGCATCGCCAATAATGCCTCCTCCATCGACCATGAGGGTTTGACCAGTCATGCAGGCGGCAAGGTTCGACCCACAGAACAGCACGGCGCGCGCGATGTCATCTGGATAGGCCCCACGACCGAGCGGAATGTCTGAAAGCCCCACGGGACGGAACTCGCGTCCCAGCATCCTTGCCACGCCGGGTGCTGCGGTGCTTCCCGGGGCGACTGCCATAACGCGTATGCGGTGTTCGGCAAGTTCGAGCGCAAATGCCGGGGTCAGGCCGACGACGCCATGCTTCGCCGCGGCGTAGACACCGAGGCCCTTCTTCGCCCTAAACGCGAACATTGATGCGATATTGATAATAACGCCCTGGTCGGGCTTACAGGCGATCATCAGTCTCCCTGCGGCCTGCGTGCACAGGAAGACGCCCTTCATGTTAACTGCGATCCCGTCGTCCCACGTTGCCTCTTCGGTGTCGAGCAGCAAGGACCAGGGGAACAGGCCGGCATTGTTTACCCAGACATCAATCCCCCCGAGGATCCTTCGAGTCGCGTCACAGAAATCGCTGATGGATCTTGCGTCAGTTACGTTTAGTTCATTCGCTTGGCATATCACTCCGAAACGTGCACCCATGTGACGAGCAGTTTCTTTGGCCAGCACAAGATTGATATCCCCGATCATGACATTGGCGCCAGCCTCCGCCATGCGTCCGACGATTGCCGCGCCTATGCCTTCCGCGCCGCCCGTGACTGCGACCTGTCGGCCTTTGTAAGACATGAGTTGATCAAGGGGCCTTAAGGAGTGGTCACTGACTACCATGTAATGACTCCGATCGAATTCGGGCAGGCGACCGGGCATTCCACGCCCCGGGGCGGGATGAGGTGGGTGATCCGGGTCGGCGGCTGGCCGGCCCGGATCATCTGGGTTCAGAAGGAGTAGGATGCGGACACACCGACTTGGCGTGGCGCACCATAGATGACGGGAAGCTGGCCGGTTGACGGATTGCTGCCGACGATCACAGCATTGTTGAAGAGGTTGCGCCCGTAGATCGCGAAGCGGATCCCGTTCCTGTCGAGGTAGATTTGACCGGACAGATCCTCATAGGCATCGTTTTTGATCGTGCCGAGGTTGTCGAACTTCTGAGCGCTTGAATGATAGAGATTCGCATCCGCACCGAGCTGCCCGAAGTGGTATTCATGCGACCAACTCAATCCGATTGTACCAGATAGTTTGGGTGCCTTCAGTAGGCGCAAGCCGCTCGCATCGCCCAGTGAGGCAACGGGGGGGCCGAACCCGGCCTGGTTGAAGGTCAGAAACTGCGCCACGGGGAAATCGGCATATTTTGCCGTAGGCATGTAATTGAAGGCCACCGTGAGCCGTAGATTTTGCGTTGCCCGAACCCAGCCTTCCACATCGAATCCATCCATTTTCGCCTTAGCGGCGTTTTGCGTGGTAGCTAGCGCCACACCCGGGACGAAGGCCGTCAGCTGAAGATCCTTGTAGTCGTAGTGGTAGTAAGCCAGATTGAGGGCGTAGTCGCGTCGCGCGGTCTTGAAGCCCACTTCGTAAGCGGTCAATTTTTCAGGCCTGACTAACAAGTTAAGTGTACGGTAGGGCTCGAAGGCTCGCGGCAACTGGCCGCTCTTAAACCCTTGGCTGAAGGTGGCATAAGCACTGGTCGACGGATTGAATTCATACCGAAGCGAAGCTCTTGGCGTGAAGGAACTGTCCTGGATGCCGGGGAAATCGGTTAACGCGATGCCATTAAGACTATTCTTCGGGGTCTTTTTTTCGTTACTGTACCGGCCGCCGAGAATCAGGTGAATGTGGTCCGTCAGATCGAGATTGCCTTCGGCGTAAACCGCATAGGCCGTCGTGCGAGTGGTATCCACTGTTGCAATCACAGGGACATTGAAGTTAGTGCCCGACAAGGCTCGGGTGTCCTGCGTGGTACCAAAATCACGATAGAGAAAGGCGCCAGTGGTGAAGGAGAATATGCCGAACGTCTTTGAGGTAAAGTTTAGATCCTGCGACAGCGATTCGTGGTAATTATTGTAGTCAGGCCAGTAGGTACAGCGAAGTGCGGTAAAGCACTGCTGAGACCATGCGGCGGCCGGCCCGGTCTGTGACCGCTGGTTGACCTTGCTGTACGTGGTGACTGCGGTGAGACTGCCGACATCCAGATCAAACGTACCCTTCAGGCTTGCCGAGATTGTTTTCAGACGGAGATGCTGTGGCTTGCCCGGTATATTCGATACCTCCCAAGGGCGGGTCGGCAGAACTGCATCGGGAAATCCCGCCGCGATCGTTGCTTTGTTCAGCGCCGCTCTGTTGGAAGTAGAGTAATCATCCTGCCACGAATAAAATCCAGTCAAGAGGAACTTTGCGCGCTCACTCGGTTCGAACAGGAGCTTGCCCCGGACGCCGTAGAGGGACTGCTCGCCTGTGCGCTTGTTGCTTGCAATATCCTGCAGGAAACCCTGATTATGGCGGGCATAACCCGCAATGCTTACCGCCAGCTTGTCCTGCACCAAGGGGCCGGTGATGAAGCCGCTGCCGCTGAACTCGGTAGCATCGCGCGCCCCCCCCGTGTACAGGCCGGCTGTTCCGATGATCTTCCCGCCAAGCTCATATTTCGGTTCTTTTGTGAAGATCTGGACCGCGCCACCGGTGGCGTTGCGACCGAAGAGGGTTCCCTGCGGTCCCTTGACGACCTCGATCCGCTCGACATCAGGCAGTTCGAACTGAGCGCCAAACATGGCCGGCTGGTATGAACCGTCAAGGTAGATCGCCACCGGACTCTCGCTGCTTGACGCGAAGGAGGTGGTGGTGACTCCGCGGAGCGATGGCTGGGCGAACAGTTCATTTTGAGCAAAGTTGAGGCCTGCCACCAGCTTGCCGATGTCGCTGATGGAGCGAACGCCTGCCGCTTCGATCCGCTCGGCGCTCTGGACGCTGACCGTGACCGGGACGTCCTGAAGCTTCTCCTCCCGGCGCTGCGCCGTGACCAGAATTTCCGCGTCCGTGCTCTCGACCCTTTCGGTCTGCGCGAAAGCAGGAATGGCCGTGGAACACACGCTTGCCGCGGATGCTATAATAAATATATTTACTCCCCTCATTTCTCTCCCTTTCTATGAATATTATAAAGTTTTAGGTTTGGTAATATTTTTTATAATGATTATTATATATTTATGGGCGACCACGTGTCGGTGGAAGGCTGCCACGCCTTGATGTCACCCCTCACTTCCCGTTAGTGATACTAACGAATCGTTAGCGGATAAATGTATAAGATATGCATTATATGTTTACAAGCCCGTTAGCATTCCGCTTGAAGCGTAGGAAAAGGCTTGGTGCGCCGCAGCGGCAGAGGGGCACAAATCACCCCGCCGGACGGGAAATACCGGCTCTCGGCGATCACTGTCCCGAAGATTGCAAGTGAGCCCCCAAGGCCGAACCCGGCTTCAGTGCTGGCACCGACGGAGCGTTATAGCTAGGGCGGGACGAGTTTAGGGGGGCATATTCAGTAAGCCCCCTCCCTAGGTGTCGAGTCCCGGCAATTGGTGGACCAGCCTGACAAAGAACCGCTTTGGTCCCGAAGTTCAGATTTTGCAGATGTGTTCGAGGGTGTGAGGCCGCCGAGCACCTTAAGCCTGCGAGCGAAATTGTTAGATGCAGGGTCAACGGTTGAGTGCATAGAGGCAGTCATCCGGCGGCAACAGCGCAGTCCGCCGGAATGCGACAATCATCGCCTGTTCCACTTTTGTCAAAGTTATGGAATGAGGTGGCCTTCGGTCTGGCCTTCAGATCCTCGACGGTCGCTATCTTGGACCACTTGACTACTGTCTTCGGATCGATCTCCAAAGCCCGGCTCAACGCCGCGAGGGGAGCTTGCGATCGCTATATCGCTGCTCGGACAGCGCGCGTGGTCGTGGCGCTTTGCGCTCCCGTGACGTGCTTGCCCGATATGGCTTCCTTCCATTCAAACGAAAGGATCGCTCCATCATACTATCAGATCAATCGCCTAAAGCCCGTAAAAGGGTGACCTGCCATGAGTGGTATCGTAGTAAGATAATCTCGTCGTACCATTGCAAGCGAGCTATTCAACTTCCGCCCCGACCTCTCGGTCAGCTAAGTACTTCGTTTTCATTCAAAACGAGCCATAGCATCTTAGCGAACTGATCTAGCATTAAGCTGGCACGCTTCTTGTTCAGCTCAAACGTCACCATGAATGCAGTCTTGTTGGCCAGCGATATCATAAGAGACATGCGGAGATTGAAACGCTCCTTGTCTTTCATGGTCGAAATGACGCGCTCCATGATGTTGCCACATTCGCCCAGATGTGTGACCACATTGGTGGCATATTGCACGTCGGAACTTATCGCTTCCCAACTGGCCGCGCAGAGCTTCTCCATTCCTGTCCACATCACGACATAATCGTTCAACCAGTCCCTCACCGCAAATTGGTCGCGCACATCGATTGCATCGAGCTGCTTCAGTGCCCGATCCACTTCCGCGTTCAGGTGGTCACAAAGGAGATCGAGCAGGTCACTTTTGCTGGGAAAGTGTCGGTAAAAGGTCGGCACGGTGGTTCCAGCCAAGGCAGCAATCTTGTCGACTGTAGCTGCATAATAGCCTTGGTCCCTGAAGCATTGAAGGGCTGCATCAACCAAGCGCTGCCGCGTAAACTCCTTCAGATCGGAACGCAGCGTGACCGCCGCGAGTCCATTGGTCCGCGACGATGACTTTACCTTTGCGGCTTTTGATGCAGCTTTTGGCGGATTGTTGACATCAGTCTTACGCGCACGCGAAGTCTTTGGATTGATCTTCACTGACACTAGCTCATTTCCTTTTCTATGCAACCTGCGAACTGAAGGGACTGTTGATGTGGCCCGCAGGCTGCACTCAGAAGACGCTAACACATCGACAAGCCTTCTCAAAGCGGTGTGACTGAGAACACCACGACGCCATTAGTGAACCGCCCCGGGATTGCTGGAGGCCCTAACTTCTGAGAGGGAGGGCCACGACGAGCAAGACAACCACAAGGTTGCGCCGGAGGTTCGCGCACGGCCTGTGCGGATGGTGTCGAAGACAAAGGCAAAGGTGGTGAGGCTTTTCGAGCGCCTTTGGAAAGACGCCGTCGATCCCCGCGCTCGTGCCTAGATCGCATCGAACGTCATGTTGTTCGTATTGTGGCTCGGTTTTGTCGTCGACCCCGCGATGCAACCGACCTTTGTAAAATAGCTAGTCATCTGGGCATGTAACCGGAGTCATCACAGAGGTATCCAAAGGCACCAGCCGGTGCCTGACGAGGGGGTGCGAATTCTAATACTTTAGGGCCAACCCAAAGCGACATCCGGTCGATGCGGGCGGAGGCCTGCATGACCCCGACTAAGTTGCTCATTGGACAGTTCCTGGTGGTGCTAGCGATCGTTGTCGCGAGCATCTGGATCGCTACGCAGTGGGCAGCCGCGCAACTCGCCTATCAGCCCGAACTCGGTCCTCCGTGGTTCATCGCATTCGGCCTGCCGATCTATCGCCCATGGTCGATCTTCCCGTGGTGGTTCTCGTTCGACGCCTATGCGCCGATCATCTTCGACGAAGCAGGGGCGATCGCCGCGCTGGGCGGCTTCGTCAGCTGTGGCGCCGCGATCTTCGGATCGCTTTGGCGCGCACGCCAATCGAATAATCTCACCACCTATGGTTCGGCCCGTTGGGCGACGCACAAGGATATGAAGGCTGCCAAGCTATTCGATGATCGCGGCGTCGCGCTCGGTCGGATTGGAGACAACGATCTCCGCCACGATGGACCTGAACACGTCATGGCGTTCGCACCAACCCGCTCCGGCAAGGGCGTCGGTCTCGTTGTGCCGACGCTGCTCAGCTGGACCGGTTCGACCATCGTTCACGACATCAAGGGCGAAAACTGGCAACTGACCGCCGGCTGGCGCGCGCGCTTCTCGCACTGCTTGTTGTTCAACCCAACCGATGCCCGCTCGGCACGTTATAATCCGATGCTCGAAGTGCGGCGCGGCGTGAACGAAGTCCGCGACGTGCAGAATATCGCCGATATTCTTGTGGATCCGGAAGGCGCGCTGGAGCGTCGCAACCACTGGGAGAAAACCAGCCATTCGCTCCTGGTGGGCGCGATCCTCCATGTCCTCTACGCCGAGGAGGAGAAGACGCTCGCCCGCGTCGCGACCTTCCTTTCCGATCCACAGCGTAGTTTCGCCGCGACGCTGCGCCGGATGATGGCGACCAACCATCTCGGCACTGACGACGCGCCGTTTGTGCATCCGGTTGTCGCCTCGGCCGCCCGCGAACTCCTCAACAAGAGCGAGAACGAACGCTCGGGCGTGCTCTCAACGGCGATGTCGTTCCTCGGCCTCTACCGTGATCCCACCGTCGCGGCCGTGACCGCCGCGTCCGACTGGCGCATCGTCGATCTCGTCGAGGCCGCGCACCCAATCTCGCTCTACCTGGTCGTGCCGCCGTCCGACATCAGCCGCACAAAGCCTCTGATCCGCCTGATCCTCAACCAGATCGGCCGCCGGCTGACCGAAGAATTGCACGGCACTGGCAAGGACGGCGAAGCCGCGCGAGGCCGACACCGTCTCCTTATGATGCTCGACGAGTTCCCGGCCCTGGGGCGGCTCGACTTCTTCGAGACAAGCCTCGCCTTCCTTGCCGGTTATGGCGTGCGCGCCTTCCTGATCGCGCAGAGCCTCAACCAGATCGAGAAGGCCTATGGCGAGCACAACGCCATCCTCGACAATTGCCATGTGCGTATCGCGTTCGCCACCAACGACGAGCGCACCGCCAAGCGGATATCGGATGCGCTCGGTACCGCTACTGAGCAGCGCGCTATGCGCAACTATGCGGGGCACCGGCTCGCGCCCTGGCTGGCGCATGTGATGGTCAGCCGACAGGAGACCGCCCGCGCCCTGCTGACCCCGGGCGAGGTGATGCAGCTCGCGCCCACCGACGAGCTGGTGCTGATCTCGGGTCACCCGCCGATCCGCGCCAAGAAGCTGCGTTACTATGAGGACCGCCGCTACGCCGCCCGCGTTCTGCCCGCGCCGGTTCTAGATTCCGCAGGTTATCGCGACCTACCGGCTGCGCGCGCTGACGACTGGGCCGGTCAGGTTCGCGGCGCCGATATGCGCCTCGTCAGAAGCGCCGATACCGAAGAGGACGCTGATGCTGGAGGCCTCGAACAAGCCCGTCATCCTGCTCATGAGATCGTGCCGACCATCGTGGTGGAGCCAGACATCGCCGACCCGCTCGGGCTCGGCGAGGATGACGGTGACCAAGCGGCCGAGCGCCGCGCGATGGACCGCGTCCAGCAGCTCGGCACCGCCCGCACTGTCTATGGCCTCGATGCCGCCTCGGGCCGGCCCGACGATCTGCAGCTGGGGTTCTGACCGATGGAAAAGGTCCGCCACCAGCTGTTCCTGCCGAAGCCGCTCTCCGACCGGCTCGAAGCGCTCGCCGCAAAGCCCGGCGCCAGCAAATCGGCGATCCTCGTCGATGCCGTCACTGCCTGGCTCAATCGGCGCGGCGCATCGGAGCTGGAGGATCGGTTCTCGATCCGGCTCGACCGGCTGACGCAAGCGATCGGCCGGGTCGATCGCGACGCCTATGTTATCCTCGAGACGCTGGCGCTGTTCGTCCGGTTCGAACTCGCGATCCAGACACCGCTTGCAGAGAACGACCAAGCCGGCAGAGCGCTCGGCGCCAAGCGGTTCGAAGCCTTCGTGACGCAGGTGGGTCGACAGGTGTCGACGGGGCGGCGCACGCTCGGCACCGCGGCGGAGGATGGCGAATGACCGCCAGCCTCTCCGCCGAACGCCGTCGTCGCATGCTGATCACGGCGCTCGGGACCGACATCGCCGCAGCTATGCGCGATCCACTGGTCATCGAGATCATGGTCAATCCCGACGGCGCGCTTCGGCTCGACCGCCTCGGCGAAGGTCGCACTGACACGGAGGTGCGGATGGAGCCGGATCAGGTCGAGCGCATCATTCGGCTGGTCGCAAGCCATGCGCGCGCCGAAGTCCATGCCGAGCATCCGATCATCTCGGCCGAGCTGCCGCCCCATATCGAGGGCCGTGCCGGCGAGCGTTTCGAAGGCGTGCTGCCGCCGGTCTCGTCGGCGCCTTGCTTCTCGATCCGCAAGCCCGCGCAGAAGCTGCACACGCTCGACGACTATATCGCCGACGGGCTGATGACGGAGCGCCAAGCCGACACGCTGCGCGCTGCGGTCACCCAACGCTATAATATCCTCGTCGCCGGCGGGACCAGCTCGGGCAAGACGACACTCGCCAATGCGCTGCTTGCCGAGATGGCTTGGGTCGATAGCCGCGTCATCCTGATCGAGGACACGCGCGAGCTGCAATGTACGCTGCCCGACACGGTGGCGCTTCGCACCCGCCCGCCGCATGTATCGATGACCGAGCTGGTGCGCTCGACCATGCGCTTGCGCCCCGACCGCATCGTCGTCGGCGAGGTCCGCGGCCCAGAAGCGCTCGACATGCTGAAGGCATGGAACACCGGCCATCCCGGCGGGATCGCAACGGTCCATGCCAACAGCGCGATCGCGGCGCTCTATCGCATCGAACAGCTCGTGCAGGAAGCGGTGGTCACCGTGCCGCGCCAGCTGATCGCCGAAGCCATCGACATCGTCGTCTTCATCTCCGGGCGCGGAGTCGACCGCCGTGTCTCGACCATCGCGCGCGTCGCCGGACTCGACCCCGACACCGGCACTTACGCGCTCGCCGACCTCCCCAAGCCCAACCCCAAGGAGACCTAACCTATGACGCGCAACCTCAATCGACTGCCGATCAACCGACACCTGCTTGCAGGTGCCGCCATCGGCCTCGCGCTCACCTTCGCGACCCAAGTCCAGGCCGCCGGCTCCGGCATGCCGTGGGAGCAGCCGCTCCAGCAGGTTCTGGAGTCCGTGCAAGGACCGGTCGCCAAGATCGTCGCCGTCATCATCATTATCGTCACTGGCCTGACGCTCGCGTTCGGCGAGACCGCGGGCGGGTTCCGGCGGCTGATCCAGATCGTGTTCGGCCTGTCGATCGCGTTCGCCGCGTCGAGCTTCTTCCTGTCCTTCTTCAGCTTCGGCGGCGGGGCGCTGATCGCATGATTGGCGGCGGCCAGCATATCGACGGCTTCGAAGTGCCGATCCACGGCTCGCTCGGTTCGCCGCTGCTGCTCGGTGGCGCGCCACGTGGGCTGGCGATCGTCAACGGGACGCTGGCCGCCGCGGTCGGCCTCGGCCTCCAGCAATGGGTGGCCGGGGTGCTGCTCTGGGCGGTCGGCCACAGCATCGCCGTGGTGGCCGCTCGCCGTGATCCCAGCTTCGCGCCTGTCCTCCTGCGCCATATCCGTCAGAAGGGATATTTCGCATGCTGAGCCTGCGGGAGTATCGCGACAGCGCCGAACGGCTCGCCGATCATCTGCCCTGGGCGGCACTCGTCGCGCCGGGCGTGGTGCTGAACAAGGACGGGAGCTTCCTGCGGGTACTAGCTTTCCGCGGCCCCGATCTAGAGTCAGCGACCGAAGCCGAGCTGGTCGGCGCCTGCGCGCGGGCGAACAATGCCCTCAAGAGATTTGGCAGTGGCTGGGCGCTGTTCTTCGACGCCGAGCGGCGGGAAGCGCTTGCCTATCCCGACAGCGCCTTTCCCGACGCGGCGAGCTGGCTGATCGATGGCGAAAGGCAGGCCGCGTTCGAGGCCGAGGGCGCCCATTTCGAGAGCCGTTACCACCTGACCCTGACCTGGCTGCCCCCGGCCGACACGACCGATCGCGCGGGCCGGAGCCTCGTCGAGCGTCCGGACGGCGACCGGGAACGCGATTGGCCCGGCGCACTGGAGAGCTTCGTCGCCGAGACCGACCGCGTGTTGGATCTGCTGTCAGGCTTCATGGCGGATGTACGTCCGCTCGACGACAGCGAGACGCTGACCTTCCTCCACGGCACGATCTCTGATCGCCGCCACCCCGTCGCCGCGCCCGACACGCCAATGTATCTCGATGGCGTCCTCGCCGATACGCCGCTGGTCGGCGGGCTGGAGCCAAAACTCGGCGATCTGCATGTCCGCACGTTGACAGTGCTCGGTTTCCCGAGCCTGAGCCGACCCGGCATCCTCGACGCGCTCAATCATCAGGATTTCGGCTACCGCTGGGTCACGCGCTTCATCGCGCTCGACAAGACGTTGGCGACCAAGACACTAACATCGCTGCGACGCCAGTGGTTCAACAAGCGCAAGTCGGTCACCGCGCTGCTGCGCGAGGTGCTCTATAATTCGCCGGCGCAGCTGCTCGACAGCGATGCCGACAATAAGGTCGTCGATGCCGACCAGGCGCTGCAGGTGCTCGGCGGCGACCATGTCGCATTCGGTTATCTGACCACGACGATCACGGTGACGGATCGCAGCCGGGGGGTAGTGGAGGACAAGGTCCGCGCGGTCGAGCGCATCGTCAACGGCCTCGGCTTCACCTGCGTGCGCGAGACCGTCAATGCGGTCGAAGCCTGGCTCTCGTCGCTGCCGGGCCATGTCTATGCCAATGTCCGGCAGCCGCTGGTGCATACCCTCAACCTCGCGCATCTGATGCCGCTGTCGTCGGTCTGGGCCGGCCCGGTGCGCAACGGCCACCTCGACGGCCCGCCGCTGCTGGTCGGAAAGACCGCGGGCTCGACGCCGTTCCGGCTCTCCACCCATGTCGGCGATGTCGGGCACATGATGGTCGTGGGACCGACCGGCGCCGGCAAGTCGGTCCTGCTGAGCCTCATCGCACTCCAGTTCCGCCGCTACCCAGGCGCGCAGGTCTATATCTTCGACAAGGGTAACAGCGCCCGCGCCGCGGTGCTGGCGATGGGCGGTGCGCACCATGCGCTCGGATCGGCCGAGACAGACGGCGAGACGCTCGCCTTCCAGCCGCTCGCCAATATCGACGATGCGGGCGAACGCAGCTGGGCGTCCGAATGGATCGCGGCGCTGCTGGCACACGAGAATGTCGCCGTCACGCCGGAGGTGAAGGACGCGATCTGGACGGCGCTCGGCAGCCTGGCCTCCGCGCCGCGCGAGGAGCGGACGATGACCGGCCTCGCGCTGCTGCTTCAGTCGAACGCGCTGCGCATCGCGCTCCAGCCCTATACGCTCGAAGGACCGCACGGCCGGCTGCTCGACGCCGCCGAACAGCATCTCGCGCTGGCCGATGTCCAATGCTTTGAGACAGAGGCACTGATGGGCCAGACCGGGGCGGTCGCGCCCGTGCTGACTTATCTCTTCCACCGGCTGGAGGAGCGGTTCGACGGGCGGCCGACACTGCTGATCCTCGACGAAGCCTGGATATTTCTTGATCACCCGCTGTTCGCCGCGCGTATCCGCGAATGGCTGAAGGTGCTGCGCAAGAAGAATGTCGCGGTGCTGTTCGCGACGCAGAGCCTCGCCGATATCGCAGGCTCGGCGATCGCACCCGCCATTATCGAAAGCTGCCCGCAGCGCATCCTGCTGCCCAATGATCGCGCGATCGAGCCGCAGGGCCATGACATCTATGCGCGCTTTGGCCTCAACGACCGACAGATCGAGCTGATCGCGCGCGCGACGCCCAAGCGCCATTATTACCTCCAGTCCGCGCGCGGCAATCGACTGTTCGAGCTTGGGCTAGGCCCCATAGCCCTGACGCTGTGCGGTTCGTCGGACCCGGCTGCGCAGGCCCGGATCGATGCAGCAATCGCCGAACACGGCCGCGACCGCTTCACCGAAGCCTTCCTGCGCGATGCCGGCCTCGACTGGGCAGCCGATCTCGCCGCCGATTTTCCCGGTCCTCCCGATCCCCAAGCCCCCCAAGAAGGAGAAGAATGATGCGCATCCCCACCAGACAGCACCTGATCGCGGCCGCGCTCGGCCTCGGCGCGTGCGGTTCGCTCGGCATGGGCGTGATGACGATGACGGCAACGCCGGCCCATGCGCAGTTCGGCGGGATCGTGTTCGATCCCAGTAACTATGCGCAGAATATCCTGACTGCCGCGCGCACGCTCCAGAGCGTCAACCAGCAGATTCAGCAGCTGCAGAACGAGGCGCAGATGCTGGTCAACATGGGCAAGAACCTGACCCGCATCGACTTCCCGCAGCTCGATGCCTTGAAGCAGAAGCTCGCCGAGATTGATCGGCTGATGGGTCGGGCACAGGCGATCGACTTCAAGGTCTCCCAGCTCGACGGCAAATTCGCCAATCTGTTTCCGCAGGACTTCTCGTCTGTCCTGCGCACTGATGCCCGCGTTCGTGATGCCCGCGCGCGCCTTGACGCCAGCATGGGCGCGTTTCGTCAGACCATGACCGTCCAAGCGCAGGTCGTCGAAAACATCCAGTCCGACACACAGGCACTCGCCGATATCGTCGCGCGCAGTCAGGGCGCGGAAGGGTCGCTCCAGGCACAGCAGGCGACCAACCAGCTTCTCGCGCTCACTGCCAAGCAGCAGTTCCAGCTCCAGCACATGATGGCCGCGCAGTTCCGTAGCGAGGCGGTCGAGCAGGCACGGCGCGCGACGCAGGCGGCGGAAGCCCGCGCGGCGACCAAGAAGTTCCTCGGCTCCGGATCGGCCTACACGCCGCGATAGCCCCCTCGCGGCCCTGAGCCGATCCGGAAAAGCGGTCGGCGGTCCGCCCCTTAATACCGCCGATCGCCGTCGCGGGGCGCAGCCCGCTCCCCCGCTGTGCCCCGCTACATCTTCAAGTTCCAGCAGGAAGATCAGCCTTGAACGACCTGAATGTTATCGACCGCTTCCTGCAGGCGTTCATCACCTACATCGACAGCGGATTCGGGCTGCTTGGGCCGGACGTCGGCTTTCTGACCTCGACGCTGATCGGGATCGACATCACGCTAGCCGGTCTGTTCTGGGCGATGGGAGGCGAGGACAATGTCATCGGACGCTTCCTACGCAAGATCCTCTATATCGGCGCGTTCGCGTTCATCCTGAACAGCTTCTCGACACTCGCCGACATCATATTTCGCTCGTTCGCGCAGGCTGGCCTGACGGCAGGCGGCGGAGCCATGACGGCCGCCGATCTTCTCAAGCCCGGTCGATTGGCCGGCACGGGATTCTCGGCGGCATGGCCGCTGCTCGAACAGGCCAGCGATATGGTCGGGTTCACGACCTTCTTCGACAATTTCCTGACGATCATGGTGCTGCTGTTCGCCTGGGCGCTCGTGATCGTCGCCTTCTTCATCCTCGCAGTGCAGATGTTCGTCTGCATCGTCGAGTTCAAACTCACCAGCCTCGCCGGCTTCATCCTCGTGCCGTTCGCCCTGTGGAACCGCACCAGCTTCCTCGCCGAGCGCGTGCTCGGCAACGTGGTCAGCTCCGGCATCAAGGTGATGGTGCTCGCCGTGATCGTCGGAATCGGCTCCAATTTCTTCACCGAGTTCACCGACGCGCTCCAGGGCCAGGAACCCGATATCGGGCAGGCCATGAGCCTTGTGCTCGCCAGCCTGTCGCTGTTTGGGCTCGGCATCTTCGGCCCGTCGATCGCATCCGGGCTCGTCTCCGGCGCACCGCAACTCGGCGCCGGAGCCGCACTCGGCACAACGCTTGGCGCGGCCGGTGTGACGATGCTCGCGGGCGGCGCGGCCGTCGGCGGAGCGCGCGCGCTCGGCGGCGCGGCGTTGGGTGCGGTCCGCTCCGGCACAGCGATGGGGTCGGCGGCATCGACAGCCTACCAGCTAGGCAAGGAAACCGGGGCCACGCCCTCGGTGGGCGCCGGTCTCGGTGGCGTGGCGCGCGCTGCGGGAAGTGCCGCGCGGGCGCGCGTGAGTAGCGCGCTCGGGTTAAGTGAAGCCGCAGCCGGCGGGCGGCAAGCGGCGTGGAATGCACTCAACCAGAACTCTCCGTCGCCGTCGTCGGGTGGACCGGGCGGCGGCGGGGAGACCAGCGGCACGCCCGCCTGGGCGCGCGCGATGCGCGAGCAGCAGACCAATCGGCACCACCGCCAGGTCGCGATCCACGCGCTTCAGCAAGGCGACCGCGGCGGTGCCTCCGCCACTCCCGATATCAAGGAAAGGAACGACTAAGCCATGTTCTTCAAGCGAAGTGCGCAGCGCTACGGGCGCACGCCACCTCCCGAGACGCCATATCAGCGTGCCGGGCAACTCTGGGACGAGCGGATCGGCTCGGCACGGGTGCAGGCGCGCAACTGGCGGCTGATGGCGTTCGGATGCCTCGCACTGACCGCAGGCACTTCGGCAGGTCTCGCATGGCAGTCGCTGCAGAGCCGCGTGACACCTTATGTCGTGGAGGTCGATCGGCTCGGCGAGGCGCGCGCGGTGCAGGCGGCCGATGCCGCCTATCAGCCGACCGATCCGCAGGTCGCGTGGCACCTCTCGCACTTCATCACCAACATCCGATCGGTATCGCTCGACCCGGTGCTGATGCGGCGCGATTGGCTGGAAGCCTATGACTTCGCGACCAAGCGCGGCGCGCAGTTCCTCGGCGAATATGCCCGATCGGCATCGCCGTTCGCCAATGTCGGCGAGCGCACAGTGTCGGTGCAGGTGACCAGCGTCGTTCGCGCCTCGGAAAAGTCGTTCCAGGTGAAATGGACGGAGACGGCGTTCGAGCGCGGGTCGCAGGCTGGGATTAGTCGCTGGACCGCCATCCTTACGACCGTCATTCGTCCGCCCGTCTCGGCCGATGTGCTGCGCAAGAACCCACTCGGCATCTATGTCGACGCGATCGACTGGAGCCGCGAGCTCGACACGGCTTCGCCATCGCCGCAGGCGACCAGGCCGGCACCGCAACCAGAGCCGAACCTACCGCTCGGGTCGCCGCTCGATCCCACGCTCGACAGCCAGTCGAGCGCGCCAAGCCTGTTCAATTCGCAGGAGAAGAACCCATGAAGGCCACAATTCTGCCGGCGATCGCCGGAATGCTTCTCTCGTGTCCTGCGCTCGCGCAGGAGCGCCCCGTATCACCGCTCAAGACCGTCCGCTCGGCAACACGCAACGCCACGATCGAGCCGGCTTCGACCGGGTTCGTCAGCGGGGCGCAGGTCTATCCGTTCAGCGATGGCACGATTTTTCAGGTCTATGCCGCGCCCGGGCTCGTCACCGACATCATGCTCCAGCCTGGCGAGAATCTCGTCGCGGTCGCAAGCGGCGATACCGCTCGCTGGGTGATTGGCGACACGACGAGCGGTTCGGGGGATGGCAAACAGACACATGTTCTGGTGAAGCCGTTCTCGGCCGGATTGCTCACTAACCTCGTCATCACGACTGACAGGCGCGCATATCATGTCCGGCTGGTCAGCACCTCGGCGACAGCTTTGTCTTCGATGCGGTGGACCTATCCGCAAGACGAGCTGCTGGCGCTGAGGCGGAAAGCGGACGCCGCCCAGGCCATCGCTCCAGTGGCTACGGGTCTGGCGATCGAGCAGCTTCATTTCAACTATACGATCAGCGGCGATCGGCCGGCGTGGCGCCCGCTGCGCGTCTTCGACGATGGGTCGAAAACCTATGTCGAGTTCCCTGCGTCACTCGCCAATGGCGAGGCGCCGCCGCTGTTCGTCGTCGGGGCGGACGGCAAGGCGGAGCTGGTCAACTATCGGCTGCGTGATCGCTTCTACATCGTCGACCGGATTTTCGACGCTGCCGAACTGCGGCTCGGTCTCAAGAAACAGCAGATCGTCCGCATTGATCGCGTGTCGCGTCCCGCGAAGCGGAGGGGCGCATGACCGACACGCCCGTCACCGACCCGCCGATCACGACGCCGAAGGTCGATCCCGAAACGCTGAGCATCCGGTCGCGGCCGGCACGGGCAATCCGGTTCCGTCGGGGTGCCATCATCGGCGCTGCGGCACTCGGCTCGGCCAGCCTGATCGGCGTCGCATGGATGGCATTGAAGCCGCAGGTGTTCCGGCAAGTTGCCCAAGAAAGCGAGCTGTCCCAGCCGATGGCGAAGCCGGCTTCGGATGCGCTGTCGGGATTGCCGGCCAGCTACGGCGAAGCGCCCAAGCTAGGCCCGCCATTGCCGGGCGATCTCGGCCGACCGATCCTTCGCGCGCAAGAGAGGGCCGAGGCGACTGCGGCGCCCACCTCGGTCGATACCGAGGCGGCGGCTCGTCAGCAGCGACTTGCCGAGATCAAGGCAGCGCGGGAATCCGGATTGATGGCGCAGACCACGACCGGCCGGGGACCAGCTGCACCGACAGCATCTGATGGTGCGCCGTCCTCGACAGACGCGCAAACCGCGAGTTCGACGCCGACTAGCACCCGGAAGGAGCAGTTCGCCACGACCCGCGACACTGGCAGCGATCTCAACTCAGGCGGGCTGGTGCCTCCCGTATCACCCAACAGCCTGCTTTCCGGGAGCGTGATCGCGGCGAGCCTCATTACGGGGCTCAATTCCGACCTGCCGGGGATGGTCACAGCGCAAGTGACCCAGAACGTCTTCGATACCGTCACAGGCAATATCCTGCTCGTGCCGCAGGGTGCCCGGCTGATTGGCAAGTATGATTCTGTTGTCGCGTTCGGGCAGCGACGGGCGTTGGTCATCTGGCAGCGCCTAATCCTGCCCGACGGCAGTGCGGTCCGGCTAGATAACATGCCGGCGACCGATGCCGGCGGATATGCCGGTATCGCTGACAAGGTGGATTTCCATACTTGGACGCTGCTTAAGGGAGTGGCGATCGCAACATTGCTCGGCGGCGGTTCTGAGGTGACGATCAGTGGCGAGAATGACCTCGTGCAGGCCATTCGTCAGTCCGCGCAGACAAATACGGCGCGTGCTGGCGACCAGATTACGCAGCGGAACCTCGATATCCAACCGACAATCACGATCCGCCCCGGCGCGCCCGTGCGCGTGCTGGTGACCCGGGATCTCATTCTCGCGCCTTGGCGCGGAAAGGTAAGCTAACATGGCCGACCTCAAGCTTGGCAAGCTGCCCGACCGCACGCCTGTGAAGCTCGCAATCACAATCACGCCGGATTTGCAGTCCGCTCTTCAATCCTACGCGAACCTCTACGCCTCGACCTATGGGGTGGAGGAGCCCGTTGCCGAACTGATCCCGGCGATGCTGGTCGCGTTCCTCGAGAGCGATCGGAGCTTCGCGCGAACGAGAGCGACGACGAAATGAGCGACGTGGAGCAATCTGTCGATCGCCTCATTCGGATCGACGAAGTGAAACGCCGCGTCGGCTTGGGAAAGTCGATGATTTATCGTTTGATCCAAGAGGGCAGATTCCCCGCGCCGTACAAGATATCTCCCTTCGCGTCGCGCTGGAGCGATCGTGAGGTAGTAGCTTGGATCGATGACGTGAAGGACGGGTTTGAAGGCAAGAAGCGGAAGGTATGACGTTCGTCGCGATAAAATCGTGGCTGTGCTACTTCGGCGTATGGACAACGAGAAAGCTCTCTGTGAAGCGCTTGTACGGCTGCTGGAAGAAGACTTCGGGACGACACGGAGCGACGTGACCTTCCCCGAGACGGACGGGTCCGGACCGCCTGTCGAGATGCGCTTGCGCCTCGGCGATCGCCGTATTGCAATCGAACATACGCTCCTTGAACCATTTCCGATGGCGATCCAGACTGGCAAGGAGTTCATCGAGCTGACGGCTGCGATCGAAGCCGATCTCAATGGAAATTTGCCGACCCCAGGAACTTATGTGCTCGTTTTCCCGGTCCACCCAACACAGGGGAAGCATCGGCGAACCCATGCGGAATTGCGTGAAAAAATTTCGGCTTGGATCATTAGTGCCGCAAATGACCTCCACGACGAATGCCCCGAACGCAAGGATCGCGACCGGTCCCCGCACGGATATCGCGGTACACGGACAACCGAGATTGAAGGCATCCCGATGGAGCTGTCACTGCGCGTGCATTGGTCGGAGACCGATCGCCACGATGGCGCGCTATTTCTTTCGCGAGCAGTCGGCGAGGATGTCGAGCAACTCCGTCTGGTGCGCGTGAAGACGGCCCTGAACAAGAAACTGCCGAAACTTTGCGCCTGCGCTGACGACGGCGATACGACGTTTTTAATCTTGGAATGGTCGGATATCGCGCTGAGCAATCACATCGTGATTGCCGAGGCTCTCAATGCTGCCCTCGCGGGGAGGGACGACTGGCCCGACTACGTGTTCCTCGCTGATACCGCGACAGACAGCTGGCACTTTTTTCAGCCGGTCATCGACGGTCAATTCTCGATCGACATGGAATATATCGATATTGAGAAGCCGTAGGCAGCGGCCTCCGAGGCTTGCTCCAACTAGCTATGAACCGGGAAGCCTCGTGATTAAAGTCACCACCACGGACGATCCAATGTATCCCAGATCGAGGCGCAGCACGGTTGTGCCACTCAGCCTGGCTGAGATCCAAAGCGGCGATCTCCAAGAGGGGCAGTACCTCGATTTCAAGCGGCAGATCGATCTTGACCAGCCCGCCGCCAAGGTCCGCCTGCTCGATGATGTCGTTGCGTTCCTGAACCGCGGTGCCGCCCGGATCATCGTGGGCGTCGAGGAACGCGCGGGGCGCTTCGAAAGCTTTCGGCCGATCGAGGGCGATGCCGACAAGATCGCGTTGCGCCTACAAACGATCATCCAGGACGGCATCACGCCGACGCCAGTCGATGTAGACGTCGTGCCACTTCACGGCGAAAGTGGGTTCATCCTCGATATCCGTATTCCGAGCCATATCGGCGGACCGTTCATGAATCGTGTGACCGGTGGGTATATGATCCGATCGGGGTCGAGGAATCTCCCTATCGACCCAGGCATGCTTCGCAGCCGGTTCGTGGACGAGTTGCAGTGGCTGCGCACACTCGATCAGCTGACGGCCGACGAGGATGCGAAATTGGCGGCCAGTAATGTGGTCGAGCAAGGTCGATCGCTTCGCATAGGCATTCTGCCTCGTGAGCATTTCGATCATTTGCGACGGCCATTCGCCCAATCGGACTACGTCCGGTCATCCGCACCGTGCTTCCACGAGCATTCACGGGGCTGGTTCAAGGCCTGCGAAGACGGCCATCAGGTGCTGATACACGATCTGCGATCGCAAGGAATCGAACGGCTCTTCATCCGTGACGACTGGTTCATTCACGCCCATGTATCTTTCGCGCTGCAGGAACGAACCGGGGAAGGCCGGCTGGCGCTTCACGAGTTCGAGCAGGAAAGCAGACGGTATCTCCAATCGCTGTCGGACTTCCTTGACGAGCAAGAGGTCGAAGGGCCGTTTGCGGTTACGCTCGCGCTCCAGTCACTTGGGGAGGCTGAGCATTTCCACGCGTGGTTTAAGAACACTGCAACGGTCCGGACGCTGCGGCCCCACCTCGTCTCAGCCATTGATGACAATGTGCTGATCACCGACTTCCTTCGCAAGGTGAGACAGGCCTCCGTGTTGGGGTAGCCAATAGCTCCACTGATGGCCCTCCCATAATCCAGACGTTCAGATAGAGCGCTGCATACGACCAGATTGCGTCATTCGTTGGTCGATCCTCCAACGGCGGCTTTCGTCAAAAGCCGATGTCCAGTGTTTTCGCGACGGCCATCGGAGTGCGAGCGAGCGTAGCCGCCAGCCGACTGGTACGTGATGGGTGGGCCTCGTGAGTAAGCGCTGGCCGCAAGCCGCTTTTCGTCCACAATCCGCGCCTAACCGTCAACAGCGATGAGCACCGTTAGGACAACGGAAACCATGTCGGATAAGTTGGGAGTGCACCGTCTGATATTCCGCTGTAGCCGAGCCCGCGAACTCCGCGGGTCGACCTTCACGTCGATCACGCGGACGACCATCGGCAGGCGGCGGGGATAGCGACAGTCGTGGCGCGCTGGTCGGTGATGATTTACCATCGACATGACATGACCATCATCGACCAGATCATCGAAAGACGCAGTCAGCAGAGTCGCTGGGATCCCGCGTTGTGGGACTTCACCGAGCGCGTGCAGTGCTTACCCAAAGAGAAATGGAACGATCGGAGCGTCGAGCCGCGCCCGCTTCAGCATGTCAGTGACGACGCGCTCCAAGCCCGCCTGGAAGGCATCAACTCCAACATCCAGTATCTCGACGATCCAGACGGACCGCGGGACGACTGGCAGCCTGAAAAGGGCTGGCTCAGCCCTTGGTGGTGGCTCCGGCTACGGCACTGGACACTTTCCGAATTCAAGCGGCGCGGGCTGGCCGTCCAGCTCACGCGCGAGATTCCGCCCGGGCCACGTCTCCAAGACGAGTTCCTCGGCATCCATGCGGGAGCTTCACCGAAGCTGTTCCGGCTCAGCCGCATCCCCTACCTGATGAAGGCGCTGGAACAGGGGCAGCTTCGCTTCGCGCCGGCGTTGGGCTACAAGGCGATGGAAAACGACGAGGCCCGGGCCGACGACGAGATGAGCAAGGGGTACAAACGGGCCGGCAACCGAGTGACCATCACCACTCTCGACGGCAGGCCGATCAAAGCGCTGAGCGACGTCTCGTTCGACACCAGGCGGATGACAGCTGACATGGTCGACCTTCCATACTGGATGCTCTGCGCCAGCACGGATTTCGATCCGCGCCTGTTCGACGAGTTCCCCGGCGGCCAAGGCGATGACGGTATGCTGGCGATATTCGATCCGGTCGAATTCAGGCGGCGGGCCGGTATGAAGATTGCCTCGGCCCTGCCGCACGTTCACCTCGCAGGCACCGTCGTGGAATACTTCGACGTCTATCACCCGGAGAGTGGCGACATCTCGCCCGTCACGATGAAGGCGATGCGCTTCGCATATCAGCGGGAGCACCGTCTCGTACTCGATCCAGGTCACGGCCCGGCCATCGCCGCGAAGGACTATTTCATAGACATCGGTTCAATCGAGGACATCGCCGGGGTCTATGGAGTGGACGGAAGAAAGCTCGCCGGCACCGGGCCCGACAGCTTCCTTGCCTGAACGTAACCGATCGGCGGAAACCTATCCCACCGGTCGACAGGTGGGGAAATGCAGCGTCTTGTCCCGGTGGAGCCAGCTCTGGTAGCCGCCGACGAAGCCGAGCATGTGCAGGATCAAGCGCGTCGCGATCTCTCGCGCCCAGATGACATGGCCTGGAATTCCGCTTTCGGTATCGACGTTTGCCGGGATCACGCCGGTATGGACGATGTGGTTGCGGACCTTGATCAGTGCTGGCAACCATCCGTCGGGCAAGTCGTCCGTGACGATCCCCCATTCGGCGACAAGCGCCTCGATCTGCTCACGGAAGGCTCGGCGGTTCAGTTCGGGCAGCTTGTCGATCATACCGGACGGCGCGTCCGACTCCGTCAGCAGTTTGCGAAGCGGGCTGACCCTCTTCTTGAATGCGCTCGACGTCTCGAACTGGCGTGACGCCGCGGCGAGCTCGCCCTCCAAGATGTTCTCAATCGACGTCATCGCGTTGACGAGCTGCGACTCGAAAGTCGGGGCCGGCATCACGAACCAGCGGATCGCGGCGTCGAGCTTGGCCACGGTTTCTGCTCGCGTGGAGAAGGTGTCGCAAGCGACGGCGAAGATCGGTTCGAGGTGGATGGGCGGGAACGGGGCAAGGCCCGGTCGGACCGCCCGACCTCGGCGCACGACGCGCATGCGCTCCGTCGTGCCGCTGAAGACGCGTTCGACCACGGGCATCAGATAGCTGCTCGATGCGAAGGACATGACGCGCAGGACGTGAATGAAGAAGCGTTCCGACTCCTCCAGCCAGGCATCGTCGGCGGTGTCAGAGGGGTCGAACAGATGAAGGAAACCGCTTGCCTTCTGCGAATCCGCGCTCTCGTCCATTCCGCCAGCCCAGACCTTCCCAAGCGGCGTCTCCCTCGAGATACGATGGATGGTGCCGAACTTCCGGAACAGCCACAGCTTGCTTGCCTGCTTGTGCGGACCCGCCATCGTTCGCGTGATGTCAGCAACGGCGCACTGCCCCTGGAAGCCGAGTTCCTGCCCCTCGATCGATCCGTGGCTGAAGTAAAGGATGCTGAAGCTGTCAGATCGGAAGGTTGTGCCGTTCTCGGCGATACCCTCGAGCACGATCCTGTCCAGCAACTCCGTCGGCTCGGGCGTGTGATAGAGCCCATAGGCCGTATCGGAGAATGGGAGTCGCGCGAGCTGGACAGAGAGCACACCTTCGTCATCAACCTCAGCGGTGAAATCAATCGGGTGGCTATGGCCATGACCGGATAGCGATCCGGAGAAGGAGGTGAGTTCGAACATGCTCGCATGGTCGTTCGCATCTTTCCGTAGATCAAGACGAGCATGGCTGCGGGCGGACGGAATTCGTCATCGCTCAGGCGGCGACTGGCTATATGGTTCAAGGCCCACAAAGAGTATGCAAGATGACCAAGTCTCCCGTCGCAATAGTGCCACCGGACGTTTCCATCCGTAACGAAGCGGGAGAGGTGCTGCTCTTCTCCTGGCCCGAGTTCGTCAAGGCGATATGCGAGGGATCGTCGTGCTTCGTCTGCGGGCGGCCCCGCGCCGGCAACACCTTCAACGACGAGCACATCGTTCCCAACTGGGTGCTGCACGCCTTTGCTCTGCACAAGAAGGCGATCACGCTGCCGAATGGCAGGCAGACCGTATACGGCAACTACACGATTCCGTGCTGCGCGGACTGTAACACCGAAATGGCGCGTGAGTTCGAGGACGTCATCAGCCCGCTGGTCCGAGCGGGGGGCGATGCCGTTCAGAACCACGTCGCCGGCGGCGGTGGACAGCACCTCTTCACCTGGATGGCGCTGATATTCCTCAAGCTGCACCTGAACGACCGGCGGCTTCGGAAGCATCGCAACTTTAACGACGGCGACGATCCGATATCGGTGGACTACACCTGGGAGCACATGCACCACCTCCATGCGGTCGCGCGCGCCTTCCATATCGGCGCAACCGTCATGCCCGAGGCGACCGGATCGCTCTATGTCTTCCCAATCGACGCGGGCGAGCGTGACTTCGACCTCCTCACGATAACCGATGCGCAGACCCTGTATCTTCAGCTTGGCCGCACTGGGATCATCGCCGTGTTCGACGACGCCCATGCCGCGACTACCCGCGTCATGTGGATCATCGAGAAGATCAACGGCCCGGTCAGCAGCTTCCAGGCCCGCGAGCTGGCAGTCCACTTTGCCATGGCGAACCTCGATCTAGTGAACCGACCGCGCTTCTGGACCCAGGTGTCGGCGGACCGGAAGGACGTGCTGATCGGCGGGGCCACCGGACCAGAACCACTGTTCCGGCAATACGATCAGGCGCTGTTCGGCCATCTGATGACGGTGGCGTTCCCGGTGCTGCCCGAAGTGGCGGGGTTGGATCGGGATCAGGCGGCGGCGCGGCTCGCGTCGGGGGACATGAACTTCCTGCTCGACGACAAACTCGAATTTGTTTCCGGCCATGCCCGCAAAAGTGGTTTCAAAGCTGATAAAGGCAGTTGAGAGGCATCCCATCCGTCCGATCAATCGTTTCCATAGTCCGGTTCATATTCCATCTCTCGCTCCTGCTGATCGGTATGAATGTAGTCGATCCCAGCAGCATCCAGTTCGTCACTGCCGGTGAGCGCGAGATCGCAAGTGGGGCACTTGAACTCCTCACCGACGAATTCCCGATCGACGGTTTCCCAAATCCCGTATTCGTCCGCTTCTTTCGTGATGTCCTCGCCTGTCTGCTCGCCTGTAACGAACGCACGACAGGCGCAGGCCGGGCAGGATACCGTCCAGATTTCGTCATACCTCTCGGGGAAGAGAGCGGTCTGCTTATCCGGTTCGCGCAGCTCAGCGAGTGCATGGAGATTCTCCCTTTCCGCCTTCTTCAGCTCCTGAAAAGCCGCCCGATGGGATTCGACCAGCAGCTTTACCGCAGCGGTCAGGGCCAAGGCAGCCTCGGCCAGGAGTTGACGCGGAGCTGCGGCATCAGCGGCGCCGATCCAGTCCTCCAACGAAGTCTCTATATGGCGCAGTATGGTGTCGCAGGCGTGCCAATAGCGTTCCTCCCAAGCCTCAAGGCGCATCGTCTTGAAGGGAAGATCGGCTGAATGAAGTTCAGCATTCCGGCGCTCTGCGATCTCCATGCAGAACTTCTGCACCAGCTTGTCGAAGCGCGGCACGAGATGTGTCAGGCGTTCGAACAGGGTCTTCGCGGTAATCGTCTTCACGTCAGTTGTGATGTTGAACCCGGCTGCTACGAACATAGACGGGGCATGCTGGGGATCGACGACAAGGCAAGGGTGCTGTCGCGCGAGGGCTGCCTTTCCGAGAAGCTCGAGGGCGAGCGACGCCCAGAGCTGGTACTCATCAAGGTCACCGGCCGCCTTCCGCATCATTGCGCGGCCCATGTAGACCTTGGACTTCGCATGCAGCGCCTCGCTGTTGATAGCGATAAAGACGTCATCAGCCATCAACAAGCATCCTTGAAAGGCGGCGCCCAACAGCACCTTCGGCCGACGTGCGTCCATGCAGAACGCGCCAATTATCAATAACTAAGATCCCACCAGCGATCCAGTGATGAAGGGTCGGCGAAGAACGCGTGAGGAGCTCCTCGACCATCTCGATGGCCGCACGACCGCGCGCGTCAAATGCTTCCATGCACCCGGTGTCGAACCTCATCCACGCCTCGTCAGCCGGCAGTATCGAGGAGTAGAAAGATCGCCTGCCAGAGCGGACCAGCACGACGGCATTGCGCAGCATGGCTTTCTCATCCGCCGAAAACGCGAGCTGGTGGCGGTCAAGCAGTGCCGTAGCCACAGACGGGATACCCGGGTTCAAGCATGCCAAGACGACATATCGGCACGGACGTATGCGATGGCTGAGTTCGATGTGCAGTGGGAACGTCCCCAAGCCGTGTACTGAACTTAGCGACCGTGGATGAGCCAGTTCCCGTGGTAATGGGGCTATGGTCTCCAACTCAACACCGCCCCGTCCATGAACAGCCGTGCCGAGCTTGATGCAGATTTGTTCAGCTGCGTTGACGATCTGCTGGTCGACCCCTTCAACCTTTGTCGTGAACCATCCAGTATCGCGCAAGCTCGCGGGAAGCGCGGACAAGAGGGCCGAGAAGTTAGATGCAGAAAGCTGATCCTTCACGCTATCCTCGATGAACGTCTGGTCACGATCACTGCGGATTCTCGGGCAACGCCAGAACAACCTCATCGTCATGAAACCAGCCAGCCGCAACAACATGCGCTTTCACGGCGGCTGGATCGGCCGAATAGGTAATCAGTGCGAGGCTGGATTTGGCGCGACTACAGGTCACGTAAAATAGCCGTCGCGTCCGATCGATTGCCGAATCGCGCCCTTCTTCGGCATTTTTTAGATCGGTCGCGCTGGGTGCCTTAGCGCCAAGCAGCTTCTCATATCCGAAGAGAAATCCTCGGGCGTCGCCATCGTCCATGAGGACCATGACCCGATCGAACTCCAGGCCCTTCACTCCTTGATGCGTGTCGAACGCCGCTTCCTTGGCGACATAGGCCGCATAAGGCGGAATGACCGAAAAGGGGCAGCCGAGGAAATTCAGTATCGCTTCGAGGTTCCGGCCGACAGGATCGGCGGCTTCATCCTCGGCGTCCACGATCTCGTCTGCGCGCTGCGCGGCAAGCGCGGCCTTCAGACTTTCCGGAACCTGGAACAAGCCGGTGCCGGCGACATTTTCGAGCACGGCAGCGCAGCTAGGCTCTCCCGGTGTCCAGAGCGCCAAAAGACTGTCAATCGCGGACTGCGCCAGTCGAAGCTGATCGAGCGGCTTTGCAGATCCCTTCAGATTATCCTTGCTCAGCAGAGGCGAGGCATCTCGGATGAGTTTCGCGATGGCGAACTTGTCGTTGCGCTGATGAGCGGAAACCAGCGGCAGCACATAGTGCGTGAAAAACCGTGTGGCCGGAAAGCTGCCGTCCAGAAAGCTGGTGCGAAACTCGTCAACCGAAGCCAGCGCCTCGAACAGGGGCTCGAACCCCATCCGCTTGGCGGCCATGTGATGTTCGAGCGTCAGAACCTTGCATTTCGCCGGGTCATTCCACGCGTCATCACTGGTCAGCGACGCCATATAGGCGCGGACCCGGTCCTCGGCGGCCGGCTTGTCCGGGAGGTCGCTGGAGAAGGCGAACAGCCGTGCCCAGCCTTCACCCGCATCGTCGCGCGGCTCCTGCTTGTGAGTATCGGCGCCGTCCCGGATGTCGTTGATGAGGCGGACGATGCGATGCGGACTGCGGTGATTGAGGCGCTTTTCCGGAAACGCCCAGCCTTCCGGGATATCTCGCTCGATCTGTTCCTTACCATCGAGATAGATGCGCTGCATCGTGTCGCCGATGAGCCCGAGGCAAAACCGATCGGCGTGCGCCTGCTGGACCGCGAATAGCGCATCGATCAGCGTCTTGCTCGTATCCTGGCTCTCATCGATCAGCAGGAACGGATATTTCTCCACGAACATGCGCTGCATGAGCGACTTTTCGAGCAGAAATGCCGCGAAAATCTTGATGACCTCGGCATGGTTCAGCGCGTTCCGTTCGCGATTGTCGCCGCTCGGATTGTAGGTGAAGACCTTGATCTCGTCCAATCGGTCAAGCCGGCGCTGCTTTGATTCGATCTGGATCTGACGCGCGGCAGACGCCTTCGTGCCGGCACGGCCCTTCTCTTCCTCGATCGTGAGGGCTTCGATCTCAGCCTGCAGATTGTCTCGAAGCCACACGCGTATGTCGGTATTGAAGTTCTGGATCTGCATCCATGCGAAGCTGTGGATCGTGCGCACCACGAATAGCGGATTAAACTCGAGGCGTCGCGTGATCTCATCGCAAGCCGCATTGGTATAAGTGATCACCGCGACATGACGCGCCCGCAACCGAAGGACGTCGCGATACTTGTCCGCGACATGGCGAAGCGCGTTGACGAGGGAACGCGTCTTCCCCGAGCCCGCGCCGGCGAACATGAAAAAGCTCTGCGGGTGCTCCAGGTCGAGATACGTCGCAAGCTGGCTTTCGACATAGTCATCGAGCGTGACGTTCAAAAAGGCGGGAGCGTCGGTCATTGCGGGATCTCGGGCGTCGGTGCTTCATCGGGCGGGGGATCGAGCGCGAGGATCTGGGCGAGGCCCAGTTCGGCCTTTTTCCGTTCGAGCTGCGTACCGAGCCAGAGGAGGCCTTCGCGAATATAGTGCGGCGGCCTCAGGTCTCTGGGGTTCTCGATCTCCAGCAAGTCCAGCGCAAACTCGGCTTTGTTTCCGCTCTTCAGCGCCTGCTTCATCGCCGTGCTGAGCGCGGCAAAATCGGCGCTGTCGGCGATTGCTCCCCGAAACTTCGCAATGAGCCCGGACCCGGGAAGGTCGGCGAACAGGTCGAGATTACCGACCACGATGGCATCCTCGAGGGTATAGGCCAGCGCCTCGGTCGTCGCTCCCTTGAATTCGACCTCGACCGGGCACTGGTAGGCGATCCGAAGCTTGAAGCGCTCGGCATCATAGGCCTTTTCCTTCTCGGCCTCGGGCTTGTCGAGAAGAGCATCCAGCTCGCTGATCGCCGGCCACCAGTTGCGCAGAGTGTAGTTGCCGGACGTGTGCGCGGCCCCGCGCACGGGCGCTGCTGTGTTGCCATCGGCATCCTTGAAATCGATATCGGTGATCACCAGCGTAGTAAGCCCGATTTTCTCGATCAGGCTGCGCAGCTTGTGCGCGTGGCTGCCGCCGATTTCCAACCAAGTAATATAACTCTCTGACAGCTTCGCGAACTCGGCATGGGAATTCACGAAACTGGGCACGAGGATGCGCTCCGCCGGTCCCTCGATCAAAACCGCGGCGTCAGCGAAAAACAGGTCGCAATGGGTGACCTTCAGATAGCGCGTGACAAACCGCTTGGTATCCAGGTCGCCGCCGAACGCATTTTCCAGATTGATGACGCACGACGTTGGAATCGTCTTTTGCCCGCCGGGCAACCGGCGGAAATACCGAAGCGACTCGAAATTGCATTCATGCGCGATATGGCTCGAGTGCGTGCTCACCACCATCTGAGTCATGAAGTTCGGATTGGCGCGCAACAGCTCGTGGTTGCGCAGGATCTTGTACGCCTGACGGATGAAAACCTGCTGCACCTGCGTGTGCAAATGCACCTCGGGTTCCTCGATCAGGACGAGGTGCAACGGGGCGATGATGTCGTCCTCGGCGGCCTTGTGCTGGGCCTTGCCGACCCGCATCCAACTGTCGCGGAACGCCATCAGCCTGAAGACCATCGAGATCAGGTTCTGGTAGCCGAGGCCGTTCGAGTCCTCGGGTAGAAACAGATCGACCGAATTGTCGCCGTCCTGCATCGGAACGACGAACTGCACCGCGGCATCATGATTCAAGCCCTCGACCGGCCGGATGCGCGTCGAGATGCTGAGCTTAGGATCGGTGACCCCCGGATATCCGAGGGTGTCCATCTCGGTGAGCGGGCTTTTGAAGCCGTCGGTCAGCCGCAGGTTGAACGCCTTTTGGGCTTCCTCGATCGCCCTTAGCGCCAGAAGATCCTGAGCATCCGGATTCTCATACGGATCGAGATGACGCGAGTAATATTGGCGCAGTTGCGCCGAGAGCCGCCGCGAGGTCGCGCTGCTCGCGCTCGTCTCGCCCTCCGCGCTCACCTGCTCGCCAGCATGCCCAAAACCACGTTGGGCGCTGATCTCGTGAATACGGATCAGGCCCTTGAAGGGGTCACCGTCGATGGGGTCGGCACCCGAGAGTTGCTGAGGCCGGGCCAGCCCATGTTCGGGTTCGACGCAGGCCGCCGGGTCGAGAACATAGGTTCTGACCCCGAAATAGGTCGAGACACGACGCTGCAGGAACTCGACCAGAGACTGGGGCCAGATCGCGACCTGGAAATTTTCCGGTGCTTCGCCCTTCTCCTGCGCGAGTGCCGCGCCGGCGGCTTGCAGCTTTCGCGCGTCGCTGCGGGCACTCAGATAGTCTTTCTGAAGCTGCTCACCATCTTTCGGTTCATACCGTAACCTGACGCCTAGGCGTCCTCCCGCCCAATCCAGCGTCGGCAGGATTTTCTGGACATAGTGTACCTCATGCTCCTCGACGTGGAGCCAGACATCCAGCGACGGCAGCACATCGTCCCAGGCTGGCGGCGGCAGCGGCGCTTCAGCGACATGCGCATCTTCCCAGCTCTGGCCCATCGCGTTGATCGCCGGCCAGTGCGAAAGGGTGAAGTCGTTGAAGCAGAAGCTGGAGCGTTCCCAATCGACGAGGAAGTAGCGCAGCGCAGTGATGGCGGAGGTCTTGCCGCTGTTGTTCGCGCCGACGAACACCGTCTTCTCAGCCGACAGTCCGATTCGTGTCGAAATCAGCTTCCTGAAATTGGCAACCTCAACGAAATCGATGCGCATATGCCCCCCTCTCTCCAGGGAACATAGTCAAACGACTCCCCCACGCAACGGAGTGGATGGCTTAGGGCGGATTATGGCGCGCTGGACGGATCGACGTTGAGCACATCGTAGCCCGCCTGCTCGCGACAAGCCAGACTCGTTCTACTGCGGCAGGATGGCGTCGATTATTTGCGCAGAAACAATTGAGGCCCTTGGGCTAGTTAGCCGGCCTTGCTCACATTGCGGCCCAGCCGAGCGGACGCCGGTAGTCGGCTCCGGACAAGAACTGCCGTTCGGCTCATTACCTGAGAACGACAGCTAAGTCCCACGAGCCGCCGACGGCAGTCGACCAACTCTTGCCGCTCACCGGCGCGCATCTGAATGACCTCTCCTGCCGAAACCCGCCATTACCATTCTACTGAGCGGCCGGGCGGCTGCGCGCCCATTCCCGCCGCTCAATGCTCCGAGGGTAGCGCCCGAAAGCAGATGTTATGCAGTTTTGCGCCTCAACCGGTTCCTCCAGAAACATCCGGCGCGGTGCCGGGCGCAGTATCCTGAGCCTTTCCGGTCGGCGCCCCATCCTGCGCGACGCTCATTGCCGTCAGATAATCGACGATAGCCGGAATGTCCTTCTCCGCCACGGGAGCCTTGTAGACATCCTTCATCTTGGTGACCGTGGCCTTCCACTGGTCCGCTGAAAGCACGGGCTGGGTCATCGCCATGCTGGCCGAATGGCAGGACGTGCAGTTCGCATTGATGACATCGGCATGAGGGCCATCGGGATATTGCTGCTCATCAATAGGAAGATCGACAGTATCCGAGGTCAGGGTAAAGCCGTTCACGGAAATGCTACTGGGTGCAGGCCCTGTCGATTGGGGCTCGGGCGGCGGGGTGTAGCTGCCGGGAGGGCCCACCATCATGAGAGTGAAGACAGTGACGCCGACCAGTCCGGCGGCCAGCATGCCTGGGGTTGGCGGTTTCATGCCGGGCTCCTTATGCCGTCACGATGGTGGTGGTTTCGATATTGCCGCGCATAAAACCGCCGGGGTTCCAGATCGGCGCCATTGGCTGTGCGACGCCTGCAGTGTTCCAGCAGCGCGACATGAGTGCAGTCTGTCCGGGGCCGGGCAAGGGAACCTGCGCGTCCCACCGCCGAAAACTGTATTTGCCATGATCCGGACCCAGCTTCGTCGCGAACCAATGGCGACCGCCGTCGGTGGACACATCGACCCGCGCTACGCCGCAGTCACCCCCCATGGCGATACCGCCGAGCGGGATCGAAGCCTCGTGTGCGATCCGCTGACCTTCGCCCAGACCGGTGACCCACGAACGCGGGATCATGCGGTTGATCGGAACGGTCGGGAAGTCCTTGGCGCCAGGCTTTACATTGGCGCCGGGCGTTGCCGGGATCTTGTAGGCTTTGGCCATCCAGTATTCATCGTCAGGCCCAGGCAGGACCTCGATGTCGTTCAGCATCTTGACCCAATAGGTGGAATACCAGCCCGGCACGATCAGCCGGATCGGAAAGCCGTTGAGAAGCGGCAACTGCGTCCCGTTCATGCCGAAGGCGATCATCACTTCCCCGTCGCGGGCATGGTCGATGTCGAGCGCCTTCTCGAAGTCAGGGGCGCCTGCAACCACGGGTTGGTCGAGCGCCCCGAAACGAACCTGGACGGCCCCCGCCTTCACCCCGGCCAGATCGAGCACATCGCGCAGGCGCACCCCGAGCCACTTTGCATTGCCCATCGCACCGTTGCCCCACTGCGCGCCGGGGACGCGGGGCTGGAACAGCCCGCGCGAATTGCCCGAGCACTGGTTCACCGCGGCCATCTCGACCCGTGGTAGGCGCATAAGCTGTTCGAGGCTGATCGCGATCGGCTTGTTGACATGACCTCGCACGTTGAGACGGAAGGCATCGACGTCGATCGAGGTAGGGATGTCTGCCCAATGCCAGCGAACGAAGAACTGATCATTGGGGGTGAACACATCTCGGTCGAACACATCCATCGGCGTTTCCAGCAACGGCGGATGGACGCGCTGGAGGATCATGCTGCCCTTGCCAGGAAAAGCGCTCGTCATCGGGCGCTGCGCATTGCCGCCGGGCAGATGCAAGTCGGTCAGACCCTGCGTGATGCCTTGCGCCAGAGCGGGCGCGGCAGCGATAGCTGCCCCGCCGAGAGCGGCATTCTGCAGGAAACGGCGGCGGCTTGTTTCGGCCGCGAGCTCGGCATCCAGTCTGTCCATGGTCGTATCCTCTCGGGCAAAATGGTGGCGGGTGCTGCTGTGAGAAGCAAGCGATCAGAACGCTGTGACTGATCGCAATGCCCGATCAGTTTGTGGCGGCGATACAGGGCGATACGAACAGATTGCCGCGCCATCCGCCAATCAGGGTCTTGGCGGCGACCACCATCCACATCAGGGCGAGCGCCAGGGTCAGAACGGCGCCGACGATACCGAAGAAGGCAAGGTGCAGGGTCGTGCCAAGACGAAAGGTTGCGACGGTGAAGACGCCTAGCGGGAAGGTGTAGCCCCACCAGCCGAGGTTGAACGGGATACCCGCCCGCCAGTAGCGCCAGGTGATGAGCGAGGCGAGTGCCAGCCACCAGAGGCCAAACCCCCAGAGCAACAGGCCGGCGATTGTGCCGATACCCTGAGCGACAGCGCCGACATCTGCCAGCCCATGCGCAGCCATGATCGCAGGGGCATCGCCGCCCAGAACCAGCATGCCCAGCGCGCCGGTGCCGATAGGGCCAAGTGCTAGCCAGCTTGATGCGGCCATGCCCTCATGCGGCTGCTTGTGCAGAGCCATGCGCAGGATCAGCAGCGCCAGGATGCTGAAAGCTACCGGGACCGAATAGGCCCACAGGATATAGGACGTGACGAGCATCCCGAACTGCGCGCTGCCTTGCGCCAGATGCGGCGCCAGCAGTCCTCCGCTGGCAGCCGTCACTTCTGCCGCCACGACTGGCAGCAGCCACACCGCCGTCATACCGTCGAGCGAATGCTGGTGGCGCGTGAACATGAAATAGGGGATCAGCACACCGCAGCTCACCGCCATGGCGGCGTCGATCCACCACAAGACCGTGGCGACAGGCACGATGCCCTCGCCAAACCGCGCGATACCGAATGCGAGGCAGCCGTTGATGATCGTGGCGAGGCCCATGGGGATCGTGCCGATGAACATCGATACGGTATTGTGCCCGAAGATGCGCCGCGCTTCGTGGCCGAACAGGATCCAGCGGGCGGTATAGAGCGCGGTGAAAAGGCTAAAGAGCCCGATGTTGAAGAACCACAGCACTTCTCCCACCGGCTTGAGCGAAGCGCCGATGCCCGGCACCTGCGGCAGTGCCAGCGCGAGGATGCCGGTGCCCATGGTGGCCGCAAACCAGTTGGGCGTGAACTGGCGGATCATCTCGCGCGGGTGATCGAGCCGGCTGAGTGGGCGCATCCCTTCGAGGATGGGCTTGATATCCGCGGTCATCATCCAAACTCCTTGACCAGTTCGGTCAGCGCGTCGGCCGCCCGAGTGCGATACCGCTCCTTGTGGCGTAACGCTTCAAATGGACGGGCAGGCATCGCGAGCGGCAATTCGTGAAGATGCCCCGCTGCAAGCGCGCGGCGCACCACCAGTTCGGACAGGACCGCGACGCCCGCGCGGGCCTCGACAGCAGAACGAACCGCTTCGTTGGACGGCAGCGTCATGGCGATGTTGAGGCCTGCCGGATCGATGCCTCGCTGTCGCAGGATGTCCTCGAAACTCGATCGTGTGCCGGATCCGTGCTCCCGCACAATCCAGTTGGCGCCGCGCACCCAGTCCTCGTCGATGGTATCAACAGCCTGCCCCGAGATCAGCAGCATCCGGTCCTCGCCGACTTTCCAGTGGGCGAGTGCGGGCTGGTCGATCGAACCTTCGACAAACCCCAGTTCCGCGCGGCCATCCAGTACCCGCGCTGCCGCACCTTCGGTGTTGTCGATTGCCAATTCGACGCGGATCGCGGGGTGCCGGCTGTGAAATTGGGCTAGGCGTGAAGGCAACCAGTAGCTGGCTATGGTCTGGCTGGCGACAAGGCGAAGGGTTCCGCGCTTCAGACCACCGAACTCGGCAAGCGTCAGCTCCGCCGTTGCGGCGCGGCCAAGGACGGCGCGTGCTTCGTCGAGGAACATGCGACCCGCCTCGGTCAGTTCAATGCCGCGGCCTACGCGGTTGAATAGCGGAACGTCGTGCCTGGCTTCCAGCGTGGCAATCGCGGCGCTGGCGGCCGACTGGGTCACGCCCAGTGCCTCTGCAGCCCGCGTCATATGTTCGCGTTCGGCAACGCCTACGAAGATGCGTAATTGTTCAAGGGTCATGGTGATCTCCTGTCACCATCGATACCGCAGCCCGATCAATCACTCCAACGCATTGATTGTATCATTCCAATCATAATGGAAGATCATTCGATCAGGACGTTCTTGGCGGCCGCCAGCGCGCTCGCGATCCGTTGGCCGACATCAGGACTGGTGCAGACATTGGCCGGACTGGGGTGGGGCATAGTGATGATCGATACGTCGGGCCGTGCCTCTTTGATAAGCGCCTCCGCGCCCGCAGCCACCCGTCCCGCCAATATGCAGACCCGCACGCCCGGCAGTTTCGCAAGCAGGCCGTGAAGCGTTGCGATGCCTTCGGCAATCTCGGCGCGGCGCAGCGCGCGATTGCGGGCCCCGGGAGAGTGGACGATCCAGGGCACGCAGTTCCACTGAACGATGTCGTTTCGGTCAATGTCTGCTGCCTCAAGGTAGCGGCGAAGGTTCCGGGCAGTGCCTGACGGATTGTCCCGCGACACGAAGCGGGTGCGCTCAGGCCCGGGCCCCGGCGTTTCGAGAAGCAGGAGAAGGCGCGCAGCTATGCCGGCATCGAACGGGTCGAAATGCGGCACCGGGTGTCCTGCGCCAACGAGCCCCTCACGCCATATCTCCAGCGGTGCGATGTGCGGCTCACCAAGTGCTGCGCTGCGTTCGGCGATCAACGCGGGATCATCCAGCCAGACCATTGATCGTCAAATCCTATTGAAACTACAAAAACCATCGGTTGGATCGATGGCCCGTGTTGCGCCATGTGTTCGACAGGCAACGCATGCGTTGACGCGCCTGCTCCTCAGCAACTCGCATTTTTTCCGTTGCACGCTGCGACGATGACACTCGCGTCCGCTGTGGGCGTTATCGCCGGAACGCCATGACGAAAGGGCTTCACTTGAAACTGCTATGGGGATTGGCCGGCCTTTGCACGGCAACAGCATCGGCGGCCGCACTGGCGGCATCGCCTGATGGCTTTGCAAGCCAAATGGCAGCCTCCATGCAGCGCATGCACCATGCGATGATGATTGCGCCAACCGGCGATCCGGACCGCGACTTCGCGGCAATGATGATTCCCCATCACCAGGGCGCGATCGAGATGGCGGAGGCGGAACTCAGGTACGGAAAAGACGAACGCCTGCGCCGTCTGGCTCAGGGCATCATCGTCGAGCAGCGGCAGGAGATCGCCGTCATGCAGGACATACTCGCCGGTAAGACCGGCCCCGCTGCCGGCGCGCACCATCACATGGGAGACGACAAATGAAGAAGACGCTGAGCATCGCGTCGCGCACCTTGCCTATAGCGGCTGCACTGGTCGCATTCCCGGCAACTGCGCAGCAGGTCCCCAATGCCCAGCCTGACAGAGCAGTCAGTGCGCAGGACCGTTTCTACACCTCGGACCAGTTTTCCAACACGGTATCGGTCATCGATCCGTCGACGAACACGCTGCTGGGTGTCATCAAGCTCGGTGATCCCACGCCTGCAAATCTCAGCCCGCTCTATAGGGGCCAGCTTCTGGTGCATGGCATGGGCTTCTCGCCCGATCGCCGGACCCTGGCGGTCGTATCGATCGGGTCCAACTCGGTCAGCTTCATCGATACCGCGACCAATGCCGTGAAGCACACCGCCTATGTCGGGCGCTCGCCGCACGAAGCATTTTTCCGGCCCGACGGCCGTGAAGTCTGGGTGAGCGTGCGCGGCGAGGATTATATCGCCGTGCTCGACGGGACCACCTTCAAGGAAACGGGCCGTATCGCCGTGCCCAACGGGCCGGGCATGACGATCTTCTCGCCCGATGGGAAATACGGCTACGTCTGTTCCAGCTTCTCGCCGGAAACCGTCGTCATCAACACCAGGTCAAAGCGCATCGTTGGCCGTGTGAAGCAGGACAGCCCGTTCTGCCCGGACATCGCCGCCACGCCTGACGGCAAGCAGGTATGGCTGACGCTCAAGGACGTCGGCAAGGTCATGGTCTTCGATGCCAAGCCGCCCTTTGCCGTGCGGAAGACAATCGACACCGGGCCGATCACCAACCACGTCAACATCGCCAGGACACCCAAAGGCCAGTTCGCCTATGTCACGGTCGGCACGCAGAGTATCGTCAAGGTCTTGCGCACCGACGACTTTTCGGAAATTGCCTCGGTGCCGGTCGGCGCCCTGCCGCACGGCCTTTGGCCGTCAGGCGACGGCAGCCGGATGTATGTCGGGCTGGAAAATGACGATGCGGTCGCCGTCATCGATACGGCCACGAACAAGGTCATTGCCACGATCCCGATCGGACAGGGCCCGCAAGGCGTCGCCTATGTTCCCGGCGCCGTGCCATCAGGGCAAGGCCTCGACAACCTCGTGCCGCTCGCCAAGGCGCAGGGCAAAGTGCAGGTCGTGCTGGAAGGTCAGGGACAGAGCCAGGTGTCGCTGTTCGATCAGGGCCAGGTGCAGATCCTGCAGGCCGCGGTCGCCGGACTGGCGCCCAAGCAGACCTTTACGCTGGGTCTGGCGGCGCGTCAGGATGGTACCGGTACGGTCGAGCCGCTGGCCAAGTTCATGACCAATCCGGCAGGCGCGGCGATCGTCAATGCGGTTGGCCCGATCCGGCAGATCGTCAAGGACGCCGCGCCTGCAGAGCGCCGCTTCCTCGTAATCCGTTCCGGCGCGCCGGATGAGGCAGGCGCGGTGGTCCAGCGGCAGAAGCCGTGACGCTTGAAGCGGTCCTTAGCCAGTACGGCTTTGCCGCTCTGTTCCTCGGCGCCGGGATCGAGGGCGAGACGGTGGTCGTGCTGGGCGGCGTGATGGTCCATCGTGGCCTGATCGCGTACCCGGCGGCCATCGCGGCGGCAGCACTCGGATCCTTTATCGCGGACCAGATCTTCTTTGCCCTCGGCCGCCGGTTCCGCGATCATCGCTATGTTCGGCGCGTCCAGCAGAAGGCCGCGTTCCGCCGCGCCATCGATGTGTTCGAGCAGCGGCCAGTGCTGTTCGTGTTCGGGTTCCGCTTTCTGTATGGCCTGCGTACTGTCAGCCCCATCGCGATCGGCACGACAGCGCTTCCTGCCTCCCGCTTCATGGCTATCAACGCATTGGCGGCCGTGGTCTGGGCGACGGTTTTCGTGACCCTGGGTTACCTGTTCGGTCAGGGCATCGAGGCCGCTTTTGGCCGCGTCCGCGATGTGGGCCATGTTCTGCTGCCCGTACTCGCGGTGCTGCTCCTCGTCGGCCTTGCCGCACACTTCCGGCACCGCAGGCGTGAGGTCACAGCAAGGGACTGACGAGGCGAGCCAGATTTTCGCAGAAGCGGGAAACACGCGGGCGATCACGCCATTCCTCCAGCAAAAGTCGGTCGCTTCGGCGGATGTATCCCCGTTGGACATCCGCGAGAGGTCCGGCGGACGCTTCATCATGCAAGATCAGGCTGATCTCCGCATTCAGCATGAAGGAGCGGACATCAGCGTTGCTGGATCCGATGACGGCGATGCGGCCATCGATCGATACGTTCTTCGCGTGCAGCAACCTGTCGCGGTAGCGGTGGAGGCGTACGCCTGCCTCGAGCAGTTCGGTGTAATAGGATCGCTGGGCAAGGTTCACGAGCCGCTGGTCCACAACATGCGAAACGACAAGGTCGATCGCGACGCCGCGTGCGACCGCGTTCTTGAGCGCGGTCAGCAGGGCCTCGTCGGGGATCAGATAGGGCGAGACGATGGTGATATTCTCTTGCGCCTCGTGAACGAGTTCGACGAGCAATCGCTCATAGCCTGGCACGCGGTAGTCCGGGCCACTGGGCATCGCCTGCAACTCTGAGGCGCCGGTGACGTCGGGCAAGGGCAACACCGCGATGGTCTGTTCGGTCTCAAGAAACCAGTCGCTGGCAAAGACGGCATCGAGCGCGCAGACGACCGGGCCTTCGACCCGGGCGACAAGTTCGTCATTGACGATCCCGGGTTTGAAATCACGGTTCACGATATTCTGCGATCCGACGAAAGCGACCATGCCATCTACCAGGCATAGCTTGCGGTGGTTGCGCAAATCGCTTCGCGCACGGCGCAGCGCTGCGAAGCGAACTGGTAGGACCAGCTGGGCGGTGACGCCTCGGTCCGCCAGCATCGCCAGGCTGCGCTTCACCCAGGGGCGCGACCCTAGCGCATCGATCAGCACGCGGACATCAACGCCCCGCGCGCGGGCGCGGCCAAGGGCATCTGCGACTTTCAGTCCCGTCCTATCGTCGGCCAAGATGTAGGTCAGCAGATGAACCCGAACATGGGCCGCATCTATCGCTGCCACCATAGCGGCGATCGCACCGTCATAATCCTCCAGCAGAGAGAGGGCATTGCCACCACAGCTCGGAAACCCGCCCAGCCATTGTGCAAGCACGGCTGTCGGCGAAGGCGCGCTTTTACTGCTTGTTAGCGCCTGCGCGGCGCTCTCCCGCTCCGGCGCCGCACGCCTGAAGCGATCCCGCCGCCAGGACGGGAACGCGGCGCGGCCGATCAGGCGGTACAGGATGAAGGCGGGCACCGGCAGGAACAGAACCAGTAGCAGCCAGCTGCGTGCCGCTTCGGGCGGACGTCGCAGCGGAATGACCACCACCATGATGAGCCGTATCGCCCATTCGAGCAGCAGATAAGCGAGCGTCAGGTTCGGGATGGAGATCATCGTACGATGCTATCCATCTCTGCCGCACCATGTCGATGGGGGCCGCCCGGCCATGCCGTCTTGTGCCTCAATGGATCATCAGCAGCGGTATGTCCGCGCAAGCAAGCAAGTGCCGGGTTGTGCCGCCTGCGAACCATTCAATCAGCTGGTTGTGCCGATAGGCTCCCGTCACCAGCATATCCGCTCCGGCTTGATGGGCTTCCGTCAGGAGTTGATGGCCAAGGTTCCCGTGCGAGCGCGGGACCACGCGCAGTCTGTTCGCAATCCCTGCGTCATCGAGCAGCGATTCCAGTTTGAGCGCCGGATAATCTGCATCGCCGATCCGAATAGCGGTGACGTCAGTGGCACCTTTCAACCAAGGCGTGGCCGCCTCGACAGCGCGTCTCGCCGCAGGGGAGTCGCTAAAGCCTACAGCGATATGCGAAAAGCGCTGACCGGCCCTTGGCTTCCAGGAAATCGGGACGATCAGCACCGGTTTCTGGGTGCCGAACAGCGCGGCATGCAGGGCGTCCCCACCGTCCATGTTCCGCTCGTGGGCGATCACGACTAACAGGTCGGCATTCTTGGCCTCCTCCGTCACCACGGCTTCTTCATCGCCAACCACGGTCCGCCAGGTGACGGACGGAACGTCCTGCGCCGCTCCTGCGTTCCACGCGAGGAAAGCCGTGTGGCAGGCGGCCGATCGCTCGCTGGCCGTGCCTTCCCAACGTTCGCGCAGACGCTGCATGTCGACCTCGTCGCTGGCAGCAACCAGATGGGCAGGATCGACCACAACGTTCAGGGCTTCGATCGTACGCTCCCCCACGCACTGCGCTGCGAGAACGGCTGCGTTGAGGCACGTCGCAGTGCTGTCGGCTCCGACGATGACGGCGAGAATCTTCATACATCGCTCTCCTGCTTTGTCACAGCGTCGATCGCCCAATGCTCGAGCTGCTTGTAGATGACCACCTTCGTCTCCAGCAGGGCGGCGTGGCGCTGGCAGAACAGTTCGAGATCCGCCCGATGACCGATCAGTTCGACGCACATGGTCAGATAGGGATTGCTCGTTTCCGCACCCTGATCGAGCACCGGTCCGTGATTGCTGAAACCGTAGTGGGTATGATGGGCTACAGCGTTCATCAGACCGGCAGCCTTTGCCTGGACGACAAGCTCGCGATAGAGCGGACGCGCTGACCACAGCTTCCATGCCTTGCGCGGCTCTGCCGTATCACGCGGTGCCATATAGATACGCAGCATGCCGATCTCGCTGGACGTAAGGATAGCTGTGTCAGTCATTTGTGTGGAGGTCCTGCCTGGTGATCTGGGTGCGCGCTGCGCGAATGCCCCGCAGCGTCATGCCTGGGCTGATGGAAATGCGCGGATGCTTGGGGACGGCGATCTGCTGAGACAGATAGATGCCGCTGTGGCCTGAGCACAGGTAGGCGACGAAACAGGCAACGGCGATGTAGACGGCATGGGTCGCACCGAACAGTTCGATGCCCATGATGGTGCAGGCCAAAGGCGTGTTCGCCGCCCCGGCAAAGACGGCGACGAACCCAAGTCCCGCGAAGAGATCGACAGGTCCGCCGAAAAGCGTGCCGAGGGCATGACCCAGTGCCGCGCCGATGAAGAACAGCGGTGTTACCTCGCCGCCCTTGAAGCCTGTGCCCAGCGTCACGACCGTGAACAGCAGCTTGAGCGCCCAACTCCAGTAATCCTGACCGGGCGAGAAGAAGCTTGCGATCGTGGGTGTGGAGGCATCGGGCGCCCAGACCCCGAGACCAAGATAGTCGCGCGTGCCGAGCAGATAGACCAGAGCGATCACCGCAAGGCCGCCGAGGAAGAGACGCAGCGGCCCGAACCGGATGTGGCGCTTCACGAAGTCGCCGAAACCGTGCGACAATTCGGAGAACAGCAGGCCGACCAGTCCAAACGCCACGCCGGCTATAGCAGCCTCAAGCAGAATTAATGGATCGACGGCGATCGGCACGACCGTGCCCTTGAGATAGTCGATGTGATAAAGCCCGTGGTGGATGCCCCACTGGTGACAGGTCCAGTCGCCGACAACAGCGGCTATCAGTGTCGGCACCAGCGCGCGATATTCCACACGGCCGACCGCCAGTACCTCGAGCGCGAAGATCGCGCCTGCCAGCGGTGTGCCGAACACGGCCCCGAAACCTGCGGCAATACCGGCCATCAGGATGATGCGGGTACTCTCGGCATCAAGCCGAAACATCGTGGCGAAGGCGCTGGCAAGGCTGCCGCCCAGTTGCACAGCCGTGCCCTCTCGCCCGGCCGAGCCGCCGAACAGGTGCGTGACAACGGTGCCGACGAAAATCAGCGGCGCCATGCGTAAGGGCACGCCGCCACCCGGTTCATGGACCTGCTCGACGATCAGGTTGTTGCCGCCTTCGACGCTGCGACCGAACAAATGATACAGCAGCCCGACCGCGAACCCGCCGACTGGCAGGAGGAACAGCAACCATGGATGCGCAAAGCGCGTGCGCGTGGCAACATCCAGGCTCCAGAGGAAGGCCGCGCAAAGACTGCCCACCGCCGCCGCCATGGGAACAAGGAGCGCCAGCCATCGCAACACGGACAGGGCATGGGCATGCCGGTCCCTGGCAAAGGCCAGGACGTTCAGGTTCGACAGCAATATTGCGAATTTAGCGCGCACGATTCCTCCTTGTTGCGAAAACGCATCAGGTAGGAATCATCAGCCCGAAGGCGGTTCGGCCGAAGCCCGGCGGAAATCCATCGCCTTGGCAGCGCATATCGTATGACATGCGCAGTTGGTCAAGCTGTAACGCATGCGGCGGTGATACTGTACGGCAGCTTCATGCAGCTTCTGCGCTGGCAGCGGCCGTTTTCCTTAAGGCGGTTCCCTGCCGCTGCTTATTTGCACCCAGAACGTCCGGTGTTCCGTTGAAAGCCGCCCTTTTGACGCAGGTCTGGGAATGACGGCAATGTCCCAAAGGCAGTCGTTTGGCCGCCGTCGAAAACTTGCAGTCCATCTTGGGTTCGAATACGATGCCATTCGTCGAACGCTGGCAGTAGGTGCCGGTATTTCGGTGAAAAAGCCGTCGTGGCACTTTTCGTGGTACGCGGGGCGTAAGAGCAAAAGTACAGCACTTAAAATCAACAGCTTGCTGGCTGAGTTCGAATCCCTCCCGCTCCGCCATATTCCACTTCATCGGCGTTCGCCCACGTTCGGAAAATGCCAATAAATAACGGAAATTGCTCGATAAATTTTCCGCTAATGATCGGTGGCGTTCGGGGGGTGCCGAAAAGTCTTGTGGGACTGAGTGTGGGACTGAAGCGGGGTGGAGGGGTTCAATAGCCGGCAGCGAAGTGCTATGAATCCTGCATGGGAAAGCTCACCAAAGCGATCATCGAAAGCCTGAAAGAGCCTGGTCGGTATGCCGACGGTGACGGGCTTTATCTCAAGATTTCGCCGAGCGGCGGCAAAAGCTGGGTGCTGCGTATCCAGATCAAGGGCACGCGGCGCGATATTGGGCTTGGCGACGCTCGTTATGTCCCAGCTCAAACGGCGCGCCTCGAAGCAGCGGCCGCAAAGAAGCTGGCGGCGTCTGGCATCGATCCGCTTGAGGAGCGCCGCAAGGTAGCAAAGGTTGTTTTGACCTTTGAGCAGGCCGCCAAAAAGGCGCACGCCGAAATGATCAAGGGGTGGAAAAACGGCAAACACACCAAGCAGTGGATCAAGACCCTTGAGCGTTACGCCTATCCCAAGCTCGGCAAGCTGAAGGTCGACAAGATCGACGGGCCGCTCATACGCGACGTGTTGGCCGAGATCTGGCTCGAGATTCCAGAGACCGCGCGGCGCGTGCGCCAGCGAATCGGCACGGTTCTGGACTGGTCCTACTCGAACGGCCTCCGCGATACCGAGGCGCCGATGCGATCAATTTCGAAAGGTTTGCCTCGGCAGCCGAAAAAGACAGGACACTTTGCTGCCCTGCCACATGCGGAGGTGCCGGCATTTCTCGTCCGCCTTCGGGCCAAGGAGTTGTCCGCAAGCCAGCTTGCTCTTGAAGCTCTCATTCTCACCGCCGTGCGATCCGGCGAGGTCCGAGGGGCGCGCTGGCCCGAATTGAACGACGACCTTACGCTCTGGAAGATTCCCGGCGATCGGATGAAGGCCGGCGTCGATCATGTCGTACCGCTCTCCCCCCAAGCGGCGGACGTATTTAGGCGTGCGCAGGCCCTTCGAGTCGAGGATTGCGACCTCGTTTTCCCGTCCAGCATGTCAGCGACGGTGCTTTCGGACATGGCACTTCTGGAGTTGGTGCGCGGCATGGGCGTCACTGCTACAGTCCACGGGTTCCGATCAAGCTTTCGCGATTGGGCAGCAGAGGAAACCGATGTCGCCCGCGAGATCGCCGAAGCTGCCCTCGCACACACGTTAGGGAACAAGGTCGAGGCAGCGTATCGGCGGACCGATTTCCTGGCGAAGCGGCGTGCGTTGATGGAGGCGTGGGCGAACCACTGCCTCAGCGAGCCTAAGGCTCGCGTCCGGAAGCCAGCTCGCGAAAAGTCTTCCTCGGCCGCCCGCGCTTCCGGGGCATCGGCGTTGCGGAGGCCGGTTCGCGCTGCCGCTCGATGAAAGTCTCGATACTTGCGCTAATTATCAGGGTGGCGCGGCCGAGCTTTATGATTTCGATCTCACGCGCACCGATCAGCTCGTAGATTTTCGTCTTGCCGACACCGAGCAACCCTGCGGCGTCGGCGACTCTGACCGTCAGCGGGCTCAATCGAAGCGCTCGGTCGGATGGCTTGGTCACGACCGCTGGACGCCCCTCTCCCGTGCCTTTGCGAAGCCTCGGTCGGTTGACAGGAAGGTCGCGAGCATATGCGGGATCAGCTCGGTCACCGGCTCTTCGCTGCCATAAGTCTCCGCATAGCACCGAGCGTAGTCCCGCAGTGCCTCGTGAAGGTCGGGCATGACCGTGATGGCGAGTTTGACCGGGGTGCGATCGGGCAATTTTCTGAGCTTCAGTTCCACGTTAGCTCGCCCTTCCGCGCCACGGCGCAAGGATGAGATCGCGGGTCACCATTACGCGGACAGGCGCGCCGGGGCGGATCGTGATCGTCGGCTGGATGTCGAGATTCCGCTGCGTAATCTGGTCGCCAGCACGCGCGGTATTTGTCTGCGTGGACTGGCGGATGGCCTGCACGAGGTCATTCTCGCCACTGATCGTCACCTCGGATCGTACTGTGTCTTCGGCCGACAACGATCCCTTCCAGCAATCGGTAGCGGTGGGGCGGCTGCGCAAATTGAAGTCCATGAACCTGGCCGAAGACCTCGGGGGCGGACGCTACCGGCTCGCTGACGGGATGGAGGAGACGCTCCGCCGCATGGGCGAGCGCGGCGATATCATCCGCGTCATGCAACACGAGTTGACCGCCCGCCGTCTCGACCGCGCCGGTGTCGAACGGGTGATCGCTTCAGAGTTGCGCGAACCCATTGTTGGGAAGCTCATCAGCCGCGGCTTTTCCGACGAGCATCGCGACCGTCATTACATGATGGTCGATGGCATCGACGGGCGGGTTCATTATGTCGATATCGGCCGGGGCGATGTCGTCCAATCGGTGCCTGAGAATGCGACCGTGCGGATTGAACCTAAGAAGGCGGGCGTAACGCAGGCGGATCGCACCATCGATACCATCGCCCGTGCGAACGGCGGGCGCTACTCCGTGGACCTTCATCTGGCCCATGATCCGCAGGCCAACGAAGCCTTCGCCGCCAGCCATGTCCGGCGTCTGGAAGCCATGCGGCGGGTGGGTGCCGGGCCGGAGCGATCGGAGGACGGGAGCTGGGCCATAACCGATGACCATCTTGCACGCGCCGAGACCTATGCCGTGCGGCAGCAGCGGGACCGGCCCTTGGCGGTATCGGTCATGTCCCGAACCCCTGTCGCCGAACTGGCAGGGAAGGAGGCGCCGACCTGGCTCGATCGGGAGCTGTCTGAGGGTAACGGAAGCCCGGTGCGCGATGCTGGCTTCGGGCGTGAGGTCAGGGCCGCGCTGGCAGCGCGACGGCAATGGCTGGTCGAGCAGCAACTGGCTGATCCGGACGGTGCAGTGCTTCGGTTCCGGCAGGGCGCGATAGACATGCTTCGCCAGCGTGAACTTCGGCAGACCGGTGAGCAGCTGGCGGATCGCATCTGCAAGCCCTTTGCATCTGTCGGGATCGGCGAGCGGATCGAGGGCGTGATTGCCCGCCGGGTTGATCTGGAAGGTGGCTGCTATGCGCTGGTCGAGCGGTCGCGGGATTTTACTCTCGTGCCCTGGCGCGACGTGCTGGAGCGCAACATGGGCAAGGCGGCATCCGGCATCATGCGGGCGGATGGGATCAGCTGGCAGTTTGGGCGCGGCAGGGCCGGCCCTTCGATCAGTTGAGCCAGGATGATCATCGGCCGTGGTCGGTGCGGATCGCCGTGCTTTCCGTTCGGACGGGACGTCCCCATCTTGGCCGTGGGTCCCAGTGGAGATTATGATGGTGGACACACTCACGCCTGTCGAGCGCGCCAAGCGCATGGCGCTCATCAGGGGACGCGACACCAAGCCGGAGATTATCGTCCGACGGATGCTCCATGCCATGGGCTATCGCTATCGCCTTCATGCCAAGGATTTGCCCGGGAGGCCGGACATAGTGTTCCGGTCGCGACGCAAGGCGATCCTTGTTCATGGCTGCTTCTGGCATCGCCATCCCGATCCAGCCTGCAAGCTCGCCCGGATGCCCAAGAGCCGCGTTCAATTCTGGGAGCGGAAACTGGAAGGCAATCGCGAGCGGGACGCCGCCAATGAGGCAAGGCTGAAAGAAATGGGTTGGAAAGTTCTGACCGTATGGGAATGCGAGTTGCGTGATCTGGAACAATTAGGCAACAAGCTCTCCAGATTCATCGGGAAGAAATCATGAAGGCGATTGAACTATTCGCGGGCGCTGGCGGCCTTGCCCTTGGCGTGTCGCGTGCCGGGTTCAAGACGCTGGACGTGGTGGAATGGGATCGTTGGTGCTGTGACACGATCCGCGAAAATCGGTCGCGCGGGAATGCCGGCATGGGCAAGTGGCCCAGCCCTCGCGAGGGCGATATCCGGGATTTTGCGTTCACCCAGTTCGAGGGCCAGCTGGATCTGGTGACGGGTGGGCCGCCTTGTCAGCCATTCTCCCTGGGTGGGCGGCATCGCGCTTATCAGGATGATCGTGATATGTGGTCCGAGGCGGTCAGGGTCGTTCGCGAGACCAAGCCGAACGCCTTCATCTTCGAGAATGTGAAGGGTCTGACCCGCGCCACTTTCGAAACCTATTTCAGCTATATCTACCTTCAGCTCTCCTACCCCGAGATCGCTATCAAGGATAAGGAAGGCTGGCTCGATCATCGCGCTCGCCTGGAGCAGCATCATAGCTCCAAGGGCAGTTCTGCGCTGTCCTACCAGGTGCTGCCTCCCAAGGTGCTGAACGCGGCGAATTTCGGCGTGCCCCAGAAGCGCGAACGTGTGTTCTTCGTGGGATTCCGTTCCGACCTGGGTGTCAAATGGTCCTTCCCGAAGGAAACGCATTCCCGCGAGGCCCTGCTGTGGGATCAGATCCATGGCGACTATTGGGATCGTCATCGGGTCGCCAAGCGGGACCAGAGCGACCTGTCCAGCCTCGCCAAACGCCTCGGTGACCGCCCGACGCTCAAGCCGTGGCGGACGACCCGCGACGCGCTGATCGGGCTTCCCGATCCCGAGCTATCACCGCGTGAGAAATCGGAATTCGTCGACCATCGCTATCAGCCGGGCGCGCGTAGCTATCCCGGTCACACCGGTAGCCCCCTGGATGAGCCGGCCAAGACGCTCAAGGCCGGCGTTCACGGTGTCCCGGGCGGCGAGAACATGCTGCGGCGCCCGGACGGATCGGTGCGCTATTTCACGATCCGCGAAAGCGCCCGGCTCCAGACCTTCCCCGACCAGATGATATTCCATGGCTCGTGGTCGGAAACGATGCGTCAACTCGGCAATGCCGTGCCAGTCGATCTGGCGCATGTCGTGGCCAAATCGACCTTCGACCATTTGCAGGCGCAGTGTATTGCCAGCCGGTCGGGAGGTGCGGCCCGATGAAAGGCTATACCGAGTTCGAATTCGACCTGCCGAGCGCGCTGCTGTCCCGGCTCATTGAGGTGATCGACGGCATCGAGCCAGAGCAGCTCAATGCCGCCAATCTCATCGAGATTCCTGAAGAGCAGGGCGTATATCAGCTCTTCCTGGATGGCCGGCTCGTCTATGTCGGCAAGACCGACGCGGATGCGGGCCTGCGGAAGCGACTGACGCGACACGCGCGCAAGATCATGCATCGCGTTGCGCTCGATCCAGCCCGTGTGGGTTTCAAGGCCGTCCGCATATTCGTATTCACGGCAATGGATCTCGAAAGCGACCTCATTCGCCACTATGGCGGCGTCAAGGCGATCGACTGGAACGGCAGCGGCTTTGGTTCGAATGATCCCGGCCGCGAGCGGGACACCACCAAAGTCGATCCCAGCAACTTCGACGCGGTGTTTCCGATCGATATTGATCGGGAGATGGCCTTCGCGATCGAGGAGGGGGAACGTGCGGCGGATGTGCTTGCGAGGTTAAAAGATGCGCTGCCGTTCACGTTCAGATTCCAAGGCGCGGGCGCGCGCAGCCGTAAGCCCCATCCGGACATGGACGCCATCATAACTCAGGGCGCGGCTGGCCCGATTACGCCGAGAGCCGCAGTCGCCCATATCGTATCGGCTCTTCCCGCTGCGTGGCAGGCGACCGCGCTTCCTGGGTACATCATACTCTACAAGGAAGCGCCGAGAGAATATCCGCAGGCGCGGGTCATCGCGATCAGTGGCGATAGCTGAATTTCGTAAGGCTGGGACATTGTGCTCTGTCCGGTCTTGACCGTCAGGGCGAGGAAAGCGGACGTTCCCGGCGTAACCCAACGGCGGGTTTGCCCCCTGCGCTGGAGCCTATTGGTTACGTCCAGACCTAAGGCATAAAGTCCCTAACCGCGCATGCTCAATACCGAACCCCGCCAGTGGGAGGAAGTAGGCGTGCAATCAGGCGCGGACGCGCACCTGCTGGCGGAGGCGCTCATACAGCCCCACTTCGGCTTCATGCGAGATTTCGACCGCGACCGCGAAACTCTGCTGTCCAGCGTCACCGGCCCAGCCACCTGCACAACGGACAACCAAATAGTAGACGTCGCCGTAACCGCTCACATCGCGAGCGAAACTGACCGAAGCGCTTTGGAGGCTCGATTTCTCCCGCGCCGTCGACGACGGACTGAGATTGCAGTTATTGCGGTTTGTCATCTCAGGGATCGGCCCGTCCGCCTGAGTGCGTCGGCGATAATGGTCGAAGATTTCTTCAGGGGCGCACCCGCGTACAAGCCGAAAACTCATGGAGACGCCGTTATAGTCGAGCCGGCTATGCCGAACCGGCGGATCATAGGCGAGGCTCACCCGAATTGTGCGGCGGCCACGCTCCGTTTGAAAAGGCCTCGGAATCGGAATCTGGTACACCGCGAAATGGTCGATCGTCAGTTCGTCTTCGGCATAGAGGACCACTCGATTGTCATCGGAGTAGGATGCCATTTCGGCATCCACCATCCCATAGCCGCACTGCGCGCGAGTCGGTGCTTCGCCGAGCGTCGCAAGCCGGCGCGTGGCTTCTGCAGGGATAGCGGCGCTTCCAGCCAACAACGCGCGCACCAGATTGGCTGACGAGTTAGGAAAGCGCCCGAGGATCTGACCCGCCTTATAGGCAACCAGAGGTGCTGCGTGAGATGTGCCAGACCGCGTTGCGAACAGGCGGTCGACCGGCCGATGGTGAAGCGCCTGCGGCTATGGCCGCCTGGTTCGCGCATTGGCGGCGGGCCACCGCCGCCGGTCTTGCGCTGCGGCATCCGCTCAGGCAGCCGAACAAGCTGCAGATGGTCGTAGCGGGCCATGCAGTCCGAATCAGGCTGATGTCACGCGCCGCGTTCGACGCTGCCGCCGTTGCTCGTCGGCGACAGCATGCTTGAAATCCGAACCAGAGACCTCCTTGCGACGATCAATGATCGCGGCCTTAATCGCCTGCACGCAGATACGATCCAGTTCTGCGTAGGAATGGCCCTGAAGCTCATCCAGATGATCAGCGGGGTCGAAAGCGATCGCCACATTCTTGAATTTCATCTTCAGGAAGCGGGCAACCATTCGCTGATCCGGGCGGTCAAACCACACGACCTCGTCGAACCGGCGCCAAATTGCCGCGTCGAGCGCATGATCGAGGTTGGTCGCGGCAACCAGATAGCCCTTCGGCTGGATCCGATCGATGAAGATCAAGAGGCTGTTCACGACCCGGCGCAGCTCATTGTGCTCGCCATCCTCATCCCGCGCCCGCGCGATCGCGTCGAACTCGTCGAAAAAGAGGACTGATGGCTGTTTCCGCGCGAACTCGAAAATCTTGCGGATGTTGGTCGCCGTCTCTCCAAGATAGGAAGAAATGAGACGGTCCAGCTTGACGACATAGAGCGGCAAGCCAAGCTCGGCGGCGAAAATCTCCGCGCACAGTGTCTTGCCGCATCCCGGCGGGCCGCAGAACAGCATCTTGGACCGCACCGACAGTCCCCGGCGGCGGATTTCCTCGCCACGGCGAAACTCGTCCAGCAGTCCCTGGAAGATGCGCGTATTCTCAGCTGAGAGGATGATATCCTGCTTATTATGGCTTGGCTCAACGAGTTCGATGAAGTCGCCCGCCGCCTCCGGAAAAGGAATCAGCGACGCAAGTGCCTTGGGCCGACTCGCCTTGGGCGGCGCGACTTCCAGCGAACGGCGGAGCGATCGGGCGAGAACCTTGTTGTTCTTCGCTTCCTCCTCCGTGATGATCTGCTCGGCAACTGCCCGAAACTCATCGTCTCGGCCGTAGCTCGCCAGAAGTTTTTTCATCAGCTCGCCGCGCGCCATCTCACCCTTGCCAGAAAATCGGTCCCCGAAATTGGACAATAGCGGAATCATCAGATTTCGCCATATGTTCGCGATCCCTCCGCATGATTTTTGTCAGCCGGGAAGCTCACTCGGCTCGGTTCGAGTGCGAGATTCAATAGAGCCCCTTCCTATAGAAGCTGAGGAATAGAATCGGCGCGATCGATCACATAACCAATCGTCTCCTTCGCCTCATTTGTGAGCGTGTGCCCCTCAAATTCATAGGCGAGTCCGTCCTTCAGGCGACCGACATGCCTGCCATGGGCAGGTAGCAGAGCTCCGTCCATGCCCTCGAGCCTGACATAAATTGTCCGATCGACTTCCCGAACCGTGCCATGTCGCTTGAAGCCAGGACCGCGCTGGGCAGAGGGTATCCGCCACTCCACCTCATCATGCGCTATGACCGGCCGCAAAGGCGTCGGTGCCTTTTTCGAGAGGCGTTGCGCCTCCGCAACCACGATGATCTGATCGACCTGTTTGACCGTGGTAATTTCGAAGGGCTTGATCGTGAGGCCGCTGATGACGACGGCCTGCACCGTCTTGTTCGCGATAGCTTTGCGGTAGGCTTTGAGCAGATCGGTAAACAGCGCGCTGAATTCAGATGGGTCGCTCGCAAAGCCGAGGTGCACAATCTCGGCAAGGTGCGTCATGAAGGCGGGAAAAATGTCGGAACCTAGTTGCAGGAGGCCAGCGACTTCGGCTGCGTCCTTCAATCGCGCCCAATAGCTGCCAGTGCCGCTATCGACGATAACAAGGTCGCGAGCGCTCTCGCCATTTGCACGACACCAGGCGCGGAACGCCTTGTTATGGGCCTTGAGCAGATCAGCTGCGACATTCGCGCTGATCGTTCCACGGATCTCGACCAGCAATCCCGGTTCGCCGCGGGCTTCCTCCAACGCGGTAAGCGCCACTCCGTCATCCCCCCAAATCTACCCGACAAATTCAATCTGACGCGATGCTAGGGAAATGACAACGTGAGGCAATACCGGCCGGCCAGTGGCGCGATTGAAACTCGTGCCACCTCCGCAGAGTCGGCGATCGCGCGTGGCCATGCCGATGCAGTCTCGTTCGGCCAACCGTTCATCGCCAACCCGGATCTTTCGCAGCGCCTGTTTGAAAATGCGCCGCTCAACTCGACGGACAGGAATACATTCTATGGCGGCGATGGCCGGGGATATGTCGATTATCCAACCCAGGAACCATAGGTGGCTCACCGCAGAGGGCATCGGACCAACACAATATCCTGAAGGTTCAGGCTGTCGCTCACGACCTTTGCCTTTCCCGCTATCTCGGTCGGCGCTGTCAGGTCGCCGATCTGGCGGTTCCCGTGGGCCCAATGTCTAGGTCGCGGGGGCCACCGAGCGTCACGCGCTATAGGTCAGACGCAACGGGCTGTCGGCCTCGCCAGACAAAGCGCTATCAACGGACGCATCGGCTGCCAGCGCTTTTGCCACCGTGGCGAACGGATGCTCGATGAAGTGCTGGTTCATGGCGTCGGCAATGGCCTTTTCCTTCCCGTCGCGCGCAAGCGCGAGAACCGCTTTTCCATCCATCCACCCGATCGGGGCCTTTACCCGTCTTTCCCGCTCGGCCTCGAGCTTCGCCAGGGCATCGGGCGCGATCGAGCCGCTGGTCCAAATCTCTTATCGCTGTTCCGCCTCGCGCAGCGTATGGTGATGCGCATAGTGGGCGCGGAACACCGGGATCTTCGCGAGCCAGTCATCGACATCTTCGAGGCTCAACGTGCCACCCGGTTCCTTCCCTTTGCACTCGATCGCCGTCACGCGGCGGTTGTGCGCCGTGATCGCCTGGACATCGATGTCTTTGCTCTTGCCGCTCTTTGGGTCCTTGGCCCTGATGCCCATGTCGATCGAAACGGCGTTCCTGCGCGCGAGATAGCCGGCCATCAGTTCGAACAGGATGCCGCGCAGGTTTCCATTGCGGCCTTCGATGTCGAAGAGATTGTCGAGGAGGAAGTTCAGCCGATCCGGGCTTGACGACGCGTAGCGCGCTGCGTCCTTGAGGACTTCGCATAATGAGGTGATCGCCGCCCCGACCTTTCTGCCGAACAGATCCTTTGGCGTGGCAAGCATCACGCCGGCGGCATGCCCGGCCGTCAGTGCCTCGCCAGTGAAACCCTCGGCGATGATGATCGCCAAAACCCCGACGTCCTTTAGCGTAGACTCGAGGACGCGTGCCTTGCGAATGAAATATTGGATCTCCTGGATCGTGAGAATGCCCTCGGCAAACGCATCGGCCACGACGAAGCCCGGCTTGGAGCCAGCCCCCTGCAATGGCAGGAGTTAGCTCGGTCCAGCCAGGTCGAAGGCGAACGGTCCTATAGGTCGCAACTCGTCCTCGCCCCTGATCCGGATCGCATTGTAGCTGGCCATGCCAATCTTGCGACACCATTCACGCACGCCATCCAAAGTGATCCGCTCGGTCAGGTCGCGCGCGCATCACGGCGGTCGTGCCGTAGGCGAGGGACCCGGCAAGTTCATAACAATGCCCGTCATCGGCATCGTGCACTTCCTTGATGAAACTCGCCGCGATCAGGCGCTTGGCGACCGCATCGACATGCAGTTGCCCCTTGCGCGGTGACACGGTCGCCCCGCTGATCACCGCAAACTGATCTGAGGGAAGACGGCCACCCCGAGCGATGAACCCGTCAATCGCCGCCGCATAGACCGAGTTGGTCTCGCGCAGGTCGCGCAGGAAGTGCCGTCAGAAGCGCTCGCCGTTCCGATCTTTCGCCAGATAGAGAAAGGCTTCCCGCTTCGGCAGCAAAGGAACAGGGAAGCGCAGGACCGGCTTGGAAGCGCGCGACACACGTTGCCGGACCGCGACAGGCGAGAGGCCAGACGCCACCAGAGCCTCCACGATCAGCGACGAGCGGGATGGGCCGTGGTCGGAAAGGAATTGCGCAACCGTGGTCATTTCCGTACGTCACACTGCTTAATTTATTAATACAACTACCTTACGAGGAGGCGCGTCGCGCTTGGGTTTACGGACCCCATAATTTCAATAGGTTATATTGCACTTTCCAGCGACATTTCGTCGTCTCATGTCACAAAACCCTTAGATAAGCTGTCTTCGCCGTGCGTTTGAGCGCGCAAAGCGGGTCTCCGTTGATCTTCATCACTCTGCCAATTCGGCGTCGCCGGCGGCCCTAGCCTTCGGGCAAACGCGATGGGGCCGGGCCGCCCCGGGGGCGCCTGACGGCGCCCCAATCCGTGGATCAGTAAAGGCACAATTGTGCAGGTCCGTGCCGTCACATCTCCTGAAGACTAACATTACGGACAGTTATCGACGGCTCAATTCGCCTGACCGTGCAGCCGGGCCAAATCGCGGATCGCGTCCGCCACCGATCCGTCAGCCGCCTCTAGTCCCTGCGCTCGGTTGAAAGTGTCGATCTCCAATTCCTTTAGGGCAAAATATTCGTGGTGATAGCTGCCCTTGGCGCTTCCCGGCACGACCGTGAACTTAACCAGCACATCGCCGCCGGTCTGAACCGTCGTTCTGAGCAGATGATGGTTCCGGACGTCGAAATTGGGGTGGACGAGCCGGTAATTTGCGCCCGTGTCCGCTGGGCCTGCGCCCTACGCATCGATCACAAAAGCCACACAATCCTACTTGAACTGCATGTTGCAGCGCTTGCACGAGACGGACAGGTTCCATGGCGCGAAGGTGAAGGGCTTATACAGGCTCTTGGGGAGGATATGCTCCCGGTCGATCATAAAATAGCCGCCGCCCTGAAGGATGGCGCGGCAATAGCAGCATTGCTGCTTGTGTCGCGCCATATGGTAGGAAAGGATACGCTGCTTGGCGCTCTTCATCGCGTCTTTGTGGGCGGCAGGCACCTTGTCCCATGAACTTTCCTCAAGCATCGCCGCAGCGATCGCGGCTTCCTCTTCGGCGCTGAACTTGAAATCGCTTAACGCAGGCAAATAAGCATCGACCATCAGGATACGCCGCTCCCGGCGGTGAGCTTCTTATCGAGGTCGTCCACCAGCTTCGAGACCGCCTCCAGAAACGCTTCCTGTTTCCGGTCGAAACTGGCCTCTTTCATGGCTGCGATAAGGTCAAGAACCTCCGCCTTCGTCGTATCGCCAGCCTCGAACCGCGAGACCGCGCCGACTAGCTCCTCGCTCACGAAATGGCTGACCGGCGTGACCACGTCGAACGCCTTCCACAGCATCTCCTCGATGCTGCCACCGGCCGCAGCGGTATCAAGCTTGAGGAGCTTGGGGCACGCATTCTCGACCTGAAAGACCGATATCATGCCCGAATTCTGGGCGATCGCTCCGGTAACGACGAGTGGCGCATGAGTGGCCACGACGATGGCGGCATCGCGATAGCGCAGGGTTGTCAGTACCGTGTCGATATATTCGCGCTGCCAGTTGGGGTGGAGACTGTTCTCCGGCTCGTCGACGATCACCACCCCGTCGTCGATGACGTTGGCGACCAGGAAGATCATCGACGACATGAGTGACAGTTCGCCCGAACTTGCCCGGTGCAATTCGATCGTCCGACCGTCAACATAGCGCTCCAGATAGACATCGATGCCGCGCACCATCCGGTCCCGGCGCAGATCGCGCTCGAACGACAGCAAAGCCTGCACATCATCCGCGCGGTAGGAAAAACGCGTACCGGAGGAAGCTGCATCGATCCAGAATATGTCCGGGAACGCTCCCCGCTCGATATTGTCGACGAGATTTCGATACACATCACTCTCGTAATAGACGGTGGACCGCTTACGGTCGCCGCGTTTGCCCGGCTTCACCCGGAAGCCGAATTGCGGCCTGTAATGGCAATATTCGAGCGCGGATCCGATCTGGTAGAAGCGTGAGTCCATCTCGGCGAAGGTCATCTGGACGCAGCGTTTTATGATCGAGATCGGCGAATTGAAGCCTTTGCCCGCCGAGATGCGTTCGACGCCCCGCAAGCCGCTGAATCGATCATAGGCCGTGTTGGAGATGATGGCGACCTTGCGATAGTGTCGATTGCGTTGCGCAAGGTCGAACAGGAACCGGCTCTTTCCCGCGCCGTTCGGTCCGACAAGGATCGCGACCCGCTCGTCCTTTCGCATACCCTCTTCTAGACCGAGTTCAGAATATAGCATCGCGCGTTGCCCCGCATTTCCGACGTCATCGGTTCATCACGGCATCGTGCCGAGAAATCAACCAGCAGCCACGCATGCCGACTGTTCGAGCATTGGAGTCGGCGCGCTCAATTTTCGACGCCGGTGCGATCTCGCCGAAACAAGCTTGAAATAGCTTTGCCGACACGGCAATATCGACCTTGCTCTTGGTAGGAGCACGCTACCCGCCGTTGCGAAGCTGTTGACAGCACTACTCTATGACATTCGGTCTCGATCAACACATTGTTCGGACCTGTGAAGTGGTTGGCGGGCAACACTTCGTTGCAGGTCGGGAGAATGATGATGTTGAATCCTGATACCCGTCCCTCGTCCATCAAGGGCATCAAACGACTCGCAACCCAGATCAAAAAGACTGTGGGCATCCCGCATCATGAGGCGCTCGATCTTGCGTCGAGAGCGGCCTCATTCCGGAGTTTCCCGCTCGCCCACAAGGCATTGGTGCGGCCGGCAGAGGGCTATTTACGCTTCCAGCTCTTCCTCACGTTCTACTGGACCGACCGCGAAACCTATAGGCGCGGCCGTGAAACGCTAGAAATCTGGCTGTCCCGGCCGCTGCTCGACCTGTGTAGTAAGGCCGAAATGAAGATGGTGAGCGGTCTTGCGAATATGCGTCTGGTCGCGCCCGATCATCTCGTGACGGACATGATGGGGCAGAGCCAGGAGTTCTCGCGAGGTCAAATCCTCAAATCGGTCCGCGCGCTGAGATTCATAGAGGCCACCGGCCTGCGCCCGTGCGACCATGAGCCGTCACGCAAAGCCAAGGCGTCGCTTTCCGAAGAGTTGCCGGATCACGATCACGACAGTGACTGGTATGATCCGGTCTCCGGTCACTATGTCATGATCGACGAGCCTTATAGCCGCCCGGTTGTTTCGAGCAAACGTGCAGCATGGGCACGCGTCAATGGCTGGCACATCGAAGCGGCGCGTTGGCCCGGTATCTATTTCCCCAACCGATGCGCCTTTTTTCGTGGCGGCCAATGCCAATGCCGGTTTCGACTTCTCCGCGTTGATGGACCGGATCAACGCGATCCCGGTCATCACCGACAACTGGTTAGAATTGTTGTTGACCGAAGTCGACTTGGCCTCGATATGGCACCGACGCTGACATTGATGTTGGAGCCGGTTGGATTTTCGGTGAAGCTGGATCTCCACCCCTGCACGGCTCGGGCCGATGTCGGCCGCATTCGGCAGGCAATCCTGGCGCTCGTCGACAATGCCAGCATCAACGAGAATCGTGAACAGTGAAGCGTCGATTACGGTCGCTGATGCAGGACCAGGACTTCCACACGACCTCGAGCAAGACGCGTTCTATCAGTTTGTACGCGGGACGCAGTCAAAGGGAGGATCAGGGCTTGGTCTAGCGATTGTTCGAGGAAAAGCTCGAGCGCATGGAGGTGATGTGCATTATGAAGCCGAGAGTGGCGTATTTGCCTTCGTTATGAAATGGCCGACATAGTGGCTCGATCGCTTCCTCCTGGTGCGGCCGGGTCGTTGAAGCGGAGTGAAAAGGCGCATATTGCAGACGGCTTTTTGTCCCGATGCGGCCATACCGGACGCTCCCTCATCAGCATTACCAAGACGTGATATTATCGAGGGCCGCGCCCGCACTAGCCTTGAATATCTCCGCATCTAGGCTTCAAATCGGACGATCGCCTTTATCCGTTCATTCTATCCCTTCATGAAAATTGGAGGGTATGGGCGAGGCAAGCCATCATTTTCTAACCAGAATCGTCGGGGATGGCGCTACCTCTCGTAAGTACGCAAAAGCCCACGGCTCACGTTTTTGTAGAGTATCACGCCACCAATAAGCTCACGCCCGCGACCATCCGCCTGCCATGATACCACGACCCATTTTCTACCGCGCACAGGCGCGGCCTAACCGCAACCGTTTTAGCACTTCTCTCTCCTCCCGCAGCGCACGGTTCCGAAAGCGAGGGCGGGTATCCCTTCGGGTGGGACAGCGGCTACTGAAATGATCGTCTATCCCATGTGGCTGATCGAGAGAGACGGCACGGAAGGTGACGCTGTCCTCTTCTAAATTTTCCCGCTGAGGATATCTATGTTGCGTTTGATTTTGGTGCGAGGGCTGGCCGCCGTACTCGGCGTCATTGCGGTCATTTTGATGTATGGCGGCATCGTGCTCGCGGCCAACGGCGGGTCGATCTATTATGCCTTGGCCGGGGTGGCGCTCGGCATTTCTGCATCGCTCCTCTTCGTCAAGCGACGGGAGGGTGTGTGGCTCTATGGCGGCATCATTTGCGTGACGATGGCCTGGGCGATCGCCGAGGTGGGCTTCGATGGCTGGTCGCTGATGCCAAGGTTGATCGCATGGTTGCTGTTCGGCCTTCTGGTAGCGAGCCCATGGGTCAGGGGAACGCTTCAACCTGCCACCATGACTTCATCGATCCGCAAGCTTTTCAGCTGGCGGGGTATGGCTGGGTGCCTGCTGGTTGCGATCGCGCTGGGTTCTGCCATCCACATGACAAGTCCGCGGCGGTTTGATCCCCGCTACCAGGCCGGTATGGTCTCGTTCCCCGAGGTTCGGGCGGCGGCCGGCGGTGCCGAAAGCGGTAGGGACTGGCCGCAATGGGGTGGCAATTTGGCCGGCGAACGGTTCAGCCCACTGACGCAGATCACGCCGAACAATGTCGGGCAGCTCGAACTTGCCTGGACCGCACCCGTTGCCGCGACCGAAGCCGGCAAGACCGGTGGTCTTGAAGTGACGCCGCTGATGGTGAACGGCATCGTCTATAGCTGCAGCGGTACACACGAGATTTTTGCGGTCGATGCCGAAACGGGCAAGCCGGTGTGGCACAGCCCCGTACTGGGGGCGCCTGGGCGACCGTGCCGGGGTATCGCCTATTACCGCGTTCCAAATGCCACGGGTGCTTGCGCGGGGAGAATCCTGACAGCGACGGGTACGGCACTGCTGGTCGCCCTGGATGCCAGGACAGGCAAGCCCTGCAGCGATTTCGGGACCAACGGAAAGGTCAACCTGCTTGAGGGCTTGAGCACGGCGCCCGAAGGCTATTACCGGGTAACGTCGGCCCCGCAAATTGTGCGTGGCAAGGTCGTGCTGGGCGGCTGGGTATCGGACGGACAGTATTGGGGAGAGCCATCGGGCGCGATCCGGGCGTTCGACGCTGTGACCGGCAAGCTGGCCTGGGCATGGGACATGGGCCGTCCGGACCGTACCGGCGCGCCGCCGCCGGGGGAAAGCTACACCCGAGCAACCCCCAATAGCTGGGCGCCGATGAGTGCGGATGAGAAGCTTGGCCTCGTTTATGTGCCGACGGGCAACGCCACACCGGATTATTTCGGCGCTCAACGTCGCAGTTTCGACGACAAATATTCTAGCTCGGTCGTGGCGCTGGATGCAGACTCCGGCCGCGTGCGCTGGAGCTTTCAAACGACCCATCATGATGTCTGGGACTATGATGTCGCGTCGCAACCGGTGCTGACCGACATATCGACCGGGGGCCATGTGGTCCCGGCGGTGGTGCAATTCACCAAGCGTGGCGAGATCTTCGTGCTGGATCGCCGTACCGGCACGCCTCTCCGGCCCGTTATCGAAAAGCCGGCGCCGCAGGACGGCAAAGTACCGCAGGAGCGTCTTTCACCTACTCAACCCTTCTCGGATGCAATGCCCTCGTTCCGCAATCCGGATGTTCGGGAAAGCGACATGTGGGGTGTCACGCCGCTTGATCAATTGTGGTGCCGCATCCGTTTTCGTCAGGCGCGCTATGAAGGACCACTGACGCCGCCGGGCACCACACCATCGATCTCATCGCCAGGCTATGTCGGCGGAATGAACTGGGGCACAGGCGCCGTGGATGTCGATCATGGCGTGATGGTCTTTACGTCAGGGCGGGTGGCCAATTACGTCAGGCTGATCGAACGCAGGAAAGCCGATGCGATGGGCGTCAAGCCGATAGGGGACGGATCGAAGGCATCGGATTACGGAGGGATGGCGGCACAAGCCGGAACGCCCTACGCGGCCGACATCAAGCTGTTCATGTCGCCGCTGGCGATACCCTGTCAGGCACCTCCGCTCGGCTTCATCAGTGCGGTTGATCTGGTCACCGGCAAGCTGGTCTGGTCCCGGCCGTTCGGGACGATGTTCGGCCTGCAATTCGGAACGCCGGCCATTGGCGGGCCGATCGTCACGCGCGCCGGCCTCGCTTTCATCGGTGCCAGTATTGATGGACGCATGCAGGCGATCGACATCAAGACGGGCAAGGAAGTTTGGCATTCGCAATTGCCCCGGGGCGCCTTCGGTACGCCGATTACCTATACGTCTCCCAAGAGTGGCCGCCAATTTGTCGTCATCGCCGCGGGAAGTTCGCCACAGTTAGCCGGAAATGATGACGCAGTCCTGATGGCGTTCGCCCTGAAACGCCGCTGAAAGTTGTGATCATTGCCGAGTTCCCTCTCGGTGCCGGTAGGGCTGCAGCGTGACAAGAGCGACGCTGCACGTTGATGGGGGTACGATGGCCGCCGCCGGCATGATTGATTGGCCTCACGGCAACGGGATCATGGTCGTCCCGCTCGCGGGGACCACGCCGCGACTATTTGGTGATCAATCCCGATCCGCAATCCGGGCGGCCGCATCATCGACGGCACTCCTTATCCCCCTCACTGCCCGAACACCGCGCGGCGCAATCCCGCAGCCGGGAGTCATATCTGCCTCGGCGGCAGATGAAGAATGAGGCCGTCCAGAGCTTCGGACAGTCGAATCTGGCATGATAGCCGGCTGATGTCCTTCCGGTCGAAAACGCATTCTAGCAATTCCTGCTCGACATCGCCCGGCGGGGGCAGCTTAGCAGCGAAAGCCGGGTCCACCCACACATGGCATGTCGCACATGCCAGTTCACCGCCGCATTCGCCGATTATACCGGTGATGCCATTGTTGCGGGCCGCGTCAAAGGCGCGATCGTCAGGGCGAGCTTCAACTACGCGGCGCGATCCGTCAATCTCAACAAAGATGACGCGAATCATCCGGCGTTCTCCGTCTGTGGGATTGACCAGGTCAGAGGCAGGGACTTCAGACCTGTTACGGCTCCATTCTCGAACGAAAGCACTGCACCCTCCGCAATCGCAAAATCAGGGATACGCGCCAGCCATTCCTCAATGAAGATGCGCAGTTCCACCCGAGCGAGATTGGCGCCGGGGCAGCGGTGCGTTCCACTGCCGAACGTCAGATGATCGCGCGTGCTGCGCCCGAAATCCACCGCCAGCGGCTCATTCCATTGCTGCTCGTCCATGCCATGGGCAATGGTAGGCAGCATTATGCGATCCCCTTCTTTCAATTGCACGCCTCCTAGTTCGCTGTCCCGGCTCACATAGCGGGCAAAGGTGCTAAGCGGGTATCGGCGCAGCATTTCCTCGATGGCGGCGGGGATATCTTCCGGGTGCTCGCGCAAGTGGCGACGGTGTGCGTCGTGGGTCGCCAGATGCATCGCGGTCATGCCCATCATCCCACCCACCGTGTCGAGCCCACCCAGCATCAGCGTCGTCATGTAACCGACCCGCTCCGTCTGCGTCAGCGGTCGGCCGTCAATTTCCATGTTGACCACGGTGCTGAGGAAATCCTCTCCCGGTTGCGCGAGGCGCTTATCGACCCAGCCACTGATATAGCGGTTAAGTTCCTCGATCGCCGCGTGCCGACGCGCGGGGTCGGCCACCTTCAATGTTTCGTGTGCCAAGCCCAGAAGATATTCCCGATCCGATGAAGGCAGATCGACGAGGCGGAGAAACAACTCCATCGGCATCTTCAGGGAGAAATCCCTGATGAAATCACAAGTGCCGCTGTCCTTCAGGTCATTGATCAACTGAATGCAGATTTCGCGTGCACGCTTTGCGAGCCCCGCCACGCCCTTTGGTGACAAAGCAATATTCAGGGGCCGGCGCAATTCCTTATGATAAGGATCGTCCGCCTCGATCGGAAGGCAGGCCGGGACTTCAGGGGGATTGGGCGGGATGCCGATCCCTTTGCCTGAACAATATATATCTGCTTGCCTGAAGGCCTGCTCAAGCAGCACCGCATCATTGAGGACCCAAAAGCCCCCATATCTGGGTGTGAAGAACAGCGGCGGCGCAGATCGGCCGAGTTCGTGCCAGGCGTTATAGATGTCCTCGCCGTCTCGTACCATGTCGAAGAGGTCGAAATCGCGCACCAGTTCTGCAGGAACATGCGGCGAAACAGTGTTGGAAAGGGCCCCCAAAGCCGCATCGGTCATCGAGCTTTCTCCTGATGATGCCGGCACATTTGTATTCGCCAGCGTTGACGACGAATTTTTACGTTACCGATAGGCGGCCGTCGGTGTCGGGTCATGTCCCTGAACAAGGGGCAGCAGGCCAACTTCCAAATGAGGCACTATCCATCCTGCCCGGAAATGGCGGCACGTCGACCCGCATCGAACCTGCTGTTGCCACTGCCTGGGCTGGGCCCAAAAACGCCATCCGTGGTGGGAGAGAGAGATGAACGACGACGAAAGAGTAGTTCTGCGCGAGCTCAAGGACCGACAGGACATTCTCGACTGCATCCATCGCTACTGCCGTGGGGTCGATCGATTTGACCGTGACGCGGTGCGATCGGCCTATCATGATGATGCGCTCGACGATCATGGGGAATTCGTCGGCGGCGTCGAAGGGTTTATCGACTGGGCCTTTGCTTATCATCAGCGTTACCAGCTTCGCACGCTGCATAGCATCAGCAATCACCTTTGCGAGATCGATGGCGATACCGCTCATGCCGAAACCTACTGGACATTCCATTCGGTCAATCGCGATCCCCCCCACCATACTACCGCCACGGGACGCTATATAGACCGGTTCGAACGACGCCGGGGCCGATGGGGCATCGTTCGGCGCATATGCGTAATGAATTCGCTGGGCGGGGAAATCGATCCGCTGGGGCAGTTGGCGGACGCGCATTTCTTCCCATCGTCTCGCGACCAAAGCGATCCCGCCTATATGCGCCCGCTGGAAATCGATCCGGCCCGCTTCACGGTCTGACCGGCTGTCCGGAATGCACCTTTTGAACGAACTCTCGACATCGCGTTCTTGCCGCCGTCCCATGAATCGGGGATGGCGCCCGGCCGCGCAGCCATCCACCTCTCGCTGAGGCCGGGGATCGACCGGTATCAACGGGCCTGACCTGCGCCAAGAGCGGGGCAGGCGCCATTTTCTGGGAGAGGTTGGGTGACGGCGGTCGACACAAACCAGGAATGGAATCGGCTTAGCCCCTCCGCCAAGGCGGCGCTGGTCGCCGGTGGGCCGCTCGTTTCGATCGGTATGTTCTCGATGGGCACAGCCCTTCCCGGTCTGGCCCGCAGCTTTGCCGACGCGCCAGACAGCGCCTTCATGGTCCAGATCATCGGCACCATCGTCGCGCCCGTCTTTGCCTTTGCGTCTCCACTTATGACTCGGGCCATCGCACGACACGGCCCCCGGCGCGTCATGCTGGGGTCGTTACTGTTGTTCGCCGCTGGCGGAGCGGCCCCGGCGCTGCTTTCCTCGCTGACCGCCATTCTGATCACCCGGGTGATCCTGGCGATTGGGGTGGCGGGGGCGTTCGCTGCGTCGATGGCGGGGATAGCACGCATGCCGGACGCGCAACGGCACCGGCTTCTTGGTCTCATCAGCTTTTCCGCCGGTGGTATTGCCATCGTCACCTTCCCGTTGATCGGCATGCTCGCGGCGATGAGCTGGAGGCTGGCATTTCTGGTGCATCTAATCGTCATTCCGGTGGCGTTGCTTACACTTCAACTGCCGCGCAGGGGGCATGCGCGCGCGGCCTTCCGCGGCTCCTGGCAGCGTGGCCGGCTGCTGGCAGGCGTGCCGATCACCCTGCTGCTGGCCTCGATCGTTATTGGTTGGGGAATGGTGGCAAGCGCGGTTTATTCCCCCTTCTTGCTCGGTCATCAGGGCGTCCGCGATCCGGCGCGCGTCGGGCTGTTCCTGGGCATAATGTCGACCTGCTCACTTCTGGGCTCGGGCGGCTATAGCATGATCCAGCGGGCGTTGGGGACGCCTGCCACCCTAATGCTGGCGATCCTCACCGCCGCCGCCGGTTCGATGATGGCGGGCCTTGCCATGTCCGTGCCCGTTACCATAACCGGCATAAGCATATTGGGCATCGGCCTTTCGCTGTTTAGTGGCGCGATCTATGCCGCCGCCATGGCCGCGGCGGGCCCCGATGGGGACGGCACTGCTGGCGCGGGCGTCGTCACTTTCGTCAAATACGGCGGACAGCTGATCTTTCCGGCCTTCGCCACGCTCACAGCCCAAAAATGGGGCACGGCGACTGTCTATCTCGCGCTAGGAGCGTTAATGATCGGCGTCGCGCTACTGCTTGCACCTGCCACCATCCGCCGACGCTAGGTCACCGCCTCGGACCGCGCCATAAAGATTGGAGCGACCGTTATGATTCATAGAACGGGCCCAGTCCGGAGTCACGGTCAACACGATCAGTCCCGGCATCATGCATACCGAAATGATCGAGCGGATGCTGGATCAGCTAGCACCGGCTTATGTTTGAGAATACGATTATAACGGGCGCGTCAGCGCACTGATGCAATCTGGTGTTCTTTCAGTGACTACTGCGGATCTGGGACATCCCGCAGATTTGGGTGCCTTGGTTGCACTCGTGGCCAAACCGCTAACGGCCTTCATCACGGGGGCTAATTATCGCTTCGACGGCGGCGGTGCGCTTTCCGTCAACTGACGGCTAAAGGGTTGTGGCTGGACCAGCCTGGGCATCCGGCCGCCATCTGTTTTAGTTGCGGCGCATGCGGACGGGCATAGCCGTGATCGTCCGAACGAAGGCCGAATAGGCGTAGGTCGGCGGGGCGAGCACATCGAATGCGATATCCCGCGCCACGATCTCCTCCCATAATGTCCGCAACTGCAGCTCCGCCAGACGCGACCCGAGGCAGCGATGGGGGCCCATGCCAAAAGCGATGTGCTGACGGGCATTTTCGCGATCGACCCGCAAACGATCGGGGTCTTCGAAAACGCTCTCGTCACGATTGCCCGAAATATACCACATCATGACCTTCTCGCCTTCGCGGATTTTGCGGCCATGCAGTTCTATGTCTTCGGTCGCAGTCCGCCGCATGGTGATGACCGGGGTCTGAAACCGGATCATCTCTGCCACCGCGTTACCGACCAGCTGAGGCCGTTCGCGTAGCAGGCGGAACTGTTCGGGACTCTGGCTGAAACCCCAGATGCTTCCCGACATCGTGTTGCGGGTGGTGTCGTTGCCGCCGACCAGAAGGACTGAAAACGTCGTCGTCATTTCCAATGGCGATGCATCGGCAAAGACCTCGCTATGAGCCAGCAGCGAGACAACGTCGAACCGGGGTTCCTCCAGCCGTGCGCGTGCTACCGCTTCGTTGACCATCGTGTGAAATTCGCCGACGACGGCCATACGCTGTTCTTCCGTGCGGATCGGGCTGTCCGGATCGTCGAGGTCAGCGGCGATGACATCCGACCAATGAACCAGCCGGCGACGATCCTCGATGTCGTGGCCGAACAATGTCGCCAACATCATCGAAGTCAGCTCGATCGAAACCCGCTCCACCCAGTTGAATTCTTCGTCGAGAGGCAAGTTGTCCAGCACCGAACGGACGCGATCGCGGATCAACGCCTCGAATCGCAGCAGGTTTTTGGGTGCGACTACAGGTGTGACGGCTTTCCGCTTTGTCGTATGCTCGGGCGCATCCATCGTGATCATGGTGGGATTTGGGTTGTCATCAAGCGTCACCCCGCCGCGCTGATAGGAAGAGGAGAAGCGCCCCGGATCGGCGTCAATCGCGTAGATGTCCTCATATCGAGTGATCGACCAATAGGGACCGAACCGGCTGTCCTCGCAATAATGAACGGGATCTTCAGCGCGAAGCCGGGCGAAAAGGGGACGCCATGCATCGTCGCGATAGATCTCTGGGCGGCTGACGTCGATCGATGAGATGGCGCTGCGCGAATTCGTGGTTCCAGACATATCCTGCCCCTTACTGCCCCTCGGGCACTTCGACGACCAACCCGTCGAGCGCGGCATTGAGCACGATCTGACAGCCAAGACGCGAGGTCGGCTTGGGGTCAGCTGGCGCGACTTCGATCATGCAGGCCTCTGTCGAATCCGGCTCGGGCACGCCGACACGGTCAATCCATGCCTCATCAATGTAAACGTGGCACGTGGCGCAGGCACAACCGCCTCCACAGTCCCCCGTGATCCCGTCGATGCCGTTTTCAACCGCCACGCGCATCACCGTTTCACCTTCTTCGAACGGAACTTCCCGATTTTCATCGGGCCCCATCCTGAAAGTAATCTTCATACTGAGACGCTCCTTTCCTGGCTGAAATTGCACTCAACCGTTGAGCCGTAGGCAGTCCCTCGAATTCTTGAAATCATGACCAAACCCACAGCGAATTTTTCGGGAGAGGCCACCCTCTTGCCGATGCACTGCATCCCTTGGGTTTGGATGAGATCGCGAGATAACATGCGAGGAATGCCCACCCTGAGATTCGATCGTTAACGGCGCCGTATTGGATAGCCATCGCCCTTTAGGCGCGGCGGCGGGGCGGAGCTATCGCCGTCAAGGGGGACAATGCCGTCCCGTAGGGCGGGAGCGGGTATTCCCCGCTTACGCGCGCGGCCGTTCTGCGTGTCCCCCCCGACGGTACTTGATCCGCCACCCGCATAGCATGACTGTTGCCCACGATCGCCAATGGACATGGCCAATGATGACATCATCAACATCTCGGCCACTCTGTTGCAGTACACCACGGCCTAGATGCCCGAGGGAGGCCTAGCGAATGCAAATCCGGCGCAAGTCTTTGCAAAGACGATAGGGATTGCCCATGAAGAGACCCGATCTCGTATCTCCAAACGCTGGTTTGCTCGGCTACCGGCAGTTCCAGATGGCCTACGTCACCAACGATCTCGACCGGGCTCTAGCGATCCTGCGCGCCCAATATGGCATCGCCGATTTCACCGTCTTCTCGCCGGCACCGGGTCAGCCGATGAGGATCGCCCTTGCCTGGTGCGGCGAAACGATGTTCGAGGTGATCGACGCGACAGGCATGGGGATCGACATTTACGACAAGGCGCTACCAAACGATTTCGCAATTCGATTTCATCACATTGGGTTGGAAGTTGCTGATGAAATCCAATGGGATCGCCTGCAAGCAAGCATAAGGGCGGGGAACCACGTCGTGGATTTCGCCGGCGACAACGACGTGGCGCGTTTCGCCTATGTTCATGCCCCGGAGCTTGGTCATTACGTCGAATATGTCCTGTTGCATGAACAGGGCCGGCTATTTTTCGAAAGCGTCGCCGCCAATTGACAGGATGGGCGGGTGTTGGATAGCTGTCGCGCGCGGCCTAACAACGCAGAGATCGTGCCGGTTCCACGTTGCGCTGTCCGGCCTTCAACCGACACAATCGCTTCTCCTATCGCTCTCAAAGCGCATGGCTGTGGTCAAATCGCACGAGCTGCGGCGTAATGCTCAATGGAACCCATCACTCGCCGCCCTGGAGTTCTCATCATGACTAATGTCGGGATCATCGGCGCAAACGGGCCGCTCAATGTCAATGGATCGACGCGGCGCGCACTACCCAATACGCGCGTTCGCGCCCTCTACGCCGACCACCAGAAAAGGTTAAAGGCAGATGCCTCGGCGATTGCGGATCGTCGAAAGCTATCGCCCAGTTTCGATGAAGCGCTCCATGCATGGCGCATCGCCGAAGCCTTGACCCATCCCAAGGGCTACGGTGAGTTGAATTGAGATAACTACGATATAATATTTCCTTGCTGTCATGCCCACCAAGGGCGGGACTGGCAAGGTTCGCAAAAATGGAGAGAAACGATGCGCACCTGGGACCAATATGTCGACATGCTAAAGCCGGCGGCAGAGCTTGTAGGGCAGATAACTGCGCCTGTCGACGAGCAGATTACGGCCGACATGCTCCGACAGTTTGCGATGAATATGTCTCAAGGGTATCTTCTATATTTCGCCACGAACCCCGATTATCCCGAGTTTGTACCTTTCGAGAATAGTGCATTCCTTGCGCAGCCAAATCCCGATGCAGTTTATTATTATACTCGGATCAATGGCAAAGGAATCTACCGGATTGTTGGCGAACGAGGCACGGCGGTGGTCGCCAACCTTGCCTATGGTAACCGGATTTTCGGCATGGCCGGATCGCCCGGACCGGTTCGGGGCAATGTGGATGTCGATCGCTTTGCCATGGATGAGCATGGCCGGTTCGAGGTCATCTTCAGCGAGAACCGACCGGAAGGCTATACGGGCGACTGGGCCTATCTCGATCCCGAGGCCGACTTCATCCTGCTGCGTCAGTTCAACTATCGGTGGGGGCGCGAGGTGGACATGCGCATCGCCATCGAACGGCTCGATCCTGTCCCCCCCAAGCCCCGCCTCTCGCCCGAGCGGACGGATGCCCTGCTGGCTGAGCTTTTCGGAACCTACGTAAAGGGGTTAAGCCAGGTATGCATGGCGAGCATGAAGCGACCGTTCCAGAATGGTCAGCTCAACAAGATGGCGCTGCATGACTTCAAGGATGTCGGCAATAGCGGAGACTGGCCGCAGATATACTTTGAAAGCCTTTTCGAGATCGAAGATGACGAAGCACTGATCATCGAAACCGAGCTGCCGGCGGAGCGGCCCTACTGGAACGTCCAAGTCATCGACGGCCTCTGGAACCAAGCCGATATCCCCTACCGCAACACCAGTCTGAACGGCCATACGGCTAGGATCGATGCCGACGGCAAATTCCGGGCGGTCCTGTGCCGGACTGATCCCGGCTACGCCAACTGGCTTGACACTGCTGACCATAAGTTTGGCCTGCTGATCGGGCGGTGGTTCAAGTGCAGCTCTCATCCGCTGCCCACCGTCACGCGCATGAAGGTGGATGAGGTGGCCGATTATCTGGGCGATCGCAGCCCCCGTATCACCCCGGAGGAGCGTAAAGCGGAAATGCGCGAACGGCTGATCGGCTCGCAACTGCGGCGGCGCTGGTAACGCGAGGGTCGCTTCATGGCCGTCCCCGGCATTTCCGGCCTGGATCACCTGGTGCCGACCGTCAGCTCGATCGATGTCACCTGTGCGTTCTACGCGCGTGCGCTGGGCTGCGAGGAAGTACGGTTCGGCCGCGGCCGGCGGGGGCTCTCATGCGGCTCCGTGCGGATCAACCTGCACCAGGCGGGACAGTTTGTCGAACCCCGCGCGGCAGCCCCAACCCCCGGATCGGCCGATCTGTGTTTCGTCACCGTCGAGGGCCTGGATACCGTCGCCAGTCATCTGGCGGCGCACAAAATATCCATCATCCTTGGTCCGGTGGTCCCCAAAGGGGGCCAAGGGTGCGATGCGCTCACTTTATTTCCGAGACCCGGACGGCAACCTTATAGAAATTGGTCACTATGACGGGGGCGTCAGGCTAGAGCGGCACCGCTCTCGGAAGGTTCGTCTTAATCGATTGTAACATCGGACTGTGCGGAGCCAAAGCAATGACTGACCAGCAGCGGGCGGACGTGATCATCATCGGATCAGGTAGCGCTGGCGGCGTACTGGCCGCACGTCTCAGCGAAAACCCGCGACGTCGGGTCGTTCTGATTGAGGCGGGACGTGATCGATCGTCGAGCCTCTTCGTAACCATGCCTGCAGGCACTTTCGCCATGATGGGTCGGCCGGGCTTCGACTGGGCCTACCAGACCGAACCCGATCCGACGATCCACGGTCGCACGCTGGGATGGTCGGGGGGGCGGATGCTGGGCGGGTCCAGTTCGATCAACGGCGTGATCTATGCCCGGGGCAATCGGCAGGACTATGAACGTTGGGTTGTGGCGGGCGCCACGGGCTGGGGCTGGGACGCCCTGCTGCCCTACTTCCTGCGCGCCGAAGATTATCAGGGACCGCCGTCACAGTGGCATCGTAATGGCGGACCGCTGCCCGTCGGTCGAGCCAACGAGCGACATGGCCTGAGCGATGCGGTCCTGGCGGCCTTTCAAAGCATAGGTGTCCCCCGGCTCGAGGATTATTGTGCCGGAGATCAGTTTGGCGTCTATGACGTGCTGACGACCGCGGTTGGAGGCCGAAGGCGCGGCATAGCGGAAACCTACTTAAGGCAGGCGCGCGGGCGCCCCAATCTTCAGATTGTGAAGCAGACTTTGGTCGATCGCATCATGATCGAGAAAGGATGCGCTGTTGGAGTGAGCGTGGTGCGCGGCGATCAGGGTCTGGAATTCCGCGCGCCCGAGACGATTGTCAGTGCGGGCGCGATCCAGTCGCCAGCTATTCTCATGCGATCAGGCATCGGCCCTGCATCGCATCTACGCGACCACGGCATAGCGGTCGAGGCGGACCTGCCTGTGGGACTGAACCTTCAGGATCATTGCGGCCTATCGGCCAGCCGATTCGTAGATGTCCCGACCTATAACAGTCCTTTTGGTCCCTGGACGATCGGCAAGGCGCTCGCCCGCTGGGTGCTGACCAGGCACGGGCGCATGGCGTCCCCGGCGGTCCATGTCATGGCCGGCTTGAAATCTGCGCCGGATGGCCGGGAAGCGGACATATCGGTCAGCTTCATACCGTTGGCGATTGATTTCAATTCCAGCATCCCGGCGATGGCGGCTCAGCCGGGCATCACCCTGGGCGGGGTGTGCATGCGTCCGGAAAGCCGCGGCGCGATCCGCCTCCGCAGTCGCGATCCACATGCAAAGCCTGTAATCGATCACCGCCTGCTCGCCGAAGGCGACGTGCGCCGACTGACGCAATTCGGCAAAATCATAGAAGAGGTATTCGCCGCCAAGCCCTTGGCCGATCATATAATCGGCCGCAGCTTTCCTCATGAGGTGCCGCGTAGCGACGCGGAATGGGAAGAAATCATCAGGCAAACGGCCGGGATTGGTTATCATGCGGTCGGTACCTGTCGGATGGGAGGCGAGGATTCCGTCCTTGATCCCCGGTTGCGGGTTCGCGGGATCGGCAATCTCCGCGTGGTCGATGCGTCGATCATGCCGTTCATCGTATCGAACAACACGAATGCGGCGACCATCGCGATAGCGGAACGTGCCTCCGACTTTTTCCAGGAAGATGTGATGGATACATAGGCCGCCGTCCGCCTCGCTATCTCGTTCCTGTTTGCTGTCCGCCACAGACTGGCTTCTGCCGGCATGGAGCTTCAGGGCCTGGCGCTCAACGAATACCGCTTCCGCTACCACGGTGTACTGGACCGACTCGCCAAGACAATGTCGCAACTCATGAATTCGAAGACGCGGCCATCGAAACCACCAATGGTAGGTTCGAAAGATATCCGCTAACAACAGAAGCCAGCGGTATGCGATCAACTCTTCCATCATCGACAAATAATAGATGAAGGGGAGGAGTGTCATGGATAAATGGGATCTCGCGTTCCGCACGAGCCTCAGCGCGATTGCATTGGCCACGGCCATGCCGGCAATTGCACAGACCAGTAGCGTACCACAGAAGAACACCGGCGTCGAAGATATCATCGTCACCGCGCAGCGCAAGAGTGAGTCCCTGCAAAAGGTCCCTATTGCTGTTACCGCCATATCGGAGACCACCCTGCAGAACGTGGGTGTTACCGACCTTACAACTGTCAGCAAGCTCGCGCCAGGCGTGCAGATCCAGCCGTTCTTTAAAGCCGGCGACGCCATCTACCAGATTCGCGGCCAGACGCAGACCGATGCTTCGCCCACGATCGATCCATCCGTCGGTGTCTATTTCGACGACGTTTACATCGCGCGCTCATCGGGTTCGCTGACGAGCTTGCTGGACGTGTCCCGCGTCGAAGTGCTTAAGGGGCCGCAAGGTACGTTGTTTGGCAAGAACACAACGGGTGGCGCGATCCGAATTCTTTCCAATCAACCGACATTTAATCTCGGCGGCTATGGCAAAGCGGGTTACGAAAGTTTCGACCGTTACATCCTCGAAGGTGTACTGAACGTTCCGCTCAGTGAGACGGTCGCGACACGCATCGCCGCAAAGTATTCCGACAAGCGCGATGGATACGCAACGAACGTGGTGACTGGCGACCCGATAGACAAGATGAAGGATTTTGCCATCCGCGGGTCCTTACTTTGGGAACCCAACGGTGGTACGAACGTTCGTATACAGGGTGATTATTCGCGTACTACTGGTGGATCGTCACCTGCATATATCGTAAGCTACAACCCTCAGAACAGCCCGTTTCCCGCACTTGAAGCTGCGCTTGAGTCCGGCCTAGGTGCCGATTTCGCAGCGGGCAACGCGATAATCCAAAATATCGCGACGCGTGAAGGCGGGCGTCCGGTCTTTGGCTCTGACCTTCGGATCAATACGGGTGCTAATTTCGGCACATCTGCCACCTTCAATCCAGCGACGGGGCAGTTCAGCTATGTGAACGCCGGCTCACCCAACCCAAGGACCGATCTTAAGACCTGGGGCGTGATGGCGACGGCGAACATAGATCTTGACTTCGCGAACCTCAAGTCCATCACGGCTTATCGCCAGACCGACTCTTATTACACCTATGAAGTCGATGGAAGCCGTTTCCACATTCTGGATGCGCTGCAGACGAACCATAATACTCAGTTCTCACAAGAGCTAATCCTCAACGGTCAGCTCTTTGATGACAAGTTGGAATGGAGCGCCGGCGGTCTGTTTTATACCGAAAAGGCGTTCCAGCTCAACAATCCAAAGGTTCTCAGCGCGCTGGTGTCCTTCAGCGGTGGTAGCGGGACCTATGATACCGGCACCGGTAAAAATACCTCCTATGGTGTATTTGCACAGGGCACCTACCATCTGAGCGATAGCTTGTCGGTCACGGCAGGCGCGCGCTATACAATTGACCAGCGTAAGGCAAATCAGTCTGCGTATAATTTGGCGCTGGGCGGGGCACAGACTTGCCTGTTCTCGACTTTCCCCGGGATCGACACTACGCCGGGGTTCGTACCGCCATGCTCGCTACTGTCGAACCGGACGTTCCGAGATTGGGCCTATACGGCGTCGATCAACTACCAAATCGACCCAGACAAACTGGTGTACCTGCGCACCAGCCGGAGTTTCCGCGCGGGCGGTTTCAATTCGCGTGTTACCGCCCTACCTGCCTTCGCGTCCTTTCGTCCTGAATTCGTGACCGACTATGAGGGGGGGCTGAAGGCGATCTGGTTTGATCGCAAGTTGCGCACAAATCTCGCCGTCTTCTACTCACATGGTAGCGACGTGCAGACAACGGTGAGTCAGGTCGATCCCAACACCCTTGTTTCATACAACGTAACGCAGAACATTGGTGTACGTAATGTCAAGGGTGTTGAACTCGATGCGACCTTGCAGGCTTCCCGGTTCGTTTCGTTGGATGGCGGCCTTGCTTATCTTGATGGCAAATCAAAAAACCCGCTCGCGCCGGATGTGCGTTTCATCATCAAGACACCCAAGTGGTCGCTTAACGGGGGTGTGAACATCGATATCCCGGTGTCGTCAAATATCGATGCGAGGCTCCACGGCGATGTGTCCTACCGCGGACGAATGTTTGATAGCACGGCTCCGCTGCGTGATCCGGGAACAGGCGCTATTCTCGAAGTAACAACCTATCGGCCGATAACGCTGGTCGGTGCGCGTATCACTGTAACCGAAAAGAATAGTGGCATTGAATTTTCGGTATATGGGCGAAATCTTACGAACGAACGTTACAATGCGAACCAGTCGGCGTTCAACGGCGTCGGATTGCTCGTCGGTTGGCTCGCGGAGCCACGGGTGGTGGGGCTGGATGTGAAAGTCCCCTTCGGCGGCGGCGGCAATTAAGTGGATCGTTCACCCGGCCCGTCACCAGGGGCGGGCCGGGTGGAAACCAAAAGAGACCAGCGACAGCCACCCGTATTGGGGCCGTCGACCAAGTCTCTCGCCGGGTAACTAGCTGATGGATGGGCGCTACAATGACGACGTAGTTAAGACCGATGCTCTGGTTAAGCCGATGCGCGAAGGCGATCGAGGGTTGGTGGTCATCGGTTCTGGCGACCTATGGCCGTCAGTTCGATCTCTTCTTGTCTTAAAATAATAGTCTCGTAAATGTGAAAGTCCTGACTTCGCCGTCGAGCGGAAAGAGGGGCAGGGGAGTAGGTGTCTGATGCGCTTCATCATGCAAGTTACTTCCAAGGCGGTCGTCGGTCGCGAGGTAGCCTATCGCGATTGGTATAAAAGCTATCATCTAAGCGATGTTCTAACTTTACCAGGTTTCAAGTCGGCGACGCTGGATCGCCAACTGGGTGAGAACGAAAACGCCACCGGTGGCTTTATCGCACGCTACGAAGTCGAGGCGGAGACGCCTGCTGCGGCAATGCAGGCGCTTGGCGCCGCCTGGCCCAGCATGCGCCATACCGAAGACACGGACGCGGATGGCACACGGGTTGAGTTTCTCGTTCGAGAAGCGGTCGAGTCGGCCAAAGATGTTGTCGAACAAGTGTCTGATCATGACGTCAGCTCCTATCGGGACAAGATTCTCGCCAGAGCCCTACGGACTATCCAGTCGCCACAGGTGGTGCGCGCGCGTCAACTCGCGGCTATGCGGTTTCGTTGGGTTTTGCGGGATGATCCTCCCGACGAGGCATGGTCCAGCTTCGATGCCATGATGGACGAATATGTCTTCAACAACGCGCTTAAGGCCGCGAATGCTGACCCGAATTATCCCGAGGTTATGCTGAATTATGCGATGCCGCACCAGTGGCATGGCATTCACGTTCCGGGATCGCGGGTGAACGGGGATAACTGCGACAATGCCTATCGATTGATCCCGATCGACGGGAAGGCGAACTTTCGCCTGGAGGGTCGTCGCGCGGCGTATGGTCCATCCGATGTGACTTTCACACTTGTCGGCAATTGGGAAATGACCAAGACGTTGGCGGGGCTTGAGGGCAGTTCACTCGAATACGGTCCGGACGGAAGGTTCGTCATAACGATCGGGCCCGATCCTGCAAATGGCAAACCCAATCACATCCAGTCCCGCCCCGGGGCGGTCATGCTCTTCGTGAGGGATTCCCTTGGTGACTGGGACCAGCAGCCGAACGAGATGCGCATCCAGCGTCTCGATCCGCCGGACGCACCGCCTATGACGGACCAGCAGATCGCTGAACGAGCCGCAGAGTTGATCATCGACAGTGTGCCGCAGGTCTATTGGTACCTCAAATACATCCATGGCAGCCCCAATGCCTTTCCGCAACTCATCAAGTCCGACACAGCGGGTGGCCTTTCAACGCAGCGGGGGAATGCGGCGTCGGCAATCCTTGCCGACGATGAAGCGATGATACTGACCTTTGACCCATGCGGTGTCAATTACTTCAGCGTCATCTGCCAGGACTATTGGTGGATCACGATGGACTACGGGCAGATCACATCAAGCCGCAATACCGCCCAAAGCGCGCTCAACGAAGACGGAACGGTCACCTACGTCGTGTGCGGACAGGATCCTGGCGTCCACAACTGGATAGACACCGCCGGCCTGCACAACGTGGTGCTGAATGTTCGGCTACAGGGGCTTCCTACCGAATTGGAAAAGGAACCACTAATAACCAGCCGTATCGTAAAGTTGCGGGATCTGGATGCATCTTTGCCGGCGGGCATGAGGCGGGCGACCGCCGAGCAACGCACCGCTGAGATTGCCGAGCGGATGCGACAAGTCGCCGAGCGCTACGCCCGCATTTGAATGGGCCAGGTAAATATCCTCAGGGGAGCATGATGAGCACGACACACCTGCTCGACACGGATTCGATCATCGAATCGGCAGAAATCGCAGTGGGCATCGATAGTGCGGTCGATGCCCACCTGCATCAGCGGGTTGACGCCCTAGTGCGCCTTTTCCGCGAACAGGCCGCGTTCACTGCCGACCAGATGATCGCCACACGGCGTCAGATCGTGAAGAACCTCGCTCGGCGAATGGGGATAGAGGCCGATATAGCCCGTCATCCAGAGATACTGGATGAAGACATCGAAGCCCCCATTTTCGTCGTGGGTTTCGCGCGTACCGGCACGACCTTGCTCCAGTCTCTTCTTGCTGCGGATCCTGCCAATCGCGCGATGCCCGCGTGGCGCATACGGGAGCCTTCGCCGCCGCCCGGGGACGGGCCAATGTCGCTGTATAGGCTGCGGGCCGCCGAGGATGATGTGTTTCGCTACGTGGCGCGCTGTCCGGGCAATTTGCCGCTGCATCCGTATTGGGATGCAGGCGCGCTCGCCCTGATCGAGGACGACGAGATATTCACCATCGATTTCGCGAACGCCTATCCCACGCTGCTTTACGATGCGCCTGTGCTAGCCGTTATGTTCGAGCTCGATGATCCGGACCGGGCATACGGGTTCCTGCGCCGCTTCATGCAGCATCAGCAATGGCGCGCGCCTCGCAAACGCTGGGTGATGAAGGGAACGGCCCACCAAAAATATATGCCGGCTCTGTTGCGAGCATTCCCCAACGCACGGTGCATCTTTCCTCATCGCGAGCCAGCCGAATTCATGCCATCGATCATGGCGATCGTGGCTTCGGTCTATGACGGGATCAACAGTGGCGGCGTTACGCGCCGTGACATGGGCCAATTCCTGATTGAAGACTTCAAGCGATCCGCTGCCGCGCTCGCCGATGATCCCGCACTTGACGATCCACGGATCGTGCATCTGCCCTTCGCCGACATGGTACAGGACCCGATTGCGTCATTGCATCGGTTCTACGATCACGCGGAGATCGCGTTTACCGCTGAAAGCGAGGCCGGGATGCGCGAATGGCTGGCGAACCCCGCTAATAGCGCGGACCGCTATGGCCGCAGGCGTTATACGTTTGAGCCGTTTGGCATTGAATGGGCCGTGCATTCTCGCGCATTCGATCCCTATCGGGCGCGGTTTCTGGAATGATGCCGCCAGGTTTAATCTGCTTGGGCGACCATCCGCAACAGGGTCAGAGAACCGGCAAAGCTACCGCCGCGCGAGCTTCGGGCGCGAGTTTTGCGATCGAACGGCACGACATCAAACCATGTTTGACAAGGATACCAGCATGACGACCACCAAAACTGACGCAGCGCCTGAAGGCGGGCTCGATATCGACAGCCTTTGCGCAGCTGCGGCGGCCCGGGCGGGACATGACGATTTCGGCACCAATTGGCGCGAGGGATTGGAGCAACTCGCTGTTTCCGCCAACGCGCTTAATCTTGACGCCGCGTCCTATCAGGGCATGGTGGCGCAGATCAGTGCCTTTCTGGATGCCCGGCTCCTTGCACACAAGGGCTTTGCCGAAAATCCAGGCTACAGCACCGTCACAATCCGCCAGCCGATTATCATCGCCGGGCTCGTCCGTTCAGGCACGACGATACTGCACAAATTGCTATCCATCGATCCCCAGTTCCAGGTGCCGGAGCATTGGCTCACCATGGCCCCCATGCCCCGGCCCCCGCGCGATACCTGGGCCGAAAATCCGATCTATCGCAAGCTTGCCGGTATCCTCGACGCACAGATGGAAATTTCACCAGAACTTATTGAGCATCATAATCAAGCCGCTGATGAGGCGGACGAAACGCTCCTGCTGCAAAGCCAGACATTCTGTTCCAACATCTTCCCGTCGGCTTTCGGCGTTCCGGACTATGATCGGTGGTTCCGGTCGGTCGACGAGAGGCCCTATTTCCGTTACGTTGCCGATGTCTTGCGGTTGATCGGCATGAACGAACCTGACCGTCGCTGGCTGACGAAGAATCCCACGGACCTGTTCTCGCTCGACAGTGTGCTCGACGTCTTTCCGGACGCGCTGATCGTGCAGACCCACCGGGACCCGGTGCAGTCGATCCCGTCCGTCGCAGGTACGATTCGCAGCGTTCGGCGTATCTTCCTGCCTGGCGAGCCCGACAAGGCGGCGATCGGCACCCGGGAGGCTGAGTTTTGGGCCGAGGCGCTCCGCCGGGCCCAGGAGACAAGGCAACGGCGAGAGATCCATGCCATCGACATCGAGTTCGGCGATTTCATGCGCGATCAGATCGGCGTCGTGCGCCGGATATACGATCACTTTGGTCTGACACTGTCGCCACAGACGGAGGAGGCGATGCAGGATTGGCTGGCCGCCCACCCCCGTCAGTCGAAGTCGTTGCAGCGGGTGGCGCCGGAGGAGTACGGCCTCACAGCGGAGGGGCTGGCTGAGACATTCGCCGACTATCGTCGCGCGCGATGCTATGCAGGATGATGCCGGACCGGGGGGTGGGCATGCCTCCCGGGCCTGGCCTTTTTTCCGCTCGGACGAAGCTTGCTCCGGCCGTCTAGTACGGGCCGGTCTGCGGACCGCGGGAAGGGGCATTGAGGCCATAAGCTGCAGCCAAGCGATCCGCGCCACCTGCCAGCAGTCCGACATCGTTGCCCACTCCGACGAAGGTGCAGCCAATCTCGAGATAGCGCTTGCCGGAGTCGATATTGGCCGTCAGCGCACCCGCCGCCTTGCCGCACGAGCAAATGAGTGCGATCGCCTCCTCAATGCGGCGGACGACGTCGGGATGGGTGGGCTGCCCCCGGTAGCCCAGCGCCGACGACAGATCGGCCGCGCCGAGGAAGATGCCATCGACGCCATCAGTTCGGACGATCGCTTCGAGATCGTTCAGCGCCTCTACCGTTTCGACCTGGACGATGAGGCAAATTCCATCGTTCGCTTCCGCCAGATATTGATTGTTGCGGTTCCAGTTTGAGGCGCGCGCGATGCCGGCGCCGACGCCGCGGATGCCCTCTGGGGGATACTTCGTCATGCGCACAATATCGGCTGCGTGGTTGGCATCGCGAACCAGCGGAACCAGCAAGTTGCGAATACCGATGTCGAGATACTGCTTGATGATCCAGGGTTCGGCAATGGGTGGACGGGCAACGACTTCGACACCGGCGCCGGATACAGCCTGAAGCTGGGAGACGAGGACCGGCACGTCGATCGGCGAATGTTCTCCATCGAACAAAAGCCAATCAAAACCGGAACCTGCGCAAATTTCAGCTGTGTAGGGGTTGGCCAGCGCGATCCAGAGACCGATCTGGCGCTTTCCGTCCGCAAGTGCCTGTTTCAGTTTGTTCTGCATTGCGCCAATCACCCCATTCCGTTGGCCGCTTGCATACCACGATGCCACCACGGATCGTCCGCAACAATAGGAACATCGGCTTGCAGCCCAAAGGAATTCCTAATGGCGCTGGGACGCCAGGTTGGGGCAATGTGCAAAACAGCTTCCACAGCGTGTCGTAAAAACAGGCGCGGAACGCGCCAAGCCACGGTGATCAGGAGGACGCATGCAGATTGTCGGAATGGTGACAATGTCGCATTCGCCATCCTGGGACCTCGGCCCCGTGGATGGGGCTCCAAAGGCCTATGTCGATGCAGTCTTTGCGGCTCGCGACATGGTGGTTGCCGCACGCCCGGACATAATGGTGGTGTTCGGACCCGATCACGCGCGCAACTTCTTTTTCGATGTTATGCCGTCCTTCTGCATCGGTGTGGATCGTGTCAGCGGCTTTGGCGACTTCGGATCGCCCAAGGGGGAACTGCCGTCCGATCCGGCGCTGGCGCGGTCCGTTGCCGATCGTGTGGCGGCCGACGGGTTCGACCCAGCGCTGTCCTACAACATGGGTGTCGATCATGGTATGTCACAGCCGCTTGCTGCGCTCACCCCCACCCTCGACATACCTGTACTGCCGGTCATGATCAGCACCGGCGGCCCGCCGTTACCGACCTTGGCGCGCTGTCATGCTTTTGGGCGAAGCGTGGGGCATGCGCTGCGCGCCTACGACGGTGCCGGGCGGGCGGTCATTGTGGGTTCGGGCGGCTTATCGCATTGGCCTCCCTCGGTTTCCCCTTCCGATCCGGAAGTTTCGGCTGAAACGCGCGATTATGTCATCAATGGCCGGACTCGCTCTGCCGAATTCAACGCCGCTCGCGAAGCATCGTCGCTCGGCCGTCGCGCGAAGGGCGGCACAGGTCCGATCAACGAAGAGTGGGATCGCTGGCTGCTGGACTGCCTGAAGGCGGGTGACATCGAGGCGGTGCTGGGCATCGACAACGCCACTCTACTGGATAAGGCCGGGCCCGGTGGGCAGGAGATCCGCGCATGGATCGCGGCATTGGGCGCCTGGGGGTCAGGCGTGCAGTCCATCGCCTACGCCCCGGTGCCGACCTGGATAACGGGAATGGGCTGTGCGACAGCCTTTTTGGAGGACGCATGAGCGAGGGTTACGAACACCGCAGCATCTGGGGTCATCTGATGAAGTTGGCCTTCTGCCAGAACTATGTCGATGCGGGCGGAATACGGACGCGCTACGTGGAGGCAGGGCCGAAGGATGCGCCGGTGGTGCTGATGATCCACGGGACCGGCAGCAGCTGGGAGTGCTTCTGCGCGACCCTGTCCAGCCATTCCGAGCATTTTCGCTGCATTGCCATCGACATGGCGGGCAGCGGGTTCAGCGATCGTCCCGACGAGCCCTATGAGATCGGTTTCTACGTCAACCATGTGCTCGCCTTCATGGACGCCCTGGGGATCGAAAAGGCATCGTTCATTGGCGTTTCGCTGGGTGCATGGGTCACCAGCCGCCTTGTTGTCGATCACCCCGAACGGGTGGAAAAGGTTACGCTCCTCGCGCCTTCGGGCCTGATCATCAACAATGCCACCATGACGCGGACCAAGAGCGTGCGCAACGCGGCAGTCGACGACCCGTCATGGGAGAACATCCGCCCGGTGTTCAATTCGATCCTTTACAAGGAGGAAGATCGTCTGGCCGATCTGGTTCAGGTGCGACAGGCGATTTATCGCGAACCGAACATGAAGATGGCGATGAACAACATCCTCGTCCTGCAGAACGCAGATGTCCGGGAACGCAACCTTGTTACCGAGGAGGAATGGCGCGGCGTCGACAAGCCGATCTTCATCATCCTCGCCCCCGATGACAACCCAGACTACACGACGACGGGCAAGCGGATCGCCGAACTTGCCCCCAATGTGCGAACGCTGACCATCGAAAAGGTAAAGCACTGGGCGCACTTCGAAGCGCCGGACATTTTCAATCCGGCCAATCTCGAGTTCCTGCTGGGCCGCTGAATTCGCGGCATCGGGGCAGCACGCCAGACTGGGTGCGCCCCACGTATGAAAGGGTTTTCAATGGCCGGTGTTGCGGCATACGGTGCGTTCCTGAACAACAAGGTGGTCGCCTCGCCCGACGCCTATCTGGTTGACGTGGTAAATCCGGCAACCGGAGAGGTGTTCGCTCGGCTAGCCGAAAGTGCAGCCGAGCAGGTCGACGAAGCGGTCCGCTCGGCACGGCATGCGCTGGAAGAGGGGGCATGGGGGCGAATGGCGGCCTATGAGCGCGGTCGGCTGCTTGCCCGGTTCGGAACCCTTATTCTCGACAACGCCGACGAGCTGGCGGCGATCGAGGCGCGGGACACAGGTAAGCCGAATGGACAGGCGATGGCCGACATTCGCGCGACGGCGCGCTACTTCGAGTTCTACGCCGGCGCGGCGGACAAGCTCCATGGCGAGACGATCCCCTACCACGAGGGGTTCTTCGTCGCCACCGAGCGCGAGCCGCACGGTGTAGTGGCGCACATCATCCCATGGAACTACCCGGCGCAGATGTTCGGCCGCAATGTCGCGCCGTCGCTGGCAGTGGGCAACGCTGCCGTCGTCAAGCCGGCGGAGGATGGCTGTCTGTCGGTGCTGCGCATGGCGGAACTGGCGGTCGAAGCGGGCTTTCCCGAAGGTGCGTTGAGCGTCCTGCCGGGGCGGGGAAGCGTTACCGGGCAACTGCTGAGCAACCACTCCGATATCGATTATATCGCCTTTACCGGCAGTCCGGGCGTCGGAGAGCAGATCCAGATCGCCGCCGCCCGGCGCGCGATCGGTTGCACGCTCGAATTGGGCGGCAAGTCGCCGCACCTGCTGTTCGGCGATGCGGACCTGTCAGTGGCAGTGCCGGCAATCGTCAACGGCATTGTCCAGAATGCTGGACAGACCTGTTCGGCGGGGTCACGCGTACTGGTGGAGCACGCACATTTCGAACGGCTGGTGGGAGCTTTGGCTGACGCATTCGCGAAGTTGCAGGCAGGCACGCCGGAGATGAACCTCGACACCGGGCCGGTCATCAACGCACGCCAGCGCGATCGCGTTGAAGCCTTCTGTGCCCAGGCCGACAGCGACAATCTGACCTTGATTGCAGAAGGTTCGATCGCCGAAGATGCGCCCAAGGACGGCTTCTTCGTCCGCCCGCGCCTCTACGGTCCGGTCGACCCGAACAATATCATCGCAAGGGAGGAGGTTTTCGGGCCCGTCCTGGTCGTGATTCCGTTCGAGGATGAGGCCGATGCCCTGCGTCTGGCCAATGACAGCGAGTTCGGTCTGCTTGCGGGCGTGTGGACGAAAGACGGAGGCCGATCGATGCGTCTGGCCCGCAAGATCAAGGCGGGGCAGGTATACATCAACGGATTTGCCGCGGGCGGTGGCATTGAATTGCCGTTCGGCGGGGTAAAGCGTTCTGGCCATGGACGAGAGAAGGGATTTGCCGCCATGCATGAACTATCGACCAGCAAGACGATCATCCATCGCCATGGCTGAACCCGTGATAACCGACGCCGCCGCTCAGGCACTTGCAGCCGAGCTGGACGAGGCCGAGCGCACCAAGGTGCAGATACCGCAGTTTTCCCTGCGTTATCCCGATATCACCGTCTCCGACGCCTATCGGATTCAGCGCGCGTGGGTGAAGCTCAAGCTGGCTGCCGGTCGCCGCATCAAGGGGCACAAGATCGGGCTGACGAGCCGCGCGATGCAGCGCGTGTCAAACATCACCGAGCCGGATTACGGAACCTTGCTGGACGACATGTTCTTCGAGGGCGGTGGTGATCTCGACATGACGAAGTTCATTGCGCCGCGCGTTGAAATGGAGCTGGCGTTCGTTCTCAAGAGCCCCCTCGAAGGGCCGGAATGCACGATCTACGATGTTCTGAACGCGACAGATTTTGTTACTCCGGCAATCGAGATCGTCGATCAGCGAATTCAGCCCGTTGACCCTGCCACCGGACGAACCCGCAAGGTATTCGACACGATCTCGGACAACGCCTCCAACGCAGGGGTCGTGCTTGGTGGCTGCGCGGTGCGGCCTGATACGCTCGATCTGCGCTGGGTTGCGGGCATAGGCTATCGCAACGGGGTGGTGGAGGAGAGCGGTGTCGCGGCAGCGGTGCTCAACAACCCCATCAACGGACCAGCCTGGCTTGCCAACAAGCTGTTCCCCCATGGCGAACGGCTGGAAGCGGGGCAGATCGTGCTGGGCGGCTCGTTCACCTCGGTCATCCCCTGCGCTCATGGCGACAACTTCTTCTTCGATTATGGGCCGCTTGGGACGATCGCCTTCCGGTGCGTACGCGAGACGGGCGCGTAAAGGTACAGGCGGCTTCCGCCAGAGCAGAAGCCATGCCCGTTCGTTTGGGGACTTGCGGACATGAAGGTCTATGATGTTGTCGTCGTGGGAGCGGGGGCCGGGGGACTGTTCGCAGCGGCCTGTGTTGCCGCAAAGGGCTTTGCGGTGCTCCTGCTCGACGATGGCGAGCGGGTAGGCGGGCGCGCCACATCTTATCAGATCGACGGGTTCACCGTGAACACGGGGGCCATCGCGCTGAAGACCGGCGGTGTGATGCAGGACATCCTGGATGACCTTGGCATCGCGCTTGACGTCAGGATTCCCGAACCGCGCACGACGTTCCGCGTCGGTGGGCGCTCGGTCGCGGCAGGGAAGGGAGGGCTCGGCATTTTGCTGGGAAGCCTGACCAAGGCTGCGGCGCGGATTGGCCAGACCTTTGCGCAGGCACGCCATGGGGAATTGCCCGAGGAATCGCAGACCACGCAGGAATGGCTCAACGGCTTTACCCGCAACCAGACCGTACATGGCCTTTTCCGTAACCTGTGCGGCGTGCTCTTCGCAGTCCATCCGGCCGAGCTTCCGGCGCGGACCTTCTTGTCCTTCTTTGCGCGCAGCGCTTCGGTGCCATTCGGCTATTGTCCGTGCGGAACCATTGGCGTGTGGGAGGATGTCGCGAATGTCATTCGCGCGAGAGGCGGAGAAATCCGACTGGCAACGACAGTCGAAAGGATCGTTGTCGAGGGCGGTCTTGCGCGCGGCGTAATCGTTGCCGGATCAGACGGCGGCACGTTCATCGGGGCACGGGCGGTGATCAGCAACACCGGCGTCACCGGCACGATCGCGTTGGTCGGGGCCGAGGCGTTGGGTAAGGAGTACACTGCCCTGGCTGCGCGCCGGATCAAGCCGACGACGATCTATAATCTCTATCTCGCCTCGCGAGAAAAGATCATCGAAAGCGCCGGGCTGGTCACGCTGGCCGATACGCAGCGACTGTGCACGGTCGGCGACATGACGTTGACCTGTCCCGAACTGGCGCCGCCGGGATGGCATATGTATGTCGCCTATGCCGTGCCGCAGCCCGGTGACCGGATGGACGACGCAGCGCAGATCGAATCTGCCCTGGCGGAACTGCAGCGCGAGTATCCGGCCTTCGCATCTGCGCGCGTGCTGCTGGCGGAAAGGATGGTCGGCAGCCGGACCCGCGCAGGATATGCGATGGATCAGGCGACGCCCGTCGCGAACCTCTGGAACGTTGGCGATGCGGTCATTTCTGAAGGCGATGGCGGCACACAGGCGTGCGCAGAGACAGGTCGCAAGGCGGCCGACATGGCCATTTCCTTCCTTAGAGCGGTTTCCACACGAACTGACTCGGCGGGGATTCCCTTTGCAGGCTCGTTGTGATTCAGGCTTCCTGCTGGTGGCAGGAGGCCAGCGTGGA
>NZ_JACIDY010000009.1:0-32951 GCF_014196615.1 Novosphingobium fluoreni
ACTCAGCCCATGGTGACGCGGGGTGGAGCAGCCCGGTAGCTCGTCAGGCTCATAACCTGAAGGTCGTAGGTTCAAATCCTACCCCCGCAACCAATCTCGAAAGACGCACAACCGCTCGAGAAAACTCAGAGCGCTTTTTTTGTGCCTGTTTTTGGAGCTTACATCCGAGTCGAGGCGTTTCTGATCGTCTCAAGGCAATCCCCGAAATGCTAGGATGTCGATTTGCATTGGGGGATGTTTTGTGGGGTACTGCCCAGCAGCACCGCAGGAATACCCCCACATGGCTTTGCGGGAGCTCGAAGCTCGCTAAGCAGAGGCGGTAGAAGGATTACAAACTAGCAGATGGCTAGTGGCTCTACGTCCTCGTGCGCCCGGACGGTTCCAAGCTTCGGCGATTGACTTACCGCTTCGGCGGCAAGGAGAAGCTGCTGTGGCTTGGCTACTATGTGTCCATCTTGTGTCCTTCGACCGCTGTAACTTCATTAGCCTGACTATGACATCTCCAGGCGGTGTATCATCAGATGCAAAGGCGCGCTCGCCGCGTCGCCGCCATAGTGTCAGCCCGCTCGCGTTCGAAGCCAAAGTGGCTTAATGAGATAGGCGACCGGCACAAAACTGTAACAAGTCCAGTCGTGCACGCCGAAGCGCTGCCGGACGGCGCGCTTGAGCGTTGGCAAAAACCGGGAAGCGCTGTGGAACAATGCCGAAGTCGCCGAAGTGCATAAGGACGCGTAGCTGGCACGTGAGATCGTGTTTGCCATCCCGCTCGAGCTGAATGAGGCGCAAGGCATCCACTTGTAGGCTTCCCGCATGGCCCAAGAACTAGCCTCTGAATTCGGACCTGCCGAAGCCTTCGAGGTCGTTTGGCATGAGCTCAGCTTGCTGCACAACGCATTGCTAGGCCTCACAACAGCGAGAGAGAAGATACCTGAATACCGCGCAAGCCTAGCTGGAACTGCACACGCACGTGAACAACGCTCGCCGATGAGTAGCTGCAATCCAGCAGAGTCCGTCCCTGCAGATGACGGTCGTGACGATTGCCAACAACATTCAAGCGGCTTCGGAAGTCGTTTGGATGGAGGATCGACACACATTCGATGCATCCTGCGCTGCCATCGAGAGATCAGTTGGCACCTTAGACATCATCGAGCAACGTCAGCGAGCGGCCGACAAGCAGGAGAAGCGGCTCGTTGGGCGGCATGCGGCGGCGTGGTCGTGGGTATGCTGCTCTGGTCTATTCTATCAAGCGCAATCGCGAGGTCGCTACCCCTTCGCGGCATGTGCCAGAGTGGATGGCAGCACGACGCTCGGACGTGATATCGCCATTTTCAACTCGGGCACGAGGCACGACAATCATCGATAATGATATTCGTTCCTCAGTTCGCCTGCGTCGTCTTCGGTCCTGTATGCCCCTCGCGAGCTGGCTCAAAGTGGGACTAAGCCGCCGTCCGCAACGGTTTAGACGAATGGCCGGTTTGGCTAGCAATGGACATTCGTCTTCCTTGCAAACGAGATCGCAAAAAAGGAGGATTACGGACCAGATCTAAGGCGTACCGCGTTTCTAAGAGAAATGAGTTAGCCTCGGCAACATTGCAGGCGCACCCGATTTACGACGCCGTGATCAGTAGTTTTCGCAGGGATTGTCACTCCAGATAGGCGGCCCGGAGCTTGGCGATGTCCATCCGTGACACGCCGGCTTCTCTGTCTAGATAGGACTCGACCGAGCCCCACTTGCTGTTGATTTCGTTGAAGGCGTAATCGAGGAACGCGGTGCCATCGGCGGTCTTGAGCGGTTGCGGCTTCTTCGCGGCAGGGTTGCTTTGTAACTTGGCGAACATTCGGGCTGCGGCATCGCCGGGATGCGCGGCGGCGTCGATCTTCGGCATTTCCCACTCAGGCCGGCGAAGCGCCGTCGAAAGGTGGTAGTCCGCCAAGATCGTGTCACGAGGGACGCCCAGCGCCGATAGGATCATCGCGGTGACGAAGCCGGTGCGGTCCTGCCCGGCCGAGCAGTTGTAGGCCACCGCCCCGTCGCGGGCGAGAAGGTCGCGGAACACAAGCTTCAGGTGAGGGGCGAGCATGAGAGGCATCTTGCGATAGACCGCATCACCGTTTGCCGGAGCGCTCCCGTTGACCAGCGATGTCATTGAATACCCGATCGCTTCGTAAGGCACCCCCTCCACGCGTGACGGAGCAAGCGCGCGCTCCTCGCTGGAGCGCAGGTCCACCTGATGCGCGAGGCCAAGCGTGCCAATTTGCGCAACGTCAGCATCGGTCAGCAACGGCTGTCCGCCCGAGCGGTAGATCAGGCCCCAGCGCACATGCTTGCCGTCTGCCGCAGGGTAGCCGCCAATATCGCGGAAGTTGGACGCTTGCATCAACGGCAGGGAGCGCTCGCCCACCCGCACCCAGGCACCGGACGGATCTCTCAGCATAAAGTACAGGCGCTGCCCAGATTGCACAGGCACTGTCTCGTGACCATCCTTATCCGCCTTGGATACCAACTTCATCTGGTCGGCGCGCGCTGTGGGATCGCTAGAGACGAGGACATCGACCGGATCGGAATCGGTCCAGGCGACCGTGAGCTCGCCCGGCGCGCTGCGCGTCACAGCCGGAGCGGTGATGGTACTCGCTTTGGCGAGGGTCGGCGCCGCGGTCGCGAGCATGAGCGACAGCAGGGAAAGCGCTGTATTGCGTTTCATCTTTCAATCTCCCGTGACGGGCGGACCAATCCCTTGGATGGGAGGGATCTGTCCGCCGTCGTAGCTTAGAAGCGGACGTTCAGTTCGCCGCCAAAGGTGCGCGCATCGTTGAAGAAACCGGCCACGCCGCTGGTCGCCGCAGCGGACTTCAGGAATACATGCTGTTCGTTGAACAGGTTGCGCGCCCAGGCCGAGATGGTCAGCTTGGCGCCGCTCTGGCCCATCGCGATGTCGGCCACAGCGAGGCGGCCGTTGAAGACAAGGCCGGCATCGCCCTTGGGTTGCTTGTACGTAACCACACCCGTCAGCGCGTTAAAGCCCGGGTCGGTGTAGTTGCCATAATAGCCGCTGTCGTAGTTGCCATCGAGATGGAAGCGCAGCGTCACCGTGTTGAGCGGCACTTCATAGTCGATGGATCCGCTGGCCGAATGAGCGGGCGTGTAGACTTGATAGATGGGAACGGCGAACGGGCTCGGTCGTCCGTTATTGCCTGTGATCGGAAAGGGATTGAGTGCGTTCGGGATCTTCACGCTGTTGTATGCATAACTAGCCGTCAACGTCAGGCCGTCCGCTGGAGCCAGCGTCAATTCGGCCTCTACGCCCTTCAGCTTGCCCTTGCCGGTATCGTTGACCGTGTTGGTCGTGGTGCGCGTGGTCGTGACGCGGATGCCGTTGACAACGTCTTCATACAGACCACTGAAGTCGAGTTGGATATTCTTGTACGTCCCGGTGTAGGCGGCAATGTTGAAACGGGCGCGATGGTTCCAGAATTCGGTCTTTGCACCGATTTCGAACATGGAGACCGTTTCCGGGTTAAACGGCTTGTAGTCGGTCGCGCGCGAGTTAGCGCCGCCCGACTTATAGCCGGTGCTCCACTTGCCATAGAGATGCACGTCTGGCGACGCATCAACTGCGAGGTTGACCATCGGATCCACGCGCGACCAGTGCGCATTGAGCCCGATCGGCGCCTGTACGTTGGCGCCATTGATCGGCAGGATCGGGAGCGCGTTGTTGACGATGTCAAGCGATCCCACCTTTTTGTCCCGCGTCCAGCGCAGGCCGCCCGTGAGGTGCAGTATATCGTTCGCGAAGGCCGGAGTATAAGTCGCCTGGCCATAGACGCCGATGCTGGTTGTCTTCACATGACTGGCGCGATCAATGTTTCGCGTGGCGGGATCGATGTTAAGAGCGCCATACGTGCTGCCCGCGGCATCAAGAAAATAGTTGGTATTGAACGCTTGCGCGTTGTCGTTCACCTTCTCCACGTAATACAATGCGCCGACGGCGTATTTCAACTGATCGCCGAGATCACCGATCGCCTGCAGTTCCTGACTCCACTGGTCCTGCTTGAAGTAGGCAAGGCTATAGCGCCCGAAGGCAAAGCCCGGATACCGGGTGACGAAGCCGGTGCCCGCCGTGGTGACGGTCGAAGGCAGGTTGAAGGCGCCCGTCGGGTTGGCAGCGGTCAGCGGCTGCTGCGCGGAGGTGGCGGCGGACGCGTTGTCGAACTGGCTCTGGGTCAGGTGACGGTACGCGGTGATTGACTTGAGCATGAGCGAGGGCGCCGCCCGCCATTCCAGGTTCAGGCGAACACCGGTCGACTTGCCGACGCTGGGCTGCTCGGGAACGCCGAAAACGGCAGTCTTGGCACGTTTAGGTTGCAGGACGGCAGCGGCGGCAAGCTTGTTGGTGCCAGGCAGAATCTGCTGCTGATAGAGGGTTGTCGCAGCGTCGTATGACGTGTCGGCGGCCAGGTCCACGGTGAAATCGGGCGCGACCTTCCACAAGATCTCGCCATGCACACCGCGCTTGTCAAACCCGTTGAAATCCTCGGCGCTCTTGAGCGGATTCTTCACCAAGCCGTCGCGATGCGTGACGATGCCGTCCAGCTTGATGCTGAAGCCACTGAATTCGGGGAGGTCGATATGGGTTTCGGCCTTATAGCTTCCGAAGTTGCCGGCGCCAACGGTGGTATTCATCTTGAACTCGCCGCTCGGGCGCTTGGTGACGATGTTTAAAGCGCCACCTTCTGTATTACGGCCGAACAGGGTGCCTTGCGGCCCCTTTAGGACTTCGATGTTCTCGATATCGTAGAGCGCTGCCCCAAGGCCCTGCGGGCGGCCCATGTAGACCCCGTCAATATAGACGCCGACGCCCTGGTCACGCGCGGGCTGGTTGCTATCCGACAACACACCGACACCGCGAACGTTGACGATCAGCGCCCCGGGGCGCGAAAAGAAGGGCGCCACTCGCAACGACGGGATCGCGCCGTCACCTAAATCGGTGAGCGACTGCACGTGGCGATTAGTCAGATCGTCGCTGCGTAACACCGAGATCGAGATCGGCGTCTCCTGCAAGTTCTCCCGACGTTTCTGAGCGGTAACGATGATTTCGCTCAAGCCGCCGCCGTTGGTATCCTCAGCGGTTAGGAGATTAGGCACCTCTTGAGCATGCGCCGCCACCGGAAGGCAGGCATAAGCAAACATGGCGAGCGACGACGTCGCCAGCCAACGGGACTGGAGTTGCATGAGTTATTCCTGTTCAGAAGCCGCGGCAACGCGCCTGTTGAGGGCGCAATTATGCATGCCGTGTTGCAGCATTGTGTCAGTAATTGCATCATGCGTGCATCTGCGGGAGCTATTATGCTAGGTCTGCGCGCACGGAGCTTTAGTACTGTGCACGAAGGTAAAGCGGTTGACGGCAATCAGCCCAAACCGCTCCCGTGCCGGATATCTAATCGACACCGATGATTAGCGGCCACAGGACGTCACCCTGCACCAGGTTTCGGCGGCAACTGAACGTCGACTTCTTGATAAGATCAAGGCATCTGCCATGTTGAAGTAGACTTGCGTACCTTTTATATAGGCAGCGTCAACTTTCTTATAAAGCGTTGTTAAACGTGGGCATCTGTTCTGAGCTGGCGTAAGTTTACTATGATATTGACCCGCTCGATTGCCGCAATCTTCACGGGATTAGTTCTGTTACTGATGCAGAGAATGTACGCATGCTCATCAGTCGCGATGATAGCTCTGCGCGGCGTCGGAATCCTGGATGTCGTAGGCGAACCAAGCGCTTTGCGCGTGATCGTAAACTTGCACGATACCTTGGGTGAGATGAGCTTCATAATGGGTGTCTGAGCCGCGATCATAGCCTTTGGCGACGGTGCCTTCGGCTTCGAACGTGATGAACGCGTTATCGCCTTTGTCGTGGATTTCCGGGAGACGGCCGCCAAACGCTGTGTTGCGATCGCCGTCGAAGCCTTGCAGCACCCCGTCCTTGACCTCCGCAGCGATCCGCAGATCCTTACCGACTGCGTGATCGTACAGCCCTGCCACCTTCTCGTGGGAGAGGCCGGCGAAAGTGGCGGCGGCGATCAAGGCGCGAGTGTGTGGTTTCATGCCCCCATTTGGCACCGGCAACGGCATCGGATCAAGCGCCGGGTACTGAAAGAGGCGGCGTCATCCGCAATCATGGAGCGAATCGGTCCATAACGGCAAAGCTTGCTCCAAGCATTCGGGACGGATGTGGGCCATCACCAAGTCAGCAGCTCATAGGGCCCTTCCCATGGGGAATCGTGTAGCGCAGCCGCAAAAATTTCCGGGCTAACCGCGGACAAGATGGGAGGAAAGCCGATCCACAGGTCTTTCGGGGACCTTGACCCGGCAGCGACATTGAGCGAACATAAAGAGAACAAACGAGTCTCTGTCATGTCTGTCGCCTCCATGCCTGCCATCAAAGCCAAACGTCCTTTGGATATTGCGGAATTAAGGTCGCTTGCATCCCTGACCGGAAACCAGCGAAGCCTGTCATTCGGGATCCGGGCGCTTGATGAAGGGCTGGCAGGAGGCGGGTTGCGGGCTGGGGCGCTGCACGAGGTATCGGCGGCCAGTTGTGCGCTGGTGGACGATGCGGCGGCGACGCTCTTCATCGCCGGGATCGCCGCGCGGGAGGCTTTGGCAACGGGGGCTCCGGTGCTGTGGGCCAGTTGCCGTAACGATCTTTATGCGCCCGGCGTGGCGCAGGCGGGTTTGCCGGCGGCAAGCGTGATCCACGTGCAGCCGCGCGATGACAAGGCGCTGCTGGCGGTGATCGAGGATGCGGTGCGCGATGGCACGCCCTGCGTGGTGATCGCGGAGGTGCGCAGGATATCCATGGTGGCGGGGCGCAGGCTCCAGCTGGCATCGGCGGAAGCGGATTTGCCGATCCTGCTGCTGCGCCAGCGCCGGCAGCGGGAGCGCGATCCGCTGGAGGAGCCGTCCGCCGCCTGGACGCGGTGGCGGATCGCCAGTGCGCCGTCGCTGCCGGTAGAGGCGGCCGGCGTCGGGCGCCCGCAATGGCAGGTTGAGCTGGCGCGCCAGCGTGGCGGCGAACCCTTTTCCCTGATCCTGGAGGGCTGCGATGAGACGGGTCGTCTCGCTGTTCCTGCCGCATCTGCCGATCGAGCGGTTGCGGCGGTGGGAACGGCCCGCCAGGCTGCAGCCTGATTCTCTAGCCCTTGCGCTTCCGGTCGACGCGCTTCCGGTCGATGCTGATCCGGGTGCCTGCTCGGTCCCGCGCGGCGGTGGCTGGCGGCCGGGTGCGCGCTGGGCAAGGGCTGAGCCATCTTCGCGCGAAGAGATGCAGCAGCAGATCGATGCCCTGCCCCGCCATGCGCAGCCTGCCATGCGGGAACTGGGGCGCAGATCGGAAGCGGCGGACCATCCGTTCAAGCGCATCGCCACGATTGTGCCGGCACAGCGGTATCGCACAGGCGTATCCCATCAGGAGCCGATGGCGGTGGTGGGCAAGGTCGGCCGGCGCGAGCAGGTCGTTGCCGTATCTCCTGCCGCGCTGATGCTGGGTATCCACATCGGCATGGCCGCCACGCATGCGCGGGCGCTGGTATCCGACCTCGATCTTCGCCCCGCCGAGCCGGAGGCCGATGCCCAACTTCTGGACCGCTTGGCGCTGCTGGCGGTGCGGCGTTGGTCACCGATTGCCGCGGTTGCGCCGCCTGATGGCCTGTGGCTGGACCTGACGGGGTGTGCGCACCTCCATGGCGGTGAGGGGCGCTTCTGCCAGCGTTTGCTGCGCTTCTGCCGTCGGGCTGGTTTCACCGCGCGGGTGGCGATTGCCGATACCCCGGGTGTGGCGCATGCGCTGGCGCGGTTCGGGCCGGATGATCTGACGATCGTGACATCGGGCGACACGGTACGAGCACTGGCGCCGTTGCCGGTTGCGGCGTTGCGCCTCGAACAAGCCACGTTGATCGCCGCACGCCGCTTTGGCTTCGAGACGGTGGCGGACCTGCTTCCCGTTGCTCGCGGGCCATTGGCCCGCCGCCTGGGCTTGCCCGCGATTCATCGGCTGGACCAGGCTTTGGGTGCGGTGGCGGAGCCGATCACGCCGCATAGCGATCCGGCCATGCCGATGGTTGAACGCCGATTGCTGGAGCCGATCGGTACCGCCGAGGCGATCGGGCAAGTCATGGCCGATCTGCTCGATGATCTGGTGCTGGTACTGCAAGCGCGTGGCCTTGGCGCGCGGGCATTGCGGCTGGTGGCCTTGCGTGTCGATGGCGGGGAGCAGATGGTCGCGATCGGCACATCGCGCCCCAGCCGCGATGCTGCGCATTTGCTGCGGCTGCTGAAGCTGAGGATCGAGCGGATCGACCCCGGTCTGGGGCTGGAGCAGTTCCGCCTTGTCGCCCCGCATACCGAGCCGTTGGGCGCGGTCGATCTGGGGCAGGTTTTGGCGGGAGAGGCGCTCATGCGCGATCCCGCCAGGCTGGTGGACGTGGTGGCGGGGCGTATCGGTGAAGAGGCGGTCTATCGGATCGCGCCGGTTGCCAGCCACGTGCCGGAGCGGGCAGTTCGGCGAGTCAGTCCGATCGCGGTGCCGGGCGGCTGGCCGAAATGGCAACGCCCGGTGCGCCTGTTCGCCAAGCCGGAACCGCTCTGGAGCGTGATGGCGCTGCTACCCGATCAGCCGCCCCGACGCTTCGAGTGGCGTGGCCGGACGCATAAGGTCGTTGCCGGTGATGGTCCCGAACGCATCCATGGCGAGTGGTGGCGGCGCGACCAGGAAGTGTGGGCGGTGCGCGATTACTTCCGGATCGAGGATGCGGACGGCGGGCGCTACTGGGTATTCCGGCGTGGTGATGGCGTGGACAATGCCACGGGCGATCTTTCTTGGTGGATCCATGGCATTTTCGCATGAGCGGTTATGTCGAACTTCAGATGCTCACGCATTTCTCCCTATTGCGCGGGGCATCCTCGCCCGAGGAGTTGTTTTCCGCTGCCGCGCTGCTGGGTTACCCGGCGTTGGGTGTCAGCGATATCGGCACGGTGGCGGGCGTCGTTCGTGCCTGGGAAGCCCAGAAGGCGACAGGCGTGCGCTCCATCGCCGGTGCGCGGGTGGACCTGGCTTGCGGGCGGCGGCTTATCCTCTATCCCACCGATCGCCCCGCATGGTCGCGGCTGACACGCCTGCTCACGCTGGGCAAGCGGCGTGCTTCTACACCCCTGGATGGGGAAACTGCCGCCGCCAAACGCCGTGCCGGTAAAGGCAGGTGTGAATTGCACTGGCCCGATCTTGCGGCCTGGTCCGAAGGTATGGTTGCGATCCTGCTTCCCCATGAAGCGGATGATGCCAACAAGATCGCCCTGGCAGACCTCAAGGCAGTCTATGGTCCGCGCGCGCATATGGCTTTGTTTCAGCGCCGTCGCCCGGACGACGCGGTACGCATCGCCGCTTTGGCGGAGCAGGCGCGCGAGAGCCGTGTGCGCGCGGTGGTGACGGGGGACGTGCTCTACCATGCCCCCGAAGCGCGGCTGCTGCAGGATGTCGTCACCGCCGTGCGAGAGAAGTGCACAGTGGACGAACTGGGCTATCGGCGTGAGGTGAATGCCGATCGCGCGTTGAAATCGCCCGAGGACATGGCACGTCGCTTCGCCGACTATCCCGATGCCCTGCAAGCCAGTGTCGATATCGCGCAAGATTGCAAGTTCGACTTGGGTGAACTGGCCTACCAGTATCCGCACGAACGGGTAATCGCGGGGCTTACAGCGCAGGAGGCGCTGGAAAAGCTCACCATGGAAGCCTTGGCGCGCAAGTTTCCGGATGGCGCGCCACCGAAGTACATCCAGCAGATCGATCACGAACTGAGCCTGATCGCGCAATTGGGCTACGCGCCTTACTTCCTCACCGTCCATTCGATCGTGCAGGAGGCGCGCCGACGGGGCATTCTGTGCCAGGGCCGTGGATCGGCGGCAAATTCCTGTGTCTGCTATATGCTGGAAGTCACCTCGATCGATCCGATAAAGCACGAATTGCTGTTCGAGCGCTTCGTCTCGGGCGAGCGGCGCGAGCCGCCCGATATCGACGTCGATTTTGAGCATGAGCGGCGCGAGGAGATCATCCAGTGGATCTACGACACGTATGGCCGCGATCGCGCGGCGCTGACCGCTGTCGTCACCCGCTATCGCGCGCGCGGGGCGGTGCGCGATGTGGGCAAGGCGCTGGGGCTGCCCGAGGATCTGACATCTTCGCTGGCCGGGATGGTCTGGGGCTGGTCGGCCGAGGGCGTAGGCGAAAAGCAGGTGTCAGAGCTCAATCTCGATATCGCTGACCGTCGCCTGCGCCTGACTCTGGACCTGGCGCGCAAGCTGATCGGCGCGCCGCGCCATATGAGCCAGCATCCCGGCGGCTTCGTCCTCACGCATGACCGGCTGGACGATCTCGTCCCGATCGAGCCCGCGGCGATGGAAAATCGCCAGATCATCGAGTGGGACAAGGATGATATCGATGCGCTGAAGTTCATGAAGGTGGACGTGCTGGGGCTGGGCATGCTGGGCTGCATGAACCGTGCTTTCAACTTGCTGGAGGAAACCAAGGGCCTGCGCGTCGGCATGGCCGATTTGCAGGACGATGATCCCGACGTGTTCGCGATGATCCAGAAGGCGGATACGCTGGGCACCTTCCAGATCGAAAGTCGTGCGCAGATGTCGATGCTGCCGCGCATGAAGCCACGCGAATTCTATGACATCGTGATCCAGGTGGCGATCGTGCGCCCCGGGCCGATTCAGGGCGACATGGTCCACCCCTACCTGCGCCGGCGTGAGGGGCTGGAAACGGCCATATATCCCAGGCCGGAACTGGAGGCCGTGCTGAAGAAGACGCTGGGCGTGCCGTTGTTTCAGGAGCAGGCGATGAAGGTGGCGATCGTCGGCGCGGGCTTTACCCCGGCCGAGGCCGATGCCCTGCGCCGATCGATGGCGACGTTCAAGTTCACAGGCGGCGTTTCTAAGTTCTCGGAAAAGCTGGTCGAAGGCATGGTCGCCAATGGCTATCCGCGCGATTTTGCCGAACGCACGTTCAAGCAGTTGGAGGGGTTTGGTTCCTATGGCTTTCCCGAAAGCCATGCCGCCAGCTTCGCCAAGATCGCCTATGCCTCGGCCTGGATGAAGCATCATCATCCCGACGTGTTCTGCGCCGCCTTGATGAACGCGCAGCCGATGGGCTTCTACGCGCCTGCCCAGATCGTGCGGGACGCGCGCGAGCATGGCGTGGAAGTGCGCCCGCCCTGCGTCAACGCCAGCCGGTGGGACTGCACGCTGGAGCCCGGCGGCAAGCGCTACCTCGCCGTTCGGCTGGGTCTGGGCCAGATACGCGGACTCTCGAATGGTGATGGGGCCAAGATCGTGGGGGCCCGCGGCGAGGTACCCTTCGCATCGGTGGACGATGTTTGGCGCCGATCGGGCGTGCCGCGCGCCGCGATCGAGAAACTGGCGGAAGCCGACGCGTTCCATGCCTTTGGCGCGGACCGGCGGCAGGGTCTGTGGAAGGTAAAGGGCCTGGGCGAAGCGCCGCTGCCGCTGTTCGCTGCGGCCGATCGCGCGGCGCAGATCCGCAGCGCGGAAGGTATCGAGCCCGACGTCATCTTGCGCCCGCTATCCGACGGGCGCGAGGTGATCGAGGATTATCGCGCGCTACAGCTTTCCCTGCGGGCCCATCCGCTTACGTTCCTGCGTGATGAGCTGACGCGGCAGGGCATCACGCGTTGCGGTGATCTGGCCACGATCCGCGATGGCCGCCACGTCCAGGTGGCGGGGATCATCCTGGTGCGCCAGAAGCCGGGCAGCGCCAAGGGCGTGCTGTTCATCACCATCGAGGATGAAACCGGCGTCGCCAATGGCATCTTGTGGCCCCATCGTTTCGAAGCGCAGCGCCGCACCGTCATGTCCGCCTCGATGATCGGCATGAAGGGGCGGGTGCAGAAGGAAGGCGAAGTGATCCACGTCATCTGTGATCGGATCATCGATCATGGCCCCTTGCTGCATCGTGTGGGTGAGATGTCTTTCCCCCACATCACCGGCCGCGGCGATGGCGCGCGCCATGGCGGCTCTCCCGATCGCGGAGATCCGGGCTACGGCCAAAGCGATTGGAAGCCGGCTCCGCGCAATTGCTATTGGCCGCCCCATGCCGAGGGATTGGACCCTGAAGATGTGGTGCGGTTCAAGTCGCATGACTTCCGGTAAGCGCTGCGCCTGAAAGGCGATCATCGACGGGGGATTGGGCGCAACAACTTTGGGCGACCTCATCCTTTTCGTCACCTTGTGAATCATCGCTGGCGAGCCGGGGTCGCAGATGGCATCTGTATGCCGCCATGCTTCATCGCCGTTCGCCACACCTGTCATGACCGACCGCAGTCCGCTTATCGACAATCGCTTTGCCAGTCGGGTGGACTGGAACCTGATGCGCACCTTTGTCGATATCGTGCGGGCCGGCGGCATCGGCGCGGCGGCGCGTCAACTGAACAAGCAGCAGCCCAGTATCAGCGCCGCACTCAAGCGGCTGGAAGAGCAGGTCGGCGCCACGCTGCTGCACCGCTCCGCCACGGGCGTGGAGATGACGGCGGCGGGCAAGGCGATGATGGCCTTGTGCGAGGATATGCTGGAAGCGGCCCGCCTGGTGCCGCACCAGATCGCGCAGGCCACCAAGCGCGTCGAGGGCTTCGTACGCATCCAGCTGGTGTCCGCGCTGGTCTCGCTGGAGTTCGACGAGGCGATCGCCAGTTTCCATCGCCGCCATCCCGAAATCCACATCGAGATCCGCGTGTCGCCATGGCGGCAGGTGTTGGACGCCCTGGAGCGGGGCGAAGTGGAGATCGGCGTCGGATATGATAGCGCGGTGCGCGCCAGCTTGGTCTATGAGCCGCTGTTTACCGAGCATCAGCAGCTTTACTGCGCGCGCAGTCATCCTTTGTTCGGATACCGCATCAGCCGCTTGAACGAGTTGAAGGACGAGGGCTTCGTTCTGACTGGCGAGGATGAGATCGAGACGATCACGCATCTGCGCCGCCGGTATCGCCTGGGCACCAAGGTGAATGGCCTGGCAGAGGATATCAACGAGGCCAAGCGGTTGATCCTGCATGGCATCGGCGTCGGGTTCCTGCCTATCTTGTCGGCTCAGGATGAGGTGGCTCGCGGGCGGCTCTGGCCGATCCTCCAGCCCGAGGCTGAGCCGTCCTACGATATCTTCCTGCTCGCCCGGGCCGAGCCTTCGCGGGATACAGCGACGCAGCTGTTCCTCGACGAGGTGGTGCGCCGGATCCGCGCGCAGCGGAAGTCATAACGCCAATCTATGTCTTCCATCGAAAAATAGCGCCTCCCCGTATGGGGCTCGCTGGTCCAGATTTCGCGGATCAAAGCGAGGAACCCCATGGCACTGCGCCACCAGGCAATTACCGTTGAAGCTCAACCGCAAATGGCATGGCCTTTCGCCATAGCCGCGTCTGCGGGTCGCCTGCTTCTGGAAGGCCTGCGCGCCCGTGCGGCCGCTCTCGAAACGTCGGGATCCCGCCGTCCATCCTCGCCCGCGCCATGGGCGAGCTGGTTCCTGCGGTAAGAACGCCATGCAAAACGCTCTTGTTAAACAATCTCTTGTCGATCTTCTGCCGCCGCTGATGGTGGCGCTTGTCGTGGCATTCTGGGCCTACGGTCCTGAGGCGCTTCTGAGCAGCCCCTGGACACTTATCGCCACCTCCAGCGCGATCACCGCGATAGTTTTGGGGCTGGAATTCGTGTTTGAGCGACATGCCGGTTGGCGGATGAACAAGCAGGAATTCTTCACAGACCTGTTCTACGTCGTGCTCAGCGCCACGGTTATTGCATGGCTGACGCAGACACTGGCCGAAGACCCGCTAAAGGCGCTGAAGACATCGCTGGGGATCAGCACCCAATGGGTCATGCACATGCCGTGGCTGGCGCAAGTGGCGCTGGTGATCGTGATCCTGGAGTTCGGGCAGTATTGGATGCATCGTCTGATGCACAACGTCACGCCGTTCTGGCTGACGCACGCGCCGCATCACCACATCACGCAGTTGAATGCCGCGAAAGGCGCGGTGGGCAATCCGATCGAGCTGTTCCTGATCAGCCTGAGCGTCCTGGCGTTGTTCGACTTCGACAATACCGCCTTGTTTGCCGGCCTGAACGTATTGGGTGTTGTCTCCACCTTCGCTCACGCCAATGTCCGCGCCAATCCGCCGATCTGGTATTCATTCGTATTTACCACAATCCGCAATCACAGCTTGCATCACTCCACTGATTACGAAGCAACGCGCTGCAATTACGGCAATTCGCTGATCCTGCTGGACCGTATCTTCGGCACTTATCGCGAAGGCGAATCTGCGATCGTCGGGCAGGATGAGCGTCGTCGTCTCTCGATTGTGGAGCAGGCGTTGTTCCCCTTCCAGCCCCTGATCCAGCGCTACAAGGCGCGCAAGTCTGACGCAAGTGACGCGGCTGCCGGTACTATCGAGGAAGTCAGCCCCGCATGATCGGCAGCGCCACCCTCCCGATGAGCCCGGCGCGGCGCGCTTTGGTGCAGGGCGATCTGGGTGCAACCTCTCGCTTGGCGAGCGCCATGATCGCCGCTGATGCCGGGGATGCGGAAGGGCATTTCCTGCTCGGCCAGGCAGAGGCGGCGCAGGGCCGGGTGCAAGCAGCGATCGGACATCTTAGTCGGGCGGTCACGCTCGATCCACAAGGGGAATATCGCGCGCATCTAGCAAAGCTGTACACCTTGGTGCGGCGCGATGGCGACGCCGCAGCAACCTTGCGTGATGCCGAGGCGATGCCCCCGGCCGACGCGCTGAGCCGTGACACGATGGGCTGCGTCTACGCCCGGCTGGGCAATCACGCTGCCGCGCTGGCGCACTTCGAAGAGGCAGTTCGGCTGGAGCCGGGCAGCACGGCTTTCCGCTTCAACCTGGCCACAACGCTGAACTTCCTGGGCCAGGTCGACGCCGCCGAGACCGCATTGGATGAATTGCTTGCGATCTCACCGGCGGATGCCCGTGCGCACCACCTCCTCGCCGGATTGCGTAAGCAGACCGAGGCTGCCAACCACGTCGACAGGCTGATCGAAGTGCGCGAAGCGGCGCGGGATGGGCGCGATCGTCTGCTGCTGGGCTATGCCCTCACCAAGGAACTCGAAGACCTTGGCCGGGAGGATGAGGCGCTCGCTCGCCTGATCACCGTCAATGCCGAGCATCGCCGTGCGGTTCCCTACGATTTCACGCGTGATGCCGCTGTATTCGATGCCATCGAAGCAGCCTGGGCTCCTCAGCAAGTTTCGCCCGCCACCGCCGAATGCGCTGGAACGGAGCCGATCTTCGTGATCGGTATGCCGCGCACCGGCACCACACTGATCGATCGCATCGTGTCTTCACACCCCGACGTCGAAAGCGTGGGCGAATTGCAGGCGCTGCCCTTGGCGGTGAAGCAGGCATCGGGCACGCGCACCCGCACCGTGCTCGATCCCGAAACCGTTATGGCGGCGGCACGGGCCGACATGGCCGCGATCGGGCGGAACTATGGCCTGATGGCGCATCATCACCGCCGCGCAATGACACCGCGCTTCGTGGACAAGTTTCCCGGGAATTTCCAATATGCGGGGCTGATCGCAAAGGCTTTGCCTGCGGCTCCCATCGTTTGCCTGCGCCGCAATCCGATGGACACGGTCCTGAGCAACTTTCGCAACCTCTTCGCGATTTCATCCCGCTATTACGACTACAGCTACGACCTGATCGAGATCGCCGCTTACTACATCCGGTTCGATCGGCTGATGGCGCGCTGGGATGCCGCCATGCCCGGCCGCATCTTGCAACTGCGTTACGAAGAACTGGTGGCCGATCAGGAAGGCCAGACGCGTCGTCTGCTATCGCATTGCGGCCTGGAATGGTCGGACGCGTGCCTGTCTTTCCACACCAATGCCGCTCCGGTTTCCACGCCGAGCGCCGCACAAGTCCGCCGTCCGCTCTACACCGAATCGGTCGCGCGCTGGAAACGCCATGCCGAAGTGCTCGAGCCGGTGCGTCGCATGCTGGAGGAGGCCGGGATCGATGTCGAATGACACCTCCCCCCAAACTTTTTTTGCTATGAGGAGATCCGCTCTGCGTGCAATCCGAAAGGCCCTAGCTGGCGGTCTCACCGCCATTGCAGTATTACACGCCGTGCCCGCTCTGGCCGACAGCGGCGCAGAGGCAAAGCTGGTTCGCTGCGGCGCACAAAGCTGCCTGCAGGTGACTGGCCATCGTGACGATGCCAGCGCGCCGGTTCGGATCAACGGCCATCTTGTTGCCGTACAAGGACAACGCAACTGGCGCGCGAACCTTTCCGTCGGCACCATCAAGGAATGGTCCGCGCCGTTCGATCGTCACATCGTCGTTACGTCCTACGATGCCGCGGCGCAGCGTGATACTGAAGACAAGGTTCGCCTGCCGATCGGCCTGCTGGGCCATGTTCCGGATTTGGCATCTTTAGTTATTACTTTGGATTAGACTGAATAATACTATAGATCTAATACATCGGAACTAGTTTCCGTTATTGTCATTATCATCACTCGGAGCTATTAGAGCTTCCGAGCCGCCAGTGCGCGGCCTGTCAGATTGTGCAGGAGATGATGATGAAGACTGGCCTCATGGCCCTTGCGGCCGTCGCGCTCACCACTTCGGTTTCGGCCAACGCCACCGAAAACCCTTTCGCCCAGGATCAGGCGGTGTTGAACCTGCGCGGCATCGACCTGTCGACTGCCGATGGCCAGCAGCGCCTTGCGATCCGCATGGATCAGGCCGCGCGCTCCGTTTGCGGGGATCGTTTGGCTACCGTCCACCTCGACCTTGAAGCCAAGACGCGCGAGTGCCGCGCTGCCGTAGTGGCCGATGTGCGCTCGCAGATCGAAGCGCGCACGGCTTATGCCCCGTCGCAGGCTGCTGCGAAGCTCGCCCTCGCGCAGTAAGTTGCGGCCGCCAGACGGCTGGTATAAAAAAGCGGCCTGCTTCTCAAGGGGGGCAGGCCGCTTTTGCGTGCATCTATTGTACCACTGATCGTCGGCGTCGATTTTGGCTATTCGAGTTACTTGCCGATCGTGTCCGGTTTGGGCCACCAGGTGATCGTGTGGACATCGTGCGCGCTGGTCCAGATGCCGGTGGGGGTGTAGCGCAAGGCACCGCTGCCTTCGGCCTTGCCGATGCGGGCGCGGATAGCCAGGGTCTTGGGATCGATCACCACGAACGTCTGATCGTCCGTGGTGCGCAGCCACACTTTGCCGCCGCCGGTATCGATATCGCCGTATTTCAGATTTTCGCCGACCTTCACCCGTCCACGCACGGCATTGATGGCAGGGTCGATCGCAGCAACGGTGCCGTCTCCCTGCTCCTGCACCCACACCGCGCCTTCGCCGGCCACGAGGAAGCCCGGCTGTTGGCCTAGAGGGATTGTCGCAACGACGGTATTGGTGGCCGGGTCGATTCGCTGGAGCGTCCGTGTCTTGCTGCTGGCGGCCCACAGCGCGCCGTGTCCGAAGGCCAGGTAATACGCCCCGGCCTCGGTTGGGATCGTGGCGATGACGGTGTTGGTGGCCGGATCGACGCGGGCAATGCCACCCGCCGGGTCGCTGGCGATCCACACCGATCCCGCGCCGGTGACGACGTTAAGCTCACCCTCCTTACCGTTGGCGATGCCGGTGGCGATCGCCGCGATCTTCTTGGCGGAGCGGATATTAATCCTGTCCAGCGTGCCGTTCTTGCAATTGGCCACCCATAAGTCGGTGCCCATGATCGACATGCCGCCGCAGGGACGGGCAATGGGCACTTCGGCCAGCTTGCCCTTGCGGGACCATTGCTCCACCCGACCCTTGTTGGTCGCCCAGACGGTTTTTCCGTCGATGGCCAGGAAATCGGCGAAGTCGGGGACGGTGATCATCTGTTCCTTTTGCGCCAGCGCCGGACCCGCCATGGCCAGGCCGCAACCGATAGCCACCGCGGAGGCCAGCACGCGCATGGTCCGAGCGCGGATCACAACGCTATCTCCGTCTGCTGGGAGATGAAGGCGCGCCAGCCGCCCAGATGGGTGATGTCCGTCGCCCCGGTCAGCGCGCGCGGTTCGGCGACGAAGCCCTTGACGCTGCTGCCGTCCGCCAGTGTGACCGTGCCGATCGCCAGGGGGGCGGGCACATCGACGGTGAAGCTGCCGAAGCTGGCGACGTCCAGTTCATAGACTTCAACCGCGATCGCTGCGCCGTCCTTGGCGTAAACCAGTGCGGGCTTAGGCGGCACGCTGTCCGCCATGGCGTAGAGCCGATAGGTGGGGGCGGTCTCGAATGCGCCGACAAACTTCGCCTCTCGCGAGGTGAGTTGCCAGTGCAGCGGCATATCCTTCAAGTGGGCGCCAACAACGGCGAGTTTCACGGTCTGCATCTTGCCCTCCAGATCGAGCGGGGGTGGGAACGGAAGTTTGGCGGCGGCAAAGTAAGCCTCGGCCACGTCCAGCAGCGCCCGGTCGGTATCGGCGGGGCCGATCAGGGTTACGCCAAAGCCGGTACCATTGGCGCGTGCGCCTGCGGGCACCGCGACTGCGGCCATGTCGAGCAGGTTCACGAAGTTCGTGTAGCGCCCCAGGTTGCTGTTAAGGGCGACGGGGGCGGCCAGCATCTCCACCACTCGGTAAGTCGTGCCAGCAGTAGGGAAGGCGAGCAGATCTATCTTGCCCCACAAGCCATCGGCGTGGCGCTTCAGCGCGGCTAGGCGATAGGTGCCATTGAAGGCATCGACGGCGCTGTAGTTCAGGCCTTCCGCGATCACCGCGCGGACGATGGGATCGATGGCGGTGGGGTTCGTGGCCAGCAGATCGGAGACGGCGGCGGCGCGCTCCGCCACCCAAGGTCCGCTATACAGCAGCATCGCTGCTTCCAGCAGGGGCGCCAGGTCGATCTCCACGATCCGGGCGGAGCGGCCAAGATGCTCCACCGCGCGATCGAAGAGATATTCCGCTTCCGCATCGCCGAACCACATGCGCTGGTCGCGCCGGGGAATGCCAATGACGCGCGGCTTTACCGGCCGATCGGCAAGCCGCTTCGAATAGGGATCGGCTTCATCGAAACCGGCGACCAAGTGGTCGATCAGCCGCGCATCGGTGGTGTCGTCCGTGAAGACGGTGATGCAGTCCAGCGTGCGGCAGGCGGGGATCAGGCCGCTGGTGCTCCAGCGGCCCTTGCTGGGCTTGAAGCCGATCAGGTGCTGGAAGGCGGCGGGCACGCGGCCTGAGCCGGCGGTGTCGGTTCCCAGCGCGAACGGGACCAGTCCCGCCGCCACGACAACGGAGGAACCGGAGCTGGACCCGCCGCTGACATAGGCCAGATTGTAGGGGTTGCGCGGCACGCCATAGGGGCTGCGCGTGCCGTTGAGGCCGGTGGCGAACTGATCGAGGTTGGTCTTGCCCACGCACAGCGCGCCCGCGTCCAGCAGCTTCTGCACCACGGTGGCGGAAGCATCGGGCAGGTAGGCGAAGGCGGGGCAGGCGGCGGTGGTTTCAAACCCGGCGACGTCAATATTGTCCTTCACCGCGAAGGGGACGCCCGCCAGCGGCAGATTCTCTCCGGCTGCGATGCGGGCGTCGATCGCGCGCGCGGCACTGAGCAGATCCTCCGGCTCGACGCGGCTAATCCATACGGCGCGCTGCACGGCATCGTAAGTCGCGATCCTGTCGAGCGTTTCCTCCGCCACCGCCAGGGCCGTCGTTTGGCCTGAGCGGATTGCGGCGGCGATCGCGGCGGCGCTGCGGCGTTCCAATGCGATCACGGGTGCCGCCTCAGCGCCAGCATCGCCGCGCCGGGTTGCAACGATTGCCGCTCCTGCATGTAGAGCGCGGCGATCGTGCCGCTGCCGGGGCTTTCCACGGGGAACTCCATCTTCATCGCTTCCATCACGGCGATCGTGTCACCGGCTTTCACTTCGTCTCCCACCGATACCAGCAGCTTCCACACGCTGCCCCCGAACGGGACTTCGATTAGATCCGCGCCCTCGGGAACTTCGATCGCGGCGCCATCGACTGGGGCGGCATCGTCCGTGCTGACCCGGTCGAACTCACCGCTGGCGTGCCAGGCGGTGCGCTCGGCATCGAATGCCGCCTGACGCTGGGCCTGGAAGGCATCGATCGTCTCGGCGTTATCGCGCAGGAAGGCGCGATAGTCGGACAAGCGAAACTCCGATTCCTCGACCTGAATGGAGCGCCGCCCGGCGGGGAAATCGCGGCGCCACTCGGTCAATTCATCGGCGCTGACGGGGAAGAAGCGGATCTGGTCGAAGAAGCGCAGCAGCCAGGGCTTGCCGTCCACGAAGGCGTCCGTCTGGTTGTGCGTGTTCCACACCTGGATGGTGCGGCCAAACAGCTGATAGCCGCCGGGCCCTTCCATGCCATAGATGCACATATACGCGCCGCCGATGCCCACCACGTTTGGCGGGGTCCATGTGCGCGCCGGGTTGTACTTGGTGGTGACAAGCCGGTGGCGGGGATCGACGGGAGTTGCGACGGGCGCACCCAGATAGACGTCGCCCAGGCCCAGCACGAGATAGCTGGCATCGAACACCACGTCCTCCACCGCCTGCGCATCGGGCAGGCCGTTGATGCGGCGGATGAACTCGATGTTATCCGGGCACCAGGGCGCATCATCGCGCACGCCGCTGATGTACTTGTCGATCGTCTCGGTAATCGCGGGATCACGCCAGCTGAGGGGGAGGTGGACGATGCGTGAGGGGATTGCAAAATCCTCCAGATCGCCCAGCCGCTCTTCCGCAGCCATCAGTGCCGCCAGCGCGGTAGCCTGCGTCATCTGCTCGCCATCGAAGTGGAATTGCAGCGAGCGGATGCCGGGCGTGATGTCGATCACGCCGGGCAGGGCTTGCCGCTCCAGTTCCTGCAGCAGCGCTTGAACCCGGATGCGCAGTTCGATGTCCAGGACGATCGGGCCGTATTCGACCAGGATATTGCGGTCGCCCTGCTGGCGATAGACGGTGCGGGGTCGCCCGTTCGCTTCGGGCAGATCGGCCAAGATCGGCGACAGCGTGGCGACGGCCCGGCCCATGTCCGCCGGAACCGGGGTCTGGCCGCTTAGCAGCGCTTGTTGCGCCACGTCGGCGGCGGCGGCGTCCTCGATCGTCACCGGTACGAAGCGCAGGCGGTCTCCCGCGCTCAATTGGCCCATCATCCAGCGATCCGCGGCGATCACTACGAAGGGGCAGACGAAACCACCCAACGAAGGACCGTCCGGCCCGAGGATGATCGGCATGTCGCCGGTGAAGTCCACCGCGCCGATCGCGTAGGGGTTGTCGTGGATGTTGGACGGGTGCAGGCCGGCTTCTCCGCCATCGGTGCGGGCCCATTGCGGCTTGGGGCCGATCAGGCGCACGCCGGTGCGGTTGGAATTGTAATGGACCTGCCACTCGGCACCGACGATGGTCGCGATGTCGTCCGCCGTGAAGAAATCGGGTGCGCCATGGGGGCCGTAAAGTACCCTTAGCGACCAGTTAGCGCCCAGTCGCGGCAGATCGGCAGTGGAAAGTGCCTCGGCCGTCGGTGCCTCGCCCAGGTGCAACGTATCGCCCGCCAATAGCGGCCGCGCCGCATGTCCGCCGAATTGGCCAAGCTCAAACGTGGCGCGGCTGTCCAGGTAGGGCTCGATATCGAGGCCACCCGCGAACAGCAGATAGCCGCGCATGCCGCCCTGGCGTGCTCGACCCATGGTCAGGGTCTGGCCGGCGGACACATCGATGGCGATGCCGCGCGGTACTGGCTGGTCATCCAGCCGGGCGTCGAAATCCGCACCCGTCAGGCAGATGCGGGCCGGGGCGTTGAACACCAGGCTGGGACCGGACGCGGTGATCTCCAGCCCGGTCATCCCCTCGGCGTTGCCCAGCAGGCGATTGCCCAACCGGAAGGACTGGTCATCCATCGGCCCTGATGGCGGTACGCCGATCGCCCACAGCCCCTGCCGCCCCGGCCAGTCCTGCACGGTGGTGCAGGTCCCGCCCGTCAGCACGCGGATGCTGCGCGGCTGATAGCTGATGGCGTCCAGCACGCGAGTGGAAACCTCGCCGCTGGTGAACTCCGGGCAGCGCACCACGTCGCGGAGCCAGCGCAAGTTGGTCTCGATCCCGTCGACCCGGCTGGCATCGAGCGCGGCCTGCATCGCCGTTACCGCTTCCTCGCGGGTGGGCGCGTGGACGATCAGCTTGGCAAGCATCGGATCGTACCAGGCGCTGACCTTCGAGCCTGCCATGACCCAGGTTTCGGCGCGGATATCTTCAGGGAAACGCACGGCGGTGAGCGTGCCGGACGTCGGGCGGTAATCCAGCGCCGGGTCTTCGGCATAGAGCCGCACTTGCACCGCATGGCCCTGCGGGGTGGTGGGGGCGTGATCAAGGAAGGTGAAGTCCCCCGCGCCGCCCCGGATCATCCACTCCACCAGGTCGAGCCCCATGACCTCTTCGGTCACGCCATGCTCTACCTGAAGGCGCGTGTTCATCTCCAAGAAGAAAAACTCGTGCCGGTCCGCGTCGTACAGGAATTCCACCGTACCTGCCGAGCGGTAGCGTGCGGCTTCGCCCAGCCGGATCGCAGCGAAGTATAGAGCCTGTCGCACGGGCTCAGGCAGCAGCGGCGCGGGCGCTTCCTCCACCACTTTCTGGTTGCGGCGCTGAAGCGAACAGTCGCGCTCTCCCAGCGCGACGACGCGGCCTGCGCCATCGCCGAAGATCTGCACTTCGACGTGGCGGGCGCGGCGGATGTAGCGTTCCAGGAATACGCCCGCATCGCCGAAATTGCCCTCGCCCAACCGCGCCACGGCCGCAAAGCCCTGGCGCACGTCGTCCTCGCCTTCGCAGACGCGCATGCCGATGCCGCCGCCGCCCGCCGTGGCTTTCAGGATTACCGGGTAACCGATCCTCGCGGCCTCGCGAACGGCTTCTTCCTCGTCGGTCAGCAGGCCGGTCCCGGGAGCCAGCGGCACATCATGCGCCGCGGCCAGCGCGCGGGCGCTGTGCTTCAGGCCGAAGGTGCGGATGTTGTCCGGCGTCGGTCCGATGAACACCATGCCTGCCGCGGCGCAAGCCTCGGCGAATTCGGTATTCTCCGCCAGAAAGCCGTAGCCGGGATGGATCGCGCCCGCGCCGGTGTCTTTGGCTGCTTGCAGGATCGCGGCGATGTTGAGGTAGCTTTCCGCTGCCGCAGCCGGACCGATGCAGACGGCCTCGTCCGCCTCGGTCACGTGCAGGGAACCAGCGTCGGCCTCGGAATAGACCGCGACGGAGCGCAGCCCCATGCGGCGCAGCGTGCGGATGATGCGGGTGGCGATCGCGCCCCGGTTGGCGATCAGAATCGTATCGAAGCTCATCCTGCGACGATCATTCTGACAGGCGTGGGGTTGAACGCGTTGCAGGGATTGTTGATCTGCGGGCAGTTGGACACGACCACGATCACGTCCATTTCCGCCCGCAGATCGACAGTCAGGCCCGGCGCGGATATTCCGTCGACGATGCCCAGCGACCCGTCGGGTTCGACAGGAACATTCATAAAGAAATTGATGTTGGAAACGATATCACGCTTGCCGCGCCCTTCGGTGAGGTTGGCTTCCAGGAAATTCTCGACGCAGGCGTGCTGCGCCTTGGTGTGATGGCCATAGCGCAACGTATTGCTCTCGCACGAACAGGCGCCGCCGATGGTGTCGTGATATTCCACAGCGCTAGCCGCGATGGTCATCATCGGCCTCCCCTCGTTGGAGCGCAGCACGGTCCCCGTGCGCAGGAACAGGTTGCCTTGCGCCGCGACGGTGTCCTGCGCGCTGTAACGCTCGGCATCGTCGGCAGCGGAATAGAGCAGGAAGTCCACGGCCTGGTTGCCTTCCAGGTCCACGATGCGCAGCGTTTCGCCCGCCTTGATATGGTGCAGCCACGGCGCGCGGGCGGCCACGATCTGGTCATGACGAGGGGTGCCGGGAAGCCCGGCAAGATGAGGGTCGGCACTCATGGTGGCGCTCCTTAGCGGCGGTGATAGTCCTCGACGTTCTGGAAGGCGCGCAGGCCCTCCGGCGTCGCGTTGCGATAAATGTCGTCTTCGGGCGTGACCGGCCCGCGCCAGGCCGTCAGGCGCAGCGGCGTCACGGTATAGTCCGGGCGCGGATCGAGCACGTGGGGGCAATTGGCGATCACGATGATCACGTCCATTTCCGCACGTAGCGTCAAAGAGCGGCCGGCGTCGTAGGGGCCGACCAGCGGCGTGATCGCGCCATCAGCTTCTATGCGCGCACCCTTGAACAGATTGACGCAAGGGTGAACGTCGCGCCGGGTCAGGCCGTGCTTGGCCGCGCCCAGGATGAAACGATCGCGTCCGTTGGGGTATGCGCCGCTGTTGCTGCCATCGCCATACTTCGCCGCGTTGGTGGCGGAGTTGGAGGTGCCGCAGAATGTATCGTGCGTTTCCGCCTGATCCTCCACCAGCGTCATCAACGCCCGGCCCATGTCGGACAGTAGCAGCTTGCCCGCGCCGAGGTAGGCGTTCCATTGCACCTTCACGGTATCGGCCACATTCAACCGTTCGGTGGGCATTTCGGCGTTGAACACCATCAGCGAGGCGCAGGCATCTCCGTTCACGTCGATCAGCCGCAGGCGCGATCCACGGGACAGGCGGCGCGTCGCGTAGCCACCAGGCGCGACCGTTTCTTCCCAGAGAAGATCGGCGGTGGAAACGCCGGCTGGCAGATCATCGGCAGCCGGCGGGATCACCGGCATCGCCTCGACGACGGTGCCGGCCATCGCTCGCGCGTGATCGCGTGCGGCCAGCGGATTGGCGAGTGTCTCGATCATGCGGATGCTCCCACCGGCTTGCGCTTGCTGGTGTCGTCCTGCTCATGCAACGGCGGCAGCAGGGCGGTCGTGGTGACGAGTTGCAGCTGCTGCACACCGCGAACCCGGCGCAGCGCATCGCACAACTCTTTCAGGCGGATCGCCGGGCCCTGAACCAGCAGCACTTCCAGCGACTGGTCCTGCTCCAGGAACACGTGCTGGGCGGAGATCACCTCTTTCAGGTAATCGCCCTGCGTTTCGGCCAACTGGTGCCGCGTGCGACCGCGATCGGCGCGATAGACGATGGTCACGGTGCCGGCCAACATTTCGTCCGGGCGGGTGTAAGCCTCATGCTCGGCCAGCGCGTGGCGGATCAGTTCGGCGATAAGCTGTGAGCGGGAAGGCAACTCGCGCTCTTCCACCATCAAGTCCAGCTGGCGGAAAAGATCGGCCGGGAGACTCATGCTGAGCCGGGCCAGAGGGACGGGTTCGGAACTCATGCCACATCCTCCATGGTATTACGAATAGTGTCAAGCGTAATACCACCATTATCAGGCGGTAACTGTTGCGTCTTCTTATCCAGCGTCAGGTCATAGACTGCGGTCGCGCCGAAACGATGAGGCGCGTGTGGGTCATGGCGGCGCTTGTCGAAAGCTAGAACGCGCGTTCCCAAAGAAAACGCTTCGCGAATATCATGAGTTACCATGATGATCGTCAGCTGATAGTCTTTCCACAACTTCGTGATAAGCGTGTGCATATCCGAACGAATACCTGGATCGAGCGCACCAAAGGGTTCATCCAGGAGCAGGATACGCGGGCGCTTGATCAAAGCCTGCGCGATCGCGAGCCGCTGTTGCATCCCGCCTGACATCTGCGCCGGATACAGGTCCAGACTATGGCCTAGGCCAACCGCCTCCAGCATCGCCACGGCCTCGTCCCGCGCGGCCTTGCGGGCGCTGCCGAACAAACGGGCAGAGAAAGGCGCTTGCGTACACTCCAGCCCCAGCATCGTGTTGCGCAGCACGGACAAGTGCGGGAACACGGAATACCGCTGAAATACCACGCCGCGATCCGGCCCGCACTCCGGCGCCAGCGGCGCGTCGTCCAGGTGGATGCTGCCGCGAGAAGGGCGCTCCTGCCCCAGGATCACGCGCAGCAGGCTGCTCTTGCCCGCGCCAGAGGGGCCGACCACCGAGACGAAGGAATGGGCGGCGACGTCCAGGTTGACGCGTTCCAGCACCACCTTCTCGCCATATTCGACCCACACGTCACGAAGGCTGAGAAGCGCGTTCAATGGTTTGCTCCATGGGCCCAGGGAAAGAACCGTTCGCTAAGGTAAGTCAGCGCCAGGTCCATCACGATCGCCAGCAGCGCGATCCAGGCGACGTAGGGGATGATCACGTCCATCGACAGGTAGCGGCGGACAAGGAAGATTCGATAGCCCAGCCCTATGTCGGACGCGATCGCTTCTGCGGAGATCAGGAACACCCACGCCGGGCCGAGTGACAGGCGCACTGCTTGCAACAGGCGTGGCATGGCCTGGGGCAGAGCGATGCGAATCATGATCTGCCAGCTGTTCGCCCCCAGCGTCTGCGCCTTGATGATCTGTTCGCGAGGCAGCGCGCCGACATGCGCGGCGATATCACGCACCATCACCGGGGAAATGCCGATGACGATCAGCGCGATCTTCGCGGTTTCGCCCAGGCCCAGCGCGATGAAAAGGATTGGCAGCAGCGCGATCGGTGGGATCACGGCGATGCCCGTCACCAGCGGCCCCAGAGTGGCCCGCACCGGTGGCAGGACGCCCAGCACCAGGCCGACGATCAGCGCCACCAAAGTCGAGATGCCAAGACCGATGCCCAGGCGCTGCAAGCTGGCCAGCGTGTCCGACCAGAACACCAGTTGTCCGGACAGCGGATCGGGCGTGAACAGCAGGGCAGAGAGGCCGGACGCCATCGCACTGGGCAGCGGCAGGATCTTGTCCGCCGGGTTCAGCGCGTGGCGCTGCGCCGCCAGGAACAGGTAGAGCACCACCAGCAGCAGGATTGGCAGCGCGCCCAGCAGCAGGCGATCGCCCCGGCGAGGTTGTCGGTTTACCCAGCGCATGGTTGGTTCGTCCCGGTCACGCGGAGGCTCACAGCTTGCCGTCGGCGGCGGACTGCATGAAGGTGGTGTCAAAGCGTAGCGTCACCTTCTGGGGATCGCCCAGCGCTTTGTTGCCGGGGAAGCCGATGCCCACCGCGTCCGCCGATGCCGCGCCCTTGAACAGGCCCTTGCTATAGCTGAAATCGCGCACCCGCTTCATGTTGGTCATCAGCGTCGGCGCGGTCGTTGCGGCGACCGCAGCCTTGGGATCGACGTAGAGATACGTCGTGGAAAGTTGCTTGTCGTAGGCTTCGGGTGTCGCCCCGGCCAGCTTCGCCATTGCCGCGCGGGCCTTCGCGCCCTCAGCATCCTTGCGCTGCATCAGGGCGATGGTTTCGTACCAGATTCCGGCCAGCGCCTTGCCCAGGTTCGGGTTAGCCTTGATGGTGGCGGTATCGACCACCAGCAGGTCGAGGATTTCGCCCGGGATCTGTGAGGAGTTGAACACTTCCTTCACGCCAGGAAGGCCCCTCATCGCGGTCAGCTGCGGGTTCCAGGCGACCGCGGCCTGCGCATCGGGGCTGGAAAACGCGGCGACGATATCGGCGTCGGCAGTGTTGACGGTCTTCACATCCTTCAAGGACATGCCCGCCGTTTCCAGACCGCGCGCCAGCAGATAGTGTGAGACCGACAATTCGACAAGGTTCACCTGCTTGCCACGGATCGCGCTCAGGCTGTCACCAGCTTTCAGCAAGACGCCATCGTTGCCGTTGGAGTAATCGCCGACGATGATGGCGCTGGTATCCTTGCCGCCGGCGGCAGGGATCGTCAGCGCGTCCATATTGGTGACGGTGACACCATCGAACTTGCCGGCGGTATACTGGTTCACCGATTCAACGTAATCGTTGACTTGCACGACGTTGATCTTGATGCCGTACTTGTCGGCCCACTTCTTCACGATGCCAGCTTGCTGGGCATAGGGCCAGGGCATCCATCCGGCGTAGATCGACCAGCCGATGTTGAATTCCGTGCGAGGCTTGGCGGGGTCCTGGCTCGACGAGCAGGAGGCGAGAAACAGGGCCCCTCCCAGCAGCGCGATCGTGCTAACCCGGTGCAGCGACTTCACCATGATTCGTCCCCTTTCGCATCGCAGCATCGGACCAGAACTTCATCTTGTCCAGCACTGATATTACCGAAATGTATTTTTGTAATAACGCAGCGTGGCGGCGATATTGCCGCGTCGATATCCCGGATTTCTTGCGATGCAGCATGCCATGTGCGATTGCGTCATAAAAGTGCGTTATTACGCTTGACGCAAACCGTAATATCGATACCGTAAGCATATCGCATCGCAGAATCGCGACGGTTCGGGACGTAACGGGCTGGTTGGCCTGCCGCGTTTTCGGTGCCGGATGAACGGACTTGGCTCGCACGCGGACTTCGCGTCCGTATGTCGATGGGTAGATCGTGCTGCGCTGCAGCGCGTGAGTTGTGGTGACGGCAGGATCCTTAAGGTCTGGAAGCCTGTGATCGCTACGACTGAGTAAAGAATAAATAAGCAGGCTGGAAGATTATCAAGAAAAGACGACCAGGCAGGGCCGATATTGCGGCTCTGCCTTCGGGGGAGATGTATCCCGTGCACTTTTCACCTTGAGGGGGCTGTTCGTGACCAATAAGTCTTTCAAAGCTACTTTGTTCTGCGCCACTGCACTCGTCGGGTTCGCGCAGGCACCGGCATTCGCGCAGACCGAGCCTGATGGTGCCGCGTCGACAGATGCGAACGAGATCATCGTCACCGCCACGCGCCGCAGCACCACGTTGCAGGATGCACCGATCAACATCAGCGCGGTAGGACAGCAGCAGCTCGCTCGCCAGCGTATCGATAGCGTTCAGGATCTCGCAGCCTTTACGCCCGGTATGACGGTGGCGAATACAGGGCCCGCCTCCACCGGCAACATCATCATGCGCGGCATTTCGGCTGCGGATACAAGCGCGGGCGGTTCAAACTACGAAAGCGCGGTCGGTGTATACCTTGGTGAAGTTCCGCTATACCTGGACTTCAAGCTGATCGACATCAATCGCGTCGAAGTGCTACAGGGTCCGCAGGGTACGCTATACGGTCTCGGCACGTTGTCGGGCGCGGTGCGTTATATTCCCAATCGCCCGGATCCCAGCAAGTTCAGCGTCGATGCCCACATGCGCGGCTTCGTGCAGGACCACAGTTCCAACCCCGGCTTCAACATGGACGGGGCGGTCAACATCCCGATCATCGAAGACCACGTGGCGTTTCGTACAGTCGTTGGGTATTATGACAACCCCGGCTTCATTGACTACAACTATATCCTCCGTAATCCCGGCATCTCGGATCCACAGCCGGTACGCGGGGAGACCGCTGCCGAAGGTTCGTTCGGAACCCCGGAACAGCGGGCGGCGAATTTCTATTCCAAGAAGGACGTCAATTACGAAAAGACGTTCACCACGCGCAACCAGTTGCTGCTGCAGCTGAACCCCGACATCAAGGTCTACCTGACTTACGCCCATCAGGATACGAAGACGCAGGGCCGCCAGGCGACCGGCGCGGGCGTTCTGGGTACGGGCAAATACGAAGGCCCGTGGCGTTATCTGGAGCCACGCAGCCGTAACTCGAACCTCTATTCGGCTGAGTTCAACATCGGTTTGGGCGGTTTCGCGCAACTCGTCTCCACTTCGGCGTGGACAACGCAGAAGATCAAGGCGCAGTCGGACAATACCGATCTTCTCCTCGATCTGGACTACGGATACGAAGCCTTCCCGCAATTCTCCTCGTTCAACCAGTCGACCGTCAACTACAAGCAGTTCAACCAGGAGGTTCGCCTGGTTTCAACGCACGGCGGTCCGTTCAACTGGGTGTTGGGTGGATTCTACAACAATCTGCGCTACGGCTCACAGTACCGCGAATACGTACCCGGCCTCCCCGGCTTCTTCGGCGTGTTCCGTCCGGACAATCTGGAATACATGTCTTTCGTGAACACCCAGACCAAAGAGATGGCGGCTTACGGCGAAGGTACGTTCCACATCACCGATGCCTGGCAGGTTACGGGCGGCCTGCGTTACTACAAGTACAAGGCTTTCGCGGAGGGGGGCACCGATACCCCGCTGACCGGAGGCGGCATCCGCCGCACGCCCTATCCGCTGGTGGTGTTCGATCCCAGCCGCATCAAGTCCGGCAATACCAAGGCCGACGGCTTCGTCTGGAAAGCCAATACATCGTACAAGATCAACGACGACCTGCTGGTCTATGCCACGTACAGCACGGGCTATCGCACCGGCAACGTCAACCGTGTTGCCCCTTGCATCCTGCCATTGGCACCCGGTCAGAACGTCTGCGCCTTGCCGAACGAACTCGCGTTTGGTCCTGACAAGACGCGCAACAAGGAGATCGGCGTGCGCGGATCGCTGTTCGACAAGCGGTTCCAGTTCACTGCCGACGTCTTCCATATCGACTGGTCGCAATTGCAGACGCCCAGTCAGACCCTCAACGGTGCGGTGGGCATCACTGTGAACGCCGGTAAAGCGGTTTCGAAAGGTGTGGAGTTCTCCGGCCAGTTCAAGATAACGCCAGAACTCGCGCTGCAGGGCATGTACTCTTACACCGATGCCAAACTGACCGAAGACGCGGCGGATATCGTCGTCAGCCAGGGCCAGCCCTACAGCGCCCTCAAGGGCGATCGCCTGCCGGGTTCGGCCAAGCACCAAGCCGCCGCGCAAGTGACATATACTTATCCGCTGGCAAACGGCACCGACATCGAGGCGAGCTGGGCCGCGACGTACATGGGCAACATCTATTCGCGCATCGGCCTTCGCGGCTTTGGCGAGGTCATTCCGGACTACCTGACCCACCGCGCCTCGATCACCTATCACGGCGAGCATTTCGATGTGGGCGTTTATGCCGACAATATCTTTGACAAGTATGCCATCACCGGCATCAGCAACGATCGCAGCTCGTTCAATCAGGCACGATCCGGCGTGATCGAGCGCTACTATGCCCAAAGCGTGCTGACGCCCCGGCGCATCGGTGTCGACCTGCGCTTCCACTACTGACGCGAGAGTACCCACCTGCCCTGGGTCGATCTGTTCGGCCCAGGGCGTCTTTTTCGTCAGGTTCAGGTGTCAGAGCAAGGGCAGGGTGCCTGTCTGCCGCATCGCCTCGGAAAGCGCGATCGCTGCCGTAGTCGCCAGGTTCATCGATCGTACTTCGGGCCGGATCGGCAGCTTGACCTTCGCGTCGCAAACCTGGGCGATGGCGTGGGGCACGCCTGCGCTTTCCTTGCCGAACAGCAGCACATCATCCTTGTCATACTGGAACTGATAGGCGGACTGCGTGGCCTTGGTGGTGAACAGCACCAGCCGCCGCGCGCCAATCGCGGCCTGGAACGTCGCAAAGTCCTGGTGCCGGATCACGGCGACATGATCGATATAGTCCATCGCCGCGCGGCGGACGCGGCGATCGTCCCAGGTGAAGCCCAGCGGTTCTATCAGGTGCACCGTCGCTCCCAGGCACGCGCCCAGGCGCAGCACCGCGCCGACATTCCCGGCAATCTCAGGTTCGAAAAAGGCCATGTGCATCGCGGCTGCTTGGCGAAGACATAGCGAACGCGCAAGTTCGCCGGACCGGAAGCGGGCCAGCAGACGAATCAGATGTTGAAAGTGCCCCAGTGAGGCCTTCGCCGCTCGCTGGTGAATCTGGCGGTCATCACGATAATTGATCCGAACTGACTATTACCCGGCGGTGTCTTCGATTTGGCGGAACGATGCAGCCGCTTTGATGGTAAAGATTGGTCTATCAGAGCTCGTGTTGTCACGTGGTCCTCCTAGGTACTGATGCGCGCTTAGTAGCGAAAATCGCGCCACAGAGTTCCGTGAAATCGTTAATCATAAGTAGAAGGCGCAGAGCGACACCTTCACTCCGGCTTCAATCCGCATTGGCGCTAGTAACAACCCAGCCGTTTACTGTTGCCGGCAGGTACCGTGGTATCAATTTCGGTGAAGTTTGGTGCAGGGCGGGGGGTCTTATCAGACCATCGGTCGCTGCGTGGAAAGCATCCGCAATCGCGGAGCTCTTCGTTGGGAGCATAAGATGGAAAAGCGCGTCGATATCGTCAATCGCACCACCAAGACCGTTCAAACATCGATTGTCGATACCGGCGAAGGGCGCGTCGCCGTTCCTGCCAATTCCAACATCAAAATTGTCGCTCCACGCGATGCAGTGACCGGCATGCTGCGAGAGGGCGACGATCTCGTCATCCGCTTTGCCGATGGCTCCACCATCCGGCTCGACGGCTACTTTGCCTGCGCTGACGATGATCGTGGACAGGTCAGCCTGGAAGATCCCGCCAGCGGCGCGACCTGGCTGGCAGACCTGGGCAGCGCGACGTGCGTTGCGGGCGAAGACGCCACCAGCGAAGTCCTGAACTATAGCCTGAACCCTCTTGCGACAGGCGCTGCGGCGGCAAGCTCGGGCGGGATGTCATTCCTGCCGATCCTGGGCCTGGCGGGCCTGGCCGGTGGCGTGGCCGCCATCGCCGGTGGTGGCGGTGGTGGCGGCAATAACAACACCCCGCCGCCCCAGCCGGGCGATACCACCGCGCCTGCCGCCCCGGTTGTCACCCCCAGCAATGGCACCCGTCTCACCGGTACGGCTGAGGCAGGCTCGACGGTGCGCATCGACATCAACGGCGATGGTTCGGTGGAAGGCACGGTGACGGCAGACGCGGGTGGCAACTGGACCTTCGTTCCTACCACGCCCATCGGCAATGGCGTGCCCGTTTCCGTCACCGCGACGGACGCGGCGGGCAACACTTCGCAGCCTACGCGGATCGTGGTCGACGCGCAGGCGCCTGCTGCACCTACGTTGAACCTGGGTGATGGGACAGTGCTGACGGGGGCGGCCGAGGCTGGCTCTACCGTCGTGATCGACCTTAATGGCGATGGCACGCCTGATGCCACCGTCACCGCCGGTGCTGACGGCA
>NZ_JACIDY010000009.1:33048-170068 GCF_014196615.1 Novosphingobium fluoreni
TGCCCCCGCCGCCCCGGTCATCGCGCCCAGCAACGGCACGACGATCACCGGCACCGCAGAGCCCGGCTCCACCGTCTCGATCGACCTCAACGGCGATGGCACCAGCGACGGCACCACACAGGCCGATGGTTCGGGCAACTGGACCTTCACCCCCGGCGCGCCCTTAAGCGACGGCACCACCGTCACCGCAACGGCTACCGATACCGCCGGGAATGCTTCGCCCGCCGGTTCTGTCGTGGTCGACGCGCAGGCGCCTGCTGCACCTACGTTGAACCTGGGCGATGGCACGGTGCTGACGGGGGCGGCCGAGGCCGGCTCTACCGTCGTGATCGACCTTAATGGCGATGGCACGCCTGATGCCACCGTCACCGCCGGGGCTGACGGCACTTGGACCTACACGCCTGCCACGCCGCTGACGGACGGTACGACCGTGATCGTCACCGCGCGCGATGCGGCGGGCAATGTCAGCCCGCCGACCCAGGCGACGCTGGACCTGACCGCGCCGCCTGCCCCCGTGGTCAATGCGGTGGCGGACGATATCGCACCGGTGTTGGGCCAGATCGGCAATGGCGGCTCCACCAACGACACGCAGCCCTCCTTCAGCGGCACGGCCGAGGCGGGTTCGACCATCAAGGTGTTCGATAACGGCGTGCAGATCGGCACCGCCACCGTCGCCGCTGACGGCACCTGGAGCTTTACGCCGGGCACCGCCCTGGCCGAAGGCGCGCACAACGTGACCTTCACTGCCACCGATGCCGGTGGCCGAGAGGGTGTGGCCTCCGCGCCGTTTACCTTCACCGTCGACACCCTTGCCCCCGCCGTCCCGGTCATCGCACCCAGCAACGGCACGACGATCACCGGCACCGCAGAGCCCGGCTCCACCGTCTCGATCGACCTCAACGGCGACGGCACCAGCGATGGCACCACACAGGCCGACGGCTCGGGCAACTGGACCTTCACCCCCGGCGCACCCGTAAGCGATGGCACCACCGTTACCGCAACGGCTACGGACGCGGCGGGTAATACTTCGCTTCCGGCTTCGACGGTTGTCGACGCCAGCGTTCCGCTGACCCCGATCCTGATCAGTGTGACGGACGATGTGCCCGGCGGCCCCACCACTGTGGTTTCGGGCGGGATCACGAACGATCCTACGCTGACTCTGGCCGGCACGGCCGAGGCGAACGCCACGGTCAGCTTGTTCGACGGTACGACTCTACTGGGCACGGTCCTGGCGGACGCGACCGGCAACTGGACCTTCACCACGCCTGCGTTGCCTGAGGGTGCGCATAGCCTGACCATCACCGCAACCGACGCGGCCGGCAATGTCAGCGCGCCGACTGCGCCTTTCGGCGTAACCGTGGACGTGACCGCGCCTGCCGCGCCTGTCGTCAATCCGAGCGACGGGATCACCTTGTCCGGCACGGCAGAAGCGGGTGCTACTGTTGCGATCGACACCAACGGCGACGGCACCCCCGACGCCACCGTGACGGCAGGCCAGAACGGAGACTGGACCGTCACCTTCGTGCCGCCGCTGGCGGACAATACGCTGGTGAGCGTGGTGGCAGTCGATGTCGCTGGCAACACCTCTGCGCCCGGCACTACGACCATCGATACCTCGCTCGACACCACGCCGCCGCCAGTGCCGACCTTGCTGCTGGTGGTGGACGACATCAATCCGGTCCAGGGCCCGCTGCTGAGCGGCGGTTCCACCAACGATGCGCAGCCCCAACTTTCCGGTATAGCCGAAGCGAATGTCCTGGTTTCCGTTTACGACAATGGCGTTCTGCTGGGAACGACGAACGCCAGTGCCTTGGGCATCTGGACGTTCACGCCGCCAGCGGCGCTGAGTGAAGGGCCGCATAGCCTGACGGCGACGACGACCGATGCCGTTGGCAACGAAAGCCAGCCGACAGTCGCGTTTGATCTGATCGTCGACACGATCCTGCCCGGAGCGCCGGTGGTGAACCCGACCAACGGGATCACGATCAGCGGTACCGCCGAGCCCGGCACGACCGTGGCCGTCGATATCGGCAACGATGGCATCGTGGACGGCATCGTGCCTGCCGATGCGACCACCGGTGCCTGGACCTTCACGCCGCTGCTGCCAGTGCCTAACGGCGTGATCGTGAGCGCGACGGCGACCGACGCGGCGGGCAATATCTCGCCCTCCGGCACGATTACGGTGGACGCACAAGCGCCGGTCCCGCCGACGATCACGCTTGTCCTGGATGACGTGGGCGTCAACATCGGTGTGCTGGTGAGTGGCTCGGTCACGGACGACAGCCAGCCCACGCTATCGGGCACGACTGAGGGCAACGCCACCATTTCGGTCTATGACGGGCTCACGTTGCTCGGCACCGTCACTGCCGACGCCGGTGGCACATGGAGCTTCACACCGGGCATTCCGCTGGCGCAGGGCAGCCATAGCCTGACCATCACCGCGACGGACACGCTGGGCAATGTCAGCGCACCGTCTACGCCGTTCCTGCTGACGGTGGATACGATCGCGCCAACGGCTCCGGCGATTACCACCGTGATCGATAACGTCGGGGCGATCCTGGGGGCAGTCGCCAATGGGGCGGCCTCGGACGATACCACACCGACGTTGAGCGGCACGGCAGAAGGCAATGCCACCGTCAACGTGTTCAGCAATGGTACCTTGATCGGCTCGACCACGGCTGACGGCGCGGGTGATTGGGCGTTTACGCCAACGACGGCTCTGGGCCAGGGCGGCAACACCTTTACTATCACCGCTACCGATCCGGCCGGAAACACCAGCCCACCGTCCGCGCCTTATACGATCATGATTGACACAGCCGTCCCGGCTATACCGACGATCGTGGCCGCGGTCGACAATGTCGGCGTGATCCAGGGTGTGCTGGGCAGCGGTCTGGGCACGGATGACGCCACCCCAACGCTTTCGGGCACGGCGGGCGCGAATGCCACTGTCGTCATCTATCAGGATGGCGTTCCGATCACGAGCGTGACGGCGGACGGTCTGGGGGCGTGGAGCTTCACGCCCGGTGCGGCGCTGCTGGACGGAACCTATACTTTCACGGCTGAGGCGCTGAGCCCGGCGGGCGTATCCAGCGGCGTGTCCGCCGGGTTCGTCATCACCATCGATACGCTGGCCCCGGCCGCGCCGGTAATCACTGCGGCGTTGGACAATGCCGGCTCGATCCTGGGCACGCTGGGTTCGGGCAGCGTCACCGATGATGTGGTGCCGGTGCTTTCGGGCTCTGCCGAGCCGAACACGACGGTGACGATCTTCGACAACAATGCGCCTATCGGCAGCGCAGCGGCCGACGCATTCGGCGACTGGACGTTCACGCCCGGCGCCGCGCTGAGCGAAGGACCGCACGTCTTTACGGCCACGGCCACGGATGCGGCGGGCAATACCGGACCGGCTTCCGCCGTCTTCACGCTGGAAGTGGACACCATCGCGCCCGATGCGCCGATCGTTGCGCCCAGCCTGGGTGACGTGCTGACCGGCACGGCGGAAGCCAACGCCACGATCAACCTCGACCTTAATGGCGATGGCGTGGTCGATGATACGACCACGGCTGATGCGTTGGGGAACTGGAGCTATACGCCGGCCATCCAGTTGCCGAACGGCGTGGCGGTGATCGTCACCGCGACCGACGAGGCCGGCAATACCTCTGGCAGCGATACCATCATCATCGACCAGACCCCGCCGCTGGCGCCGGTCATCACCACGGTGCTTGACGATGTCGGCGCGCTGACGGGCAATGTCGCTAATGGTGGGGGTACCGATGATGCGCTGCCGGTGATCGGCGGCACCGCAGAGCCGGGCGCATTGGTGACCGTGTTCGATAATGGCCTGCCGTTGGGCCAGACCAGCGCCGATAACCTTGGCGCCTGGACCCTGCCGGTAACGCTGCCATTGCTGAACGGCCCCCACGTGTTCACGGCGGTCGCCGAAGATGCACTGGGCAATATCGGCCCCGTGTCCGCGTCCTACACCGTCAATGTGGACGCCATCACGCCGCCCGCGCCTGTCATTGTCACCGTTTTCGACGATGCCGGGACGCTGCAGGGCTTTGTCCTGCCCGGCGGCACGACGGACGATGCCGCACCCGCGATCAGCGGGACCGGCCCGGCCAACGCCACGATCTCGGTGTTCGATGGGACGAACCTGCTGGGCACCACGGTTGCCGATGGTCTTGGCGCATGGAGCTTCACGCCCACCACGGCGCTGGGTGACGGACCGCACGACCTGACTGCGACGGCCACCAACGTTGCCGGGAACACCGGGCCCGCCTCGTTGCCCTTCACGCTGACTGTGGACACCACGGCACCGGCCACACCGGTGATCACGCAGGTCCTCGATGATGCGCAGGCATTGACAGGGCCGGTCGCACAAGGTGGTCTTACCAACGACCTCACCCCCACGATCAGCGGCACCGCCGATGCCAACGCGGTCGTCTCGATCTTCAATAACGGGGGATTGGTGGGCGTTGCCCTGGCAGACGGCGGGGGGGCGTGGAGCTTTACTCCGGTGCTGCTGGAAGGCGCGCAAAGTATCACTGTCAGCGCGGTGAATCCGCTGGGCAATCCCAGCCCAGTATCGGCGCCTTATGCCTTTTCGATCGACGCCACGCCTCCGGGTGCTCCGGTAGTCAACGCCACGAATGGGCAGGGTGATCTGACCGGGACGGCAGAGCCGCTCAGCACGGTTTCGATCCAGATCGGCGTGGGCGGCATACCCACCACCGTGACCGCCGACCAGGCGGGCAACTGGAGCTACACCTTCCCCACCGTACCGGGCGATGGCACGCCGATTGCCGTCACCGCCACCGATGCGGCGGGCAATACCTCGTTGCCGACGGCGGTTCTGGTGGACCAGGTCGCGCCGCTGGCACCGGTGTTGGTCACCGTGGACGACGATCAGGCGCCCATCATCGCGCCGGTCCTGCCGAATGGTGTCACAAACGACGCTCAGCCCGATTTCACGGGTACGGCCGAGCCGGACAGTACGGTAACGATCCTGGACAACGGTGTGCCTATCGGCACCACCCAGGCCAATGCGCTGGGCGAGTGGACCTTCACTCCCACCACGGCTCTGCCCGATGGCCCGCACAGCATCACCGTCACCGCGACGGACGCAGCGGGCAACGTCGGCCCGGCCACCGCGCCGTTCGACTTCACGGTTGCCACCTCCGCCCCGCCGGTGCCGACGATCGTCAACATAGCCGATGATGCTGCGCCGCAAACCGGCCCGGTCTTGCCGGGCGGGGCGACCAACGACCTGGTGCCCACCATCACGGGCACCGCCCAAGCGGGCGCGATCATCACGCTCTATATCGATGGCGTACCGCAGCCGATCACCACCCAGGCCGACATCAACGGCGATTTCACGTTCAACCCCTTGGTGCTGCCCGGAACCCATACCTTCACGGTTTCGGCCAGCTATGGCGCAGGGCTCGAAAGTGCGCAGTCCGGCGGCTATTCGGCGAATTTCGATATCGTCGCGCCGCTTGTTCCGATCCTCAATCCTACGGATGGTACCGTGGTCAGCGGCCTCGCAGAGGCTGGCAGCACGGTGCAGATCTTCGCGTTTGGTTCCCCCACGCCGGTCGCCACCACCACGGCGAACGCGCTTGGCCAATTCAGCGTGACGCTGCAGACGCCGCTCCCTCCGCTCATCACCGTCAATGCTATTGCAACCGATGCAGCGGGCAATGCTTCGCTGCCAGGTGTTACAGTTGTTGATCCACTGGCGGGCAGCCCCCCGGCGATCCCCACCGTCACCACCGTGTTCGATAACTTCGGTACGGTCACCGGCAATGTCCCGAACGGCGGGTTCACCAACGATATCCTGCCGCAGATATCTGGCACGGCCGATCAGTTTGTCATCATCAACGTGTTTGACGGCGCTACGCTGATAGGCACCACCACCAGCGACATCTTGGGCAACTGGAGCCTGACACCGCTGCTGCCACTGTTCGACGGCCCGCACGCCATCTCCGCCACGGCGACGGATGGGTTGCTGAGCAGCATCAACAGCGCACCGGCAACCTTCACCGTCGATACGATCGCGCCCGGTGTGCCGACTATCGCCCCCAGCAACGGCGCGGTCCTGAGCGGCACGGCGGAGGCGAATGCCATCGTCTCGCTCGATCTCGATGGCAACGGCACGGTGGACACCACGGTGCAGGCCAATGGCGCGGGCACCTGGACGTACACCCCCGTCACGCCGCTGACCGACGGCACGATCGTGATCGCATCGGCCTCAGACGCGGCGGGCAACCAGTCGTTCCCGACGGCGCAGACGATCGACCGGCTTGCTCCGCCGCAGCCGCTGATCACCGCGGCGCTGGACGACGTGGGCTCCGTGATCGGTCCGGTGCTGAACGGCGGGGTGACGGATGACACCACGCCCACCCTGACGGGCTTTGCCGAGGCCAACTCCACCGTCTCGATCTTTGACGGCGCAACGCTGCTGGGCACCACGACGGCGTCGCTCCTTGGCACGTGGAGCTTCACGCCGCCTGCCGCGATTGGCAACGGCGCGCACAGCTTCACCGTCATCGCCACGGATGAAGTTGGCAATATCAGCACGCCATCGGCGGCCTATACGCTGACCGTCGCTACCGGAGCGCCGGCCATCCCGGTCATCACCACGGTGCTGGACGACGTTGGCACGATCACCGGCAATATCGGCAACGGCGGGGCCACCAACGATGCTCTCCCCACGATCAACGGCACGGCGGCGGCGAACGTCACTGTCGCGGTGTTCGATGGCCTGGGCCAGATCGGCACGACCACGGCGGATGCATCCGGCAACTGGACGTTCACGCCCACCACGCCGCTGCTGGGCGGAGCGCACGTGTTCACGGCGGTGGCGACCAACGCCGCCGGAGTGCCCAGCTTCCCCTCATCCGCCTATGCGATCTCGGTCGACGTCACCGCGCCACCCGTGCCGACGCTGGCCAGCGTAATCGATGATGTCGGCACGATCGTCGGCCCGTTGATCTCCGGAGCGTTTACAGACGATGGCACACCGCGCCTTTCGGGCACGGCGGAAGCCAACGCGACCGTCACGGTGTTCGACAATGGCGTGCAGATCGGCACCACCGTCGCCGGGGCGCTTGGGGGGTGGACCTTCACGCCCACGACGCCGCTTTCCGCCGGTGCTCATGCCATCACCATCACCGCCACCGATGCGGTGGGCAACCAGAGCGCGCCGACGGCAGCGTTCAACCTGACGGTCGACATCGCCGCACCCAATGCGCCGGTGATTATCAACGCCGCAGATGATGTGGGCACCGTGCAGGGTCTGCTCACGTCCGGCGCGTTCACCGATGATGGCGCGCCGCTGCTCTCTGGCACGGCGGAGGCGAACGGCACCGTCTCGATCTTCAGCGACGGGGCCTTGCTGGGCACTGTGGTCGCCAGCGGTACCGGCACCTGGAGCTTCACCCCGCCGTCACAGTTGCCGGATGGGCCGCACATCTTTACCGCTACCGTGCGGGATGTCGCGGGCAATCTTAGCGCCGTATCGAACGCCTATACCGTCATCGTCGATACGGTCGCCCCGGCGGCTGCCACGATTACGGCCGTGTTGGACGATGTGTTGCCCGCGGTGGGCGCGCTCACCAATGGCGGGGCGACCAACGACACGTTGCCAACGCTTTCCGGCAATGCCGAGGCCAACGCCACCGTCGTGGTGTTCGACAATGGCGCGCCGATCGGCTCCGTCACTGCCAGTGCCCTGGGCGCCTGGACCTTCACCCCGTCGACGGCACTGACGGAGGGGGCGCACAGCTTCACCGTTCGCGCCACGGATAGCGCAGGCAACCAGGGCCCGGCCTCCACGCCGTTTGCGGTGCGGGTGGATACGATCGCGCCCTCGGCTCCGGCGATCACCAGCCTGACGGATGACGTCGGCACGGTGCAGGGCCCGGTAAGCAGCGGCGGCGTCACCAACGACACCTTGCCATTGCTGCGCGGGACAAGCGAAGCAGGCGCTACGCTGACGGTGTTTGCAAATGGCATTGCCATCGGCACCACCCAGGCGGACGCAACCGGCAACTGGAGCTTCACCCCCGGAACGCCGCTGGTGGAAGGAACCTACAGCTTCACCGCTACGGCGACTGACGCGGCGGGCAACCCGGGCGGGGCGTCCGCGGCATTCACCGTCACGGTAGATACAACCGCTCCGGTTGTACCAATTATAACCAGCGTTGTGGACGATGTGGCGCCCAACACAGGCATCATCCTGAGCGGCGGCATTTCCAACGATGCACTGCCGCAGATCAACGGCACGGGGCCTGCCAACACGACATTGGTGATCTATGACAATGGCCTGGTCATTGGCAGCACCACCAGCAATGCCCTGGGCGCATGGAGCTTCACCCCGGCAACGGCCATCGCCGCCGGTGCGCACAGCTTCACCGCCACCACCGTCGATCCGGCCGGCAATGCCAGCCTGCCATCCAATGCCTATGGGCTGCTGCTGGATACGGTCGCGCCTGCGCAGGGTATCGCGATTACCACCCTGACCACGGACACGGGTGCGGTGGGTGATTGGAGCACGCAGGATACCAGCCCGATCATCAGCGGCACGCTGGGCGCGGGGCTGGGCGCCGGGGAGCAGCTGCAGGTCCAGATCGACGGCGGAACCTGGGTGAATGCCACGGTTTCGGGTACAAGCTGGTTCTACGGTGCTGGCAACCTTTCGGTGGGCAGCCATACCGTGGGTGCACGGCTGATCGATACGGCGGGCAATATCGGCAGCACTGCCAGCCAGTCCCTGGCGATCACCGCGATCACGCAGCAGGCTCCACTGGTTCAGGCGAGCGGAACCTCGCTGCTGGGTCTGGTGGGTGTGGAAGCGCTCAATCTGATCGATCTCAGCACTCAATCGCTGACAGCGGTGGATCCCAACAACAACCTCCGGTCGTTGCAGGTCCGCTATGCCCCGGCGCTGGGCTTGGGCTTGGGGGCCTACACGCTGACCGCTTCCGCGGCGGTGGCGGCGGAACTGGGCCTGCAGATCGCCATCACCAACAACGCCGGTGTCCTGGGCCTTGTCGCTCCGACTTCGACGTTGACGATCAGCGCCATCAACGGCGGCCCGATCGACAACCTGGCCGCAAACGAGCTGCTGGCGACGGTGCATTTCCAGCAGAACCTGCCGCTCGCCAGCCTCGATGTCCTCAACTCGACCTCGATTTCAGCGACCGACACCACCAATCTAACCAGCACTTCGCTCACCGGTACGTTGCTCGATCTCAGCTTGCTGAATTCCAGCGGCTCGCCGAACCTTTTCGAAGGTGATGCTGGTGCCAATACGCTGAACGGCATTATCGGGAACGACAGACTCTATGGCCATGGCGGGAACGACACGCTGAACGGTGGTGACGGCAACGACTTCCTGCGGGGCGGTGCGGGAGCCGATACCCTCAACGGCGGTGCCGGAAATGATACCCTGGTGTACGATAGCAACGATGTTTTGATCGACGGTGGAACCGGAACGGACACATTGCTGATCGACACCGGAACAGGCCCGGTGCTCAACCTCGACCTTGTGAGCAACATCCGCAACATCGAGGCGATCGATCTGGGCACCGGCGATGCCGGCCGCCAGATCACCTTGACCGAGGCGGGTGTCCTGCGGGCCACGGATGCCAATCAAACCCTGACCATCAACGGTGACGGCAACGATACTGTGACGATGACGGGGGCCGTGCTGCAGGGCCAGTCGCTGATCAATGGAGAGGCGTACAACCACTACGTTCTGGGCACGACGGACATCTACGTAGATCACGCGGTGCTGGCGGTCGTCTGACCGGCAGCACTACGCGAGACAACAAAAGACGCCGTAAAAATCGGGGAGTGAATGGCGTTGCGATGGTGGAGGGGCCCGGTGGCGATAATCGTCGCCCCGGGAGTGCTTGTGGCGACAGCGCATGGGCAAGAGCAACCGGCAGCGGTCGCTCCGCCCACGATCTCCGGCGATATCGTGCGGCCGGGGGACCCCCGTATCGGCCGGATCGACCTGGCAGACGCAGTTGTCCGTACGTTGTCCCGCCATCCTGAGATCGCGCGCGCCAACGCGGCCCTGGCGCGTGGCAAGGCGGATCTGGGCGCGGCCCGGTCCGTGTGGATGCCGCAGGCCGGCTATCAGGCGAACCTGGGCCCCAACATGTTCTCCAGCCGCAACAACTCCGCCCTGAACCAGAACATGGCGGGCCCCAGCGTTTTCCTGCAACAGCAGGTGTGGGACTTTGGCCGCTCCAAGGGAGAGATCGGCGCGGCGCGGTCCACCACGCGTCAGCGTGGATACGAATTGGAAAGCGTGGCCGATCAGCTGGCCGAACAAAGCGCGCTGGCATTCCTGGAAGTGAAGCGCTTCGAACTGCTCTCCACCGCCGCGGCGAACCAGGTGGCGGAGCTGGATCACTTGCGCTTCCTGATCGGTGCCCGCGTCAACGCCGGGGTTTCGGACAAGTCCGATCTGATGCTGGCCGATGTCCGGGTGGAGTCCGCTAGGGGTGAGGCGATCCAAGCGGAGACTGCCTACACCGTGGCGCAATCGCGCCTGTTGAACCTTATCGGCGCGCTACCGCAGGCTTATGACGATCCCAAGCCCCTGATCTCCCGGTTCGAGACCGGTGACGAGGAGCCGGATTATGAGAGACTGCCCTCCGTTCTGGCAGCGCAGGAGGCAGAGAAAGCCGCCACTTCCAAGATCGGACAAGCCAAGGCGGAGCGCTATCCCCGGCTGGGCCTGCAAATGGGCTACACTCGCAACAACTATACCTACAACACGCGCGACAACGCCTTCAACGCGATGGTGACTGTCAGCGGAGACCTCTATCGCCGCAGCAGCCGCTATCTGGTCGAAGCCGCGCAGGAGGATCGCCGCGCGGCGGCGGCGGTCCATGACACCACCGTTCTGGACGCGCGTGGCAAGGCGCTTTCGGCCCGCCAGGAAATCCGCGCCGGGCAGCAACGCATCTCCGCGTACTCCCGACAGGAAGAGCAGGCCATCACTGCCAGCAAGATCTTCTTCGAGGAATACAAGCTGGGCAAGCGCACGCTGACGGAACTGCTGAACACTCAGCTTGAGGTCTATCGTGCCGCCAGCGCCCGGATCGGTGCCGATTACGACGTGATGTCCGCCCGCGTGCGGTTCGAGAATTTGTGTGGCCGGTTGCGACCCTCCCTAGGCTTGCCTGCACGATTGCTAACGGAAGACGAAATCGATGGCTGACGATACCGCGACCGTTTTCGCCCCTACCGCGCAACAGACTGGTTGGATCGCCGCTGTCGCTAGCCTGGGCGCGCTAAAGGGCGTGCCGGTCGGCGCGCAGGAATTGGATGCGCGGCTTTACTGGTCGGAGGGGCAGGACCGCGACAAGGCGCTGATCAATGCGGCCCGGCTGTCCGGGCTGGAGGTCCAGATCGTGCGGCTGGCGATCGACGAGGTTCCCGAACTGATGCTGCCGGCGGTGTTCGAGCTGGAAGGCGGCGCAGCCATAGTTCATGCCCGCGATGCCGACAGCGTACGCGCCACGATGGCGGGTCTGGGCGCTGACAGTCCGGTGGAGATCGCGCTGGACGCCTTTCGGCAGCGGACCACTGGCCGGGTTGCCCTGGTGGAGCCGATGTCCACCCGATCGCGTGACGCCCGCCTGGACGAATTCCTGCGCGCGCCCACGCGCTCCTGGCTGTGGGACATCATCATGGCGGATCGGCGCGGCTATGGCGAAATCATGCTGGGGTCCGTCTTCGGCAACCTGCTGACATTCGCCACCTCGCTGTTCGCGATGCAGGTGTGGGACCGCGTGGTGCCCGCGCAATCGGTGCCCACGCTGTGGGTGCTGGCACTGGGCACGGGCATGGCGCTGTTCCTTGAATTGACGCTGCGCACCGCGCGGGTGCAATTGGTGGACCGCATCGGCCGCCGCGCCGATCTGGAAATCTCCTCCCGCGTCTTTGCCCGCGCGCTGGACATCCGCAACGATGCGCGGCCCCGATCTACCGGGGCGCTGATATCGCAATTGCGCGATATCGAGCAGATCCGCGAGATGCTGACGTCCACCACGATCGGCGCGCTCATCGATCTGCCGTTCATCGTGCTGTTCCTGGTGCTTTTCGCCTTCCTGGCCGGATCGCTAACCTGGGTGCTGATCGTGGCCGCGCTGCTGATCCTGCTGCCCGGTCTGATCCTGCAGCGCCCGCTGGCCCGCCTCGCTACCGAGGGCATGCGCGAGGGTGCGCTGCGCAACGCAATCCTGGTGGAATCGATCGAGCGGATTGACGAGATCAAGGCTTCGCAGTCCGAGGCGCGCTTCCAGTCGCTGTGGGAACGGCTGACGCTGGCCGGAAGCCGCGTCGGTGCTGAGCAGCGCTTCTTCTCGGCATTGTTCGTCAACTGGACGCAGACCTTGCAACAGCTGGCCTACACCGCCGTGGTGGTCGCCGGGGCGTTCCAAGTGATGGACGGCAACATGACAATGGGAGCGCTGATCGCCTGCTCCATCCTGACAAGCCGCGCGCTGGTGCTGTTCGTGCCGTTCGGCAGCATCTTCACGCGATGGCAGAACGCCAAGATCGCCCTCACCGGCCTGAACGACTTGTTCGGTAAACCGGTCGATCACGATCCCGAACGCGGGATGCTGCGCCGCGCGGCGCTCAGCGGCAATTACGAGATCAAGGACCTCACGTATTCCTATGACGAGGAAGCGCCGCTGGCTTTGAAGGTGGAGCGGCTGTCGATCCGCGCGGGTGAGCGGGTGGCGCTGCTGGGACGGATCGGCGCGGGCAAGTCCACGCTGCTCAGGCTGCTGTCCGGCCTGTCGCTGCCGACGTCCGGCGAACTGCTGTTGGATGGCACCAGTCTGTCGTTGATCAACCCGCTCGATGTGCGGCGGGACACGGCGTACCTGGGGCAGGGTGCGCAGCTGTTCCTGGGCACCGTGCGTGAAAACCTGACGATTGGCTCCCCCGGTGTCAGCGACGAGCAGATCCTGCACGCGCTGGCGGTCACTGGCGGGTTGGGCCTGGTGCAAAGCCAGCCGCAAGGCATGGACTTGCTGCTGCAGGAAGGCGGTGTGGGGCTTTCGGGTGGCCAGCGCCAGACTCTGCTGCTGGCGCGCGCGTTGCTGCGCAACGGCAACGTCCTGCTGCTGGATGAGCCTTCGGCCCCGCTGGATGATATCAGCGAAAGGTCGCTGGTCGCCAATCTGGGCAACTGGCTGGGCAAGCGCACGCTGGTAATCACCACCAATCGCCCGGGCCTTCTGGAACTGGTCGACCGCATCGTCGTGATCGACAAGGGGCGGATCGCCCTGGACGGACCCAAGGAGCAGGTCATGCGGGCCTTGTCCGGACCTACGCCGGTGCAGGAGAAGCGGGCATGAGCACGGTATCACCCGCGACGCGCTCGGTCGGACTGCTGGATGCTCTGCCCACCGGGGATGATAGCCGCTGGGTCAAGACCTTTGGCCGCCTGCGCATCATCCCGATCCTGTCCGTCGGCATCCTCGCCTTCCTGGTGTGGAGCTACTTCGGCGTGCTGGACGAAGTGGCGGTGGGCAGCGGCAAGGTAACGCCGCCTTCCCGGTCGCAGATTATCCAAAGCCTGGAAGGCGGCATCGTCAACGGCATCTTCGTGCGCGAAGGCGATATCGTCCGCCCCGGGCAGAAGCTGGCGACGCTGGACCGGGCCAGGTTCAGCTCGATGCTGGGCGAGGCGGAGGCCAAGGCCCGCTCACTGGAGGCAACCGCCGCCCGGCTGGAGGCAGAGATCAACGGCGGCACCCCGCAATTCTCCGCCGCCGTTCGCGAAATGCCTGGCCTCGTCGGGCGCGAGATGGAGCTGATGCGATCGCGCCGCCAGAACCTGCAGGTCGCCACCGCCAGCATGCGTGAATCGCTGGCCCTTACGCGACGGCAACTGGCGATGACGGAGCCTCTGGTGGAACTGGGCGCGGCGAACCAGGTGGAGATCATCCAGCTGCGCCGGCAAGAGAACGAGATTCAGGCCAAGCTGGATTCCCTGCGCAACCAGTACGTCATCGATGCCAGCAACGATTACGCCAAGGCCAAGGCCGAGTTGGATCAAGTCGTCCAGGTAGTCGGCGGGCGGCGTGACCAACTTGATCGCACCGTGCTGACCAGTCCGGTGCGCGGCATCGTCAAGAACTTGGAAGTCACCACGATTGGCGGCGTGATCCAGCCGGGCGGTTCGCTGATGGAGATCGTGCCGCTGGAAAAGAACCTGCTGATCGAGACGCGCATGTCGCCGCGCGACATCGCCTTCCTGCGGCCCGGCCAACCCGCGACCGTAAAGATCACGGCCTACGATCCTTCGATCTACGGCACCTTGGCCGGGACCGTGGATCGCATTTCACCCGACACACTGCAGGACGAGGTGCACCGCGATCAAGTGTATTATCGCGTCTACGTGCGCACCAACCGGTCGACGCTGCATGCCAAGAACGGACGGGAATACGCGATCATGCCCGGCATGGTTTCGACCGTGGAGATCAAGACCGGCAGCAAGACGGTGCTGCAATACTTGATGAAGCCGATCAACAAAGCGAACGAGGCGATGAGGGAAAAGTAGGTTCAAAGCCGACGGGGTGGGGTTGGGTGGCATAGTCCTACGAAAAAACGATCACCCTACGAATGCGCGTTCGATTACGAAGTCACCGGGATGGGCGTTGGACCCCTCGCGAAAGCCGGTGTCGACCAGCATCGCAGTTAAGTCGCGGATCATTTCCATGCTGCCGCACAGCATCACCCGGTCAGTCATCGGGTCGAGCCGCCGCTCACCGCCCAGGCCCTGGAACAGTCGTCCGCTGTCGATCAGCGTACCGATCCGGCCGATGGTGTGAAACGCCTGCCGCGTCACCGTGGGCACATAGGTGAGTTGCAGCAGGGCCTGCTCCTGCACCAGAGGATCGTCCGCCAGATGACTCTCCAATTCGCCGCGATAGGCCAGATCGTCGGCAGAGCGGACGCAGTGGACGATCACGATCTGGCCGAACCGTTCGTAGATGTCGGGATCGCGAGCAAGGGACAGGAACGGGGCCAGCCCGGTGCCGGTGGAGAAAAGGAACAACCTGCGCCCAGGCAGCAGCGCATCGGCGACCAGCGTGCCGGTGGGTTTGCGGCCCAGGAACACCGGATCGCCCGGCTCCACCTGCTGCAGGCGCGATGTCAGCGGCCCATCGGGTACCTTGATCGATAGGAACTCCAGTTCCTCCGCCCACGAGGGACTGGCGATCGAATAGGCGCGCAGCAGCGGCCGACCATCGCCGGGCAGCCCGATCATCACGAACTCACCAGAGCGGAAACGGAAGGATGGCGGGCGAGAGATCGCGAAGCTGAAAAGGTGGTCGTTCCAATGATGCACCCGCGTGACTTCCTCCACGCTCAGCGTGGAAGGGGCATGGGCAGCCAGCGCGAGCTTGCGATCACTCATCATGCTTCGATCCTCGAACCTCCTGCAGAAAAAATGCACTTGTTAGATAATGCGAGTCAATCTCATTAATCGGTTATCGGCGTATTTGCCGCATTGGTCAAGCGAGGGCATGTCTGGCGGGGGAAGACATCCTGCGCTTGAACCGGCTGGCGCGTTCTTTCATGATGCCGGCTTATGGCTAAGACCGCGCTCATCATCCGTCACGTGCCCTACGAGGGTGTTGCCGCCTATCGCGAACCTATCGAGGCGGCGGGCTACCAGGTCGATCGCATCGACGTGGCGGACCCCGCGTTTCCCGATCTCGACCTGTGCCGGTATGATCTGCTCATCATGATGGGTGGCCCGATGGGCGTTTATGAGCAGGACAGCTATCCCTGGATCACCATCCAGCTGGAGAAACTGGCGCAGCGACTGGAAGCGGGGCGGCCCACGCTGGGCGTCTGCTTTGGCGCGCAGATGATCGCCGCCGCCCTAGGGGCTGAGGTCTATGCCGGGCCGGCCAAGGAAGTGGGCTTTCACCCGGTGACTATCCTGGGCACCGCGCAGGACGGGCCGTTGCGTCATCTGATCGATGTACCGGTGCTGCATTGGCACGGCGATACGTTCACATTGCCCGCCGATGTCGAACTGCTGGCGTCCAGCCACGTCTACGACCACCAGGCGTTCCGCCGAGGGCGCAATATCCTGGCGCTGCAGTTCCATGCCGAGATGGGACTGGATCCGCGTTTTGACGATTGGCTGGGACAATGGCCCGGGGCCGTGGTGGAGGCGGGCGGAGACGAAGCCAGCCTGCGCGCCGATCATGATCGTCTGGGGCCGGGCGCGGTCGCGGCGGGGCAGGCGATGATCGCGCAGTGGCTGCGCGAACTTGATTGATCTTTCTTCCTTAGGCTGACGCCATTCCTCAACACCGGGCATTTTACCTTTGATGTGACGGTGCTAGGGCGGGCAGCGTGAACAGTATTCGCCAATGGGGCCTCGTGGCCGAGCGCTCCTTCGCACGCATCGTCGTGACGTTGGTGGGCCTTGGATTTCTAGCGGTCCTGGTCGCCGGGATCGGTGCGCTGCTGGTGATGCTGCGCAGCGAGGAGCACACTCGCTGGGTCAATCACACCTACATGGTGGAGCGGCACGTCAGCGGCATCCGTCTGTCACTGGAAGAGATGCGCAGCGCCAGGCGCGGCATGTTGCTGGGCCGCGCGGGCGGCGCGGCGGCCTATGACGCGGCGCGGCGGCATCTCGACGCGGAGATCGCCAGTGCGGAACGGCTGACCCAAGACAACATCGTGCAACAGGCCAATGTGCGCGAACTGCGCGGCGAAGCGAACGTGCTGGATACGCAATACCGCGAGGCGTTGCGCGGTGACGAGACGGCGCATCTGGACGAATTGGCCCGGCAACAGACCGCGATCCGGCTGATCGCCTTGGCCAACCGCATGCTCGCGGAAGAGCGTGGTTTGATGAAGGATCGGGCGGAGGCTCAGCAGGCTACGTTGCGCATGTTTTATGCGATTCTGGGTGTCGCGGGCGTGCTGCTGTTGTTCGTTGGCGGAGCATCGATCCTGATCATCGTTCGCTACACGCGCGATCTTTCCCACACCCGTGACGAATTGCGCGCGCTCAACACCAATCTGGAAGGTGCGGTGCGCGTTCGAACAGAGGACTTGCAGCGCGCCAACGACGAGATTCAGCGCTTCGCCTACATCGTCAGCCACGATTTACGTGCCCCCTTGGTTAACGTGATGGGCTTCACGTCCGAGCTGGAGGCGGCTTTGCGCCCGCTCTCGCAGTTGCTGGAGCAGGTGGAGGCCACCAACCCCGCGCTCGTGTCCGCCGATGCCCGGCTGGCGGTGAAGGAAGACTTGCCCGAAGCACTCGGCTTCATTCGTGCCTCGACGCAGAAGATGGACCGGCTGATCAACGCCATCCTGCGCCTATCACGCGAAGGGCGGCGCAACATCGCCCCCGATGATGTGCCGTTGACGCCGCTGGCCGAAGGCATCGTCGATGGTATCCGACATCTGGTGGATGAGCGCGGGGCGCAGATCACCGTCCAGCCGGACATGCCCACGATCTTCACCGATCGGCTGGCATTGGAGCAAGTGGTTTCGAACCTGGTGGAAAATGCGCTGAAATATCTGCAGCCCTCTCGTCCCGGCCAGATCGCGATCTTGGCGGAGGAAGCCGCTGGCCGCATCCGCATTCGGATCCAGGACAATGGCCGCGGTATCGACCCGCGCGATCATGAGCGGATCTTCGATCTGTTCCGGCGCTCTGGCGTGCAGGACCAGCAAGGTGAAGGGATCGGGCTGGCGCATGTGCGGACATTGGCTTATCGGCTGGGCGGAACGATCGGCGTCACGTCGCAACTGGGCGAGGGGGCGACGTTCACCATAGATTTGCCGGCCCGGTACGAGGGTGACAAGGAACGGTTAGCATGACGACGGAACGCGCGGTCAACATCGTGATGATCGAGGATGACGAAGGCCACGCCCGTCTGATCGAGAAGAATATCCGCCGCGCCGGGATCAGCAACACGGTGCACCATTTCCTCGACGGCACGTCGGCGCTGCACTTTCTGTACGAGGACCCCAATGGGCCGGTGCACAATGGACCGTCGCTGATCCTGCTGGACCTGAACTTGCCGGACATGAGCGGCACTGACATCCTGGCGCGCATCAAGGCCGAGAACAGCCCGCTCAAGCGCGCGCCCGTCGTGGTGCTGACCACCACCGACGACAAGGTAGAAATCCAGCGCTGCTACGATCTGGGCTGCAACGTCTATATCACCAAGCCAGTGAATTATGAAAGCTTCGCGGACGCTATCAAGCAATTAGGACTGTTCCTGTCCGTCATCCAGGTCCCCGATCCGGAAGCTTCATGACCGACAACCGGGCCGCGATACTCTACATCGACGATGACGAAGGCCTGCGACGGTTGACACAGCGGGCGCTGGAGCGGCGCGGCTATATGGTCACCACGGCGGCCAGTGGCGATGAGGGCATCGCGGCGGCGCGCGACCGGGCGTTCGATCTGGTGGCTGTGGATCACTACATGCCCGGCAAGGACGGGCTGGAGACGCTGCGGGACTTGCAGGCGCTCGATCCGGCGCCGCCGGTCATCTATGTGACCGGTTCGGATGAAAGCCGGTTGGCCGTCGCCGCGCTGAAGGCGGGCGCGATGGACTATGTGGTGAAGACCGCAGATGCCGACTATTTCGACCTTCTGGTGGAAGCGGTGGATCAAGCCTTGGCGAATGTTCGCCTGCGGCGCGAGCATGCTTCCAGCGAACAGCAGTTGCGGGCGGCGAATGACCGTTTGCAATCCCTGCTGAAGGAAGTGAATCACCGCGTCGCGAACAGTCTGCAGTTGGTTTCCGCGCTTGTCGGCATGCAGGCGCGGCTGGTGACGGACAAGGCTGCCTTCGCCGCCTTGGCCGACACCGAGCGCCGCGTGGCCGCGATCGCGCAAGTCCACCGCCGCCTCTACACGTCGGATAGCGTGGAGACGGTCGACATGGCGGATTATCTGGGTTCGCTGGTGGCGGAACTGGGCGAAACCTGGTCCACACCTACCGCACCGCGCAATATCACGCTGGTTGCAGAGCCCTTGCAGCTCGCTACCGACCGCGCGGTGGCGCTGGGGGTAGTGGTGAACGAATTGGTCACCAACGCCTGCAAATACGCTTACCAGCCCGAAGTCGGCGGTGCGGTGCGGGTGCGGCTCCATGCGGATACACCGGAAAGCTATTGCCTGGTGGTGGAGGATGACGGCTGTGGTCCGCCACAATCGGGGCTTGTGAAAGGCACCGGGCTGGGTTCCAAGATCGTGGGCGCAATGGCTTCGACGCTTCGGGCGGAAGTCAGCTATCAGGGCGCCAATCCGGGCCTGCGCGCCACACTGCGCGCGCCACTGCACTAAGCGGGCGCTTCGTAGCGGATGGCTTAGAGGCACACGCAGAACCAGCGTATCCCAACGATCATCACGGGTGCCCGAAGGCAAGGTTCTATACTGTTTCGTGAAACTGCTGGTGCGGTCAAGAAGACTCGAACTTCCACGGGCTTTCGCCCACAACGACCTCAACGTTGCGCGTCTACCAATTCCGCCATGACCGCTAAATCACCGGGTTGGCCGAAGCCGTTCCGGGGCAGGAGCGCGCCATTAGCAAAGCGATCCGTCCCCGGCAAGGGCGATGGCGATTGTTTTATCACCAAGGAGAAATCAGGAAGGCTTCCAGCCGATCTCAGCCGATTTGGCGGACTTGGGCACATCCGTCACCGCCTCGTTGATGGTGATCGTCTCCCCAGGGGCCAGCTGGCGCTTGGGCGGGACGACTTCCCAGCTGTAGACGATCCGATCGCGCGCATCGCGCAGCACGATCAGGATCGTGGGGACGTAACGCGTTTCCCGTCCGATGTTGCTGACGGTGCCGCTGGCTCCGAAATACTCCGTGCCGTTGGGCAGGGTGCGTCGATCCTGTCGCTTGGGCGGGAAATCCAGCGTCAGGTCCTGCTGCGCCTGGGCGAACGTGGGACGGGCGACCGGCACCCAATCGGGCAGGCCAGCCCAGGCGACCACGCCTGCCAGACCAAGCGTCACCACGGCAAAGACGATGGCGGCGGCCATGCCGATCTTTGCCCAGTTGCGCCGGGGGCGGAACGGTGGCGCAAAATCGAAGCGGGACGGGCCTTCGTCTGAAAACTGGCTGGTACTGGTATCGTCGTACCGATTGGGCCGCGGGGAAGCTGCCGCTTCGGCCGGGGGCGCAACGTCTGCAGGCCCGTCAGCCACGGTGGCTGCAGGCTCTGGCAACGGGCTTTCCGGCGCCGATGCTGCGGCAACGCCCGCAGACGCGCCTTCCAGTGCCGGTCCGTCCTGGAACCAGCTGTGGCGGCATTTGGCGCAACGGACCGTGCGCCCTTCGACGCCGATTGCGCTGTCCGGGACCGCATAGCGCGTGGCGCAGGCAGGGCAGGCGATGATCATGGTCAGGCGACTAGACACGGGACTTGCGTTTGCGACAAGCCGGTGACCGTCTTGATCACGCTCGGAAGCGATTTTTTCCACATTCATCGCTTGTTGCACCCATGTTGATCGGGAGAGATGCGTAACCGATTGCTACCGGATGCGTCGTTCGTCTTGCCTGCGCCCCGGTTTAGCGCCTACCGCAGTCGCCGCGATGGAGCGTAAGACGAAGCGATGACGGGCAAGGCTGAGAGCGAAATCGTTCATTTCGACAACGTCGGCCTGCGCTACGACCATGATCGCGAGGTGTTGAGCGATCTGTCGTTCACGCTGTTTGGTGGCACTTTTTATTTTCTAACCGGGGCGAGCGGAGCGGGGAAGACCTCGCTGCTGCGCCTGCTGTACCTTGCCCAGCGCCCTTCACGCGGGGTGGTGCGCATGTTCGGCAAGGACGCGATCACGATGCCGCGCAGCGGTCTGCCCGCCTTGCGCCGCCGGATCGGCGTGGTGTTCCAGGATTTCCGGCTGGTGCCGCATTTGTCCGCGTTCGACAACGTGGCCCTGCCGCTGCGGGTGGCGGGCTTCAGCGAGCGTGATATCGCCGGGCCGGTGGGCGATATCCTGGAGTGGGTGGGGCTGGCCGATCGCAAGACGGCGTTTCCCGCCGCGCTCTCGGGCGGAGAGCAGCAGCGCATCGCCATCGCGCGCGCCGTGATCGCACGGCCCGACATGCTGGTGGCGGACGAGCCGACGGGCAACGTCGACCCCGACATGGGCCTGAAGCTGATCCGATTGTTCGAATTGTTGAACCGCCAGGGCACGACCATTGTGGTCGCGACGCACGACATGCAGCTGCTGCGTAAGGTGCCCAGCGCCCTGATCATGCGGCTGGACAAGGGTCGATTATCGGACCCGACCGGGGCCTTGCGCTATCCCCCCAGGACGCCCGCATGAAGGCGCGCGCTCGCAAGAATGCCGGGATTGCCCGGGGGCGGCGGTTGTTCGCCGGGGCCGAGGCGAAGTTCGTGCCGCAAGCGCGCTTGTCCGGACCGATGCCGTGGGTGATCGCGATCATGGTGGCGATGACGGCGATCGCGCTGGCCGCAGGGCTCGCCCTTGGCAACACGGTGACAAGCGCGACTGCGGAGATTTCCGGCGGCGTGACGGTGCAAGTGGTGGAGCCGCGCGAAGACGTGCGCCAGCAGGAAGCAGCTCGTGCGCTGGACGCGCTGAAGGGCGAATCGGCGATCGCCAGCATGCGCCTGGTACCGCAGGAAGAACTTGACGCGCTGGTATCGCCCTGGCTGGGCGGCGGCGTGGATGTGACGGCCGGCATCGGCGTGCCCGTGCCCGCGCTGATCGACGTGCGCCTGAAGCAGGCGGCGACGCCCGAGCGTATCGCCGCGATTCGCCGCGCGCTGGCGCCCGCGGCCCCGTCCGCGCGGGTGGACGCGCAAGCGGAGTGGCTGAAGCCGGTGTTCGATGCGATCGTCTCGTTGCAATGGTTGGCGCTGGTGCTGGTGGCGTTGCTGGCCATGGCGCTTTCGGCTGCCGTGCTGCTCGCGGCCCGTTCGGCGCTGGGGGCCAACCGCGATACGATCGAGATCGTCCACTTGCTAGGAGGTACGGACGCGCAGATCGCCCGGGTGTTCCAGCGCTCGCTGGGTGTGGACGCGGCGGGCGGTGGGCTGGTCGGGCTGCTGCTGGCGGGGATTGTGATCGTGGTCCTGGGCCGCCGGTTCGCTGGGCTAAGCGCCGGACTGGTCAGCAGCGGGGCGCTAGTGTGGAGCGATTGGCTGCTGCTGGTGCTCGTGCCGCTGCTGGCGACCGCGCTGGCGATGATCACTGCCCGACTGACGGTGATGCATGCCTTGCGCAAGATGCTATAAGTAGCATTCCATGTTTCGCCGCATCGCCGCCTTCCTGCTCCTGATCTGGCTTTTCGGCTTCCTATGGTTTGCCGTGTCCCTGCCGCGTCCCGCCGGGATGGAGCGGACTGACGCTGTGATCGTGCTCACCGGTGGGCCCGGGCGCATCCCCCATGCGCTGAACGTGGTCCGCCGTGGGCTGGCCCCGCGCCTGCTGGTGTCCGGCGTCGATCCCGAAGTTCTGCCGCGCGAATTCATGCGCGAATACGAGGTGCCCGCGCCATTGATGCGTTGCTGCGTCACGCTGGGCTACCGTGCGTTCGACACGCGCTCCAACGCGGTGGAGGCGGCGAACTGGCTCAAGGCCAGCAAGGCCCGCACCGTTCGCCTCGTCACTACGGACTGGCATATGCGCCGCGCCGCCTATGAACTGGGTCGCGAACTGCCGTCCGGCACGGTAATGCTGCGCGATGCGGTTCGCAGCCACCCCTCGCTGGAGGTCTTGTTCCTGGAATATCACAAGCTGCTGGCGCGCTACGTGATCGATACCTGGCAGAAGTGGCGGGGGGCATGATGCGGGTTGTCCACGTGCTGCGCAGCCTGGTGTTCTACCTGATCTTCTACATCGGGACGCTGGGTTATGTGCTGGCCTCGCTGGCGGCGCTCCCCTTTAGTCGGAGCGGGTTCCAGACGGCGGTGCGTGACTGGTCTCGCTATCACCGGCTCTGCACGCGCTGGTTACTGGGGATTCGCGTCGTGATCGAAGGCGATCTCCCCCAGTCTCATTTCCTGGTGGCTATTAAGCATGAGAGCTTCTTCGAAGCGATCGACTTGCCCAATCTGCTACCGCTGCCCGCCGTCATCGCCAAGGCCGAACTTTTGCGCATCCCGCTGTGGGGCCAGGCGGCCAGCGCTTATGGCCTGATCGGCGTGGAACGTGACAACGGCGCAAAGGCCCTGCGTGCGATGCTGGTTGAAGCGCGCAAGCTGGTGGCCGAGGGGCGGGTGCTGGCGATTTTCCCGGAAGGCACGCGGGTTCCGCACGACACCGCACCGCCGCTCGGCGCGGGCTTTGCCGGGCTCTACAAGCTGCTGGGATTGCCCGTGGTGCCGATCGCGGTGGACAGCGGTCCGCTCTATCACCGCTGGTGGAAAAGGCCCGGCACCATCACCGTTCGCGTGGGCGAGACCATCCCGACCGGCCTTAAGCGCGACGAAATCGAGCAGCGGGTGACCGCGGCGATCAACGCATTGAACCCCCAGACGGCAATCAGGCCGGGAACACCTTGACCGACTGGTTGCGGTATTGGACGTCGCCGAAGCTGGTGAGGAACGACACGTCGGCGGCATCGCGCCCGACGCCGATCTTGGCCATCATATCAGGGCTCGACATGCCGGTGGCGTCGACCATGTACCAGGTGTTGTCCAGGAACACCTCGGCCACCGCATGGAAGTCTTGTGGTTCCACGCCCAGGCCGTAGACGCTGCAGAACCGCGCCGGAATCGCACTGGCGCGGGCCATTGTGATCATCAGGTGCGCAAAATCGCGGCAGACTCCCCGGCGACCGTTATAGGTGTCCATCGCCTCCGTGGATGAGGTGGAGCTGCCCGCCTCGTACGTGATGTGGCGATAGATCCAGTCCTGCATCGCGGCGATCCGCGCCCCACCGTCCAGATGGCCGAACAGTTCGGCGACGATCGGCTGGAACTCATCGGAATCGCAATAACGCGAGGGGAGTATGTACTCGATCGTCTCACCTGGCAGGCGATGCGGCGGAACCGCCCGCAGGCTCGCAATGTCGGCGGTGAGCCGGTTGATCTCGACCACGGCGTTGTAGCGGACCCTCAGATGGCCCTGCATGCGCACCCATAGGCGATCGCCGATGGTGTCATGACCCGGGATGCGGGCGAAGTGCTGGACCGGTGGCAGGTCGATATGGGCGCTGATCACGCGCTGCTCCGGGATGATGGCGGCTTCCAGCTGCAGCAGCAGGTCGGCATCTTCCGGAACGTCGTAATCAAGTTCGGTCGAGATCGCGAGTTTCATGGAAAGGAGGCACCTTGGGCGTGAGGCTGACCTGCCTCAAACCTTTGAAAAGGAGGAATGGGTCCGGTTGCCCGAAGGTGAATTCAGTCTGCGGCCGAACTGTGGTCCGCCCGTCCGAAATCGGGCCGGGCATCGTCCTGCCCTTCCTCGATGATGGAGCGGCGCGTCGCGCGGGTGCGGGCGAAGTGATTGAACAGCGTCTCGCCATCGCCAATGCGGATCGCCCGCTGCAGCGCGGTCAGGTCCTCGGTGAAACGCTGCAGCATCGTCAGCACAGCATCCTTGTTGGACAGAAATACGTCTCGCCACATCGTGGGGTCGGACGCGGCGATGCGGGTGAAATCCCGGAAACCACCGGCGGAATACTTAATGACCTCGGACTGGGTCACTTCCTCCAGATCGGATGCGGTGCCGACGATGGTATAGGCGATCAAGTGCGGCAAGTGGCTGGTCACGGCCAGCACCAGATCGTGGTGCTCCGGGTCCATGATTTCCACGTTCGCGCCCAGCGCTTCCCAGAACGCCACCAGTTCTGAAAGCTTGACCAAGTTGGTCTGGGGCGGGGGTGTGACGATGCACCAGCGGTTGCGGAACAGTTCGGCAAACCCGGCATCCGCGCCGGAGTTCTCGGTGCCGGCCACGGGGTGCGCGGGGATGACGGTGTGGCCGGGCAACGCCTCTGCCAGCGCCTTGGCCACCACCTGCTTGCTGGAACCGACGTCGCTGACCAGTGCGTGAGCGGGCAGGGCTTCGCGCACCTTTTCCGCCGCCATGCCCATCGCGCCCAGGGGCACGCAGAAGATGACCAGATCGCAGCCCGCCACCGCCTCCGAGGCGGTTTCGCAAACCGTCTGCACCAGCCGCCGTTCCGCCGCGCGGGCGCGGGTGGCGGGATCGCGGTCATATCCGGTGGTGATCACGCCGGGCAGGCAAGCTTGGACCGCCAGGCCGATCGAGCCGCCTTGCAGGCCCAGGCCGATAATGGCGACGTGTTGGAAGCTCATGCCCCGTTGAGCCCCTCTCGCGCCCGGCCGCTTCACTTCGCGGCCTCGGCCATTTCGCGCAGGCCGTTCAGGATCGCATCCATGTCCTCGCTCTTGCCGATGGTGAAGCGCAAGGCCTGCGGCAGACCCTGTCCCGGTAGCCAGCGCACGATGTAGCCGCGCTCTGCCAAGCCGTTAAAGGCCGCTTCGGCGGTAAGCGTGCCGTCGAACAGGACTAGGACGAAGTTCGCCTCGCTTGGCAGGGCACGCAGCCCATGGTTGCCCATAGATTCGATGGCTGCAACAAATCGCCCGCGCTCCGCCAGGTTGTGATCATGGCTGCGCTGGATGAAGGCGGTGTCTTCCAGCGCGGCGACCGCCATCGCCTGACCGGTGCCCGAGACGTTGAACGGGCCGCGAATACGGTTCAGCGTGGCGACCAGGCCCGGCGCGCCGGTGGCCCAGCCTATCCGCTCGCCCGCGAGGCCATAGGCTTTCGAAAAGGTGCGAGTGACCAGCACGTTCTCATGCGCCAGCGCCAGCGCCAGCGCGCCATCCTCGTCGGCGGGCGCCACGTATTCGCCGTAGGCCTGGTCGATCACCAGTACCACGTCGGCGGGCAGGGCGGCATGCAGCCGCGCGATCTCGCCCTTGGGCAGATAGGAGCCGGTCGGGTTGTTGGGGTTGGCGATGAACACGACCCGCGTCCGCTCCGTCACCAGCGCCAGCAGCGCGTCGACATCGGTGCCATAGTCCTTGTCGGGCGCGACGATCGGCGTCGCGCCGCAGCGGCGGGCGGCGATATCATAGACCGAGAAGCCATAGCGAACATAGATCACTTCGTCGCCCGGTCCGGCATAGCCCTGCGCGGCGAGGTTCAGCAGTTCGTCAGAACCGGTGCCCATCACGATCCGGGCGGGATCGATCCCATGCATCTCGCCCAGCTTGGCCCGCAAGGCCTTGCTGTCGGGGTCCGGATAAAGCGAAGGTGCCTGCGCCTTGGCTGCGATCGCCCGCGGGCTGGTGCCCAGCGGATTCTCGTTGGCGGAAAGCTTGATCAGGGGCCGTCCGTCCGCGCCGGTCGATTTGCCCGGGACATAGGCATGGATAGCCTCGATCCAGGACTTGGGTTCCGGAGCGCGGCGGCGAGTGGGCGTATCGGTCATGACCGGCGGCCTTTAGCGCGTATGTGCGCGATTGGCACCCCCGTGATCTGATTGAAAATCATCCGCGCATGGTGGTGCATCATTCGTTCGTCGCAGGCGGGTAAAGGCGCATGTCTCTTCGCTGCTCACGCTCCACATTGACACAGGCAGCCTGCTCCCCCACTTCACCCGGTCACCATGGCTACCTCCCCGATCATCGATGCCAGCAAGGCGCTGACCTTGCCCGAGCCGTTGCCGCTGGATAGCGGGCGTAGCCTGGATGGGGTGCGCATCGCCTATGAAAGCTACGGCACGCTCAATGCCGCGCGGGACAATGCGATCCTGGTCACCCATGCGCTGACCGGGGACCATCACCTCGTCAGCCCGCATCCCAAGACCGGCAAGCCAGGCTGGTGGGTGCGCATGGTCGGCCCCGGCAAGCCGATCGATACGAACCGCTTCTTCGTCGTTTGCGCCAATGTGCTGGGAAGCTGCATGGGCACCACCGGCCCCGCCTCGATCGCGCCCGATGGCAAGCCGTGGGGCATGCGCTTTCCCGTGATCACCATCCGCGACATGGTGCGCGGGCATGTGACTTTGCTGGACTCGCTGGGCATCCAGACGCTGCACGCCGTTGTCGGCGGATCGATGGGCGGGATGCAGGCCCTCAGTCTGGCGGCGAACTTCAAGGATCGCGCAAAGGCCTTTCTCGTGATCGCCTCCACCGCGCGGCATTCGGCGCAGAATATCGCCTTCCACGAAGTAGGTCGCCAAGCGATCATGGCCGATCCCGCCTGGCGTGAGGGGGACTATTACTCCTACGGCAAGGGTCCGGAGAAGGGCCTGTCCGTGGCGCGTATGGCCGCGCACATCACCTATTTGTCCGAAGCCGGATTGACCGAGAAGTTCGGCCGTCGTTTGCAGGATCGCGCGGAGAAGACCTTCGGCTTCGACGCCGATTTCCAGGTCGAGAGCTATTTGCGCTATCAAGGCCTGTCCTTTACCGACCGGTTTGATGCCAACGCCTATCTCTACATCACGCGCGCGATGGACTATTTCGATCTCGCCGAGGAGCATGGCGGGATGCTGGCCAATGCCTTCGCGGGCAGCAGGGCGCGCTTTTGCCTGGTCAGCTTCGATACCGACTGGCTCTACCCCACCGCGGAATCGCGCAATGTCGCCCATGCGCTGACGGCTGCGGGCTTGCCGGTTAGCTTCGTGGAGCTTTCCGCGCCATTCGGGCACGACTCGTTTCTGCTCGATGTGCCAGCACTTGACCGGGTAGTCGCAGGCTTTCTGGGTGAAGCGCGATGACCGACGCGATGATCGACTTGTCGGACGATCCCTCGCGCATCGATGGCGATCGCGTGCATGGCTGGTTGACCACCAGCTACTGGACGCCCGGCATCGCGCGCGACCGGGTGGCGAAGCAGATCGCCGGTTCGCATTGTCTGGGGGCCTATCATCCCCAACACGGGCAGGTCGGCTTTGCCCGCGTCATCTCCGACCGGGCGAGCTTCGCCTGGATTGCTGACGTCTGGGTGGACGAAGCGGTGCGTGGGCAGGGTATCGGTCGCCGGCTGGTGCGCTGGTTCCTAGACCATCCGGACTATGCCACCGTGCGGCGCTTCGCCCTCGTCACCGCTGACGCGCATGGCGTCTATGCCGGGTTGGGATTTCACGCGCCGCTAAAGCCGGAACGTTACATGGAGCGGCTGTCTGCAGAGTTCGCCGATCTCTTGGCGGCCCGGGTGGAACCGGCTTGATGACGCTACGTCCAGATCTGGCGGTGATCGCCGACAATGTCGCGTCGGGCGCGCGTATCCTCGATGTCGGCTGCGGCGATGGCGCGCTGCTCGCCGCGCTGCGTGACCAGAAGGGCTGCGATGCACGCGGGATGGAGATTGACGCGGCAAACGTCGCCGAATGCGTTGCGCGGGGGCTGTCGGTGATCCAGGGCGATGCGGACAAGGACTTGGCGTTCTTTCCCGAGGCTTCCGTCGATTACGCCATTCTCAGTCAGACGTTGCAGACAACCATGAGGCCCGATCAGGTGCTGGAACAGCTGCTCAGGATCGGCCGCCGTGCCTTCGTCAGCTTTCCCAACTTCGCGCATTGGAAGGTGCGCACGTCCCTGTTGTGGACCGGCCGCATGCCGGTGACGCGGCTGCTACCCGTCGCGTGGTACGAAACGCCCAATATTCACCACGCCACCGTAAACGATTTTCGGGACATGGTGAAAGCGCGCGGCATCAAGGTGGAGCAAGCCTGGTTCCTGCGCGGCGACCGCCAATGCAGCGCCGCCGCCGCCAGCTTCCGCGCCGAACACGCGGTGTTCCTCCTCTCCCGCTAAGGGACGCGCAAACTGCCCCACGAACGGAGTGGATCGCGAAGGCCGGCCACCACTCGATTTCGAGTTCGCCTAAGCCGTCACCGCCAGCACGCTGTCATCACGGGCAAGTGCCCACAAGCTAAGCCCCGCAGCCGCCGCGCGGGAGACCGCCATGCTGGTCGGCAGCGATACCGTGACAAGAGTGGTCGCGCCCGCCTTCACCGCCTTTTCGACGATCTCGTAGCTGCAGCGCGCGGTGGACAGGATGAAGCCGGGGGACAGCGCCAAGCCGGCCCGTGCCCGCGCGCCGATCAGCTTATCCAGCGCATTATGCCGCCCGACATCCTCCCGCACACAGGCGATTCGGCCTTCGGCTTCGGCATAGGCGGCGGCATGGGCGGCGTTCGTCTCGCGGCCAAGCGGTTGATGGTCACGCAGAGCAGCAAGAGCACGGAAAATCACAGCGCCCGACAATGGCGCGTGCGGGGCGACAGCGGGCAGGGGGCGGGCCACAACCTCCAGATTGTCGATCCCGCACAAGCCACAGCTCGATTCCGCCACCCGCGCCCGCACTCGCTCGCCCAGCTTGTCCGCGCCGAGCCCCTCTATCATGGTGCGTACCACCCAGCCGTTCTCGACCTCGGCAATCGCAAGGTCGGCGATTTGGTGGGGATCGGAGACCAGGCCTTCGCAGATGGCAAAGCCGGTGGCGAAATCCTCCAGATCTCGCGGTGTCGCCATCATCACGGCATAGGCCAGGCCGTTGAACTCCAGCGCCACGGGGACTTCGGGCACCCAGGTCCGCGCGATCGGGCGGACACTTCCGTCCGCCGCATGTTCCAGGATTGGCATCGCCTCAGGTCAGCATCAGATGCCGTGGTAGACGCAAAGCTTGTTGCCATCCGGATCACGCATATAGGCGCCGAACGCGCCGCCTGCCTGGGGCTTTGCCTCGGGCTGCCCCTCATCCTGGCCGCCTTGCGCCATCCCAGCCGCGTGCCAGGCGGAGACCGCTTCGGCACTCGGCGCGGCGAACACGATCGTGGCACCATTGGCGGGGACGGCGGCCGCCTGATCACGTGGCGTACCAAAAAGGAAGTTCTGCCCGCCGGGCAGCGCGTACATCACGATCGAGGCGCCCTCGGGCTGAAATCCGGCACTCACGCCCAGCGCTTCAAACGTGGCGTCGTAGAAACGGCGCGATCGGTCCAGATCGTTCGATCCCACTCGCATGCCCTTCAGCATCGCACTTTCCCTCTTTGACGTTGGTTTCGCGGGGGTCGTCATGTCGGTTCGGACCGGTGAGGTCAATTGCCCCTGCTTTGGCCGTACCGACACGCCAGACGTAACGCGCGCCCACCTGCCGACTTATCCACCAAACGCCCCGCCCGGCGCTGGCGCAACGCTGGACGCCTTCTCGCCACTTTGGCATCCGGAAAGGATGTGGCACCTCTATCAATTCCCGCTTTGCCCGTTCAGCCGCAAGGTTCGCCTGCTGATGAGCGAAAAGGGCATCGCCTACGAACTCCAGACCGAAAAGCCATGGGAGAATCGCGACGGCTTCTTCGCGATGAACCCGGCGGGGCGCGTGCCGGTCCTGCAGGATGAAGAGCGCGGCATAACCTTGTCCGACAGCCGCGCGATCTGCGAATATTTCGAAGAGACGGTGGAGAACAATCAGCTGATCAGCGGCACCGCGCAGCAACGCGCCGAAGTGCGGCGACTGGTGGCGATGTTCGACGAAAATTTCTTCAACGATGTTTCCGGCCCGCTGCTTCACGAGCGCATGAAAAAGCGCCTGGTGCTCCGTCAAGCGCCCGATGCGCGGATGCTGCGCGAAGCGATGAAGCTGGCGCACGACTGGCTCGATTATATCGATTACCTGATCGATCATCGCCCCTGGCTGGCAGGTGCGACGATGACCTTGGCAGACCTTGCCGCGGCGGCGCAGATTTCCGTCGCCGATTACCTGGGCGGGATCGACTGGTCCACGCATGAGCCGGCGCGCGGCTGGTACCTTGTGATCAAGAGCCGGCCCAGCTTTCGCCCTTTGCTGTCAGAGCGAATGGAAGTGATCCAGCCGCCGACCCACTACGCCGAAGTCGACGCTTAGCTAGGAAGAGGCGAAACCCAGCCGTTCGTGTCGAGCAAAATCCAGACACGAACGGACATTCTCACCCATAGGCGATCGTCAGAACTTGGGCCCGGGAGCGGGCATTGTGTTCGACTCGTTAAAGCGTCCGGCCTTGCGGAACCGCACCATCCAGCGATCCAGGAACAGCGACAATGGCCGCGGCTCCACGCCCAGTTCGGCAATGCCCGGCTTGCTCGCATTCGCCACGTTGCCCGCCTTCAGCAAGGCCCACTGATCCCGGGAGATTGGCGAAAATGGCACGGACGCGATCGCTCCGGAAACGGCATCGGGAAGCTCGATAAAGGCGCGTTTGCGACATTGCGCCGCCGCGATCCGCTCGTTAAGTTCCAGCATCGTGAGCACTTCGGGCCCGGCGATTTCGTAGGTTTGGCCGCGTGCCGCATCGTTGTCGATGGCATTGGCGATCGCCTCGGCGGCATCGTCCACGAACAGCGGCTGAATACGCGCAGTCGGCCCGAACACGGGGAGGGCAGGCGCCATCGCTATCAAGCGGCCAAACATCATCACAAAATTGTCGTCATCACCGAACAGGATCGAGGGGCGCAGGATCGTCGCCCCATGAAATCCGGATAGCACGGCCGCCTCGCCCTCGCCCTTGGTGCGGGCATAGGCCACGTCGGCCTCTGCATCCGCTCCAATCGCCGAGATATGGACGAAGCTATGCACGCCCGCTTCGCGCGCGGCGGTTGCGATCCGCGCCAACCCACGTCCCTGCAAAGCATCAAGATTGCCCGAAAAAGCGCCCATCAGATTCACCACGGCATCAGAGCCGGCGAAGACACGGGCCAGGTCGTGCGTGCGGGTGATGTCTAGCGCGATCGACTGCATCTGCCCCAGGTTGCCCAGGGGGCGGATGCGCCAAGCCTTGTTCGGATTACGGCTGACCAACCGCAGCCGCGCCCCGCGTGACAGAAGCTCCTGTGCCAGATGACAGCCGACAAAGCCGGTGCCGCCCAGCACTGTCACTACCTTGCCGCTCAAAGAACCGGTCGCGTTGACGCTCATGCCTCGATAAGTCCTTCCGCCAGGCCCGGTTCCTGCAACTTGCGATGCGGCCCAGAAGCCTTTGCCGTTTACGCTTTACGCTGGCCCGCCCTTGGCACAACCCCCCGCCGCGGGCAACCGCAGCCAGGTCGGTGAGATGACGATTGAAGGCGTGAGTAGCTTTTCGGCCCATCCGATTTGATGAAAAGAAGCGGCCACTGAACAATGGCCCGTTGACAACCCCCGAAGCAGCCCGTATCGGCGCCCTCCTACCCCGTGCCCAGATGGCGGAATTGGTAGACGCACCAGCTTCAGGTGCTGGCGCTCGCAAGGGCGTGGAGGTTCGAGTCCTCTTCTGGGCACCATTTACCCCTGCGGGGGTGAACCGAAACCATCGACAAAACCGCGGATTCGCGCCATTTTGTCGATGGTTCTGTTCCAAATCATCCGAAGCGATCTAGGGCCATCTCACCCCATATGGGGCCATGGAAGTGGGCCATCATGGCCCCCGATTATTTCATGGCCCCATGGGGTCAGATGACGAATCCCATCGCGTCGAAATCGCCGACCAGGACCACCTGAAAAGGAGGAATGGTTATGGCTCTCACCGATGTTGCAATCCGCGCCCTCCAGCCGCGCGACCGGGTCTACAAGTGCGCTGACGCCCGTGGCCTTTATTTGGAGGTCCACCCCAGCGGCTCGAAGCTCTGGCGGTACAAGTACCGCTATCTGGGCAAGGACAAGCGTATCGCGTTGGGTTGCTATCCCGACGTAGGGCTCGGCGATGCCCGGCGGAAATGCGATGAGGCGAGGCTGAAAGTCTCAGACGGCGTTGATCCCGGAGCAGAACGCCGTCGCAGCAAACTGGTCGCGCGGTACCAGGCCGCCAACACTTTCGGGGATGTGGCCAGGGAATACATTGACAAGATGGTCAACGAGGGGCGGGCGACCGCGACCACGACGAAGGCGAACTGGCTGCTCGAACAGCTGGAGCCGATATCGCGCTCGCCGATAGCCGACCTCAAGCCGATTGACATCTTCAGCGCGCTCAAGCGCATCGAGGCGCGGGGCAAATATGAAACGGCACGCCGCTGCCGTTCCTTCGCTAGCCGGGTATTCCGCTATGGCGCGGCGACGGGGCGAACGGAAACCGATCCAACCTCGGTCCTGCGCGGCGCCTTGATCGCGCCCAAGCCTAAGCATCACAGTGCCCTGCTGGAGCCGGAGGCGGTTGGCGACTTGCTGCGGAGCATTGATGCCTACTCGGGCCATGGCGTGACCCGCCTAGCGATCCAAATGGCCCCGCATCTCATGGCCCGTCCAGGGGAGCTGCGAAAAGCGGTATGGCCCGAATTCGACCTCGAGAACGCGGTCTGGCATATCCCGGCCGAGCGAATGAAGATGCGTCGTGCTCATTCGGTTCCGCTCTCGCGTCAGGTGCTCGATATGTTGGCAAATTTGCACACGCTGACCGGGCCAGACGGGTTCGTGTTTCCGGCCTTCCATACATCGCGGCGGCCCATGAGCGAAAACACGATGAACCAGGCATTCCGGCGAATGGGTTATTCGGCCGCCGAACTGACTGCGCATGGCCTGCGCACTACGGCGTCGACGCTACTCAACGAGAGCGGAAAATGGAGCCCCGATGCCATCGAGCGCTCTTTGGCCCATGCCGACAAGGATACGATCCGGGGAACATACAATCGGGGGCGGTACTGGGATGAACGGGTCGCGATGCACCAGTGGTGGAGCGACTATCTCGATTCACTTCGTGCTGGCGAAAGGGAAGCTTTCCTGCCGGCGAGTAAAGTTGCCGCCTGATGGCGTCGGCCCGCCGTACTCCAGCAGCCCTACTGTATTTCGCTTGTGAGTGAACGGTATCATCGATACAAAGTGAGCGTTCGGTGCCATTTTCACAAAGCCACCGATCGGAACAGGCGCTTTAGAATGCTGGTTCATACTCCGGAGGACATCGGCACGTTCATTCGTGACCGACGCAAGCACCAGAAGCTGGGCCAGGCGCAGCTTGCCGCCTTGATCGGCGTCAACCGCCGCTGGGTCATGGAAATCGAGGGCGGTAAGCCACGTGCCGAGATCGGGCTGGTCATGAAGGCGCTTGCTGCCCTCGGAGTGGAAATCCGGATCGGCACCGACGGGACCGCCGACCCTCAATCGAACGAGCTTGAGCCTGTCGACATCAGCTCGATTGTCCGCAACGCACGAGGTCCGTCATCTTGAGCAAGGAACTCATCGTATTTCTGTCTGGTCGCCCGGTCGGCCGGGTAACGCAGAATGAACGCGGCAAGCTCGAGTTTGTCTATGATGCGGCTTGGCGGGAAACGCGGGGGAGTTATCCCTTGTCGCTGTCCATGCCGCTTGCCGCCCTGGAACATCCTCACGAGAGCATCGAGGCCTACATCTGGGGACTGCTCCCCGACAACGAGCTCGTGCTGGCCCGGTGGGCAAAGAATTTCCAGGTGTCAGCCCGCAATGCGTTTGCCCTCATCTCTCAGGTTGGCGAGGATTGTGCGGGCGCGGTGCAGTTCGTGCGATCCGAGCGTGTCGAAGCCGTCCTCGAGGCTGGCGGTGATGACATTGCGTGGCTTGATGAGGCCGGGATCGCCGAACGCATGCGCGCCTTGAAATCCGATCATTCGGCGTGGCGTCGCGCTGGTGACGTCGGCCAGTTCAGTCTAGCCGGAGCGCAGCCGAAAACGGCTTTGCTGCTGCAGGACGGGCGCTGGGGTGTGCCCAGCGGGCGCATCCCTACGACCCATATTCTCAAGCCTCCCGGGCATGATTTCGACGGGCATGCCGAAAACGAGCATTTCTGCCTCGCCCTTGCCCGTGCACTCGGCCTGCCTGCGGCGACGTCGAGCGTCGTTCGCTTTGGTGACGAGGTTGCCTTCGTCACCGAGAGGTACGATCGCCAGGTCACGGCGCGCGGCGTCATCCGAGTCCACCAGGAAGATATGTGCCAGGCGGCCGGTATCTTGCCGACCATGAAATACGAAAATGAAGGGGGGCCTGGAGTCCGCCGGATTGTCGAGCTGCTTCGGCAAAGCTCTAGCGAGGCGGACGAGGATGTGTGGACGTTCGTTAATGCCATCGCGTTCAACTGGCTGATCGCGGGGACAGATGCGCACGCCAAGAATTACTCGATGCTGATCGCCGGTGGCGGGCAAGCACGGCTGGCCCCTCTCTACGACGTTGCCAGCATCCTTCCGTACGACGATTTCGATCCCATGCGCATCAAGCTGGCAATGAAGATCGGCGGAAAATACCGACTTCGCGAGATATCAATGCGAAACTGGGAAAAGCTGTGCGAGGAGGTCGCTCTAGACCCGGTAGAGGCTTTCGGGCGAATTCGGGAAATGGCAGGGCGGTTACCCGGTGAAGCGATGAAGGTTCGGGATAGGATGCAGGCTGCCGGTATGAATCACCGTCTCGTTGATCGCCTAACCGAGTGCCTAAAAATCAACAGCTGGAAGTGTGCTGAGCTGCTGACGAACCCATAGATCGCAGCTTGATCCGATCGGGACGACGACTTCTGTAATCGGCCTACCGTTTCCGTTATCTCGTAACCACCGGGCAGCAACGCGCCCTTGTCAGTCACAACGGCGCCTGTGACGCTCTCCCGAAAGCGGTCAACATGACTGACGGGATTGGAACGGCCGTGATACTGCCCAGTGGAATATTTGGTCGGGTCCGCGTATGCCATATTCATGGCCTTTTCGAACCCCCAAGTGTACATGGATGAACTCGCAGCGCCTTTGTGTCGTCGCTTCGAGGCTGAGCCGACCGCCTACGACCTCGCCATTTCGACCTGCATCATTCTGTACCACTTCGCGGACGTCGTGGCACACGTGAGAGGCAGTAATCCGCATGACGTCGCAATGGAAATCGCGGCGAAGGTCCCAGCCTTCCATACGATCCGGGCAATTGCCAACGCGGGCAAGCATGTAGAGCTAACACGCCATCCGAAGTCTGAACTGTTGGGGCTGCGTGCCGAGCACCTGGTTAGAGGGAAGGGGGCCGCGTTCTGCGACGGCTCCTACTACTCCGACGGTTCGACGCACTCGGATGCACGCGAGACTGTGGTGGTTGCGACGCCAGACGGCAAGAAGCACGATGTGCAGCACATCTGCATGTCGGTGCTGGCCGCGCTTAATGAGGAGCAAGAGTTCTTCCAAGTCTAGCACCCAGTGAGGGCAGCAGACCATGGAATACTACAACCGGCGCTCGTCGGCTGCTCGGCATTAATTTCCCTCCGATCTTTCCATTAGCTTGATCACAAGTCAGCAAGTTGTAAGTCTTGCCGTTCGACTTCTGTTCCTTCATAGATGCTTGGGGCAAGCCTCGAGTGCGAACGCAACAGGGTGGTTTGAGATGAAGCTGAAGCAGTACCGGGTCCGTGAGTTCCGTAGCATCTGGGACAGCGGGCCGATTGAGGTGGACGAACAGACCACCTGTTTCGTGGGAAAGAACGAAGCAGGCAAGACCACGATTTTGACTGCACTCTACCGCACCAACCCAATCCGCAAGGGCGATGCTGTCTTTGATGAGACCTACGACTACCCGAAGCGGGAGGTCGAAGATTACCGCTTCGCCGTCGAGAATGGCGAGCGCGAGGAAGCGGCATTAGTAGAGTGCACGTATGAGCTTGAGAAGGCGGACCTGCTCGCGGTGGAGGACGTTTTCGGCCCCAGCGTACTCAAAGGAAAAACCTTCAAGCGGACAACCTACTACGGGGACGCAAACAGCAAATACACGCTCACCTGCGACAACGCCGCAGCTCGCAAGCATCTCGCCAGCAACCCGGCGCTCTCCGATGATCTGCGCGCCGCTCTGGCGGCAGCGACCACCTGGCAGGACTTTGCGGCCGCGCTCGATGCGGTCGAAGCGACGGATGCCGTCAATGCCGTTAAGAAGCTGGTGGCGAGGGTGCGCGAGAAGGAGCTTAGCCACTACGTCTTCAACACGTTGATCTGGCCCCGCGCGCCGAAGTTCCTGTACTTCGATGAGTACTACCAGATGGAGGGGCAGGCGAACCTCAACGCCCTCATCGCGCGCGAGGACAGCGAGAAGCTCCTCGACTCCGACTACCCGCTGATCGGCCTCATCAACCTCGCGCGTCTCGATCACCGCAAGCTCGTGGCCACCAACAACACCGTGGAGCTTAAGAACAAGCTGCAAGGTGCCGGCAACCACCTGACCCAGCGTATCGTCAAGTACTGGTCTCAGAATAGGCACATCCAGATGCGCTTCGACGTGCGCGACGCCAAAGCTGGAGACCCCGAAGGTATGCAGCAAGGCGTCAACGTGTGGGGTGAGGTTTACGACTCCGTGCACTGGGCGACCACTCCGTTGAACAACCGCTCGCGGGGCTTCGTGTGGTTCTTCTCATTCCTTGCCTGGTACGAGGATGTGAAGCGCCAGGGGCAGAACGTCATTCTGTTGCTGGACGAGCCCGGGTTGTCGCTGCACGGTCGCGCGCAGGCCGACCTGCTGCGCTACTTCGACGCAGAACTGTCGGGCCACCAACTCCTCTACACGACGCACTCGCCATTCATGATCGACCCGACGAAGTTCGAGCGGGTCCGCATCGTGCAGGACTTGGGCATCGACGCGCCCGAGGCATTGCCCAAGGAAGAGGACGGCACCAAGGTGCTGGCGAACGTGTTCGACGCCACGGACGACAGCCTGTTCCCGCTGCAAGGCGCGCTCGGGTACGAAATCCAGCAGACCCTCTTCATTGGGCCGAACTCGCTCATCGTCGAGGGTGTCGCCGACATGCTCTACCTGAGGGCCGTGGCGGCGCAAATGGAGCGGGAAGGGCGTACCGGGCTGTCGGAGGACTGGGTCATCACGCCGGTCGGTGGAAGCGGTAAGGTGCCCGCCTTCGTGGCCATGCTCGGCTCGCAGAAGGGTATGAACGTGGCCACCCTGCTGGACATTCAGAACAGCGACAAGCAGCTCATTGAAGACCTGTACAAGAAGAACCTGCTCACCAAGAAGCAGGTATCGACTTACGCGGACTTCACCGGCACCGCGGAAGCTGATGTCGAGGACATGTTCGACCGTTCGTTCTATCTTGAACTGGTCAACGGCGAGTACGGCAAGCAACTTGCGTCGAAGATCACGCTTGCGAAGCTGAACCAGCACGTGCCGCGGACACTTCGGGCGATAGAAGCTTGGCTGGCCGGCAACCCCATGAAGTCCGGCTCGTTCGGCCACTACAGGCCTGCGCGCTACTTCACCGAGCAGCTAGCCACACTTTGGCCGAAGGTGTCAGACGAGACGAAGGACCGATTCGAGGCGGCATTCAAGCATTTGAACGGGCTCTTGAGTAAGTAGTAACGGCTTACCGCATCCTTTGTGTGCGATAGAGTCTGCTTGCAGGATTCTCCGACACGAAGAGGACAGTCCGTTCCCGGCCAACCCTAGTCATTCCCAGATTGATCTCGGGCGCTCCGGGAGTGGTTGATCCTATTCGAAACTCGTCGCCACCGGCACCATCCATGAACGATGGCATTCTCCCAACTTTGGTTGGTCGGGCGGCCAGGCATTAGCATCGGAATTGGCGTCTTGCAGAATTGCGGCCCAGCGCCTGACAATGGTGTTCGGCCGCGATGCGGATGAAGGTGCGGTCTCCACCGAGGATCGATCTGAGTTCCCTCTCTCCGCTTTTGGGGGTACTCGCGCCGGATGGCAAAAGGCGTTTTCATCCATCGCTCGGACTCTATTTACGATGACAGCCCGGCCGAGCGATATCAGTTTCCGCCGCAGTATCTCAGCCGGGTAAGCGCCTGCATTGGCGACTGGATTATCTATTACGAGCCGAGCAAGATCCGGTTCTCGAAGGGCTACTTTGCGGTCGCGAAGGTCGATCGGGTAGTGCCCGATCCTTCCGCGCCCGGCATGTATCTGGCGCTTCTGGAGCCGGGGTCCTATCTCGATTTCATCAACGTTGTCCCATTCAACGGCCCGCTTGGCATCGTCGAGCGTGGAGTTCTGAACGAGACCGGCAAGGTTTCAGGCCGCGCCCAGTCCGCGGTGCGGCCGCTGTCGAGCCAGGATTTCAACCGGATCATCGATCTGGGCACCACCGAGGAAGCGGGCTTTTTGCCCCGGGTTGGCTTAGGCGCGCCCGATGTTTCAGTCCTGCGGGAAGAGCGCGTGCCCTTTGTCGACGAGATCGAGCGCGACCGGGTCGCCTATCTCGGCTCGCGGCTGGTGCGCGATAGACTGTTCCGGCGCCGGGTCGTAACGGGCTACGATGCGCGCTGCGCGATTACTGGTCTCAAGCTCATCAATGGCGGCGGCAGGGCCGAGGTCGAGGCAGCCCATATCAGACCCGTCGAAAAGGGCGGTCCTGATATCGTGAGCAATGGTCTGGCCTTATCCGGTACCGTGCATTGGATGTTCGATCGGGGCCTGATCTCTCTAGGCGATGACCTTGAGGTCTTGGTTAGCCGCCAAGCCAATGATGCCGATTCCATTCGCGGGCTGATCAATCGCACCGGCTTTGCACTTCCCCCTCTTCAGGCTGGTGATCGTCCGCACCCCAGCTTTCTGAGCTGGCATCGCGAAAATTGCTTCAAGCACTGAGGAGCACCGTATGAGCACTGACCTTCTTCTCTCGCGTCTTAAGACAAAGATGAGTGTGCTGACATGCGGCAATCCGCTGACGGGCGCGGCGGTTGAATCGGCGCTTGCCGAGCGGCCCGGCGCGTTCGACGCGCTCCCCGAGGGATTGGGCCAGTTTGCGGGGCATCTTGCGGATGCGATCGAGGACTATCTCGGATTTCATGGGCAGGAACTGGCGCGCGACCTTAATGAGCCGGCGCTTAAGACCTGGCGTGCCGATGTCGAGTTTGCCGTTCGCAAGGTATTGAGCCAGGCAGAATCGCCCTCCTGAAGAGACTTAATTCTGACATGGTCGCAAGCGGGTAAGGCCGCCCCGCGCATGGCGCGGCCGCGCTCTATTTCGCTGACGCTCAACCGAGCCACCTGCGGCGTCTCGTCGGCATAGCTGTGACGATCGCTGTCGGGGGGCGGGATGCATCGCATCCCTTCAGCAGTCGCCACGCCTCCGGCGCGGCGGCGTTGAGCCTTGACGGCTCCAAGGTGGCGGGGGGCGTCGCTGCCCTGTAGCCCCGCCTCGACGGGCCGCAACCCGTCCGCTTCGCTGCCGGGTCCTCCATTTCATTTCGGCCCTTCGGGTGCGCCCCGCCTTCAGCCGGCGGGGCTGTCAGTCCGCTCCTGCCGCCCCCCGCCACCCTGGCGCCGGTCAATGGCGGTTGAGGAAAGGAGTGAGAAGTCATGGCCGACCGTCAGAGCCTCTATGGCGAGGTTACCGCATGTGTGATCGCAGAATTGGAAGAGGGACGTCTTCCATGGGTGCAGCCTTGGGACAGCGCCCGGTGCCCTTGCACGATGCCGCATAACGCCGTGTCCGGAAGGAGTTATTCCGGAATTAACGTGCTGATCCTGTGGTGTGAGGCGGTCGAACGCCAGTTTTCTTCGCAGCGCTGGCTTACCTACAAGCAGGCCGAGCAGGCAGGCGGGCATGTCCGGCGCGGCGAGAAAGGCACGGTGATTTGCTATGCCGACCGCTTCACCCCGAAGGACGAGGCCGCGCAGGCCGCGACCGAGGACCGCGAGGCGCGTCAGATCGCCTTCCTGAAGCGCTTTACCGTGTTCGACGTCGACCAGATCGAGGGGCTACCAGAGCAGTATGCGGCCGAACCGGTGCTGCCCGATCCCGTCATGGCGATTGCCGAGGTGGACAGGCTGATTGCCGCGAGCGGTGCGGACTTCCGGATCGGTGGGAACGAGGCGTTTTATTCGCCGGGGCAGGACTACGTGCAGGTGCCGCCGCAGGCAGCGTTTCATGAGCCGATAAACTGGTTTCGCACGGCGCTGCACGAACTTGGTCATTGGGTCGGCGGTAAGGGACGGCTGGAGCGTGATCAGTCCGGGCGGTTCGGCTCGATGGCGTACGCAAAAGAGGAACTTGTCGCCGAGATGACGGCGGCTTTCACCTGCGCAACGCTCAGCATTCAGCCCACAGTGCGGCACTCGGATTACATCGGCGCATGGCTTGAAGCAATGCGGTCCGATGAGAAGGCCATTTTCCGGGCGGCGAGCGCAGCCAGCAAAGGCGCTGACTATCTTCTCGCATTCGGGGAGGAAGGGTCATGATCGGGCCCCTCTATCGACTGGAGCAGTATGTGCGCGAAGCGTTGCTACGCGATGCCTTTCCTGAGTACGAAGACCCGCTAACACGCAGGGTTGCAAGAGCGGTGCATTCGCTGCCACCCTTCCACCGCCAGCTGTTCTGCCTCGTGCGCTACGATGGCTGGTCCTACGAGGAGATCGCGGCGCGCCTGGATATCAGCGTGCGGCGGGTGGAGATCGAGATGGGCCGCACAATCTTGCTGTTGAGCCGATCGCTGCGGCGGCAGGAGCGCAAGGGCTGGTGAACGATCGGCCGCGCCCGCTGCGGCGGGCGCGGCTGCTGATTGCTCAGGCGTAGTCCTCGACCGAATAGAACATGGGATTCTGCAGCCACTGGTCAATCGCAGCGCGACGCCAGCCGACGCATCGCTGCGCGATGCGGACCTGTCTGGGAAAGGTCCCGTCCTGAACCTTGCGATAGAGCGTCGCGCGCGACAGCCCGGTTTCCTTGAGTACCTGAGGCAGACGCACGAACGCATTGGGAGAGGCGGTATTCATGTGGCGCATCCTTCCTTTTTCGAGGGTTGGATTGGCCGGCCACGAGTAGAATTGGGGCATCCCTGGAAAAGCGCAACTGCATGAGAACCCGCCCATGTCCGATCCTGCCCCACCTGGCACCCTAAGTGTACCCTGGTGCACTCTGGTGCACCCTACCGGACGAGCAAATTTTTTTGTCTCGGGACCATGCGATGAGCGTTGAAAGGCTCGAATCCCGGTCGCGGCGGCAGCCTTTCCCTGATTACGGGCGTCTGGCGGGAGGAATCGGCTCGCCGCCAAGCCGTCCGCTCAGGATCGCGCCGCGCGGCGTGCCGGGCGGATGTGGCCTGTCACTTCCGCGACATGCTCAAAGAGCCGGACGATGATCTCGCGGACTTCGTCGCTGGCGAAGCCACCGTCGTCAGGCTCTATCCCCTGCGCCCTGCTGAGGCTGTTCCATTTCCAGTAGGGCGACAGTACGTCCATCAGCCGTTCGGTTGCGGCATCCTCGTAGCCGAACGCCGTGGCGTTAGCGTAGGCCAGCGAGCGATCGACATGAAGGCCGATGTACTTGGCACACCACATGTCGGGAAAGCCGACGTCGAGCAGATGCGAGGACATCGCCAGCTGCGCGACGATCCCCGCCGAGTAGAAGAAATAGGCCGTGTCGTCGGCAGTGCTAGACGTCAGCGATCCCATGAACTCGCTGGCACGCAGATAGCGCTCTAAACTGAGCGCGCGTCCTTCGCGGGTCCGCAGGAGCCGGACGGGCCGCGCATCGTAGCGCCGCCAGAGCGCACCCAGCTCGGAATTCTCTCTCGGCAATGTGATGACGGCAGCGCCCGGCAAAGCAGCGCCAAGCCCGGTCGAAGTAGCAGGAACGATCGTGTCCATAAGTACCTCCGGTCCGCGTCAGGGGCGGTAGCGGAAGGTTTCAGGGCATCGTGCGGACCGGCCCCGAACTCCCGCACGCTAACGCGCGGGAGCCGCCGGAGCTGGTAACATGCCAGAGACATGCGCCGCCGCCTTTCACCCGAAGGCTTGGACATGCGCGACGGCACCCCGGAAAACTGTGTCTTCCGAGCTTGCATCTCTGGCGGGATTACCAGTCCCGGCGCCGCCTTTTGCGCAGCGCCCTTGCACGATACCAGACGCGAATCCGCGCGCCAAGTTTTGAGTAAAAAGCGGGGAGCTTGCGGGCTGTTCGCTCAGCCCTTCGGCGATGATGCCGGGATGATCTTCGAGCGGCGGCAGTCCTTCCAGCCCGCATCACCCTTGGGCACGAAGGCGACGAACTCGCCATCAAGCATGAGAGTGCCTTCAGTGCCGGCATAGCGTTCGCTGAGCGCGGAAGGCTTGCGAGGAAGGTTCAGCTGACGGGTGCCGATCTGGACCCGTGCTCCATTAGTGCTGGTTCGCAGCAAGAACTGCCTGCCGCCCGAGCAGGTGATGCGCTCGGCCGGTGCGAGCGGCTGGGCCAGGGCAAGAGGTGCGATCGTGCCGGCAAGTAGGGCAGCAGTTGCAGCGAGGGGATACAACGCCCGGGGGCGCATATGGAAGCTCCGGTGAGGTAAGCTTTCTTAAGCCTCGCGCGACTCGCTGGTTCCCGTTTCAAGGGCATTGGCAATCATCGCGGCCAGCGTTTCTTCGGCGCGGGTGCGGATCGCCTCGTCTTTGGAATCCAGGTCGTGCCTGATCCATTGCGGCGCGCGTTCAATAACGCGCAGGATAATCGCGGAGGTCGTGTCATTCATCGCCGTGCCTATGGCGGCGGCGAATCTAGTCGGCAAGCGGCTTGCGGCAACCTGTCGGCACCGGCAGGAATGGGGTCATGCGCATTGCGATCTTCAGCTGTCTCATCCTGTTTGCTGCGACGCCGTCTGCCGCGCTCGCCAATCCGGACAGCGTCCCCCTTCTGTGCGGCGGAAGCGACGTCGATCTTGATGCCCGCCCGCCAGGCACGTCGGGTTTGCCGGGGACCTATCGGTGCAGCGAGGAAGGCGTGACGATCACCCTGCGCCTCACTGCCGATCGCCGCTTCGAGCAGCGCATGGTCGCTGACGAGCCCATGTTCGAAACCGAAGGCGGCGGTTTGTCGCGTGAGTTTACCCGGAAGGGCGAGTGGCGCATCGAGAATGGCGATCTGCACTTGTTCGCCCGCCCGCTACGCGAACCGCGCATCAGCCTCGTCGAGGCCAGGCATGATCCGACCGTTGCCCTGCGCATCGAGGTCCGCACGACGGATGGCCAGTCGCCATCCGATCTCTACGTCGGCGAAGGTGATGACGCCAATCCCCGCTCGGCGCTCGATGACGGCATGCTGACGGTGCCGACAGAAGAAGGCACGGCGCCCGGCAGGCGCTGGATTGTTCGCAGCGGTGACGATCGGCGGCTGGCTTCCTTCGATGTCACCCCGGGTGGCATCAACAGCTGGCGCTATATTTACGAACCCAGCGAGCTCGATCCTTTCGATCAGCGTGCGCTCTTCACCGGCGATGCAGTTGTCGTTCCGCTCGGCATTGCCGGTGCCGTGCTGCGGCGGGTCAGAGGCGAGCCCTGAGCCGCATCAGCATCGTCGGCTAAGGCGCGCTTCCCTCGCCGCCGCCACAAGGCCAGGGCCTGCTCGCGATCGGCGCCCTGCAATTTGTTCGCCGCTTCGACCAAGAGGCCAAGCAGCACGGCGCGGTCGTCATCAATGAGCTCGACAAGGCCAGCCTTCACAACGAGGCCACCCAGTTCGATAAGGTGGCGTGTTCGCTCGCGCCGCTTCACTTGCCATTCCCGCGTATCATGCCGTGCCCGATGGGCTGCGAGGCGGTTCATCGCCGCGCGGTTCCGCCGCAGACCCGCCCGGCTCGATGCCAGCGCCTTGGCGAGTGCTGCCAGCCGCGGCTTCTCGCTCACCTGAAAAGAACGCGGCGCCTCGCCTGCGCCACGCCTCCCGCTTGGCAGGATCGCTTGTCGCCGCGATCGCCAGGAGCGCGCCGGCCAATTCCTCGACCGTCAGCCCATCGGCACCGGTCGCGGCGACCAGTTCGCCAAGCTGGCTGGTCTTGCGGGTCTTGAGTTGCCGGGCCTTGTCATTGAGCGCCTTGAGCTCGGCATCATAGTCGCGGGGTTTGCGCATGGTTCGTCCTTCCCGTTGATGGTGTCGGACGAACCAGTTATCGGCATGATGACGCCCTCTCAATAGGGCGAAGCCTTCTGAGCCTTCGTGATCCCGAGGCAGATGAAATCGTTCGAGGGCGCGCTTATACGTCGTGCCGACGTGCGCTTTCAGGGGTAATTGGTAGGTCGTCATGGCGGTCTACCACTTCTCGGCCAAAGTCATCTCGCGCGCGGGCGGCTCCTCCGCCGTGGCAGCGGCCGCCTATCGTTCGGCCTCGCGGCTGCACGATCAGCGGCTCGACCGTGCCCATGACTTTTCCAACAAGGCCGGCGTCGTTCATTCCGAGATCCTGCTGCCCGATGGCGCGCCCGAGCAATGGCGCGACCGCGAGCAACTGTGGAACGACGTCGAGGCGGTGGAGAAGCGCAAGGATGCCCAGCTGGCGCGGGAAGTCGAGTTCGCCATCCCCCGCGAGATGAGCCAGGCCGACGGGATCGCGCTTGCGCGTGACTTCGTCGAGCGCGAATTTGTGGCGCGCGGCATGGTTGCCGATCTGAATGTGCACTGGGATATCGGCGAGGATGGCAGCCCCAAGCCCCATGCCCATGTAATGCTTGGGCTTCGCAAAGTGACCGAGGAAGGCTTTGGCGCCAAGGTCCGCGACTGGAACCGCACCGAGCTCCTCACCCATTGGCGCGAAGCCTGGGCGGAACATGTTAACGAACGGCTGGCACAGCTCGATATTGACGCGCGTGTCGATCATCGCTCGCTGGAAGCGCAGGGGATCGCACTGGAGCCGCAGCACAAGATCGGCCCGGCCGCTGCGCGTATGGTCGGCCAGGGGCTGAAGAGCGAGCGGTTCGACGAGCACCACGCCATCGCCCGCGCTAATGGAACGCGCATTCTCGCCAACCCCAACATCGCGCTTGAGGCGATCACCCACCAGCAGTCGACCTTCACCAACCGTGACCTCGCGATGTTCGTCCACCGGCACAGCGACGGCAAGGATCAATTCGATCAGGTGATGGAAGCGGTGAAGTCCTCGCCCGAGATGGTGAAGCTGGGGAAGGACGGGCGCGGCGAGGACCGCTTCACGTCGCGCGCGATGCTGGAAACCGAACAGCACCTCGAGCGCCAGACCGCGACGCTTGAGGCCCGGCGCCATCATGGCCTGCTCGACCGGCATCGCGATCTGGCGCTGGGCCGGGCTGAAGCACGCGGGATGGTTCTCTCACCCGAGCAGCGCGGTGCGCTCGAGCATGTGACCGATGCGCGCGGGATCAGCAATGTCATCGGCTATGCCGGAACCGGAAAGAGCGCGATGCTGGGTGTGGCGCGCGATGCCTGGGACGCGGCCGGTTACGAGGTGCGCGGCGCGGCCTTATCCGGCATCGCCGCCGAGAACCTCGAGACCGGCTCCGGGATTGCCTCGCGCACGATCGCCAGTCTTGAGCATCAATGGGGCCAGGGCCGCGAACTGCTGACAGACAAATTCGTCCTCGTCATTGACGAGGCCGGCATGATCGGCACGCGGCAGATGGAGCGCGTAATGCGCGAGGCGGAAAGGCGCGGCGCCAAGGTGGTACTGGTCGGCGATCCCGAACAGCTGCAGGCGATCGAGGCGGGTGCCGCGTTCCGCTCGATCGCAGAGCGCCACGGCGCGGTCGAGATCACCACGATTCGGCGCCAGTCCGCCGAATGGCAGCGCGATGCCACGCGGCAGCTCGCCACCGGGCGTACCGGCGAAGCGCTGGCAGCCTACGAGCAGGCCGGGCATGTCCATGTCGCCGAGACGCGCGAGCAGGCGCGCACAGCCCTCATCGATCGCTGGGACAGGGAACGACAAGCCCGGCCCGATGCCAGCCGCATCATCCTCACCCATACCAATGACGAGGTGAAAGAAATCAACGATGCGGCGCGTACGCGCCTGCGGGGAGCGCAGATGCTTGGGCAGGATGTGGGGATTATGGTCGAGCGCGGCGAGCGCAGCTTTGCCTCCGGCGATCGCGTAATGTTCTTGAAGAACGAGCGCAGCCTGGCGGTGAAGAACGGTACGCTCGGCACGGTCGAACATGTCAGCAAGACCGCCATGCAGGTGCGGACCGATGACGGGCGCTCGGTCGCCTTCGAGCTCAAGGACTATGCCCATGTCGATCACGGCTACGCGGCGACGGTCCACAAGGCCCAGGGCATGACGGTGAACAGCGTCCATGTGCTGGCAACGCCGGGGCTCGATCGGCACGCCGCGTATGTCGCGCTTTCGCGGCATCGGGATAGTGTCGACCTCCATTACGGGCAGGATGACTTTGCCGATCGGGATCGGCTCGTGCGCGCGCTAAGTCGCGAGCGGGGCAAGGACATGGCGTCGGATTACGAGCGCGAGACTGCACCTGTGTCGAAGCCTGAAATTGCACCGACGCCAGAGCGCGAACCGCAGACACGGCGCAATCCCTTCGCGGGGCTGCGGTTCAAGTCGCAGCCGGAGCCGACGCCTCCTCACGCCAGCCCTCTCGACGCGGCTGTTGCGCGCTATGCCCGCGCCGTGCGCGACATCGAGCGTATGCAAGATAGGGGCCTTAATCCGATCGTCAGCCAGAGGCAGGCCATCGAACGGGCAAGGCGCGACCTCGATGCCCAGCGGCCGGATGGCGCTCAGGATGCCTATGCAGCCATGCGCAGGGACCCGTCGCTGATGGACGAAGCGGCCAAAGGGAAAAGCGCTCGCGCCATCCAGGCGATGCAGTTGGAAAGCGAAATCCGTATCTCGGCCGATCAGCGCGCCGATCGCTTCGTTGAAGAATGGCAGACCCGCACCCGCCAGTTATTGCGGCTGCAGAAAATGGGCGATCATCTCGGCGCCGACCGGGCCGCAGAGCGAATCGACTACCTGTCAAAGAGCTTCCATCGCGACCCGGAACTGGAATCCCGGCTTCGCATGAGGTCTCATGAGCTGGGCTTCAAGCCCCGGGAGGGAAGCAGCTTGTCTCGGGACATCCAGGACTGGATCGGCCGCTCGCGCTCGCGTGGCCTTGAACGTTAGGCTTTGTGCATGACCGAACCCGACCCACCAGCCGAGCTTGATGCAACAGAGGCTTTCGAGGCGATGAACCGCCGTCTTGCCGGAATGTCAGCGGCGATCGACGGCTTCGCCATGCGCTTCGACGACCTGCAGGAGCGCGACTACAGCAAGGATCTGGCTCAGATAGAAGAACGCATCGAACGGCTGGGAGAAGGGATCAACATCCTCAGTCGCCGCCCGGCGATGGCTTTGACCCCGGAAAGGATCGCTGGCCAGATCGACGAGGCCGCGAACACCGCGCGGAAGGCTGAGCAGGCAACTTGGGGACAGGCGCGCCAACAACTCAGCGTCGAGGTCAACTCGATCCGGGAAGTCGTCTATTCTGCACGGGAAGCTGCGAAACAGGATCGGTGGCTCTTGGTTTGCATGGGAATAGGCATCGTGGTTGGCGCGATGCTGATGTTCGTGGTGCCTCGCGTGGCGCTGGACGTCGTGCCGGACAGTTGGCTGTGGCGGGAACAGACTGCCGTGCAAGCTATGAACCGCGAGGGCTGGTCTGCCGGCGAGCGGCTGATGCAGATTTACGACCCGACGCGATGGGAAGGCGTAGCTCTATTTCTGCAATTGCCGGAAAAGGAGCGTGCCAAGTTCTCAGATTGCCTCCAACGGGGATATGATAATGCGAAAGGAATCACTTGCCGTATTCGCTCGGATGTGGCGAAAGCTAGGTGATCTGCTCAGAAGTATTTTGGTTAATATTTGCGCAGGTGAAGCTCTGCGATCGCGAAGCTGAGAATTTAAGCTGGAGAGCGCGCTTATGTCGCGTCTTGGGACTTTCGCGACTGTCGGCTTCGGAGCATCGAATCAAGAAAATCCGACATTCGGGGGCGGGACGCTCCCTCCCCCCTTCATTGGTCAGGCTAGCGCCTCTACACCATGCCGCTCAAGCATCCTGGCATCCATATCAAAGCCTGGCTTGACCTTTCCGACCACAATAAGGTGCACAGGACTGTTTACCATCGGATACAGCTGGATAAGAGTGAATAAACAGTCAGACATGTCACCAATCGTTTCACGACCCCCAACAATCCGGAATATGTGTCCTTCGCCTTCCACCAATTTCCCGAGCTCAGGCATATTTTCATACATGTAAGGTGGCGCATTACCGATATAGCGCTCCATATCGTGGGCTTTGTTGAGAACGATATCGGTGAGGAACGGGTCGAAGGCATCTAGGCCGAACTGCGCGGCTGCCCAAGCATGCGCAGTCTTGGCAAGGAACCGCAGCGTATGTTCACGTGACACTACTCCGGTCTGCGTCTTGACGATGAACGCGCCCTTCTCGGTGCCCACGTCTTTAGCGAGAGCGGCAAGCTTGTCCTTTTCTTGGTAAAGCCAACTCTCTCCCATTTCGCTACCCGCTCTGACCGGCAATCCAAGGATCGTGGGCGGCGGTGAGGTCCAAAGCGGCAAGACTAAAGGCGCCTGGGTAAATGGGATCAACCGATAGCCAAGGTCCCGAATATACTTTCCCGTCCAGTCGATCTCAGTGAACGTGAACCGCATATGCGTATGGTGCTCCTGCAGCCTCTTCTTCTTTTTTCGCGTTCGTGATGGCGCGCCGATAGCTCCCCTGAATGGACCGATCTGCTTGCTTAGGAAGCCTTGCTCGTACTTATTAATGATGATCTGGCAATTATCACAGCGGGCATCCAGAATGCTGACAGTGTTTTCGCCAATTGCGTACGGAATTATATGTTCCTCCGTGCGCTTATTTTCATCGTCATAACAATAAATACACTTCCCGAGTGAAGGGAGTTGGATGCGATTGTAGCTATCAAGGTCAATTTCATCGAGCTTCATACTTCTCCCCATTGTCATCGTGCGACTGCTTTCGCGAATTGCCGTTGGGGCACTCGCTGCTGTCGAGAGCCGTGTAGCGATCCGAGAAACGCAAATCCTGTCAGTCGAACGAAAGCGGACCGACCTTTCAAGATTGGCTGCGGCGCATATCGAGGACCCACAGCGACAGTGGGGCTTTGCTGCCCTGCCAGTCTGTTCCGAGCCTCATGAAGCCCGACCGCGTAAGGTTGTTGCGCATGGTGTTGCTGTCGGTCGTGGCGAAAACGGACTCATGGGTTGCTTCGGCAATCGCCTTGACGAGATCGCCGGAGAGCCTCTGGCCGCGCCAATCGCTATGGACGACGACATATCCAAGTTCCGGCGCCTCCTCGAATCCAACGATCGATGCGCCCGCATTGGCAAACCGGCTTTGGCGATAGTGCTGCAGCGGTGCTTTGAGAGCGCCCACGCCAATGATGCGTCCTCCCTCACCTTTGCGCAAAACGGTAATCATTCTGGTCCGACGAAGCCTCGGCAGGATTTCCTCGACGCTGCCTTGAATGGCGCCGCCTCCTTTGACGAGTTCCGCGACCGCACACTGGTCGAAAAGACTCAAATCAGCAAAGCTGCCGGACCAGCGCGCGAGTTGGTTCCCGGCTTCGGGCTCTCCGCTCATCATTTGGTCGGTCGATAATAAATGGCGTCGAGCATGGCTACGCGCGCGTCCCAGAGCTCGGTGTCACGCCCGATGGGCCGCTCTGACGTGTACCAAGGCGCCTGCCTGATGGGCTCGATTACGCGCGCCCAATAGTTTTCGAGCTTGATTGTCGTCGGCGCGAACGAGAGAGCCTCGGCGAGGCCCGGGGTGTTGCCTCCGTTCACGCAGACGAAGGCATCGGGGCGTTTCATGGCGAGCAACCGGGTTGCCGGTGCGAGCCGCGCCACACGCGAGGAATTCGAAAAGGCGGCGGTGAAGGCCGCGATATAATCGTTGAACTGGGTCTCCGTTACGTCGCCACGGCGCGGGATCGCATCCAGCGCGGCAGCAAGAGCGCCGTCTTCGAGGCCAATCAGTTCAGCAAATGTACCGGCTCCTCCCATCGAGCCGAACCAGCCCCAATCGAGATTAGCCAAACCTTCGGCCTCAGCCTCATTCTTGCCGAGCACACCTGCGATGCCTTTGGCCTCGGCAGCCGAGACATTCGCGAATGAAGGGGTACGCGAAAAGATCTGCTGGATGGCCCGCACGAGCTTCATGCGTTTCTTGAAGTCATGATACTCATCCCGACGGGCCAGCTTCACGAATTCGGGCCATTCCATTGTGGCCAGCGGCGAGTTGACCCGTGCCCACTCCTTTCGATCGTCCGGCAGAATAGGGCTCTTCGGCCTCGCCTTGCCGGCAGCTGCCTTGGCCTGGCGTCTGTAGCTGTCGGCAAGCGCGGGCGTAATGGCGAGGCGGAGCGGCGCGTACGCTTTGATTTGTTTGCGGATCTCTACGAAAAAGGGATTGCTGCTCGCTCCCTTCGCATGGACGCCGGCCTCGAAATTCGGACCCAGCCCGCCCTTTGTGAAATTGGAACTACCGACGATCGCCTCCGCCTTGTCCCCCGTCTCGAAGTAAAATATTTTAGGATGGAAGCAGCCCCGGCGGTTCTTCGCGACATAGGCGTTGGGAACATCAACGAGGCGGTCGATGAGCGCGGCCTCGGTTGCAGAGAAGTCGACACCGAGGAGAACGGACTCAAATTTCTCGCTATGGGCAAGGAGCTCTTCTGCAACCTCCGTGATACCGCCCCAGGCAACCGCAATCGAAATTCTGCCATGCTTGCGGATGAGCGCTGAAAGTTTTCGCGCCGTTGCTGTCGCGGTCACCAGAGATATCTGCATATTTCGCCTTTTGCTCACTTTCTATTTGGTGTCACACGTAGCGACCGCCCGGCAAGCCGCATAGGTTTTAAAAAGTAGCACTGGGCAAAACGGGGATGGGTGACAATACTGACGCAGCCGAGCGTCGCCGATGATAGCCGCTGATAGCGACCTCTGATTGACTTCCCGGATGACGCGCAATTAATCGAACGCTACGCATTCCATTGGAATTTGGGGGCACAAAATTGTCTGATTCGGATACCGATTTGACGGGTTTGTCGCCCGTGCGCGCACTTCACTTGCTCACTACGGATTTGCTTCTTGCAGAATTGGTTTCCGGACGTCCAATCGCCACAAACGAGGGGCACCGGCTGACGCTTGAGAGCAATGCCGCTCGCGGAGTACTGTCTTGGTATCGGGCCGCACCGGCTAAGTGGGCGGGCAATGTCATGACGCCCGACTGCGAAGCGATCATAACGAGTATCGGCGCGAATCCGGATCAGGTACCGGCCCCAGCCGTCTCCGCTTATCACGAAAGGCGGGTTCTTCGACTTGCGAAGATCGTTGCTCACAGATTTGCGGGCCTCCATGCGTATGGCACTGCAGATGAGCCAAGCACGGATTTCGTGTTCGAGCCGAACAGCCCCATCACGATCTTCGAAGGCTGGAACGGGTCGGGCAAGACAAGCCTTATGAACTCGGTGATCTGGTGTCTCACCGGAAAGCTGCTCCGCCCCCAGCGACTTCCCGAGGCCGGTGACGCCGAATTCGATTGCGAGATTGATCGGGGGGCGATGGAAGAGGTTTCACAGCACAAGATTAGCGCCGTGACGCCGCTGCCAAGCGTCCAACACTGGACCCCTGCGGCTGCGGCAAAAACCGTTCCTGCCGATACATGGGTCGAACTGACTTTCGAACTCGAAGACGGAACTCGCCTGCCACCGATCCGGAGGACGCAGTCGCGAAAGACGAACGGCAAGCTGGAAGAGGTCGGACCCAACGCGGCTGATTTGGGCCTCGATCCGATCGCCTTCACTCTGGGTACCACCATGCCCGGTCTGCTGCCTTATCTTCAAATAGGGAATCCATCGGAGTTGGGGCTAGCCGTGGCCAAGCTGACGGGCCTTTCCGATCTGGTGGCCTTGGCAAAGCATGCCACACGCGCCAGAGCGAAAATCGCAGGGGACATCACCAAAGAGCGCAAAGGCGAGTTGGAACGGATCGAAGCTGATTATCGACAGCATCGCAATGATCTCGAGCAGCGCGTCGCAGAGTTTCCAGAAATGGCGCCTGCCAGTGCGCACCCCGCAATCACAGATGACCCAACGGTATTCGCCGAGTTGAGCCAGCATTTCGAGAACTTGAAGGCTAACGGACTTGCGCATGCTCGTGACGTCCTTGGCGATACATTTGACGCTTCGGATGCGACACAGCGACAGAGCCTGGAACAATGCATTGCCCCTGCACTCGAGCAGGTGCGCCGGTTGTCACAATTGCCTTCAATGGAACGATTGGCCGCTCTCAAACTGGAGGTCGACGCCCGCCAAGAGGTGAATTCCCTCATAGATCGTCTTTTCGAAGAGGCGGGGACACTCGAGGAACTATCCGCAAACCCGGTCCTTGAACGCCGAACTCAACTCTATGCCCGCGTCACCGACTGGATGCGCGAGCATGGCAAGGCGCATGATGATCACTGTGCTATCTGCCACCATTCCCTCGCGGAGGTTGTCGACCCGGAGACAGGTGGTCTGGTCGCAGAGCATCTTCGCCAAGTAGCTCAGGATAGTGAGATCCTGTCCAAGACCGTTTCCCAATGGGCAGAGGCCTGGACCGGCAAGCTGGCTCGGGATCTGCCCGACGCCCTGCGGCGTGATTTGCAAAAAGATCTGCCGGCATCTCCCAGTGCGATTTTGCGCGCCGCGTTGCTCGACGACCTCTTCAGCACGGAGGGTTTCACAGGGGTTCTCTCTTCGCTGCGAAGCAAGATGGGAACGCTTACCGATCACGCGATGGGAACCCTGCCCGCGTTCGCGGAACCGACACAGCGGGTTCTGCCGAGCCGAGTTGGAGCCCATGCAGCCAAGCTGAGCAGCACGTTGAACCGCCTCATACGAGCGTTGGCATTTGTCGACTGGATGGCCGACTATCGCGATGAACTTGTGGCTGCGCTTGAAGAGGTCCGAGGCAAAACCGCTGGCCCCGGTGGCCCCGTTGGCCAGGCGACGGGCCTCCGAGCAGAACTCACGCGCCTAGATGCAATCGTTAAAGGCGTCGCGCCCATCAACGCAGCGGTCGACCTATCGAAGCGAATGACCACCTCTCAGATCGCTCACAAGCGCAAGCTGAAGGCGATTGAAGATTGCGGGACCGCAGTTGAGGCGCTCGACGAGATCATCCCAATCGGCGGTCTCGCTACCGCGCAGGTTGAAGGCTTGCAGGCCCGGTTGCATCATCGGGCAGAATATTGGCGGAACGCGATTTACCAGAACGCGACGACTTTAGCTCCCAAACCACACCGAACTGGCATGACCCCACAAGGTGCTATCGCAATTCAGGTTGGACGCGATGGCGTCCATGCGCCTGCTCAGCATGTGTCGAACGCTTCGGCTCTCAGAGCATCGCTCGTGGGGTTCTATCTCGCATTTCGCGAGCATGTTCTCCGGACGGATGGCGGCCTGTCGCTCTTGATCCTGGATGACCCTCAAGATCTCCTCGATTATGACAACCGCGCGCGCTTGGCGCGCGCCTTGAACAAGCTGGCCGAAGGTGGCGCTCAGATTCTGGCGACCACCTATGACCGAAGCTTCGGCCGCATTCTGGTGGCCGAAGCACGCGGTTCCAACCGCGTCGAGCACCGAGCCGTCCATCCGGTGCACACATCTCGCGGTACCCTCGAGACGTCGCTGGCTATCGAGGATTTAGATCGGAAGCGGAACGAGTTTGTTGCCAATGCCGACTCGGCGCCTCACGCGCAGGACTACGCGAATCAGGCTCGGATTTTTCTTGAGGCACGCCTCGGGGATCTGTTCGATGACCCCGCCTATCCCGCGTTTTCGGCTCCCACCGACGCGCCGACACTAATGCCGCTGGTAGGGCGGCTGCGTTCATTGGTCACCGCCCGCAGTAACGAACTCTTCAGAAGCCCGGTCCTCTCGCGTTTCTGTGAAGACCCGGCGTTAGCCGACGGCGCTGCACCGCGAAGAGTGCTCAACCAGGCACATCACCGCGACGCCGATGCCTTAAGCTACATTGACGTGCAGAACGTCGATGCAGACCTGAAGCGGTTGCGCTCTGCAGTCGAGCGCGTCCACGAAGAATTCCGCCGCTATCGCTGGAGGGAGCCGCTTCAGGAAACTCTCCCGGACAACGTCGTGCCTCTGACTGTTGTCACCGCGCCAGCGTTCAACGTCCCGATCGTTCAGGACATTGCAGCATTTAGCCGCCACGTTCCGAGTGGTGGCAATCAGGATGACGGCTTGGAAATGCTCTCCAGCCAATGGTTCGATGACAAGTCGCTGTTCTACATCCGCAAAGACACCATGGGCTTCACAATCCCAGCCGGATACATCGCGATCGTGGAAGCAACGCCTTCCGCACCCGCCGACCACGAACTGGTTATTGGACGCCGCGGAACGCAGGCATTTGCCCGTCGGCTACTGCGCCCGCGTAACGGCGAAGGATACTCCTTAGCCGCTGAAGCTACAGATCCTCGCAGCGGCCGACCGACGCTAGCTTTCGAGAATCACGAACTTGACCTGCATCGCGTCGTTGGGGCCTTGTTCGTTCACGTCCCTCCACCAGACGGACGGGAAGAAGCCGCGTTCCTTGAAGGGCACCCCGCCCTTGGACGGGTGGAAGTCGCATATCGTGTCCGCGAGGAAAGCGCCGTCCCACTCGTCATGCCCGGTCAGATTATTCTCGGGGGGGCGATTATGACCCTAGATCAACTCGATGCCATGGAAGGTGAGATGGTTGCGGTTACACTGGAAGATGGCGACAGCATTCTGAAGCGCATTGGTGCCCCGCTATCTAGGAGCATGCCATATCTGCGCCAATTCGAAACGATCGGGGGTCTTGGAGCCTCGGTAGCTCTCGCAACTGAACGAGTCGAAGGGGCGCCGGACCTGCCGGTGATGCTGAATGCCCGCCTCGTGCTGGGGGTCGTCTGCGCCTCGTAAGCGGGTACCGGAGCGCAACGCCTCAGTCAGCTGACGGTGCCACGCCCACAACTTTGTTCACCTTTTCTTCTGCCTGAAGGTTGAAAACAAGCGCTTGGGAATAAATATAGAATTGAAGGGGGCGCATTCCATGCCGACGAAGACTGCAGAAGACTATCTTGCCGCGCTCGCCGACGAGCTTGCGATCAGCGACATTCGCTACGAACAGGCCAACAAGAGCTACGCTTCGCTCGGCGATTGGTTGCATCGCCCCGCGTCGAAGGTGCTGCAGTTCGATCCCGAGATCTACGTGCAAGGGTCGTTTCGGCTGGGCACCGCGATCCGACCGCTCAACGAAGAAGAAGAGTACGACGTCGACTCCGTCTGCGTCCTTCGCCTGCTCAGCACCAGCCACCTGACCCAGTGGCAGCTGAAGCATCTCGTCGGTGACGAGATCACGGCGTATCACCGGTCGCAATCCATGGTAAAGTCTGTCGAAGAGGGCAACCGGTGCTGGGTGCTGCCCTACGCCAATGAAGCCCAGTTCCACATGGACATCGTTCCCGCCGTACCGAACTCTTCCCGGCAAAAGGCACTGCTCGAAACCGCCGGGTACGACACTCGATGGGCGGAGACCGCAATCGCGATAACCGACCGCCGCTTGCCCAATTACAATGAGCAAACGAACCAATGGCCGCGCTCGAACCCTAAGGGTTACGCCGAATGGTTCCGCCTGCGGATGGGGCCGATCTTCGAACAGCGCCGCAAGTTCGTCGCGGAAGCGATCCAGGCAAGCGTCGAAGACATTCCTGAGTATCGGGTAAGGACGCCCCTCCAGTCGGCCATCATGATCCTGAAGCGCCACCGCGACGGGATGTTCGTTGGCCGATACGACGAGCGCCCAATCTCGGTCATCATCACCACGCTCGCTTCCCATGCCTACAATGGCGAGGAGCGCATTGCTGATGCCCTCTATACGATTCTGGAGGGTATGGACCGGTACATCGAGCGCAACGGCAACGTGCGCATCATCCGTAACCCTACCGACCCACTGGAAAACTTCGCCGACAAATGGCCGCTCTATCCCGAACGCGAAAAGGCCTTCTTCGAATGGCTAGCCCAAGCACGGCGTGATTTCGAGTATCTCGGGCAGCAGGTCGACCGCCGCCGCATCGTCGAAGCCGTTAAGCCGCACATGGGTGTCGCAGCCGAAAGGGCAGCGACACGGTTGGGTCCGAGTTCCGGCAGCATGCTCCGTCCGGCCGCGTCCGCAGCCATCATTGGCGCGGGCGCAGCCAGCGCTCCTGCCTTCCCGAGCACCCGTCGCGAGCCGACCTCGCCCAAGGGGTTCGCTTGAACTGGTGGGCTGAAGACACCAAACGGGCCATCCAGGAGCAAAGGGCGCTCGGCCAACTTGCCGAACGCAGCTCCTGGCTGAGCAACCCCATCAAGCGGCTCGCCGAAGGTATGCGGGTCGCTTTCGACTTCGACGTCCAGATCGGCGACCGAACAATACCGCTGACGCTCGTCTATCCCGATCTCTTTCCCGACGCCGCGCCGTGGATCCTGCCTCGGGACGGAAAACGCCTTTCCGGCCATCAGTACGGATCGCAAGGCGAGCTCTGCCTCGAGTATCGTCCCGACAACTGGATGCCAGACATCACCGGTGCGATGATGGTCGAAAGCGCGCATCGGCTGCTCTCATCCGAGGATCAGACCGGCGAAGCCGCCCCATCCGAGCACCGAACCTCTCGAGCCCAGCAGATACGCCAATCATTCAGGCGTCTGCTCTTCTCCCCTGACACTATTTCGGGCTTGTCCGGCCTTGCGGAGGGGCAGGTTGAGAAAGGCGAAGTGCTGGAGCAGGAGTCGGTAGTCACGATAGCTGCCCAACTCGCTCGCATCGGCCCTCCCGATGAACCTGTCTGGTCCGAGACGCAGAAACGGGGCGGAGAATGCCGGAACGTCAATGCGATCGTCGCACGGATCCCGGAAGGCGAGGGCCGCGTGTGCACCTCGTTCAGCGATCTGCGAGCGCTATTGTGGTCGAGTGCGCTTCCCGAGTTAGCGATGGACCTGGCAAGCAGTTCGGAACCGACCTTCGTGGTCATATTCGATGGCAAGCGCATCTACCCGCTGCTGGTGTCTGGACAAGACGAAGGGCGTGCGATCGCCACCTATGACGCTATCTTCGTGGAGAAGGACTTCAAACGGCTCGACCCCGAGTACGAACGGCTCAAGACTGCCAAGGTCGCCATCATCGGATGCGGTTCGATCGGGTCGAAGGTCGCCGTGCAGCTCGCCCGGTCTGGGGTCACGGACTTCGTCCTTGTCGATAGTGATGTCCTCGCGTCCGGCAACCTCGTCCGCAACGAGCTGGATTGGCGATCGGTCGGGTTCCACAAAACCGTGGCACTCAGCCTTCGCATCGAAGAGATAAATCCCGCCTGCACGGTCAGCCCGTGGGCCATCTCGATAGGGGGCCAGGAGAGCGGTGCAGTGGCGGCTGCCACCCTGAGCGCGATCGAAGAATGCGACCTGATCGTCGATGCCACCGCCGATCCGAAGGCATTCAATCTTTGCGCCTCCATCGCGCGGCGTGCCAGCATTCCCATGTGCTGGGCGCAGGCCTTCGGCGGAGGTGCTGGCGGAATCGTCGTGCGGCTTCAACCCGACATTGACCCGACTCCCCTTACCGCACGGCAGCGGATCGAAGGGTGGTATCGCGAGCAGAATGTCGAGTGGCCGGACGATGGCTCGTCACAGCCCTATACCGACGCCAGCGGTCCCGGCGCACCGCTGATTGCGGACGACGCCGACGTCACCGTGATCGCGTCACATCTGACGCGCTTTGCTATCGACCTGCTTGCCCGGCCAGATGCAACCATCTTTCCGTACCCCGCCTATCTGATCGGCCTTCGCGAGAAATGGCTCTTCTCAGCACCATTCGATGTGCGCCCGATAGACCTGGGCGAAGCTGATGCCTGGGGGACGGTGAAGGATGCCGACGCCGCCCAGGCGCTCGAAGAATTCCTCGCCGACCTTGATCCCGCAGCGGCCGATGCGGGTTGAGATTGCCGAAGATGTCGTGGCAACGCTGCGTAGCGCGCTCCAGTTGGCTGGCCCGCGTGAGATTGGCGGTGTCCTCATGGGCGAGCAAATCGAACCCGGGCATTTCCGGATCGTTGAGACATCCATTGACGCTGAGACCGGCGGAAGTGCCCATTTCGTCCGTAGTCCCGCCGCGCATGCAGAGGCGCTCGATGCGTTCTTCCAGCGGACTGGGAACGCATATGACCGCTTCAACTATCTGGGCGAGTGGCATTCCCATCCCACGTTCGACGTCACGCCGAGCCGTCAAGACGCCGGGGCGATGATGGAACTCGTCCACGGTGAGCGCGGCATCGATTTCGCCGTATTGCTGATCGTCAGACTGGGATCCATCCACTCCCTTGTCTGTTCTTGCACCCTTTTCCGCCGTGGCTTTGGGCCATCTGCCGTCGAGATACTGGAATGATGAACCTGCTGAACCTCTTCTTCCGATCGCTCATCGAGTATGTGTTTCGGCGGCGATCTGCGGGGGCATCGCTCATCAAGGTCGGCGTCCCGCTCCTCGTCGCCGTCCTCGCCAGCCTTTCGGTTGGCATCACGGTTCCGACGGCGAATGGCCCATTTGTTTTCAGTTGGGATACGTCGGGGGGAGACGCAGCACTCAGCTGGGCCGTGTTCATCGTGGCAGCGAGTATCGTGGCAACCGGACTATTCCTCATTATCCGCGATGTCCGTCGTGAAAATCGGGATAAGGTCATCGTGATCGAGGCTCGTGGTTTGCGAGACTGGAACGGCGAGCCGTTGGACAAGGCGGTGCCGATCTCCCTCAAAGGACGACGTGATCTGGTGCTCGTAGATGTCCGACAGGGTCTGATCGACGGTCAGATCGTCAGTCCCGATCGCGCACTCCGGCATCTTACCAGTCTGCCCGATGACATTGCCCGTAGGGTCGGCGGCCTTGACCGGGCCGACATCTCCTTCGTCCTCGGCGGCCTTGCCCCCGTACCGCTGCTGTTCCTTCTCGGCGTAATCGTCGATGATGAGCACCACACGCTGTTCATGGACTGGGACCGCACGCAGAAGACGTGGCGGCCCTTGGATGATGATGACGATAGCCTGAGCTTCAACCTCACCGGGATGGACGGTATCCCCGTCGGATCTTCCCGCGTGGCGCTCTGCGTTTCGGCATCCTACGACGTGCTGGATGCCGATGTTCGTCTCGTCGAACCAACCGCACCCGTCGTTCGGCTCGACCTTGAGGGACGCTCCACAGCGTCGCATTGGTCGGAAACGAAGCAGCAGAGGCTCGCGCAACAGTTCCTCGACGCCGTGATGGATCTCGCGCGCCAAGGCGTCACCGACATCTCGCTCTTCCTGGCCTCGCCAGCCAGTTTGTCACTGCGCTTGGGGACCGTGTACGATAAGCGCAACCTTCCTCGTCTGACCGTCAACCAGTTCGAGCAGGCGGATCCGAAGAAGTTTCCTTGGGCGGTGGTGATGCCGGTGGCAGGCACGGTCGAGCCAAAGTTAGAGCAGCGATGAAGCGATTGCGCGAAGCATCCCCTATGGTGCTCGCTCCGTCGGCCCGAAATTTTCGATCCTCAATCACAAAAGCGGAACGTCTGCACTGGGGTCACAAAATTTGGGCTCTGAAGGGCGGGAATGGTCGAGAAGCGTTGCGCCCCTAGCTATCGCTGCCAAAAGGACTAGCTGGCCGCTCAAGTCCGAAAGCGAGCCAAAAGCTGCGGAGCAACGGAAGCAGGGCGGCGCGGTTCATCCGGGCGATCATCAGCGGCGGCAGCGTCGCCTGATTTCGCCAGGCTGGATCCGACCAATATTCGCTTGAGACGACGAGGTGATAATCCTTGATGCCGGTGATCGTCGCCATCACCAGCCAGGGGCCATCGATCCCGTAGTGGTTGAGCCAGGAGGCGCCCGAGATCGCGGCGTCGAGCAGCCCGTCCTCGAACCGCTTCGGCCAGACCCGCTTCGTCTCTGTCTTCTTGAGTTCGTCGACCACACGGCCGATCGTCCAAACCATGTCGGTGCGGCCAGTTCGGTGGGTAACCGCATAGGACCTGACCGCGCCCTGTTCGCCGAGATTGGTGTGCAGCAGCACCCCTTCGATCATCCGGACTGCTTCCATATGACCAGACGGCTTGTGCGGGGCGAGGGCATGTTCAGGCGTGACATCGAGATCGCGTGTCTCGCGAAAGATGGTAGTCGGGATGAGCGATACGATGGCGGTCGGATCGTTGCCGAGAAAGATCGGCAAATCGCCGCGCAGCGCTGCATCGACGGCTTCGAGATGGAACGCGCGGAGCCGTGTCGGCAGAGCTTCGCTGGCGGTGAAGGCATCGCGCAGCTCCTGAGTGTCCATCTCATATTTGCCGTTGCTTTTGCGACCATAGAAGCGATTGCTGCGCGCGAGGATGACTCGATGCGGGGCGATCGTGCTGGCCGGCACACGGACCAGCATCACGCCGCCCGCTTCGCCGCAATCGATCCAGCGCAGCCGAATGCCGGGCAGGCGAGGTTCGACGCCGGCGAGGAGCACCTCTTCCCAGCGCAGGACTTCCTTGTCGGGATCCTCGCTGCTGAGACCGGCGATGGTGGTCGCAATACCCTTGGGGGCATCGATGCCGAACAGAATGTCACCGCCCTGCGCATTGGCGAAAGAGGTTATGTCGGCGAGGAATTCCTTGCGATCTTTCTCGCTATTGCTGGGCAGTTGGCGCTTGAATTCGAGTGTACGGCGCTCGGCGACACCGTTCGCGATCAGCGCCTCAATATCGCTCTTGGCGATATCCTCGAAATTGCGCGGTATCATGGCAGGGAGGCTCCGGCGGTGTCGGCGAGCGCAGGTGTTTGGCTGCGCAATCGAGTCCATTCGGGAACTTGCTGATCCTGCCGTAGGCGCAGGCGCCGCCATTCGAGCGCAGTGTAGATGTCCTCCAGGCTGGGATCAATCTCGACCGGCAACGCCGTCGCAGCTTCGCGCAAGAACCGCGGCCCGAGACTGGCATCGTCGAGCCAAGCGGTCTGCCACCAGGCGAGGATGTCGCCTCGCGCATCAGCCATGGTCGCGAGCGAGGGCAGACGATCGCGCTTCTCATGCTGGTTCACCCGCCGATCGCTCGGCATAAGATTCCAGAGATCGCCGCACGGCCAGGCCGACCACGGAAGGCAATGGTCGATATCGAGCCGACTGCGATTGAGCGTCGCGCCGGACCAGACACAGGCGATTGGCGTGCCCTGCAGTTGCAGGCGATCTGCCGCCGCGCGGCCGAGCGCTGTATCGCGTGAGGGTTCTTCCCACACCAGCGCCGCCTCGGCCTGCCCGTGCGGGATGGCCAGCTTCATGCGATCGCCATAGCCGCGCATCAACCGCGCCCATTCGGTTACGAGCACTGGCTCGATCCACGCGCCGAGCCGGGTGAGCGCGCGCCAGATATGGCCAGGAACAGTGAGACTGCCCCATAAGCGAAGCGTCTGGATGTCCAGCGTGAGGGTGTCGGTGGTGCGTGGAGGCCGCGTCCGGGTCGCGCGGAAGATGTGCTGCTCGCTGCCCGGATAGCGGATGAAGTTGGCGGGCATATTGCTGATCGTCGTGGCCGCCTCGCCAATTGCGGCGGCGACCGCTGCGCCGCGCGGACTGACGAAACTCGCGCCGGGACGGAGATCGAGCGCTGCGACCTGATCGGCGAGCAGGGCACGGAACCCCAATTTGGCGAAGCCGAGCCCATCAGGTCCGCTGTTCTTCGGTGCCTGCGGTAGCTGCGCGCGCACAAGTGGCACATACATGCGGATCCAGTTGAGCGCGACGAGCCCCAGCGGCACCTCCACCGCATCGGCGTCAGTGTCCGACGGCCGGGCGGCGGCTGGCGCCATGTCGGCGATCCTTGCGATCGCGCGGAGCAATGCCAGCTTGTAGGTCGAGGATTTGTCGTCGCCGAGGATGATGCCGCGGATCAGCGGCAGCGCGCCGCTGCCGTCGTCGGGCATCCGCAGTGCGACATGGGTCCAGCTGACGTCACCCCGACCGATCCGATCGCCGCTGGGGGTCGCGCGCAGCACCTCCACGCCGTTGAAGCGCGCCAGCGCTTCGACTTCGCCCAGGCTGACCTCGAACATGGGCCGGTCCGGCGGCGCCTCTCCCTCGCGAAGCGACAGGAGCAAAAGCCCGCCGGGCTTCATGAGCGTGGTGAGCTTGCGGAATGCGCGGGCGCGATCGACTGGCGCGATATGCTGCCATACCGCCGACACCAAGATTAGATCATAAGCGAGCCCGAGGCCATGGACCTTGCCCAGACCCGGCAGGCGATCGTCGAGCCAGCGTATGCTTAGCTCGGGGTGCCGGCGTATGGCTTCGGCGCGCATGGCACTCGCTGGTTCCACCGCAACCACTTCATAGCCGAGGCCGGCCAGCCAAGCGGCGTCGCGGCCGGATCCGGCGCCGATGTCCAGCGCGAGCTTGCCATCCCCGGTCTCGGGCAAAAGCCCACGCACCGGGTCATGGACGCGGACTAGTTCGGGATCATCGTAGCGCTGGGCAAGCTCCGCTGCCTGCGCATCATAGACAGCAATCGACGCTTCGCTCGCGTTCATGCTGGGGCACTCGTTCGGTACATGAGCGCCTCGAGCCGGTCGGCAATCCGGCGCCGCCGCTCGACCCCGGCCGTATCACCCGAGAGCGCCAAGGCGCGGATCCGCTCGGCGACGAAGCGGAGCGCGGCATCGCCGTACAGATTCTCGAGCGCGAGGGCTTCGGCCCAGCGGAATTGGTCCGGCGTCATCATTGCCGCGCCAAGCTATCAGATTCTCGGGCGCGCCAATAGCAGGCGTAACGGGGACCACCCGGTTAGCCTCACAATCAGAGTCTTCGATCCGCACAGGCAGATTAGCAGACGGTCGGCTGCTGGGGAGCGAAATTTGTTCTTTGAACGGCTTAGATGGGTCGAGGCCGGCAAAGGCGTCTACGCGCCCATTCCAGTCTTTCTGCCTGACGAGGCGAGACCCCGGGACCTGCCAACCGTTCATCCTGATGTGGAGGATACGCTCGACCTGGCGAAATGCGCGACAAGGAAATCGACGAACAGTCGGATCTTCAGGAATTTCGCGCGACCTGTCGGGAAGACGGCGTGCAGTTCCGGCGTGCGCCCGGCCCACCCATCCAGCACAGGGATAGCGCGGCCTTCATTGGCGATCGGCGCGACCAGCGCGTCGGTCGCCAGCATGAGCCCTCGGCCGGCCACCAGCGCCTCCAATAGCGCGGACGGGTCATCGGCGACCATGATCGGCGCGATCGGATAGTCGCGGATCGCGCCGCCGTCGCTCAGGCCCCAGGCATGGCCGTCTTTGCGCTGCGCCAGTCGGTTGGCAAGCGTGGCATGGCCCATCAGATCCGCCGGACTTTGAGGGGTGCCGTGCCGTTCGACATATCCGGGCGCCGCATAGATGCGGTTGGGAAAACGGGTGAGTCTCCGCGCCATCAATGTGCTGTCGGGAAGCGGCCCCATCCTGAGGGCAATATCGACATCGTCCGCCACCAGATCGGCCGAGCGATGATCCAGCATCAGGTCGAAGCGGATCTGCGGATGACGTTCCCCGAACGCGGTCAGCAATGGCGCGATCACGCCTGTCGCCAGCGAATGGGGCAGGCTGATCCTGATCCAGCCCGCAGCCTCGCCCTGCAGATCCCGAACGGCCTGTTCTGCCCTCACCAGTATATGCCCCCAGTCGCCCAGATGGCGGCGATATTCCGCACCTGCCTCCGACAGCGCCAGCGCGCGCGTCGTCCGATCGAACAGCCGCACGCCAAGCCTCTCCTCAAGCGTGCGGACGCGCCGGACGAGGTTGGTTTTGGGTTGCCGCAGGCGCGTCGCGGCGGCGGTGAAGCCCCCGAATTGCGCCACCGCCAGAAAGGCTAGCGTATCGTCAGCAGACATAAGGCACCTTATTAGACCGATAACGGTCCATTGAATACCATATTAGCCCGCTAATCGCGCGCCGAATTTACGTCTATCTGTCTGCTGGCAAGGAGACGAACATGAGCATCGGCAAGACATTGATCGCAGCAGCGGTGCTCGCCGCCACGGCAGCATCCGCGCAGGATGCACCGGCATGGCCGCAGGCGCCGGGCTATTACCGCATGCAGCTTGGCGATTTCCGGGTGACGGTGCTGTCCGACGGCGCGGTCGACCGCGATCTGCCCGCGATCATGAGCGATCCGGATACGGTCCGCGCGCGCTATCAGGCGCAGCATCAGGCATTGCCAGCGCGCCTATCGATCAATTGCTATCTGATCGACACCGGCGAGCATCGCATCTTGGTCGATACCGGCGCTGGCGAACTGTTCGGCAACGGCGTTGCGGGGCACCTCGTCGCCAATCTGCGCAGCGCTGGTTATGCGCCTGAAGACATTGACACGGTCCTGCTGACGCACATCCATGGCGACCATTCCGGCGGCCTGTCGATCGCCGGGCAGCGCCTGTTCCCAAACGCTACTGCCTATGTCGATGCGGCCGATCCGGCCCTGTGGCTGAGCAAGGCGCAGGAAGCCGCCGCGCCGGTCGCGCGACGGGCTACATTCGGGCAATCGCAGAAGACCGTAGGGCCTTATGTCGTCGCGGGCCGCCTGAAGACATTTACCGCACCCGCCACGCTGTTCCCAGGCGTTCGCGCCATCCCGCTGCGTGGCCATACGCCCGGCCAGAGCGGCTATGTAATCGAGAGCCAGGGCCAACGGCTGCTGCTGTCGGGCGATGTCATCCACTCGGCCGAAGTGCAGTTTCGCGATCCGGCCGTGACGATCCACTACGATGTCGATCCCAAGGCGGCGGCGGCAACGCGCGAGGCAATCCTTGCCGAAACTGCTGCCAATGGCATCCTGGTCGGCGGCGCGCATATCGCATTTCCGGGCCTCGGCCACGTCACCCGGGAAACGAAAGGCTATTCCTGGGTACCGCTGCCATGGTCATCGCAGCCTTGAGCAGATTGATCGTGTGGACATGAAGGAAACGCTCGAAACGCAACGCACAATGTCAACCCGCCTCCGAATAGGGTCGGCGGGCCCTATCCTTGGGCCTCATCCTTGGTCAGTGGCAGCTATCCCCGTAATCTGGACCTGAACCGGACATTCGCCTAACGGCCCGTCTTGGGCGTGCAGAATGGGAAAGGAGACGGACCGCACCTGGGAGCGTAAAATTGGGTGCTGAACGGCGGCAAAGGGTCGTTCACGGCGAGCTACCGATTTGCGCCGCTTGGATGACTTACGCCAATCATCTCAACACGGAGCGCGCGCTATAGGTGTGACGTCAGCTGTGTCCGATGTGTTGGAGTTTCGCGGCTAGATTTTGGGCCCGGGGCCTTGCTCATTGAACTCGGAGCGTTCTCGCTGCGAGGATTCCTTTCGATGACATAGTGGGCATCGCCGGAATTTGCGACAAAACCCCTTAAAAGACAATCGCACCTGAGCGGTACAATTCGAGCACCCGCCGCTGATCGATAAATCTCGGGTTTTCCAAAACAACCTGCTCCGGAAACGTTTCGAAGAATGAGTGCTGTTCCACACCGAGGATCGGCCGGCGACCAGAGAATTGATGTGCGGTCAGATCATAAAGAAGGCCGTCGCATCTAACCCAGAAGTGATGCTCATTCTTGCGCGGCTTCGTGCCCTTGATGACCTCCGCAGTAAGGCCGTACTTCTCAGCTATGAGGTAACTGAACATCCGAGAGGCTCCTTCGCAGCAGTTGTGCGGGTAGGAGTATGCAAACGGAAACCGGATCCGCCGCGTCGAACGATTGACTTCGAGAAAGCCAATCAGCGCCGCGGCCGACGCTGCGAGCTCTTCTGGCCTATGCATTTGAACGAAACCTATAGGCGCCGCGGATCGACCAGCCATGGAAGGCATCGACCTGTTTGGGATTGTGAGGGGCAAAATCCATCAGCACAGGCTCATCAGGATGCCCAAGTTTGCCCGCTGGATCGGAACAGAAAATGCTCGCCCACGGCAAAAGCTTGGCCGCGATGCCGCTATGCCAGTTGGCACGCGATCCATGATGCATCACCTGGAAAAACCCGGCGCGCTGCAGACGGCCATGAGGTCTGTAAAAGCCCTCGAAGCCTTGCCACTGTTTAGCTGTCTTGAGGTAGCCGTCGCCGGTGAAGATCTGCCCGAACCGATCTGACGTGAGCCATTCTGCAGGAACGGAGCTGCGCACGGGATCGAGCCGGTGACGCAGGGTATACTGCGCCGCCCATTCCAGTTCGACGTCGCCAATCGGCCCGCTGTAAAGGAAAAGCGATATCTTGTTGCGCCGTTCAGCGGAGATCTTCTTCGATCTTGGCGTCTTGAATTGGGCATCGTAGATTGTCGTCAGCCCATCCAGCGCCGCCTTGCGGCCGGCATCGGTTTTTGCAGCGAGAAGCTGCCCCGCCAGGTCCTGCGCGTCGGACTTGAATTTGATCGTAGCGAGACCTGCAAGGCTGGCATCGTTATAGGGCACAAACTCCCAGGCACGATCAACCGTGATCACCTGGCCAGGGCGCAGAACCTCGACATTACCGTAGGATGGCTGCAACTCTCCTGCCAGACTATCATCGATCGCATTGGGATCTTCGTATTCTTTGAGCGGGTCGGCTTTCCACACGACCTCTGAGAAACCAGATGACGAGCCGTCCGGATCAGTGTCTTCGGGAGGTGGGAGCGGTTCCGCTGCAGGCCCCTCTCCTGTGGGTGGAACCATGAGTATCCGCTCGATCTCCACGCCCTCAATGCCCCTGAGGAAACCAGAAGGATCAAGCAGGAACCCGAGCAGATCACTCCCCGCGCCCGCGCCCTCTTCCAGCGCGACGACGATGCTGTCCCAGCGGGACAGATAGGGAAGCAGGAATGTGTCGACGGAAAATGTTCTCAACAAGTCGACCATCCCGCTGAGATGATCCTCGTCGAAGTGGGAAAGCGCAACAAGATCCAGACGTGGTCGGGTTCCAGAGGACCCGGGACTGGCTTGCTCTGATGCCAGGGCCATGATTTCACGGCGTACCCTGTCCCCGTTTTTCGTACTCGACTTGCCGCGTTCGGTACCGCAGTCGAAGACCCAGCGGTATGGATCCTTCCCCTTGCGCGTGATGAACCCTGAACAGAAGATGCCCTGCCCAACCGGATGGTAGGAATAGCGGAAGCGTAGGTAGGGATCATCAAGCCAGGACCAGATGGATTTGTCGATCCAATCCAGGCGCTTTTCCCAACCACCACAGAACATGAATTCAAGCAACTCTGGTACCTTGGTCACAGGATACTTGGCCTCGTCACCATATCGCACACCACGGGCGATGTCGGAGATCAGGTTGTGATGGATGGTGCGCGACGGATGCGAAAATGCCGCGATGACTTCCTGCTGGCTACAACCAAGGCTCAATAGACCCTTTATCAGCCCGATCTCACTTCGGCTTAGCGACAACCTGTCCCCCTATCGACGCCTCAACCATCGCGAGTTGGATGATCCGTTCAGAGATGTCACTGACCATCTGCCTGTAATAGTGGAAAAATCCTCCCTTATTTTAGTAGTTACGCCTTGCGACCGAGAACAAATCGTCACGCGCCGGACCGGCAATTCCGGTCCGGCGCCAGTCATCCGTCCTGCTTTGCAGTACCTTGAAGTCGAAGCCATGGCGAAGACCAGAGGTGCCAGAAAAGCGGAAGGTCTGCATCTGGCGAGCAGAAGTTGGCGGCTGAATGACTGACTAGGGTCGAGCGCCGACTTTGGCCAGGTATGCGCGCCGGGCGACAATCCCGCCGCACCGGCCAGGGTTGCGGTCGGATGAATGAAGCGGCGGCAGGTTGAGCCGGAATCAATGATCTGTTATGAGAAAGTTAATAGCAGTTCTACCTCTTGTGAGACTCGAACCGCTTCAGAAAGCGTATTCGCGGGCCACCGTTGTGGTCATTAAGTAGTCTCAATAGGTATTAGATTTTTCTTTCAAAATCATACGCTAGAGGTGTGATTCCTCTTCTGGGCACCAGAAACGCTCCCGGTACAGTCCGGGAGCGTCCAGCAAGCGGCTGGTTTTACAGCAAAATTCGATGGAAATTCGCCGACTAATCGTCCGGCGACAGCCACCGGAATACAGCGACAACACCAACATTTGTTGGTGTTATTGTTGGTGGTGGATCGACCCGGCCTAGCTGGGAAATCGATATGCTGTCTCACCTTAGAATCACCGCCGCCAAGCCCGCGGCGAAGCCATTCAACCTCTCCGATGGCCAGGGGCTGTTCCTCACGGTCCAGCCCAACGGCTCCAAACTCTGGAAACTGAGCTTCCGACATCTGGGCAAGCAGAAAACGCTGCACCTCGGTCTTTGGCCGGACGTCGGACTGGCCGATGCGAGAGAGCGACGCGACGAAGCGCGGCGCCGGATCGCCGCAGGTCTCGACCCGGCGGTTGAGAAAAAGCGGGCGCGAGTCGCCGCCAAGGTGGCGGCTGCGAACACCTTCAAGGATGTTGCCAATGAATGGGTCCAGAAGTGCGAGCGAGAGGGGCGCGCGGAGATCACACTAAGCAAGATCCGTTGGCTCCTCGGCATGGCCTATCCGATAATCGGCAGTCTCCCGATCGCAAATATCACGCCACAGGAGGTGTTGGCCGTGCTTCGCAAGGTCGAATCCGATGGGCGCTATGAAAGCGCCCGCCGCATGCGGAGCGTACTCAGCCGCGTGTTCCGGTACGGCGTCGCTACCGTGCGATGCCAAAAGGACGTTGCCGCCGATCTTCGCGGCGCCATCGCCACCCCCCGCGTGAAGCACCTGGCAGCCATCACCAACCCGGTCCAGGTCGGCAAGCTCCTCCGGGCCATCGATGGCTATGAGGGTCAGATGGTGACGCTGATGGCGCTCAAGCTTTCACCGCACCTGTTCGTCCGGCCGGGCGAACTGAGGCAAGCGCAGTGGAGCGAGTTCGATTGCGACAAGGCCGTGTGGTATCTGTCAGCCGAGCGGATGAAGATGCGGCGACCGCATCGCGTCCCGTTGTCACGTCAGGTGCTGGAACTGATCGAGGAGTTGCGGGACCATACTGGCCACCGCGATTACCTGTTTCCATGCATGGGCAATCCGAAGCGGCCGATGTCCGAAAATGCGATCAATCAGGCGCTGCGCCGCCTTGGTTACAGCCAGCAGGAAATGACCGCGCATGGCTTCCGCGCCATGGCGGCAACGCTGCTCAATGAAATGGGCATCTGGAACCCGGACGCGATCGAGAAGCAACTCGCCCACCTGGACGCCAGCGCGGTGCGACGCGCGTATACCCGCGGAGAATATTGGGACGAGCGCGTCCGGATGATGCAACATTGGTCAGATCATCTCGATGAGCTCCGCAACGCGGGCAAGATCCTGCGTCCTGACTTCGGTGCCGGTCGCAGCGCAGGATAGGCCGACAAGTCAGCGGGGCGCGACCATCGATCGCGCCCCGCGGATCCCTGCGCATAGCGCTTCAGCGATGGGTGGGCGGCAGATAAGGGTCCGCCGGTGGAGTGTCTTCTCCTAGGAGCGCCAGCACGCTGCGATATTTGACGAGCATGGCACGACCGACTTTTACGGTTTCGATGTCGCCTGACTGAATTAGCTCATAGATGCGTGAGCGGCTGAGGCTGGTAATACGCGCCGCCGTTGCCACACGCACGGTTATTGGCACCAAACGGCGGTCGCTCGCTGGGGGTTCGCTCATTTCACCGCCCTCGCGGCTGCTGCGCGCGACTGATTGAACGCCCGATCGCTTTCCAGGAAGGCCGTCAACATCGCGGGGATCAGATCGATCACCGGCTCCTCGACGCCGTAGGCGGCCTCATAGACGGAAGCGTAAGCCTGCAACGATGACTGGAGGTCGGGAGTGATCGTGATCGTCAACTTCACCGGGGTGCGATCAGGCAGCTTGCCAAGTTTGAGGTCCGCCATGTCAGCTTGCCCTTCCGCGCCACGGCGCGAGGATGAGATCCCGGGTCACGAGCACTCTAACCGGAACGCCGGGCCGGATCGTGATCGTCGGTTGAATGTCCAGATTGCTTTGCGTGATCTGGTCGCCGGCGCGTGACGTGTTCGATTGGGCGGACTCGCGGATCGCCTGCACGAGATCGCTTTCGCCGGAGATCGACAGCTCCGAACCAACTCCGAGCAAGGTTGCGATCGCGACACCCTTGAGCAGCGTCCAGGTATGGAAATCCACCTTGTCAGCGAGACCGGCATAGCCGCCGGCGTCGGTCGCCGGCATGTTATCGAGCCGCACCGCGCTACCATCGGGCAGGATTAGCCGCTGCCAGATGACCAGCGCCCGACGCTGCCCGAAAGCGACCACGGAATTATATTTGCCGATCAGCCGGGCGCCCTGCGGCACTAGCAGGATATTGCCCGTCACCGTGTCGAACACGTTCTGCGTCACCTGCGCCGTGACCATGCCTGGCAGATCTGAATTGAGCCCGGTGATGAGGCTCGCCGCGATCACGCTCCCGGCAAGCAAGCTGCTGGGCGACATGGGTGCGACCAGTCCACCTGAGTTGATGTCTCCGCCCGTGTCGCGAGCAGAGGCAAACTGTTCCTTCCGGGTGCCCGTCGGCGGCGAGTTCGCGGCCGGCGTGTCGGCCAACGTAGCGGCGCCATCGAACGCGATAGGGGCCACCGCACCACGGGCGGTCGCGGTCTGCGCTATCAGGCCGGATTCCCTCGCGGCCTTGAGATCGGCAAGCCGCTGCTGCCGGGCCGACGAAGCCGCCCAGCGCGGCGATCGCTCCTGCTTCGTCGAAGATCATCGGCGCATAGGCGTCGAACGAGAACCACCACGGGAAGATCGACCATGGGCGATAGATCGGCAGGCCGAATGCGATGAACCACGGAGGACCGAGTTCAGGTTGATAGGCAAGCTGCGCGGCTGCCCATTGTGTCGCGATCCAGATGCCCGCGATGACGATCGCGAGCACGATAAGAATTTGTCCGATTAGCAGCTTGGTCGCGGTCATGCGGGCCTCCGCCCGCATCGACCGGATGTCGTTTGGGGCTGGCCCTAAGGTCTCAGAACTTGCGCAATCCCGTCAGCCACCGGCTGGTGCCTTTGGATACCTCTGTGATGACTCCGGTTACATGCCCAGATGACTAGCTATTTTACAAAGGTCGGTTGCATCGCGGGGTCGACGACAAACCCGAGCCACAAGACGAACAACATGACGTTCGATGCGATCTAGGCACGAGCGCGGGGATCGACGGCGTCTTTCCTAAGGCGCTCGAAAAGCCTCACCACCTTTGCCTTTGCCTTCGACATCCAACACCGCTTCTACCCATTAAAGTGCCGTGCGCTTTTGCACCCGCTTCGACCGCCATTGGGACTTTCCGGTCGTTCGGTGCCGCGACTGGGAACGTCCGGTTACGCCAACACCGGCCATTCGTGGATCATCCTAGGCCGTCTCTCCAAGGTCCGGGCCGTTGGACGATCCGGAACGCCTCCTTGCGAGCGCAGCTTGGCGGAAGCGGACGTTGGTTCATCAAGTGCGAAATCGGAGGCGTGAACGGCCGGGTTGTCGGACGTTCGAAATTGTCCGGATCCAGGAACGAAATCGCGTGAACCTGCCGTTCGTTCAGGTAGCTGCTTGATCCTTGAAGACCCAACAGCGGTCATCCAGAACGCCCAGCTGGCTGCTCAGCTTCAGTCATTCGTTCAGCTGATATAAGGGCGCCTGCCCTTACCAGCTACGCTCACCTATTTGACCGAGTAGCGCAGTTCGGCGGTTCCGCCTGATGGCACGGTCTGCGTCCAGGTGGGCAGGCCGTCGACCAGCGGCAGCGACACGCCATCAGCCTTGATAACAAGTCCGGAGCTAGCGATGGGGACGTCCACGGTGACGGGGATCAAGTTGGCATTGGTCACCCGCAGCCGGGCTTCGCTTGAATTGATGCGGTCGTTGCTGACCAGCACTTGCGAGCTGCGACCGGCGGCAAGGCGGAACACCTCGCCTGTCGCTCGGTCCTTCGTGGCGCCCAGGCCGAGCAGTTGCAGCGAGCCGTCGCGACGCGTAACATAGAGAGCTGTGCTGCCGGCGGGGAGCGCGAGGCCGAGTCCGGTGGCGGGCGTGTTGGTCAGGACCAGCACGGCAGATGTAGGCGCGGCCTCAAGCCACTGTCCGGGGTAGATTTTCAGCCGATAGCGCTTCTCAAAACGCACACCGCTGCGCGCAAGCAGCGCGACTTGCTTCTGTCCCGCGGCGTTGACCGTCACCCGCTGGGGGACGCGATAGAGCTTTAGGTCGCCCAGATCCTCGGGTGGCGGGGGTGGAGGTGGAGGTGGAGGTGGAGGTGGTGCGGGGGCAGCCATGGGTGGCGCAAACTCAACCGTTCGCCGCGCCGTGACGATGATGTCGCCCTCATCGCGGGGCATCCGCAGATCCGAGGTGGTGCTGCCTGAAGGATAGCAGACCAGCCGCAGCGCTCCGATCGCCGTTTCCATGGCGGGCGTGTAGACCCGGTTCAGCCGTCCGGCGACAGCGCTGACCTCGGCGTCGACAAATCCTTGCGCGTTGGTGTTGGCCAGTGTCAGCCAGGCGAACAAATCCAGCGAGCCATTCTGCGCTTGTCTGGCGACATAGCTCGCGCGCCAATCGAAGCCAGAGGCAAGGTAGGTGAGTTGCACCTTGACGCTCGCGGCCGACGGGCTGTCGGTGATCACGCTTAGAACGGGCTTGCTCGAAAGTCCGGCAGGCACCCCCGTATAGCTCAGCTTTTCGGGCACGCCGGAACAGCGCAGCGCCACCACCCCGGCCTGGGTGCGCAGAACGACGCCGCCGACCGGCCCCGCGACCACCGTGGCGTCTTCGCTTACCTGGCGGCCGGTCACCTTGTCGGTGCGGGTCAGGGTGACTTGCCGGCCCAAAGTGCCGTCGACCAGCGCTGCGGGGGAGAGCAGGCGCGCATCCCGGTTCTTCTCGACCGTACCGCCAGGCAAGCCGGTGATCACCGCGCTGACCGGGACGATGCCCTCGGCGACACCTTCGAACCGCAACTCGGCACGGCCACGCGGCAGGCGCACCGTGCGCGTCTCTGTGATCATCGCGAACCCCTGGACATAGGACATCACGATCTGTTGCCCGTTATCGAACGGCGCGCGGTAAACCGTCAGCGCGATCCGGTCGGGTGCAGGCGAGGTGGTGAACTGCCGCTCTTGCCCGAGCGTAGGCACACCGGTCAGCGCCGCCAGCAGGACACATGGGGCGAACCACGCACGCATCAGTAGTGCGTGTCGAACGTCGCGGTGACCACCGCCTCCGCGTTGGCCAGGATCGGAACTTGCCACACTGCCGAGCTCGCGTTCGCGCGTTCGCTCTTGCGGCTTTCCTCAGTCACCCTCGTATCTGCCCAGTCGAGGCCGCTCTGCACCAGTTCCACGGTGACGGGCTTCGAGCGGGCGTTGGTCAGTCTATAGCGCATCTGCGTGCGCCAGCGGTCGCCGGGGAGCGACGTGCGTGCAACCACGGTCGACTGCACCTTCACATCAAAAGCATCGCCGGTGGGCAGCGCGATCTGCGAGCCTTGCGGGGTATGGTCGATGCGGTTTTCGCCGGTGAACTGTGGCTGCCCGCGCGCGTCGCGCATGTAGACGCGCACCGTGCCCGCCGGCAACGCATCGCCTAGACCGCCTGCGCCCGAGTTGGCGAAGCGCAGCACGCTTTGTGCGCTACGCAGCTCGGTGGCGTTGTTCATCCAGGCGTTTTCGAAGCGGTACCCGGAGTTCGCGCTCGCGCCCTTGGCGTCTAGGAAGCTTACCTGCTTGGTCTGTTTGTCGGCGATCGTGGTCCGCTCGGCCAATGGGTAGAGGTAAAAGTCGCCCAATTGCTCGCGCGCTGCGCTTTCGGTGCCGCCGCGGTAGCGGGTGGCACGGCGGGGCTGCGGGCGGTAGCCGCCGCCGTCATCGTCGTGGTCCACGCTGCCGACGTCGCCTGCAACCAACAGCGTCTTGGCTTGGGTGAAGGTGGTGCCGCTCGTGTTGCGCAAGGTGATCCAGCCTTGCACGTCAATCTTGCCACTCTTCTCGTCGAACAGGGCGACATAATCCGCACTCCAGCCCAGCCCGTTCGTGAGATACGACAGCGCTGCGGGTCGCGATCCGGCGCGGGTGCTGGCGAGCGTGACCGAGAGCGTGGGCCGCGCGCGCAAAGTCTCGGGCACGCGGTCGAACACCACGCGCACTGGTAGGCCGTCGTCGCGGAGCACCTCGATGTGACCGTTCACGTCGAGCACGACGCCGCCGTTCACCGCCAGGACCTTGGCGCTCTCACGCGTCTCGGCGCCGGTCGCGGGGTTGGTGCGCAGCAGCGTGACGCTCTGACCGACTGCCTTCTCCATCATGCTGGAGGGTGTGAGCAAGTCGAAGTCGAAGTTTTGCTCGACAATCTTGGCATCGGCAACTGCAAGCGAGACCGTCTCGGGCCTGATGCGCGAGCTAACGTCGGGAAAGCTCTGGCTCACGCGGCCGCTGCCAAGCGCGAGGGTACGCACATCCTGCACCAGGGCCACGTCGTTGTTGTAGATAGTGACCGAGACATCGCCTTGCGCGTTGCCTCCGCCCGGCAGATCCTGTGCCTGAGCGGCAAAGCCGGGCGCTAACAGGACCATCACTCCCGTCACTATCGCACGCATCGGTAACACTCCCCCAGCCCATCTACCATCTCAGCATGAAGGCGAAGCGTAGAGGATGCAACGACCAGTCGCTTAGTCACTAATACATGCTGTGAATGAGTAGCCCCTAGTTTTCTAGACGCCTTCCGCTTTCAAAATCTGCTGCCGCTCGAACTTGATGGGCGACAACATCCCCTTTCTGACATGCTTGCGCACCGGGTTGTAGAACATCTCGATGTAATCGAACACGTCCTGCCGGGCTTCCTCGCGCGTTTTGTATGTCCGACGCCGGATACGCTCGCGCTTGAGCGACGAGAAGAAGCTCTCAGCGACGGCGTTGTCATGGCAGTCACCGCGTCGGCTCATCGAGTGCTCAAGATTATGAGCTCGGATGAACGCGGCCCAGTCCATGCTGGTGAACTGCGAGCCTTGATCCGAGTGGATCAGCACCCGCTGCTTCGGTTTGCGCCGCCATACATGGACCATCCTACCACGCGGCGCGAATAGAGGTCGATCACGACAGCCAGATAGGCGAAGCCCTCCAAGGTGCGGATATAGATGATATCTGTCACCCAAGCCTGGTCTGGCGCAGCCGTGTCAAACTGGCGACCCAGAGTGTTGTCAATCGCCAGAGACGGCTTGCCACCATAGCTGCCTGGACGGCGCTTGTAGCCGATCTGTGCCCGGATGCCTGCCAGCCTGGTCAACCGCGCAACGCGGTTCGGGCAACTGGTCTCGCCTTGATCCAGCAATCGTCGTGCAACTTGCGGTAGCCATAGACCTTGCCGCTGTCGTTCCAGGCCCGCCGGATCAACTCAGTCTGGCGAGCATCTTCCCGAGCTCGTTGGCTCAGCGGACTCTTGTGTCACGCATAGAAACCGCTGGGTTGGATACGCAGGCACCGGCACATCGAGCGAACCCGGAACTGGTCACGATGCTCGGCAACAAACGCGTATCTCACTTTGCATCCCTGGCGAAATACGCGGTGGCTTTTTTTAACATGTCGCGCTCCTCGGTGACCCGGGCCAGCTCGCGCTTCAGCTGGCGGATCTCGGCATCCTTGCCGGCATCGCCAGATACCACCTTCGCCAGCTGCCGCTTCCAGGTATATAGCGAATGCTGGCTGACCCCGAGCTGCTGCCAGACCTCAGGTACTGGATACCCACGCTCGGTGATCTGGGCCACCGCATCACGCTTGAACTCATCGCTGAAACTGGGCTTCCCCCATCGTCGCCTCCTGTCCTCAAAATTAGGAGCAAAGGTGTCCAGAAATGTAGGGGCTGCTCAAATCTTTCATGGCCGTGTTCGCAGACCTGCCCATAACAAGTTCTGCCGTATCGGCCCCGCACTTGCCTTCCAGGGATAGCGGACGAGGCGGCGTTCTCTATTGTGCGAAACGGATAGTGCCTCTACCCTAACCAACTTGATAAGGCGGATACGCCGTACCTCTATCTACAATGATGGGGTGTAATAAAGGGGGGGGCTTTGCGAATCTTCTCGCATGAATCGATTGGACGTGCGCGCCGTGCCGCTTGGCAGTGCACAGTCAGACTTGGACCGCCTGCCCGGCAAGAGAATATCTCCCCGTCATGCCTTGCAAGCGCCCTTCCGAGGGGGAAATGACGAGGAACGACCTCAAGTGGTTCGGGCGCAACATCCTCCCGTACGAACCGGATGTCCGCCGCTGGATTCGACGATCGTCCCTCGCATCTATGGACGAGGATGACTTGATTCAGGAGGCATATTTCCGGATCGCGCGGGGAGGCGATCTCGGGCGAATACGTCACGGTCGGGCCTATTTCTTTTCGACGGTGAAAAATCTCCTGACCGAGCGTTTGCGCCGTGAGCGGATCGTCAGGTTCGAAGCGATGGCGGAAATCGAATCCTTGTTCATCCTAGACGATGCCGTACCGGTGGACGAACAGATCGAGCGAAAGGAGGAGCTTTCCATCGTCATGGAACTGATGAACGCACTTCCCGAACGCTGCCGCACGATCATGTGGCTGCGCCGCGTGGATGGGCTTTCGCAACGCGAGGCGGCGGAACGGCTCGGCGTGACCGAGAATATCGTAGAGAAGCAGACGGCCTTGGCGCTACGGTGCATCGTCGAAGGTCTCGCTAAAATGGCCGATGTGCACGGATATCTCCCCAGTGAACGGCGCAAGCATACCGTCAAACGCCATACCCGCCGCTAATCTCGACGCGCAGGCGTCGGAATGGTTGGTGCGGATCGAATCCGCCGGTGCGACGGCGGATGATCATGCCGCCCTCGCGGCCTGGCTTTCGCAATCCCCCCGCCACGAGGGCGCATATATTCGCGCACAGGCGATCTGGTACGCACTCGCTTCTGAAGCCGTCGAAAGCACCGGTGAGGCAGGTCTACAAGCCGATCGCCCTGTCCGTTATCCGGCCACCGGCCGTCGCGGACTGCTGGCGGCTGCCGGGCTTGGGGCGATCCTGCTTGCCGGCCGCTCAATCCCGTTCCAGCGACAGTCCAGCCGGCGCATCCAGACGAATGTCGGGGAGATGCGGCGGATTGCCCTGACCGAAGGCGCATCGGTGCTGATGAACACTGCAAGCACGATCGAGATCAGCGATGACCGGAACCTGCCGGTAGTGAGCGTAACCGCCGGCGAGGCCTTCTTCGATCTAGTCCATGCGATCGGGGCGATGACGGTGAACCTGGGGTGGGCGAGTGTGCAAGGCGGCGGCGCGGCCTTTTCGGTCGAGGTCGCCGGACGCACGGGGCAGTTGCTGGTCGCGCAAGGCCATGTGAATCTGCGCATGGGCGCTGCGCGATCGAGCACCACGATACAAGGCGGACACTCGATTTTTTTGCAAACAGATGAACCGCCGCAAATCCGCAAGATTTCGCCAAGCGATATCGAGAGCAGGCTGGCGTGGCGCACTGGCAGTATCGTCTTTTCGGGGGAGACGGTCGCCCAAGCAGCGGCGATGATGAACCGCTATAATCGCGTGCGGATCCATGTAGAGCCTGGGAGCCTAGGCGAAGAGCCCGTGATCGGACGCTTTTCGGTAAACGATCCGCATGGTTTCGCACGCGCCGCCGTGCAACTCTACGGCGCAACGATGCGGCAAGTGGGCGACCGAATCGAATTGGCGAGCCACCCCTGAAAATAAAATCTGCGTCCGGTGGCGGAAACGGCTGCGACGATCATCGATAGAATACGGGCAAGATAAGTCCGAAATACGATGGGAGATGTGATGGGACCGACTAACAATGCTGCGTGGCGGCTTGCGCTCTTGCTATCCACTAGCGCTATCAGTAGCCCGGCACTGGCCGAACAGTTCAATATTGATGCAGGCGAAGCGCAAGCAACTATTCCCAAGTTCGCTGAACAGGCGGGTGTACAAATCCTCGCCCCGGCAAACACGCTGCGCGGCGTCCGCACCAACGAAGTGCATGGGACGATGTCACCGCAGGTTGCGGCCCAACGGCTGATAGCAGGCAGCGGGTTGCGCCTTTTGTCGCAGGAGGGGCGAACGATCCTGATTGGAAAGGCGCAGCCGGCTCGCCGCCAGCCCCCCGCGCGCATGACGCAGCCCACTCCCTCACCCCAGGCGCCGCCGGCGCCAGCGCCCTCGGCCGTGACGGGCGCCGGCGTCGTGGATGACATCGTCGTCACCGCCGACCGGCGCGAGCGGCGGTTGCAGGACGTTCCGATCGCGGTCACGGCCTTGTCGGGCGAGTCTCTCGTGGCGCAAGGCGTGACCCAGACGATCCAGTTGCCGCAAGTCGTCCCCGGCCTTGTCCTGGCGCGCAATACGACGATCCTGCAACCTTCGATCCGTGGCGTCGGATCGCGTGCGTCCACGGCGGGCGATGAGTCCAATGTCGCCATCTACATCGATGGCATATACCAGCCTACCAGCTACACCGGCGTATTCGATCTGCTGCAGGTCGATCGGGTGGAAGTCCTTCGCGGCCCGCAAGGCACGCTGTTCGGACGCAACGCCACGGGCGGTCTGATCAACGTGATCACCGCAAACCCCAAGTTCGACTTTTCCGGCAACGCACAGGTGCGAGCCGGACGGTTCGGGGAGCGATCGATCCAAGGGTATGTCACTGGCCCGATTTCACAAAAAATCGCTTTCGACGTCGGGGCCTACTACTATCGCGACCACGGATACGTTCGCGACCTCAACGATGGCGGCCGTACCGGGCGGCGCCGCAGCTTCGCCACGCGCGGCAAGCTGCTGTTCGAGCCGACCGACACGTCCCGCAGCGTCCTCTCCCTCAGTTACATGAACGGCAACGATCAGTCAGCGCTGGCCGTCCAGCCGGTCGACAACCAGACTATCGGCCGTTCGCAGGGCGCGACGAACCTGCCCGCCAAGCCCTGGCAGTCTTCGCTCTCCCTGAACCCAATCGGGCGTATCCGGCAGTTCTCGGCGGCTTGGCTGAACCATGTCGAGCTGGGCGGGGTGGATCTGGATCTGGCCACGGCCTATCAGGCAGACAGGCTTCGCTCGCTGACGGACAGCGACGCCTCGAATGCGCCGGTGCAGTTCACCGACACGCACCAGCGCTCGCGCACTCTGTCGCAGGAGATCCGGCTCTCCTCGAATGGAGGGGGACCGTTCACCTGGATCGCGGGCGGCTACGGCTTCCTCAACAAGGCCTATTACTACCCGATCCAGACCGTGCGCGGCACCAGGCCAATCAACATCCAGGATGCCCGCAACATCACCAAGAGCCTGGCCGCCTTCGCGGAGGGCACTTACGCCGTGACCGATGCTCTCTCGCTGACGGTCGGCGGACGCTACAGCTACGAGCATCGGCGCTTCACGGCGACCAACACCAACACCGTCAATACCGTGTCGATTGATCCGCGAACGAGCTTCAAGCAGTTCACGCCTCGCGCAATCGTGAAATACGACATCGCACCCCGCGCCAACATCTACGCGAGCTACAGCCGCGGCTTCAAAAGCGGGGTCTTCAACACGGGCGGGCGATCGCCGCTGCCCGTGGAGCCGGAAAAGATCACCGCCTACGAAGGCGGCATAAAGGCTGATCCGCTCAGCTGGCTGCGAACCAATCTCTCAGTCTTCTTCTACGACTACAAGGACATCCAGCTTTCGCAGCGCGATCCCAACGGCGTCTCGATCCTGCAGAACGCCGGTGTCGCCCGGATGAAGGGCGGCGAGTTGGAAGTGACCGCGCAGGCCACGCGGGACTTGTCGTTGCGCGCGGCGGCCTCCTACCTGGACGCCAAGTTCCGCAAGTTCGACAATGCGGTGGTGACGGTCCCGCTTCCCAACGGCGGCAACAACCAGATCGCGATTGACGCCGCCGGCAAGGATTCCATCCGCGCACCCAAGTTCACCCTGAACGTCAGCGGCACGTATCAGCGTGATCTCGGGCCGGGAACCTTGGGGCTGACGGCCAGCGTGTTCTACTCGGACAAGTTCTTCTGGGACTACCTGAACCGCCTGAAGCAGCCGCACTATGCCATCGCCAACGGTGAGATATCGTGGACCACACCTGGCCAGCTGCGGATCGGGATCTACGGCACCAACCTTACCAACAAGGCGGTGCAGTCGAACGTGGTCACCTCTACCCTCGGCGACTATGCCTCCTACCAGCGGCCACGTAGCTATGGCGTGTCCGTCGCGCAGGAGTTCTGAGCTTGCGCAACGCAGGCACTGCCCGGGCCGGCTTCAACTGGCGGGGCTGGTACACCGTCTTCGTCTGTGTCGTGCTCTATCTCCTGTCATCGGTCGACCGGCAAATCATCAATCTGCTGGTCGAGCCGATCCAGGCCGAGTTCCGAGTGGGCGACTTCGAGATCGGACTCCTGATCGGGCCGGCATTCGGCTTGTGCTATGCCTTGGCCACGTTCCCGCTCGCTTGGCTCGCCGATCGCATGTCGCGCCGGTTGCTCATCTTCTGCTGCGTGCTGGTCTGGGCAAGCGCCGCCTGCACCAGCGGTTTGGCGCGCGATTTCCATGAGCTTTTCGCCGCTCGCATCATTGTAGGCATCGGAGAAGCGGCGCTGCTGCCTACATCCTACGTCCTGATCGCCGGACGGTTCGAGCGCAACCGCCTTGCCCTGCCCCTGTCGATCCTCACCCTTGGGGCGGTCGGCGGGCTAAGCGTCGCCATGGGCCTGGGCGCGTGGCTATTGCAAGTCGGTGACCGGATCGCTTTCCCCGTGCTGGGCCAGCTGCCGCCTTGGCGTGCCGCTTTCGTACTAAGTGGTGCGCCCGGCTTCCTGCTGGCATTCCTCATACTCACCGTCGCACGGGAGGAAAGACACGCCGCGCTAGGCTCCGATCATCCAGATGTGCACGGCTTGTGGCGCTTCATCCGCAAGAACCGGGCAATCATCGTCGCGCTGCTGGTCGGCTTCGGATTGCTCCAAGTGGTGAGCGGCGCGATCGTGGGCTGGTTCCCGACCCACCTGATCCGGACCTACGGATGGACTGCGAGCCAGGCCGGCGCCACCTTGGCGATGACCACGCTTGTGGTGGCATCGCTGGGCAAGCTGATCGCCGGAATCTCAGTCGACTGGCTCTTCCGCCATGGCCGGAGCGATGCCCATTTCCGTTACGCAGTGGTGACGGCCGCCCTTGCCCTGCCGTTCCTGGTGGGCGCAACGATTGCGCCCACGCCGATGATCGCGGTGGCGCTTATCGCGTTCTACTTCATCGGCCCTTACTCCAGCGTGGGTTACGGATCGGCGTTCGTGCAGCTGTTCTCGCCGGTGGTGCTGCGTGGCCGTGTCTCCGGGCTCTACCTTCTGGTGTGCAACCTGTTCGCGATGGCGGGACCTGTCGTGGTCGGCGCGATGACGGACCGGGTCTTTGCGGACAAGAGCAAGCTTGGCACGTCGCTGGGGATCGTCACGAGCGTAGCGATGCTGCTGGCGATCGCCTTTCTAGCCTTCGCGATGCCGCGCGTGCGTGCGGCTCTTCGCGAGGCACACTGATCATGCATGGGGAAGATTATATGGCAGGACCACTCGCAGGCATTCGCGTGGTTGAACTTGGACGCTTCGTTGCGGCGCCTTGGTGCGGGCAGATGCTAGCCGATCTGGGCGCGGAGGTGATCAAGGTAGAGCAGCCCGGACAGGGCGATCAGATCCGACAGTACGGCCCCCCGTTCGTCGGCGAGCCCTATCCCGCCGAGGGTTTGACCTCCTCGTATTTCGCCTGCTGCAACCGGGGCAAACGCTCGGTGGAAATCGACCTTGCGACTGCAGAAGGCCAGGAACAGGTCAAGGCCTTGGCGCGAGGGGCCGATGCCCTGCTAGAAAACTTCAAGGCTGGTCACTTGCGGCGCTTCGGGCTGCACGAAGAGGCCATCCGCGCCGTCGCCCCACAGATCATCTATCTGTCCATCTCCGGCTTCGGCCAGAGCGGCCCGTACAGCGATCGGCCCGGGCTGGACAGCGTGTTCCAGGCGATGGGCGGGCTGATGTCGGTGACGGGGGAGCCGGGCGCGCCGCCCACCAAGATCGGCGTCACCATCGTCGACCTGATCACCGGGCTCTATGGAGCGATCGCCGTCCTGGCGGCGCTCCGGGCGCGGGAAATGGGAGGGGCGGGTGGGCAATCGATCGACTTGGCCCTGCTGGACGTGGCGATCGCGGCCATGTCGCATAGGGCGCAGGACTACCTCCTCACCGGCGACGTCCCGCGTGCCAGTGGCACCGCCACTGTGGGTTCTACGCCGGCGCAGGTGTTTAGGGCGGCGGATGGCTGGATCAATATCCAGGCAGGGGACGACCGCAACTTCAAGCGGCTTTGCGAAGTGATCGGGCGCGAGGATCTGGCGGACGACCCCCGGTATGCCAGGCGGCTGGAGCGGTGGAAGAACCGCGCCGAGTTCCTGCCCGAGATCGAAGACGCATTGGCCGGGCGCGAGGTGCGCTCGCTCTATGAACAACTGACGCGCAAGGGCCTCGTGTGTTCTCCCATCTACACGCTGGACCAGACCTTTTCCGATCCCCACGTGATCCACCGGGACGTCCTGCGCACCATCGAGCACCCGCGCGGTACGATCCGCAGCGTAAGAAACCCAATACGGTTTTCGAAAAGCCATATCCAGGACGAGCGCCCCTCTCCCATGCTAGGCGAGGGCAATCGAGAGTTGCTGAGGTAATGCCACGCCCCCGCAAGATCATTGTCGTCGATCGATAGCAGTTCAGGCATGCCACGATCCATTGGGACGGACACCAGCCGATCGCTGATATCCGCAGGCCAACCGTGCAACACGTTGTTCGCCGTGGATTTAACTTGGAGTCATGGCCTGGCTGGCCCCGGTCGATCCCCTCTGACCCGGCAATACAAGCTGTTGCCTTAACGACTAAGATAAGAAACTATGGGCAATTAATTGAAGTCGGGATCAACATTGGCACGAGGAGAGTGGCGTTACCCATCCAGCAGCCCTCCCTCGGACCTGCGCTGCGCGGCTGCAGCACTGACCTTGACCCTGGCCTGATGGTAAGCGGTATTCTTACGCCCCGGCGATCCACGGCATGAGCTCGGCCAAGCGGTTGGCCGGGTGGCCGTTGGCGAGAGCGTGGAGGGTTTCTCCCCCAGTGGTAGGCGGGCGTACTTCGGCGACCGGCGATCCTGATGCCTGTCCTTCTCGCGATGGTCGTCACCTGGTACCAGCCATACATCGCGTATGGTTTCCAACGACATGCCTTGCCCGTTGTCTTCGACCCTTATCCATGGAGAGGCCGTGCCAAGGTCGCCCAATTTGACCTCAACCTTGCTTGCATCGGCATCATAGGCGATCTTCACAAGCTCGAAGACAGCCAGTTTGGATGATCCGATAAGCTGATCGCCGAGCAGCTGAAGAAGGCGGGCTCTCGGCTTGAAAGCTTGGCTCAGCTTCCTGTCAGCTGGGATGACGACATCGGCAGGGGAAACCTCGTTCGCTTTGGCAATGTAGATTTTGTCCCGATGTTGGGGTCGGTACATTGAACGGACCCAGATATACGGTAAGCGCCGGCAGGCCCGCTTAGGTGTCGCAAATTACCTGTCTGTCGCACGGTCGTGATTACGACCAGGGTTTCCGCATAGTCGACCGCTGAATGTCACGACTTGGTGGATTCCGGCCCGACCGCTTTCGGGCGAGGCAGTACGGATTGCTGCCGTTCAGTGGCGCTGGTGAAGGCCTATCGACAACCCTACAACAGGCATTCTCGTAGGCTTTGCCAGAGCGACAGGGTTTGTCGCCTACGGTCGAAACCGAGCGAAGTTTTCGGGAAGGGATTCTAATCAACGCACGACAATCATGTGGTCTGCGTCAGGCACTGATGTTCATTCATGCGTATCTTCGTCGGACACATGATTATGTGCGGCGAAGGAAGGTGCGGTGGTTTAAGTAAGCAGATAAGAGGCACAGTCGAAGGATCGAACAAATGGACCTCAAACCGAGCGGACAGACCGCATTGGTAACTGGTGGCGCCGGAGGTATCGGTGGTGCAATTGTCGAAGCTCTAGCCGAGGAAGGCTGCAACGTCGCATTTTGTTCGCGCTCAGAAGAAAGCGTCGCGCGTAGAAGGGAATCTTTATTAAAATATCCTGTAACCGTGATTGGGCGAGCGTTAAATGTGCTTGATGGCAATGCAATCGACAACTGGCTTGCTGAATTAGGGTCTGTCGACATATTTATACCGACTGTTAGTGCAATTAGCGCTGATATTGAAGAAACTCTCTCTACCGATATTGAGACGACAATTCTGTGGACTGAGAAAATAATACCTTACTTACGCCAATCATCTCATGGAGCAATTACGTATATCGGCTCTCTGGGAACTCAATTTGCCATGCCCACAAACAAGGCTTACGGCCTCGCTAAAGCTGGAATGGTTCATTACATGAAATCGCTCAGCCGGGAGCTTGCCTCACAAGGTACTCGGGTCAACTTGGTTTCCCCTGGCTATATTGAGATCGAGGGGGGCACTTGGTCTAACTGGAGAAAAAGTCATTCAGAAATCTATCAGGCAGCGGTAAAAAATAACCCGTTCGGCCGCTTGGGCACCGGGGAAGAGATCGGGAAGGTCGTCGCGTTTATATCGAGTCCGGTCGCCAGCTTCGTCAGTGGTGCGGACTGGTTCGTTGACGGAGCAACGTCTCTTAACTGTCTAGCATGAAAGTCGCCCATCTCGCAGCACCGTAAAACAGGGGGATTTCCGCACGGAAAGCAGGTGTTTGTTGGTTACTGGGAACGGCAGCTAACAGGGATGCTCTTCAGTCGCGCCAATGACCGGGTTTGAGGCGGAAGCTGTCATTTGCAGCTCGATGGGCGAACGGCGGATGTTGGTCGCCTGCTGCCGGAAGCGGAACGCCGGATCGTGGGACTTTCCTGCCGTTCGCGCGCCCATCGCCAAAGGTCGGCTTCTCACGAGAGCTGACATTCACAAGCGGGGCTATCCCGATTTGGAGGCGTAAGCGCAGCTTCGTCCCGACCTTGCCGGCATGATCGGCAGAGGTGACACACAGCTCATAGGGTCCGAGTGCGAGCATCATTGATGTGGCTCAGCGATCGTCTTCGGATAGAAGTCATTTCCGGCCGCCGCGCGCAGCACCATGCACTCCACGAGCTTGCATGCAATGTCATAGCTTCCACCCCAGGAGGCCTATATCTATGTTCTTGCCCAACCGCTGAAAGTGCCAACTCCGGTTTCCATGTCGATGCGAAAGGTGTCACCATTCATCCTGCTCGCATACGCCAATCCATTCGCCTGCCATACGTTCACGAACGGCTCGGTCGTTGGTATGGTCGGGTCGAACTCGTGCGTCCTTCCCTCGGTCGTACCTCGCTCCGGATCAATCTGCCACGCAGCGATGCCGGCTTGATCGAACAAAAAAACCTCACGCCCGAGGATTTCGTCGTAGGTCACACCTGCGCTTGGAAACGAGACAAAGACCACCAATTGACTGCCGTCTTCGAGCGCCAGACGCGCGGCAATCTCGTATGCGTTAAGGGAGGGGTGCAAAGACACGACTGTCACTCTCCTCCTACACGCGGCAGGGCTTTGCTGGGATCCAGCGGGATCGGTGTTCCGAAGCTATCTCGGGCTAGATACTTGCCGCCATTCACCTGGAACTGCGATAACGGCGTGAGCGAGCCGTCGCGCATTCGTGAGCATCTTCTCGACTTGCTCTAAGCGACGGCGCGTAAGATATTCAAATCCAGACACCCATCTGACTTTATGATTGTTCTGCCCCGAAGTCACGGAGAAAGTGCGATATCTATTTGTTTAATCAGATTTTTTATGCGCTTCCTCGTCGAAAGTGCGACACTTGCATCAGTAGCTGCGGGCGCAATGTGGTAACGCAACGACATAAGTATTTCAGTTGACGTAGAGCCTTCGCTTACGTCCTTTCGAAGAAGCGAAGCTAACGGCTCTTGTGATTGGTTCTCGAGTTCACATGCGATATTCTCTGCTTCATCGTAGAAGTCGTAGCTCATAAATTCACCTATTTTCCGCCGAAATATTTCATAGTGACGCCATTTGAAGGAACCACCACCTCGATTCCACCTCCTCTGTTTGCGCCAACGGGCGGAGCAGGGCGTGTGATAAATGGCTGCCCTGGCTTCAACGTCGCGGTTTCGATGAAGTCGGCACCCGCGATGTTGGCGGCGGGAATGCCGTATTTGTCGGCATATCCCGGCGACAGGGGATACTCCAGAGACCAGAACTGGGCGTCGGCACCCTCGCTCCTCCCCATCTTGCCAATGCGGTAGAGTGTAGCGCCCCCTTCAACTCGGGCTCGCATGGCTATCGCATCAGCCTGCAGGCTCTGGACGGCCGGGCCGTACGGAGTGGCGACGTCCGGCGCGATGGCACGCGCTGCACGTAGCGCAGAGGCTGCATCGAGCGAAGCGGCAACTCGGGTCGCGGCTGCACTCGTTCCTTTCGCAACAGCCGCATCAACGGCAGCGACGGCGACGTCGCCCGTCGTGTTTCCGAGTGTCGTGGCCTTGCTAGTGACGCTCGAGGCCGCGAAGCGATCCACCGCACCACCGGCCCGGCGCAGATATTCAGCGGCGCTTGTATCGTCGAGCAGCACATTGTCGATGCCTTGCACTGCCCCTTGAGCGGCGTTTCCACTTACGCGGGCCGGGTCGGTGAGATAGTCACCAATGAGCTGCACCTGTCCGAGTAGACCAACCGCGGTGCGCTCGGTCGCCGCGGCATTGTAGTATTCCTTGAACAAATAGGTCTGCACCAGCGCTTCAGGCACGCCGTTACGGCGCATATCGGCGGCTTGCGCATCGGCCGCCTGCCGCGCGCTTGTTGCTGTCTGCGCGGCATTCGTCATCCCGCGCACCAACGCCTCGTCGAAGCTGCCCTTGCGTTCGCCAACCCGGTCGGACACGTTGGCGAGGTACAAGTCCGCAATCTGATCGTCGCTGAGGAAGGTTGACAGGATGCCGCCGGAGATCCGGCCGACCACGTTGTCGCCGCGCCCGGAGGCGAGGTCGGCGCGCACTTGCGTCAGCACTGCCTGCGACTGGCCGGCCAGCTTTTCCGCCATGACCGGATCGTTCTGGCTCAGCGCTTCGACCAGGCGATCGTTTAACGCCCGGTTGTTAGACGCTGTGCGCACCTTGTTATTGGCGACATCGACCCAGGCGTTGAACGCGGCGAGTTCGACCGGATCGGAGACCTTGCAGCTGGAACTGGCCGCGCAATCGATGATCTTTTGGAGCCGCTCGGCACGGGCCTGGTCGGTGCTTCCGAGCGCTTCGTATTTGCCGCGGAAGAAGCCGTTGACGCTCGCCAGCTGGGCGGGCGTGAACGGCGTCACGCCGCCCTTCACGTAATTGCGCCCGTTCGCCGAGTTATTCTCGGTCTCGATCTGCGCCGCCAGAGTCGCGGCGGGAGAGGCAGCGCCCAGTGCCTCGCCAAGACCGGTGACGATGGTCGCCACGAGCGCGCTGCGGGCCTCCTGCTGATCGATCGTCAGCGGCTTGCCGTCAGGCCCGACCGTGGCGCTGGCGCCGCTCTGCAGCAGGTTGTTGAGCACGACGCTGGCCGCCGCACCGGTCGCGGCGCTGCCGCAACCTCCGGAACCACCCGCCACGCTGCCCGCACACCCGACCACCGCCTGCAACGCGGCGCGAGTCACCTCGCGGTCGCGCGGATTAGCGATGAGGTCGACTTGGTCCTTCACTGCTGTTGCCGCCAGGCCCTGCAGCACGTTGACCGCGCTGGCCTGCACTAATCCGCCGAGTGAGCCGGTGACGCCGCTGCCCGCCGCGCCATTGAGAGCGGTCGCGATCAACCGGGCAGAGCTGCCAGCGCCGTAGGTATCGCGCAATGCGTCGGCACGCTGGGTCAGGCGGGCGGCTTCGGCCGGATCGTCGGTTCGCCGTGCCTGATCGCGCAGAATCTGCTCCTCGGTCGCGCGGTTGGCGAAAAAGGTTCCGGTCTGGTTGGCAAGCTGCGTCGCGGCAGCGAAGCCCAGCGCGATCTCCTCGCGCTTTTCGGCGTCGTACTGCTGGATGAGCGCGCCGGCATTCGCGCCGGCGGTATCGCGGCTGATCGTGGCGGCAAGATCGCGACTGGCCGCATCGCCCGAGGTGATGGCAATCGTTCCGGGCGCGATCGCCGAGGACGTGGTGCCGGATTGGCTACCCTTGGCATTGAGCGCCAGAGGCGGCGTCGCGCTGATAGTGCCGATCCCGGTGCGAAGGCCCGGCAGCTGGCTGCCCGGCGTGCGATCGGTGCCGGCAGTGGCGAGACCATCGTTGTTCTTGCCGATGCCGCCGATGCCGCCGCCCAGCGTGGTGCTGTTGGCGCGGTAGCTTTCGGTATTGGCGATATCCGATGCGGTCAGCGTACCGGTGCTCAGGCGGTTGCGCTCAGCCCCCGCTTCGCTGGCTATCACTCCGCCGACGAGGTTGGTGTTGCCCGCGACGTTGATGTCGTATCCGCCCGATCCTGCGAAGATGCCCGATTGTTCGCGCACACTGGCGTATTCACCGTTCTGACGGCTGTTGTTAAGGTTCCCGCCGATCGACCCGCCACCTGCGGTGCTGAGCGACAGCCCGAGGTTGCGCTGGCGCTCAGCATAAGCGGCGCGATCCTTCTCGCTGATGATGGCGAGGCTGCCGGCATCGACCGAGACGCGGTTGCCGCTGACTTGCGCGCCTTGCAGCGTGAGCGCGTCCGGCGTGGCGATCCGCACCTGATTGCCGGCGCTAAGCAGGCTTTCGGTCTGACGCACGTCGGTGCCGCTGGCGCTGCCCTTGCCGAGGTTGAGCGAGGCCGAGGGGGTGATGCCGCCGTTCAGGCCGATCTGCACGCCGACCGAGACGCCTGACGACTTGTTCGCTTGCGCCAGCGTGTCGATCTCCGTGCCCGAGCGCAGCGTGATCGCGCCCGGTGCCAGCAGCGTCAGGTCGCGCTGGGCGACCACTTCGCTGCCCTGCACTGTGATGGTCGAGGCTGGCCCCGCCCCACGCGCGGCGATCACGACATCTTGCCCAGCGACGCGGCTCGCCAGGTTGGTCTGGTCGGTAGTGCTGGAGGTCGACTTGCTGGAAGATACGCCGAAACTGACGCCCACTGACGTCAGATTGCGCGCGGTGTCCGCCACGTTGGCCCCGCCGACGCTCAATGCATCGGCGGCATTATAGGCGGCAAGACCGCCGGCCAGGCCTGCGACGGCGGTGGTGCGGGCATTGGTCTTGCCACTGCCCAGCACCCGGGCGCTGTCGCGCACGCCGGAAAGTCCGCTAAGCACCGGGTTCTGGACGCCGACGGACAGCCCGATGCTGGACGATTTGCTGAGCGTGTCGGTCTGCACGGTATCAGTTTCGTTCTGCACGGTCACGCGCTCGCCCGTCAGGCGGGTCGTGCCGTTGCCGACTACTTGGCTGCCGGTCACGGTAAGGTCGCGGGTCGCATCGAGCGTCACGTCGCCCGCGGTCGAACCGATGAGCGATCCGGTGTTCGTCGTGCTGGAGGTGTTCACGTCGTTGCGGTTCTTGGCGACGCCCAGGAACAGGCCGCCGCCGCCGATCGACAAGCCGCTCTTCTTGACGCGGGTGGACTGCGCCTCGGTGTCCGTCGCGGTCAGCGTGCCGACGTCGATCGCGCCGCCTGATTGGATGCCGACGCCGTTGTTCGCCACCACGTTCGAGCTGGCGATGCGGGTGTCGCCCTGGCTGCGTAGCGCCACCGTGTCGCCCGCCAGCGTTGAGGCGACGACCCTCTGGTCGGTGCCGTCGTACGTGGTGGTCGTCTTGGTCGACGAGAGCAGCCCGCCCGACTTCTTCAGCGTATCGCGCTGCAGGCGGGTGCTGTCGACCACGCCGGTAACGGCGATGCTGCCGGCGTCGGCGGTGAGTGCCTTGCCGGCCGTCACTTCCGCGCCCGAAACCGTCAGCGCGCCGGGCGTGGCGATGCTGACGTTGCCGCCCGCGTTCAGCGTACTGAGCACGTTGGCCTGTTCGGTCTGCGTCTGCTTGAATTGGGTCTTGCCCTGGCGACCGATGGCGAAGGACGAGCCGGTGTCGGTCGCCGAACGGATCGCCACGTCCTGCCCACCCTGAATCGCAAGATCGCCGCCTGCCGCGACGTTCGCTCCGGTCACGGATACGCTGCGGCCGGCGAGGAGGTTGACGTTGCCGCTGGCCGATAGATCGGTGCCGCGATTGATGGTGGTGGTCGCCAGCGAGACCTGCTGGTCTGAGCGGCCCGCATAGTAGCGGGTGGCGACGGTGCGGGCGGTGTCCACCGGCGCCAGCGTCAGGTCGCGGCCGGCCGACAGCGTGAGATCGCCGGCGGTGATTGCACCGCCGCGGTCGGTCAGGTCACCCGAGGCCGCGACGACGGCACGTTTGCCGAGGTCGAGCCGGCCGGTGTTGGTGACGGTGCCGCCGACGATGGTGCTGCTCGCCGTCGCGCGCACGACGCCGGCGTTGGCGAAAGAGTCCGACGCGCGCAGTTGCAGGTCGCGGCCGGCGACGATCGCGCCGCCGCTGGTGAGATCGCCGGTCGCCGCCTTGGTCAGGTAGACGCGCGGGGCGAGCACCGTCTGCGGGCCGGACGGCGTCTGCACCGTGGTTTCCACCAACAGTACGATGTCGCTGGTCAACGTCGCCATCTGCGCGGGCGAAAGACCGACGCCGAGCGCCAGCTGGTACTGCTGCGCATACGTGGCGCCGGCATCGAGCAGTGCGCGGTATTGCGCCTGATTATCGCCATAGCCGGTCAGCCGCTGAGCGCCCACCAGCGCGACGAGCTGGTTGGAAATCAGCTGTTGCTCGTAGAGGCCGTCACCCAGGCGTCGCTGCACGCGGGTGGGATCGTAGCCTAGCCTATCAAGGAAATAGTCGCTCGACACGAAGTTTTGGTAATTGGAGAAGCGTGGATCGGCCTCGACGAGGAACAGCGAGGTACTGTCGGCGTATTTGAACAGGCCACCAAGGTCGAGCGTCGCGGCGCCTGCGCCGCCGCCAGCGCGGTCGTTCAGTGGGAGCACCGCGAAGCCGAACGAAGGGTCGATCGTGGTGCCGGCGATCGTGCCGGGCGCGGTGCCGGGGGCGGTCACAGCCGCCAGGCCGCCCGCCGCCAGCGCGGCGCCGGCGGAGACCGTGCCCGGCGTCGCACTTGTCGCGAAGATATCCGCGCTGCCGCCGCCGGGCGTCAACACGACGTTGTCGATTGTCTTCGCATCAATCGCCAGGGTGCCGCCTGCAGTGAGGGTGGACGCGATGGTGAAGGTCGCCACCGGGTTCACGGTGTTGAGCGGCGTGGTCGATTGAGTGTCCCAGCCACCGCAGAAGAACAGGAAGCAGTTGCGCTTCTGGTCCTCGATCGTGCCGGTTTGCGTGGTCGTGTTGTATCCGGTGAAGGCGGTGTTGCTGACCGTTGCCGCGCCCACGCTCAGGTTGCCGCTGGCGCTGATCGTGGAAATGTTGTTGGTCAGCCTGTCGGCGTCGATCGCGATGTTGCCACCAATGATCCGCGCCTCGCCGCTGTCGGCAGTGATTTGGGTGTCGGTAACGGTTTCGGTGTACTTGGTGAGGGTGCGGTGTTCGCGGTCGCGACGATCCGCATTTTCGACATACTGGCTGGACAGCAGTGCCTCTTCGGTCGTGAAACTGGCACGGTCATTGACCACGCGTGTTGCGCCGATAGCGATATCGCCCTGCGCCTGAATGTTGGCGGACAGGTTGGTGAGAGAGGCTGCGCGCCCCGTTCCATCCGCCCCGGTTACGGCGATGTTGCCCAAGCTGTAGAGCAGTGCGCCATCGTAATTGACGATGTCGCCTCCGCTCGAAAGCTGGAGCAGGCCGCCGCGTGTCGCGATCACTGCATTGCTGCCGGCATTGGTGATGCCGCCTGCGCCGAATAGCGCCGCCCGATCGGCGAAGATCGCGCCGCTATTGGCGATGCTGGCGCCGCGAAGCGTCACGTCGCCGCCGTTGATGAGGCCGGCGTTGTCCAGCGAGGTGCCGGCGGCGAGATTGATCGTGCCGGCGACGATGCTGCCGCTGGCCTGGTTGGCAATCGACCCGCCGGTGGTCACGCCCACGCTGCCGCCCTCGACGCGGCCTGCATTGGCGAAGCTGCCGCCGATGTTGAGGGTCAGCGCACCCGGCGTTGAGATCGTGTCGTCCGCCGCGTTGGAAAGGTCGCCAGTGATGCCCAGCGTCAGCGCATTAGGAGCGACCAGCTTGCCGGTGGTGCCCCCGCCCGAATTAACCTCGAGCAGGCGCCCGCCCGCCAGCGTGCCCGCGCCAGACCCGGTGCCGCCGTCCAGGGTGCCGGTGTTGAGCACCAGATCGCGACTGGCGGCGATGCTGCCGCGATTGGTCACCGTGCCAGATACCGAGATACGGCCATCCTGATCGGCCCACAGCTGGCCACCGGTGGCGTTGGCTAAGTTGATGGTAATCAGCGTCAAATCGGTGCCCGCCGCAAGCACGCCGGCCCCGTTGTCGAGCGTAGTGGCTGTCAGAGAGACCGCTCCGTCTCCGCCCAGCGTGCCGCCTGTGTTCTGCACCGTGGTCGCGATAAAGGTCGCGCCGCCCGGACCTGAGACCAGCAGTCCTGTGCGGTTGTCGATGGTCGCCGCCTTGGCGGTCAGCGCGCCGCCCGCGACCATCCGGCCGCCGGTGGTGACGATGCCCTCGCCTGCGTCGAGCGTCAGCGTGCCGGTGGACTGTACCGCACCGCCATTGCCCGTGGCGATGGAGCCGGCAGAAGTCAGCGACACGTTCGCCGCGTCGATGGTACCGCCGTTGAGGGACAGATCGCCGCTGCGCATGGTGGCGGTGATGCCGCCGCCCGCAGTCAGCCGCGCGCCGGTCGCAAGGTTGACCGATCCGGCGGCGATGGCAGCATCTGTGGCCGCGCCGATCAGCACGCCGCCATTGATCGCGCCGGTGACGTCCAGCGTCAGCTTCCCGGCCGCGCCCGCCGCGACCAGCGTGCCGCCGTCAAGCGAGGTTGCGCTGGCATCCAGGACACCGCTGGTCTCGATCGATCCGCCGGTATTGGTCACCGCGCCAGCACGCACCGTCAGGCCCGCTCCCGACGAGACTAGCCCGCTGCCGTTCTCGATTGCACCATTCAGGTTGAGCGCCGCCGAGCCCGCCGCGGTGATCCTTCCACTTCCGTTCGCCAGAGTGCCGGCGCTCAGCGCCAGCGTGCCGTTGGTGCCGATCGTACCCGAAGTGTTGTCGACCGCGCTCGCCCCGATCACTGTCAGGGCGCCATTGCCGAGATGGAGGATGGAGCCTGCGCGATTGTCGATACGCGCAGCGGATAGCGTCAGATTGCTACCCCGCCCGACGATGTCGCTGGTATGGCTGAGCGTTCCAGAGGCGCGCAGCGTCAGGTCGCCGGCGTTTTCCAGTGCCGCCGCGTCAGTCAGCGCGAGGTCACCTGCGGTCGCATCAAGCGTCAGACCCCCGAGCGCGGTGACGCGGGTGCCGATGAGGTCGATGGTAGTGCCGGAAAACGCCACGTCGCCATTGCCGCCCAAGCGGCTGCCGGTCGCGCTGAACGCGCCGGTGCTCGCGAGCGAGAGCCCGCCGCTGCCAAGCGCCAGCACGGTGGCCTTGTCGAGCGTGGCGAGGTTGGTCGTGATCGTCAGCGGTCCGCCCGCCTGGACCGTGCCACCCGAAGCGGTGAGAGAGCCGGCCCGCATAGCGATGCCTGCATCTGACGCGATGAGGCCGCTGGTAGAGAGATCGCCCGAAACGATGAGGCCCAGTCCCGCATCGGCGGCGATGGTGCCGGTGTTGCTCAGAGCCCCGGCGTTTACATCGATGCGTCCGGTGCTGGCGATCAGGCCGGCGTTGGTGAGGCCGCCACGGGTGACGATGGAGCCGCTGCCGCCGCTGACCTGCCCGGCGCTGCCAACCGTCAACGCATTGCTGCGCAGCGCCAGCGCCCCGCCGCTCTGGATCGCGCCGGCCGTGATGTTGGTGGTGGTACCCGCCGCAATATCGGCCGCCCCGCCGCTGGCGATCAGCGCATTGGCGGTGACGTCGATGCCGCCGCTGCTCAAAACCGTGAGCGCCTTGCCCGCCGTGACGCTGCCCTTCGCGCCCGAGACCGACAGGCTCGCGGCGGTCAGCGACACGTCGCCGTTGCCACCGATCTGCCCGTCGACGCCCGCGACCACGCCGCGCACGTCCACGGTGACCTTGCCATCGCCAAGACCCAGCACCGCGCCGCGCTCGTTCGCGAGGGCAGAGCCGGTGAGCGTCAGCGCGCCGCCGGACTGGATCGCGCCGCCCACGTTAGTAATTGCTCCGGTCCGAACATCGAGGGCGGTCTTTCCGTCGATCACGCCGCCGCTGTTGTCGAGCGCGTCCGAACGCGACGTGACGCTGCCACCGCTCAACAGTCCGGCGTTGCGGATGCTTGCCGCGTCCACCGCCAGACCATCGCGTGCGAGCACGCGGCCGGACAGGTTGGCGGTGCCGCCGGAGGTCAGCGCCGCGCTGCCGGCCTGCGCGATGCCGCCCGCGCGGTTGAGACCGGCGGCGAGGGTCCCGCTGCTGGTGATCGCGCCCGCAGACACCGTAAGATCGCCGCCGCTGCCGATCAGGCCGCCGCTGGTCAGCGTACCGGCCTTCAGCGTCGTCTTGCCCTCGGCATAGAGCTGACCGGCCACGTCGAGCGGACCGGTGGTCTCGATCACCGCGTCGGTCTTGGCGGTGACGATGCCGCCGATCGAGACCCGCCCGTCGGTAGAAAGGCTGATGCCTTGCTCGAGGCCCGCCAGCTCACCCGACACGTTGACGCCAAGGCCGGCCTCGGTGCCGATCAGGCGGATGGACTTGGCGTACATCCCGCCCAGCGCCGCTACGTCGAGACCGAACACTGGCTGATCCGCCGCCGCGGGATTGCGCTTGTCAGTCACCACCAGTTCGCCGTCGCGGGTGACATCGCCGGTGCCGAAGCTGGCGGTCACGCTATCGGCATAGATGCCCGCGTTGATCGTCACCGCACGCGCAAACAGCTCCAGCCGCGCGTTGGTGGCGTCCAGCCCGCGCCCGATGACGTTGAGCGCGCCGGTCGAAGTGCGAAATCCGCTGACCGCGCCATCCGTGAGCTGCGGCGCGCCCACCGCCAGCGTGATCCGCGGTGCATTGACGAAGCCGCACCCATCGCAGGTGATGCCGTAGGGATTGGCGAGAATCAGGTCGGCCGGCCGCCCGGCCACCTCGAGATAGCCCGCCATGCGCGACGGATTGGCAGACACCACCTCATTGATGATGAGGTTCGCCCCGCCACTGGCCTTCAACGCGGAATTGCCGTCGATGAAGCCAGCGAGGCGACTCTGCACGATCTTGTCGCTGTTGTTCAGCACCACGCCGCGTCCATCGACGTTGAAGGCGTCGTAGCGATTGTAGCTGGTGCCCCGAGCGTCGGGCGCCGCGATCTTGACAACCGGCACGCCGTTCGCGCCGTAGTCCAGCCGGGTGCCGCCGCCTTGCACCGGTACCACCGGGTTGGGAGCGGGGGCTGGCGCTTCTTGCGCCCATACCGTCAGCGGAGCGATCAGCAGAAGCGCGGCCAAGCCGGCTCCCTTGCTCACCGGCGACAGGGCTGTCGCTGCGCGAATGCGGCGGCGCGTGGCGATGAAGGGCAGCTGAGTCATGGTCAGAATCCTATGCCGGCGGCAAGGCCGAAGCGGATGCGGTCTCGATTATTGATGCCGCGGCCGAACACCGGGCGGGCGCCAAACGCGTCGACAAAGATCGGACCACGCTGCATGCGAAGGCCGATGCCCGCGCCTCCGCGCAGGCCCGGGCCATCGCGCACGCCGCCAAAGTCGAACAGGGCGTAAGGTCTAAAGCCATCGGCGATGCGCGCACCCAGTTCCTGGCGCACATAGAAGCCTTCGCGGCCCAGCAACGCGGTATCGCTGTCCAGCCCGCGCACCGTGTACGATCCGCCCACCTGCACGAGGTCCGAGCCGTAGAGGTTCTTACTGCTGACTTGGCCGAAGAACTCGGCACGATAATCATTGATGAAACCGCGCTCGAACGGCACCTGCAGGGAAAAGTTGGCGCTGAAGATGCGATAGCGCGCGCTGGGCAAGGCATCGGGGCGGTCGCTGGGCTCATCCTGTGCGCCCAGGATGCCAAGGCCCAGACGCAGGCCGACCGACCCATCAAGCCGCGCTCGGCCGATGCTTCGCCGGTCGATCAGGCGCAGTTCGAGGTCGGTCAGGTTCTGCCGCTGGATGCCGATTTCTACATTGTCGATGAAGTTCTTGGCCCAGCGCTTGGCTAGGCCGACGCTGATCGATGTGCGCGAGGTCTGGTCGCGGTGAACCACGCGTTCGGCGGCGATCGCCACCCGCTCGAGCTTTCCGCGTGTGCCGAACGTGCTGACATCGCCGACGACCGTTTGTTCATACCGATTGGAGGAAGCATTGGCGCTGATCGTCCACCAGCCCAGCGGCACCGATGCCGTGGCACCGTAGCCGCGGCTATCGGCGGGAATACCCGGACTATCGGTACGGCGGTTGTAATAGACGCTGATGACTTCGGAGAAGCCCAGCTGGCCAAGCTCTGCTAGTTGCACCGAGCCCTGATACCGTCCGACCCGCTCGCTGGCGAAGTTATTGATGCTGACCGAGCCCGAGATTGGGCGGGGCTGCGCCAGCGTCACGTCAAGGATCGAGGCGCCGGGCGTGTCGCCGGGCGCAATGTCCACGGTCGCAGTGCGTCCGGGAACGCTGCGCAACTGTTCCAGCCCCTGCTCTAGCACGCGCAGGTCGAGCAGGTCGCCACGCCCGAGTGGCGCGGCACGCGACCAGACCTTGGTGCGGTCGGTCTTGTTGACCCGAATATCCGAGACCGTACCGGGAACCACTACGATGCGCAGGGTGCCGCTCGCGAGATCCTGTTCGGGCAGACCCGCGCGCGTTGTCACTAAGCCATGCTCGATGAACTGCCCCTGCAGCGCGCGCACGACGTAGTTGAGGCCTTGCGTTCCCATGCAGCGGCCATGAAATTGTGCGAAGAAGCCCGGCACCCAGCGCAGCTTAGCCTGCTCGGCATTCTCGACCAAAATCTCGCGAACCGGAAAGCATTCCGCCTCGACCGGGAACGGCCCTACCACGGCAGCATCATCCTGCTGCAGCGACACGATTGGCGCTCTCTCCTGCGCCGCGCGCTCGGCAGCCTGTCGCTCCGCACGTATCCGCGCCTGCTCCTGGTCAGCGGGTGATATCCCTTGCCCCGACGCAATGCACGGCAAAGCGAACAAGACACACCCGATGGCGACACCACCCAAATACCGGCCGCCTCGCCAAACGCCCGATCGCCCCATGCTCATTGAAATGCCCCGCCCCGTTCGTCATGCCCGAAAAGACGCCAGCCCCTGACGCCCCGCCGCGTCACGGCCTACGAGCCAACACATAACTCGCGGATCCGAAAAGCGTTTCAGGCGAGCCTTGCGAATCAGCGCCTAGCGCGTTGCCATGGGTGAAGTGGCACATCAGGGTAACTGGCAGTTATTGTCGGAACCCGACGTTCGCCGTAGTGAGCATGAACGGCCGACGCTGGTCGGCTGCTGCCGGATGCGGAATGCGGATTCGTGAGACTTGCCGCCGTTCCGACGGCTTAAGCCGAATGGCATTCTTCAGAATAAGCGGTCATTCTAAGTCTAGGTGGCAGGCAACCTCCGGCTCATCAGCCGAGAGCGCGCGAGGCAAGATCGGCGGTAGCGTCACGCTTTGCCAGTGCGGCCTTCCGTTCGGAGTAGCGGTCAACGAGCTGGTCGGCGTGCGGCCGGGTTAGGATCGTGAACCGGACCAGTTCCTCCATCACATCGACAATCCGGTCATAGTAGCTCGACGGGCGCATACGGCCCGCTTCGTCAAACTCCTTGAAGGCCATCGCCACGCTCGACTGGTTGGGGATGGTGATCATCCGCATCCAGCGGCCGAGCAGGCGCAGCGTGTTCACCGCATTGAACGACTGCGAACCACCCGACACCTGCATGACCGCGAGCGTGCGACCCTGGGTCGGCCGCATGCCGCCGAACTCTAACGGCAGATGGTCGATCTGCGCCTTCATGATGCCGGTGATCTGGCCGTGCCGTTCGGGGCTGCACCAGACCATGCCTTCGGACCATAGCGCATGCTGGCGCAACTCATGGACGGCGGGATGATCGTCGCCCTTCACCTGATCGGGGAGCGGCAGGTCGCTCGGATCAAATATCCGCACCTCCGCGCCGAACAGGATCAGCAGTCGCGCCGCTTCCTCGGTCGCGAGCCGGCTGAACGAGCGTTCGCGCAGCGACCCGTAGAGCAGCAGGATGCGTGGCGGCGGCTGATCGTCGCCCATGCCGGCGCCGGGCCGAGGGATCGTGATGCTGCGATCGAGCGCGGGCAGATGGTCGGTGTCGGTCAGGTCACGAAGGCGAGTCATCCAAGATCCTTGACGAGATAGGTCGCGCGCGGACCGCACAGCGACGTGAACTGCGCGGTTTGGCGATGAAGGCCGGCGCGGCAGCGCGATCGGCATCGGCGTAGCCGAGCCTGCGGAACAACTCCCCGGTGCCGCTGGTCAGGAGGTGCAGCCGTTCGACCGCGCCATCGGCGACGCCTTCAAGGCGTTTGACCAGCATCCGGCCATATCCTTTGCCGCGCCGGGTTGGGGGCACGACCAGCGAGCGGAGCAGCCAGTCAGCGCCGTTGCCTTCCAGACCGATGAGCCCGATCAGCCGTTCATCGTCGGACAAGCTGAAAAACATCTGGTCGGACCGCCGAGATCGTCGGTCGGGAGCGGCGCGGCGCCGAGCGTGAGGCGCAGGACATCATCGGCGTGGCGGGCTTCCGAGAAGTGAACCTCAGTCATGCCCTGGCTCTCGCTTCATACCAATGCCGGGTCCTCTTCACGATCGAGACGACCGACAGCATCACCGGCACCTCGACCAGCACACCGACCACGGTCGCCAGCGCTGCCCCCGAGTTGAGCCCGAACAGGCTGATTGCGGCGGCCACCGCCAGTTCGAAGAAGTTGGAGGCGCCGATCAGCGCGGCGGGGGCTGCCACGCACCACGCGACTCCGAACCGGCGGCTCAGCCAATAGGCAAGCCCCGCGTTGAAATAGACCTGGATGAGGATCGGAACCGCGATCAGCGCGATGACGAGCGGATGGTCGATGATCGCCTCACCCTGAAACCCGAACAGCAGGACCAGCGTGCTCAGCAACGCCAGCAGCGATACCGGTCCAAGCCGGGCCAGCAGCCGATCCAGTGCGGGCTGTCCGCCGGCTCCGATCACTGAAGTTCGAACGACCTGCGCGACGATCACCGGCACGACGATGTAGAGCATGACCGAGATCAGCAGCGTGTCCCACGGCACCGTGATCGACGCGACGCCGAGCAGTAGGCCGACAAGGGGCGCGAAGGCGAAGACCATGATCACGTCGTTCAGCGCGACCTGGCTCAGCGTATAGGTCGGCTCACCCTCACAGAGGTTGGACCATACAAATACCATCGCCGTGCAGGGCGCGGCAGCCAGCAGGATCAGACCGGCGATATAGGAGCTGACCTCGCCCGCCGGCAGCAGCGGCCGAAACAGCCAGCCGAGGAACAGAGTGCCCAGCAGCGCCATCGAGAAGGGCTTCACCGCCCAGTTGATGAACAGGGTGACGCCAACTCCCTTCCAGTGCTGGCGTACCGAGCCGAGCGCGCGCAGGTCTATCTTGAGCAGCATGGGGATGATCATCAGCCAGATGAGTATCGCGACCACAAGGTTGACGCGCGCCATCTCGGCCGAGGCAATGGCAGCGAAAAGGCCCGGCAAAGCATAGCCGAGCGCGATCCCGACCACGATGCACAGCGCCACCCAGACGCTGAGATAGCGCTCGAACGTGCTGATCGCTTGCCTTGCCGGAACGGCGGTGGTCATCCGCCGATCCTGTTGCCCGCATCGTCGATGACCTTCTCGCCATCTTCCTTGGTGAAGGCGTCGCGCTGCCGCGCGGGCAGCAGGTCGAGCACCTCTTCCGATGGGCGGCATAGCTTCACCCCAAGCGGCGAGACGACGATCGGCCGATTGATGAGGATCGGATGCGCGATCATTGCCTCGATCACCTGGTCATTGGAGAGTGCCGGGTCGCCAAGGCCAAGCTCAGCATAGGGCGTGCCCTTCTCGCGCAGCAGCGCGCGGGGCGTGATGTCCATGCGCCCGATCAGCGAGACGAGACGCGAGCGGCTGGGCGGAGTCTTCAGATACTCGATGACGTGCGGCTCGATGCCGGCGTTCTGGATCATCGCCAGCGTGTTGCGCGACGTCCCGCACTCGGGGTTGTGATAGATGATAATATCGACGGTCATGGCAGCCTTCAGCAGCAGGGGTTAAGCTCGGCGATCAGCGGTTCGCAAAGCTCCGCCTTGCCGCCGCAGCAGTCCTTCACGAGGAACAGCGTCAGCACCTTCAACTGGTCGAGATCGGCGCGGTAATTGATGATGCGGCTGCGCCGCTCCGACCGGATCAGCCCGGCGCGCGCCAGCGTTGCGAGATGCACCGACATTGTGTTCTGCGGCACGTCGAGCGCCTTGGCGACCTCGCCGGCGGCCAGGCCTTCAGGCTCGTGGTGGACCAGCAGGCGGAATGCGTCGAGGCGGGTGTCCTGCGCGAGCGCGCCAAGGGCCGAGATAACTGCGTTTTTTTCCATATATCCACGTTAGCGGATTTATGGATTTATACAAGCGTTGTCCAACTTGCCAAAAGCCGACCTTGGCGCTTCGGTCACGAAAGACCGGGTTTGGTCGGAAGCCGACCTCGTCCGATCGACACGTGCTCGCACACACACCTGCTACAAATCAGACATGTCTCTATCTACCCCAGGTAGTACACAGCGTGGCGGTTCGTCCGGATTAGGCTACAGCAGACCGCATAAATCCGGTCGCCAAACAGGGTTGCAAACAGGATTGCAACCTCATTTTTTGGAAAAAATCCAATTATTTGAACAAGAAATGGCGGAGCGGGAGGTATACAAAGAAGACTGATTTCAAAGTAAATTATAGCATCACGCCCCTTTTGCCGTAATTTTGGTCGTAATCTATCTTACGCACTCCCGCGTTCGTTGATGAACCGCTGCGGTCACTTCAGCCATCACTGCTCCCGGTTCATGCTGCAACCGGCTCATGCGGAGGTCGGACAGCTGCGCGTCGCGTCGTTGATGGGTTTTATGCGTTTGCCACCGCAGCTTTCGCCCAGACTGGCCTATACACGCCTGATGATGTGGATCATGAGTCCGCCGTCACGAGCATGCTAATCGAGTTCTGCGCCCACTAAAATCGCGGGTCCTGTTATCGCCTGCTCATCGGAATGGATCACTAAATCTCGGACTTGCCGCTAATCAAGCCCGTCAACCGCGCCTAGGGATCGTAGGCGCAAGGATCAACGCGACGGCTTAAAGGCGAACAGTTCCGTGCGGATCGACGGCGGCGCTCCCGGCTTGAACCACTGGGTGTCCTGGATGTGACTGGCGGTGACGTAGATGCGACCGTCAGGCCCTTCGGCAAAGGTGTCAGGCCAGCGCAATCGTGGGTCGGTCAGCACAGTCTCCAAGGAGGCGCCTTTCAGTCGCTTAATCGAAAAGTCGGTGGGTGAGGTGACGTAGAGCACGCCTGCCTTGCTCATCCACAGACCATCGGCAACCTGGCTTTGCGCCACGGTCTTCACCGCGGATTGGCGCTGAGCATCCTCGACGCCGCGAGCCAGCAGCCGCGTCTCAATCGAGTAGAGCGTCTTGCCGGTAAGCGCCTGGTAGTACAGCGTCCGGCCGTCGTTGCTAATCGCGATCCCGTCCGATGCGAACATCGGCTGGCGCCCGTCAGGACGGCGCAGCGGCTGGCCATTCATGGTGACGGTGACAGTCTTGTCGACCTGGGTGGAGGCATGTCCGTCGAGTGCACGCCAGCTTGCGCCGCTATCGAGATCGACCACGATGATCGCGCCACGCGTGCCGCTGTCGGTGATGTAACCCATTCGTCCATCCGACGAAAAGCGGATGTCGTTGAGGTAGGTGCCTTGGAGTGCGACATTCTCGGGCACTGGGATGACTTTGACCCGGTTGGTCTTGAGGTCGATCTTCACCAGTTTGGGCGCGCCAGGCAGGATCTTCTCGTTGCCGGGCGCACCGGGATCGACGACCCACAAGTTGCCCTTGCCGTCTGGCACGATCGACTGGATGCAGACGAAGTGGTTCTCCACTGGCAGTTCGTTCGCCTTGTCATTGCGCCAGGCATTCCAGTTGGCGTCGGGATAGGGCCGCAGCGACCCATCCTTCATCACCTCGGCGACCGAGATCGGCGCATCGTCCGTCCAGCGCGGAAAGTTGACGAAGCGGCGCCCGTCTGCCGTGACGGCCACACCGGTCGCCTGATGATTGAAGCGCACAACCTGGCTCAGCGACGCGGCGTTGCGCTGCGCGCTCGCTCCGCTGGCTGTGAAAGCAGCAAGGGTCGCAAAGCTCACCAGCAGAGTACGTTTGCTCATGATCATCCTCTCATCTCATGCAGTCGTATTCGGCCGACAGCCCGGATCGCCGCGCATTCGCAAGTACAACAATCCGCAGCGCCAAACGGTTCTCTGCCCGCTTTCAAGACCTTGCCAGCGGACCGGCCAAATCGTGCATCGGACACCCGTTGAACTTCCCCCGGAACTCGGCCGACATCTCATACGCATGTCGGCGCGCGCGGTTGACCGAGCCGAGCGGACGGTGCGCGGCCAAGCCATGCCAAGGGCTGAAGAAGGTCTCGTCATCGATTTGGCCTGCGAGTTCCGTGCCGAATGAAAGCTGCGGCTCGACGGTGATGCGGCCCACCGTGCGATAAGGGCTCGCTTCCTCGTCCCACTCGACCGAAGCGTCCTCGATCGGCATCACGTCGAGATCGGTGTTGAGCTGCACGCGTAGCTCCCAGGTGCCGCCACCATCGATGATCGTCTCGCGGATGACCTCGCGTAGGGCATCTGGGCGATCGCTGGTGTTGACCTTGTCACCAGTCAAGTCAGTCAGGTTGGGCGACACAGGCACAAGCGCGAATTTGGCGATGTGCTCGCCAAAGCGGAACGGCGTCTGACTGTAGTAGCTGTCGCCTAGCGGATGGGTGAGCGGAGCACCGCCCATGGTCGAGATCATCGCGCTCTTGCCGCCAACCGCTTCAAGTGCGCTTTCGACTCCGCGAAGGGTCGCCGAAAGTAGCTTCTTTGCCCACTCGGCCTTGTCAGTGGTAGCGGCGAGCTGCTTGAGGCTGCTCAGGAACGCCTTGGCGTCCGGCGCCGCAAAGGCGGGCGCGTTCACCATAATGATGTTCTGCGTTGTCTCGCCCTGTGATTCTGGAAGGCGCTCGCCCTCCACGTCGAGGATCTTGAGCGCGAGGCCGCGAGGTGCTGACACTGCATCGTCAAGGATGTCGCCTGGATTGGTCGAGATGCGCATCACCACTTGATGGACCCCGGGCGTCGAGAACAGTCCTTGGGCCAACTCGGGAGGCAGGGTTTCGGCGATTGTCAGCCTCCCGGCAAAGATACCGTGAGCCTTGGCGTGCACGCTGCGTACGGCGCGGCCGTAGTCCGCGGATGTCGTTTCGGTGATCGAACGCATCGTGTCGATCAACTCGCGATGAACCTGTTCCTCATTCTCGATCGGCTTCTCGACGGCATCGCTGAAGCGGACAGGCGTGTTCATGGCGGATCTCGCGAACGGATGTGTTCATCGGTCGAACTGTCAGGAGACTTGTGGGTTTCGTACGCTAGCCGACGCAAAGCCCGGCTTCGTTCGCGGAGCCACACGACACGTGAAGATGGAGCACGGATGAGCGACCCGCTACCAACTGTCCGCATGTCCCAACGACAGAACGAAGGCTGCGGGATCGAGCAAGGCTCGGTTGGTAATGGGTTGCTGCGCGTCCTGAGGCCGGAAGATTTCGCCGCGCTCTCGCCCTTTCTGCAGCGCGTACCGCTCGAACTTGGCAGCACTCTGGCGCGGGCCGGTGAGCGGATCGACGAGATCTGCTTCCCCGAAGCCGCGGTGATCGGCCTGATCGACGTGCTGGAAAGCGAGCAGCGCCTCGCCATCGCCCTGTCCGGGCGGGAGGGGTTCGTGGGCTGGCCGCTGGTGCTGGGAAGTGATCGCTGGCCGCACGAGGCGGTGGTTCGGGCGAAGCAAGGAACCGCGCTCAAGATCAGGGCTGTCGATCTACTCGCGATCCTCGACACGCATCCGCTCATCCGGACAGTCCTGCTGCGTTATGCCATGACCCTGATGACGCAGATGACGCGCACGATCGTGTCCAACCTGATCCATCCGGTGGATCGTCGCACTGCACGCTGGCTCCTGCTCTACCACGACCGGATCGACGGTGACGAGATCGCGATCACGCATGAGGAACTCGGCCTTATGTTGGGTGTGAGGCGATCGACCATCACCGACGCGCTGCACCAGCTTGAAGGGAGCGGCGTCCTGCGCGGCTATCGCGGGCGTCTGATGATTTGCGACCGCGGACAGCTGGAGGCCTTGGCTGGAGAGACTTACGGATTCGCAGAACGCGAGTATGCTAGACTGCTGATCAGCAATCCACTGCAAAGCGAGCGACCGTTTCCTTGAGCCGATCGGCTTCGAAGGGCTTCTCCATCAAGCCATCGTGGTCATAGCCGTCGAGCGCCTCGGGGTTTCCGGTGATGAAGATAGCTGGGACACGCCCAACTCGCAGGCGGATGCTGGTCACGGCGGCAGGCCCCGTGCCGGTAAGGAGCCTTACATCCGACACGATGATATCGGGCTTCTGCTCCATCGCGGCGCTGACCGCTTCCAACTCTGTCTGAGCGTATGCCACCGTCTTCGCGCCAGCCTGCTCCACCAAATCGCCGATGTGGAACGCGATAATTGCTTCATCTTCAATAACTAACGCATGTCGCGAGTGGGGAACGAACGTCGTGCAGATTCTCGAGCAACTGTGTACGTCTGCTCGCGACCAATGCAGGTCGTTCAGAGGTGTGTATTTGTATGTCCGCTTACATGAAAAACTGTCGTTTGCAGTTGCTATCGTGACCGGGGTTGCCACCTCTGATATTGCAGACACTCCGATTGTCCTCCAAATGACCCAATAGCGGACATCGCGAGCTAGCATCGACGAACTTTAAGTCCTGCGCCGGCTCTACAGCGGCTCGGGGCAGGCGCGTTTAGCGACTGCACCACAGTCTGCCAAGAACACCGTGATATTCTTGGCGACAAAGACAGCATGGTTCGTCACTTCAGGAAGCCCCATCAACTCGCCGAAGGTACCGCGCGCCAGCGGGCCAGCGACGAAGGCTCGCGGGTTGGGGCCTTGGGTACCGATCAGGTGGCTGCTTTCGTCCACTGCGATCCCAAGGCCGGTGGGGTCCGGTACCAGCGAACCGGATGCGAGAAGTCCAGATAGGACGGGTAGCGAGGTCAAGATGCTGCCGTGACCAGGGCCTGTCGTCGCGATGACCGCATTGAAACTTTGCCTCCGAAGCGCACTTGACCGGTTTTGCCCAGCGCGGCCTTGCAGGGTCACGGCGAACCGGCCTGATTGCATCTCGGCTTGCTGGATGGACGCGGCCTCGACCATCAGGGTCCCCTCCGCGATGCGGCGATCTAAGACTGCGCCGATCTGTGGCGCGATGCGGAAGCGGTGGGTGTCCCAGAAGGGCCGCAGATGCCGGATCAGCCGGCGCCGTTCGACCAGCGGCAGGGCTTTCCAGATGTCCGGGCCTTGCACACGCAAGCGGTCAAACAGCCCTTGCCAGGGCCGACCCGCCCGCGCCGCCACGCGGACCCGGCGAAGGAGGTCGAGAGCTGTGCGCGGCGGCCGGGTGGCGAAGTCGCCAAAGGGCTCGACATGGGTGTCCGCATGGCTGTGCGATCGCTGGCCGCGGCGAGAGATCGCGGTGATCTGGCCGCGATGGCCCTGCGCATCGAGCGTCGCGATGGTATCGGCCATGGTCAGACCGGTGCCCACGACCAGAACGCTGTCTTCTCGCCCGATCGGCGCAAGCGCCCCGGCCGCCCAAGGATCGGCGATGAACTTGGGTTCCCCGCCGAACGCCCGGGCAAGGACGGAAGGCGGACTCGGCGGTGGGTGGCTGGTGGCGATGACGATGACGTCGGCGGCGAAACTTTCGCCGGAGTCGGTGACGAGCATCCAGCCGCTGTCTTCGCTCGCAACAGATTTGATCCGGCCTTGGTGGTGTTCGACTTGGCCGCTTGCCAGTAAAGGCTGCAGATGCTCCGCGACATAGCGGCCGAACAAACGGCGGGCGGGAAAGGATTGGCCGTTCGCCAGGGTCGCGTCCGGGTCGCCGTCCAACTCGCCTTGGGCGACGAGCCAGCGGGCGAAGTGTTCCTGGTCATCCGGTAACAGCGTCATCCGTGCGGCGGGCACATTGATGCGATGTATCGGATCCTGCGTCGAGTATGCGACACCCTGCCCAATCTCGGCTCGCGGCTCGAATACGACGATCCGCAACGGACCGTCCGCAAGACGCGCCAGATGATAGGCGACGGCGGCTCCGGTGAAGCCGCCGCCGATGATCGCCACCGTCGGTACGGTAGATGAGGCTTGAGGCATGGACACTCAGGATTGCGAGGCGCGGACCGCCGGGCGGTGATCGCCCGCGATGGTTTCGCCGAACGGCCCCATGTTGCTGGCCGCCGCAGTCGTGCGGTGGCCGTGCGCGAGCGGAAGGCGGGGCAGCACCAGTTCGCCGAAGCGATAGGCTTCTTCCAGGTGCGGGTATCCCGACAGGATGAAGCTGTCGATGCCGATCCGCCGATATTCGTCAATCCGCGCGGCGACCGTCTCGGGATCGCCGACCAGCGCCGTGCCGGCGCCCCCGCGCACCAGGCCGACGCCGGCCCACAAGTCCGGGCTGACTTCCAGCCGGTCGCGGCGGCCGCCGTGCAGCTTGCTCATCCGCGCCTGGCCGACTGAATCCATCCGTGCAAAAACGCTCTGCGCTCTGGCGATGGTCTCATCATCGAGCCGGCTGATGAGCGCGTCGGCGGCGGCCCAGGCCTGTTCGCGGATTTCGCGCACGATCACATGCAGCCTGATCCCGAATGAGACTTCGCGACCCTGTTCGGCGGCCAGAGCGCGGATCGTCGCCACCTTGGCGGCGACGGCGGCGGGCGGCTCGCCCCAGGTCAGGTACTTGTCGATGGTCCTGGCCGCGACCCGGTTGCCCGCTTCGGACGAACCGCCAAAGTAGAGCGGCGGATAGGGTGTCTGCACCGCCGGGAACAGCAGCCTGCCGTCGCTGATGCGAAAGTGCCTGCCTTCGTGTTCCACCACTTCGCCGCGCAGCAGCGCGGTATAGATGCCCAGGAACTCCTCGGTCACTTCGTAGCGTTCAGCATGGTCGAGGAAGATGCCGTCCCCGCCATTCTCCACCGGATCGCCGCCGGTGACCACGTTGATCAGCAGCCGTCCGTTGGAAATGCGGTCGAGCGTCGCGGTCATCCGCGCGGCGAGCGTGGGCGACTGCAGTCCGGGCCGCACCGCGACGAGGAACCGCAGCCGCTCGGTCGCGGGGACGAGCGCGGAAGCCACCACCCAGCTATCTTCGCAGCTGCGTCCGGTTGGCAGCAGTACGCCGTAGTAGCCAAGCGTGTCGGCGGCCTGCGCGATCTGCCGCAGATAGGGCAGGTCGACCGCGCGGCCGCCCTCCTGCGTGCCCAGATAGCGGCTGTCCCCGTGCGTGGGCAGAAACCACAGCACATTAATCTTGTCGGGTGCGCTGATGCTCATTGGTTCAGCTCCAGGCGTGCAGCGGCGGGTTTTCGCCATTGAGGTAGTAATTACCGACGATCGCGTATTTCCACCGAACGGGGTCGTGAAGGGTGTGCGTGCGGGCGTTGCGCCAGTGCCGGTCGAGGCCGTGCTCGGCGAGCGTCGAGCGGGTTCCGGCCAGCTCAAACAGCTTGTTGGTCGCCTCGATTGCGATTTCGGTGCTGAGGATCTTGGCCTCGGCGGTGGTGATCTGTGCGGTGGCGACGGTCTCTCCGTTCGGGTTGGCGACCGCCTCGTCCACGGCGATCGCGGCCCGGTCGAGCAGGGCGCGAGTGGCGTTGAGGCGCAGTTTCAGCGCACCGACGGCCTGGATCACGTAAGGGTCCTGCCATGCATGATCGAGGCCGCTGTCGACCCAGGCGCGCGACTTCTCACGCACGAAGCTGATCGTGTCGGCGATGGCCGCCGCGGCGATGCCGGTGTCCACCGCGACCTGGATGATCTGGAAAATCGCGCCGTCGGCTGTGGGCTCGGCATATCCCTTGTAGCCCGGAACCACATGCGTCTTTGGCACGCGGACCTTGTCCAGCAGCACGGTGCCGCTTAGCGTCGTGCGCTGGCCGAAGGCAGACCAGTCGTCGATCACCGTCAGCCCCGGCGCGGCACGGTCGGCGATGGCGTAAAAGGCGCGACCCTCGTCATCCAGCGCCACGACCGGGACCAGATGGGCGAGCAGCGCACCGGTGGCGTAGAACTTGCGGCCCGATACGATGACATGGTCGCCGTCGTCCACGAAGGTGGTCTCGAAATCAGCGGCGCGCTTCGATCCGAATTCGGAGAAGGCATTGCCGAAGCGGGTACCCTCCAAGACCTGCTTGAACAGCAGCGCCTGCTGCGTTTCGTCAGACGTGGTGCGGATCGCGGCGACGACGCCGATGTGGTTCTGCGGAATCTGGCCCAGCGACGGATCGGAGGCGGAGATGATGTCGATCACCTTGACGATGGTGCGGTACGACAAGTCCGGCCCGCCGAAGCGCTTGGGCACGTTGAGCGACCACAGGCCGCTCTGCGAAAATGCATCGAGTTCGGCTAGCGGCCAGACCCGCTCGCGGTCGCGATGCAGCGCACCCTTGGCGAATTGCGCCGCAAGCTTTTCGGCCACCGCTATCGCCTCGGCATCGTCGCGGATTATATGGGCGGGGGCATCGGGACGGGCCACGGCGGGTACGCCAGACTGACCTGGCACGGCGTCCGCTGCGGCGGGGGCATCCTTGAGAAGCGTGGTCATACAGTCTCCTGTCAATGGATCTGGGTGTTGGAAGGGGGGGAGAGCGTCCCCGCTTGGGGTTCGATGGGGGTGCCGCCGATCGCGCCGATGCGGATCAGGCGGGCGCGCACGATGTTGCGGCTGATGCCCAGCAGTTTCGCGGTCTGAACCTGGTTGCGCTGGCAATATTCGAAGGCTGCCAGGAACACGCGGTTCTCGATCTGCTCGAAGAGTTCGTCGCCGCCCTGCTCGAAGATATCGAACAAGGCGCCTTCCAGATCGACCGCCGGCTGGTGGCCGCTTCCATGATGAGAGGACGGCGCGGCGACTTGCGGACCGGACGTCAGCTGCAAGTCCGCCGGGCGGATCACGCCATCATCGCACACCAGCAGCGCATGGTGGATGGCGTTCTCCAGCTCGCGGATGTTGCCCAGCCAATTGTGCCGCACCAGCGCACGCTCGGCTTCCGGCGAGAGTTCGGCGTGGGCGTAGCCGAGCCGGTCGCGGTGCTGCTTGAGGAAGAAGTGCGTGAGCGGCAGGATATCGCGCGGCCGATCGCGCAAGGCCGGCAGCGTCAGTGATGCGACGCGCAGGCGGTAGAACAGGTCCTCGCGGAAGCGCCCCGCCGAGACGGCACCTTCAAGCTTTACGTTGGTGGCGGCGATGACCCGGACGTCGATGGGGCGCGAGGTGCGCGATCCGACACGCACCACTTCACGCTCCTGCAACACGCGCAGCAGCTTGACCTGCATGCTGAGCGGCAGGTCGCCGATCTCGTCGAGAAACAGCGTGCCGCCGTCCGCCGCTTCGAACCAGCCCTCCTTGGCAGCGACAGCCCCTGTGAATGCGCCGCGCTCGTGGCCGAAAAGCTCACTTTCCACCAGCGTCTCGGTGAAGGCGCCGCAATTGACGGCGAGGAACTGGCAATCCTTGCGGCGGCTGAGATCATGGACGTGGCGCGCGACAATCTCTTTGCCAGTGCCGGTCTCGCCCACGATCAGGACGTTGGCTTCGCTGGGGGCAAGGCGCTCGATCCGATCAAGCACCGCGCGCGATAGCGGGTCCTCGAACACTAGCGCGGAGGCGCGAACCGACTTCGTCAGCGATCGCGGGTGCGGGTAGGTCAGCAGGGATTTGATCTGTGACATGGCGGGCTCCGTTCGCGCTTCGTCAGGCCGGGATGGCTTGCAGGATAGCGGGTGCCGTGGTCGGCAGGCCCAGGTAAGTCGACCAGATTTCCGGATGATGGAGCAGGTCTGCGGCGGTGCCCGAAAGACGGATCGCGCCATTCTCCAGCACATGGGCATCGTGCGCGAAACGCAATGTCAGAGCGACGTTCTGTTCAGCAATCAGGACGGCCACACCATGCTGGCGATTGAGCGTGGCGACGGTCTCCAGGATCGTTTCGGCAATCTGCGGGGCCAAGCCCATCGTAGGCTCGTCCAGCAGCAACAGTCGGGGTTCCCGAACCAGTGCCCGCTCGATCGCCAGCATCTGCTGCTCGCCGCCCGAGAGCAGCGCGGCAGGCGTGCGGCGGCGGTCGGCCAACTGGGGAAAGCGGGTAAAGGCCTTCTCCAGCGCGGCACGCGTTTCCGCCCGCGACAGGCGCAGCGAGGCGGCGGCGGTGCGCAGGTTCTCCTCCACCGTCATCGGCAGGAAGCAGCGCCGCCCTTCCAATACTTGCCCGATGCCCGCCGCCACCAGCGCATGGGGGCTTTGCGGCGCGATGTCCTTGCCGTCAAAGCGGATCGCGCCGCGGGTCAGGCGACCACGATCCAGTTCGAGCAGGCGGGAGATGGCGCGCAAGGTCGTCGTCTTGCCCGATCCGTTGGCGCCGATCAGCGAGACAAAGCCGTCTTCCGGCACCGTAAACGTGATGTCGCGCACGGCCAGGATCGCCTGGTCGTAGCGGATCTCCACGTTGTCGACTTCGAGGATGTTGCGCATGGTGCCGCCTCTCGCCTTGCCAATCAGCTCTTCGAGCAGTCGCGCGGCGTGATGCCCTTTTCGCGGGCGTACTGGCGTGCCGAGGCCTCGATGATCGGGCGGAGCAGTGGGCGATCGGCCTGGATCCAGTCACTGATGACGGTCCATTTGGCGCCGTCCCACTGCTGGAACCGCACTGCGCCGCCGCCCTCGTGGTCCGAACACGAAAGCTTGAGCGGCTGCACCAGCCCGACCGCGCCCAATGCCTTCAGGCGGGCGTCGTCGATGTCCAGGTGCTCGAACCCTCAGCGCACTTCCTCGCCGGTCAGCGGGCGCTTGCCGAATTTCGCCTGGGCGACGCGCACCGCCTCGACGTTGAGGATGCCGTTCACCACGCCCAGGTTGTAATACACGGTGCCGAAGCGCTTGGGGTCCGTCAGGTTGCCCTTGCCCTTGTCGATCACTTGCGCCTTGATCTGCTGCAGCACGGGGAAGCTGGTGCCTGAGGGGTGCGTGGTGATTGAGATGAAGCCCTTGGCCGCGCCACCGGCGGGCGCGGCGTCTTCCTCGGAATTGCTCCAGATGTTGCCGATGATGTGATCCGCCGGGAACCCCACCTTGCGCGCGGTTTTTAGCGCCACCGGGTTCATCACGCCCCAGCCGCGCAGGATCACCCATTCGGGATTGATCTGCCGGATCTTGAGCCATTGCGACTGCTGCTCGTTACCCGGATGCGGCACTTCGATCTTGTCGACTGAGACGCCATAGCGCGCCGCCAGCGTGTCGATCACGCCGTTGGTCTCCTTGCCGTAGGGCGAACCGTGATAAAGCACGACGATGTGCTTGCCGCGCAACTTGTCCAGGCCGCCGGCTTTCGCGCCGATCCAGTTGAAGATTGCCGAAACTTCGCTGTAGGGGTTCAGCTGGAGCGGGAATACATACGGAAACACGCTGCCGTCGGTCGAATCTGTCCGGCCGTGGTTGATGGTGATCAGCGGGATCTTGTCGGTGGTCGATCGGTCCAGCGTTGCATAGGCTATGCCGACCGACAGCGGGTTGGTGGCTGCCGTGGGCGAACCGTCTGCGCTTTTCTTGAGCCGTTCGTAGCATTCGACGCCTTTTTCGACGTCGTATTCAGTCTCACACTCTGCCCAGCTCAAGGGCACGCCGTTGACGCCGCCCTGCGCGTTGATCAGCTGCATGTAATCGATGAAGCCACCGAAGAAGCCGCTGCCACCAGCAGCATAAGGCCCAACGCGGTAGCTCTGCAACGGGAAGTACTGGGACTTGCCCGGCGCGGCAGTGACACCGCCTTGCTGGGCCGATGAGGCTTCCTTTTGGCATCCTGCCAACAGGACGAGCGTTGCGGCGGCGGAAAGGCTCAGGAATGACTTGGGTGAATTGCTAAACATTCACGGCTGCTCCAACTGGCGTGGTTTCGTCAGGCCGATCCAGCTCGAGCGGGTACGGAGTGCGTGGCCCAACAACTTTGTCAGACCATCGGGCTCTGCGACGAGGAAGAAAATGATGAGTGCGCCGAAGACGATCTTCTGCGCGTTTTCGAGTAACGCGGGGTCAAGGGTTGAGCCGACGATCGCGCCGCCGATCACGCTTAGCGCGACGGGCAGCAGGACGACGAAGGCGGCGCCCAGGAAATTGCCGCGAATACTGCCCAGGCCGCCCAGGATGATTACGAACAAGATCTGAAACGAGCGGTCGAGATCGAAGCCGGCTGGCTCCACGGTGCCAAGATAGGTGAAGGCCCATAGCGATCCGGCAATCCCGAGCAGGAACGAACTGACCGCGAAGGCGAGCAGTTTGGCGCGGCCGAGCGGGATCCCCAGCGCGGCGGCAGCAAGGTCCATGTCGCGCACCGCCATCCAGGCGCGCCCCGTTGGGCTGTCGATCAGGTTGCGCACGAGCACCGTCAGCACCGCCACGATGCCCAGGGTATAGGCATAGCGGCCGGCGGGATTGTCGAGGTCGAACCCGGCCAGCGTCAGCGGGGGCGCGGTGATCACGCCCGATGCGCTGCCGTTGGTAAACCAGCCGTATTGCGACAGGAGCCAGGGCACGAAGAACTGCGCGGCGAGGGTCGACGCGATCAGGTAGAATCCTTTGACGCGCAGGCTAGGAAGTCCGAACAGGACGCCAAACGCGGCGGCAACGAACCCTCCGGCCACGATCGCGGGTAGCAGTGAGAAGCCAGGCACCCGCAAGTGGATGTTGTATGTGGCGAAGGCGCCGATCGCCATGAACGCCGCCGAACCCAGCGAGAGCTGACCGGCATAGCCTGTCAGGACGTTGAGTCCGAGCCCGGCGAGCGACAGGATCAGGATCGGCACCAGCACCGCGCCGAACAGGTAGTCCGAACCGATGGCGAAGGGCACAATTGCGGCCGCGACGATCGCCACTGGCAGCACAATGGCGCCGGCGCGTGGGGGCTCGGATGGCGCGACGGAAATGGGCGCGGGCAGGCTGGCCATGGCTCAAATCCTCGCCCAGGTGCGCTGGCCGAACAGGCCAGTCGGGCGCGCCATCAGGAAGACGAGCGCGAGGCCATAGGCGAACCAGCCCTCCACGCCGTTGCCGATGGTAGGGCCGAGATAGATCGCCGCCAGGTTCTCGCCCGCACCGACCAACACGCCCGCGACGATCACGCCGCCGATTGAGGTAAAACCGCCGATGATGAGGACGGGAAGGGCTTTCAGCACAATAAGCGAGAGCGAGAACTGCACGCCTGACCGCGCGCCCCAGATCAGTCCGGCGACCAGCGCGACGAACCCGGCGAGGCTCCAGGCGATCACGGTCACGCGCTCGAGCCGGAGGCCGATCGAGAGCGCCGCCAGCGGATCGGCGGCGACCGCGCGCAGCGACAGGCCAAGATTCGTCTTGCCTGTGACCAGCGCCAGGATCACGACCAGGCTACCGGCGATGGCGGTCGCGGCGATGTCGAAGCTGCTGAGCGATAGACCCGCGACGGACACTGGATCGTCCGAGATGCCGAGATCCAGGGCGTGGACCTGCGTGCCCCAGGCGATCTGAGACAGGCCTTCGAAGATGTAACTGAGGCCGAGCGTCGCCAGGAACAGGGTAATGACCGAGCGGTTCGAAAGCGGGCGCAGCACGAAGCGCTCGATGGCGAACGCCGCCGCGATCAGCAGCAGCAGGGTCGCGCCGAACGCCAGCCAGAACGGCACGCCGCGCTCGACGAGGTTTACGAACGTGAGGGCGGCGAACAGGATCATCGACCCTTGCGCGAAATTGAACACGCCAGACGCCCGATAGATCAACACGAAACCGATGGCGACGAGCGCGTACATCACGCCCGACAGGGCGCCTGCGACCAGCACTTCGAGGAAGAACTGCATCCTGCGCGCCCCCTAGTGCCGCGTGCCGAGATAGGCGGCGATCACCGCGCTATCGGCGGCGACCGTAGTGGGCGGTCCATCCGCGATCACGCGCCCGCGATCGAGGACGACCAGCCGATCGGCCAGGGTCAGCACCACGCCGATGTCGTGTTCGATCAGCACCACGGTGGTGCCGCGAATGTCGCGCGCGGAGCGGATCGCGGAGACCATCTCATGCTTTTCGTCCGGGTTCATGCCCGCCAGCGGCTCATCAAGAAGCAGAGTCTGCGGTGTCATCGCCTTCGCACGGGCCAGCTCGACCCGCTTTTGCACGCCATAGGGTAGGGCGGACACGAGCGTGTCGGCGTGATCCTGCAAGTCCAGCGATGCGAGCGCGTCGAGCGCCGCTTCGCGGTTCCGGCGGTCTTCGGTACGGGCGGCGCGGGTGCGAAGCAGGTAGTGCGGCCAGCCGACCTTGCCGTGCAGGGCGTGGCCGGTCAGCACGTTATCAAGCACCGTCATGCCGGCGAACAGCCCGAGGTTCTGGAACGTGCGCACGACTCCGGCCCGTGCCACGCGCTGCGGTCGCAGACGATCAAGCCGGGTGCCGTCGATCGACACGCCGCCCCGATCCGCGCGGTAGAACCCGCTCATGACGTTGAGCAGCGAACTTTTGCCCGCGCCGTTGGGGCCGATCAGCCCGACGATCTCGCCACGCCGCACGTCCAGACTGACATCGCGCAACACGTCCAGCCCGCCGAAAGATAGCGAGATGTCATGCAGCGCGATAGCCGAGCAGGACGGATCGTCCCGCTGCGGCGCGAGAGTTTGCGGCGCGGCCATGGTTAGACCGTTTCCGGCGTGCGCACGTCTTCCAGTGCGCGGACTAGCGGCAGGACGTTCTGCCCGAAGTATTCGATCTCTTCCTGGAAGTGCAGGAAGGCGGAGAGGACCAAGTCGACGCCGGCCGCTTTCAACTCCACGATGCGCTCGGCGATCTGCTTGGGGGTGCCGATCAGGTTGGTTTTGAAGCCGTCGTTGTACTGGACCAGATCCTCGAATGTCGACTTCGCCCAGTTGCCTTCGCCTTCGGGGGACGCGCGACCGGCCTGCTTGGCGGCATCACCAAACGCGTTGACCGCTTCGGGATCCGCCTGCGCGATGATGTCGTCCAGGACAGCGCGTGCCTCCTCCTCGGTATCGCGGGCGATGATGAAGGCGTTGACACCCACCTTTACGGTACGCCCCTCGGCGGCTGCCTTGGCGCGCAAGTCCTCGATCTGGGCGCGGATGCCTTCCACGTTGTTGCCATTTGTAAAATACCAGTCGGACACGCGCGCCGCCATGTCGCGCGCGGCGCGAGAGCTGCCGCCCTGGAAAATCTCCGGGTGGGGCTGCTGGAGCGGCTTGGGGCGCAAGGTGTAATCGGTGAAGCGGTAGAAGTCGCCGCGGAAGCTGAAGTTGTCCGTGGTCCAGATGCCCTTCAGCGCGCGGATGAATTCTTCAGAGCGGCGATAGCGCTCGTCATGCTCCAGCCAGTGTTCACCGATCGCGGTGAATTCACCCTTGAACCACCCGCTGACGATATTGACCGCGACGCGTCCGCCGGTGAGTTGGTCGATGGTGGCCAACTGCTTGGCGGCGACCGCCGGGTTCCACGGTCCGGGCAGGATCGCGGCGATCACCTTCAGCTTGGTCGTCGCCGCCAGCAGCGCGTGAGTGAAGGCCACCGGCTCGTGCTGGAATTCGGCGCCATATCCGGCGGTGAAGCGGATTTGCGACAGTGCGTACTCAAAGCCGTTGGCCTCGGCGATCTGCGCCAGCTTCCGATTGTAGTCGATATCCCAGCTGGTGCGCTGTTCGATCTTGCTGACGACCAGGCCGCCGCTGACGTTGGGCACCCAGTAGGCGAATTGGATCGGGGTCTTCGATGTATCGGTCATGATGACGTCCTCGAAAGTGTTCAGAGGTGGGCGATGAAGGGTTGGCGCAGTGCGGGCAGGCGGCGCGCGTCGGGACGGACCAGCCACGGCAGGGCATGGTCGACGGCCAGCGCGATCCGCTCGGCCACGGTCTTGCTAACGAGTTGGTAGTCGTCGAAATCCGCTTCGCTGGCATAGATGCCGAGCGGCAGGGCGAGCGCCTGGAAGAAGCCGAACAGTGGCCGCAACTGATGTTCGATCATCAGACAGTGACGATCGCTGCCACCCGTCGCGGCCAACAGCACCGGCCGGCCGACCAGCGATTCATGCCCAACGAAGTCGAACAGATGCTTGAGCAGGCCGGTGTAAGACGCGCGATAGACCGGCGTCGCCACGACGAGCGCGTCGGCGGTCTCGATCGCCTGGATGTCGGCGAAGACACGCGGGGGCAAGGCGCCGCGATTCAGCGTCGCGCCGACCTCTGCGCCGATCTCGCTCAGCTTGACGAAATGAACGTCGATCGGCAGCGCCACCGCCAATTCGCCGACGATCGCGTCGAGCAGGACTTCGGTCCGCGAGGGCTGCTGCAAAGCGCCCGATATGGCTACAATCCGCAAGGGCTTGGTCATCTCGTTCTCGTTTCTTCACGGCGCTTTTCTTCACGATACTTCGCAGGAAGCGTGCCAGATGTTAGCTTTCGGAAAATCAACAGCTTAGCGGCGGGGTGCGGGGCGCGATGCTGGGGTAGGGCCATCGCCGTGCTGATCGGGTGTTGCCTCATCAGCAGCGCTCACGAATAGAACGTTGGCGCGGGGGCGAGGTCGTTCAGCGCCCAGTCGCCAAGTTCGCGCAACTTGTAGTCCACCGGGTCGTGCGACGAGTGGGTGCGCAGGTTGCGCCAGTAGCGGTCGAAGCCGAACCTGCCGGTCGTCGAGCGGGCGCCCATCACGTCGAACATGCGGGTGGTGACATCCATCCCGCCCTTGATCGCGGCGACTTTGGCGGTGGCGATGGCGATCGCGGTTTCGCCGCGCAATTCGTGCGATAGCGCTTCGTCTTCCGCCCAGGCATCGTCGAGCAGCGCGGCGGCGCGATCGTTCAACAGTCGCGCGCCTTCCAGCGCCAGCCAGAACTCGCCGGCGCGCTCCAGCGCGTAGGGGTCCTGAGACTGTTCGGCCGCCGTCGAAGTCAGCCAGCGCCGGGCCTGAGTGCGCGTGTAGGCCTTGGTCGCACGGAACGCGCCCTCCGCAATGCCGAGGTAGATGTTGGACAGGATCAACTGCGCGATCAGCGGGCGCAGCGTCGCGAAGACGGAGCCGAGCGGGCCGGGCGTGAGAAGAATCTCCCCCTCTTCCACCCGGACGCGATCGAACCGCACGCTGCCGCTGTCGGTCTGGCGTTGGCCGATGTTATCCCAGTCATCCATGATCGTGATGCCCGCGCGGTCGGTCGGGATCGCCGCGATGACAAGTCGCTGCTGCCCGTCCTGCCTGGCGGAGGCGATCAGCATGTCGGAATCGAGCGCGCCGGAGCAGAAGCTCTTGTCGCCGGTGAAAGTGCGTGCACCGTCACCGGGCATGCTGACAGTGCGCGTATCCAGAGGGTTCAGCGCATTGCCCCAGAACAGCCCACGCCGCGCGGTGGTGCGGTAGGCGTTCTCCCATTGCGGCGCTGATCCGAACAAGCGGACCGTCGCCAGCATCAGATGATGAAAGGCATAGACGTGGGCGAGCGAACTGTCGGCGCGCGCAATGATGCGCACGGTGTGCATCGCCGTCGCCCAGCCGGCCCCGGTCCCGCCATGAGCCTGCGGTATGGTGAGGGACAGCAGGCCGCTGTCGCGCAGGAGGTCGCGCTCGGCCTTGGGCGTACCACCTAGCCGGTCGCGCGCCACGGCGGACTGCTCGAACAAGTCCGCCAGGGACGCCGCGGTGCTCATGGCGTCACGAAGCGGCGGATTGGCGATGGCGCTTGCACTCGTCATGGTCTGAAATCTCCCATGCCCGACCGGCAGCAAGCGCCGTGCCAAGCGGCCGTTTGCGCGACATGGCGGTGCGTGGCGGAGATGACCCGACATCGCGCCGCCGAAATGCTGGTGGGGTGTTGCTGGAGCAGCAGTCGATCAGCAGCGAAACGCCTGTCAAAACGCCTGCAGCAGGCGCACGTTGACCCGGCCGTTCTCCTTGAAGCCGTTGCGCACGTCGATGTCCCGGCCCAGCGTAAGGATGACTTGGGTGCTGGCGCTGGGCTTGACTGCGGTGCCGACCCAGAACTTGGTCTGGGTGAAGCCCCGGTTGACGAGGGCGTTCTGCGTCCAGTCGCCACCCTCGGCATGCGAAATGCCGCCTCGCAGATCAAACCGACCGCTCAGGAAGTAGCGCAGCGAGGATTGGACCTGGTATCCGACCTTCTGCGTCAGCCGGCCCCCGGCGTAGGACTTGCCGGTCTTGCCGTAGAACGTGACGTCCGCGCCCGCGTCCCACGCCAGCTTGGGGGCGATGCGAACGGTTCCCGCCGCCTGGAGGTTGAGTTTCCAGCGGTCCTCACCGGCATTGAGCACGCGGGCGGGATTGTAGTCGCCGGTGGGAAGGTAGAGATACGGGGTCACGCCGAAGTAGGTGTTGGACTGAGGCCGGTTCACAAGCCAGACCGGCGCGGCCAGGATGATGTCGCCCACCCCGGTGTTGCGGCCCAGCGACGCACGATTGGCGAGGCCACGCTGCGCGACCACGGGCACGAGAACCTGTGGCGCGACGGTCAGGCCGGCGATGTCGACGTAATGCACCAGCCTGACGATCGCGACATCGGTGTTGAGTTCGTTGTCGCCCGGAACCGTGTCGCCATCGACATCCTGTTCGTTGCGCTCCGCATGCTGAAGGTAGACGAGGGCCAGACTGGTGCCGGGCTTGGCGGGATCATAGTCACCGGCATCGAGATCGACGGCATGGGCCAGGTTCGGCGCAGCAAGAGCCGCGAAGGATGCGAGCGCCAGGCTCAGGCGATGGTATGGCATGGATGTCTCCGGCTAGAGGAAAGAGGACCGGGCACGGCGCCTGGCTGGCACCCGTCCGACCTTCCCGGCCCTTGAGCAATTCGCGTGCCAGCTGAGACTTTGCAGTTTTTACAAAGCCCTGTGCAAATCCGCAGGAGATCGACGCGTCGCGTCACAAACAGGCCTGTTGACACGCTGTTGCTGGGAAAGCGCAATGCTCCCTATTTTGAAGGCATATCGGCTGGATCGTTTAGCTACTTTGCCGAACGACGTTCCTTTTCAGTCGATTTCGCAACTAAATCCGAACAGTCTCGAGCGCCCAAAGAGCCAGATCTTCAACACGCCCCGGGTGAGTGTGGGGCAGCTTATCGCTAGTGGGGGCCTGAATCCGGAAGGTGCGCTACGTCCAGCAGCCCAGACGTAGGGAAAAGAAGCTCAAGCTGATGCACGAAGGACCGGTGTTGGCGTGAACGGACGTTCCCAGTCGCGGCGCCGAACGACAGCAAAGTCCCAAGCGCCCGTGTCCGGCACGTCCCGGAGACGGGCACCAGTAGATTCAGATTTCGGTGTTCTCGGCAAGGGCAAGCGCGTCCTCCACGTCTATCCCAAGATAGCGCACCGTATTCTCGATCTTGCTGTGGCCGAGAAGGATCTGGACAGCCCTTAGATTGCCGGTCGCCCTGTAGATGATCGACGCCTTCGTTCGCCGGAGCGAGTGCGTGCCATACTCGCTTCGCATCAAACCGACCCCAGTCACCCATTCATCTACAAGTCGGGCATACTGCCGTGTGCTCAGGTGCCCATTGTGATCAATGCGACTTGGGAAAACATAGTCGTCCACTGTGCCGCCACGGCGTTCGAGCCATGCGAGCAAGCTGGCCCGAGCATCTGGCAGCAGCTCGAACTGAACGGGCCGGCCTGTCTTCTGCTGCATGACGATTGCCCGCGTCCGAATCTGCCCTCCGCTGACAAGGTCGCCGATCTTAATCTGCACCAAGTCGCAGCCCCGAAGCTTGCTGTCGATCGCCAAATCGAACAGCGCCCGATCTCTTATGCGGCGGCGCTGATTGAGGTAGAACCGGATTTCCCAAATCTGCTTTGGTTTCAGGGCCCGCTTTGCTCCTACGGTCCTTCCGGCATTCCAAACCGGGCGCTTGGTGGCGGTGAGTTCTGTTCCAGACATCTCCATGATCGTTCTCCTTTGGCCACATGGCCATCTGCCAAACGCTTGTCGGCGAGGATACGCAGGATTGGCTTTGGGGCTCGTGCCGACCAGGTATCGCCGTTCCTCCATGGTGGCGCTAACGACGGGATCCATTGGAACCTGCCGTTCGATAGTCTCGACGCGCCGGACAGCAGCCCCTCTACATTGCCGCTACGTCGATCACCACGGATACTCTAAGCCGGTCCTTTAAGGATATCTAACTGTCCCGTTTCTCCATGTCCGATGCGCTATTTCGGGAAAACACAATAGGGAACAGGTTTTGGGAAAGCCTATCCTGTCATCCCCCTGCTTACGCGCCCTGACACGGGGTGTCTCGCGAGACGTTCCCAATTGAGAATGCCGACCAGCGTCGAAGACGCCTTTTCATTATCAGTCGAACCACATACGATCCAGGCGGTTGTAAGATGACCACCTTGGTCGATCCCTACCGTCCAAGACGAACGGGTCGAGGTTCTTTAGAGCGGGCGCCACCCGCACGCTGCATCAGCAGCTACGGCTTGCAGCAAACGCTCATCCAGGAACGGATGAGTCAGACCGAACCCGGACTACGTTGCGGGTTCTAGCCAAGGCTACCTGTGCCGCGACAAGCCGGGTGATCGGCACGCGGTAGGGGCTGGCCGAGACGTAATCGAGCCCGACCTTCTCGCAAAAAGGCGATCGACGCCGGGTCGGGGAAGGCCTGGCCGTCCTCGTGATAGCGGGTACACATCGTCGTCACGATGGTGAAGCCCGGCGGCACCGACAGACCGATCGATGCCATTTCGGCAAGGTTCGCGCCCTTGCCGCCCAAGAGCGTCCTGTCGCCCGATCCCCCGTCCGACACCCCGTCGCCGAAGCGATAGACATGTCGCGTCATTGCTCGTTCGCCATGCTCTGCGCGCAGGTGGTCCCGCGTCGGGGTATCTGGTTCAATCGGCGGTCGTATTTCGTTCGGCACACGAACCGCCGACCGGCCGGATCAAAATCCTTGTTTCACCATAAAGTGCAGCCGTTCGAGCATGCCGCTTGCGCCGTTCACAAGCTCGCGGTGCGACACGCGCAGCTCGACGCCGAGGTCGAGGCGTGGCAGCGGCGATACGAACAGGTTGACCGCAGTGTCCCATACCTGCCGCGTCGACAGCGGTGAGGCTAAGGACGGATTCCAGATCTGCTGGAATGACCCCATCCAGGTACTGCGCAGCGTGCCGGTCCAGAAATGGCGGACCCCGGCAAAGCCTGCAAGCAATGGAACCGGCACGAGCCGATCGTTCACCGTGTCATAGATCGCATCGGCCGCGACGTTGGCGCCGACATAGCGCCCCAGCCCGCGACCGCCCGTTATCATGAAACGGATATCGTCACCCTTGCCGGTCGGCAGCGGTGCAATCCCGGCCAGCGACACACCATAGCCCTGTGCCGTTACCGCCGGTCGACCGTTGGCGGGATCGACCCGCATCGATCGGAACAGCCCGGTCAGCGACAGGCTGGCCCCCTTCGCCGACCAGAGCAATTGTCCGGTCAGGTCGGGAACGCTGTCATCGTCATTGTCGGTCAGTGCGGGCGCACCGGCCATCGCCGACACGGTTTCCGGGTTCTCGATCGAGGTGGAGATGGTCCACCTGTTGCCGACCGGATGACTGTAGCGTAGCAGCATCTGCCGAACCAGCACGGTGCCGTCGGTTACCCCGACGAAATCGGCGGTTTCGGGCAAGGCGGCAACATATTGAAAGTTGCTCCAGTCCTGCCCGATCGCGAACCCGCCATAACCCGCAACCGCGCGGCGCAAGCCGAAGGTATAGGGATTGAGCGCGCGCTCGCCGCCCAACACCGCCGGAGCAACCTGAAAGTCCGCTTCGATCAGCGTCGTCAGCAGCTTCTCGCCGATCGGTGTCGCGGTCTGGAACGCGATCCGCGACTGTTTGGCCGACGCATCGGCAAGAATGCCGGATCGCCGGCCACCGACCGGGATCGATTGCGGCAGCGACAGTTCGCGGCCCAGCGGATTGGTTGCGGTGTCGCCATCGCCATAGCGGCTGAAGACGAGGTCGCCCTTGATGAAGCCGCTGATGCGAAAACTGGTTTCGCCGATACGGAAGCCGTATCCGGCGGGTAGCGCCGATGGTCCGCCCTGTGCCAGGACTGACGGCGCACCCGCCGGCCGGGGCAGCGGGTCGGAGGGGCCCTGCTGCTGCTGCGCGGCGGTGCCGGTGGCCGGAGGCGACGCGACGGCCATGACCGGCGGCGTTTCGCGCGGCCCCTTCGCGGTCAGCGCGCGTTGTACCGTGTCTAGCTGGCGCTGCAACTCGTCCACCTTGCTGCGCAACGCTTGATAGTCCGCGGCGGTCTGCGCGGCGGCGGGCGCCGTGCCTGCCAGCATCAGCCCTGAAAGCAAGACGGCACGGGTCGTCCGCTGCCTGAAATGCGGCATCCTGTATCCCCCCTGTACTGATGGTCCGGCATTCGCGCCGGTGCGGCCTCGCGTCAGCGCGCGATGATGGTCGAATCGATACCGGCGATCGTCCGGACCCCGGTCAGCGCCATCGCGACGCGCATCTCCCGATCGAACAGTTCGAGGAGGTTGGCGACCCCGGCCTGTCCATCGGCGGCGAGTGCATAGATGAACGCCCGGCCGAGCATCGCGGCATCGGCCCCAAGCGCCAGCATCCGCACGACGTCGAGCCCCGAGCGTATCCCGGAATCGGCCAGGATCGACACCTGCCCCTTTACCGCATCGGCGATGGCGGGCAGCGCGCGCGCCGACGACAGCACGCCGTCGAGCTGCCGCCCGCCATGGTTCGACACGACGATGCCCTGTGCCCCGAAGCGTACCGCTTCCCGCGCATCCTCGACGTCGAGGATGCCCTTGATGACGATTGAGCCTTTCCAGGTATCGCGGATCCATTGCAGGTCGCGCCAGCTGATCGACGGATCGAAATTCGCGCCGAGCCACCCGATGTAATCGGCAAGCCCGGTGGCGGCCCCGCGATAGGCGGAGATGTTACCCAGATCGTGCGGCCGCCCGTGGATGCCGACGTCCCATGCCCAGCGCGGATGGGTGACCGCCTGCAGCATCCGCCGCCACGCGGCATTGGGCCCCGACATGCCGGAATGCGCATCGCGATAGCGCGCGCCCGGCACCGGCATGTCCACCGTAAAGACCAGCGTCTCGACCCCCGCCGCCTGCGCACGTTCGAGCGCGTCGCGCATGAAGCCGCGATCCTTCAGCACATAGAGCTGGAACCAGATCGGTGCGCTCGACTGCCGCTGCACCTCGTCGATCGCGCAGACCGATACCGTCGACAGGGTGAAGGGCACCTGCCTGGCCGCCGCTGCGCGCGCGGCCTGAACCTCACCGCGTCTCGCATACATGCCGGTCAACCCGACGGGAGCCAGCACCACCGGCATGCCGAGCGACCGGCCAAACAGGGTTACGGAAAGATCGATGTCGGCAACGTCGCACAAGACCCGCTGTCGCAAAGCCACGTCGGACAGGTCGGAAACGTTATGGCGAAGCGTATGTTCGGCATAGGCGCCACCGTCGATATAATGGAACAGGAACGGCGGCAGACGGCGGCGGGCCGCTTCGCGATAATCGGTGGTGGCCGAAATAATCATCGGATCGTTCCCAGGTCTGGCGCGGCTGCGGCGCGTTCGGTGCGGGCAAGGTCGTCCTCGACCCGTCGGACCGTCGTGCGCACGAATTCGAGATGAACGCCGGCGGCATCGCGCGCGCCCTCGGCATCACCCGCGACGATCCGCTCCATGATCGCGCGGTGCTGCGCCGACAGCTCCTCGAAAGTGCGCGGCACCGCATAGATTTTTTCGCGGGTCTGTGAAATGCTGGTGTGGAGCAGCCTGAACAGGCTCGACATGACATGGGTCAGCACCGCGTTGCGTGAGGCATGCGCGATGGCGAGGTGGAACGCGGCGTCGGCATGCGCCTCGGCGGCGACATCGCCGGCGGCATGCAGCTTCTCCATCGCGTCGAACCGGCGGCGGATACGGTCCTTGTCGACTGCGTCGGCCCGCCGTGCGGCGTGATAGGCGACGGTGCCGTCCAGCGACTCGCGCACCTCGAGAATGTCGTGGCCATAGCCCGGATTGCCCTCGACCAGCGGAGCGAGCGGTTCGGCGATCATCGCCTGCGTCCACTGCGCCGACGGTTCGGCGAGGATCGCGCCGGCGCGCGGGCGGATGATGATCCGTCCCCGCGACACCAACCGGCTCATCGCCTCGCGCAAGATGTTGCGCGACACCCCAAGCGTTTCCGCCAGCGCGCGTTCGGACGGGAGCCGCGCTCCCGGCAGCAGCTTGCGCTCGGCGATCAGCGCCTCGATAGCGGCTTCGGCCCGGCCCGATGCGCTGGGTGCTGCGTTCACGACCGCGCTCATGGGATCATCCACGGCACGAGGTACGCCTGAACCGTGGTGATGATCCCGACCAGCGCGCACAGCGGCAGGCTGTGGCGCACGGTGAAGCGGAACAGGTCCGACTCCTTGCCCACCAGCCCGACGGCGGCGCAGGCGATCGCGATCGATTGCGGCGAGATCATCTTGCCGGTGACGCCGCCAGTGGTGTTGACCGCGACCAGAAGCACGTCGGTGACCCCGATCTGGTGCGCGGTATTGGCCTGCAGCGCGGCGAACAGCGCGTTGGCCGAGGTATCCGATCCGGTCAGGAACACGCCCAGCCACCCCAGGAACGGCGAGAAGAAGGTGAACGCCGATCCGGTATGCGCCAGCGCCAGTGCCAGGGTCGCCGACAGTCCCGAATAATTGGCGAGGAACGCGAAGGCGAGGACCATGCCGATCGAGTAGATCGGGATCGCGAGGTTCTTCAGCGTATCACCGAAAGTACGCAAGGCCTCTGCGGGCTTCATCCGCAGGAAGGCGATGGTGACGATCGCGGCCAGCATGATCGCGGTGCCGGTCGCCGACAGCCAGTCGAATTTGTAGACCGCTTCGTATGGCGTGACCTGCTTCACGATCGGCGGCACCTTGGCCACCAGCTTGTCGAGAAAGGGCACATGCAGCTTGAGGACGAGATGCGCAAGCGGCCCGTCGGCGGCGAACAGCGCCTTGACCGGGGCGATACTCCACAGCGTCACGAACACCGTCAGGATCAGGAACGGCGACCATGCCCAGGCGATCTTTACCGGCGAATGACGCACGGTCTGCGTCGTGGCCGGCGCGACCGGCACCGCGCCGTCGGCGGCGACCTCGGCCGCATCGAAGCGGAAGATGCGCTTGGGCTGCCAGAAGCGCAGGAACACCGGCAGCGCGATCAGCGAGGCGAGCGCGGCGGTGATATCGGGCAGCTCCGGCCCGATGAAGTTGGCGGTCAGGAACTGGACGATCGCAAACGAACCGCCCGCGACGAGGAGGGCGGGCCACGTCTCGCGCACGCCGCGCGGGCCGTCCATGATGAGGATCAGCCAGAAGGGCACGAGGACCGAGAGCAACGGCAACTGCCGCCCGGCCATCTGTCCGATCAGGAACGGATCGATGCCGGTCACCTGGCCTGCGACGACGATCGGGATGCCCATCGCCCCGAACGCCACCGGCGCGGTATTGGCGATCAGGCACAGCCCGGCGGCATAGAGCGGGCGGAACCCCAATCCGACCAGCAGCGCCGAGGTGATCGCGACCGGCGCACCGAACCCGGCTGCCCCTTCGAGGAATGCACCGAACGCGAAGCCGACCAGCAGGAGTTGCAGCCGCTGATCCTCGGTCACGGTCAGGATCGATTGGCGGATAATGTCGAATGCCCCGGTCGCGACTGCGATCCGGTAGAGGAACACCGCGCCGATGATGATCCATGCAATTGGCCAAAGACCATAGAAGAATCCAAATATGCCGGCGGCCAGCGCGCTGTTGACCGGCATGCCGTACAGCCCGATCGCGACCGCCAAAGTCAATGCGACGGTGACAGTACCGGCGATATATCCTTTCAGGCGGAAGGCTGTCAGCGCCAGAAAGAAAAAAACGATCGGAATAGCTGCGACCAAACTGGACAGCCAGATATTACCAAGCGGATCATAGTTCTGCGCCCAGACTCCCATGGCGTCCCTTCTCCTTGCATCTGGTAGTACCAGATATCTGTTTTCAAGGTGAAAGTCGGGCATTTGATTGAAGCCGTCAATTATATCCGCTGCTGACTTACTCCTTTCTGGTACTACCATGAGGTGGCATAGCAACGGTGGCTCATGCGTGGGAGACTAACCAGCGTCATCGGGATTGCTCCTCCCGTCTCCCGCAAAAGAGGCAACATCGAAGCGATCGTTCCGGTCTTGGAACGGGTGGTAACTGGCGACCCGTCAAACCAGATTCTCGAAATGCCATCGATTCAGGGAACGCCCCGGCCGTCTCGCTGGCCTTCGTTTGCGAGACTTAGCCGTATCTAGCCATTCACGGCTGCATGGTGGCGACGAGATCGGGGCAAGAAAGCGTTGCCGGCTGTTATTGTCGCGGCGGATCAGGGCTGCCCCCCGCTTAGGACAGCTCGCTGGTCAATTAGGAAGCTTGCGAAATCGGTTGCCGGACGTCCGGTCATCCTCTCGACCTCATCGGTCGTCCGATCCTCGGCGCCATGCGCGATGGCATCGTCCATGCCGGCAAGAACCGAAGCGTAATGGCGAGACATGCCGAAGCCGAGGTAGCGATCCGTCAGCTCGTCGGCCGACAGGCGGTGATGACGTACCGCACGGCCGCTCACCTCGGAGATCGCGCGCGCCACCTCGTCGTAGGTGAGCGCTCGCGGACCGGTCAGGACGTGATCATCGGATGCGAGCGTCGTTTCGGTCAGCGCCCTGACCGCGACGGCGGCGATGTCCGCGGCGTCGATGAACGGCACACGGCCGCCTTGCGTGGCGGAATAGATGCGACCTTCGCCGATAATCGATGGCAGGTGCTGGGTCGTGACGTTCTGCATGAACCAGCTCGGGCGCAGCACCGTCCAGCGCGGCGCATGGGCGTGAAGCCAGGCATGCACCTTGCCCATCATCGGCCCATCCTCGTTCAGGGACGAAGCACTCAGCAGCACCAGTCGCCCTGGCACCCGCATGACCGCCTGCTCCAGAAACGGGAGCATGACGGGCAGATGCTCCGCCCGGTCGGTGGGCGCCACGAGATAGACCGAGCTTACGCCGTCGAGCGCCGGACCATGGGTCGTCATATCATCCCAATCGAACCGGACGTGGTCCACGGCGGACGGACGCCGGGTCGCGATGCGCGCGCCTGCCCCGCTGGCCGTGAGCTGCTCGGCGAGCAACCGCCCCGTTTTGCCGGTGCCGCCGGTCACCAGAATACGATCACGCATGATCGGCCTTTCCGGCGACAAGCGCGTCGATCAGCGCCGCCCCCATCGCTGCCCGCAGCACGACGAGCGGATTCCAATAGTCGCGATAATGAACGATGTGACCGTTCGCCGTACGTATCACCGAGATATAGGTCTGATCATATGGTTCGCCGGTGGCGACGCCCCGCCCGAAGCCCTCGAATTCCAGCACGACGATATCGGGATCGGTCGACGGATGAACGACAGGCTCCCCCATGCGGTCGAAGGCGATCATCCTGCCCGCCTCCTCCAAATGGCTGGCGATGGCGGCGCGGCCCTCCAAGCGCGTCGGCAGCCCCGCCGGTGCGTAGGGAAACTCCATCACGCCGTCCTCGGCCATCATCTCGACAAAGGTGCCGGCGCCGGCATCGATCCTGTCGCCCAGCGCCTGACGGAGCATGGAGGAGAAGCTTTGAATGTTTTCGGTCATGCCCTATCTCCTATTCGATGGAACGCTATCGTTCCGTCTACAGATAGGCAGGGCGCGATGGAACGCAAACGTTCCGACCAGGAAAATTTGCAAGTGCGCAAGCCCAGCGGCGCGGCCGTCATGCGCGTGGAAGTGACGGAGGCGCTGACTCGCGCCTTTTTTCACGAGTGGGCATCCAAGGGTTATTCGGGACTAAGCTTGGAGTGCGTCGCGCGATCTGCCGGCGTGGGCAAGGCCGCGCTCTACCGGCGGTGGCCCGAAAAAGCTGCGATGGCGAGCGATCTGCTCTCACGCGTGGGGCTGACGATTACCGATGTCGATGCGCAAGGATCCTTGGAAGACGATCTGAAAGCGACGCTGCTTGCCATCAGACGAGTGCTTCGACATCGTGCGGTGAAGCGCATTCTCATGGATCTTCACGCCGAGATGGAGCGAACTCCAACGCTGGAGCGGGCGATACGACCGTTTCAGCGCGCGCGGCGAGAGAGAATTGATGCATTGATCGACCGTGCGATCGCGCGGGGGGAAGTAGCCCCGTCGATCGATCGGGAAACCGCAGCCGATCTCATCGCCGCCCCGCTATACTGGCGATTGGCAGTGCTCGGCGGGCGATCGGACCGGGCGCATATCGAACGTCTGGCCAAGATGATCGCCGCTGCGCTTCGCGTTCACCAGCGGTTCTAGATGGCGCGTCCATGGCTTGGCAGAGCGTTTATAGGGAGTTTTCATGCATCGCTTCAAAAAGGTTCTCGTCATGGCCTTGACCGCGGCGGGCGCAACCGGGCCAGCCTATGCGTCAAGCGATGCCGCATGGCGTCAGTTCGATGGAGCGGTCACCAAGGCGTGCGTAGCCGCCAGCAAGATCCGCAATTATCGCGCTTCGACGATCGTCGGGTTCGACGATCGGGTTGGCATGGTGGCGATGCTCGTCTCAGATCGGACGAGAGGCTCCTCGCTGTCCAGGCTTTGCCTGTACGACAAGCGAACGAAGCGCGCCTATGTGGACGACGCCGAGATGTGGTCAGCCCCACCGCAACCCAAACGGTAAAGGCCCACCACGTCGACCGTTTAATGCCTTGACCTTGCCCTTCCTCTATTCCGGCTCCGCTGACAGATTTCGGGATATTGATGCTGGCAGCGAGTGCCTCGAGCGCATCCTGTCAGGCGCAGTTGGAGTGGCGACAGAGGAAGCGGCCGGCACACATTCTAATCGTGTAAGTGCGCGGTGCTTGCAGAGCAGAAAGCACCGCGCAAATCATCTTTCCCAATCAATATCCCATGCTAGACGGGATCGCGAAACCTAGGGCGTCGAGCCACAAGCTCGAAATGCGATCGATCATCGCCGGATCAGGACCGCACATGAACCGCTCAATATGCAAGCCACCGCCACGATAACAAAGATCAGGCCGGTATCATGATAGATGTCGAGCAGATGGCCGATCAAGGGTTCACCCAGCCCCGCAAAAACATAGGCGTAGCAGTTCATGATCCCGGTTGCCGTGCCCGCCCGGTGTTGGCCGACGAGATCGGGCACCAGCGCCCAAAAGGTCGAGTGAGGCCCATAGACAAAAAAGCCGCATAGGAAGAGCATGACGATCGTACAGGAGAACGTCATGGGATAAAGGTGCAAGGTAGTAGCAACGCCTGCGGCGCAGGCCATGTAGAGCGCAATCGGCTTCCACCGCACCGAGCGAAACAGAACGTCTGACAACCAGCCATTGGAAAGGGCGCCGAACGCCATGCCAAGCGGCAAGGCGATCGTCATCCATGCTGGACTGATCGGTCCCCCGCCGTCCTTCCAGTGCGGCCCCATAAAGTGAACCGGCGCCCAGACGATTAGGCCGTAGCGCGCTGCATTCTGAAAACCGAGCGCCAGGCCACCGATGTGTATTTTGGCGTTTTTCAGGATCGCCACATAGCGCTCGCGTGAACTTTCATCCATCCCGCCGTGCGAGGCCTCTTCTTCCGCTTCGTCCATCTCGCGTTCGAAGCCGCAATCGGAAGGATTGTCCCGGGCGATGCAATAGAAAATGACGCCCGCCATGGCGAGCAGCAGCACCGGGAGCCTGAAGATCCAGCGCCAGTCGAGCGCCAGCACATCGACCACCACCAACGCCAGAACGAACGCCATGACGGACGACAGGCCGGCGGCGAAGAGATAGAGGCCATATACCTTTCCGCGCTCCGCCTTGGTCCACCAGTTGAAGATGAGTCGGCTGCCCGGTGCGAAACCGAGCGCTTGGAAATAGCCGTTCAGCCACCATCCAAACAACAGCGTCTTGAATCCGATAGCGAAGCTCACCGCCCAGTTCGCCGAAGCGGACAGCAGGGCGCCGGCGGTCATGGCGCGCCGCGCCCCGAACTTGTCGCCCAGATTGCCGTTGATCGCCTGACCGAGCGCATAGCCCCAAAGAATGCCGGCCGATATCCACCCGATGAAATATTTGCTCAGGTGAAATTCTCGCTCGATCCCCGGTATCGCGAAGCCGAGTGTCTGTCGGCCCGTATAGTAGAAGAGGTAGCAGAACATGACTGCCAGCAGCATTCTCCATTGCAGGCGGCGATAGGTCGTCTGGCTCTTGCTCATGAGATGCCCCTCAAAACTTTATCGTCGCTTCGGCACCAAAGGTGCGTGGCGCATTAAAATAGCCAAGGTCACCCAGGACGTTATTAAGACTGGACGACGTGCTTCCGGCGGCGGGGAGGCTTCCCAGGCCATTCGATGGATCGACGCGATAGACATGTGTTTCGTTCAGCAGATTTCGCGACCAGAGCGATAGGGTGAGATCGGCGCCGCCCGGCATCGTAATGTCGGCAAGCGCAACGCGTGCGTTGACGATGAACGAGGCTTCGTTCTTGCGCGCGTATTGATCGAAGGTCTGGGTCGCCTGCGCGTAATTGCCGTCGAGATGCAGGTTCAGGCGCGCTCCGGCCAGCGGCACGGCATAGTTGATCGCACCGCTCGCCGCGTTGCGCGGTGTATATACGATATAGACATTCTGCTTCACGCCGGTGAACGGATTCCGAACCGGGGGCACGCGCGTATAGGTATAGGCGTAGGAGCCGGTCAGCGAGAGACCGGGTAGCGGTGAGACTGTTAAGTCGGCTTCGATGCCGCGAATTTTCATCGTACCGGACGCATTGATCGTCTCTGTGGTGTTTCGGCTGCCCCCAGTGGTTTGATCGAAGGATACCGAGATGAAGTCGACTTGGCTTTGCGCCCGATCCATGACGTAGCCGGCGACATTCAACCGAATGCGGCGGTCGAAAAATTCAGTTTTGGCACCCAGTTCATACGCCTTGAGTGTTTCGGGTCCGAACGAGCGATAATTGATCGACCGCGAGCTGGCCCCGCCTGAACGATAGCCCGTCGAATATTTCGCATACAGGTTGAAGCCATCGGCGGCTTCCCAGGCGGCGACGAGCAAGGGGTCGAACCGGCTTGTATTTTGCCGATAGGTGAAAGGCGTTGCGGCATTGTTGACGATGTAGAGATCACCGTGCCGCCGATCCCAGGTATTGCGCCCGCCGACTGTCAGATGAACCGCGCCCAGATTGTATGTGGCCTGCCCGAAGATCGCATAGCTCTTTGCATAGGCGTGGCTGGCGCGGTCGATGAAGCGACACCCCGGCTGCGAGCCGAAGCCTGCTGAGCCACGGCAAGGATCGAGCACGATAACGTTGGTTAGCGTGGGATCAAAAGCCATCGAGTTCGGCGTCGCGGCATCATCGCTGACACGCTCATTGAAATAGTAGAGACCCGCCACATAATCGACCTTGCCCACGCTGCCGACCGCCTGAAATTCCTGGCTGAACTGCTTTTGATACAGGTCGGCGAGGCTTAGGCGGCTGAAGTTGCAGGCTGCGCCCTTACAGCCGGCGACGACGATGGGCGGCCGATGGGCACCGAATGAATTGTCATACTGGTTTGACGTCACGCCGCGCCATGCAGTGATGGAGCGCAATTCGATCGCCGGTGAAAGCCGGTAGGAAAGGTTGGCCGTATATCCGTGCGTTTTATCGAGGCTCGGAGGTTGCGGAACGCCGATGTCCGCAGCCTTCATGCGGCGATCGCCAACCACCTCAACCAATGGATTGAGCGGTTTTACCGTCCCGGTAAAGTTGATCGGCGCCGTCCCCGGCAGCACGCAGGCCGGTTGCGCCGAAGCCGGGCCGGCGACGCATTTGTTGGGATTGATGTTGAGGAGTTGCCCGTAGAAGGGCGAATTTTGATCATGTCCGTAATCATAGGCGAAGTCTGCCGTGAATTCCGGGCTTGGCTTCCAGCGCACAGCGGCGCGAAGCCCCTGACGATCGAAGTAATTCCACCCCGTCTGCCCGGCGAGCGGATTTTTCACCGTCGCGTCCTGATGCTGGATCACACCATCAAGTTTGACGCTCAGGCCATGCCATTCCGGCAGGTCGAGATGCGCGTCAGCATTATAGCCGCCGAAATTGGCGATCCCAGCGGTTCCGCGAAACCCAAACACGCCGCTTGGCCTTTTGGTGACGATAGACAGCGCGCCACCCTCGGTATTGCGGCCGAACAGCGTTCCCTGCGGGCCTTTCAGAACCTCGATCCGTTCGACGTCGAACAACGCGGCGTTGAGACCGTGCTGGCGACCCAGATAAACACCATCGATATAGACGCCGACCCCCTGTTCGCGGGCGGGTTGATTGGCGTCAAGCGGAACAATGCCGCGAATGCCGATGGTCAGGGCTGTCTGTCTTGCATCATAGGTCGAGATGCGCAGGCTCGGGACTGCGCCGTCGCCAAGGTCGAGCAGGCTCTGGATGTGACGATCCCGCAGCGCTTCGCCATCGACCACGTTGATGGCGATCGGCGTCTTCTGCAAACTCGTCTCGCGCTTCGTCGCCGTGACGATAATGTCTCCACCGTCAGCATATGAGGGCTGGTTGACTTCGGCAGCGGCGGCAAAGTGTGCGGAGAAACAGCAGGCACCTGCCGTTCCCATGAGAATGGCGCGTAACGTACTTCGATGAAAGTTCACGATGATCCCCAGAATGTCTCTGGAGCGGGTCGCTAATGACAGTTTGTTACAGTTGGGCCTCACCAAAAGTCGACAAATTATCAACGAAATGCGAGATAATTTCTCGTATTAAGATTGGCTTTCCATCTTGGTGTCGAGCCAGTCCAGCAATCGAGACACATGTTCATGGTCCGCCGACGCAGTCACATGCGCATGTAACGGCAATCCGGTCACATAAAGGTCCGAGAGTGGGCAAGCCAATCCATAACGATTGTCGCTGTCGAAGAACTGACGCGGCGCAATCGTCGATCCATAGCCGTCCCTGACTGCGTGAAGGGCGACGAATAGATGATCGAAATGATGCCCCCCTTCGATCGTCTGTCCGGCCGCTCCGGCATGCGTCAGCCACGCGTCCCAATCTCCGGGTCGGCTTGAGGAGGCCAAAAGCGCATGCGCGCGCAGATCACCCGCTTCCAGAACCGGCTTTTGTTTCAGAAGCGCCGTCGAGCTGACGACCGTGAGTTGCTCCTGCATGAGAAGCCGGGATGATGCGAGGCGAACACCCCCTGACGCGGAATCGCCCCGTGTGATAACCAGATCGTGACGGGAATAGTCAGGGGTCTGGCCGGTCAGCCGCGTGGACACCCAGACCGAAAGGCCGGGATTGAGCGCCTCGAACTCCTTGATGCGCGGTAGGAGGAAATACATGGCGAAAGTGGTTTGCGCCTCGACCGTCAATATCCTGCGAGCGCGATCGCGCATCACATATTCACACGCCGCACCCAGGTGCTGGAGGGAATCGGAAACCCGGTCCGCCAGAATGCGCCCATAAGGTGTCAGGCGAAGCGAGCGGCCCTGGCGGGTGAACAGGCTCTGGCCGAGCCACTCCTCCAGCGCGATGATCTGCTTGCTGACGGCGCCATGCGTGACGCCGAGCCTGTCCGCCGCAGTCGCAAGGTTCTGCGATGCCGCCGCCACGGAAAAGGCCCGAAGCGCCGTCAATGGAAGTTCACGTTCGCGCATCGCCTGCCTCAAACCGGAATTAATCTCACAATATACTGCTTATAATTCGATTGTAAGTCGACATCAAATGTGAATTTAAGCGGCCAACTCTAGCGTTCAACGGAGCCTGCTTTGACCACCGACACTGCGCTTAATCGACCGCCTGCCGTCAGAAGCATAGACGTCAATGGGCGTCGCTATGCGCTGCCTGTACGGCCAACGGTCGTGATCTGCCTAGATGGTTTCGACCCGGAATATCTGTACCAGGGGATCGCCGACGGCGTTTTGCCGACGATCGCCGGGTTTAAGACCAGCGGCTATGTCGGGTCGGCGCTGTCGGCCGTACCAACGACGACAAATACCAACAACACGTCGATCGTCACGGGGGTGCCGCCGTCGATACACGGCATCAACGGCAATTATTATCTTGATCAGGAGACTGGTGAGGAAATCATGATAGCCGATGCCGCGCGCCTGCGGTGCGGCACGATCTTCGCTGCGATGAACCGTGTCGCCGTGACGACCGCTACCGTCACGGCCAAGGACAAGCTGCTGAAGGTATTGGCGCATGAGATGGACGGCATCGCGTTTTCAGCGCAGAATGCCGATGAGGCGGACCTGAGCGCCTTCGGCTTTGCCAATGGCGAATCCCTGGTAGGGCGCGCAAAGCCCGACCAATATTCGGCCGACCTTTCGCTCTATGTGTTCGAGGCTGGATTGAAGATCCTCCAGACGCAGCGCCCCGAAATTCTCTATCTCTCCACGTCAGACTATGTGCAGCATAAATACGCGCCAGGCACCGCGGAGGCCGACGATTTTCATCGGGCTGTCGATCATTATATCGCCGCGATGGTCGCGTGTGGTGCGACGGTCGCATTAACAGCCGACCACGGCATGGCTCCAAAATCAGATGGAGAGGGTCGCCCGAACGTCACTTTCGTTCAGGATGAGATCGAGGGCAAATTCGGTGCCGGCAGTGTCAGGGTGATCTGCCCGATCGCAGACCCCTTCGTGAAGCATCACGGCGCGCTGGGCGGGTTTGTGCGCGTGCATTTGCTGCGTTCTGGCGACGTCCCGGCTATGATGGAATTCGTGCGCGGGCTTCCTGGTGTCGAGCTGGTACTGGATCGAGAGACCGTTTGCGAGCGCTTTGACCTTCCGCTTGATCGTGAAGGCGACTTCGCGGTGTTCGCGGGACGCGATGGCGTGCTGGGCGCCCGCCGTATCGACCATGATCTGTCGAACCTCGAAGGTCATCTCCTTCGCTCCCATGGTGGATTGGGAGAGCAAAATGTCCCCTTCATCATCTCATGCGCACTTAACTCGGACTATCGTGCCAGCATGGAAGCCAAGGGGATGCGAAACTTCGACATCTTTGATGCGGTGCTGAACGGCCTCGCTTGACGATCGGTGCCGGCCGCGGCGCTATCCATACGTGAGCATTGGTCTAAATGAGGGCGGTTGCTCAAACGCCGATTCATCGCTTCGTGTTTGTGATAGCTGTCCCGTTTTGCCATCCTTTTCGGGACGCTCACGAATGGCAGCTTTCGGTTGAACCTGCCGTTCGATGAGGCCGCAGCGAACGTCGGCTTTGTCCCGATGGCGTTGAAAAAGTCGCCTTCTTGGCGAAGCGGAGGGTACGGATCGAAACTGCTGAGCAGAATCGCCTGACCTCATGTCATCGCCATCTGCCTGGCGATGCTGATCTTGGCGAGCTTGCGCAGATTCTGGGCGGCAGCGGCGAGGTGGAACTCATCCCGGGCACCATTGGGTCCGCGTAATCGCAGCCGGTCGAGCCGCATGATGCGCTTCAGGTGGGCAAACAGCATCTCGACCTTCTTACGCTCGCGGCGTGAGGCGATCCATTCATCTTCCTGCGACAGGGCCCGAGCGAGGTCGCGAGCGCCCTCGTGGATGGAGCGGGTCACCTTGCGAGCCGGCAGGATGGGTGTGCATTGTGGCTTGAGCGCGCAGTTGCTGCAGTCCTGCTG
>NZ_JACIDY010000010.1 GCF_014196615.1 Novosphingobium fluoreni
CTAAACATGCCGTTGAAAGCAACGTCCCGTCCGGTGAAACGCCGTATAGGCAACGATAACGAGTCGGTCAAACACCAATTTCAAAAAAGTTTCATCTCAGGGCCAAACCGCGGAAAAATGACGGGATTCAGCCAGTTTTGAGCCTCCACGGAGAGGTCGAGGCCTGACCAGCCCAAGCCATCACCCTTTCTTTACCGCCCTTCTCTAACAAGAAGGCAGGTCGCCGCCGGCTTCAAACCGGCCGAAAAGTGGAACAGACGCAACGACATGGCCGATCCGGCAGCCCTTCCCGCCCTCACCGTCGCGATGAGCGTCTATAACGGCGAGCGATTCCTGGGCGCCGCGATCGAAAGCGTGCTGGGGCAAAGCTTCACCGACTTCGAATTCCTGATCCTGGACGATGGCTCCAGCGACGCGACCGCCGAGATTCTGAAGTGCTATGAGCGGACCGATCCGCGCATCAAGCCGATCATCCGGGAGAATCGTGGTCTGGTTACCAGCTTGAACGAGATGATCGGGAAGGCCCGCGCTCCGATCATCGCCCGGATGGACGCGGACGATATCTGCCGCCCTCATCGCTTCGAGAGACAGTTGGCTTTCCTATCGGATCATCCCGACCACGGCGTCGTCGGATCGTGGAGTGAGGATATGGGCGAACATGGCGAGCCGATGTTCCGTACCGGTGCCGATCATCCCCTGACTCACGACGAAGTGCTGGCCACGATCGCCGAGGGACAGCAGGTGATCTGCCATCCGGCGGCAATGTATCGGCGCGACGTGGTTCGTGCCGTCGGCGGCTATCATGCGGCGTTCCGCCACTGCGAGGACTATGACCTTTGGCTGCGCCTCGCCAGCGTGACCAAGCTGGCCAACATTCCGGAGCGGCTGTTGCGCTATCGCCGTTACGACGGACAGGTTTCTGCGCGCCACTCCACCGAACAGCAATATGGCACCGCGATCGCGCAGCTGGCCTGGGAGGAGCGGCAAGCTGGCCGCCGCGATCCCACGGCCCGATTGCAGCGCCTCCCGCCCATCGACCAACTCGACGCCCTGTTCGGCCGGAGCGGTGTGACTCGCCAGGTGCGTGAGCAAGTGGCGCTCGGCTTGCTCTATTCCGTGCAGGCCATGCGTGAGGACGGGTTCGACCTTCTGGTTCAACACTTGCGAGATGGCGGTCGACGCGATGGTATGTGGCGCACGGTGGTGCGGCTGCTGCGTTTTGGCGAACCGGTCCGGGCGGCGCGGCTTGCCGCCACGCTGGCGACGACGCTGGCGGTATGAGCGAAACGGAGCCTGCAGAGGGATCCAGTCGCGGCACCGGCAGCGTCCGCTCCGCCGCCTTGTGGGCAGCGGCGAGCCAGTATTGCCTGTTCGTGCTGCAGTTCGTCACCTCGGTCGTCATCTCGCGCTTCTTCCTGAAGCCTGAGGAGATCGGCCTGTTTTCCGTCGCCTTGGCGGCAGCGATGATCCTTTCGATCATCCAGGATTTCGGCCTGACCCGCTATATCGGGCGCCACCCGACCGCGGACAGCGACACCGTGCGGCACTGCACCGTGATCGCCGTGCTGTTCTCATTTATCGTCGCCGGACTAATCCTAGCGCTGGCTTGGCCCGTGGCGCGCTTCTATCACGAGCCGCGCCTGTTCGGGATCCTGGCGCTGATCGCCGCGTCCTACCTGCTCAATCCGTGGAGCGTGGTGCCGATCGCGCTTTTGTCCAGGCGACTGGATTTTCGCGCCACTTTCACCATCAACTGCGTCGGGGCCGTAGCCAACAGCGCGTGCGCCTTGAGCCTTGCGGCGCTGGGTATCTCAGCAGAATCGCTGGCGTGGGCGATGATCGCGCAAGCTGCCCTCCGGGCTATCGCCGCGCAGGCGTGGCAGCCCACCCCGTTGTCGACGAAAGTTCAGTCGGCACGGTTTCGGGAGATCGTGGGCTTCGGGTCTGGCAGCGCACTGCTTTACCTTTCGGGCGGCTTGGGAATGCGCACGCCGGACCTGATCGTCGGGCGGATGCAGGGCATGGCTGCTGCGGGCCTGTTCAGCCGGGGAGTCGCGCTGGCCTCCCAACTGCATTACCTCGTCGCCGGGGCGGTGAGCGCGATCTATTACCCGACGTTCGCCCGCCTGCGAGACGAGGGGCGGGAACTGGGCCCTTACTACGAGCGTGTCGTCGCCGCGCATGGCGCGATCGTGTGGCCAGCGATGGTGCTGCTGGCGGTCCTGTCAGAGCCCGTCATCCTGCTGCTCTATGGCGAAGGCTGGTCACGCGCCGCACCGCTGCTGGCCTATGTCGCGCTGGCCGAGTGCTGCTTCGTCGCGCTGCCGCTGCACATGGACTTGCCCATCCTGCTGGGCCGGCTGAAGCAACTTCTCTGGTTCAACCTGGCCGACACCGCGCTTTCGATCGTGACGCTGGCGGTGGGCGCGGCGATGAGCGTGGAAGGCGCCGCTGCCGCCCGCGTGGTCTGGGGCCTGGGCTGGATCGCGATCTATGCCGGGTGGCTGCATGGCATGGTTGGCTTCCGCTGGGCGGTGATGCGCCGGATTTACCTAAGCAGTGCCGGGGTGGCGCTGATCACGGCGCTGCCTGCGTTCTACGCGGTGCATATGTGGCGCACGCCGCAGACGCTGGGCTTTGCCGGACTGGTGCTAGCCGCGCTGGGCGCCGGAGCGAGCTGGCTGCTGGCGATTTTCGCGCTTCGCCATCCTGCGCGCGATGATCTTGTCGCCACGGCCCGGCATGCCGTCGAACCGCTGCTCCATCGCCTCAAGGTGAAGCTGGCGTAAGGAATCCGGGCAACGCGCTTTGCCTTAGGCCTTTGCGCGCCTACATAGCGCAGCGATGCCACCAGATACCGCCGTCAGAGATCCGAACGCCCGCCACGATGGCTGGAAGACGCTTGCACGCTTCCTCCCCTATCTGTGGCCGCGAGACAATCGTGCTTTGCGGCTGCGGATCGTGGTGGCGGTGGTGCTGATCCTCGCCTCCACCGCCTCGCAGCTGGTGTTGCCATACCTGCTGAAGTGGGCGGTCGACGCGATGGGCGCCACCGGGCCCAAGGCGCTGACCCTCGTCATGCTGACGGTGCTCGCTTATGCCGCGGTGCGCTTCACCGGGGTCGGGTTCGACAACCTGCGCAACATCGTGTTCGAGCGCGTGGGGCAGGATGCGACACGCTCGCTGGCGGAGAACGTCTTCGCCCAGCTCCATCGCTTGTCATTGCGCTTCCACTTGGCGCGGCGCACCGGCGAAGTCACCAAAGTGATCGAGCGCGGCACCAAGAGCATCGACACGATGCTCTACTTCATGCTGTTCAACATCGCGCCCACCGTGCTTCAGCTGCTGGTCGTGGGCGTGATCTTCTACCTGAATTTCGGGTGGCCGCTGGTGATCGCCACCTCCGTGGCCGTGGTCGCATACATCTGGGTGACGCGCGCGATCACCGAATGGCGCACGGCGCTGCGCGAAAAGATGAACCGGCTGGACGGCAGGGCGCTGGCTCACGCCGTCGATTCGCTGCTGAATTACGAGACGGTGAAATACTTCGGCGCCGAAGCTCGCGAGGAAGCCCGCTACGCCAAGGCCACCACCGAATATGCGCATGCGGCGGTCAAGAGCGAGAACTCGCTGGGCCTGCTCAACATCGCGCAAGGGCTGGTTGTGAACCTGCTGATGGCCGGCGCGATGGCGTGGACCGTCTATGGCTGGTGGCAGGGTCGCTATAGCGCGGGCCAGCTGGTTTTCGTGCAGACTTATCTGGCGCAGTTGTTCCGCCCGCTCGATCTGCTGGGCATGGTCTATCGCACCATCCGCCAGGGCCTGATCGACATGGCGGAGATGTTCCGCCTGCTGGATGAGCGGCAGGAAGTGGCCGATCGGCCGGGCGCCCCGGCTTTGGTGATCAACCGGCCCTCGGTCGTCTTCGACAATGTTCTGTTCGGTTACGAAAAGGACCGCACGATCCTGCAGGGTCTCTCTTTCGAAGTGCCCGCCGGCCAGAATATCGCCATCGTCGGGCCATCCGGCGCGGGCAAGTCCACCATCGCGCGGCTGCTGTTTCGCTTCTACGATCCGTGGTCCGGCCGCATCCTGATTGACGGGCAGGATATCGCCCAGATCACCCAGACGTCCTTGCGCGCAGCGCTGGGTATCGTGCCGCAGGATTCGGTGCTTTTCAACGAGACCATCGGCTACAATATCGCCTATGGCCGCGCCGATGCCACGCAAGCCGATGTCGAAGCGGCGGCGCGGGATGCGGCCCTGATGCCTCTGATCGAGCGCCTGCCCCAAGGATTCGACACCGAAGTGGGTGAGCGCGGCCTCAAGCTCTCGGGCGGTGAAAAGCAACGCGTCGCGATCGCGCGCACCCTGGTGAAGAACCCGCCGATCCTGCTGCTCGACGAAGCCACCAGCGCGCTGGACACGCGGACCGAGCAGGACATCCTGGCCACGCTGCACCGCGTCTCGGAACATCGCACCAGCTTGTCGATCGCGCACCGGCTGTCGACGATCGCCGATGCCGACAAGATCCTGGTGCTGCAGGACGGGCAACTCGCGGAAAGCGGCAGCCATCTCGACCTGCTACGCCGCGACGGCCTCTATGCCGAGATGTGGGCGCGTCAGGCGGCAGAGCAAGAAGAGTTCGAGGAAGCGGCGGAGTAAGGTCGCACCGCAAGCGTCGCGTCTCTCCCGTTCGTGTCGAGCGAAGTCGAGACACCCTCACGCTTTTGGCAGCGTGTCTCGACTTCGCTCGACACGAACGGATGTAAGGCTTCTCGTACGCTCGAAAGAGTACGGCCCGGCAACGCCTACTTCACCGCCTCGGCATCCTTCCAGACCACCGCCTGCGCCGCCTTCATGCAGTTCTCCGCCGTATCCCACGCCAGGGTAGGTGAGCCGTAGAGCCGCCAGCCTTGCGCCAGCGCTTCGGATACGCGCTCGCAGAAGGCGCGGTCGTCCTTGCCGGTCAGCAGGCGATAGACGGGGCGGTCATCGGGTGGAATGGACATCGCATCAGGCTCCGGGATAGCGCTCGAAATGAGGTAGATCGTGCGCTGTCTTCATCCAGCCCAGCTCCTCGGCCGCCTGGATATGTGCGTCAGGCGGCAGCGCTTCGGGGTTGTCGAGCGTGACGGTCTGGATATCGACCAGGCCAGGCAAGGCCGCCTCATTGGTGTACCACAAGCCGGTACCGCACGTGGGACAGAAGTGGCGCATCGACACGCCGTTACTGCTGTAAACCGTGGCCTCCCCCGCGATCACGCTGAAGCGTTCAGCCGGAAACGCCGACCAGACCATGACCGGCGCGCCGGACGAGGCGCGGCAATCGGTGCAGTGGCAGAACGCGGAATGTTCCGGCTTGCCCTCCACCCTGTAGCGAACCTGCTTGCATTGGCATCCACCCTCGAGTGGCATGGCTGGTCTCCTTCAAGGTCAGCTTAGCAGTTCCTCCCCGGCGCGGGGAGGAGCTCACAGGATATACTTCGACAGATCCGTATCACCAGCCAGCTCGGTCAAGCGCTCGCGCACATAAGCCGCATCGATCATCACCGTCTCGCCCTGGCGGTCCTCGGCCTCGAAGCTCAGTTCCTCCAGCAGCTTTTCCATGATCGTCTGCAGGCGCCGCGCACCAATATTCTCGACGCTTTCGTTTACCTGGGCGGCGATCTTGGCGACCTCGGCAATGGCATCCGGCGTGATCTCCACCGTCACCTGTTCGGTTTCCAGCAGCGCCTTGTACTGCGCCACCAGGTTCGCGCGCGTCTCGGACAGGATGCGCACGAAGTCCTCCTCGGTCAGCGCCTTCAGCTCGACGCGGATCGGCAGGCGGCCTTGCAGTTCGGGCAGCATGTCGCTGGGCTTGGCGACGTGGAACGCGCCGCTGGCGATGAACAGCACGTGGTCGGTCTTCATCGGGCCGTACTTGGTGGCCACCGTCGTGCCCTCGATCAGTGGCAGCAGGTCACGCTGCACCCCCTCGCGGCTGACCGAGCCACCGCGCACGTCCGACACGGCGATCTTGTCGATCTCGTCCAGGAAGACGATGCCGTTCGTCTCGGCGTTGGCCAGCGCGGTGCGGTTGACGTCGTCCTGATCCAGTCGTTTGTCCGACTCCTCGTCGACCAGCTTGTCCCAGGCGGCGGGCACCTTCATCTTGCGGCGCTTCAGATTGTTCTGGCCGAACGCCTTGCCCATGATGTCGCCCAGGTTGATCATGCCGACCGAGCCGTTCATCCCGGGAATCTCCATCGGGCCGGCTGGCGCGTCCTCCACCTCGATCTCGACCTCAGTGTCGTTCATCGCGTTCTCGACCACGCGTTGCTGGAACGCGGCACGTGTGGCTTCCGACGCACCCTCACCCACTAGCGCGTTAAGCAGACGCTCCATCGCCGCCTTGCTCGCCGCCTCGCGCACCGATTCGCGGCGGCGCTCTTTCTCCAGGCGGATCGCTTCCTCTACCAGATCGCGCGCGATCTGTTCCACATCCCGCCCGACATAGCCGACTTCGGTGAACTTGGTGGCTTCCACCTTCACGAAAGGCGCGTCCGCCAGTTTGGCCAGACGGCGGCTGATCTCGGTCTTGCCGCAGCCCGTGGGGCCGATCATCAGAATGTTTTTGGGCGTCACCTCGTCACGCAGGTCTGCGGGCAGGCGCTGGCGACGCCACCGGTTACGCAGCGCGACGGCGACGGCCTTCTTGGCCTCGGTCTGACCGACGATATGAGCGTCGAGCGCGGCGACGATGGCCTTGGGGGTGAGGGAAGAGTTCATTTCGTGTCCTTCTCCCCTCCCGCTTGCGGGAGGGGCTGGGGGAGGGCTTGTAGAGGGGTGAGCGGCCTTCGACACGCCCTCCCCCGACCCCTCCCGCAAGCGGGAGGGGAGATGAGATCAGACGATTTCCACCGTGACGCGGTCGTTGGTGAAGACGCAGATGTCAGCCGCGACCTGCATAGCCTTGCGGGCGATCACCTCGGCATCGGCTTCGTACAGTTCGATCGCCTTGGCCGCCGCCAGTGCATAGTTCCCGCCTGAGCCGATCGCCGCGATCCCGGCCTCAGGTTCCAGCACATCGCCATTGCCGGTCAGCACCAGCAGCGTCGTCTCGTCGGCGACGATCATCAGCGCTTCGAGGTTGCGCAGATATTTGTCGGTGCGCCAGTCCTTGGCGAGTTCCACGGCGGCGCGGGTCAGCTGGCCGGAGTATTGCTCCAGCTTCTTTTCCAGCCGCTCGAACAAGGTGAAGGCATCGGCCGTCGCGCCGGCGAATCCGGCGATGACCTTCTCGCCTTTGCCGATCCGGCGCACCTTGCGCGCATTCGGCTTCATGACCGTGTTGCCCATGGAAACCTGGCCATCGCCGGCGATGACGGTCTTGCCGTCTTTCTTCACCCCGATGATGGTTGTTCCGTGCCACTGGATCAGGCCGTGGCTCGCCCCGCTATTGTCCATGGCGCGGGATATATGCGCCCCGACGCCAGGTTCAATGCAAGGTCGATCAGCTTCCGTTCGGACCGGTGGTCGGAGCCTGGCTGGTGCCGCCCACGCCCGCCGCGCCGACTGCGCCGACGTTGCCGAACAGATCCTCCAGCAAGCCGCGCTTGCGGCCCAGAGTAGGCGTCTTTGCACCCTCGGGACTGATGCGCGCCACCTGCTCCATCCCGCGTTTGTCGATCGCGGCCAGGTTTCCGGTACCGTCAAAACGCAGGCGATAGACGGTCTGCTCCGCAGTGCGCGGACGGCGGAACGGCGGGGTCTTCACGGTCTGGGAGATATAATACCAGTCCTGCGGGCCGAACTGGCTGGCGAAGGTGGGGTGGCCAAGCGTCTTTTCCACCGACTGGCGATTGTCGATCCCGGGCTGCACCGCATCGACCAGCGCCTGGTCGATGATGTAGCCGCGGTGATCGGTGATGGAGCTGCAACCGCTCACCGCCGCAAGCAGGCCCAGAGAGGCCACGGAGAGCCAGGCCTTATGCCCGAAGCTGCGCATTTATTCCCACTCCAGTCCGCAGCGGCAGCGCGCTGACCATTGCCAGCAGGCCCACCACCCATATATCGACCGAGACGTTCGGCCAGTCACTCGGGTTCGAGCCTTACGGTCACGCACTCGACTGCGCAATGGCCGTTGCGCTCGCCCGATTGAATTGGCGGTGAACGCCACCGCCGTTTTAGCCAGAAAGGCCGCCCTCTCTCGTGTCTATCCTCGATCGCCTGCTGGGCCGCAATTCCGATGACCGCGCCCCGGTGCGCCCCTTGTGGCACCGCACGGTGGAGATCGCGCGGGAGAAGGCGTGGTATGCGCAGTACGGCGTGGCCGATACCGTTCCCGGTCGGTTCGACGCGGTGACGCTGGTGCTTTCGCTGGTGATGCTGCGGATGGAGCGGGACGAGCATCTCAAGATATTGTCCGCCCGGATCACCGAGGTCTTCGTCGAGGATATGGACGGGCAGTTGCGCCAGTCCGGCGTCGGCGATCTTGTGGTGGGCAAGCGCATGGGCAAGCTGGTCAGCACCCTGGGCGGGCGAATGGGCGCGTTGCGCGATGCGCTGGCCTCTCCCGATCCGCAAGCCGCATTGGTGCCGGTGCTGGAGCGCAACGTGACGCTGGTGGAAGGCGCCGATTTGCCCGGCATGGCCCAGGCAGTGGTCACACTCTCGCTCCAGTTGGATGCCACCAGCAACGAAGATCTGCTTGCCGCCAGGATCGCGCGATGACCCCGCAGCCGGAGTTTTCCCGCGAACTTGATGTCCGCCAGTGTGAGGGCAAGATCGCCCATCTCGAAGCGACCGAGGCCGAGCGCGCGGCCTTGGCTCTACGGTTCGGGATCGTGCGGATCGACAGCCTGGCGGCTGATATTGAACTGCATCGCAAGGATCGGGTGGTAGAGGCCCGCGGCACCGTTCGCGCTGACATCGTGCAGTCCTGCGCCGTGTCGGCCGAGGATTTGCCGGTATCCCTCCGTGAGGAAATGGCGGTGCGGTTCGTGCCAGAAGCCCGGACTTATGCGCCGGACGAGGAGATCGAGCTCTCGGCCGAGGATTGTGACGAGATCGAATATACCGGCAGCCACTTCAACCTGGGCGAGGCGGTGGCGCAGACGGTCGCCCTGGCGATCGACCCGTTCCTGACCGGCCCTGAAGCGGAAGAAGCACGCAAGCGGCCCGAACTGAACGGCGAGACGGAGAATCCCTTCGCCGCGCTGAAGGGACTGAAGCTCTAAGAATTTTCGTCGCCCAGGTTTGGGCCGGGGCGACGCAGTTTCGAAAAGGCTCAGAACGGGATATCGTCGTCCAGATCGTCGCCGAAGCCGCCCGACGAGCCGGACGAACCACCTGTGCGGCCCCAATCGCCACCGCCCGAAGAAGAACCGCCGCCGGAGCTTGCGCCGCCGCGCGAGGAACCACCGCCCCAATCGTCGTTGCCGCCACCGGACGAGCGGCCACCGCCGCCACCCCAGTCCCCGCCACCGCGCGAACCACCACCGCCGCCGCCGCCCTGGGCGCCGTCCAGCATGGTCAGCACGCCGCCCATGCCGCCGACCGAGATCTCGGTGGTATAGCGGTCATTGCCCGACTGATCCTGCCACTTGCGAGTGCGAAGCTGGCCTTCGATGTAAACCTTGCTGCCTTTGCGCAGGAACCGTTCGGCCACACCGACCAGACCATCGGAATTCAGCACGACGGAGTGCCACTCTGTGCGCTCCTTGCGCTCACCGCTGGTCTTGTCCTTCCAGTTCTCGGACGTGGCGATGCGCAAGTTGGCGATGCGCCCGCCGTTCTGGAACGACTTCACCTCCGGATCGGCGCCTAGATTGCCGACCAGAATGACCTTGTTGACGCTACCTGCCATGCGGGAATCACTTTCGTGTAAAGATTGGCGAACCGGTTAGCGCAACGAAGGGTTGCGATGCGAGTCCGCGCGGACGGTTTTCGACAACCGCCCCACTTTCGCCTCGGGCCTAAAGCCCCGCTTCCACCGCGATCCAGTAGGTGGCGCCGGCGGCGATGTAGGCCAGGCCGAACAAGTAGCCCATCATGAACAGCGGCCATTTCCAGCCGTTGGTCTCGCGCCGGGTCACAGCGATCGTGGACATGCATTGCGGCGCGAAGACGAACCAGGCCAGGAACGCCAGCGCCATGGGCAAGGTCCATTTCGCCTTCAATTGATCGCCCAGCGCCATGGCCTGTGCGTTCTCGTCATCCGTGGCGGCGACGGCATACGTCGTCGCCAGCGAACTGACCGCCACTTCACGCGCCGCCATCGCCGGGATCAGCGCCAGCGCCATGTCCCGATTGAAGCCGATAGGCTCCACCACCACGGACAATCCGCTGGCGATCCGCCCCGCGATGGACACGTCGACCTGATTCTCACCCCGCCCTGCGCGGGGAAAGTTCAGCAGCAGCCAAAGCACTACCGTGACCATGAAGATGATCGTGCCCGCCCGGCGCAGGAAGATCCAAGCGCGCTGCCACAGGCCGATCAGAAGGTCCTTCGCGGCGGGCAGCTGATACTTGGGCAGTTCCATGATGAAGCCGCTGGCCGCGCCCTTGGTGACGGAGCGACGCAGTACCAGCGCCACCGCCATCGCGCCGACGATGCCCGCGACATAGAGCGCGAACAATACCAGGCCTTGCAAGCCGATGCCGCCCCCCACGGAGCGCTGCGGAATAAAGGCGGCGATGATCACGGCATACACCGGCAGCCGCGCCGAGCAGGTCATCAGCGGCGCGATCAGGATCGTCGTCAGCCGGTCCTTGGGATCTGTGATGCTGCGGGTCGCCATGATGCCGGGGATCGCGCAAGCGAAGCTGGAGAGCAGCGGGATGAAGCTGCGGCCCGAAAGGCCCACGCCCGCCATCATCCGGTCCATCAAGAAGGCCGCGCGGGCCATGTAGCCCGAAGCCTCCATCACCAGGATGAAGAAGAACAGGATCACGATCTGCGGCAGGAACACCACGACGGAGCCGACGCCCGCCAGCACGCCTTCGGTCAACAGATCACGCGCAAGACTTGGCGGCACGATGCCTTTCACGCCGTCGGTCAGCAGCGCGACGCCCGCTTCCAGCGCATCGGCGAACGGAGTGGCCCAGGCGAACACGGCCTGGAACATCACGAACAGGAACGCGAACAGGATTATCGGGCCCATCCAGGGATGCAGCAACACTCTGTCCAACCGCGCGTGCAGCCGATGGCGCTTGGATTCGGAAAGGATCGCCGCATCGGCCATGGCATGCGCGGCCACTCGCCGTTCGGTCATCGTCAGGTCGGTCAGGCCCGGCCCGGGATGCCGCATTTCCGCCGCCGCGACGGCCTCGGCCAATTCGGTCAGACCCCGCCGCCGCACGGCGACGGTCGGCACGACCTTGATGCCCAGCGCCTGCTCCAGCGCCATCGGATCGATGACCAGTCCGTCGCGCTCAGCCAGGTCCACCATGTTGAGCGCCACGACCGTGGGCTTGCCCAGCGCGATGATTTCCTGCGCGAAGACCAGATGCTGTTCCAGGTTGGAGGCGTCCAGCACCACCACCAGCACATCGGGCGCGCTTTCGCCGACGAATTCACCGCGGATGACCTTGGCCGTCACCGCCTCATCCGGGCTGGTGGGATCGAGCGAGTAGGAACCCGGCAGATCGGTCATCTCCACCGGCTCACCCGATGGCAGCACCAGCCGCCCGGACTTGCGCTCCACCGTGACGCCGGGATAATTTGCGATCTTCTGGCGCGCGCCGGTCAAGGCATTAAAAAGCGCGCTTTTCCCGGCGTTGGGATTGCCGACCAAGGCGATCTTGCGCGGTTTGCTCACAGGATCTGGCTCACAGGATTTCGACTTCCATCGCCGCGGCATGTGCCCGGCGCAGCGCGACCGTCATGCGCCCTACCGCCAGCGCAATCGGATCCGCCCCGCCGAACACGCCTTTGTGGCTGACTTTCACTCGCGCGCCATCGTCAACGCCCAGCGCGCGCAGGCGGCGGGCTTCTTCGTCAACCAAGCGCGACCAATCGACCGATACGATTCGCGCACTCTGACCAGCAGGGAGGAGATCGAGAGTCATCCAAGGTCCGCTGCCAGATCGCAGCGAATATTGCAACTGGTTCGCAATAACTAAATGTTGCCGCCCACCCTATGAGGCCGGATAGCGCAACCGCCCCAGGAACCGCGCCATGCTGAAACGCTGATCGGCCGGGCGAAGGAGCTGCGCCTTGGCCTTTTCAAACCGCATGATGCCCGCGATCCGGCGATCCAGGAAAGCGCGTGTATCGGCCTTCCCCTCGCTCCTGTCGTCGGCGAACACCGCCAGCGTGGCGGCATAGACGCCCGCCAGGATCGTGCGTTTGGTATAATGATTGTAGTCGGTGGCGGTATCACCGGCGAGCCGCCACATCGCATCCGCGCTGTGCCAACCCAGCTTGATCGCGCGCGCCGCATTTTGCGGCATGGCCATGATCGCCATCGCGCGCGACAGGGCTTCCTCCTGCCCGGCGATCGCGTCCAGCCGCGCAAGGACCAAGCTGCGTATGCGCTCCCGAATGGGCATCGCCGCCAGGTCCTGCGCCGGCAGTGCTTCGGCCATCCCCCGGTCTACCCAGGCCGTCCACGCGGCGATCATCGCCATCGCACCGTCGCGAAAGGCAAAGTCCGCGACATCGGTATCGACACCCGACTGCTCGGCGGCTGCATGAACCGCAGCCTCGCTCCATCCATCGAACACGGCGGCCTCTGCCACCAGCGGCGCCAGCCGCACGCGCAGATCGTCCAGCGAGGTATCGTCGTCGCTCGCCATTTGCGCGAGATACGTGTTGGTCACAGAGCCCATGTCAGAGCGAAGGCCCGTAAGTGGGCTTGCTGGATCGGCTGGCGCCCGGCTTGGTATCGGTCTTGATCGCGGCGAGCACCGGATCGTTCGCGCCTTCCAGCGCCGCATAGTCCCGCGCGGAACGCCCGGAGTTGTCAGCCCGATCCGGGTTCGCCCCGGCGCGCAGCAGCAGCTTGGTCATTTCCACATCGTGGCGATGCACGGCGGCGATCAGCGGCGTCTCACCGGCATCGTTGGCGACTTCGGTATTGGCCCGCGCCTCCAGCAACATCGCCACGCCATCGCGCCATCCCAGGTTGGTGGCGAGTTGCAGCGCAGAGCGGCCCTGGCCGTCACGTCCGTTCACATTCGCACCCTTGGCCAGCAGGAATTGCAGCCAGGTAAGGTCACGGCGATTGGTGACGATGTGCAGCGCCGTTTCGCCGGTGGTGACATCGCGGGTGTTGATGATGGTAGAGCCGGGCGTGGAAAGCGCGCTCTCCACCTTTTCGCCCTCTTTCTTCTTCACCGCCTCGAGGAACTTGTATCCCTCGGAGAATTGCGCCTGCGCGGGCACAGCCACGACAGCGCCCAGCATCGCCATGGAGAGCAGCGCCGTTCGCAATCTTGACCCTGCACGCTCTCCGCGGAAAATCGCCACTTCGTTGTTCCTTCGCATCTTTTCGCATGTCCGGATGAGACATGCCGCCTCGCTGCCCTTGCGCCGTAGCATTTAGCAGAGCATGAACCGGCGCGCCATGATCGTTCGCTGCTTCCGCACCCTCGCCCTCCTTCTGGCCCCCCTGGCGCTCAGCGCTTGCGATTCGGGTGGCGGCTCGGTCCAGCAGGCGCAGCGCCCGCCGCTGGAAGGCGCGGCGATCGGCGGCCCGTTCACGCTGGTGAACAAGGACGGCAAGACCGTGACGTGGGATAGTTTCAAGGGCAAGTATCGCATCGTCTACTTTGGCTATACCTTTTGCCCGGACGCCTGCCCGCTGGACATGCAGCAGTTGATGAAGGGCTTCGCCGCCTTTCAGAAAGCCAGTCCGGAACGCGCGGCCAAGGTCCAGCCGATCTTCATCACCATCGATCCGGAGCGTGATACGCCGCAAGTCGTCGGCCAGTGGACCGCGGCATTCTCACCCCAGCTGGTCGGCCTGACCGGCACGCCGGAGCAAGTAGCCATGGCGGCCAAGGCCTTCGCGGCGTATTACAGCAAGGGTGAGAAGACCGAGGGCGGATACCTGATGGATCATAGCCGCATCGCCTACCTCATGGACCCCGATGGCAAACCGATCGCCATGCTGCCGGTGGACAAGGGTGGCGAGGCGGTCTCGGCAGAATTGAGCAAATGGGTGAACTGAGCGCAGGCGATGCCAGGGATCGGTTCTGGGAGCGCCCCCTCGAGTCGCTGAACAAGACCGAATGGGAAGCCTTGTGCGATGGATGCGGCCAATGCTGCCTGCACAAGGTGGAGGATGCCGACACCGGTGAAATCTACCACACCAACGTGGCGTGCAAGCTGCTGGACCTGAAGACCGCGCGCTGCTCGGACTATCCGAACCGCAAGCGCATCGTGCCCGATTGCACCCGGCTGACGATCCGCAACGCCGGCTCGCTGGAATGGCTGCCCGACACCTGCGCCTATCGCCTTCGCGCCGACGGCGAGCCGCTGCCGGGGTGGCACTATCTGATCTCCGGCTATCATGAGGCCGTAAAGCGCGCGGGCGTATCCGTGGTGGGCCGCGTGGTGAGTGAGACGGTGGCGGGTCCGCTGGAGCAGCACATCATCTGGCCGGCCGACATGGAAGGCTGGGAGATCGAGGCCGAAAGCAATCCCTGGGACGTCACCTGATGGGCCGGTCGGCCCTGATGCGGGATCGCTGCTGATGCTGGACTGGTTGCGCCGCGATCCCCGCGCCGTGCCGACGGTGGAGGTTTCGGGTCGCGCCGTGCCGATCGTGGTGCGGCGGTTGGAGCGGGCCCGGCGGATGACGATGCGGCTGGCCCCGGATGGCTCGGAGGTGCGCATCTCGATCCCACGCTGGGGGCGAACGGCGGAAGCGCTGGCCTTCGCCGAATCGCGCCACGCCTGGATCGAGCGTCAGCTGAATGCCCTGCCCCCCGCCTGCGCCTGGCAGCCCGGCTCCGCCATTGCGGTTCGCGGCCAGGCGCTGACGATCCGCCATGACCCGAAAGCGGCGCGGCGGCCTCTGGTTCGCGACGGCGAAATCCTTGTCGGCGGCGAAGAGGCTTCGCTTCCGGCGCGGATACGGCGCTGGTTGGAGGCCGAAGCGAAAGCGCTGCTGACGGAAGACCTCGCCCATTATTGCGCCCGCGCCAATCGCGCCCCGCCTGTCCTGGCGCTCTCCCGCGCGCAGCGGCGCTGGGGCAGTTGCGCGGCGAACGGCGCGATCCGGATCAACTGGCGGCTGATCATGGCACCGGATTTCGTGCGCCGGTCCGTGGTGGCGCACGAGGTGGCCCACCTCGTCCACTTCGATCATTCGCCCGCGTTCCACGCTTGCCTGGCCGCGCTGTTCGAAGGTGACGTGGCCCTCGCCAACGATTGGCTCAAGCGAGAGGGCCGCTCACTCTACCAGCCCTTCGGCTGAGGGCCGCTCGCTCTACCAACCCTTCGGCTGAGGGGCGCTTGCTGTGTCAGCCCGTCGGCTGACTGGCGCCCGGCGGCGCGATGCCCTATCTTGCGCAGATGGCAATGTTCAAACGATCCGGGATGTGGCGAGACGTCAATCCCACCGGCATGATCGCCGATTTCCGCGAAGTGTGGAAGCAGGCGGGCCGGCACCGCTGGCGCTTCGCGATCATCGCCGGGGCGTGCACGTTCGGGGTGTTCTACGTGATGTACCAGCAGGAGGGCAGCGCCCCGCACCTGCCGCCCAAGGTCACCTACATCACGGTCCTGCCCGAGCATCGCACCGATGCGGAGATCATGGCCTCCAACATCGCCAATCAGAAGCGCAAGGAGGCGATGGCGCTGGAGCAAGCGCGGCGCGACGCCGATGTGCGCAATCTCTACAAGGAACTGGGGCGCTGGTCTGGCATGGATGTCGACAAGATCGCCCGCGATGCCGACGCTCAGAACGCGGCCGAGCAGAAGGCCGAGCTTGAGGCGATCCGCAAGCGCCGCGCCGAAGCGAACGCCGCGCTGCAGGCCAAGGCCGAACCAACCACCGCTGCCGCGCAATAGCGCCGTGACGAGCATCGATCAGCGCTGGCTGGCCGCCGCTGCCGGCCTTGCCGCACGCGCCCGACCGCTCAGTCGCCCCAATCCCGGTGTCGGGGCCATCATAGTTCGCGACGGCAAGGTCATCGCCAGCGGATGGACGCAGGCAGGCGGCCGCCCCCATGCCGAGGCCGTTGCGCTTGCCCAGGCTGGCGAGCAAACGCAGGGGGCGACTCTTTACGTCACGCTGGAACCTTGCGCGCACCGCTCCGACCGCGGCCCGGCCTGTGCCGATCTTGTCTGCAGCTCCGGCCTCGCCCGTGTCGTCGTCGGCTGCGGCGATCCCGATCCACGTACGGCAGGCCAGGGCATCGCCCGCATCGCCGATGCCGGGATCGTCTGCGAACTTCTGCCCTCCCCCGCCTGCGCCGAGAGCCTTTCCGGCTACCTGATCCGCGCACGACACGGCCGACCGGAAGTGACGCTGAAGCTGGCAACTTCGCTGGACGGCTGCATCGCGCTGGCCGGTGGGGAAAGCCAGTGGATCACCGGCGATCAAGCTCGCGCCCATACCCACGCCATGCGCGCCAGGACCGATGCGATCCTCGTGGGTGGCGGCACCCTGCGAGCCGACGAACCGCGCCTCGATGTACGGCTGCTTGGCCTGGAAAGCCGCAGCCCCGATCGCTGGGTGCTGACGCGCCAGACCGCGCCCGCCGGCTGGCAGACCATCGCCTCGCCCGAAGCGATTCGGGACATGGCCGGGGTGCAGTATCTGTTCGTGGAAGGCGGGACCTTGACTGCAGCGGCCTTTCTCAAGGCGGATCTGGTCGATCGCCTGTTGCTCTATCGCGCGCCGATCGTGGTGGGCGGCGGCAAGGCGGCGATCGGTGATATCGGCCTGGCCTCGCTGGGGCAGGCCCATGACCGATGGCATCTGCAGGATCGGCGTACGCTCGGCCCGGACACGCTGGAACTCTACGTGCGGCAGCGCTAAGGCAGCGTCATGTTTACCGGTATCATCACCGCCCTGGGCTCCATCCGCGAAGCGAAGCAGGCGGGCGACTTGCGCGCCGTCATCGCGTGCCCGTTCGATCCTGCCGAGATCGCGATCGGCGCATCGATCGCCTGCTCCGGCGTGTGCCTGACCGTTGTGGAAAAGGGCGGCGCGGCGGGTGACGCCTGGTTCGCGGTCGATATCTCGGGCGAATCGGTTTCCCGCACAGTCCCGGGTCGGTGGCACGAAGGCACCACGCTCAATCTCGAACCGGCACTGAAGCTGGGCGACGAACTGGGCGGCCACATCGTCACCGGCCACGTGGACGGCGTGGGCGAAGTGCTGAGCGTATGTCCCGAAGGCGATTCGCGGCGCATCGGCTTTGCTATTGCCGCCGATCTTGCGCCCTACCTGGCCCCGAAAGGCTCGATCACCATCGATGGCGTATCGCTGACCGTCAACGACGTGACCGACCAGCCTGACGGCACCTGCCATTTCGCGGTCAACATCATTCCGCACACTGCGGACGTGACGACGCTGGGCACGCTGCAGCAGGGCGACAAGGTCAATCTAGAGATCGACGTCCTCGCCCGCTATCTCAAGCGGATGCAAAGCCTCAAAGGCTGAGGCACCAAGACCCGGCGACCTTACCGAGTAGGCCGCCGGTGTTTTGTTCAGGCGGTGACTTCGGCCACGGCGGCAACGAACTTGTCGATGTTGCCCATCGTCAGACCCGCCACGTTGATACGGCCGGAACCGGCCATATAGATGCCGTGCTTCTCCCGCATCTCCAGCACCTGTTCCTTGCTGATCGGCACGATCGAGAACAACCCGTTCTGTCCGCCGAACGCCGTCAGGTCCACCGCGCCCGCCTTGCCTGCTGCGGCCAAAGTAGCGCGAACCTGGCGCATGCGGTCCCGCATCTGGTCCAGTTCGTCCAGCCACTGCGCGGTCAGGCCTTCATCCTCCAGAATCAGGCGGACCGCAGCCGCGCCGTGATCTGGCGGCTGCGACCAGTTGGCGCGTGCCAGGGAATGGGCATTCGACATCATGCGCGGAAGATCTTCGCCCGCCGCCGCCATGACATAAAGCGCACCAACGCGATCGCGGTACAGGCCGAAGTTCTTGTCGCACGAGTAGCTGATCAGCGCCTCGGGCACCGCCACCAGGACACGGCGCAAGCCATAGGCGTCTTCTTCCATGCCGTTGCCCAGGCCCTGATAGGCAAGGTCGAGGATCGGCAGCACCTTGTTTTGCGACAGCAGCTGCGCGATCTCGTCCCATTCGGCGTGGGAGTAATCGATGCCGGTGGGATTGTGACAGCAGCCATGCAGCAGGATCGCATCACCCTCTACCACATTGGCCAGCGCGCCGCGCAGCGCGTCCATGTCGGTATGGCCGGCCTGGGTCGCGTGATTGAACTCCACCACATCCAGACCAAGGTCTGCGCAGATCTGCGCGTGGTTGGGCCAGCTGGGAACACCCACGATCACGCGGCGGATGCCAGCCCGCTTCGCCACCGCCAATGCGATGCGCAACGAACCCGTGCCACCCGGGGTCTGCATACCTTCGATCCGGCCGCCCATGTCAGGCGATTCCTTGCCGAACACGTAGGGCATCAAAGCTTCCACAAAGCCCATATCGCCCTCAGGGCCGAGATACGCCTTGGAGTCCTGCTCTTCCACCAGCTTGCGCTCCGCCGCCTTGATCGCGCCGAACACGGGGGTATCGCCCTCCCCAGTCCGGTACACGCCGACGCCGAGATCAATCTTGTCGGCACGCGGGTCCGCGTTGTGGAGCTTGATGAGCGCCAGAAGCGCATCGGCGGGCTGTTGATGCAAGTTGGTAAGCATGGTGCGCCCCGTTACTTCGCACATCGCCGCCCTGCAAGAGCCCCGATCCACGACAAGCCCGCTGCCTCGACCTACGATGAACATCTTATACACGAATGGCTCAGACCCGTGATCCTACTTAGACTGCGGACGTTCGCCCAACGGGATCGTCCACCAAGAATTATCAAGGGAAGAGAGATCACCATGCGTAAGATCATCGCTATTCCGCTTATCGGCACCGCTCTCATTGCGGCGCCCGCCTTCGCGCAACTGGGCGGCGTCGTTGGCTCTACCGCGAATGTCGGCGCCAATGTGGGCGCGGCAGTCAACACCACCGTGGACCCGGCGTCGGCCGTGCAACACACCACCGATCATGTCGGCCATGCCGTCAACCGCGCGAACAACGCGGTGCAGCGCCGGATCGACCATGCGCAATTGCGCGTGGCGAACACCACCGATCTCTCCACCGGGCTGGCCGTCCGCGATAGCGAGAACCGCTCCGTGGGCACCGTCCAGAAGGTGCAGGGCGATACCGCGATCGTGGTGGACGGCAGCAAGGTATACAACATCCCGGTCTCCCAGCTTTACGCCAAGAGCGCCGGGAAGGTGAACCAGGTGATGACGGCAGTGCCGCGCTCCAGCCTGCAACTCGCTGCGGGCGCCAATGCGAGTGCCAGCGCATCGGGCAACGCGGCAGAGGGCGACTAAAACCTGTCGTGCCCAATTCGATGACCGGACGGCCGCGCGGAATCACCCCCGCGCGGCCGAGCCGCGTTCAGAATGGCAGCCATTTCTGGTTGTGCGTGAACTTCATGTATCCCGCATTGACGCCCAGGCGCAGTCCGGCGCCCATCCGTACCGGGATCAGCACCACGTCGCCACGGCGCAGATAGCTGATATTGAAACCGCCAACGAGGTAGGCCTGCCCCTCACCCGCCGGGAAGCGCTTATACAGCTCTTCCGTATCGTAGAGATTGTAGACCAGCACGAAGGCGTTGGATGCGTTCAAGCCCGCATCGAAGCCAATCGACGGCCCGGTCCAATAGACCGCGCGAGTGCCCTCCACCTTGTGATGAAGCGTACCCGAGCCATAACGCAGGCCCACGCCGATCGCGCCGGAGCCCTCGCGCCCGACGATATAGGCGTTGGGCTCGCCCTGCTTGCGCAGCAAGTCTTCAATCATGCTGGCCAGGCCCTGCGCGCCTTTGCCGAACACGCCCTCGGCCGCGCCGATCAAGTCATCCTTGCGATATGTCGTGCCCTGCGGCGCGGTCGCCTCGGTGCCGATCGATTGCGGGTTCCAGTCGTCCACCGAATTGGACGGAGTGGCCGCCGGCGCGCGCGACGCATCGGAGACGGACGTGGAAGCCGGATAGGATGTCGACGATGACGAGGGGCCGGTATCTACCGGCGTTCCGTTCCCACCATAGATATCGGTCGAACTGCCGCGATCTCGCGCTGCCGGAGATACAGGTGCCGATCGGGCGGGGGTGTTCTGGCCAGGCGACAAGTCACCGTCGATCGCGACGTCCGGGTCCACGGAGCGCACTTGCGCCGCGACGGGAGCCGCCAGCAACGTGCCTCCCAGCCCCATCACCACGATGGCCGCCGCCATATGCGACCGCATCTTGCGTAAATTCATGATCGCCCCGCGCTCCCGATACCTGGACCCAATCTCAGACTTAGAGCGCATCCGGCCTTATCCAGCAATGAACGGTGTGCCCCCAAGGCGATTTTGCGCCGAGGCGAACTGAAGCCGCCGTTTAGCCGCATGCAAAGATCATCTCAAACAAGCCTGCGCACCCCCTTGCTCCTTGCCAAACCCCTCGCTATAGCCGCGCCCTCAAGGCCGCATCCGGAGACGTGGGTGAGTGGCTGAAACCAGCGGTTTGCTAAACCGTCGTGCCCTTAAGGGGGCACCCCGGGTTCGAATCCCGGCGTCTCCGCCAGCGGCCACTTTCCAGCACACCATCGCGAACTACTACGAACGCTGGAAAGTGGCGGTTAGCCGCGCTTTTACATAGATTTTGCGTTCACCAGCGTTCGCCACAGATCGTGGAAAGCCGTGCAAACTTTGCGCCCAAATTTATGGCTGGCGGGACTGCTGATCGCCTGCTAACAGCCGAAATCATGCCCTCGCACGCGCGTAACAAACTTTCAGATCGGCGGGTTCAGTCGGAGAAGAAGCCAGGCCTCTATGGCGATGGGGGCGGCCTCTACCTGCGCATCCGTCCGAGCGGTCGATCATGGATCTTCATCGGCACGCTCAAGCCCAAGGGCGAATTCAGGATCAAGAAGACAGGCCCCGGCAAGCGAATCGAGATGGGGCTTGGTTCGGCGCTGGACGTGCCCCTCGCGAAAGCTCGGCAGCGTGCCGCCGAAATCCGAGAGATGCTGCTGGAAGGAATAGACCCTCGTGTCGAACGTCTGAAAAGCAAGGAAGAGGCGAAGCCGGCTGACGACAAGCCCGTCGTGACGTTCGGTGCGTTCGCTATGGAACTGCTCGACAGCATTGAGGACGGCTTCCGCAGCCCAAAGCATCGCGCGCAATGGCGCAGCACCCTGAAGACCCATGCCAAACCGCTGTTAGAGGTGCCGATCGCAGAGGTGACCACCGAACAGATCGTCGCGGTTCTAGAGCCCATTTGGCTGACTAAACGTGAAACGGCTTCCAGGCTACGCGGCCGCATCGAGCGTGTGCTTGATGCCGCCAGGGTCAAGGGACTGCGCGAGGGTGAAAACCCCGCTCGTGGTCGTGGTCACCTGGAGCTGTTGCTGCCGAAGAGCACCAAGACGGTGCGACATCATCCGGCGCTGCCGTTCAAGCAGGTGGCCGAGTTCATCACCGGCTTGCGCCAGCGTTCAGGAATGGCGGCGCGAGCGCTTGAGTTTACGATCCTCACAGCGGCGCGTTCTGGCGAGACGCGAGGAATGACGTGGGCTGAGGTGAACCTGGAAGAGCGGCTCTGGACCGTGCCAGCGTCACGCATGAAGGCCGGTGCGACGCACGAGGTGCCGCTTAGTGATCGAGCAATGGCCATCCTGAACGACTTGAAGAACGATAAGGTCCAGCCGCACCACTTTGTGTTTCCAGCCCAGAGGAGTGGGTCTCTTTCGGACATGACGCTCTCCGCAGTCATCAAGCGAATGCAGCAGACCGGCATCACCGTTCACGGGTTCCGCTCCACCTTCCGCGATTGGGCTGGCGAGGAGACCTCGTTCGAACGCGAAGTGATAGAAATGGCACTGGCCCACACTGTCGCGTCCTCGGTAGAACGCGCCTATCGCCGTGGGCGAGCGCTCGAGAAGCGTCGCGATCTCATGACTGAGTGGGCTAAGTACTGCTTCCAAGAAAAGGATACAGAAAAAGGATAGCGAATCACCACAAATCGCGTCCTAATGTAAGCTTCCGTGGTTTGTTCTCATTTCAGTTGTAGACGCGCAGAAATATGTCAGTTTTGACGAAAAGCGTTATTTACGTTAAAACAGATTCTGCGCAGCCTCTGCTCCGATTGAATGAGCTAGGACTCAAGCGCAATCCACAAAGAGCGTCAGGTGGGGTGCCGGATAGTATCCGGTCGAGAGAATGCAGGTGACCGCGTCGGCAGTTCGGCGCACCAAGCCAGCACTCATTGCAAGATCGGCTTCGCGCCGATGGAGGCCCTTCTCGGCCTCCAACACGCGAAGGATACGAACTTGGATCACGAACATCGAATGGCCGCGGCGAAGCTGATCGACGGTCAACTGGCCGGCCGCATCATCCGCAACCTTGGCCAGATCGAAGCGGACTTCTTCCACAGCGCCTGGCCGCTGAGTGAGCGGCTGATGCACGAAGCCTTCCTCGCCATCAGCCAGGTGGCCCAGGCACCGTGGGAGTGTAGCGAAGTCGAATGGTCGACTCGGATCGTCTGCCCCGAATGGAAGATGACCAAGGGTGTCGGCACCGGCGACATGCGGCTGGAACTCGGCGAACTCTCGGCCGACCCGGATGGCTACGAGCACTCCTGGTTGGCCGCAGCGCTCAAGGCAGCTCCGACACAGCTGTGCATCGCCGTCAAGTTTCGCCGGGGCCTCCAAGACTTCGCCGAAGGACTTCTGCAGGACGAAAAGGCGATTGCAGGTTTGAAGAAGGCTGGGTTCAAGCGAGACGACGACCAAGGGGTCTTGTACGTGCCATTCGACATCCCGGCCGAGATCATGGCCGCAGGCTTTGAACAAAACGACCTGAGCAAGGCGATCCAGCCGATCGGCAAGGCAGCGGCACTGGCGCTGGCTGCGAAGCCTGAACTCGACAAGCTGCTCGAACAGGTCCGGGCCGCCGCCAAGCGAAAGTAATCGCTCGCACTAGGCCGGTCGATCCAGGCCTGGTTTCAGTTCTCCATCCGCATTGCTCCCCTCCCCCGTGCACCACGGCGTCGAAGGCGAGTGCCAAGGATCACCCATCATGACCGACACAACCGAATTGCCTCGGGCGATGACAATCGCCCGCTTGAACGATCAACTTCGTCAGACCGGAACCGGCGGCAGCATCGTTATCACCGATACGCTGCGCAAGGTGTCCAGGTTCAACGCCAGCGCCCTGGCGGCAGCGCTCGCCAGCTACGACGGCTTCGACGCCGACAACGATCCGCACGGCGAGCGGGACTTTGGCGACCTGACGCTGTTCGGCGAGGATCTGCTTTTCAAGATCGACTACTACGACAAGGACCTGACCTTCGGCTCGGACGATCCCGCCAACCCTGATGTGACCCAGCGTGTGCTCACTGTGATGCTGGCATGCGACTGGTAAAGGTAACACGCACCATGAAACACAATCGTGTGGCGCAAGCCCTTGATCGCCAGCCACCAAAACAGCATACGCGTTCTACCTGCGGTCTGTCCCGCAGGGGAGGCTTCAGAACCTCTTGTCGTACGCACTGGTCGAGCTTCTCGGCCGGGTGGCCGTCGCGCATGTCCAGGGCAACGCCTAAAGGCGTCGGCGCCTTGTGCGTGCGCGGGGTTCTGAACGCCCGGCTTAGGCCGGGTGCCTCCATGAATGATGGAGGGCACGCTGATGGCCGGGGATGATATTGTAGACGCCGAGTGGGAAGAAGTGCCCAATCACGGCGGTAACCTTCACGTCGCAAAGCCTTCACATCGATCAGCGCAAGAAGTCAAAAGCTCCGCTAGCCAAGCCAGCGGCACGCGCGGCCACCAGCCCACCGTAGCACCCAGGCAGGGCAGCATAGGCCTGTTCTTCAGGGGATTGTGGCGCGTTATCGTTGTCGTCCTAGGCTTCATGGCCTTACTGCTTATCTTCGTCGCTTTGGTTCCAGCGCCTGGAAGTGAATCTGGCTCTGCTGATGAGGGCGGCACGTCTGCCAATCAGAGTGACCAGCAAGCGGGGGCTGGCGATGGCGACGCAAAGCAGATGCTCAGCGATTGGTCGCAGGCGGTCACGGGAAAGCCTAGCACCATCGGCTTCGCATTGATCGATGGAGAAGGGAAGCCAGGCGAGTTCTGTAGCTCATCAACGGGCAACTCGTTGATGAACTTCGGAGGGCGTTCGCTCCCGCCCGAACACGCCGACATGTACACCTACTTCAGCTGGCTGCCTGACAAGAGTGATACCGGCATCGTCGGATTCTTCACGTTCGATCGCGCTGCGGGAGAACTGCTCGGCCACGACCTGATCCAAGGCAATGTGGCAACGGACCGCCACCATGACATCGCAGACAAGCGGTTCAAGGTGAACCCGGACGGCTCAGGCAGAGTCACGATCGATGGCACCCGTTACCATGTGTGCGTGCTGTGATGCGCGGCTCACCCCGCGGCACACTGCCGCTCGCCACATCGATCCTGTGCAGCGTCTTGGCTGTCACGCTCACCAACTGCAGCCCGCAGGCAGGCGGAGGTGAGGAGCAGACGCACAACTCTTCCCATCCTGCGCTGGCCGCCTGCCAACGCGCCGACGTGCAGGAGGTGGTCGGAAAGGAAACGCGGGGCAAGCTGTACAAGGCTGCCTTGCCCAGGCTGATGATGATGCAGTCATGGTTGGGCGCTGATCCGAACCGGATCGTTGCCGCATTCGACCAGGCCGAAGTGACGTTCGATCATGTCTCGATCGATAATCCGGGCGCATTGGGCGAGCCGCCGTACCAGCAGATTGTCTGTACGGGCCACATCCAGATCGACATGAGCAACGCAACCGCCGGCCAGGACATCCTCGGCATCGATGGCCTACGCTGGGTCATTAACTTCAGCGGTCAGCCGAGCGATCCAGCGACGGACGCCTTCACCGTTGATGTCGACGACGTGAGCATCGGCCGTGGCATGACCCACAATGGGCGCTCGCCGGTCCAGCCGCAGCCGCAAGAGCAAGCGGATCAGAACGCTCCCGAAGCCGGTGGTGTCGATCAGGCTGACGGTAACACCGCTGCCGATGACGCAGCACGGGCGGCTGATGAGGCCCAAGCAGCAGTGGCACAAGCGGAAGCGGAGATGAAGTCACCGCCGCAAGCGCCCACGCAGCAACGCGGCACCAACAACCAACCGAGCGAGGAGGATCTCTATGCCCCGCACTGATCTGCTCGGCCTGCGCCGCTCCAAGACTTGGCTGCTACGAGCGGCAGTTCCGGTCGCGTTGGCCGCGAGCAGCACGATGGCGCATGCCGATCGAGCCGCTGACATGTGCCTCGATCAACGCATCCGCCAAGCTGCCGCCGAGTCTATCGGCAAGTGGGCACAGCTGTATCCGTTCGCACGGGTGCTGATTGGCGATGATGCTCGTTTTGGTAGTATGTCGGAGCCGACCGTCCTCCAACGTGGCGCGGACAACGTCGTATGCCTCGCGTCCTTCTCGCTGGTGAAGCCATCGCCGACCGGGAGCGCATACCGGGTATCGATTGACCACTTCGCCTATAGGGTGACGCAGGAGAGTGACGGGCTGACCGTCTCCCTCGCCGACCTGCCGCCCACGCTGGACGGTACCGGCCTCAACATGTCCAACCTGGTCGCTCGCTTCAGCATCGACGGTAAGCCGTACGCCGACGTGCTGCGCGCAAACCAGCAACGCTTTCAGGAGCGCCGTCAATGAGCAGGCTTACTTTCATGGGCCGCGAGCCGAACACTGACAATGAGCAGAGCGCAGGCCATGCCGATGAGCCGCAGCGACCTCAGGTCGTTTTCCCGTTCAAGCTAGCCTTGCTGGCGGCCTTCTGCACGCTCCTCATGAAAACTCTGCCCTGACTTCGAAGGAGGGATAACGATGACGGATCGCATATACCGTTGGATCTGGGCCTTGCGTGGTCGACTTCCTGCGACAAGGTCGGTGTGGACCACCATGGCGATCTACGGCGCCCTGCTCGTGCCTATCGGTGCCTCGGGTCCGAAGGTCGGTGACTGGATGAGCCGCGTCAATTACAGAGATGGCCTATGGGTCTGGTTTGTCATCGGGGCCGCTTACGGACACGCTAAGTGGTGGCGCGCCAAGACCCGGTCAGATCGCTGCCGCTGAATATACCGCGATTGAGTATAATCCGCAAAAAAGGCGCCTTTCGCATTCGAGGTTACGCGCCTTACGCAGTGGTGCGCGCTGATATCGCGAGCCACTGTGTTATCAGCGACGATGGGCCTCATCGGCTACTGCGCCTGCATACCGCCTTAGTGAGCAAGATGCTCTCAACCTCACATTCGATCGGGACATGCCACCTGTGCTCCCCACACGACAAGTTTAAAATGACTTGTCAGCACTCAAAGGTGGATAATGAGAGAGTGCTCAGTCATCTTCGACCCAGGTGTCGTCGTCACCGAACTCTACCGCATCGTCGCGCTGGGTAAACAAGTTCTCACCGTGTTCATCATCCTCATAGCTCACAACCCCGTCATCATCATCATCATCGTCATCGTCATCATTCGAAATTCTATTGGCAAAAGCCAATCGGATACGACACTGATGAGCAAGACGCTCAAACCGTAAACCAAGCGATTCAGCATCGTTCTCTAGTCTATCAGAGTATCTACCTCGATAATGTTCAGTTTCTCCACTACTGTACCAAAACCTAAAGAGAATTCGTCTTTTAACGACTTGGCGATAAAGTTTTGGAGCCACGTCTCTTGGATCGGCAGAGTTTTTCCTATGGAGCGGAAAAGCACGATTGAATCCGTTTAGCTCTGAAGGTTCTGCGTAATGCCGGAACCCCCACTGCATTTCATTCGCCAACCGCTCACGATCTTTTCGGTCAAGCAGCTCTCTTCCTTTGGAAAGCTCAGGGCGGTTGGGATCTCGTAACTGCTGGGCCGTGGGCGGCCCTTCATGCGCGAAAATACCTTTGAGAGCATCGTCAAAAATCGACCTCTTTGTCTTGGGCCCTCGCTTGAACCGACCATAGCGCTCCTGTCGCTCAGCCAGTTCTTTAATGACGTCAAGGTGCATGCACGTGAGTATCGCATTGTAGCACACCGGCTTGAGCCATTTGCGCGGTGATCGATACTGAGTGTGGTTCTTACCAAGGGCTCTTCGAACACGATACTCCTCAGTGATTGCCCTACACATATAATCCAGTGTCTCAGCGAGACGCACTTCATCGTCGGAAATCTGATCTACGTACCGATCCAAGCGTAGTTCGAATGGACCACGATCCACGCGATCGAACGTGAACCGCTTAAGCCAGGATGGTGCATTTGATGACATGCCACCACAGTACGCTGCCTGACTACAAAGTGCCACGTTTCCAGGGACGCCTACAAATAGTTTCTGCTCGCAAAGCAAAGTGCCACGTTTTTTTGCTAGCAAATAGAATACTTTATCTCGCAGGCTTTCAGATAAATCTGTCGCCTTATCGTCAGGCATGGGTATTTGACTTGGCTCCCAAACAAAGAGGAGCGACGAGTGCCTAAGTCGAGTGTCAAGGATGAGCCCGAGCGCAAGCCAACGCCAAAGCCCATGTCAAAACCGAAGTCGGCGCGTAAGCCGGATCGTAAGAAGAACGATACGATAATAATCGTGAGTAAGCGCAAGCCGGTCACTCACCCTTTCATTAAGGATATCCGCAAGCAGCCTCCCCGCATTTTCTATTCGGTGAAGGAGGTGTGTGCCGTCCTTTGTCTAGGACGAACTTCGGTTTTCTCGTTGCTGCGCCAGAATAAGATCGCGTCGGAGGTCCACGGACGTCGGCGTCTGATCTATCGCCAGAGTGTCAAAGAATTTGCCGCCAGCCTCCGCAAGAACGGGGGGGCGGTGTAATGGCCGGCCTCGGTAGCTCCGGTCTGGCGCCTCCCAAGCGCCAGTACCGCGTTGATCTCTGGCCCGCAGCACGTCGCTGCGGGTTCGAGACGCTCACCGATAGCCAGAAGGAAGACCGTCTGCGCGCACGTCGGTTGCGCGCAGCGGCAAACAAGTACCCTGACATGATCGATGCCGACGCGGCCCAGGCATTGGCGGCTAAGCTAGAGGCAGCGGGTACGGGCGGTGACGTGCCCGACAGCTTGGCCTCCAGTGTCTTCATGCGGGAGCAGCGCGCCAAGATTGCCGGTGCGCTGTGGTGCCTCCTGCGGGAGGGCGGCGCATGATCTCGTCCAAGTTCGCGATCATGCCCGCATCGGCCGACGTCCACGCCGACAAACTGTCGGAAGTGAACCCCAAGCAGATGATGAACGCGCTGCGTACGGCGCTCTACAAGATGGGCGCTGCGACTGCGACCGGCTGGATCTTTGTCGGCTTCCACGGCGAGTTTGATCCGGTGGCCAAGGTCTACCGCCCGCACTTTCACGGCGTCGCCTACGGCGGCATGGTGCAGGTGGTCGACCGGCTTCGCACCATGCCGAATTACAAGACGTCTCGGTGGCTTCCGGATGGTTCTCCCAGCCCGGTGTACCGTCGGGTGCAGATGACGAGGAAGCCCGTCAACCGCCTGCCTCGGCCGCTGACGTACCTCGTGCAGTCCTTCTGGCCCGCCCGGGCACTGTGGGTGTCCGAGGATGGTCGTCGTCGTCGTGCGCGTCAGAAGCGTCGCATTCCTGAGCCGTACCACTCCCAGGTCCTGCTCTGGCTCGACAAGTGGTCGATCAATGACCTGACGCTGATGATCGGTTTGCGAGTGACCACAAATGGTCTGAAGCAGACCAAGCCGGTCAGCTAAACGAACTCATCGGAGAAAGTACGCAAATAGCATGCTCTGGGGGTCTGTAGAGGCCTCCAGAGCACAGCAAGCAGAGAGAGCGGTGTAACACTACACCTACCCTCATCAGCTCTTTTCCACCAGCACGATAAAGCTGATCAGTGCGGCTGCACTGTGGTTTTTACGTAAATTACGTGAAATTGGATAAAGGCATGACCACGAAGAATCTGAAAGATGCCAAGCATTGCTCGGCGGCTAAGCGCCCGCCGAAGCTGTTGGTTAAGGGCTATGCCGACCAACGAGGCCAACGCTGGTACGAGGTGCGTCTTGGCCGCGAGAAGGCCTTGCTGCACCAAGGCGAACTGATTGAACGCGCAAAAATCTTCCACGTCCTGAAAGATCGTGGAGTTACCATCTGGAGACCGGACGACAAGAAGGAGGTGCTCGAGAAGCTCGAGGAACTCGACCACTTCCCTACCCGACTGATCTTCGACCGGCCAGGATGGGCTGGCGGACAGTTCGCCAATGCGTCCGGCCGGGTGTACGCCCCCGGCGGCACCCGCAAGGGATTGGTGGCCTTCCAGACCAGCCCGCACAAGTGCGCCACGAAGGGCAAGCATGCCGAATGGCTGAAGCAGGTCGCAGAGCCGCTGTGCGGCCACCTGATCCCGATGTTCTTCGTCATGGCGGCATTCGCCGCACCGATGCTCGAGATGTCCGGGCTGTCGGCAAACCCCGGCTTTGAATTGGCGGGCGAAGGCGGCAAGGGCAAGACGACCACGATGCGCCTGATGGCCTCGACATCCGGGCCGGCGATGCTCGGGCATCAGGGTTACATCACGACCTTCTCGATGACCCCCGCTGCCATCGAGCAGTCGATGCGAATGCACTCGGATATGCCGTTTCTGATCGATGAGGCCAACCTGTACAACCAGGGTGGCAGCGCTGCATCGAACCGCCGCATGATGCAGGATTTCAGCTTCGCCATGGCTCAGGGGACCACCAAAGGGCGCTACAATGAGATTGACCAGAAGCGCTACTGGTTCATTTGCGTCACCTCGGCGAACGCCCCCCTCCACGAACTCATGGCCCAATCGCATCAAGACATCGCAGGCGCCGCGATCGACCGGCTCAACACCATCATGGTGCCAGCTGGCGATGCGGGCGTGTTTGGCCCGCTCGCAGCTGGCTACGAGAACTACCGCCAGTTCACCCAGGCGCTCGAAGCCGGGATGGCAGAGCAGTACGGCACGGCGATGTCGAAGTATCTTCGGAAGCTTGTCGCTGCGCGCCACGAGGACGAGGCGGGGCTCAAGGCCAAGATCAAAAGCCGTATCGACGCGTTCAAGGTGGCGGTCGGGATCAGCGACAGCAACGGCTCGGACGTGCGTGTCGCCGAGGCCTACGGCCTGGTGTACGCCGCCGGCGTGTTTGCGCGTCACTGCGGCGTCCTGCCAAAGGGCTTTGATTGCATGGCCGCTGCCCAGCACTGTTACGCCAACTTCCGCGCAACGGTTCCGCTGCGTCAGTCGCTCGCTGATCGGCTTCGCGCGATTGCGGCTCGTCCTGAGACCATGACGATAGACCGGCGCAATCTGCCGACGCTCACCGACGACCAGATGCAGGCCGCAGGCGCTTTCCTCCGCAAGATCAAGGGGCAGCAGAGCTTGCTGCTGACGGCAGAGTTTGGGCGCACGATGTTCCCCGATTGGAACGCGCTGAAAGGCACATCAGAGTTCCGCAACCTCAACCGTAGCGGCAGCGATGATCGGGGCCGTGGTCGCCACTGCCGCGTGCGCGCGAACAAGGCGATGGACTGGCTCTACTGTTTCGCCATGCCTGAGTGAGGCGAAGCGCATCAAGGTCGGCTGTTCCAACCAGGAACAGCCGACCTGCTTGCGGTAATTCGGGGATAGCGATCGATCGGCAATCTTTTGATCTACATTAGCCGCTGTCGATGGAGTGCGGCCGAAGCGGCCGCTCACGACCAAAACGCGCTGTTCGCCGCGCGGGCTTGGAACGGCGGCTTCTGCAGGAACGAGCCATTCGGTCAGCGGAGGGCCGTCTCGCTATCCGGCTGCTCGCTGGGTCACCATCGGATTCTCCACGCACACTTTCTGGCCGTCCCCTCTAACCCAGAGAAGCAGCACAGAGCGAGCTTTGGTCCGCAGTGCCCGAACTGTCCGGTTGTCGAGCCAGCGACATGATCTGAACCACATTGACTAATGGCTGCCACCATGTTCCGACTTATGTTCAAGCCGTTCAACATATGTGGGGTTTATGCTGACGAGAGGATCTGAGTGGCGGCGATGGGAGCCGCATATTCATACGCCGGGGACGGTCCTCAACAATCAGTTCGGCGGGGGCGGCGCTTGGGAGACCTACCTGTCTAATATCGAGACGCGTACCCCCACGATCGAGGCGTTAGGCGTCACCGACTACTACCTCACGGAGACCTATGAGCAGGTTCTACTGCACAAGGATGCCGGCCGGATTCCGAACGTCTCGTTGATCTTCCCCAATATCGAGCTGCGTCTGAGTGTCGCGGCGAAGACGGGCTTTGTGAACATGCACCTTCTGGTGAGCCCGGAAGATCCGGACCATGTGAATGAGGTCCGTTTGCTGTTGACCCGCCTGCAATTCTCAGCGTTTGGGGATGTGTTTGATTGCACTCGTGAGGGGTTGGTCAGGCTCGGCCGGCGGGTCGACGCCGCGGCCATCGATGATCGCGCGGCGCTCGCGATCGGCGCGACACAGTTCAAGGTCGATTTTGACCAGTTGCGCAAGGTGTACGAGGCGAGCGAGTGGGCGCAGGCCAATGTGCTGATCGCAGTGGCAGGCGCAGAGGGCGACGGCACCTCGGGGATACGTCAGGCGGCCGATGCCACCATGCGGCAGGAAATCGAGAAGTTTGCGCACATCATCTTCGCGAGCAGCGTTGCGCAGCGCGAGTTCTGGACGGGCCAACGCAGCGTCACCGTCGAAGAGCTGATGCGGCGATACAATGGCTGTAAGCCGTGCCTGCACGGCAGCGACGCGCATGACAATGCGACCGTTGGACAGCCGGTTCAGGACCGCTTTACGTGGATCAAGGGCGCGGTGACGTTCGATGCCTTGAGGCAGGCCTATATCGATCCCGCCGGGCGTGCATTCGTTGCTTTAGAGCCGCCCAAGACCGCGATGCCATCTCAGGTCATCGCCAGCGTGGAAATCGAGAATGCGCCGTGGGTGTCGACGCCGTCGATCCCGCTGAATGCGGGACTGGTAGCGATCATCGGCGCGCGCGGATCAGGCAAGACCGCACTTGCTGACATGATCGCCGCAGGCTGTGATTCCGTGCCGCCTGCGGTCTGGGAGGATGAGAAAGGCGTCAGCCCTTCATTCCTCTCCCGCGCGAAGCCGCTGGTTGGAGAGGGCCGCGTCAAGCTGACGCGGGCTGCCGACTCAGTGGCGTCGCGGTATCTCGATGGTCGCGACGCGAACAATCCATTCTCCTATCCGAGCGCGCGATATCTGTCGCAGCAGTTCGTAGAGGATCTGTGCTCGGCCGCCGGCGCTTCAGAAGGCCTGCTTCACGAAATCGAGCGCGTCATCTTCGAGGCGCACCCGGTCGAAGGCCGCGAGGGTGCGCTCGACTTCGAAGCGCTGCGCGGACATCGCACCCACCGATTCCAACTTGCACGCGGGCGTGAAGTCGAGGCGATCGGGGCGATCTCCAACCGCATCGCCGATGAACTTGAGAAGGAGGCGTTGCTTCAATCCTATGACGCCCAGATCAAGCAGAAAGAGAATCTGATCGCCGGCTACAATGCCGACTTGGCCAAATTGGTCGTGAAGGGGACGGAGCAGCAGGCCCAGCGCCATGCCGCGCTGAACACGGCCCTGCAGGGGCGGCTTACGGCTTCGCAGGCCTATGCCGCGCAACGTCGTACCTTCGTCGCGATGCAGGATGAGGTCCGGCGAACGAAGGCGACCAAGGCGCCGGAGATCTTGCGCGAGGTCCAGTCGCGCCATCAAAACTCCGGGCTCTCGATGACGCAGTGGGATGAATTCCTTCTCGTCTTCAAAGGCGATGTCGATGCCTCGCTGGTCGGATATCTGGCCTGGGTAGATGGCGAGATCGCCAAGATCGAGGGCGTGCCTCCCGTGTCGCCCCCGCCGGGTGTCTCGATGGCCCCGCTGATCGCGGACGATGCGGACCTGACCGCGCAAACGGTTGCGATCCTGCGCGCCGAGATGGGCAGGTTGGAAGGCCTGATCAGCGCGGACACGGTGGTGCGGAATCAGTATGCGGCCTTGTCGAAGCGGATCGCATCGGAAAACGGTGCGCTCGCGGCACTGCGCAAGGCGCTTGAAGACGCGCAAGGGGCTAGCGAGCGGCGGAAGCTGCTGCAGGTCGAGCGCGAAGACGCTTATGATCGCCTGTTTAGCGCGGTGATTAGCGAGCAGCAGGCGCTGGTGGACTTGTACGCGCCGCTGATGGCGCGGCTTGCAGTCGCGACTGGCACTATCAGGAAACTGAGCTTGCTGGTCACGCGGGTCGTCGATGCGAAAAGCTGGGCGGACTTCGCCGAGGAACAGCTCATCGACTGTCGTCGCGCCGGCCCGTTCTACGGCCGGGGTTCGCTTGTCCGACGCGCCGAGGTAGAGCTGAAACCGGTGTGGCAGACGGGCACTGCTGCCGACGTGCGCGCGGCGGTGTCGGCGTTCATCCACAAGTACTGGAAGGACCTGCTGGCGCACGCGCCTTATGCGCCGACGGAGCAGGAGGCGTTCCGTGAGTGGTCGAAGCGTTTTGCGCATTGGGTATTCGGAACCGATCACATTTGGGTGCGGTACGAGCTAGCCTATGACGGGATCGATATCCGAAAGCTGTCGCCGGGCACACGCGGGATAGTACTTCTCCTGCTGTATCTGGCGCTCGATGACGCGGACGATCGCCCACTCATCATCGATCAGCCAGAGGAGAATCTCGATCCCCAATCGGTATTCGTCGAGTTGGTGTCGCTGTTCATCAACGCCAAGAGCAAGCGCCAGGTGATCATGGTGACGCACAACGCCAACCTAGTGATCAACACGGACGCGGATCAGGTCATCGTCGCACAGGCAGGCTCACACGCGGCCGGCGGGTTGCCGACGATTGAGTACTTATCGGGAGGGCTGGAGGACGCCGAAATCCGTCGCAAAGTATGTGACATACTCGAAGGCGGCGAGGACGCGTTCCGCGAACGAGCGCGGCGACTGCGGGTCAGGCTGAAGCGATAGGGCGAAGTGGGCCAAAGCGTTTCGCTTGGGGGAGCGTTTCCTAAATGGTAGGCACGTAGCCGCTTCGACGGGCGGGAGAGGGCGACAGTGTCGCAAGCTGCGGCTTCGCTCACCTGCGACAGTGTAATCAGCACGACTGCCCCTTCTCGCCGTTGTGCAGGAAATGGCGCAGAGTAGGAGAGAGCCGGTTACCGGCACTCGGGTACCCGGCTGCCGCTCTTGCGTGGTAGCGTAGCTTCAAGGGCTTACGCATGTGCTGAACAGGATTCACTAATAATGGCGGATGCTAAAAAGCCGTGGAGCGACAGCTGGACGGTCATCAACGACGAGGAATGGAAGCGTTCGGGGGGGCAAGGCACCCTGCGGAAGGCGCGCCGGAACGGTGATACTCACCCCGTCTCGGCGGTCCTGAAGAAGCTTAACAACCAGTCCGATCCTGACAGGCGACGACGGATGCGGCGAGAGGTGGTGGCGCTGGAGACTCTCGACCATGCCGGCGCGCCAAAGCTGTTTGACCATAACACAGAGCATTTCGAGAACACCGACGTACGCCTTTATGCGATCCTTGAGTTCGTGCCGGGCGACACCCTCGCAGAATATGTGACCCGATGCGGCGCGTTGTCTCTGGAAGATGGTGGGGCGCTTTTATTGACTTTGCTTAATGTGGTTGAGGCTTATCACGGGGTGGGCGGTGGTCACCGTGACATCAAGCCCGACAATATAATATTGCGCAATAACGACACCCGCCTTCCCGTGCTCATCGACTTTGGATTAAGCTTCAATGTCGACGAACCATCGCGAGATGACACCCCAGACTGGCAGCAGGTAGGGAATCGCTTTCTCGCCTTGCCCGAGCACGCGCCCTTCAGTTCAAATAAACGCGATCTTCGGTCTGATCTTACGTTCTGCGTGGGCATTCTCTTTTACGCATTGACCTGCGTTCACCCCGCAACCCTAAGCGACGAGACTGGATGCCTGCCGCATCAGAGAATTAATGCTCGTAGCTTGCTTGCACTTGGCTCGGAGCCGCAACGCCAAGCCCTGCTGACCTTATTCGATATCGGGTTCTCTTTTCAGATCGGCCAACGTTGGCAATCCATCGAAAGCGTTAGAGGTCATATGCAAAGGATTTTGGACGGTCTACCCTACGAGGGAGAGATCGCCGCGGCGCTCGCTGATATTCGGGCTCGCGCATTATCAAAGCTCGGCAATCTCGCAACGAAAGAGGCTCTTGATTACGTGCGACTGCGGCTCAAGAACGCTGGCCGTTCATTGGTCTCCGAATTGGGTGCCGGGTTCAATTTCGAAGGAGAAGAGTGGCTTACCCAAATGGATAAGATGAGCACTATGATCCGATGCGGGGTAAGGCAGGAGTTCGACGGTGCCATCATCAATGTCGTTTTCAGCATCCGAGCGGTTGGCGACGAGTTGGTCGTTGCAGAACAGCGTCCCACAGGCAGCACGCCACTTGCTCGGATCCCGATTCAAGAGCCAAATGCCCTGCCTGAGCTAGAGGGTATAGCTCACCGCTGCCTCTTAGAGGCATTTCACCGCCGAAGAATGAATGGCTAACCGCGTCGTGAACCGGTGAAGGTCGGAATACGAGTTCCGGTGCTTGGGACGTTTGCGATAATCTGGACTTTTTATAAGCGATCGGCCTGCAAGTCGGCCACTGCTATCATTCGCGGGCGCCGTTCTTGTAGCGATTAAAAAGTCGGCTTTTCGGCCAAAAGCCGCCACCCAAAGATGGTCCAGTGAACGGTAGCTAAGTCCCAATACTCGACAACATAGAACAACGAAGACGACAAATGCGAGAGTGTAGCAGGCCCCCAGAACGTGTTTGATGCGAAAACGAGCGATTTCGATGCATGGCCTCACTCTGTTGCGAAAGTTAGCTTGACCTGACTTTCGATACAACGCATAATTCGACGCACGTTTTCGATACAGGTACACCATGGCACGCGTATTCGCCTATTGTCGCGTCAGCACAAATGAGCAGACACACGAGAACCAGCTGCTCGAGATAAAGACCGCCGGCTTTGACCTAGAGGCACGTCGCGTGTTTGCCGAGACAGTCTCGGGATCGACGGCAGCGATGGAGCGCGAAGGCTTTCGAAAGCTGGTCGACAAGCTCGATTGGGATGACGTGCTTGTTGTTACTAAGCTTGACCGGCTCGGTCGCAACGCCATGGATGTTCGATCAACGGTAGAGCGGCTGGCTGAGATGCACGTGCGTGTCCATTGCTTGGCGCTTGGAGGCGTGGACCTCACCAGCGCTGCTGGCAAAATGACGATGTCAGTGATTGCCGCTGTCGCCGAGTTCGAACGAGACCTGCTTGTGGAGCGAACCCAAGCAGGCTTGTCACGCGCGAAAGCCGAAGGGAAGAAACTTGGTCGTCCAAGCAGCTTGACCGCCGAGCAAAAGGCTACGGTTCGGCGACGTCGGGCTGAGGGCGCATCTCTAGGCGATCTTGCGAAGCAGTTTGGTGTCAGCAGGTCGGCTATTCAGCGGATCAACTGACGCGAAGGTCGCGATTGCTTCGCGCTTGACTGCGCCGAAATCGGCCTCGCCCCACTGCGTTTGAGCCTGTCAGTGCTTCCACGGCCAAAGTCAGCAAATCGGAACGGCTTGGATTGGGACGAAGCTGCCATTTCCGTCTTGCCACTCGCATGGCCGTTGTGGGCTTGACAGCGGACACCAGACGCCGGGTGATGCCGCTGCTCGATCTAGTCCGCAAACGGCTTGTCGCGATCACATTCGGCAGGTGGATTGAGAACGAAACCAGGCCGTTGCCGGTCGAGATGGCCCGTGCTGCTCTCGTTGACGCAGCGTCATGGAGAAGCATTGGACGAGAACCGGGCTACGTAATCGAATTGACACAGAATGGACGAGATTTTCTCCGCCAAAGAGGCATAAGCTCCTCTCTTTGAACGCCGCTAGTGGGCGGGAGCCGTGCCTCGCATGATTGACATATAGCACTTACCAGCGGAGGATGAGCAAATGAGTAAGTTGACGATCACTGTGCTTCTCGTGCCGTTTTTCTGGCTGGCCCTGGTGTTTGGCGTTAATCGCCTGATGAACCCTAACAGGTACCCAATAGGTAGCCGAACCGTGCTCGCCTTGTCCGTGATCTCCCCGTTATTGACGCTTATCGCTTATGGTTTGTCGGAGGTAGGCCCCCTCGAGACCTTTCATGATCCTAAATTCTGGGCCATAGCGGTGACAATAGGGGCGCCAGCCTCCCTCATCGCGGCGGCGTTCGCTCTCTGGGGTCGCTGGCTGGCACTTCGTAAGCTTCGAAGGGTCTAAACAACTCACCAGCAGAGCTTACGTGAGATGACTTCAGAGATAATGTTTGAAATCGGGCGTGAGCAGCCAGTCGCTGCTAAAGAGGCGGCTTTGCTCCAACGTGTTGTTAATGCGAGTGTGGGAAGGCGCGTAGGAAGAAGGAGCCCCCTATGCGACTACTGACTCTTATTGCTGCCGTTGGCGCTATGCTCGTGCCAAGCCTTGCCGCTGCTGTCGATTACCATCCTTGGGGTGGAGGCCTGATCTCACAGGGTTACAAGGAAAGCTTCGTGGAGAACGGTTCCTGGCGCATTGTCGCAGAGTATAATAACTCTGATCCCATCGATACGCTCGACATCGCACTTTATCGCGCAGCGGATTTGGCCCGAGCCGACGGCAAGAAGTACGTGCAAATTTTGGGTGGGTCGGCGTCATCTCGGATGCGTACTGCAACAGCGATAATTTTTGCCAAGGCGAGTGACTCTTCGGCGGCACCAACGAAGTGCCATCGCAGCAAACGATGCTACACAGCCGATGTTGCCGCGGTGCTGGACATTCTCGGAGGTGAGAATGGGCGAGCACCGGGCAATGCCAAGGTCACGTCGCACGACAAGTACGGGCGCCCGGTAAGGTCGTCAGGCTTCGGCACAGGTGCTGTTGCTTGGACCTCGTAGCGAACGGCCGACTTTGGGCGTGTATGGTCAGACAGCCTTTGTCTGGTGTGGGGTGGTAAGCGGACAGTCTAGTGTTGGCTTCCCGGTGACCATTTTTGTCGGTAACTTGGCCTCATGCCCTTTGCCGCAAAAAGCAACGAACGACGCACCGTCGATGACGAACTCGGATATGAACTGTTTTGCGATGGCGGCGGACCTGATGGTGTTAAGGCGTGGAGGATCACTCGTGCAGACGGGCAATCAATATCGTTTGCCACAGCTTGGGAGCCCGACTTCATAGAAGAGTGGCGAAGAAGAAATCCAGAAGCTCACAGGCCAGCGATCCATTTGATCCGCCCTATGCGAGGCCAGTTTTCTGATCTGGGTCGGGATGGAAGCGACGCCCTTATCGCTGATGCGTTACGAGCGTTTCAAGGCTTTCATGGCCAACCGGGCGACGCCGATGTCGCAATCTTTTTTGAGCCAGTTGGCCTCAGCCGGCACGCTCCAAACTGGTGGTATCCCATCTTAGGAGACTAGCGATGTCTCCTTTAGGCGCACTTCAGATCCGCCTAAACGTCCATAGTTGGGCGTTAACCGCCTGTCCGCTCTCGAGCGGCATCACGGCAGAGTGCATATTCGAAATGGGTGGAAAGCCGACGGTGCTTTTTCCTTCAGTCGTGTCGCCGGGTATGACCTCTAACGTCGTTTAGATGGACGATGAGCATGACGATCTGCGTCATGACAAATCCGAGCAGCGTAGGAACTGCGACTATCCACAGAACGGTTGTTCGGTGTGGCTCGGACAGCAGCGACGGTAAGCGTCCGGGCTCCGACGTGTTGCGCGGGCGATGCCCTGCCGCGATGAGGCTCTCGTAAGGAGTGTCCTTTGGCACTGCCGAAGGAGAGTGG
>NZ_JACIDY010000011.1 GCF_014196615.1 Novosphingobium fluoreni
CACTCCACCCGCCGCCGCATCGCCCTGTCCTTGCGCAAACTGCGCAACAAGACACTCGAAAACCCCTGGAAAAAACACGACAATATCCCGCTGTAGGCGGAGAAATGCGTCTGTCACAGCGTCTCAAGTGAGAGGAACCACCGTGTTCAAGAAGATCCTGATCGCGAACCGCGGCGAGATCGCCTGCCGCGTCATCAAGACCGCCCGCCGCATGGGCATCCAGACCGTCGCCGTCTATTCAGACGCGGACGCGCGCGCGCCGTTCGTGCAGATGGCCGACGAAGCCGTACATATCGGGCCCGCACCCGCGGCGCAGTCGTACCTGATCGCCGACAAGATCATCGCTGCTTGCAAGCAGACCGGCGCCGATGCGGTGCACCCGGGCTATGGCTTCCTCTCTGAGCGGACTTCGTTTGCTGAAGCGCTGGCGGCGGAAGGCATTGAATTCATCGGCCCTCCCGTCGGCGCGATCGCCGCAATGGGTGACAAGATCGAATCCAAGAAGCTGGCTAAGGCTGCCGGCGTCAACGTCGTCCCAGGCTTCGTGGGTGAGATCGAGGACACCGAGCACGCCGTCCGGATCTCGAACGAGATCGGCTATCCGGTTATGATGAAAGCTTCGGCCGGCGGCGGCGGCAAGGGCATGCGCCTGGCGTACGACGAGAAGGACGTGCGCGAAGGCTTCGAGGCGACCAAGCGTGAGGGTCTGAACTCGTTCGGCGACGATCGCGTCTTCATCGAGAAGTTCATCCTCAACCCGCGCCACATCGAAATCCAGATCCTGGGCGATAAGCATGGCAACATCCTCTATCTGAACGAGCGTGAATGCTCGATCCAGCGCCGCCACCAGAAGGTGGTGGAGGAAGCGCCATCGCCCTTCGTCACGCCCAAGATGCGCAAGGCCATGGGCGAGCAGTGCGTCGCCTTGTCACGCGCGGTGGGCTACTACTCGGCCGGTACGGTGGAACTGATCGTCTCGGGCGCCGACCCGACGGGCGAGAGCTTCTACTTCCTGGAAATGAACACCCGCCTGCAGGTGGAACACCCCGTCACCGAAGCGATCACGGCGATCGACTTGGTCGAGCAGATGATCCGGGTTGCGGCCGGCGAGAAGCTGGAGATTACGCAGGACGACGTGAAGATCGACGGTTGGGCGATCGAGAACCGTGTCTATGCGGAAGATCCCTATCGCGGCTTCCTGCCGTCCACGGGCCGCCTGGTGCGCTATCAGCCCCCGGTGGAAGGCTGGACGGATGACGGTGCGGCGAATGGCCGCCGTGGCATCGATGGCGTCCGCGTGGACGATGGCGTCTACGAAGGCGGCGAAGTCTCGATGTTCTACGACCCGATGATCGCGAAGCTGGTGACGTGGGGCGCGACGCGTGACGAAGCGGCGGACAAGCAAGTCGCCGCGCTCGATATGTTCGAGATCGAAGGCCTGGGCCATAACATAGATTTCGTCAGCGCGATCATGCAGCACCCGCGCTTCCGCTCGGGTGAACTGACCACCGGCTTCATCGCCGAAGAATATCCCGAGGGTTTCCACGGCGCGGCTGCGTCGGACGAAACCTTGGAGAAGATCGCCGCTGTCGCCGGTTTCATCGCCACCGCCCGTGCCGACCGTGCCCGCCGCGTGGACGGCCAGCTGGGCGTCCCGCTCGATCCTCCGGGCGAGTGGACCATCACCATCGGCAAGACCCCGTTCGAGGTGGTGATCGACGAAGACGAAGTGCTGGTGAACGGTCGCGCAGTTGAATTGGCGATGGAATACACGCCCGGCGAGCATCTCGTTACCGCCGAGATCGATGGCGAAATGCTGGGCCTGAAGGTCGCGCCCAGCCGGTCCGGGCTGACCATCACCACGCGTGGTGCGATCCACAAGCTGGGCGTATTGCCGACGCGTCTGGCCCCGCTCAGCCAGCACATGATCGAGAAGATTGCGCCCGATCTGTCCCGCTTCCTGATCTGCCCGATGCCGGGCCTGCTCGTCTCTCTGAACGTGGCCGAGGGCGACAAGGTGGAGGCAGGTCAGCCGCTTGCCGTGATCGAGGCGATGAAGATGGAAAACATCCTCCGCGCTGAAAAGTCAGGCACGGTCAAGGCCATCAACGCGACGGCAGGCCAAAGCCTGGCGGTGGATGCGGTGATCCTCGAACTGGAATAACGGAAAGAGGCATCAGGCGGCTGCAACAATGCGCCGCCTGATGCCGATCCAGTCGACGTATCAGATTGCCAGCAGCGAGACGTCGTCTTCGCGCGGAGCATCCGGTGTAAAATCGGGGAGGGGATCGAACCTCTCGTCGATCAACCGGGCTTCGGCCAGACCGATCAGCTTGAACTGCCCCAGTCGCGGGTCTTCGTCCGACCGCCAGGTCTTGCCTAGGTTCAGGGCGCTGATGAACAAATCGCCATGGCGCTGGAACAACAAGTGCGGCGCCAGCCGGATCGTCTCACGATTATACCGCGCTTCCACCACCTTGCGACTGGCGATGGCTTCCATCACGGTCAGCCGCACATCCTGGCCACCGCCATCTTGCGAGATTGAAGATTCTGCCTTTTGCATGGTGGCCGATATCCCGCATCGCCTCCGCTGACACAAGAGCGAAGACGGCGAATTCATAACCGCCGCCACCCGTGCACTTTCGCGAACCGATGGCGGCAGCCGTTCACGCCCCCATTGGGATCATGTTGGGGGCGCAAGTGTTTCTCTATGCCGGGAGGTTCCGCGCGCAATAGAGTGCGTTGCCCATCCGCATAGTCTATTTGCACCAAAACACCGGATAGGCCTTTTAAGACTAAACGAGACGCGAGGGCCATTTTACCAGGCGTGTTGCCGAACGAATGGGTTGTTTTGTCTTGGTACAAGACCACTAGATACACAGCGCAAAGATACCAGGAACGCTTTTCTCCAATACTAGTTAATCCCGATCAAGCGGTCGATCATTGCGACCGGGTGAAGGAGAACTGTTTGGACGTCAGGCAATGTCGGTGAAAGGATCGAACCGGGTCGCACCAGCGCCCGAGCCGAAAATTCGGTTTCGGTGCGTATCTTTCCTTTTCAATGCCGGCTTGCCGTGTGGCTGGTCCGCAAGACTGGCCCCTTGTCATCGTAGACGAAGCCGATGGCGGTCCGTTCGGGCCGCCTCCGTTCGCGATTGAGACATGCCAAATTGAACGATTTCACGCTGACAATGGAGAATCTCAATGAATGAGAACGAACTGCGCGGTGAAGCTCGCTATCTTGGTGGCAAGATTCAGAAGGCCGCCGGTGATGCCGTCGACAGCACGGATTGGCAGGTCGATGGCGTCGTAAAGCAAGTGTCCGGGGCGGCGGAGCACGCCTATGGCCGCGCTCGCGCTGTAGCCGAAGATGTCTTGGAAGGCGCACCCGCCCTTGCGGACGAGGCGCGCGAAAGGCTTCATGATGTGGCCGGACAAGCAGAGGATGCCGTACGTCGTGGCAGCGCGACTTTGACTGATAGCGTGCGCAGCGATCCTGCGATCTGGGCCGTTGCGGCGGGCGTGATCGGCTTGGCCGTCGGGTGGCTGATCCGTGGGAATCGGGTCTGAGCCTGGGCGGCTGATGTGGCTACTCCCCTGAAAAGTCTTCGCGAGACGGCGGACCTGCGGCATTTGCGCCAGATCATCGCCGGCCTCGACGAAGGGGTGATTCTGGTCGATCCAGATCAGAGCCTGCTCTGGGCCAATGACGCTGCTTTGCGAATGCACGGCGTTGAACGGCTTGAGGAGTTGGGTTCCGATGTCGATGCATATCGGCAGCGGTTCCAGCTGCGCTATCGTAATAATCATCGGCTGAAGGCTGACGATTATCCCATCGAGCGCGTGGTGGCAGGGGAGTCCTTCTCGGAGGTCGTCGTAGAGGTGACGGTCGCCGGTGAGGAAGAGGCGCGCTGGGTCCATCAGGTGCGCAGTCTGGTGTTGAACGACGGCGACGACGAGGAGCCGGCTTGCGTTGTCCTGGTCATCCAGGACGTCACCGCGCAATACAAGGCCGAGGATCGGTTCGAGCAATCCTTCAACGCTAATCCCGCACCGGCCATAATCTGTCGCTTGGCGGACCTGCGGTTCGTGAAGGTCAACCAGGGGTTCCTGGATATGACGGGCTATGTCCGCGATCAGGTCCTGTGCAAGACCGTGTACGATATCGATGTGCTGCGCGAGGCGGAGAGGCGCGATCTGGCGAAGGAACGGCTCGCGCAGGGCGGGACCATTCCGCAGATGGAAGCCGAACTCGAACTGCCGGATGGCGGGACCAAGCTTGTGATCGTGGCGGGCCAGCCGATCGATCTTTCCGAGCAGCCCTGCATCCTTTTCACGTTCGCCGACCTTGAGCCGCGTCGAAAGGCCGAGTCCGCGCTGCGTCATAGCGAAGAGCGGTTCACCCGAACCTTCCACGTCGCGCCGGTTCCGCTGGCGATTGGGTCGCGGGATGGGCATTTGCTGTGCGAGGTGAATGAGAGCTTCTCCGCTCTGAGTGGCTATGATTCCACGCAGATTATCGGCCGCTCGCTGACCGAGCTGGGGCTTTGGGCGAATGATGCCGTGGCCGAGCAGATCGAGCGGGCTGTCGAAGACGTCGGAGCGCTGCGAGGTCAGGAAGCTCGCATCCGCACGAAGGATGGCAGCTATGTCGACTGCCTCATATCTACCGAGACGTTCAATCTGGGCGGCGATGCCTGCCTCCTCTGGGCCTTCCAGGATATCACTCAGCGTAAGTCCACCGAGATGGAATTGGTCGAGGCGATCGAGGCGGTGATGAAAGACACCAGCTGGTTCAGCCGCTCGATCATGGACAAGCTGGCCAGGCTGCGCTCGCCACAGCCGGATGAGGGCGGCGCATCTCTCGATGACTTGACCGCGCGCGAGCGTGAAGTTTTGGCTCTGATTTGCCGAGGGTTGGATGACAAGCGCATCGCGCGCGAGTTGGATGTGTCGGCCAACACGGTGCGTAATCACGTGGCGCGCATTTATGCGAAGATCGGCGTCAACCGGCGAACCGCAGCGGCGGCGTGGGCGCGCGCGCGGGGATTCGACGATGGCGGCGTGATCGCCGCGTTGCGGACCAAGGACGCCATCTCATGAGTGACGCGAGCAAAAAACCAGACGATCGCAAATCGGTGACTTCGACCAGTCCCGATTCACTCCCTGGTGATGCCGAGGCAGCCGAACGTCAGGCAAAGAAGGCCAAGGCTTCGGTTCGCGAAGCCATCGGCAAGCTCATCGGTGACGACGCCGAAGTCGAGCAGGGGCAGGCGGACCAGAAGGCCGTTGCCTCCAACAGTTCCAAAATCAAAAAGCAGCAGGAGTGAATATGGCGACGATAGTGACAGCAGAGGCGGTCCCAGTGGATCGCGATCTTTATGGAAAGGGCCGTACGCGGCTATCGTGGGGCGCGGCGTTTGCGGGCGTTGTGATCGCCGTGGCCGTGCAACTGGTCCTAGGCATCCTGGGCACAGGCATCGGCTTGTCCATGGTCGATCCCGTGGAAGGCACGACGCCCGGCGCGACCGGCTTCGGCATCGGGGCAGGCATTTACTGGCTGATCACCACCATCCTCGCGCTGGGCCTTGGCGGTTACGCCGCCGCTCGCGTTTCGGGCGTGACTGAACGCTTCGACGCGCTGGTCCACGGTCTTGTCGTCTGGGGCGTAACGCTGATCCTGACGCTTTACCTGCTGACATCGGCGGTGGGCGGCATCATCGGCGGCGCGTTCCGCACGGTTGGCGCGGTCGCGGGAGCGGCCGGCAGCACGGTGGGCGCGGCCGCTCCCAAGGCGGCGGAGATCGCCGGGATCGACAATGGCGACGTCCGTCAGGAAGCTGCCAAGTATTTGTCCGATGCTCCATCCGATCCGGCCCAGATGACGCCGGAGCAGGCTCAGGCGGAGATCGCCAAGCAGCTTCCCGCGCTCGCGCGTGGTGGTGCCGAAGGTGCGCAGGCTGAAGGTCGCATCGTCGACATCGTGGCGGCACAGCGCAAGATCAGCCGTCCTGAAGCTCAGGCACAGGTCGATCGCGCCAAGGCGGACTTCGTGAAGGCAAAGAACGATACGGTGCAAACTGCCAAGTCCGCTGCGGACAGCGCGGCCGGCGCTGCTGCCGGTACCTCGTTCGTGATCGTGCTGGCGCTGGTCATCGGTGCCGCTGCCTCTGCCTTCGGCGCGGCAGCCGGTGCCCGTCGACGCGCCTACTGAGGTACGTGGGAGGCGTGTCGCAAGCTGGCGCGCCTCCCGGAAGTCAAACGATGGAGAATACCATGAAGAAGTCTCTGGTGATAGCGATGACCATCACGGTCCTCTCGCTAAGCGCCTGCAACACGGTCAACGGTGCCGGCAAGGACATGCGATCGGCCGGCAAGGCTGTTTCCGAGGCGTCTGGCGAAAACAAGAAGTAAGACGTCGCACCGCGAGCCGCCGGCTATGTCGGCGGTTCGCGCCTGCAACGATTAGCTCCAACGGATAATTTAGCTGATTGCGACCGATGCCAGGGCGATGACTTTTTGCCGTTCAAGCGTTATATGACCGGGCGGCGTGCGTTCTGATCGTGCAGCCCCTTGGAAGGTAAGCATTTTCGATGCAGTTCGAGAACCCGACGCCCGTCGCCTTGTCTGACGATGACCGCGCCTCGGTTCTGGCAAGCTTCGAAATCAGTGATTGGGCGGACGATCCACGCCTTAAGGCCATAACGGATTTCGCCGCGACGTTGTGCAATACACCCGTGGCCCTGGTAAGCTTCGTGGAGACGCGCCGCCAGTGGTTCGCCGCGCGTACTGGCCTCGACACAACAGAAACCCCACGCGAACTTTCTTTTTGCGCGCATGCGATGATGGGCACCGATATCATGGTGGTGCCCGATGCCACGCATGATGCGCGCTTCCGCAATAACGCTCTGGTAATTGGTGAGCCTAACATCCGGTTCTACGCCGGCGCACCGCTTGTGACAGAGGCCGGCATCCCACTGGGCGCATTATGTGTGATCGATAGCAAGCCGCGCGCCGACTTGTCCGACATGCAGCGGCAGGGCCTTTCGGTTCTGGCCGCGAACGTCGTTTCATTGCTCTCCATGCGGCGTGACAATGTGCAGGCAACACGCGTTCTCGATGAAACCGAGGCGCGTTTCCGGGTATTGGCCGATGCGATGCCACAGATGGTCTGGTCCACCCGGCCAGATGGTTATCACGACTATTATAATGCGCGCTGGTACGAATTTACCGGTATGCCGGCGGGGACCACCGATGGCGAAGGATGGAACGATATGTTTCATCCGGACGACCAGGAGCGCGCCTGGACGCTGTGGCGCCACTCCCTGCAAACCGGCGATCCGTATGAAATCGAATATCGGTTGCGCCACAGGTCCGGGCAGTACCGCTGGACACTGGGCCGCGCGCTGCCGATCCGGCTTGAAGATGGCAAGATCGCCCGCTGGTTCGGCACGTGTACGGACATCCACGACAGCAAGATGCTGCAACATCAGGCAGAGATCGTCTCGCAGGAACTCAGCCATCGGATCAAGAACATCTTCTCGATCATCAGCGGGCTCATATCGCTGACGGTGCGGTCTCACCCCGGAATGGCGGAGGGCGGCGAAGCTTTGCGCAGTCGTGTTCTTGCCTTGGGCCGTGCGCACAACTTGATCAGTTCCGGCACGCATCTGAAAAGCGCGGTCGCGGGCTATACCAGCTTGCGCAGCTTACTGGATGAACTCCTCGCGCCATATCTGGAAACGGCAGGGGGACGGATCCAGATCAATGGCGAAGACCTGCGTGTGGACGATCGTTCCGCCACGCCGTTGGCTCTGCTGTTCCATGAGTTGGCGACCAACGCCGCCAAGTATGGTGCGCTTTCGCAAGAGGAGGGATCCCTTGCCATAGGGTTTCAGCAGCAGGGCGAAAATTTTGCGATCACCTGGCGGGAATCCGGTGTGCAAGGTGTACAGCCACCGCGCGCCGAGGGCTTCGGCAGCAAACTGGTGGACCTGAGTATCGTCAGGCAGTTGGACGGCGTGATCGAGCGCGCGTGGCCATCCGATGGCCTGGACATGCGCGTCAGCATCCCCGTCACATCCCTCATTCGCTAAGGCGCATCACCTAGCAGGTCGAGGGCGTCACCCCGGCAACAGGATTGATGCCGGGCCCGGACGTGTCGCGGCTATCGCGCACCAGCATGGTGGCGGTCTCGGTGATCGGTCCGGTCGGCACGAACCTGGAGGTAATGATGGGCTGGTATTGATAGCCGATCTGCACAAATATGGCCGGGATGCCGGGCAGCGCCGTGACTTTGCCCCCGGTCGGACCCATTCCGGTGAACGATCCTTTGTTCGTCTTCTTGCCATCCCCTTCGACGCCGTAACTTGATGGGTAGGCTAGTGATCCGTAGCAGCGTTGCCAGTGAATATATTGGCCCTTCGGCGGGTCTTCATCCACTTCCAGGCTGGAAAGGATGATCCGACCGTTTCGCTGGAAATCCATGCCGGTGGCCTGAAGGTTGGCACCTTGGAACAGGTCATTCACCTGCTTTTCGTTGACCTGGGTCTGGACAGAAGTCTGCGTGCCGATCCGCGTAGCGTTGTCAGCCACTTGCAGGGCAAGCTGGCTGACTTGCTGGCGCACCATCACGAAGTTGGTGAGTTCGATACCGGCGCTGATCATCAGCAGAAGAAGGGGCAGGCAGATCGCAAATTCGGTTATTGCGATACCGGATTGATCCTGCACGAATGTGCTCTGCAATCGTAATCGCTCCAGCACTTTAGGTATCATGAGCATTTTCCGGTGGGCGGATCAGCCTGCTGGTCGTTCGGCTGATTGCGCAGAAGGGTCTTGGCCACCAGTTCAACCTTGCGGTCCGACGTCAAAAGCGCCGCTATAGGCAGATGGTCATACGAGATGGTCGCTGTCAGCAAGACGACATCCTTGGCACCGCCGCGGCCGTCCGCGGCACTATCCTGGTCCCATGTGCCGTTGCGATTGCTGTCGACGAAGCTCTCACCATTATCGCATTTGCCGTTGTGATTGCCGTCCTGGAATTCCTCCGGCGAGCCCACGTCGCCGTAATTTTGATAGGCTTTAGAGACCATGTTGACCGTGGCACCCGGCGCGATCTCTCTTACCGCGTTCTGCAACCGGGAAAGTATCGCGGCCTGGCGGACATCCGCGGCTGCATCTTCCAGAGACGTGTCTCTTGCGGCCTTTTGCAATTGCCCCACCGCGATCGCGCGAACGGAGGCCGTATGGTACAAGTCCAGCCCACCCAATACCAGGAGCAGGAAGACGGGCGCAACCAAGGCGAATTCGACCCCGGCGTTGCCGTGGCTGTCATGCCGCCAAGCCATCCATCGCCGTCTCACTTGGTTAGCCGCAGTTGTGCGATCTTCGCTGCGATTTCGGCGAAGGTCTGATTTAGCTGATCCGAGTTGTCGGCCTGGAAAGCGCGACCATCGGACGCACAATTCTCAAGCAGCGGTGTCAGGCTTGTGCCAAAGGCGATGACCCAGACGGTGATGCCCTTCTGGTTTTTGGCGATGCTGCAGTACTGGCTGAGCCGGCTCTCGACGATGTTGTTCTGATCATTATCGGACGGGAGCAGGAGCGAATTCGTCCGCCGCCTGTCCAGCGCGGAGAGGCCATAGGCGTCGTAAGCCTGAAAGTGCGTTTCGGTATCGCCATCCGTCATGAAGATGATGTTGCGGCCGATCGAACTGCCGTTCGGAGCCGAAGCATTATCCGCCGCGAACAACCCCTCGCGCGAGATCAACCGAAGTCCCCACAGGAAGCCGATATCGTGATACGTCCACCCGCGCGTGGCCAGCCCGTTAAGATACGAAGTCAGCGCGCCCGACGTCATCCCGTTTTCGCTGCTCGTCAACCTGCGCGCCGCGCTGGGGCAGGCGTTGTACAGCGAACTGGGTGAAGACAGCCGAACGTAATCGGTGGACGTGCTGACGGCATCGCTGCGCCATCCGGTGGGTGTGCCGCTATAGTTGGTTACGGCGCGCGCAAAGACGATGGACGGGATGAACGGCCGCCATTGCGTATCGGGATTGGTGGGCACCGGCACGCTATCGATGTCCATGTCCCACGCCGTGCCGGTTTCCAGCGGACGCAACGTCTTTCGCTCTTCGATACATGCGTTTGAAGAGTTCCAGGTGAAGTTCTGGTTCGTGGCTTTCGTTGGATCTGCATTATTGGGATTGTTGACCGGAAAGCCGACCGTTCCGCCAGCCATCAGGCCGTTTGCGGCTGTGCCTTTGTAGCCCCGGACGTCGAAGGGAAACTGATCATAGATCCAATAATTCCTCTTGGTATAAGTCGGCTGCCCCTTGTTGGGGTTGTCGACTTCATCCTGAGTCTGTTGCTGGTTTGTCGTGGGGTAACTGTTTTTCGTGATGACACACTGACCACTGGAATTGATCCCGGCAGAATAGGTGTCTCCCCCATATGTCCGATAATTGACCCGAGATTTGGGTACCGCTGACCCCGACCAGGAAGAACTTGATGTGTTCGTAGCTCTGGCGGTGTTGGCGGGAGCCACGCAGTTTTCAGGGTCGCCATAGCTGGTCGTTACCGTCGGCGTAATGGCCGGCAACCAAGTCCCGTAGGTGGTGGTGGTATTACCCTGCTTCCCGGTTTGTTCTTCCTTCTGGCCGTCGAACTTCCGGGATTGATAATACGCGGTATCAACCATCCAGTCCCGTTTCAGCAGCATGCCGACGTTCACGGTGTTGGAATATGGCACGAATCCATAGCGTACTTGTGTGCCGGATATCTTCGCGCCTTCCAGCGTGTTATAGAAATTCGTAACCGCCGTTTTCAGCGCTGCAATCTTACTCATCGAGTCGCCGGGATTTGTATCAGTCATCGAACCGGTCGTATCCAGCACGAACATAACGTCGGTATTGGGAAGCTGAAGCTGGGCGTCACACGTTACCTGAATGGTGACGTTTTCATTACCGAAAAGCTTCAGCAGCGTCATCGGCGCGACAACTGAGGCGATGCCATGAACGACCACGTTGGCGTCCACTGTCGGTTCAGGGAAGCTGGGGTTCGAAGTGCCGTAACGTCCTGGCGTATAGTTGGCATTGAAGTAGGCCAGCGCAGTGGGATAAGTTTTCCCCGCCACGACATTCGTGCCCTGCATCGTGCGCCGATAAGCCAGCACACCCGAATCGCAGGCCTGCTGCAGCCTGTTCTTGACCAGATAGCTGCGGCCCATGTCCAGCGCGCCGCCGCCTACGGCCAGGAAAACCAGCACGCTGGCGGCCGAAAGGAACATGATGTTCCCTCGGCGATCGCCGCGCAGCTTTTTCAGCGATGCCCTCATGATTTTTCTTCCCAAACGGTATCGGGATTTTACTTAGGTCGTATTGCCTAATTTCTCGTTTACGATGATCGTGTGAGGAGCCTGGAAACTGTACCGATGAGAGGGGCGTTAAAGGTGAACACATAGGCCCGGTCAGCGCGTGCGGAGATTTTGCGGATTATCAGCAGCTTTCTACCAAACAGATTACAACGCATCGTCGTTGACCCTGCTATGTTTTCCTCTCACCAAACCTGGCACCCAGCGTAGAAGAAGCACTCTTTCATGACCTCCTTGGCCGCACTACCGATCGATTTCGAAAACCTCTTCACGCACTCCCCCAATCCGTATGTGCTGGTCGATGACGCGCTTCAGATCGCATGGATGAACAACGCCTACCTGCTGACGACGCACCGTAGTCGAGAGGCGATCCTTGGCCTGCCTTTGCTAGAGGCCTTTCCGAGCGACCCGGAGTCAGAAAGCTATCGATTGCTCACTCAGTCGCTGCAGCGGGTTCTGGACAGCCGGGTTACCGATGAAATTGCGCTGATCCGCTATGACATTCAGGATCGAGAGGGGCGGATGGAGCAGCGCTATTGGAGCGCCACGCACACTCCAATGCTTAATGCAGAGGGCAAGGTTGCCTACATCCTCCAGCATACTGTCGACGTGACCGAGCTGCAAAACCTGCGTCGCTTGCGGGATGAGAGTGGCCTCGTGCAACGGGCGAACGCAGTTCAGGCCCGCAATACCAATCTCAGCGCCGAAACCGGACGCCTGCGCAAGCTGTTCGAGCAAGCTCCAGGCTTTATCGCCGTGCTGGAGGGTCCCAACCATATTTTCCAGCTGACCAATGCCGCGTATCGCGAGATCATGGGCGGTCGTGACTTGTTGGGCATGCCTTTGGCACACGCGGTGCCCGAGGCGGTTGACCAAGGATTTGTGGCCCTGTTGGATAACGTCTTGTCGACCGGCGACGCCTATGTCGGCCGATCTGCCAGTTTCCGCTTGGCGCAAGGGGAAGAGCCGGGCCGGCAACGCTTCCTGGACTTCGTGTATCAGCCGATCGTCGGGGAGGACGGAGCGATTACCGGCGTCTTCGTGCAAGGCCATGACGTGACCGAGGAAGCGTCGCTGTTGCGGCGGCAGGAATTGCTGATCAACGAGTTGAATCACCGGGTAAAGAACAACCTTGCGATCGTGCAGGGCCTGGCCGCGCAATCGTTCCGGGCGATTGATCCCGCAGGTGATGCAAGGCTGGTATTCGATAGCCGCCTGAAAGCGCTTGCTGCCGCGCATGATATGCTGACGGAACGGGCGTGGGAGCCGACGTCCTTGCGCCAGACGATCGAACGCACGATTGCCGCCGCTGCCGGGGAAGACGCCGAGCGCGTCGATTTGGAGGGCCCCATGGTTCCGTTGGAGCCGCAGCACGCCGTCGCGCTGGCGATGGCCGTGCATGAGCTCAGCACCAACGCCATCAAGTACGGCGCGCTTTCTAACGAAGTCGGACGCGTTACAGTGACCTGGCATCATGACGATGAGGGGATGCTGGTGATCGATTGGACCGAGCGGGGTGGCCCCCTTGTCGCTGTGCCCAGTCGCAAAGGTTTCGGCACGCGGCTGATCGAGCGAGGTCTTTCTGCCGAAGTGGATGGCCGGGCTAAAATCGATTTTCCGTCCGATGGCGTGCATTGTCGGTTTACGATCAATCTGCCCGCCCGATCGAGTTAAACCCATCGTCGCCGCAGGGCGCTTCGGCGTTTGCCGCGTGATCGTCGCAACTATTCGCTTGGTAAAAACCTTCTCTCACATAGGCGCGATTGTCCGCGCTTGTAGGCAAGGAGAGAGCGATGTCCGGTGGCGGTGAATTGGAGCCCCAAGATTCGCGTAAAGTCGTTGGGACCAAAGGCGACCCGAACAAGACATGGCGTGAGGAAGAAGATTCGACCGCGAAGCGCGGCGAGTATGAACCGGTTGATAGCCGCAACGTGACGGGTCAGGCCTCCAGCACACCGGATCGTTGGCAGAACGTGGATCGGCGCCCGCCGCAGGCTGACGGTCAGCCCGCGGACGATATCGATCCCGCTATAGACCCCGACGAACGACCGCCGGCGTAAGAGGTCATTGCCGCCGCGCCGATCGCGTGAGCCACTCCGATAGGGCTAGCGCGACGAGGGAAAGGGCGACCGCGATCAGCGCGAGGCGCGTCACCGCGTTCTCTCCGCCCGGCAATTGGAGGGCGCTATAGATCGCCAGCGGAATGGTTCGTGTCTCGCCTGGAATGTTCGAAACGAACGTGATCGTTGCGCCGAATTCGCCCAGTGATCTGGCAAAGCCTAGCACGGTTCCGGCCAGCAAACCGGGCGTCGCTAACGGCAGCGTGATCGTCCAAAAGGTGTGCCCTCGCGAAGCCCCGAGTGTGCGAGCAGCCCCTTCGAGGCGACGGTCCACGTTTTCGATTGAGATGCGCATCGTGCGCACCATCAGCGGAAGCGCCATGATCGCTGCCGCCAGGGCTGCACCTGTCCAGCGAAACATCAACGACACGCCCAGCCATCGGGCTAGCGGCCCGCCGATCCACCCGTTGTTTCCGAATGCCAGGAGAAGCAACCACCCCGTGACTACGGGCGGCAGCACCAGCGGCAGGTGGACAAGAGCGTCGATCAGCAGTTTGCCGGGGATACGCGTGCGGGCCAAGAGCCAGGCCAAGCCAAAGGCGATGGGCAGCATCAGCACGATCGCGACCGCACTGATTTTGAGGGATAGGGCGATGATGCCCCATTCCGCTGGGCTGAGCATGCCTGTCCTAACCCTGCGATCGCATCATATATCCTGCCGTATATGGGAGCAGATCGGCATCGCCAAGCCCGGCCTTAGCCGCCGCTATCCTTCACCGTCTCCATGGCGACGAAAGTCGAGGTGCTGGCGACGTGGGGAAGGGTGGATATCTTCTCGCCTAAGACCATCCGATAGCGGCGGATGTCTGACGTACGGACCTTCAGCAGATAGTCGAAGCTGCTGGCGATCATGTGGCATTCCTCCACTTCCGGGATGCGGCGCACCGCCTCGTTGAACTGACGCAGCGCCGCCTCGCGGGTGTCAGAGAGTTTCACTTCAGCGAATGCGATGTGATCCAGCCCCAGCTTGGCGAGATCGACCACGGCGGTGAAGCCCCGGATAACCCCGGCCTCCATCAAGCGCCGCATTCGTACCTGGCAGGGCGTCTTCGAAAGTCCGATCCGCTGCGCCAGATCAGTGACTGCGATGCGACCGTCACTTTGCAGCACGGCGATGATCTTGCGGTCGAAGTCATCCAGGTCGATCACGGACGGTGCCCCTCTTGGCAATATGACTGAGGAATGCGTAATCCAATTCCACAAGACCTACAAAGATACATTGAATAGGGCAACATGATCTATCGTTTCATCGTGAAAGGGCACATTGCCTCAAACCAATCGCTTATATTGGTGTGATGACCCAGACTGCTCCTTTCGCCGACTTTGCTCCACCGGCCTCGCTGCCATCGCCGCTGCGCGCTGCGATTACCGCCGCGTATCGAATGCCCGAACAAGCAGCGCTAAGTCCCCTGCTGGACGCCGCCACCTTGCCCAGCATTACGACAGAGGCGATCCGACGCACTTCGACGGAGCTGGTCACGCGTTTGCGTTCTCAGCGGAAGGCGGGCCCGGTAGAGGGTCTTGTGCAGGAGTACTCGCTATCGAGCGAGGAGGGCGTCGCCCTCATGTGCCTGGCCGAAGCTTTGCTGCGGATCCCGGATAACGACACCCGTGATGCCCTGATTCGCGACAAGATCGCCGAGGGAAATTGGGCGGCGCATCTGGGTGGTGGGAAGCCGTTGTTCGTCAACGCCGCCACTTGGGGCCTCGTGGTGACCGGCAAACTGGTCGGCAGCGTCGACGACCGTGGGCTGGGGGCGGCGCTGACCCGCCTGGTCGCAAGGGCGGGTGAGCCGGTGATCCGACGCGGCGTGGATCTTGCCATGCGGATGATGGGTGAGCAGTTCGTCACCGGCGAAACCATCGGCGAAGCGCTGAAGCGCGCGACAGCGTTGGAAGCACGCGGCTTCCGCTACAGCTACGACATGCTGGGCGAAGCGGCGATGACTTCTGCCGACGCGGCCCGCTATTACCGCGATTACGAGCAGGCGATCCGCGCGATCGGCTCGGCTGCCCAGGGGCGCGGCGTTTATGAAGGGCCGGGCATTTCCATCAAGCTGTCCGCACTCCACCCCCGTTACGTTCGGGCGCAAGTCGATCGAGTGCAAGCCGAATTGCTCCCGCGCGTCCGGACGCTGGCGCTGATGGCGAAGTCCTTCGACATCGGCTTCAATATCGATGCAGAAGAGGCCGATCGACTGGAACTGTCCCTCGATCTGCTGGAAAGCCTGGCGCTCGATCCGGAACTTGCCGGTTGGGATGGCCTGGGCTTCGTGGTGCAGGCCTATGGCAAGCGCTGCCCCTTCGTGATCGACTGGATCATCGATCTGGCGCGCCGTGCCGATCGCCGCATCATGGTCAGGCTGGTGAAAGGCGCTTACTGGGACGCAGAGATCAAGCGCACCCAGGTAGACGGGCTGGCGGATTTCCCGGTTTACACGCGCAAGCTTCATACGGACGTCGCCTACATCGCCTGCGCCCGTAAGTTGCTGGCGGCAAAGGACGCAGTGTTCCCGCAATTCGCCACGCACAATGCGCAGACCCTGGCGACGATCTACCATCTCGCCGGCCCGGATTTTGCGTTGGGACAGTACGAATTCCAGTGCCTGCATGGTATGGGCGAGGCATTGTACGAGCAGGTCGTAGGGGCGGCTGAGACCGGCAAGCTGGGACGGCCCTGCCGCATTTACGCACCGGTCGGCACGCATGAGACGCTGCTGGCCTACCTTGTCCGTCGCCTGCTTGAGAATGGTGCGAATTCTTCGTTCGTAAACCGCATCGCCGACCCGGAAGTGCCGGTAGAGGCGTTGACCGCCGATCCCGCGCAGCTTGTCCGCACGATGCCGCAGCCGGGCGCTTCGCACGACCTGATCGCCCTGCCGCGCGATCTTTACCCCGATCGTGAGAACTCCGCCGGGATCGACCTGAGCAACGAGGGTGCGCTGGCGGACCTGTCATTGGCCCTGGCGCAGAGTGCCGAACTGCCGTGGGTTGCGGCTCCGGCTAGCGCCTTGACCGGCTCCCGGGGAATTCGGAACCCGGCGGATCACGATGATGTCGTCGGTCATGTGACAGAGGCGACTGTGGATCAGGCGCGGGAAGCGGCGCAGATCGCTGCCAGATCGCGGTGGAGCGAGGTCCCCGTCGCCGAGCGCGCTGCGATTTTGGAGCGGTGCGCGGATGCCATGCAGGCGCGGATGGCCGTTCTGATGGGCCTTGCGATCCGGGAAGCGGGCAAGTCCGCCGCCAACGCCATCGCCGAAGTGCGGGAGGCGATCGATTTCCTGCGCTATTATGCGGCCCAGGCCCGAAAGGCGGAGAGCGCGCCCGCACAGCCACTGGGGCCAGTGACCTGCATCAGTCCTTGGAACTTCCCGCTGGCGATCTTCACCGGGCAGGTCGCCGCCGCACTTGTTGCCGGAAATCCCGTGCTGGCAAAGCCTGCGGAGGAGACGCCGCTGATCGCTGCCGAAGCGGTCCGACTGCTGCATGAGGCCGGGGTGCCGCACGATGCGCTGCAACTCCTGCCCGGCGATGGCGAGATCGGTGCCGCTCTGGTGGCCGCACCTGAGACGATGGCGGTGATGTTCACCGGCTCCACCGAGGTGGCGCGGATGATCCAGGGCCAGCTTTCCACCAGGCTTGCTCCCGATGGCAGCCCCATTCCGCTGATCGCGGAGACAGGCGGCCAGAATGCGATGATCGTCGATTCCTCCGCGTTGGCCGAACAGGTCGTGGCGGACGTGATAGCCTCCGCGTTCGACAGCGCCGGTCAGCGGTGCTCGGCGCTACGGATTCTGTGCCTGCAGGAAGATTGCGCGGATCGCGTGCTGACGATGCTGAAGGGCGCATTGGCCGAGCTTCGCGTGGGCAACCCCACGCATCTGGCAACGGACATCGGCCCGGTCATCTCGGCCGAAGCGCGCGAAACGATTGACCGTCATGTCGAGGGTATGACGGCGCGTGGCCATCGCGTGGAACGGTCAGCCCTGCCCGAGCAAGCGCAAAACGGCACTTTCGTCGCGCCCACGATCATCGAGATCGATGCGATCTCCGATGTAGGACGAGAGGTTTTCGGGCCCGTGCTTCACGTCCTGCGCTGGAAGCGGGATGATCTGGACGCCTTGATCGATCAGATCAACGCCACCGGTTATGGCCTGACGTTCGGTCTGCATACCCGACTGGATCAAACGGTCGCGCATGTGACGCAGCGGGTGAAGGCGGGCAATCTTTACGTCAATCGCAACGTCATCGGCGCGATCGTGGGCGTGCAGCCGTTTGGGGGGCGTGGTCTTTCCGGAACGGGCCCCAAGGCGGGCGGCCCGCTTTATCTGCGCCGTCTGGGCTCGCCTGGAGATGCGACCGCCGGAACGGATGGGCCGGTGCCCCCGGCGCTGCAGGCCTTCGTCGCCTGGCTGGAGGCAAACGGGGATAGCCGGGGCGCTCAACTTGCTCGGCAATATGCCGGCAGGAATAGACCCGGCCTCGAGACCACGCTGCCCGGCCCGGTGGGCGAGCGTAACCTCTACGCCCAACACCCGCGTGGGAACGTGCTGCTGATGCCGGCCACGCGTGACGGCATGCTGTCGCAAATGGCGGCCGTCCTCGCGAGCGGCAATCGCGCCACGATCGATGGCATGACGCTGCCAGCGGGGTTGCCGAAATCGATAGCCGACCTGTTCGCCGGGAATGAAACCTCCCCCGCCGCGATCCTGGCGGAAGGCGAACGCGTGGCCGAGGCGAACCGCAAGGCGGCGCATATGGACGGCGCGATCGTGCCGGTCCATGCGGCCGATGCCGGGGGGCTATGGCCTACGGACTGGTTGTTGGAAGAAGTCTCCACCTCGGTGAACACGACCGCGGCGGGTGGAAACGCCAGCCTGATGATGATCGGCTGAGGGCCGCGTCAGCCGCGGCTGACGTTGTCGTAGACGCGATCGAGGTAGCCTTGCAGCGCCTCTAGCTCTTCGTCGCTGAAGCCCTTGAACATTCGTTTCTCGGTGTGGCTGGCGATGGTGGAGAGGTTTTCCATCAAGGGTTCAGCCGCCGCCGTCAGATAGACGGCGCGGGCGCGGCGATCGTCGTGCCGCGCTCTTCTCTCTAAAAGTCCGTCAGCGCAAAGCCTGTCGATCAGCCGCCCGGCCGACGCTTCCGAAGTCTCCAGAGCGTCGGCGATCGTGCGCTGGGTGCAGCCGGGCAGGCGCGAGACCACGGCGATCATCGTCCATTGCGAGCGCGTGACGCCCAGAACGGAGACATCCCTGTCGAAGATGCTGCGGACTAGCCTGGCAATCACCGTCAGCCGCAAGTTGATATGGCGTTTGGGCTCTGCCAGCTCTTCCGGCGTAAGCTCGATGCGGCCTGATGCGATCGGGTCCTTGATCTCGGAATGCCCGGGACGGCTATCTTGCGGCATCAGACGAGGACTTCAGAGCGGGAGGCAACCGGCAAGCGATCGGACGGTGCGATGATGGCCGATGCCAATACGGGTCTCCTGCGCTTATGGCGCCGAACCCTGGCGCAAACGCAGGTTCGACGATGGGGGCGATCCGACCGTGGCACAACCGGATCGATTTGGGGCTACCAGTATATCCGCAGCCATCCCCAGACTGCAACCCGCACTTCGCCGATCGATATAGGGCTTTGCCTTATCAGCGCCTTTCCGGTTCCGCGCCCGCTGGCGTTGCGGTCGACGCATCTCCGCCCAGGACTCGATAGAGCGTCACTCTATTGCTGGCGAGCGCCAAGCGTGTCGCAATCTCGGAACGTTGGGCGCTGTAAAGGCTGCGTTGCGCGTCCAGGCTGGAGAGGAATGCATCCACGCCATAGCGATAGCGGGCTTCGCTCAAGCGCGCGGTATCCGCCGCCGCCGCCGTGTTCGCGCCAGCAGCGCGCAGTCGCTCACCCAGCGTGCCTTGATCGGCCAGAGCATCCGCCACTTCGCGAAAAGCGGACTGCACGGCCCGCTCGTATGAGGCGAGCGCGGCATCGCGCCGTGCCTTGCTGACCTCGACATCGGCGATGCGGCCACCGGCGTTGAAGATATTGTACGACGCATTGGCGCCGGCCGACCAATTGAAAGCGCCGCCGCTGAACAGCGACGATAGCGCGTCGCTGGCCACGCCCAGCAAGCCGGTCAGCGAGATCGATGGAAACAACTGCGCCCGCGCCACGCCAATATCGGCACTAGTGGCGCGCAATTCGTACTCCGCCTGCACCACGTCGGGCCGCCGCAGCAGGACTTGTGAGTTGGTACCAGCGGGTAGCGTGCCATAGGCCGCCAATACCTCGGAAATGCTCGCCGGTAGCAGCGCCTCGCTGAATTCCGCGCCGATCAGCAGGCGCATGACGTTGGCGTCCTGCGCCAAAGCGGCCCGCTGCTGAGCCAGATCGCCGCGCGCGGTTTCAAGGACTTGTTCGGCTTGGCGCAAGTCGGTGCGCGGGGCGACCCCGCCGCGCAGCCGCAGCCGCGTGAGATCGACGCTGCGTTGCGCGTTCTTGGCCGTCGCTTCGGCCAGTTGAAGCAGGTCACGGTCTGAACCGTAAGCCGCCCATGCCTGCGCCAGATCGGCGACCAGGCCCAGGCGGACTGTGCGTGCCGCCGCCTCAGTGGCAAGAGCGGTTTCCCGCTGCGATTGCGTGGCGTTGGCGTACTTACCGAAGAAATCCAGTTCGAAGCTGGAGATGCCGCCCTGCAGGCGATAGTTCCAGCCGGTGCCGTTGCCGTTGCCGCCAACGATGGTGCCGCCGTTGTTGCCGCCAGTACCGCCAGTGCCGCCACCAACATTACCGCCGCTGCCTGTTCCGCCGGTGCCTGGGATTAGCGTGCCCGAGCCATTGCCACGATCCGAGTACGTCGCGGAACCGGTGGCGTTGAGCGAGGGGAATTGGTCCGCGCGAATCACGCGGACTTGTGCGCGGGCGGCGGCCAGATTGGCGGCGGCAACCCTGATATCGCGATTGTTCGCCAGCGCCTGGGTGATGAGCTGCTGGAGCCGGGAATCACGGAAGATCTCGGCATAAGAAATCACCGGCAGACCGGCTTCAGTTTGCGCGAGATAAGCATCGCCCACGGGCCAGCCTTGAGAAACTGGCGGCGTGGGCGTGACGTACTTGGGCGCGAGCGAGCAGGCGCTCAGCGCCAGCGCGGAGGCGGCGGCGATGAGGCCGCGTGGCGCGATCATGCCGGCTCTCCTGCTTCTTCAGAGTGACCGTGCTTGTTGCGCCGCATCCGATCGCGCAGAGCGACGACGCCATCGCGAACGCCGCGGCGCACCAGGACGAAGAACAACGGGATGTAGAACAGCGCCAGAATCGTCGCGGTCAGCATGCCGCCCACGACTGCGGTGCCGATGGCCACGCGGCTGTTCGCGCCCGCACCGGTGGCCAAGGCTAGGGGCAGCACACCGAAAATGAAGGCGAAGCTGGTCATCAGGATCGGCCGCAACCGAATCCGCGCGGCCTCGACCGCAGCGTCGATCACGCGCTTGCCATCGCGCTCCGCCTGTTCGGCGAATTCGATCATTAGGATGGCGTTCTTGGCGGCGAGGCCCATCGTGGTGAGCAGGCCGATCTGCAGATAGACGTCGTTCTCCAGCCCGCGCAGTGTCACCGCGAAGATCGCACCGACCAGCCCGAGCGGAATGACCAGCAACACTGCCACCGGGATCGACCAGCTTTCGTACAATGCAGCCAGGCATAGGAAGACGACCAGCAGCGAAAGGCCATAAAGCAGCGGGCCTTGGCCCGAACTCAAGCGCTCCTGAAACGACTGTCCCGCCCAGGCGACGGACGTGCCGGGGATCTTTCCGGCCAGTTCCTGCATGATGTCCATCGCCGTTCCCGAACTGACGCCGGGCGCAGCCTGGCCGCTGAACTCGTAAGAGGGGATGCCGTTGAAGCGCGAGGTCGTGCTGGGAACGGTGGACCACCCGGTCTGAGCAAAGGCGGAGAACGGTGACATGGCACCGCTGTTGGTGCGCACATACCACTGGGCAAGGTCTTCCGGCTTGGCGCGATAGGGCGCATCGCCCTGGACATACACCCGCTTCACGCGGCCCTTGTCGATGAAGTCATTCACGTAGACGCCGCCCCAAGCGGTCGCCAGCGTGTCGTTCACGGTGCTGGGGTTCACGCCATAGGCAGTGACGCGCTGGGGATCGACCTTGATCGAAAGGGTCGACACATCCGGCAAGTCGCTCAGCCGCACACCGCTCAGCCGTTCGTCCGCTGTGGCCAGTTCCAGCAGCTTGTCCCGCGCTGCCGCGAACTTTTCCCGGCTCATGCCGCTGTTGTTCTGCAATTCCAGAGTGAAGCCGGAGGATTGCCCCAGGCCTCGCACCGCGCCCGGCACCAGTGCGAAGACCTGTGCGTTGCGCAGCACCGAAAGCGAGCGGGAGGCGCGCTGCACGATGGCGTCCGCGCCGTTCTCCTCCCCGGGGCGGTCTTCCCAGTTGCGCAGTTTGACGAAGCCCTGGCCGGTATTCTGCCCCGCCGCGCCCTGGCCACCGCCCGCCACCGTGAAGATGCTCTCCACGTTGTTCTTTTCCTTGGTCTGGAAGTATTGCTCTACTGATCGCTGCACCTCCTGCGTGCGCCCCAGCACCGTACCTGCCGGCAGGCGGAACTGTACGATAGTGGTGCCTTGATCCTCGGTCGGCAGGAAGCCGCTGGGCAGGCGCAGGAACAGGATCGCCATGATCGCCACGATGGCGGCGTAGATCGCCAGGAACAGCCATTTGCGATCGACCACGCGCGTCACGGAATTGGCGTAGCTGTTGCTCATCCGCTCAAAACCGCGATTGAAGGCATCGCTGAAACGGACCAGGCGATCACCCACGGCCGGGAAGCGGCGGCGCAGGAAGCCGGGCTTCTTCTCCTCGGTCTTGGCTTTCAGCAACATCGTCGTCAGCGCGGGGCTGAGGATAAGCGCCACCAGCACCGACAGGATCATGGCGGTGATGATCGTCAGCGAGAACTGGCGATAGATCACGCCGGTCGATCCGCCGAAGAAAGCCATCGGCAGGAACACGGCGGACAGCACCAGCGCGATGGCGATCAGCGCGACTTGCAGCTCGTCCATCGATCGCATGGTGGCATCGCGCGGGCTCATGCCCGGATTCTCTTCCATCAGCCGCTCGACATTCTCGACGACGACGATGGCGTCATCGACAAGCAGGCCGATGGCGAGGACCAAGCCGAAAAGCGTCAGCGTGTTGATCGAGAAACCGACCACGTAGAACACCGCGAACGTACCAAGCAGCACCACCGGCACGGCGATCGTGGGAATGAGCGTGGCGCGCCAGCTTTGCAGGAAGACGAACATCACGATCACGACCAGGGCGATGGCCTCGATCAGCGCCTTTTCCACCTCCTCCACCGACAGCTTGATGAAGTCGGTCGTATCGCTGACGTAGATGTACTTCAGCCCCTCGGGCATGTCGCGTGTCAGCTCTTTCACCCGCGCTTTGATAGCTGCCGATGTGCGAAGCGCATCCGCGCCGGGAGACAAAGATATCGAGATACCCGCGCCCGGGTGCCCATTTACGCGGCTGACCACCGCGTAACTTTCCGCGCCGATCTCCACCCGCGCCACGTCGCCGACCGTCACGGTGGAGCCGTCGCTCTGCGTTTTCAGCACGATCGCGCGGAACTGCTCGGGTGTCTGCAAGCGCGACTGCGCCGTGACAGTGGCGTTGAGGGCCTGTTCCTGCGGAGAGGGTGTGCCACCCACTTCACCGGCGGCGACCTCGGTATTTTGCGCCCGGATGGCGGTGACGACATCGCTGGGCATCAAGGCAACGGCGGCCAGCTTGCGCGGGTCGAGCCAAATGCGCATCGCGTGCGGCGCGCCAAACACATTGACGTCGCCCACCCCGGTCACGCGCGAAAGCGGGTCCTGGATGTTGGAGGCAAGATAGTCCGACACGTCCTGGTTGGAACGGGTGTCGGTCTCGTCATACACGGCAACGAGCAGCAGTTGATCCGGGTTGGACTTGCTGACGCGCACGCCTTGCTGTTGCACCTGTTGGGGCAGGCGGGCGATCGCGCTCTGGATCTGGTTCTGCACCTGGACCTGGGCAATGTCCGGATCGGTGCCCTTGGCGAACGTGGCGCTGATGGTGGCGCGGCCACGATTGGACGACTGCGAGCTGAAATACAGCAGACCGTCGATCCCGGTCAGCGATTGCTCCAGCACCTGAGTGACGCTGTTCTCGATCGCCTCGGCCTGAGCGCCGGGATACGTCGCGGAGATGTTGACTTGGACCGGGGCGATATCGGGGTATTGCTGATTGGGCAGCGCCGTCAGCGCGCCGGCCCCGGCGAGCATGACGATCACCGCCAGCACCCAGGCGAAGATCGGTCTGTCGATGAAAATCCGGGACATTAGTTCGTCAGCTGCCCTGCTTAGGCGCTGCGCCCTGGCCCTTACCGCGCCCACCTGCACCACCGCCGCCGGGTGGAGCCTTGGTCGGGTCCTGCGGCGTGTTGGCAGGTACCGGCACGATAGGCGCGCCTTGCTTCAGGCCATTGAGGCCTTGGACGATCACCTTGTCGCCGCGGGCAAGGCCGGATGTGACCACCCACGACGCGCCGTAGGTTCGCGCCGTCACCACCTTGCGCCGCGCGGCCTTGTTGTCCTTGCCCACCAGCATTACGAAGGCGGACCCATCGAAATCACGCTGGACTGCCTGTTGAGGCACCAGGAACGCGTTGGTCTCGATCGCCTGGTTGAACATGGCGTTCACGAAAGTACCAGGCAGCAGGATGCCGCTGGGATTGGGGAATCGCGCTCGCAGGGTGACGGTGCCGGTGTCCTGATTGACGGTGACTTCGGAGAACTGGACGGTGCCGGGCAGGGGGTAATCGCTGCCATCTTCGAACTTCAGCGTGACTTGCGTGCTGCCCGCGTCGACGCCGCCGGTGCGCAGCTTGCGCCGTAGCGTGGTGAGGTCCGCCGCGGATTGCTGCATGTCCACGAACATCGGGTCGGTGCGCTGGATGATGGCGAGCGGCGTGGTCTGGCCCATGCTGGCAAGGCCGCCGACCGTGACCAGCGCGCGGCCGATGCGGCCGCTGATTGGTGCGGGAACGGTGGTGAAGCGCAAGTTGACGCGCGCCGTTTCCAGCGCCGCTGCATTTTGGGCGATCGATGCCCGCGCCACGCGCGCCTGGGCGGCGGCGTCGGTGTAATCCTGCGCGGCGACGGCTTCCATATCGGCCAGCGGCTTATAGCGGCGGGCCTTGGCGATGGCGGCATCGGCGGTGGCTCGCGCGCTGGCGAGATTGGCCTGCGCCTGGTTCACGCTGGCGCGGTAAAGGCTGGGATCGACCTGGAACAGCGGCTGCCCGGCCTGGACATAGCTGCCCTCTGTGAACAGGCGACGTTGAATCACGCCGGCCACCTGCGGGCGCACTTCGCTGGTTTCGAAGGCGACGGTCCGCCCGCCCAGCGTCACCGGTTGCGGCACCTCGCTGGGGCTGGCGACAACGAAGCCGACTTTGGGCGGCGGGCGCTGACCTTTGCCTTCTTCCGACTTTCCGCAACCAGAAAGCAAGGCGGCGCATAACAGCGTGAGTGCGGGAAATGCAGAACGGGCCGGATGCCGAAAAGCGCCCGGGGTCTGGCTCGGTAACGTCAAATGCATAGCCCTGGAGGTCGTGATGCCCCTGCTATTCAACTGAAAGGTCCGCGCTGCAAGCCATCATGTCGCGATCGCGACATTTTGCGACTGAATTAGCCTTGCAGGGCAAATCGCGATTTGCCGGGAACTAAAGGTAGGCTTTGAAATTAGCGATGAATTGTGGTGCCCGGGGACGGAATCGAACATCGGAATAATTGCCTAGCTATTCCAAAGAGCTAGTGAAAGCCGATCGTCCTCTTGTACCGTCATAGATACCGTTACGTGCGCACGGTGCCTATTAAATGCCCAGATTTAATCGCTTTTTCCCTAGAATAAACGGCCGTAGGGGCAATGCCGTTCTTCTAAGCGCTGACACTGGGCACTCTTATCCTGCGCCTGCCGCTTTGGCGTATCACTCCATACGTGTGGATGGGCGTACCTGCTCTGTACCGCAAGCGCGAAAGGAAGGGCGTCTCGGGCCTGGCGGCTTGATCGCGCTCTACCTTCGTTGACGCTTCGGCCAAGCCGCCTTGCGGCGTCGCGTCGGCAGAGCCGTTGCGATCGCTGACGCGTTCCCGCGCCGCCTTGAGCGGCACGTGTGGCGGGATGCAGATGTGCACCCCTAGGGTTGAGGCCCGCGCGGGGCGCAGGCGGCGCTGAGCCTTCGGCTCCAAGGTGGCGGGGGGCGTTGCTGCCCTGTAGCCCCGCCTCGGCAAGCCGCAACCCATCCGCTGCGCTCCCGGGTCCTCCACTTCGTTGCGGCCTTTTCAGGTGCGCCCTGCCTTCAGCCGGCGGGGCTGTCGGTCCGCTCCTGCCGCCCCCCGCCACCCTGGCGCCGGTCCATGGCGGTTGAAGGAAGGAGTGAAGGAGGATGGCCTCGACGGCACGGTGCCGGATGCAACGACAGTATGGCTGTTCCGCGAGCGCCTGGTGAAAGCCAAGGCAATCGACAAGCTCTTCGCCCGCTTCGATGCCGCACTGACGGACCGAGGATATCTCGCCATGGGCGGCCAGATCATCGATGCCACCGTGGTGCCGGCGCCTAAACAGCGCAACACCGAGGAGGAGAAGGCGGCGATCAGACACGGTCGGATCCCCGATCGCTGGAAGGATAAGCCAGCCAAGCTCGGCCAGAAGGATCGGGACGCGCGCTGGAGCGTCAAATACACCAAGGCCAAGGTGAAAGACGGCGCTGACCCCAGAGCGTTCAAGCCAGTCGACCTCGCCATCCCCATGTTCGGCTACAAGAACCATATTGGCATTGACCGCACGCATGGCCTGATCCGCACATGGGATGCCAGCGCTGCCAATGCTTACGATGGCGCAAGGCTGCCGGTTTTGATCAGCCCCAACAACACGGCCTCAGGCGTGTGGGCCGACACAGCCTACCGTTCGAAGAAGAATGAGGCGTTCCTCGCCAAGAGCATGTTCACCAGCAACATCCACCAGCGAAAGCCGCATCGCCGCGCCATGCCCGAGCGCATCGCACGCGCAAACGCGAAGCGGTCAGCGGTGCGCTCGGCCGTCGAGCACGTCTTTGCCGGCCAGAAGCATCGTATGGGCCTAATCGTGCGCACCATCGGCATGGCTCGAGCTCGGATCAAGATTGGGATGGCGAACCTGGCCTACAACATTCAGCGGCTCGCATGGCTAGAGGGGCGAACTGCGCCCGCATAATGCCCATACGGCTCTGAGTGCCCCATCAGATCCCGCTAAACAGCAAGAACTGACCCGTGATCACGTAGTCGACGCTGGCATGATCACTCCTCGCCTCGCTTTCGCGCCAAACCAAGGGTTCTTCGAGATGTCCAGCTGCGCTTCGAGTGCGCTCTCTGCATTTGTATTGATCCAGCCGACCAAAACGAGAGTTTCAGGATTTCCGATCTGTGATATGTCTCGGCGCCGGAAAATATCCTTGGCACGCCTTATCTTAAGGCGTGGCTCACCCGTGCTGATCTGGTGAATGAAATAGACCGGCATTACAGAGATCCCTACAACGAATTCTCAAACAGACGATCCTTGATTGACTGCATTCAGCAATTCTCATCCAAAAGCCACTAGTTTGCTGCCAGCCCTATTGCAGTCACTGTGCGTGGCCAGTCCAGTGAGCATTGAGCGTCGCCTCTTGATCAAACTGCGACGTTCAAGTTTACCGACAGGAATGTCTGCTTGTGCCGGAATTCGCCATTTCCATCCGACTGCACGATCCGGCGGCAGTACCCTCAATAGCTGTCCTAAGCCGATCTATAAGTTGGCCCAAGAACTTGCCATTCATCTAACATACCACAAGAGTTTGGTTGTCGGTACCAGTCGAAGCGCAAATAGTTCGATGTCTGGGCGTAATTTTGACTTGGTGGATGCTTTGGTGCCTTATCCGGCAAGCCAAATTTCACCAGCTATAGAAGGCGGTGTCGTTATTCGTACGAGGGCGGGCATAAATCCGCATCTTAGGGCTACTCCTTCGAACTGCTAGGAGCGGAAGCTGGACGGCATATCGATGGGGGCGGCATTTCTTGGGGTTTGCGTTAGTGCCAGCAAGCGGGAGCGAATGTCCTGGGGCAAGAGGAAGGCGTCGCGATGGTAGTCCTGCAACCCGGAAACGGCGCTTTCCACCAGGTCGTCGTGCATACCGCCCATCAGTCCGTTGATGGCGCTGAGATAGCGCGACATCTGGTACGTTTGCTCGCATGGCGCGAGGGAGCGGCGCGTGTCGTAGAACGATACCATTCGGCTGACGATCTTGCGCATGGCGTGAAAGCGATGTGCCGTCAGCGTCTCGGCAGCAAGCCACTGCGACAGGCGCTGCAGTTCTGACAGGCGATAGCGCAGGAAGCCCTTCGCATCGTCGAGCCGCAGGGTACCGACCTGGCGCTGCACGGCGCGCCACACGGGCCAGGTCAGCAGCGACCGCAGGACCAGGGCATAGCGCCGTGCCGCGCCGTGCCGATCGTTGCGATAGGCGTCCTGCAAGTGTCCCATCACCGCCACGGTAGCCCGGAACAGCAAGGGTGCGCGATGGGCGGCGCTATAGAGCACCAGAGCGAAGCGCAGATGCTTGTAGCGGGCGCGGATCAGCTTGTAGCGGCGGCGCTGGTCGGGCGGCAGGTCGCCGGTGCGCAGCAGCGTGCCGGTCAGCGATAGCAGGTCCTGCCGGATCGCCCCCTCCCGCCAGAACTGGAGACACAGGTCGAGGCAACGGCGCATCTCCGCCGCGTCGCAGGCCATCGGGATCGGATCGGGCAGGCTGACCACCGGATCGACGACATCGTCCATCTCGACTGCTTCGAACAAAGCGTCGACCACCGACGGCGGGAAGGGCGCGCGCGCCGTCATGCCGGCACCGCCACATGCGTCTCATGCGTCAGGTTATTGCGGTTGCGATAGGCGAGCGCAGTGGGCACCAGCATGAACAGCGTCTTGAGGCAGACACCCGCGACATAGGCCAGCCCCGCGCCCCACAAGCCGTAAGCGTGGATGGCGACGAACAGCAGCACCGCGTAACCCAGCGCCGCAGTCCCTTCCGCGACAAGCGCCGACCGCTCCCGCCCGGCCATGTAGAGCAGCGATTCCAGCGGAAAGGCCGCCATTGCCATGACCAGCGAAAGCGTCATCAGTTGCAGCAGGTCGTAGGCCTCGACATAGCGCTTGCCGAACGTCAGCGCGATCACCGGCTCGCCGCCGACCATGACGAGCAGCAGCACGACGATCGCGATGGCGCCCGAAATGAGCGCGCTGCGGACAGCGAGTTGCCAGGGATGGCGGCTGCTGGGATCGAGGCGCATAATCTCGGGATAGAAGCTGCGGCTCATCAGTTCCGCTGGCTTGCTGGCCGAATCGAAGAAGGTTGCGGCGATCTTGAACAGGCCGGCAGCGACCGGGCTGAGCAGCGCGCCCACGATCAGGTTGCTGACTGGGCCCCACGCAGCCCAAATCGAGTGGGCGGCATTGGTAGTCCACACGAAGCTCCAGGCACGCGGCAGCTTGCGGGCGGGGCGGAACAAGCCGGGCTTGAGCGCGCCTTTGACCTCGCGGCGGCGCAACTCGCGCACCGACATCGCCCACAGGCACAAGTCGCCGGACAAGTCGGCCAGGTACCAGGTCAGCACGAACCCGGTGAAGCCAAGATCGGCGACATAGGAGATCGTCGCGCCGATGCCGCGGACCAAGGGCGTGACCAGCTGCTGCCAGGCGATCTGGTCGAAGCGGTCGAACACGCGCAGGATGCCGGTGGGCGTCGCGGCGGTCATGGTCGGGATCAGGGTGCAGTAAAGCATGGCGAGGCCGAGGTGGTCGGCGCCCAGGCCGAACCAGTCGGAAACGCAGGGTAGCACGGCCAGGCCGCACACCATGCCCAGCAGCCCACTGGCAAGGTCAAGGCCGAAGGCAAAGCCGGTCACGTCCCGCAAGGTGGCGATATCGCCGCGTTCCAGCGCCGGCGCGCCGTAGCGCACGATGAACTGCCAGGTCTGGAACTTGATCACTGCGCCCACGCCATTGGCGTAGGAGTGAATCAGGATCAGCGTGCCGAACATCGCCGGGCTCATCCCGCGTCCCGCCAGGGCAAGCGCCAGCAGGCCGAGCAGTGCGCCGCCCAGCTTGCCCGTGGCGAGATAGGCGGCGTTGCGCACGATGGTGCGGAACACGCCATCGGCGAACCAACGTTTCATGGCTCCGTGCTCTGTTTAGGCCGCAGCGCTGGGCCGTGCCGGTTCACGCTGGTCGAGCAGCGTCTGCACGGCCACTTGTGCGCGAGCGACCACGCGGTCAAGCGGTTCGCGCGAATCCAGCTCCACGATCGGCGCGGCGCCGAAGCGCAGGCGCGGCATTTCCTCGATCTTGCGGGCGAGCGTTTCGATCCGATGATCGGGCTTGCGCGCGGCGGCGAGATCGAGCGGCACATTAAGCCTCAGAACGAGATCGGGCGCGTGCGCCACCATGTGCCGGAACAAGCGTTGCTCAGCCGCGGCAAGAACGCCGACCAGCCCGCGGCGCCGAGCGGTGCCAAGCCCCGGGCCGTCGATTGCGCTGGGCAGCTCCACTTGCGGAAAGCGATCCGCGATGATGGTGTATCCTTCGCCACGCAGCTTAAGCATGCGGCGGAACCGGCGCGCCCGGCGCAAGGCGAAGGCGTAGATCACCAGGGCCGCCAGCAGGCCGGGGTTCGCGCTCTTGTGCGCCTGGCGCGATCGGGTTTCGATCGAGCGATCGATCCGCCGGCCCATCAAGGGCGTGCGCGCCAGCATGCGGCCAAGGTTGCCGGACTGCTTGCCCAAGTGGCAGGTCGCCGTCGGCTGCCGTGCCTCAAGCCACTGCTGCAAGGCCTCGGTCAGCGTCGACTTGCCCGAACCGTCGCAACCGACGACCGCGATCAGGAGAGGCCCATCGCTCATGCCGCAAGCGCCTCGCGCCGCATTAGGTCGTGCACCGTGGCGAGGACTTCGGAGTAGGGCCGCGTCGCATCCACATCGACGATCCGGGCACCGGCAAAGCACAGCGTTGGCACGGTCGCCAGCTTGCTTTGCAGCAGTTCGCGGTCATGGTCGGCCTTGCGGGCGAGCGCGGTGTCGATATCGACGTTGAGGCGGATCACAAGGTCCGGACGGAACGCGGCCATGTCTTCGTAGATATCGCGCTCGCGCCGGGCGAGCCGCTCGACCAGGGCCGAGCCCCGGCGAGTCCAGGCAAGGCTCGGGCCATCGAAGCGGCCGGGCAGTTCGGCCTGGGGATAGCGATCGCTGACCACCCGGATGCCATGACGGCGTAAGTCGAGCATGCGTGCGAAACGGCGACGGCGGGCGAGGGAAAAGGCGAACATAACGAGCGCGGTCGGCAAGCCGGGCAGCCGCTCGTCAGACCTTGCGTGCGCCTTGCTGGCCTCGGCGGACAGGAACCGTTCCACCAGGCCGCCGATCAACGGTAGCTGGCCGATGCGACGCCCAAGATCGCCGGTACCGGTGCCAAGATACATTGAGCGCGTCGGCGCCTCCTGATCGAGCATCGCCGTAAGATCGCGCGCAAGGCTCGACTTGCCCGAACCGTCGCATCCCACCAGAGCCACGCAAGGCGCGAGCGCCACGCCATCGTGCGACCATCGTTGATCGAGCGCGGCATCGAGAGACGAATAGGTCTTGGCGGCGGGAGGCAAGGTCGAGAGTGTCATCAATCTGTAGCCGTTCTGGTGCACATAGGGCAAAGTGCGAGAAGTGCGCAGGGCGCGCTAGGACAGGGCACTCTACGCGCTGAACCTGATGCGAAACTGACGCTCGCAAAGGTTTGTGCGCGAGTTTGACGTGGACCTTGTTCAGGGCCTATCTCCCGGCAAATAAGGCGTTTGCCTGCCGTCACACCCACCCCGGAGTTCAAGTTGCCCCGCCTGTTGCTAGCGGAAGACGACGCCGATCTCGGCCCCGCGATCAGGCGCGCGCTGGAGCTGGAAGGCTACGTGGTCGATCTGTTCACACGCGGGGACGACGTTCTGGCTGCGGGCCGTAGTGCCGATTACGACGTGCTCCTGCTCGACATCGGCTTGCCGCACGGAACCGGCCTGGAAGTCCTGCGCATGCTACGGGGCGAGGGGATCGCGACCCCGGTGATCGTCGTCACCGCCTTCGACCGCACGCAGCAGAGAGTGGCCGGGCTCGATGCCGGCGCGGACGACTACGTGGTGAAGCCTGTCGACCTGGAGGAGCTCGCCGCCCGCATCCGCTCGCAATTACGCCGGCGCGAGGGACGCCAGGATGACACCATGACCATCGGCCCGGTCATGCTCGACTTTGCCGGGCATGTCGCGACGCTGGAAGGGCAGGCCTTGCCGCTCACGGCCAAGGAGTTTCGCGTGCTGGCGTTGCTGATGCGGCGCAGCCGGCGTTTCGTGTCCAAGGCGGATCTTGAGGCCGAACTTTACGACGGCGACAACTGGGCGGAATCGAACACGGTCGAAGTCGCGATCTCGTCCCTGCGCCGCAAGATCGGGCGCGACTTCATTCATACCGCCCGGGGCCTGGGCTACATGGTCGGCGGGCGCGAACGGTGAAGCGATCGACCCTATCTATGCAGCTTTACCGTCGTGTGCTGCTGTTGCTGGCGTTGACCGCACTGGCGATCGGGGCCGTGCTCTACGTCTTCGCCGACCGCGAGATCAGCCGCGCGGCCGACGTGCAACTGATCGATGCGGCAAAGCTGCTCGACATGATGATGCAGGACGAATTCGCGCAAGGCGTCCTTGTGCGGCGCGACCGAGTGGTTGACGGCCACGGCGACCCGCTGCTCACCACCGAGGATGAGAAGGCGTTCCAAGCCACTTACGATTCCTGCATGTTCGCGGTGTTCTGGAACGGGAAGCTGGTTGCCCGGTCAGGCTGGGGAGCGCCGGTGCGGCTGCTGCCGCTGGAGCCGGGCCTGCACACCTTCACCGCGCAAGGCGATGGCTGGCGCAGTTACGGCATGCAGAGCATCAAGACGCCGCTGCTCATCGTCGTTGCGCAGCGCCATGCCGCGCGTGAATTTTCGCTCGGCCCCGTCCTGGCCGAATTGGCATTGCCCATGCTGCTGTTGCTCGGGCTGTCGATGCTCGTACTCTGGGCGACATTGCGCAAGAGCCTGTCGCAAGTGGAGCGGCTGGCCTCCACCATTAATGCCCGATCGCTTGCCGACCTCGAGCCGTTGGAGCCCGAGGTCTGGCCGAGGGAGATGGAGCCGCTGGTGGTTGCGTTGAACAAGCTGTTCGCCCGCCTGGAGGGAGCCTACGACCTGGAGCAGGCGTTTACCGACGACGTGGCGCATGAGCTGCGCACGCCGCTGGCAGCGATTCGCGCCCAGGCGCAGGTGCTGCGCCGACTGGCGCCGCAGGCGGTGGGCCAGGATGTCGATCGGCTGACATCGACGGTCGATCGCGCCAACAACCTGATCGACGGGATGCTGATGCTTGCCCGATTGAACGCGACCGCCGTGGCGTCCCGCTCGGTCGACGTGCATGGACTGGTTGCCGAAGTGGTCGCCGACGCGATGATCGAAGCGGGTCCGGACGGCATCGAGTGCAGCGTCGTGCCAGAACATATCGTGCGCTGGCAGTGTGACGCGGCGCTGTTGCAGGTGGCGCTCTCGGCCGTAATCGGCAACGCCATCCGCCATGCGCGCTGCGGCGGTCAGCTCGACATCGCCCTTGCGCGCGGATCGGACCAGCTCGCCGTTTCGGTGGGCGATCGCGGGCCGGGGATCCCCGCCGCCGAGCGCGAGCGGCTGCTGCGCCGGTTCGAGCATGGCGCCTTGCCCACGGCCGGCAGCGGGCTGGGGCTGTCGATCGCATCGAAGGCGATGACGCTGCTGGGCGGAACGATCAGGTTGGAGGAGCGCCAAGATGGTCACGGTTTGCTGGCGGTCCTAACCTTGCGCTCCCAGGCGAGCTGACGTGAGATATAGCGGTGTTTTCGCGTGTCTGTCCCTTGTGCTGAGCATCGCCGTGACAGGTTGCGGCACAGCCCCGCCGTTGCGCCGGATGGCGGCCGAAGCTGCGTCCGCGCCAACCGTCCGTATCGCCCCTGACGGCGTGACCCGCACCGCGACGCTGTCGGTGCTGACGTACAATGTCGAGGGCCTGGGCTGGCCCGCTCGCTCCGGCCGCAAGCAGGACCTGGTGCGGATCGGCGCGCATCTCGCCGCCCTGCGCGCCGCCGGCAAGGCGCCCGACGTGGTGCTGTTCCAAGAGGTGTTCAGCGGCGCTGCGAAGCGGGCCGTGCTGGCATCCGGCTATCCGGCCATCGTGCCCGGCCCGCGCCGCACGACCCTGCACATCCGGATGTTCACCGATAAGCTGCCGCACCGCGCGAAACTCCGCAAGGGAGAGATCGGCGTGCGCCTGACCGGCAGCGGACTGGTGATCGCGTCACGCTATCTGGTCCTGCTAACCCGCAGTCAGGCCTATGGTCGCCGGTCCTGCGCCGGGTTGGACTGCCTAGCCAACAAAGGCGTCATGCTTGCCCGGATCGCGGTGCCGGGTGTGCCGGTACCTATCGATCTGTACGACACGCACATGAATTCGCGCAGGGCGTCGCATGTGGCCGAAGCGCGCAACCTTGCTGCCCACGCCCGCCAGGTGACCGAAGCCTCCGCCTTCATCGATGCCAGCCACGACGACCGCTATCCGATCGTGTTCGGCGGAGACTTCAACATGCGCGGTTCGCAGGATCGGTGGGAGAACTTCACCCGCTACCAGCCAATGCGACTGGTCCATCGCGCCTGCATGGAACCGGGCTCTGACTGCAAGGTGCACATGTCCTGGGACGGCGACGAGCCTTGGGTCGACACGTAGGACCTGCAATTTTTCGGAAACGGTGAGCGCGTGACTATCCGCCCGGTCCGCGTCGAAGCGCTGTTCGACGGAGGCCCGAACGGACCGGTGCTCTCCGATCATGACGGCTTCCTGGTCGAATATGAACTGACCTGGCGGCAGGCTTCCGCGTCTGTCGCGCGCCCTCCATTGAGAATTGCCAAGCTATTTGCGTGTCGAGAAAGGCCTTCCGACACCCGGACTGATTCTGAAGCCGCGGTCGCTGTGCTTAATTAGAAGATTAAGCCGTGCATGCCCTCACGCTCTTCGAAGCGGGTGCACGGCGCGGTGGCGTGAGCGCGATCGGCTTAGGTGATGTCGGAGTATCGTCGCATATCGGGAGCAGAAATCAGAGTTTTTCGGCCTCGGCAGTCACGATTACGCTGGACTTTGTAGGCAGTGCGGCGTTGTCGATGAGGTTGCTGGCGAGATCGTTCGAATCCTGCGGATCGATGGCGGCGTAGGTCTAGGCAGGTCCATGAACCAGATCGGAATGCGGTCATCATGCTGGGGTTATGGTCCTACCTTCGAGGGCCGAACGAGCGAACGTCGGTTTTTAGCGAAAGAGGACTTGCCAAGATCCAAGCCAGAATGGCAGCTCCGTCCCGATGGCGTTGAAAAAGTCGCCTTCTTGGCGAAGCGGAGGGTACGGATCGAAACTGCTGAGCAGAATCGCCTGACCTCATGTCATCGCCAT
>NZ_JACIDY010000012.1 GCF_014196615.1 Novosphingobium fluoreni
CCATCGAGATCGATGATCTCGATGCAGTCGTTTCTAGTCAGATTGAAGTTGCACCAAAGATGTTGGAGCGGATGAACGGCATCCGGGCAGAGATTCTTAGCGAATTGCAATATTCACAGCATTCAGCTGAGATCGCCGTCACTGAATTGATACAGCGAGAGATCAACGCCCTTAAAGATTCTATTCAAACCACAGCATCGTCGAGAGAACACTATATTAGGCATTCCCGCCAAGAGACTGTTCAGGACAATGAGGTTGAAAGACCAATTATAGAGCACGATGAACCTGTAGACAAAAGCACCGATTTGCAAACGATAAAGATCAGTATCTCTCAAGATCTTGCCGCCGCCCACGATCACTTCGAGCGGAACTTTATTGTGGCGTTGACTGAGGCCCATCTCAAGGTTGTAGCGATGCTGGAAGCAGCGATGCAGGCGCAGCTTTCTGCGTCACCCGCTGCTACAAGGAATGTCGAAGCCTGCGTGAATTGGTTGGCAAACCATGGTGAGTCTGCCCTTACTGATGATCTAAAGGGTGATTTCGAAATCGCTGCCTCAGAATGGTCGGATGACGTTTTCGCCGAGGCGGGATATTTTTGGCTGCTGGGTCGATCGGCCGAGCCAGTCGGTCTTGACCATCACTTGAGCAGCATGCGCCGCGGGACTTCACGAGCCAAATTCCTGTTCAATCTAGCCTCCTCTCAGGAGGCACTCACCCACTTACAGCAGCTTGCCTCCTTAAAACATGACGAAAGCGATTTCCTTCACCAAGCCTATACCCTCTTCCTCGGGCGCGGGATGGATGGTGCGGGGCAGTCGCATTATGCCGGCGTTTTAACCCGCAGGGGTGATCGTGCACGTGTGAGGGTAATGCGAGATATAGCGCATTCCCAAGAGGCATATCTCAACCGTACACCACATGCGTCCGCATGGCGTTTTGTAACGAAGGCCAATTCCTTTTTCACCAGGTACAGGCGGGCTTGGCTTCGTATCAGGCTCGGTGGTCGTGCCGCCGAACGCCATGTCTGGCAGGTAGGTCGCCTCAGCATGCTTGAAGCCGAAGCAAAGCGGGCTTCTGCAAACATCCACTCGCGCATTGATGAGACGTATGCCGAGTTGGTGAAGCTTCTAAGCTCGATAAAGGCAGCCGAACACGGCCATCTGTCTGGAGAGTTGAGCGCAAGCCAAGGTGCCAAATTGTTGCTATCAGGCGGCAACATGTCGGCGTTGGCGGAGCCATCACCGGTGTCCATGGCAACGCTCATACCCGGGGAAGCTGTGCCGATTCCGGAACCGCATGCGCCCATTGCGGATCTGCTGCGGGACACTTCGGCCGATAAGCAGGTTTCGCAGATCGCTTCCGCAATCCGAGCAGAACTCCAGAAGTTGGGTCTTAACTGAGACATGTCCGCAATTATTACAGCTACTCATCGCGATACTGGTCGTTTTACGGGCTTGAAGGTCGGTATAATCTGCGCAGGCTCACCCATAGCTGGAAACGGGGGGGCAGAGCGCTTCTACGCCGGACTGCGGAGAGGCTTCGAGAGGATCGGCTGCAAGCCCGAGTTTGTCGAGGTGGATGCCACCGAGCCGTCTGTCGATCAAATCTTGCGTAATTACGACCTTGCCGCAGACATGGATTTGTCTGGCTTCGACATGGTCGTTTCCAGCAAGGTCCCGACTTACGCAGTACGTCACCCCAACCATGTGATGTACCTCAATCACGCCGTGCGAATTTTCGACGACATGTTCGATTATCGCTTTCCGGATGCAACGGCCGGTGATTACGCTGATCGGGCCCGTATCCATGCCGCCGACAATGAGGCGTTGGCTCACGTGAAGGCCTGCATGTCGCAGGGGTTTGAGATCTCGCGGAGGCTACATCGCTGGCGAGGCCGCTCGGCAGAAGTCCTGCACCCACCGCTGGGCTTCAGCGACTTCCACATCGGCGATGGCCCAGGAGAATTTTTCCTGCTTGCTGGTCGCCTACATCCCTGGAAACGCTTTGATCTTCTTATCAAGGCGATGAAGCATTCCTCCCGAGCCATGTCGCTGGTCATCGTGGGTGAAGGCGAACACGGCGACCATCTGCGAGCTCTTGCCGGTGACGATACGCGGATCAAATTTCTCGGTCGGGTTAGCGATGATGAGCTCGTCGACCTTTACTCGCGGGCGCTCGCCATCCCGTTCGTTCCCCAGCGAGAAGACTATGGTTATGTCACGCTCGAGGCATTTGCGAGTGGATGCCCCGTCCTGACATGTACAGACTCAGGTGAGCCGGCGCACATCGTCCGCAATTATGAGACGGGCCTTGTCGTTAATCCCACTCCTGCAGACCTTTGTTCCGCACTGGAATGGTTTTGGGACAACCGCGAAGAAGCCAGACAAATGGGCTTACGCGGCTTCCAGCAAGTCAGTCAGATGTCATGGGCGGATACCGCCTACGCACTCGCCACTGCGGCGATGGATGGTATTCCCGATCCCGCCGCGGCGCCCCTCAAGGTCGCTGTCCTGGACATGCAGCCGATCGACCCACCAACCGGTGGTGGCCGCTTGCGCCTGCTGGGTCTTTATCATGGCTTGGGCGAGCGTGTCGAAGCGAACTATGTCGGCACATATGACTGGCCGGGAGAAAAGTTTCGTGCTCATGCGTTGACGCCAACCCTGTTCGAAACCGATATTCCTCTCACGGATGAGCATCACGGAGCTTCCGCCGAATTGGCGCAAAGAGCGGGCGGCAAAAACGTGATCGATCTGGCGTTCAGTCGCCAAGCTTACCTTTCTCCCGATTATATCGCAGCCGCACGCAAGGCGACTGAGAACGCCCATGTCGTGGTATTTTCTCACCCCTGGATATACCCCCTCGTCAAGAATCAGCTTCGGCCGAACCAGGTCGTCATCTATGAATCTCACAACGTCGAAGGCTTTCTGCGTGCGCAGCTTCTCAGCGACAGCAATCCCGTCGAGCGAGATGTGTTGGAAGGCGTAATTCAGGACGAGCTGGAATGTGGGCGCCGTGCGGATTGGATCCTAGCCTGCTCTCATGAAGATCTGCTTCGTTTCAACCGCCTATATGGCTTTTCGCCGGAGAAGATGCGCGTCGTCCCCAATGGGGTCATGGCCTTCAATAGCCCGGTACCTGATGTATCCACACGCGAGGCGGCCCGTCAGGAGTTGGGTATTTCTCACGGTGCCTTCTGTGGTATATTTATAGGCAGTGCATACGGCCCGAACGTTGATGCAGCGCACTTCATAAACGAAGCTCTCTCCAAAGCTCGTCCGGAAACCACCTTCATAATTGCCGGAGGCGTTGGAGCGCAGATGCAGGCGGCAGGTGCAAACGTCATCATAACCGGACCGCTTGACGATGCGGCGCGGGACAAGTGGTATGCCGCCGCTGATTTCGCCGTAAATCCCATGATGGCCGGTTCGGGTACAAACATAAAAATGTTTGATTTCATGGCTGCAGGTCTGCCGATTATCAGTACGGAAGTGGGTGCTCGCGGGATTGAGCCAGGCGCCTTCATGCGCGTTGTGGCTGCTCATGAGGAGGCCTTTGCAGCAGCTATCGCCGATCTGAGAGCTGATACGGCTGAGCGCGCCGTTATGGGCAAAGCCGCGCGTGCCTGTGTCGAAGAAAGCTATTCTTGGGAACGCATTTCAGATCTTCTTGGCAGGTTCATGGCTTCACGTGAGGCGATGGCCGGACAGTCGCGGCCGAAATTCTCAGTCGTCATCCCCTCGTATGAGCGCCACGGGAAGCTGGGTGAACTGATGCATGCCCTGTCTCGGCAGATCGAGCGCGATTTTGAAGTGATCATCGTTGATCAATCTCAGGAATCCTGGAGCAGCGCTGACCATAAGTGGGGCTTCCCGCAGACCTATTATCATAGCCCGGTCAAAGGTGCCGTGCGCGCCCGCAACAACGGCGCCATGCTCGCACAAGGCGAGATTATAGCATTCATCGATGATGATTGCCTGCCCGAGGCTGATTGGCTGACTAACGCACGCAAGTATTTTGATGATGCCGAAGTAGTCGGACTTGAAGGACTGATACGCTCAGATCATGAGGGCGATCCGGATTGGCGCCCTGTCACCAATGTCGGCTTTGAAGGCATCGGCTTCATGACAGCCAATCTCATGGTGCGATCATCCGCGTTCCAATATCTTGGCGGCTTCGACCTGCAGTTCGATAAGCCTCATTTCCGTGAAGACACCGATTTTGGTTGGCGACTGCAGGATCTGGGCAAGGTGCCCTATGGCCGTGACGTGGTCGTTTTCCATCCGGCCCAACCTCGGTCGCTCGAGCGAGAATCCCTGGCAGAGCGGACGAAGTTTTTCTGCAAGGACGCTCTTTTGTGGAAGAAGCATCCTGAACGTTATCGCGAGTTGTTTATCGCAGAAGGGCACTTCCTCTATACCCCCGGCTTCAAGGATGCCCTCCTGACCGGTTTCCATTCCTTGGGGATGACGGCCAAGGACCTTCCGGATTGGATGACCGAGCGTTTGCTCGAAAGTAGTGTTGAGATCGCCGCTTGATAGAACGATCTGGAAATCAGTGGTTTCTTTCTAAAAAAGATGCGGCTGACCATGCTCCTCGCGCTATCCTGCGCGCTCTTCTTGTTGTCGGACTGTCATCCGGCACCGGAGGAGCGATTGCCCGCACAGGGGGCGAGCAACCTGGAACACTTCCCGCGCCCCTCTCGACAACGGAGAATGGCATCCTTCCTGGCTGTGCGGGAGATGGGAAAACCGACGACACCGCTTGCGTTCAATATTGGATAGACAAGCGCCAAGGCGGCATCCTCAACCTAGGTACAGGCACGTATCTGATTAGCTCTGCGCTAGTCAGCAAAGGTGCCATCACCCTTTCAGGCGCTGGTGGCGGAAAGGGCATTTACAAACAAAGCTGCAGTTCAGGTCTACGCACCAACAATCCCCGTCAGGATGTGCTGGTACTTGAAGGCGCCGGAGCGCGAGTGCATAACATATGCATTGATGCCAACGTCGAAATGCAAGAAGGCACGGCTATCCGCATCGTCGGAAGCGCCAATTCGGTGATTGTCTCTGACAGTCACATCAACAACCAGATCGTTGGAATCTCAGTTTCCGGAACCGGTTCTAACGGATCAACTCAGAACGCCGACGTCATCCTGCGGCATAACACTATCGTCCCGGCTGCGCATTCGAAGGCAGTCGGCATAATGCTCGGCGGCAACTCCCGCAAAGCCAACACGATCGACACGCGGGTCGAAGGTAACTCCCTCGTTTGCCAAGGAAAGATCGGAACTGGCACTTTGATCCTAGATGCTGGTGGCGCACTGATCAGCAACAACACCCAATACGGCTGTGCGCTAGGAACAAAGATATATCCCGGTTCCGACCAACAAGTCATGTGGATATATTTTACGGGGACAGTACTTGGTGATACAGATACAGATCACAATTTATTAATAGATACTCAGGTATCAAATGCCGGTGTCTGGGGCCTTAATTTTGTAAATACTTGGGCCAGCAATGCCGGTGGATCTAGTATATTGATCCAAGACAATGGCGCGAGCCATAATATCCTCGGCATTCATTTTATCGGCCATAGAACTCATGTTGCGAAGGACAGATCAGGAATAGAAGTAAAGGCGGGTCAAAAAGTCACTTTTGACTCAGGTACTATCTGTAGTGACGGCAACGGTAAGGGCACCGGTTTTATCGCTTCTGGCGATACCATAGCTTCGGCGGTGCGAAACAGCACTATAGGGAACTGCGATCATAATACTGATGGTAGGCTGGCAACGGGGATCTTGGTTTCGACCAATGCTGAAAACGTAGGTATTTTTACGGGCAATGACCTTAGTACTACGGCTCTGCCGATCGCTTGGCGTCCCGCAGCGGGGAACGAGGCTGCAGCGATCCTTGGCAAAAACCTTGGCTTGGATACGGCGCCTGGCATGGTTGCCGCGAACACCACGGTGAATCTTCCTCCTAACCGGGCCGTGTTCCTTTCAGGAGGAACCCCGGTAAAATGGTTGAATGGCGGATGGGCAGGTAGAGAGACAATGCTCTATCCCACCGCAGGTCCGATCTCCTTTGAAGCAGGTGGCAACATCTGCAGCGCAGTGACCGCAGATAAGCGACAAAGAGTATCCGCCGTCTTTGAAAAGGAATTTGGCTGCTGGTCTTTAAGATAGAATCAAGGGTTACAAAGCACTGTAAAAATCTACTGCTTCGTCTACATCGTCATAAGTAGTGGCATAGCCATTATTTATTAAAATAGCTCGATTACAATATTGGCGAACTATGTCGGTACTATGCGATGCAAGGATCATTGAACGATCCGCACGCTTTTCAAAGAGTTCGTAGTGGCACTTACGCTGGAAGTTCTGGTCGCCGACCAAAATGATTTCATCAATCAAGTAGCAATCAAACTCAATTGCGAGAGATAGTGCGAAAGCGAGACGAGCTCGCATACCCGACGAGTATGTCTTGACCGGCATCGCCAGTTGCCGACCTAGCTCGGTGAAATCCTCGACGAATTCCCGCATTTCCCTGTAGTCGCGGTCGTAAATCCGGGCAATGAACTTGGCATTGTCGTAGCCGGTAAGGCTGCCTTGAAACCCTCCCGCAAAACCCAGCGGCCAAGACAAGGACATATTTCGAGTTATCTTGCCGGATGTCGGCATTTCCACGCCGCCAAGCAGCTTGATCAAGGTGCTCTTGCCAGCGCCATTTCGACCGAGCAGCGCAACGCGGTCGCCTTGTTCCACCACAAGATTAATACCCTTGAGGACGTGCTTGCGCCCGGCCCCCAACTTGTATGATTTATAAAGGTCCGTGCAAACGATCATTCGACGGTGATGATCTTGCGAACGTGCCGGCACAGGGCCAGACCGACGACGGAAAGTACGACCGAGCATACGATCGGATTCCAAACGCTATAGTACGCCGTGACCTGACCACCCCACACGCCCTTGCGCATCATTTCCATCGCATTCACGAATGGTGACCATAGCAGGTATTCCCGCGCTTTTGGTGCGAGCCACGATGCCATTGTGAAAAGTCCGGAGATAGGCAGCATGATGTACGTCGTCACAGGAATGAATTTTTCCACTATCTCCGACATCTCGGAAAGTGGAGCGATAACAAGACACAAAGATAGGGTAAACAGCCCGTAAAGACACCAGCCGGCAATCAGCAAACCGATGTCAGCTGGCACTGGAAACTGCCCGATCATGACCAAGAACAGCGCAATAAAGAAGTAGGCCATCATCGAGCCAAGAAATTCAATGATGAAGCGCACCACAATGAAATCGAGGATCTTTATTTGCTGGTGGTACATCAAGCTACTGTTCGCCACGAACAGCGCCACGCACCGCGATACAGCATGTCGGAACAGGACCACCGGCAAGTAGCCGGTTACGACAAATGCCACGATGCCGACGCCATGTTCTTCCGAGCCCCGAGTGAAGCGCCACATGATGGCCACCAAGCCCGCAAAGAGCATGGGCTCGACCATGATCCACAGAAACCCAATGTTTTCGCGTCCGTAGCGAGTATGCAACTCCCGGATCATCAACGCGTGAACCACGCGCATTTGGATCCGCCATCCCTCCTGGAACTTTTGAAGGCTCATGACTGAATAACCTCAGTCCGGCGCATGTTCGAGAATGCCGACGATCAGCATCCATCCGATGAAGTACAGGCAGGTCGCAGCTGCAGCGACGGTGAGAATGGAGATCAGGCGATGTGGAAGCAGGGGCATATCTGGCATATCAGGGTCGACGACACGCTCTAGATAAAACTTTTGATGCTGGGCATCACTGCGGGCCTGCACGAGAGCGGCGCTTGCCACGTTCAGGTTCTGGGTTGCGAACTCCTGCTCGACCAGCAGATTTTCATATCCCCCAAGCTTCGAGGCAATACCCGAACCGGAACCAACCACTTGACTGTTTTGGGACGCAATCTGAGCAGAAATTGCAGCGATCCGGTTTCTCAGGACTGGAATCGAGGGATTGTCCGGCGTTAGCCGCTGCATCGTCTGCAGCTGGGCTTGGAGAGCCGCCCGTTCCGTGATCAAGGCGTTGGCAATCTCGATCACACCACCGGCCTGCTTCTCCGGATCGATCAACGATGATGCGTTACGATATTGCGCCAGTGCGACTCTGGATTCCCTTGCACGCTGGGTCGCAAGATCGACTTGCTTCTGCGCCTCGACAATAGCCTTGTTTTGCACCCGATCGTTCAAGCGGTTTACCAGCATCTCGCTTAACTGCAGAAGACTCAGGTTGATCTTGTATGCGTCTTGCGGGGTAAACGCCTTTACCTTGACCACAGCGGTGCCAGTCTCTGAATCGAGACGAGCGTCAACCATGTCCTCGTAATACTTGAAAAGGTCTTCGAAGGTGTTTTCCATCAAGGGCTTTGGAAAGCGGGATATCCGATCAGCTTCAGGTGAGGCGAAGCGCTCGCGCACTTGGGCAACTTTTTCTAAGTCCTTCAAGGCGTTACGCGAACGAATATAGTCCAGGATCTCGTTGGTCTGTTCCTGCCCCCCAGAAAGCCCAGTGGTCTGGATGATGTTGGCCAGCGAAGAAATCTGAGAACGCTTTTGGTCCGGGCTTTTGATGACAAAGCGCGATTCAGACACATAGATGCCGGATGCGATGAATAGGTAATAGATCGCGGCGAGCAGCGTGGGGAGGATTACGAACACCACGAACCAGCGCCGCTTTTTCAGCCAGGCGGTGAAGGCAGAGTGTCGGTCCTTCGCGGGGATCTCAACCGGGAACGATTGTTCAACGTTCATAGAACTCTTCACAGCACCTCAAAAGGACGGTAGCGCACAAGGCTGCCTTCCCACCGGCGGGCGCTAGGCCAACATGCTCCGACACGCAAGTCCGCTGGCTTTCAAACGCCGCGAATCACCCCCTAAGTTGCGACCGAGGTCGCTATTGTTCACTGCGGCGTCGCGATCTAAAGGCGAGCAGCCATCAAAATTGGAATTGGTCAATCCTCCGATGCAGGTCAAGACGTTAGCCTCCCTCATCCTGCTTGCAGGCCTCGCCGGTTGCGCCACGCTTCCCACCAGTGGGCCGACGCGCAAGCAGATCGAGAAGTCTGCGGCAACCGAGGCAACGCTACCGATCAAGGTGGTCCACGTGGTCACGGCTGCTGACCTCCCCGCATCCGAAACCTCTGCCACCGCCGCCAGATTTCTCCCTGAGCTTGCGCCACCACCAACGGACATGGTCGGCCCTGGCGATGTGTTGAACATCAATATTTATGAGGCTGGCGTGACGCTTTTCGCCGGTTCCGGCGGCGGGGCTGGCAGCCAGGGCGGCGCATTGACGGCAGACCCCGGCGTCCGCGCCCAGCGGCTGCCCCCCAATCGCGTGAATGACGATGGTGACATTTTCATTCCTTATGGTGGCAAGCTGCACGTCGTGGGCCACACCCTGGGCGAAGTGGAAACAATGATCAGGCGGTCATTGCGCCGGGTCTCCGAAAATCCGCAAGTCGTGGTGACGCTCGACCAAGCCATTACGAATTCCGTCATCATGAGCGGCGAGGTGGCTAAGCCCGGTCGCCTGGTGCTGCAGACCAACCGGGAAACCCTGTCTGACGTCGTGGCGCTCGCCGGCGGCTATCGCGGCAATGCTCGTGACTTGTCCCTGCGGGTGGTTCGGCGCAACGAAAAATTCGATATCCGCATGGACGAACTCGTCTCGAACCCCTCCCTTGACGTGCGGGCTTACCCGGGTGACCGGCTTATGCTCATCAACGCCCCCAAGTCCTTTGCCGTGCTGGGTGCAGGTAGCAGGGTTGAGCAACTGCCCTTCACCCGCTCATCGATCACGCTGGCCGAAGCGATGTCCAACGCCGGAGGCGTCAACCCCAACCAAGGCGATCCCGCAGCCGTCTTCGTGTTCCGCTATGTCACCGATGCGCAGGGCAACGAAGAACCAGTTGTCTATCACTTCAATATGATGAAAGCTGGCTCATATTTCGTGGTGCAGCGCTTCGAGATGCGAGACCGGGACGTTCTCTACTTCGGTAATGCGGCTGCGAATCAACCTGGCAAGCTGTTCCAATTGATCAGCCAGCTGTTTACCCCACTCATGACCGTAACTGCTGCCGTGCAAACGGTAAATAACAGCAACAACTAAGGAATATGAGCGTAGAGCGCTTGCTTAAGTAAGTGCTCTACCACATCTCTTCAGATGGCCTCACTTTTTCAACCTTTCTTGGATCTATTACCTTATCGCCTTGAGCAGGCTCTAGGTAACCCAACTTTACGGAGCGTACGGGTCAGGCGTGTTCGACGCTCCAAAAGGACAGCCGTACCAGCGTCCAAAACACGTCGCCGGCTCTTCATCGACCTTGCGGTGATCAGCAAGCACGATGCAGGTACAGGGATACAACGGGTCGTCAGAGAATTGGCCCTATCCCTCATTGATGAAGCCCCTACAAATTGGGATATCCATTTTGTAGCCGCTACAAGGCGACGCAAATATCATCTGATTTCTTGGCCCTCCCCGCTCGAGCCAGTCGACTTCACACCTATAACCAGCACCCCAGGAGATATATTCCTAGGCCTAGATTACTCCCTTGACGCGGTTCGTCGGCATAGAAAGCAACTTGCAGCCTTTCGGCGAAATGGAGGCACTCTGTGGTTTCTGGTCCATGATCTGTTACCGTTGGAGAAGCCGGAATGGTTTTCGACGAACACCGTGATCCGGTACAAGGCGTGGCTTGGCATCCTTGCAGGCCTTGCGGATGGCTTCCTATGCAATTCGAAGCAGACGGAAGAAGACCTTAAACGCAATCTTGACAAGGAGTTCGGTCTCAAGGACGGCTACTCGACGGTCGTTCTACCCATGGGCCACAAGATCAGCGATCCCCCGCTCATTCCGTCGGATACCAGGTCGCAACCTGCACGGTTTGATGCCCGGGCGCCATTCTTTCTGATGGTCGGCACACTCGAGCCGCGCAAGGGTCATGGCGATATGCTCGCTGCATTCAGCCGTTTATGGGCCGATGGCGCGCCTGAAAGGCTGGTGCTTGTCGGTCGGACTGGCTGGCAAGTCGACGGCTTGCATCAGGCTATTCTGAATCATCCCGAGCATGGACGTAAGCTATTCTGGTTCGACGATGTCGACGATGCGGAACTCTTCGATCTTTACGAAAACTGCTCGGGCGGCATAATCGCATCATACGGTGAAGGCTTTGGCCTTCCCTTGGTGGAATTTCTTGGCCACGGGAAACCAGTATTCGCCAGAGATTTGGCCGTCTTCCGTCCTCATGCCAAGATGGGAGTTAACTACTTTCCAGTCGATGCCAATGACACACTTTTAGCTACATACCTGCAATCCTGGATGAACGACGTCAACGCCAATAGGATCATGGTCACCCGGCCAGATACGTCCTGGAAAACCTCTGCTCAGGTTTTGATATCAGCCGTTTAGATTTTACAGTGTTAGGGTTTAGAGTTGGACGTCGCGGAGCTAGTATCGCGCAAACCCTGCGGCGTGTTGAGGACGATCAAGGATTTGGAATGGCCGGTACAGCTCTAGAAGCAGCCTACGCGATTTATCAATCGCTTCTGCGGCGCGACCCCGATCCTAATGGGGTTAATGGAGTTGTGCATACACTTACGGTCAATGGGCTTGGGCCAGGCTTGGAAACAGCCATCACCAGCATGGTCGCAAGCGAAGAGTACAAGAGTATAATTCACAGTGAATTTGATTATGCCCTGGCTTTGCGAGAGAAGCCTGGCAGGGTTATCGATGGTAAAGAAGTATCTCATATCATCTCTTTGGGTACGCACTGCCAGACCAGCTCAATCCTGAAGAAGTATGGTTTGAAAATAGAGTCATACCCGTTCGATTGGCTCTTCAACTCACCCTCGGCGATCCTGCACAGCGTCAACGATGACTTCGCGACTTTCCTGGATCAATCCCAATATAAATCCCTCCCGCCCTATGAGGGTGAGCCTAGGGCACAACATAATTACTATTTGAAGAATCATGGGGTAGAAGTCTTCTTTCCGCATCGGGATCCCACCACCAATACGGATTATGCGTTCTTTCAAAGATGCGTACATCGCTTTCGTGCCGCCATTGGGAGCGATACCGCCAAGCTGTTCGTCATCATCTCACGCGAGGAGCACGATCTCGTTAATCGCTTTGATGAGTTGCATGACTGGGTTAGGAAGATTGGACATGCCAACATTCTGGCAATCCAACTTCGTGAGCCAAATGGCAACCGCGCCATTCGGAAACTCAAAGTCTCGGACTGCGGCGACCTGTACGAGTTCACGCCGATTTCGACAGAGGCCGGTGTTGGCTTCCCAGATCTCCTGGATGACCTGAGCGTGGTACAACTCGTCATGCAATACAAAATAGCATCATCGGCCAGGTCAGTCTGAAGTGTCTCGCACTTGGGCACTTTCACTGGTCGCCTCGACCATTGCCGTCTGTGCCTGTCAAGCCAAGCCTACCGAGCCACAGCAGGTAGAACCGAGCACAGCAATATTGCTCGCTACAGGAACTGTCCATGGCGCTCAGGGGCCGGAGATTTGGTTTGGGCCCGATGGCTACAGGAATGTGCGCAACATCACGCAGGCGTCGGTTCTACCTGTTTTACCAGCAATGGGGAAGGGAACTGGTGAAGCGGCTGTGATCTTCCCGGGTGGCGGGTTCATGACGCTTTCCTATGATTGGGAAGGCGTGAAGGTTGCGCAGGCTCTCGCAAATCGTGGGATCGCCGCTTTCGTTGTCAAGTACAGGCTCGTCCCCACACCACGGGACGAGACATCATTTAAGAACTTTTACGACAAGCAAATGTCCGCTTGGGTGGGAAAGCCGGGCGAGAGGCTGAACATTGCCGTTCCGACTTATGCCATAGAGGATGGTAAAGCCGCGCTGGCATTGGTCCGCAGTAGAGCCAAAGCCTGGAAAATTGACCCGACCCGCGTTGGGGTCATGGGATTTTCTGCTGGGGCGATGGCGGCGTTGCGGGTGGCTACAGCTTCGACCGGTCAGCAGAGGCCCGCCTTTGCGGCGTTGCTTTATCCGCCTATGGAAAGTATTCAGGTTCCAAACGATGCACCACCTGCATTCGTGGCAATGGCGTTAGACGACCCCCTATCAGGCCGCGCAGGTTTCGGCTTGATCGAGAGTTGGATGCACGCGGGACGCCCCATCGAGTTCCATGGTTATCAAAAGGGCAAACATGGCTTCTCCCTTGGCCGAGAGCGAACCACGACGTTAGGCTGGATCGATCAGTTTGTGTCGTGGCTACAGATGAATGGGCCTCCCTGATCGGACTTGTCCTCAACCTTTTGGAAGTGGCTGGTCGGGCTACTTACGCCGACAGCAGCGGCTCGACTTGCCGACCTTAGACCATCACGCAAACATCATAGGCCCTTCTTCTCGGGTATGAGGGCCTACGAGCATCGTTCAGCGGTGCTGGCTTTAGGCGCGGCGGTGGACCTAACGGGTTGGCCTGCCTCGCTGCCATAAAACGCCGGTCAGCGCTGCCACTCTTTACCCCACCAACGTCGCCTCGCGCACGATCTCGAGCGCTTGCACGTTCAGCGAGGCCGCTCGCTCGGTGCTCGCCGCTTCGGTATAGCAGCGCAGTTCCGGGGCATTTCCGCTTGGGCGCAAGTGGATGATATCGCCGCTGTCGAACGTGATGCGCAGCCCGTCGGTGGTGTCGAACGCGGTGGCGGTTCCGGCGATCGCGCCGAACATTTGCGTCACCCGGGCCAGGACCTCGTCCTCGTTTCCGGCTTGGAGCTTTGCCAGCAGTGCTTGGCTCAGGTCCGTGGGCAGTTCCTGAATCCGGTCGCTGAAAGTGAAGCGTGCCGGCAGTCGCGCGAGCAAGGTCGATAGCGGCGCGCCCTGGCGCTTGGCTTCCACCAGCACCGCGATCATCGGCAGCGCGGCGTCGCGCGTCGGCAACGCGGGTAGCGTGCGCTGCTCGCGCACGATCGGCGAGCCCAGGATAAAGCCGCCGTTGGCCTCGTAGCCGCAAGCCGATGCGGAACCGTCGAGCAATCCGTTCATCGCTTCGATCACATAGGGCGAGCCGATGCGCGTGCGGCGAATCTCGTCGAACGATCCTGACAGCTCTAGAGCCGTGTTGCAGCTGACCGGGGTTGCGATCGCTTCGATCCCCAGCGCTTGCGCGCACAGGATGCCTAGGACGTCGCCACGCAGCCAGGTGCCCGTCTCGTCGGACAGCAGCGGCCGGTCGGAATCGCCATCGGTGGACAGGATCGCATCAAGGTCAAATTCGGCGGCCCAGCCATGAGCCAGGTCCTGATCCTCGGGCCGAACCGCTTCGGTATCCACCGGCACGAAGATTTCGGAGCGTCCGAGCCGGGTCACTTGCGCGCCCAGCCCTTCGAGAATTGCCACGAGAATGTCGCGTCCCACCGCAGAATGCTCGTAGACGCCTAGCTTGAGGCCCGACAGGGCATCGCTGCCGAAGAAGTCTGTATAGCGCGCGATATAGGCGGTCGCGACATCGATCGCCGGCTCGGCCGCATCGGGCGTCTTCAGCATGCCTTGCTGATCGAACACGTCGGGTAGCGAGACCTCTTGCGCCCGCATCGCCATCTCGTCGGGCTTCAGCACTTCACCGTCGGCACGGTTGAACTTGATGCCATTGCGGTCGGCGGGGATGTGGCTGCCGGTCACCATGATCGAGGGGATGCCCTTGCCGAACCCGTAAGCCGCAACCGCTGGAGAGGGCACGAAGCCGCAAGGATCGCATATGCCACCCATGGCGCGGATCGCCGCCGCGCAGGCCGCGATGATGCGGGGCGTCGATGGACGCAGATCGCCCGCGATGGCTACATGCACGCCGGCCGAGAACTGCCCGATCTGCGTCATGTGCTGGAGAAAACTGCAAGTATAGGCGAAGCACACCAGGTCGGTCATGTCGACAACCCGTCCCCTCGCCCCGCTTGTGCCGAACGCGACGCCAGAGCTTTCCATCAGGTGCGAGATCGAAACCGTTTGTGTCATGGTAGTCTGCATAATCCTTTGAATGCTATTAGCGTATGTGGGCGGTATTCGTCAGCCCGGCATGACGCGGCGCATGAAGGCATCGAACAGTGGCACCGTGAAGGCAGTGTCACCATGGGCCGGGCTGTAGAGCATACCCTTGGCGATGAGGCTGTTGCGTGTCGGCGCCACGCTCGAGACTTTGACGCCCAATGCTTCGGCCACTTCGCCCGAGCGGTGTGGACCCGCGCCGCGATCGGCCATGGCGCGCAAGTAGCGCTTTTCTGCCGGGGTCAGCCTGTCGAAACGAACGCGGAAAAAGCTGGCGTCCAGCTCGGCCAGCGCACTCACGGCTGCGGCTTCGACATCGGCGGCGGTGATCGGGGAGCCCTCGGCCGCATCCCAGCTGTGCTTGCCCCATTCCTGCAGAAAATAAGGATAGCCTTGGGTCTGTGCGAAGATCGCATCCAGCGCGGCGTGCTCGATCGCCTCTTCCTCGCGCTCGATAGGGACACGGATCGCGTCATGTGCCGCCTCTGCGTCGAGTGGTCCGATCGTCACGAACTCGAACAATCTTTCCGCATAGGATTTCGCACGTCCCATCTGACCCAGCAGCTGTGGCAGTCCGGCCGCCAGCATTGTCACGGGCAAGCGCTTTTGCGCGGCGCGATGGAGCGCGCTGATCAACGCGGCGAGCTGCTCCTCTGGTACGTATTGCAGTTCGTCGATCACCAGCACGACGGCGCTCTGCCGCTCCTGCGCCGCTTCCCCGACCGCGACGATCAGATCGGCGAGATCGGCATCCAGGTCGCCGCTGTCGGCGAGACCAGGCTCCGGCTCGAAGTCGAGCGCGACTTCCAGGTCGTCGTACTTGACCTTGAGCTTGGCAAAGCCCGCCAAGGCCTTGAGCGCGCGCGAGACGCCAGCGGTCGCCTGCTTCATCCGGTCGAGCCGCAGCAGTGCCGCGCGCAAGGCCGGTACGAGGATGCCCGGCAGCGAGCGGTTCTCCGGCGCCTCAATCGCGACGATCGTCATGCCCTCACCTTCGGCGGCATCGCGCATGGCGGTAAGCAGCACGGTCTTGCCCACGCCTCTCAGGCCATAAAGGATACTGGGCCGCGCTGCCCGTCCGGCACGGATGCGGTCGAGCGCGATGGCATTGCGTTCGAGCAAGGCATCCCGCCCGGCGAGTTCGGGAGGCGGCGTGCCGGCACCAGGAGCGAAAGGGTTGCGGCGCGGATCCATAGTGAAGTTATGGCACTTTATAAAATTATCGTAAACCCGCTAAGATGACTTGAAACTGATTCCTTTGAGTTTTTGGTGGGTAAAGTGCTGCCTTAGCTCACTTGTGCCGAGCCGAATGAAATGATCTCGAGCCACGGCACACACGGGGGGTTCAATCGCCTGTCCCATTGAGCGGCACAGGGGGCTTTTAGAGAAGGCGCACCTAGCATTCTAAGGACGCAACGCTAAAGAGCGCGCGATGAGCATCCTTGTACCCGTAGTCCTGTGTGGTGGCAGCGGCACGCGACTTTGGCCGCGCAGCAGGGCGACCAAGCCTAAGCCGTTCCTGCCGCTCGTGGGCGACACCACGCTGTTCCGGGCTACGCTGGAACGCTGCCCGGCGACCGAGGGCTTCGGCGCCCCGGTGGTCGTCACCGGCACCGCCCATATCGAGCATGTCGAGGATCAGCTCGAAAACCGCGAAGGCGTCCAGATCATTGTCGAGCCTTGCGCGCGCAACACGGCAGCCGCGATCACGCTGGCGGCGCTGCGCCTGCCTGAGGACGCGATCATGCTGGTGTGCCCCAGCGACCATCACATCGGCGACACCAAGGCCTTTGCCCAAGCGGCCTGCGCGGCCGCCGAGTTGGCCGAGCAAGGCTGGCTGGTCAGCTTCGGCATCGAGGCGACCGCGCCCGAGACCGGCTTTGGCTATCTCAAGCGCGGGGAGGCCATCGGCGACCAGGCCTATCGCACCGCGCAGTTCGTCGAGAAACCCGACCTGGAACGCGCCAAGTCGTTCCTAGCCGAAGGCGTCTACGCCTGGAACGGCGGCATCTTCGCGTTCAAGGTAGGCGACTTCCTCAAGGAGATGAAGGCGCACCGCCCGCAGATCCTGGCCGCCGTGCGCAAGGCAGTCGACCAAGGCCACAGCGATGGGCACCGCTTCCATCCCGACGCGCAGGCCTTTGCCGCGGTCGACAGCGAATCAGTGGACTACGCGGTGATGGAGAACACCGGCCGCGCGGCGATGGTGCCGGCCGACATGGCCTGGTCGGACATCGGCAACTGGCAGGCCCTGCATGTCGCGCGCGACCGTGACGAGCAGGGCAACGCGACGCGCGGCGACGTCGAACTGGTCGATTGCCGCAATGTCCTGGTCGACAGCGATGGCCCCAAAGTCTCGGTGATCGGTTTGGAGGACGTCTTTGTCGTGGTCGATGGCAACGACATCATGATCACCACCGCCGCCGGTGCCCAGAAGGTCGGCAAGCTTTCAGGCGCGGTGAACCAGTAGGATAGACCAGCGATGACATCCGGCGGGAAGGATGCGGAGCGATAAGCGCCAGCGGCTGAGCCGACTAAACCGGGTGGTCCGGGTTGTTAGTTTGTTACAACCTCTGGCACGTCACCGGCACATAGGATTGCCTCCAACTATCTGTTTTGTCTCCTATTTTCGACAGCCATGCCACACGGGCGGCACGAAGAGTAGTAATGCAAAATGATAATATATCGCCTTATCAATGCCTTACATGCACCAGAAGGTGCGTATGGTGTACGACCCGAAACACGAATTTAAGGGTCGGAAAATGAAGCTCTGAGAGGCCAAAAATGGGCTGATCGAGCTTTAAGGGGGTCCGAACTATCATGCTGAGCGCAGCTCAGCAGGCAATCCTGTGTCTAGACTGCAAAACGATAGCCGATGGCAGCTTTTAGATCGCACAAAGATGCAGATGGTTGCATTTGGATAGCAAAAGTGATGCAATCTGTCGTGGATCGAGGTGACAGCATGGATCAGATGGTAGAAGAATTGCGAAAACTCACGGTCCGCACAAAATCAGGCCGATTGCGGGCCCTGATGCCTGTGATCGAGGAGCGTCTGGCAGCTGGGGTTTCCCAGCAGGACATCGTGAATGTGCTGAGGGAAGCCGGCGTCGACCTGACGCTTGGTACATTCAAGAGCTATCTTCATCGTCACAGGGCCAAGCTGCGCGATCACCCTTCCAGTCGGGCCCTCGCCAATCCAGCGCCTTCTCGACTTGCTACAGGCTTATCGACCGATGCTGACACGCCAGTCATTGAGATCGACGTGGAAGAAGCATCATCGGATGCTTTCTCCGACCAATCAACGCTGGCAGACATTTTGGATGCCAGAAAGCGCGATGCTTTTGCAGATAAGTATATGAACCAACGGCGCCCATTGTTCGGCCGGAACCGCAGTTAACATCGATGCAGGGTCATGACTTCCGCTTGGCTGCTCGGGCAGCGGCACGCGCAGCCATCTCAGCTTCATAGCGCTCAGACTCTTCCTCCTGCTTACGCCACATCTGTTCCAACGCAGGGTGGATATTGGGCCCGTCAGTCAATTCCTGACCATTGAGAACGTAATCAATTGCTTCGTCCTCATCGGCGGTTTGGATCGTATCGTCAGGGTAGCCGGGACCATATCGGCATCCTGTCCAAGTGCCGTCGTCCTGCGGTGTCACTGTCCCCATGGGACCGGCCCGTGAAAAGACGACCTGTGCCCGGATCGGATTTTCACGGATCAGTCGCCCTGCGGCTTCAAGCTTCTCGGCAGCGCTTCTCCGGCGCTTGTTGCCTTTGGGGGTGTCGTCGGGTGTCCAAACCATCATTCGCCTCCACAGTGCTACTGGAGGCTAACCCGGCTTGTGAGCCGGGCGTTCGTAACCCTGCGCTAGGACAAGGCGCTGCCACCTTTGGGCCAGGCCTTGGACATGCGTGACAGCCGCCCGGCCGAGTAGCTCGACCGGACCTAGCGATTGTCGGGGTTACGACGCCCCACGGTCGGGATTTACCGCACCGCAGTGTCATGGTTGCAGAAGGCAGCTCTTGAGACAAGCCGATACCCGCTGTTTCATTGATGCGCAGGCGTCCCTGCTATGGATGGCCTATCCGAACAGATCACCCATCGCTCGGCGGCAAAAGGCGTTGTGACGGCGGCGGCGGTGGTGTTCAGGGGCGTCGTGGCGCATGTGGCAGCTCTGGCAGAGCGCGGCGAGATTGCGCGGGCGATTGTCGCTTGGGTCGTGGTTCAGGTGCGCGGTAGCGAGCACGACGCGCGTCATGCGCAAGGGTGCGGGTGGATCGATGCCGGCAAGGCCCGGTTGCATGAAAGCCAGCTCAGCAGGGGTCGGCAGGCGGCGGACCGCCCTGCCCTGGCCGTCACGCCAGCGGGCCTTCTGCTCGTCCCACCATACACCGTTACCCAAGTGCTGTACCGCGCTCCCGTGCGGGCGCCCGCAGTGCTCGCAACAGCCCTTGGCGCGCTGGAAGCGGATCAGCGCGGACAGTTCGCGCCAGTCGATCGGGTAGAGCCAGCGGTGTTCGCGCGCGATCGGCATGGCGATTCTATGAGTCAGGCCGGCCAGGAACGAAAGGGAAAAACGCTCCTGCCTATCGACCTGCTGGATCGCGAGTAGATCTGACGATCATAGCAACAGGATATCTTTGCTATATTCCAAGGCTATAAAATAGAATTTCGAAGGTGGTGGCCTGTCCCGACCGGAGCCGGGTACAGGCCACCTTTTCAGATCAGAACAAGATCTTCACGCCTCCGTTCAGCCCGGTCCGGCTGCCATGGGCCGAGAACTCGCTGGTGCCGTTCACGAACAGGTCGACACCCGGTGCCACGATCGCGTCGAGCCCGGCGTCCACCGTTCCGGTTATCCGTGCGCGGGGTGCACCGTAGGCGACGAGGGCCACAGCGCCACCGCCGAAGCCTGCCACGGCCACCGGTGTGCGGCCCTGCAGCTGGTAGCGCCCGCCCAGCGTGATCCAAGGCCGCAGCGGCGCTTGCGTACCGAGCTTCTCGAACTTCAGGCTCGCATCCGCAAAGCCCGCCCACTGGCGATCGCCCCGGACCGTCAGCGCGAAGGGGCTACCGCCGCCTTCCACGACACCTTCGCGGCGTGTGCGGATCCAGGTCGTGCCGAGCTGGGGGACCATGGCCAGGCCACTGGCCGCCTTGATGGGAACCGCGATCTTGGCGTCGAAGACCGCGCCGCGCAGGTGGTAGTCCGCATCGGCCGAACCTGCAGCCGGCAGTGCGCGCCGCGTCTCAGCCTTGGCGCCATCGTAGAACGCTGAGACCGAGGCGGAGACGCTGTCGTTGTCATAGCGCAAGTGGACACCGGCGATGACACCGTCGGTCTTGGTCCGGGCCGCCAGCGCCGCGATCGTCTGGTCCTCCTCCAGGTAGCCCACGAACGCACCGCCCGCCCAGTTGCCGGTTACCGCACCGATGCCGCCCAGGAAACCGTAGCCCTTGCTCTTCGCCTCGGCCGTGCCGCGACGGTTGCCGGCTTCGATCCGGCTCCACCCACCCAGTGCCTGCCCGAAGGTAAAGGCACGCGGCGTATCGTCGGCTTGCGCGAAGGTCATCGAGCGCATGGCCCGCGTCACGATCAGCCCACGCTCGACACTGGTCTGCACGGCGCTGGCGTAAGGCTCGGGCGTCAGGCGGGCGAAGGCCACCGGATCGGTCACCCCTCCCGGCGCCAGTACCGGCAGCGCCGTCAGCAGCGCGCTACTGGCGGGCTGCGCCAGCAACACCGCATTGGTGTAGGCGATGCTGGCCTGGACCTGCGGCGTGAAGCCAGGGTTGTTCAGAAACTGGCCGAGCAGCTGAATCCGCTTGGCATCCTGCACGATGATCCCGAACAGCGAAGCCGGCTTCACGACATTGGTGAAGCTGCCGTTGATGCCCCCACCGGTCACGACCAGGTCCAGCGTGCGGCCCGGAGCGATGGTGCCGGATGGGTCGAGCTGGAGCGTGGCACCTTGCGCGATCGACAGCGTGCCCGAGACGACCAGCTTGTCGGCGGCGGTGGGCGTGATCTCGAACAGCGAGAGCGATGTCGCGCCCAGCGCGATGTTGCCGTTCACCGTCATCGTGCCAGGCGACGCGCCGGGGCTGAGCGTACCGGCGACGGCCAGGTTGGCGTTCACCGTGCCGGCCGAGCCGAAGGTGGCGCCCTGCTGGACGGTGATCGTGCCGGCATTGATCGTCGACCCGGCCAGGCCCACCAAGCGACCGCCGCTGAGGCTTGCCCCGCCAAGGGAAGCGATGCCCGAGATCGTGGCGAACCCGCTGCCTTGCGCATAGCTTTCGACATTGGCGATCGAGGTGAAGGCCACAGGGGCCGCCTGCGAGCCGCTGCTCACGATGAGCTGATCGCTGCCCGCACCGCCGTCCACCGATCCGGCGAAGGCGCCGGCGATGGTCAGGCGGTCGTTACCGCCACCCAGGTTCACGTCGCCCAGCAGGCGCGCGCCGGCGGCGACCGTGATCGTATCGTCGGCATCGTCGAAGCCGAGCGCCTGCCCCGCCGTGCCGAGCGAGCCGGCGATCGTCAGGGCGTTGCCGTTCAGCGAGAACCGCTCGAACCCGGTCACCGTGTTGCCCAGAGTGTAAGGCGATCCGGTTTCGATCGAGAAGGTGTCCTGCCCTGCCCCGCCGTCGATTGGGCCCACATAGCTCGCCTCTTGCAACCGGAAGAGATCGTCACCCGCGCCCAGGTTGAGCGATGCGCGGATAGCGCCGCCCTTGGCGAGGGTCACGGTCTCGGCCTTGTCGGTCAGAGTGACCGTCTCGCCCGCCGCACCCAGCGTGCCGGTGACGGTCAGCGCGTTGCTGCCCAGCGCCAGCGTCTCGAAGCCGGTGGCGGTGCCCGAAAGCGTGACCGGGCCCAGGCCCGATAGCGTCAGCGTGTCGAGGCCCGTGCCGCCATCATAGAAGCCCGCTGCCGTAGCGCCGCCCAGAACCAGCGTATCGTTGCCGCCCCCCAGCGCCACGCGCGGCAGATCGCCGTCTGCGCGCAGGGTCTCGCTGCCCTCGCCGCCCAGAACCTCGCCGATGCTGTTGCCCTGCAAGGCCAGGTTCAGCCCCACGCCATCGAGGCGCACCTGGGCGAACGACTGGTTCAGCGCGTACGTCAAAGTGCCGCTGCCGCCGACGGTCACGTTCTCGAAGTTGCGGTTGGCGGTGGTGGCGGTGCGATCGCCGGCCAGCACGAACTGATAGGTGTCCTGCCCAGCCCCACCGTCGACGATGCCGCCCACGCTGCTGCCGGCGATATCGCGGTATGTGTCGTTGCCATCACCCAGCAGGACCGAGCCGGCGATGGTGCCGGCGTTGGCCACGGTCTGGGCCCCGCTGCCGCCGGTAATGGTCGCCGCGCCCGAAGTCTGCAGCGTGGTTCCGGCCGCTACCAGCAGGGTCGAGCCTTCCAGCTCGATCGTCGGCGCCTCGAAGCTGCCCGACCATGTGGCCGAGCCCGATCCGGTCTGCACTAGCCGCTCGAAGCCATTGACCTGGCTGCCGGCGATGGCGCCGGTTCCCGTCGCATCGACATGGAAGGTATCGAACCCCTCGCCGCCGAACACCGTGCCGCCAAGGGTGCCGGAGATGGCTTGCGTGAAGCTGTCATTGCCTGCACCCAGGCGGACGTTGCCGGTTATCGTACCGGTGTTGACGATGGTGTCATCACCCCCGCCCAGATCGACCGTCCCGGTGATCGTGCCCGAGTTGGTCAGGCGATCGTCGAAGTTGCCAAAGGTCTGAACCGCACCGGCATACGTGGTGCTGAACGATGATCCGAAAGGACTGGATTGCGTGTAGTTGATATCACCGCCACCGGTGATGACGCCGGCATTGTCGAGCGTCAGCTGGCCGCTCGCCAGCACGGCGACGGACAGCGCTCCGCTCGCCTCGATCGTGCCTGACGCCAGGTTGCTGATCGTCGTTTGCGATATCGCACCGTAGGAATCGACATCGATGCCGGTCGCCAGATCGGTGAAGCTGTACGAATATTCGGGGTAATTTGGACCATAGATATAGTAGGTGCGCGTCTCGCCCCCGGCGTTGGCGCGGATCGTCCCGGAATTGCGGATCGCGATCGTTCCCTCGCCCGCGGTCCCGAGGTAAAGCGCATCACCCGATATGCCGGTCTGCTCGATGGTGCCGCTGTTGGTCACGTCCAAGGCCAGCGGCCCCGACAAAGTCTCAGGCGAATAGTAGCTCTGGGAGAGGCCGACGGCGGCGTCGGCTTGTCCGGACGATCGGATCGTGCCGCTGTTGACGATGCTGGCGCGGGTCAGCGTATCGCCGTTGAGGTAAGCCGCGCCGGTGACCGTTCCCGAATTGTTGAAGCTCAGCGTGCCGGTAGCGTACTGCACGATGCCACGTTCGCCGTCATCAGGCGACGTGGCGGTGGCCGAACCGACATTGGCGCTGTTGGTCAGCGCGTTTGCCTGCACGATGATCGAGCGGCCGACATCGGCCTGGTTGTCGAACGAGGCAAGCCGGCTGCTGGTGTCAAACCCCGGCAAAACAGGCCCGTAAGGAGAGGTGAAGCTGTAAACCGAACCGGTGGTGGCCGCCTGATTGACGATCCGCCCATCGCCGATCACGCCGATATCGGCGGTGCGCCCGGGTGCACCGGTCAGCGTGACCACGGTGTCGGCACCGCTGGCGCCCACGACCTCGCTCTCGAACCCGGTCGGCAAGTCGCCCAGCGCCACTGTCGCCGATGCGGAGCGCGCACGCAGGACGACATCATCACCTTCGCCGCCGTCGATCGCACCGGTCACGCCAAAGCCGTTGCCGGTCTCGATCAAGAGGTCGTTGTTGCGGCCAAAGCGCAAGTCACCGTTGAGGATGCCGCCAGCGGCGGTGTAGCTCGAACCATAATAGGAATAGACGTTGCCATAGGACAGGTCGACCGAGCCGTTGATCGTGCCGGCATTGCGCACCGAACCGCCGGCTGACTGGATGGCCAGGCCACCTGCGCCTGAGATCACGCCCCCGGTCAGGTTATCGATCAGTCCCGAGGTGCCGAACGAACTCGGGCCGAGTTGCAGGGCCGGACCGTTGGTGCTGGTCAGCGTGCCGCTGTTGGTGAGAGTTCCGGACAGGAAGCGGGCCAGCGGCCCGTTGCCGGTGACGGTGCCCGAATTGACGACAGACTGCGCGCCGGAGAAGGCATCGGCATTCTCCACCGTGATGGTGCCGGTGTTGATGATCCTGCCGCCCGAGATCGCCACGCCGCGATAGGGGCTGCCGGTTACGTCACGAACGGTGATCGTACCGGCATTGGTGAAGGTATCGCCTTCGCGCAGCTGCACAACGCTGGCATAAACGTTGGGGTCGGTGCGCGTCATCGTGATGGAGCCGCGGCTGACGAGCGAGAGGGTATTGGCGGCGTAGCTGTTGCCCGCCCAGTCAAGCACATAGTCCGATACGATCGCGGCCTGGGTTGTGGCGACCAAGTTGGCGGTCAGATCGACGCTGCCGTTGCCCGCGAAGACGAGCTGCTGCGCGATATCGCCGCTGCCCCCAAGCGTCAGCGCGGCCTTGTCGTACAAGTCGTACCCGACCGACTGGAACCCGGATAGCGCGGGGATCGTAGCAGTCGTGTCGCTGCGGACGCGGAAGCGGACCGATCCGCCATTGGAAGTGACATTGCCGTTGATCCCGGCAAAGCCGCTGGTGCCCGTGCCGCTCAGTTCGGTGACCAGCGTGGTATAACGCCCCAGCGCTAGATCGCCGTTGAGGACGCCGCCATCCAGCGCGAAGAACCGCGCGGAGCCGTAGCCAAAGCTGTCCTGCAAGGTGACATTGCCGTTGATCGTGCCGGCATTCACCAGCGTCCCGGTGTACCCGACGGTTGCCGCCTGCTGGCCACCTGCAATCAGCCCGCCACTACGGTTTTCCAGCGTGCCGTATGCCAGCGTCACCGCGGTGCCTGGAGAGCGGATCGTGCCGGTGTTGATCAGGTTCGTGCCAAGATTGGCGCCGACAAGGGCACCTTCGATAGTGCCGCTGTTTTCTATGCCCCGGCCAACGTTGAAACTGGAGCTCGATGCCAGAAGCCCGGTTCCACCCGTCGAGCGGATCAGCCCCGAGTTCCTGAAGGGCAGGCCGTGAAGCGAGCCGTAGACAGCCGTCCCGGCGGCGATGATATCGCCGGAATTGTCGAACGTGTAGGACGAGGCATACACGCCACCTTCGGAAGACAGGATCTGGCCTGTGTTCACCAGATCCTGCAGCGAGGTGTTGACCGCAAATCCATTGCCGGTGGCGGTATCCTCGATCGTCCCTGCATTTACGAAGCTCAGGGTCGAGTTGAACGAACTGGCCGTGACCACCGGCCCGGCGGTCCTCAGCGTGGTGCGATTTTCAATCGTCCCGTCACCGGAGAGCCCCAGAGAGCCGGAGGTCGAAAAACCGTTACCCAGCACCACCCTCGTACCCTGCGCGGCCTCGACGCCGAAGTTCTCGAAATTGGTAATCCTGGGGGCCGCTGCCGTGACCGTGGCATCACCCGTGAACCTGGCGATGACCGTATCGGTGCCGCTGCCTCCGTCGATCGTTCCCGTCACACCGGTCCGGAACGCACCATCGACATAGCGCACGTAGAGGGTATCGAAGCTGGGGCCGAACTGCAGATTGCCATCGAGCACGCCTTGGCCTGTGTCGACGCTGCTCCCGGTGAACGACATGTTCGAGCCGGCCACGACATTGCCGGTGATCCGCCCGGCATTGATGAGCGAGATCGCATAAGGCGTGCTGATCGCGGTACCGCCATTCGACGAAATCGTACCCGATGCATCGTTGCGCAGCGTCAGGAAGCCCGTGCTCGAACTGATCGTCGTGCCCGCGCCCGTATTGGAGATGACGCCCGAGTTGGTGATACTGCCGGTGGCGACAATCGTCGGGGCACCGCCCGAAGAGGTGATCAGTCCCTGGTTGCGGACTTCGTTCGGTCGGTATCCGTTGGCTGACGCCGATGCCAGGGCGGAACCCGCTCCGCCATCGATAGTGCCGCTGTTGTCCAGCGCGTTGAAGCTGGTGGCGATCCCGCCGATCAGCCCGCCCTGCCGGTTGACGATGCCATCGAATGACGAGCCCAGGCTATCAGTGCTGATGGCCGGACCCGAAGCCGCGCTTACAGTTCCGCTGTTGTCGAGAGTGATTATCGAGCTTGCATAAGGGTTATCCGGCGTCCTCACGCCGCTGATGCCGGTGCTGCCGGTCACCAGGCCGCTGGCGCCGATCGTGATGCTGACCGAGGATCCGCCACCGTCGTAGCTATTGGCGGCCGATCCGGGCTGAACGCGGATGCCTGCGTCGGTACCGCCCGTGACGATGCCATCGACCTCGATCGCAGCCGTTCGCGTGAGATAGGAATAACCGCTGGTCGACGGCATCGCGACCGAGATCGCCGGGCCGCCGCTGCCAACGACAGTCGCGCCATTCGCCACAACGACGGTAGCGCCGGAATTCGCCACCACCAGACCATCGACATCAAGGCCACTGCAGGTCGTCGTCTGGCCGCTCTGCACGGGGTCGGGAGCGCATGCCGCGAAAGCTTGCTGGTGAACCAACAGCGCCAGCGCAGTTGCGCCGGACTTTAACAGGCCAGACTTTAAAAGGACGGCACGCGCGCGCCGTCCTTGGCTGTTTTGCCCCACCATATCGCAATTACCCCTAAATGCCCTTGGCAATTTAGGTAGAAGCACAATGAGTGGCGGTCAATGATCGCGGAATTAGAGGGGATATACAGGACGATCCACACCGCCCTGCTCTTTCTACACTCCCCTGCCGGGCCGCCTCTTTATTCGACAATGGCGTAGAATATGGAGGCCGTCGCGAGGGTAATGACCCGGCATGACTGCCGTGCTACCGCTATCTGCAAGCTACACAATAGGATATGGATATCCTCTCCATATCCTATTGTCACCCATGCAAGCGGCTACTCGCCCTGACGGTTCACCATCGCCCGAAACTCCTCCAGCGCTTCCCAATAGGAGCGGTGGCCGCGTTCGTTGGTGTATTCGATGAACCAGTCCAGCGTGTCCTTGGGGCCTTTGATGAACACGCTCACTTGCGGCTGCGTCGATCGGCGGCGGCGGCGTGTGCCTGACGCGTCGCTGGCGCTGTCCGGCGTGACATCGGACGCCGACTGCGCCGAAGCGCCACGATCGACGAAGCCCAAGGCATCACCGCGACGGATGGCAGCTTCCTCGCGCGCCGGGTCCAGCGTGACGGGCGTGCGCGAAAGACCGCTGAAATCCAGGCGATCCCCCTCCCCTGGTGCCTCATCCGCAGGCTTGTCGCCAGCGGGTTTCTTGCCGAAGCCGTAGCCGCTCATGCTCGCATCTCCTCCTGGACAGCCTGCAGGACCGATCGTGCGACCTCGTGGGCGTTCTTGCGCGCCGCCGGCACGCCCGAGGTCTTGCTCTCGTCCAGTTCCTCCAGCGTCTGCGCGAAATCGAAGATGTCGCGATAGGCGGCGCGCTCGACCAGGCCGACCGGCAGCAGCGGCAGCTCGGCGGCATCGATCGCGGCGATGATGCGCTGGGCGGTCTTGGTCTGCATCGCCGCATTGTCGCGACTGCGCACCAGGCGGAACGGGATGTTGCGCCCGAGCGCTTCGGCCTCCTCCTGGATCAGGCCGACGGCGTTGGCGGCCAGCTCGGCGTCGATTGGCGAAAGGTTGAAGGGGATCAGCACCAGGTGCGACCGGGCCAGCGCGCGCGAAGTCATGCGCGAGGCGGTGCCCTCCAGGTCGATCAGCACGAAATCGTGCGAGGCGGTGTATTGATCGATCAGGCGGACCAGTTCGGACTCCTTGGGTCCGGCGATGATCTGGAATGGCGTCTCACGATCCTGTTCCGTGCGTTTGCGGCCCCATCCAGCGATGATCGCGTTGGGATCGGCATCGATCACCGCTACCGAGGCACCGCTGCGGGCCAGTTCGCAGGCGAGCACGAAGGTAAGGGTGGTCTTGCCCGCTCCGCCCTTGGGGTTCGCCACGGATATAGCCGGCATATGTGCTCCAGATAGCAAAAGACAATCGCGTACCTAGCGCGAGGCTATCCATAGCGCAAGGACATCGCAATAGATAGGATATGGCTATTATTTAGATATCCTTTTTATTTGCAGTAACTCGCGTGCAAGCTCTTTCTGGCCCGGCGGTTTAAGCTTGGGTCGAAAGCTACCGACCATCGCGGCTTGCTCCCGCTGGGAGCACTCGCGCCGCGAAGCGGTGCGTTGGACATTGCAAGCTTATGCTTGGTTTTGAATCGGAGCGTGCCTGTTCGGTCATATTACCGTCAGGTGAAACGTGTTGGCCGATGAGGCCAACTCATCATGTCCTTCATTCCAAAGGAAATGGGAAGCGGTTCCGTATCTATTTGAGACTCGCGCTCCTGGCGATCCAGCGCCGAGCCAAGCCGGGCGAGAACCTTGCCGAGCGCACCGCCCACGGTGGCCTCAGCCCATTCCCGGCACGTCAGCTGCGCATGCATTTGCGTCATCGTCTCATCATGCTCGACAAGCCGCTGCGTCTCGTCATCGGGAAGCGGGGCAGGGCGCATCCAGCGCGGCAGGTAGGGCTGCACGGACTTGGGCAGCATCGGCCGATAGGCGTTGGAGGTCTGCTCGTAGCGTGGGCCAGCGCCTTCGGCCTCGATCCGCTTGAAACGTCGCTGGCGGATCAGAAAGCCGATGGCCTCAAGGATGGCGATTGCGCGGGCGACCGTCGCCCGGCCGAGGCCAGTCGCATCGGCCAGGTGGTCGTAGCTGGGATAGACCTTGCCGCGGTTCAGCCGCGCCAGCGTCAGGATCTCCTCGAACACCCGCACGCTGGCGCTGGTGAGCGTGATCAGCCGCCGCTCCACCGCATTGAGCACGCGGCTGCCCTGGCGTGCCTCGCGCCGAAGCTGGCGGCCGGCATCCAGGCCGCGGCGCGCCGCGCGCAGCATGCGATCGGTCTCACCCTTCGCCGGCGGCACGAAGAATATCTCCTCGAACGTGCCAGCCTCGACGCTGTCGCGCAGCACCCGGGCACCCGTGGGATGTGGAGCCCCGGACTTTTGCTTGCGCTGTCGCGGCGCACAGCTGCGGGGCAGGGCGCTCGCCAGCGCTCCGCTCAAGGCCGCCCCCAAGGTATACGTTCCCATTCGTCCCTCCGCAGGAGAGGGCCGTCACCAGGCAAAACAAATCCGTGGCGCGAAACGCGCATCCTTGAACAGGGGTTCGATCTGGGGTATGGAGGAGGGGCTGTGTGTGACCTTTTGGTTGCCCCTCGGTTCGACGTTTGGCGACGTCGCTCCAAACTCCAGATGGGATGCCCGGCCTTCGTGCCGGGCTTTCTTTTATGTGGTCACAGCCACCCTTTCATTTCGATCTCGGCCGGTATCGGCCAGCGGCCTATTGTCGCAGCTAAAATCCTACACTTAAAGCCACTTTGGTTCGTGCTTTCGCGGACCTGACGGCGAAATTGTTCGTGCTTTCGCGGACCTTCGGGCACAAAGTTCGTGCTTTCGCGGACCTGACTTCGTGCTTTCGCGGACCTTACATTTGGTGTCGCCGAATCAGTCTCAAGCTCTGATGCCGATTCGTCGGCCGACTCAGGCCTCGTTCCCAAGGTCAGTTTCGGGACCAGTTTCGAGGTCGGTTTCAGGGCTGGTCGGCGGCAGCATCGGCTTTGGCGCGATCGTCACCACGATCGCCGCGATGCTCACCCTGCCGCTCGATGTCGCCGGGTCGCTCATCGTGATGTGATAGTCGGGGATCGCATTCTGGTCGGCGATCCCTCTCATCGCGTGGCGAAAGTGCTTGAGCGAGTTCTGGTAGCCGAGTTGCAGGCGCAGATCGTCGAGTCCGATCTGCACCGGCTCATCCTTGCAGGTCGATCGCGCGACTTCGTAAAGCCGCCGCTCGACGGGGCCCAGCTGAAAGTAGAACGGCGAATAATCCAGGACACGCCGATCGCGCAGGATCGCACGGTAGAGCCAATCGCACAGGCGCACTCTCACCGCTTTGAGCCGTTTGTCGCCGCTCTTGGTCTTGGTGTATTTCAGCTGCGCTTCGGACAACCAAGAGAAAAAGCCGGCCTGGCCTTCGCCGCCCGCTTCGATGTCGGTCTTGATCTGGGTGCCCTGCAGGCGCTCCAGCGCGTCCGACAACCGGGAATAGGACCGCGCCGACCCATTGACCCCCGTCACGCGGAACAGGTCATAGGCCGTGAAGTAGAAATCCTGCGTCACGTCCTCGCCCGCGTCGAGCTTGGCCGCCATGAGGCTGGCGATATAAAGCAGGACCTCCTTGTCGTAGATCGTGGCGACCCCGCGAGGACCAGGGCCGATCTCGATCGACACCGTCTCCGTCTTGTATACCAGCGGCCGTTTCCAGGCGCTCTTGCTCAGCGCGAAGAAGGGATAGGCCATCAAGGACTGCTCGCCGCGAACCTCTGTCAGCAGTGGACTGTCCAACATGAACAGCTCCCCCTGGTTCGTGCTGCGGGCCGTCATGCCGGCATCCCGGCGGCCGACCGGGCCAAGGTCCTCGAAAGCACGAAGATGAGGTGGGGAAGGTCCGCGAAAGCACGAATGGGCGCATGCGATGGTCGATCTAACGCGGGGAGGGCGGTGTCCGAAGCGCTCTCATTCGTGCTTTCGCGGACCTTCGGAAACACGGGCCTTGTGCCTCTCACGAACAGTCCGTCTAGATACGCCTTCATGCAGGCCAGTGTAGCAGCGCCGCCAAGCGCGCTCAAACTGTTACGGTCGCTCAGGAGCCACCTTTGCCCGGTGCAGAGCGGTTATCCGCTTGACCTGCGCCACGCTGCAACCCGCCAGCTCGGCAGTACGCGCGATGCTCATGCCCGCTTCGCGCAAGGCGACGATACGGCGGTGCTGAGCGGTATCGGCCTTGCGCCCGGTGTAACGCCCGGCCCGCCGCGCCACGTCGATGCCCTGGCGCTGGCGCTCCCGCCGGGTTTCATAATCGTCGCGCGCGGTTTGCAGGGCAAGGCGCAGCAGCATGTCCTGCACCGCCTCCAGCACGATCCGCGAGATGCCATCACTGTCGGCGACCAGTTCGGACAGATCGAGAATACCCGGCACCGCAAGCCGAGCGCCCTTGGCACGGATCGTCTCGATCAACCGCTCGGCATCGGGCAGCGGCAATCGACTGATGCGGTCGATCTTTTCCGCGACCACGACTTCACCGGCCTGCAGATCCTCGATCATGCGCAGCAACTCAGGCCGATCGGGCCGCGCCCCCGATGCCTTTTCCCGATAGACCGCGGCAACATAATAACCCACGCTCCGCGCGCCCGAAACAATCCCCTCCTGCCGTGCCAGATCCTGCTCATCAGTGCTGACCCGCAGATACACGCGCGCGACCTTGACCGAAGGTGAGGGCGGGGGGGTGAGGGTGGATTTTTTAGGTATGCTCATATGGGCTAGTACTGCCGTGCTTGGCTCTCAATATCAAATACCGTTTCTATAGAGCCTAGCTCATCTGAGTAGCTTAAAATAGCCAATGCATCTCCACGGCCTTGGTAGCTCAACGCCCCGACAGAAGTGCCTTTTGCAGTCACGAAGATTCAGCAGGATACCCAAGGCAAGGACCAGGCGAACTTTGGTGACATCTGCGCGTTTGTGCCTCGAGCAATTAAGAGCATAGAGATGCAGATGCCTGATGACGTAGCCGCCGCCCTAGAGCGATTTCAGACTTTCATCGGCCGTTACTCTGGCGATGAGGTGATAGACGAGCAAAGCGGCTTCACGGTTGCCGATGGCATATTAATCGCAGGAGAGGTTGAGATGTCCGCGGCCTCTCCCGGTCCCGATGAAAATCCGATTGATTGATTCATGCGTACCTGCCCATGGGTTAGATGGAGCGCCATCTTTGGTTCTCGGCTTCTTCCCGGATGGTTATGCTAAACTGCTCACCGCGCCCTGTGGCGCATTTGCCGACTGAGCGAACAAGGTAAAATTGCTCGCAACGTCCATTTGCGTTCAACCCCGATGTTGTTACCGTAGAACCAAGAACACCCTTGCCCTAGGGCGGGTGATGCCCTGCTTCCCAAGCACGCCGTTGAGGCGCCCCGGGCAAGTGTTGGAGCTAGCAAGATCGGCGCGGTTCAATGAGGAGTGAAGGCTGTACCTTCGTCGGTGACTGGTTACGCGTCGGCATAACGGCACAACAGGTGTCTATCATCCAGCAGGGAAATATCGCCTGGATTTCGCGTCTTCTCGCGCCCGCCCTGAAAGCCTGCGATATGTCTTGGAAGGCATTGATGCCTTCCCGTCAACTAGAAGAGTTTTCAGCCCAGCTGAATAATCCCGAACTTCTGCGATCCCTGACAATGGACTCAAAAGGTACCTGGGCGGCTCAATTCGATGCAGAAGACAGCGATTGCTTTGCCCGTCTGCTAGATACCATCTCGCCTAATGATCTCGTCATTGGATTTGAAATTCCGCCGTTTATAAAACGGCAGTTATCAATTAGAGGGATGGAATATGTGTCACTACACCTTCATCCAATCCGTTTTCTAAAAGATCTTGTATTTAGCGCTTATACTAACTCATCAGCGATCGCTGCATCACTGTCTGCAACATCGTGTGATCCGAATGAGATATCGCGACAAGCATCTCGCTATTCCGCCCGTCTTGCGCGGCTTGATCCAGCACAAGGACACCTCCCTGAAGGCATTCCGCTCCTGGTGGGGCAAACATCGGCAGATTCGTCTCTTATCGCCGATGGTCGATTCATGAGGCTTCACGACTATAGAGAACAACTCGACATATTGCTCGATGGGTACGATACCATTGCCTTCTTGAAGCACCCCCTCGCCAAGTGGGAAGAAGGTCCGTTTGATTTGCTATTGGATGAGCTGGGCAAAACGATCCTGGCGATATCGGGCAATAGTTATGCTCATATCATGACGCCCAGAACGTTAGGCCCAGTCATAACGATCTCATCGTCTCTCGGCGTAGAAGCAGAGATATTTGGTCACGATACGCATTTCCTTCTTGCCGATCCTCGTGATAAATTTGCGACACTCGGATTGGATGATGACAGGCGGGTGGAACTGGATCACCGACTGTTCGAGCCCGCGCTGTGGCAACAGATTTTTGCACGTAGCGGTGAGAGCATAGCGCGTCGGACGCAGAGCTTTCACCTTGGCGCTAATTACGTGCGGGGCACCCTCCAAGACTCCTCGTTGCAGGGATTGGAAGGAGCAGAGGCCTTTCCAGCCATGGAAAAGCTGATCATTCCGGCACGTGGCACCCAAGATGCTAAAGTGGACGAATTGGCGGGCTACCTTGCCCATGCCCTGCTTGATGACCGTGATGCGGCAGCAGTCCAGGCACGGGATCATGGCATTGACCTTACGTGGGGCCCACCCCCTCTCAAGCCCGGTGGAAAATGGGAATGGAACCGTTCGCTCGCACTGCCGGAATTATTTCTAACCGGATTTCATCCTGTCGAAGAAGCCGGCGCATGGTCCAAATCACCAATGTGTTCCATTCGCATTCCCCTAGATTCCACTGAAAGCATAGAGGTCGACTGCGAAGCCGATATCTCCCTTTTTTCTGGCATCCTTGATCTTAGCCCCGCTCTCCTTGTGAAGGCCAACGGCAAGCCGGTCGCGGCCTTGCTCCAGCTTGGAGCACAAGGTGCCGGGCATAAGCTGCGATGGAAAACACAGATTTCTGGACTTCCTGAATACATTATCCAGATCGAATGCAGCCATTCGGCCCGTCCATGTGATCAGGGAATCGCTCCTGATAAGCGTGACTTAGGGTTTATGCTCCACAAACTGTCCGTTCATGGGTCGTTGGCAACGTAGGTAAGATACGCGTATGAAGGCTCCACAAGGGCCGTGGGATCAGATTGGCTGAGCCCCCGCTGCTGTGCGAGTTAACGATGACGTCCCAATCTGGTAAGAACCTTGACGCGTACTTTCTGAGTGATCTGGGGAAGACTTTTGAGGCCCGTCTGGCCAGTGAAATCAATGATTTGAAGGGCGCCTTACAAGCCAGCAAAGACACGCTGGCACACGTGCAGCAGGAACTGAGCCAGGAACGCGCCCATCGCACTGCAATGCAGAAGTCAGACGCCCAGTCACTTGCAGAGGCGACTCAACAACGTTTACTTCAAGATGTTGCCAGAATTGAAGAAAAAGCGCGACTTGCCAGTCACTTTTCGGAGCAGGCATTCTCCACTGCCACAGCTGCACGTGCGGAAGGCACGATTGAAGTCCGCTATCTTCGTGACATGCTTACCGGTGTAAGCTCGAAAACTGACGAGTTACACCTCGAGCAGGTGAGATTGCATGCTAAAGTAGGAGGGCTTGAGGAGACAGCATCAAAAACTCGCGATGCCCTTGAACATACTGCTAGGCAGTTAACCGAGACAGGTGGGGCGCTTTCTAAGAGGATTGATGCGGTAATAGAGACTATAAAACGCACCTCAGCTGAAATCTTTGATTTAAACAATACCTTTTCAGAAAAGTTTGAAACCACCGCTGATTTGGTAACACAAAATGCCGAAGGCGCTCATAGATTATATTCTGATCTTCTGCAGCGTGTTGATGACAGCTTTGATTTGGCAAAACGCAATGCCATCGAGATCGATGATCTCGATGCAGTCGTTTCTAGTCAGATTGAAGTTGCACCAAAGATGTTGGAGCGGATGAACGGCATCCGGGCAGAGATT
>NZ_JACIDY010000013.1 GCF_014196615.1 Novosphingobium fluoreni
TGGAATGCCGATCGACATGAACATCGCAGCAAGATGCCAGTCGATATCCACTTAGACAACCGACCGTCCAATCTCAGCGCACCCCGGACGCTTACAATCGCCTGGCCTTACGCGAGTTTTTCACCGCGCGGATCGCCCAGTCCGCGCCCGGTACGCAGATGGCGGTCCACTATCTCGATCTCGATGGGTTCAAGCCGGTCAACGATCGTTATGGCCATGCCGCAGGCGATCAAGTGCTTCTGGCCGTAGCGGGGCGCTTGCGCAACACTGTGCGCCATACCGACATGGTCGCACGCCTTGGCGGGGATGAGTTCGCCATCGTCCAGCTTGGCATCACCAACGAGGAAGAGGCCCATGGCCTGGCATGGCGGGTCCGTGATGTGATACAGCAGCCCTTCCAGATCGACAGCTTCAGCATCTCGCTCACCACCAGCATCGGCACCGTGCTCAATTTCGACCAAGGTGCATCGCTTGATGCGCTGTTGCGGCTCGCCGACGCCCAACTCTACGGCGTGAAGCGCGCGCGACAGAGAGTTCTGCTGGGGGTGCCGGCCTGAGGCCATCAACCGCGCGACGTGATCGGCGGAATGCTCTCCTTCCCTTGGGTGACACCGAGTGCGCGATCGGCCGCAAAAGAACGAGAAGGCTGACGCTCCTGCAGCTTGTCGCTATGAGGCCGCGATGGACATATCCCGCCCTGACTGCCCTGCCCCGGTCCAAGTCGCTGCCTTGTATCGTTTCGCGCGCTTGCCTCACTGCGCCGATCTGCGCGCACCGTTGCAACGCTTGTGCCTGGAAGAGGGAATTCGCGGCACGCTGCTTTTGGCCAGCGAGGGGATCAACGGCACGATCGCGGGCTCGCCTGAGGGTATCTCGCGCGTGCTGGACCACATCCGCGCCCTGCCCGATTGCGCCGACGTTGATGTCAAATTGTCGAGCGCGTCGGCCATGCCGTTCCACCGGATGAAGGTACGCCTGAAAGCTGAGATCGTCACGATGGGCCAGCCTGACATCGACCCAGCCGCCAGTGCCGGAACCTACGTCGAGCCGCAGGACTGGAATGCGCTGATCGCTGATCCGAATACCATCGTGATCGACACGCGTAATGATTACGAAGTTGCCGTAGGCACGTTCGAGGGTGCGATAGATCCGAAAACCGCGCGCTTTCGCGACTTCCCGGAGTGGTTTCGCAACGAACGCGGACGCCTGCTAGGCTCTGGCACCCCGCCCAAAGTCGCGATGTTCTGCACCGGCGGCATCCGGTGCGAAAAGTCCACGGCCTTTCTGAAGGCAGAGGGTGTGGAGGACGTCTATCACCTCAAGGGTGGGATTCTGAAATACCTGGAAACCGTGCCCGAGGAGCAGAGCCTGTGGCGCGGCGAGTGCTTCGTGTTCGATCAGCGCGTCACGATCGGTCACGGTCTGGCCCAAGGTACGTACACGCTGTGCCATGCCTGCCGCCGCCCCGTTCGCGCAGACGACATCGAGTCACCGCTATATGAGCCCGGCGTAAGCTGCCCGGCCTGCCACCACGAACGCAGCGAAGGGCAGCGCGCATCCTACCGCGAACGCCACCGCCAGGAACTTCTGGCCGCCGAACAAGGACGGGCTCATGTGGGCATGGTCAATCCGCGGCCTGACCAAGATGGCCACTGAACCCGTCCTCTACAGCTTCCGGCGATGTCCCTACGCGATGCGCGCCAGACTGGCCCTTGCGGTCAGCGGTATCGCCTACGAACTGCGGGAGGTGAAGCTTTCCGCAAAACCGCAGGCCATGCTGGCAGCCTCGCCAAAGGGCACGGTCCCGGTGCTGGTTCTGGCCAGCGGCGAGGTGATCGATCAAAGTATAGACATCATGCATTGGTCCCTGGCCATAAGTGATCCCGAAGGCTGGCTGGCGCAGGACGACACGGCGCTGATCGCCGCCAACGACGGCCCGTTCAAGCATGACCTGGATCGCTATAAATATCCCGAGCGGCACGATTGCGATGCATTACTACATCGCGAATGTGGGCTCACCTTTTTGCGCACCCTCGACGCCAGGCTTGTACACGCCAACTACCTTTGTGGCCCGACGCGAGGGCTGACAGATGCGGCGATCATGCCGTTCATCCGGCAATTTGCCGCGGTGGACCGCGACTGGTTCGATGCGCAGCCCCTTCCCTATCTCCAGAAGTGGTTAGCGGATCACCTTACGTCCCGATTATTCGAGGCGGTCATGGTCCGGCTGCCACCCTGGTCACCGGCAAGGGCGCCGAACTGACAGCCTCAAAACGTGTATCGCGCCCCGATCTTTACGGTACGCGGTTCGACCACCCTGCTGAGGCGACCGTCTTCGGGGCCGAAGCGGTCAAAGCCCGGAATATAAGACCCGTAGTAGTAGGCGATGTCCTTGTCGCGGCTGTTCAGAATGTTGAGCACCTCACCGTAGATCGTGATTTTCCGTCCCTTCCAGGCCCCCCGCGCGTTCAGGACCGTGCTGCCACGATCGCGCACCGAGTTGTCCTCTAGCAACGGATAAGGACCAAGATGGCGGACGCGAATGCTCGCCTCCCATGGGTCCAGAACGATCGAGGCGCCGGCCGAAGCCGCATTCTCAAAGGCGTTGGGAATGCGATCACCGTTATCGTACCGCGAATGGCTTGCCGTGTAGTTTCCATCGAGCGCCAGCCAAGGCGTCGGACGCCAGAATGCCACTAGTTCGTATCCGTGACGCTTACTGGCGCCGGTGGGCTCCACCGCGTTGGAATCGCCCACGAAGCGCAATTCGCTGCCCACGTTCAGCCACCAGTAAGTGCCCGTCACTGACAATTGGCCAAACTGCAAACGCGCGCCCAGCTCCTTGCCGGTCCCGCGAACCAGCACCGGCACCTGCGTTTCGATGTTGACCGCGCCGCGAACGTCGTTGGAATGGAAACCCCGCCCCCAATTGGCGTAGACCTCAAAATGCGGGCTTAGCTGATACGCGATAGACGCCTTGGGCGAGATGATCGCATCATGTCCCTTGCCTTCGCCCAGCGCCGCGGCAGCCTGATCCCGCGCACGAACGGCGTAATGATAAAAGTCCCCGCGCAGGCCACCCGTCAGCCGAAGCCCTGGAAGCGGCGTCCACATCGCTTCACCGTAAAGCGCCGCCGATGCTTGCTCCACGTGGTAACGCCCCAGCGAGTACAGGAAGGCCCGATCCGCCGTCCGAGTTACGCCTACGGAGCCAATATGATCATATCGGTTCTCCGTGCCTATCGTGAGCCGAAGGGCGGAGGCGATATTCCATTGTTTGCGCGCATTAAGACCCACCACCCAGCGCTTGTCGAACTGGTGGATTTGCGCACTCGTCCCGTCGGGGTCGGCATACGTCGGGTTCGAGAACATGTTCCACGCGTAATACTGCCCGTAGAGGTTCGCGCTCCAGGACGGCTGCTTGATCGCTATATTACCGATTAAGCGTGTCGTCCGTCCGCGCGCGGTGGGATCCGGCGAGCAGAACACGTCCGGGCAGACCGGGCTGCCGATAATTCGCTCCGGGATCTGTTCGGTCGGCCGCCAGGTGGCGCTATAGGCGTGCAGCGATGCTTCCAGGGCGCCCTTCCCCAACGCTCGCGCGTATTTGGCAAAGCCGGCATAGTGGCGCAGATGTTCAGGCTCCTGCCAGGGCCCGTCGTACTGCTTGGCCTGGCCCACCAGCGTCAGGCTGCCGCCCGCGAAGTTCTTGATCGTGCCGCCAGCGGCAAGCCGTGCAGCGCGATAGGAACCGCTTTCAAGGGATACCCATGGTCGATCAAAGCCATCGATCGTGGTCATATAGGCGGCTCCCGCCAGCGCGAAGTCCCCACTATCTGCGCGGTACGGTCCTTTGCGAAAATCCTCCCGTCCGACAATTTCGGGAATCAAGCCGTTCAGGTCCAGATAGCCCTGCCCGTGCCCATGGGTGCGTAAGTTCATCTGCACACCATCGATATATGTCGTGAAATCGGACCCATGATCCAGGTTGAAGCCACGCAGGAAGTACTGGTTGGCCTTGCCGCTGCCCGAGTGCTGGGCCGCCACAAGTCCCGGCACCGCTTCCAACAATTCGGCCACGCGAAGCAGCGGACGCACCAAGAGGTCAGAGCCGGCTATAGTGCCCTCGCTGGCGGCGTGTGCCGTGCCGATCTTGGCCTCCCCTCGCCCAAAGACGACGATATCCTTGGACGCGTCGTCCGCACTCTCTGCCATCGCTGGCTGCGCTAGCATTCCCGCTAGCAGGGTCGCTCCAACAGCTAGTATTTTCACTCTCACCAGTTTGTCCCATGTGGTTCTGATACGACGTTGCGCAAAAGCGAACGACGCCTGCAAGTTACGAACGGTTCTGAGAGAGCTGGATCAACGCCAACGAAACGTTACTGCAACGGTGTCGGATCAGGTGACCCAGCATTTTCAGGTGCTTCTGAATAGGCGGAAGGGCTAGTCGCTGATGACGGCAAACCCGGCTTCAGGTTAATTCAGAGAAGGTGAACTCGCTTCTGCGCCCCGGATGGACGTTGGCGGATGGAGCCAGTTCGGCGCAACTATTCAAGCCTTAACCGGATACGCGGGGCACAGCCTCTCGATGCGGTCATCCGACGAACGGCAGCGGCGGCGAAACTTGGCGCAACGTTAAATGAGAGGCACTCACCTGCAATGCTCCGTCATTGCCAGCAAAATCTGGCCAGACGTCATAGTGCGAGATGGCAGCATCTACGATTATCGACGGCTAAGGCAGCGCGCTCATCTGGTTAGCCTTTTGTGCATCCATCGGAAGGTTTTGAGCGAACATAGGCACTTGCAAAAGCTGCGGCATACCCCGGCGGTTTGGATCCGGATCACGTTCGGAACTTGGATAATGCCAACCGATTTGACCGCCGATCTCAAAACTACGCTTGCCAAAGCGGTCTCGTAAGCGCCGCCTTCGTGAGACTGCGACCTGGCACCATCGCGCGAAACGATAACTAGGATTGGTGTCAACGCACCTCAAACAAATCGCGTATTTCCTAGGCATTCATGCTCATCACGCATGTACCAGCAGTTGTGAAGCGAAATCGAGTATGCTGCACACTCTAGTGCGACTGCTTATAAAGCGAGTGGCGTGACGAGCTGCGAGCTGGTCCTTTTGGCAACAAAAATTGCGTTCGTTGCGAACAAACCGCGCCAGTATTGGATAATATCTTGTTCGCTCTCCCGCCCTGTGATTATATTGATGTTATAAAGGGGCGGGGAACGAAGCAAGTCGGCAGCAGAGTCATCATATTTATGAGACGACATCTGAAGGAAATTAACAATTTATCTCTCGAGACTTAAAAACAGGCTCATCCTTCACGGCCAATACTTTTCCAAAACTTGATTTATTGCCGCCTCAGCTTCTTTCCGCTCTCCACCGCCGTTAATCAGGAGCGTCACTTGAATGCCCCGCCGGCCAAGATTTTCCACCGACAGCAATGGCTTTCCGTTTGGAGACGTGACCTTTTCACCTTTGCCTGACCTTTTGGGGGTTCCTGACCCCTTGGGGGATGGATCCGCAGCTTTGCTGAGCGCCCGTATTATATCAGGCACCGGCATACTCGCTGCCCGGCCATCGTAATTGGATGAGAGCCGCTCAGCCTCAGCAAACACGCGTTGCCGGCGTTCATCCGGCTTCAACAGCGGCTTGATGGCCGTCACATGCTTGATACGAAGATCCTGTGGCGATGGAAAAGCCGCCATCAATTCCGGTGGTAATCGGGCGAGATCGAGATATCTGCTCAACCAGCTCTCGGTCACGTTTATCCGTTCCGCCATAATTTTCTGGCGCCCCTCGTAATAAGCCCCAAGGGCACGAAGATAATCTCTGGCCCGTTCCAGATCGGTGAGATCGTCGCGGGCCCGATTTTCGATGTCCGCAAGACGAAAAGCCTCCTCATCCGTCAGGCTGCGGATGTCGATCAAGAATCGAAAGTCGGGATAGTTGTGCGAGCGAAGCCACGTGATCGTCCAATGCCGCCTCGCACCGCAAATCACTTCAAAATCGTAGGCGGGGTCGTCTTTCACCCGGCGCACTATCGCGGCCATTTCCTGCTTACCTTGGGCTTTGATGCTTTCGATCAGGTCGGAGCAGCGTTCTTCACTGAGAAGCGCGTATTCGCGATTGTGCCCCGCCCACATGCGGCATCGTGCGGGATCAACAAGTTCGTACGTACGGGAAACCACGCTACCGGTGGCCAGCTCCGCCAAGCGACTCTCCCGCCCGGAAAGCACGCTGGCACCAATCCCAGGCCGACGAGGAGCTGGCGGCGACGCCGATACGTCGGGATCTATTCCTGCGACCAGATCAGCAGCAAAGCTGGCGTTCTTTTTACTCATGCCCCGCTCTCCTATGGAAATTGCACCGGTGCAATTTGGTCCGCCTCATGCCCGCCCCTCCTTGCGAAGACGAGCGGCATGGCTTGGCCACATCATGCGCACCTCAAGCTCGATCTCACTGTTGACGCCATCCAGATAAGCCAGGCAACGATTGCGAACGGCCGAACTCGTGACCGGTCCATCCAATTCGTAAACCGTCATCAATCGCGCCGTGGCGTTATCAATCTCAGCCGAGTCCTTCAGCGGCGTGCGAACGATCCCGTGCCCAAAAATCGTCCGCATCAAGTTCAGCATCTCTTTTTGCATTGACTTGTTTTCATCGACTTTCGAGGCGACGAACCGCAAAAACTTGAGCGTTGGCGCCATGCCGCGATCGGCAAGAGTTTCAATCGTTTCGTCCAACATCGCCAGAAACGCTGCAGTTGACGAGAAATCCATCACGGTCGGAGGTACCGGCACAACTAGCGCGTTCGCCGCCCGGAGCACAGATAAGGAGATCGCTCCCAGAGCTGGGGGAGGATCGAGAACGACCACATCAAATCTATCGGAAATGCTGGCGATCCCCTGCGCCATACGATCTATGAGGTTTGCCTGCCCACGGGCCATGCGCGCTGCGATCTCGTACTCGGATTGAAACAGTCGCAAATTTGCAGGTATCAATTCCAACCCATCGAAGTGGGTCTTGCGTAAGGCATAATCTAACGACTCGATGTCATCATGACGCAAGAACGGATAGAGAGTGTCGTCTTCCGTAAGGTCAAGGTCGGGGACGTAACCGAACAGGGTGGTGGCTGAAGCCTGGCTGTCACAATCGATGAGCGCGACCCTGTATCCCCTAATCGCAAGATACTGCGCCAAATGCACGGACAGAGTCGACTTGCCGACGCCACCTTTGAAATTCTGAACGGCGATCACACTGCACGGATCGGTGCCTGTCCGCCATGGACGGGTGCCGAATAAGCCACGCATGTCGTTCAACTGCGCGAGAGTATATCCAACACGTCGATTGTTTTGGGTCCGGGGAGGCTGCGGCAGGCGACCATCTTTTTCGGCTTCGCGGATGGCTGCGGGGGTGCGGCCAACAAGCTCTGCGGCTTTTCCAATAGGAAACGTCGGCTCTCGCCTCTCATCCGCCCGCGCGCTACGAGCAGAATCACGCAGGCGTTGCAGAACAGAGCTGGTCCTCTGCGCAAGTGCCGTCACCGACAGCGTATCTGCCGCACCATCAATATCGATAGATGAAGCCACGACGCCCTCCTTGCTAAACCTGCGATGGCATAGCCCTGTTTGCACTTTAGCGTCAACTATTGCGTCAAATTTGCAAATCGTCCCGTGATCTGATCAATAAACATGGCGATAGGGGGGTGTATTTCGTCCAGATACCGACAGCCACCTGACTCATTGGGGGCACGGAACCAAAATTGCACCGGTGCAATTTTGCTTACGGACGGCCTCTCCTGGCGAGAAAGCTTTCGCAAAAACCGGTCCAGGACGCGATCAGTTTTGCCCCACTGAGCCGCGTCAATCTCTCGCCCATGTGTCCGCGATATGCGTTTGCGATCACATCTATGTCCCACCCGCCGCCGACAGTCCGGGCAATCTCCGCCAAGCGTTCGGCACCGAACCGAATCGTTCCAGCGGGAAAAAGGTCTTCGCCGGATATAGTCGTTTCGGCGCGTCGTTGAAGTTGTGCGAATGGTTCCACCGGCACGACAATGGCCTCTGTCGTCCCTTCTCGCCTGGGGCGGCGGCCCCCCGAATGTCGGTCGAGCTCTTCAACCGTTGCGAGTTGCTCCGGGGCATCCTTAGGCTCGAAGCGGAATTCGACCTCGGCAACCGTTCGCCCCTGCCGAATTTCGCGCCACTCAACTCGGAAGTGGGCGAGCTGATCGATCTCAGCCTTGGCTTTTTCGAGCACCTTGCGCCGCAACTGGGCGAAGTCTTTATAGACCTCAGGCGATATGCCCAGCAAAGCGCGCAGCGCCGTCATATCTCCGCGCCAACCGGATTGGCGCCGGTGGAGCCGAAGTGCCCCGATCTCGTAAAGCTTTAGAGCGTACGCAGAACGAAAACCAAGAACCGCCTGCCGATTGAGGACCGCGTATGTCTCGGACTCCTGGATCAGCTTTCGCGCTTCGGGGGTAAATTCCCACTCGATCCAACCGGCGTCAGCACCCTCCTCATCCTCTGCCTCTTCGCGTGAAGATGAGATCAGCGAAAACCGCAAGGTCGCCTTTTTGCCGCGCCACGATTTGTCATCGACCGCGAAAAGCGTGCGGTGGAGCTCTTCCAGCATCTCCGAAATACGCTCATTACCTTTATGGCCCCGCCGAATATCGGCCTTGCGCATTCTGTGCGGCCTATCCTCCCAGGCGTCGCCACCCGCGGTCAAAATCATCAGCGCCAATAGCCGCGAGGCGGTCAGGCTGAGGGACTGGCCTTTAATGAATTTAACTTCGACGATGCTACCTGGCTTTGCGAACTCCTCCCCGCCCTTCGCCTTGAGGGCAGCCGCGACTTTCATCGCCCGCCCGGGCGATGAATCGTTTCCAGCAAGCGAAGACTTAATGGTGTCGGACATGGGACTCGTGCTGCTCACGCAAGGGATAAAATCCGCGCGTCACTGCGACCTAGTGGTGCCTGACCTGTCCTTCTTCGTCAAGTCAGGGCAGGCTAAACGCAAACAGTGCCCCCAACTGGTCAGGTTTGATCGGCAGACATTTTCCACGCGAATCTGAGATTTGCCGCGAGTCGCTGCTTCTTACCCATGACCTACCCAAAACCGCCTGGCTTTGGGGAGAGACTGTCAAAATACCCGCGCAAATCGGCGAATCGGATGACATTCCGGTAACACCCCCAACCGGTCAGGATTGCCCCGATGGGACAGGAAAGAGCCCCCAAGTGGTCAGTCTTCGGCCCCCATCGGGACAGGCCATACCCCCCACGCGGTCAGGTGAACTGACGTATCCTACTGCTATATATAGTTTTTTCGACGCTGAATCCGAATCCATTAGAATCATGAATCCCCCGCTGCGAGCAGCGGCCTGATATAGATCGATTACAGAAGAAAAACGATTGGCGCCCGCGCCAGATCATCGATCGTCGCTCAGCTTCTTGACTCGCTTGGAAGGCCGCTTCAACTCGGATCATGGCTAGCCGAACCCCCACCACGATCGCACTCCCTTCTGATCTCGAGATTTTTGTCGAGACCAGTGTCGCCGCCGGCTATTATCCCGATGCCGATCATATGATAAGAGCAGGGCTTACTGCTTTGAAAAGAGAGCGTGGCCAACCTGATGCTTCTGTTGTCGCCCAATGGCCAATCGCGGGCGGCGAGTGTGGTGATCTGATCCGCAATCACGACTGGAGCAAAACGAGGCTCGGCGCGCCACACCAATGGTTACCAGAGTTGCGGACCACGATTTCAAACCTCGTCAACTCGCCGGTCGCCAAAGTTCTCATGTGGGGTGACGACCACGTCATGTTTTACAACGACGCATACCGCGAGATCGCGGGCGATCGTCATCCCGCAGCTCTTGGCACGCCGGTGGCTGAGGCGTTTCCGGAAGTATGGGAGTTCAACAGGCCGGTCCTGGAAAATACGCTAGCGGGTGCGACGCTGTCGTATGCCGACCAACCGATCACGTTCCATCGTCCGACCGGGCCCGAAACGATGATGCTGGGCCTCTATTATACGCCTGTCTACAACGGTGATGGTAAGCCTGCCGGAGTGCTGTGTACCATCATCGACAACAGCGCGCGGATCGCGGCGGAACGCAGTCTGGCCGCCAGCGAGGCGGAGCTTCGGCGGATTACCGACGCGGTCCCGATGCTGGTGGCTTATGCCGACCGTGATCACGTCTACCGCTTCGCCAACGCCAACTATCAGACGTGGTTCGGCATCGCACCAGAGGCCATGATTGGGCGGCACATCCGTGAGATCATGGGCGAGGACTTTTATCACTCCCGGCAGAGCGACCTGGACGCCGCGTTGATGGGACGCACAGTTATCGGCGAAACGATCGTGCCACATCGTGATCTAGGACCGCGACCGCTGGAGTTTCGATACGTGCCACATGTTGATGCCTCGGGCCAAGTGCTGGGCGTATATATCCTCGGGATCGACATCGCTGAGCGTTCGACGCGCGAGGAGGAAGTCCGCGTCAGCAACGCACGCTTCCGTACCGCAATGGACGCGGTACACGGCGTGTTATGGACGAACAGCGCGGATGGCCGCATGGTCGGGGAACAGCCTGGCTGGTCGGCGCTGACAGGGCAGGGGCGCGCCGAATATGAAGGCTATGGCTGGTCCTCTGCCGTCCATCCCGATGACGCGGCGGCTACCGTGATCGCCTGGAACAAAGCCGTCACAACGCGCACCATGTTCGTCCATGAGCACCGCGTGCGTCGTCACGATGGTGAATGGCGCACCTTCGCGATCCGCGGCCTGCCGATCCTGAATGACGCGGGCGAGATTACCGAATGGGTGGGCGTCCATACCGACATCACCGAGCAACGGATGGCTGAAGCGGCACTGCGTGAGCATGCCGCCAGCCTGGCTCGGCAAGTCCGGCATCGCGAACGGGCCGAGGACCAATTGCGCCAATTGAACGAAACCTTGGAAAGCCGCGTGATAGACGAGATCGCGGAACGCCGCCATGCTGAGGCGAAGCTGGCCCAGTCCCAGAAGATGGAAACCGTGGGCAAACTGACCGGCGGCGTGGCGCACGATTTCAACAATCTTCTGCAAGTGATCGGCGGCAATCTCCAACTCCTTTCCAAGGATATTGCAGGTAATCCGCGAGCCGAAACGCGGGTCAGCAACGCCATGGCCGGTGTCTCGCGGGGGGCGAAGCTGGCGGCCCAACTTCTCGCGTTCGGACGCCGTCAAGCCTTGGAGCCCAAGGTCGTCAACGTCACCCGGTTCGTGCAAGGCATGGACGACATGCTGCGCCGCGCCATCGGCGAAGGGATCGAAGTGGAAACGATCTTTTCGGGTGGACTGTGGAATACGTTCATCGATCCGGTGCAGATCGAGAACGCGCTGCTCAACCTGGCGATCAACGCGCGTGACGCCATGGATGGCCAGGGCAAGCTGACGATCGAACTCGCCAATGCGCATCTGGATGACGATTATGCGCGCGCCCACGATGAGGTGAAGGCCGGGCAATACGTGATGCTGGCCGTGAGCGATACAGGCTCTGGCATGTCGGCCGATATCATCGCCAAAGTGTTCGAGCCGTTCTTTTCGACCAAGGCCGAAGGGAAGGGGTCGGGCCTAGGGTTGTCCATGGTCTACGGCTTCGTCAAGCAATCGGGCGGGCACGTGAAGATCTATTCGGAAGAAGGGGAGGGCACCACCATTCGCCTCTACCTGCCGCGCGCGACCGAGGCGGAAGATATCGAAGTGGCCACATATTCTGGACCGATCGAGGGCGGCACGGAGACGGTGCTCGTGGTGGAGGACGACGAGGACGTGCGCGCCACCGTGGTCGAAACATTGTCGGAGTTGGGTTATCGCGTGCTCAAGGCACCCGAGGCGACAAGCGCCTTGGCGGTGATCGAGAGTGGCATCCCCATCGACATCCTCTTCACCGATGTCGTCATGCCAGGCCCGCTAAAAAGCCCGGAGCTCGCTCGCAAGGCTCGCGAACGGCTGCCCAACCTGGCCGTGCTGTTCACCAGCGGCTATACCGAGAATTCGATCGTCCATGGCGGAAAGCTGGATAAGGGCGTCGAGCTTCTGTCCAAACCCTACACGCGCGACGCTCTGGCGCGAAAGTTTCGCCATGTGTTGGCGAACGAGCTTCAACGCCAACAGGGCCAGGGCGCAGTACCGTCAGTGGCACAGATCCCTGCCGCAACGCCGGTCACCCCGCCCGTTTCAGTCATGTCCCGCACGGCCTTGCTGGTGGAGGACGATGCGCTGATCCGCGTTAACACCAGTGAGATGCTGCAAGAATCCGGCTTTATCGTGGTAGAGGCCGCAAGCGCGGAAGAGGCGCTGGCGGCGTTGCAGACAGCGCCCGTGGATGTGCTGGTGACTGACCTCAATCTCCCGGGCGCATCGGGCCAGGATCTGGCCGTGACGGCCCGCGCGCTACGGCCAGAAACGCTGATCGTATTCGCAACTGGTGATCCCGGCGCGGTGGCGGGTGACACGGACTGCGTCGTTCTGCCCAAGCCGTACGATGCCGATGCCTTGGCTGCGGCCATTCGCGCTCGCTTGGTCAGGCCCGAACAGACGGTGATGTCCGAAGCGTCCGAGACGTGATGGTAGCGATTGTCGCTGTCGATTGATCGAGGCGGCGGACGCCGCAGATCAGCGGCGGTTATCAGCTCGGACGTAGGGCTTCAGGCCGTTGATAAGGGATCAAAGCCCCTTTTCGGTCTGAACGTTGGCGCGCCATTCGCGCGCCGACTGGCCGGTTGCTTTCTTGAACATCATTCGAAAAAGCCGTGAGTCAGAATAGCCGACATTAATGGCGATATCGTCGATCTTGCGATTGGTGCGCTCCAGCATCGTCTTGGCGGAGAACAGGCGCAGGTCCTGAACGTAGGCCTTGGGTGATACATGAAAGGCTTTTCGAAATTGCCGCGTGAACGCAGACGGACTGATCGATAATCGTTCGGCCACCATCTGGATCGCCATGTTGGACGCAAACGTCTGTTCGAGCAGCAATTTGGCGCGCTCCATTTGCGGCGTCGCGCTTTCGTGCTGTTCGTCTTCAGGCAATCCGTAGAGAGCGGAAAGATACCGCCCGATCCCGTGAGTCAATGCACGTTGCAACCCTCGCATCACGGCTGCCGCATCGTGCGCCGCGCCTGGAGACAGGATGATATCGCCGCGATCAGCCAGATCTGTCGGCTGGGACAATCGCAAACGAGGATCGATCTTGCGCGCCTTGATCTGCAGGGGCACCGAAAGGGGCAGCGCCATGTCTTGCGTAAGGCCCGATCCCGCCAATAGCAGCATTGCCGCGCCGCTGGCCGCGATCGTGGCGCCAAGCGCGTGCTGCTTTCGCAGCCAGGGATGAAGCGTCGCGGCCTGGCTCATCCCTGCAGTGAACTGATGGTCATTTTCTGCCAGAAACGCGGGAAGCCATATGAAGCTGTAAGCCCGCTCATCTGTCACAGCGCCATCGACGCTGAACAATGTCCGGTCAGCCAGGCGCACTGGCCTTCCATCCACGGAGAGCGTGAAGAATTCTGAGTCCATTCCCTGCTTGTCGGTGGCGGCGAAGGTTTGGCGAACCTGCTCTTGAAGACAGATCCTGCCATCCTGCCACACGCCGACCCCTGCAAGGGAAGCGCCTGGCAGCACGAGAAGGGCGAGTTTGTTGGCCATACTGTTTTATCCGGTGTCTGCCCGGATTTATCCTGCCCACGGCAGGCGCTCAAGGCCTAAGGTCAACGTCCGGAACGGTCAGCATGCAGGACCTGCCGGTTATAGAGGAGAGGGATTTGAGCATAACCGTTGTCACCGGTGCGAGTCACGATGCGGATGATATTGTTCGCTTTGTCGAGGGTGTGAATTGCATGCCGATGGCGTCAAAGTTGGTAGCTCACCAATGATCCCGGCCGCGCATCCCGGCGCGGCGGGAACGAACCTGACCGGCCGCGTGGCGATAGTCACTGGCGGCGGCTCCGCGGAAGGGGGCATCGGGCGCTCGATCGCCTTGACCCTGGCAAGTGCCGGGGCGGCGATAGCAGTGGTCGATCTCGATATATCCCGCGCAGGAGAGGTCCGGGCCGTGATCGAGGCGGCTGGGGGCAGGGCGGTCGCCATCGCTGGCGACGTCGCCGATGCTGAGCGTTGCGCGGCAATGGTCGGTGAAGCGACGGTGGCGCTGGGGCGGCTGGACATCCTGGTCAACAATGTTGGCTTGAGCGCAACGGCCACCTCGCTAACCGATCTGGATGTGGCTGCGCTGAGCCGCGTGTTCGCCATCAACTTTCAAAGTGCCGTGGCCATGACAGCCGCCGCTCTCCCGCACTTCACGGCAGCAGGGAAGGGGGCCATCGTCAACATCGCCTCGATCGCGGGGATGCAGGCTTATGGCAATATCGCTTACGGCCCCTCGAAAGCCGCGCTGATCACCTTCACGCGCGAAACCGCCGTCATGCATGGGCGCGATGGCGTGCGTGCCAACGTGATCGCGCCCGGGCATATCCAGACCCCGCATATCGCGGGCATGATGGATGCCGACATGCGTCGGGCCCGCAAGGACATTGGGCCACTGGGCGTGGAGGGCGATGCCTGGGACATCGCGCAAGCGGTGCTGTTCCTCGCCAGCGATGCCGCCCGTTTCGTGACAGGGGTGCTGCTGCCGGTGGACGGTGGCGTCAGCATGGTGGGGCCGATGACGGCGCATGATCTGATCGAGCGCGGTAATCCGGCTTGAGGGGCGTTACTCGTCAATAGCCGGACACCGACCTGCCCTGCGAGACGAAGGCGCCCGGGGGGGCTGGCGTCACTCCCTGAAAACGGGAATTTCCTCCATCGGGTTGAGCAGCACGATGGGAATGTCGCGTTTTGAAACCCGGCGATATTGGGCAAACAGCGGGTTGCCCTTTATCACCCACGTCCAGGCTTCTTCCTTTTCACCGCCGGTCGGCTCTCGCCAAGTGGCGGCAAAGGCTTGCGTCGCGATTTGAAATGCGACCGGGCCACCTGCCTGGATATTAAGATACCACTGCGGATGATCGTCCGCACCGCCCTTGGACGCGACTATCGCGATTTCAGGGCCGAACTGCGTGTACCCCAGACCATTGATCATCGTCTTGCCTGATTTTCGCCCGACGTTGCGCAGCAGCAGCATCGGCTCATAGCGATAGCCACCCAAAAAACTCATATCCATGATGTGGCCGCGTGCGCCGCCGGAGGAAAGATAGCTCTCACGGTGGTCCGTGACCCATTGTGTCATGCGCACGGTCGTATCGTCGTCGTAGGTCGATGGCATCGTGCCTGGCCCCTGCTGATGAGTCGCCGCAAATGGTATCAGGTTTTGCGGCACGGCCCATCCGGTCATCGCGCGGCATCGCCAACCTCTGCAAATATAATCCGGTTTTTGTTCGAACGTAGCCGGTATCAATCTGTCGAACGGGGGCACAATGGCTATCGTAACGCACGAACCATGTGCGTCTTCAGATTTCGGGATGAGGATAAAAGATCATGGCCACGCTGGCTCCGGAACGTATCACGTCCACTTCCGCCGATACGCCGGCGATGCCGCAGTTCAATGTGTCGAACCATCTGCTGGGTGATCGCGCGGCGTTGGATGCGGCCTGGGATCGCGATGGATACTGGTTCTTCCGCGATGTTCTGGACAAGGATGCGATCGGACGGGTGCGGGCGGTATTCCTTAAAGTGCTGAATGACCTCGGCGTGGTCGAGCCGGGCCGATCCGACGTGGCGATCTATAACGGCGCGCCGCTTGACGATTACCCCATCCGCATGGGCGCCGATCCGGATCTCGACCCGCTGCTTGCCCGCTATCCGGCAGATGATTTCATCGCAAATCCCAAGATCAGGGCGTTCTTCGAAGAGTTGCTGGGTGACGAAGTGGTATGGGTGCCAAACACCGAATTCCACGCCGTGCCCCCGGGCGGATCGGATCAGCCAAACCGCTTCAACTTCGTTCACGCCGATGGCGCGAACAACAAGGGTCTGGCGCTGCGCGTATGCTGGATTCCGATTGCTCCGATCGACGAGGCGACCGGGGGGCTCGCCGTCACCGAGGGTCTGCACAAGCCGCGCCTGGGTGACTTTCGCCGCCCCCCGCGTGGCATCAACTTGAACGACGTGCCATCCGAAAGCTGGCGTCGCGCCGAGTACGAACCTGGCGATCTACTGATGTTCAGCTTGGAATCACCGCATAGCGGCCTGGCCAATCGTTCGGACCGATACTTCCGTTTGTCGATGGATATTCGGTGCACGCGCAAGTCTGATGGCGTGCCTGTATTGGGCACTCTGCTCGCTGCTGACGCCAACGCGATCGAGATCGAGGATGAGCAGGGCGAGCGGCATGTGTTTCGTATCGACGAACTGACTTTTTTCCGGATTTATCGTGGACGAGATACCGGCATGCCGGTGCCGCTGGATGAGATTGCGACATTGGCTCCCATCGGAAAACCGGTATTCGTCGCGCATCAAAACGGTATCGCCACGTTCGTGCGGCCACAGCACTAGGCGGACGCGCGCGTCCGTCAACATTGCGTTTGGAGTGGTGGGCCGTCATATCGTAGAAAACAAAAATGTTGGAGAGTTGAAGTCGTGAACATTCAAACGGCGATCAAGCCCAGCCACATACCTGAAGAACTGGTCTTTGATTTCGACCTCTACAATCCAAAGGGAATGGTGGATGGCTATACTGATGACGTCCACGCACTATGGAAAGTCATCCAGGACAGCCATCCGGACGTTTTTTGGACTCCGCGCCACGGCGGGCATTGGGTGGCGACTCGTTACAACGAGATTGCTGCTCTTTGCACCGATGCGGCGCGTTTTTCTAATACAGAGCCCTTCGTGCCGATCGGGATTATCCCCCATACAGGCCCGTCTCAGCTGGACCCGCCAGACCATGCGCCGTTTCGCAAGCTCGTTTCCAAGGCCTTTACCCCCGCCGCTTTGAACGGCGCCAGTATCCGGGCTCGCGCCGCTGCGGTTGATATCCTTGACAAGCTAAGGGCGCGTGGCGAATGCAATTTCATGCATGACTTCGCCAGCGTCATGCCAATCGTGACGTTCCTCAACCTTTTGGGCATGCCCGAAAGCGAAGCGCCTTATCTCGCCAATTTGGCCGAGCGGATGGTCCCAGGCCAACCGGGGTCTGAGGAAGCACAAGCGGAAACACACTCGTACATCGCCGATCTCATCAAGGATCGTCAGAAAAATCCGGGTGATGATTTCGTCAGCATGTTGGTGCAGGCGCAAGTCACGGATCGCGATCTAACCCCAACGGAGCGGCATAATGTCGTGCAGTTGGTGGTCACCGGCGGCCTCGACACGGTGATAAACACCACAAGTTTCGCTACCGTGCACTTTGCCAGGCATCCCGAACTGCAAGCCCAGCTGCGGGCCCAACCAGAACTGATCGACGGCGCCGTCGAGGAGATCACGCGCCGTTTCGGAACCAGCAACCTTGCTCGGCTGGCGCACCATGATCTGGACCTGAGCGGCGTTTCTATCCGCAAAGGTGAGCAGATTCTTGGTATCTTCCCTCTCGCCGGACTGGACGAACGCGTGAATCCCGATCCGATGACCTTTGACCCCGTACGCCGCAATCGCCGGCACATGAACTTTGGCAGCGGGCTTCACACCTGCCTGGGTGCGCGCCTCGCCCGGCGGGAAATCAAGATATACCTAGAAGAATTTGTGATCGGCATGCCGGAATTCCGGATCAAGCCCGGAACCGCGCCGCGCATGTCTTCGGGGCTGATCAACACCATGCGTGATCTTTATCTAGAGTGGGATCCGGCCTGACCGTTCGGCTCATTCGGACCGCGATTTGCGCCAGGCATCAGATGGCAGATGGCAGATGGCCTGCGCCACTGCGCGGCTTCCGGTAGGTTTCCACCTGTGACACAACTTCCTGCAACCAGGTGATCTGATTTCTAGGAGAGTGTGCGTGGATCGTCATTTTGAAGGCCGTGTCGTTGCGATCACTGGTTCCGGGCGTGGCATCGGTCGAGAGACCGCGCTGTTGTTCGCCCGACAAGGCGCCAAGGTCGTTGTCAATGATCTTGGTGGCGCGCCGATAGGCGGCGGGGCCGATCAGTCCATCGCTCAAACTGTGGTGGACGAGATCAAGGCGATGGGCGGCGAAGCCGTCGCAGAAACTTCCAACATGAGCACCATGGAGGGTGGCCGCAATCTTGTAGGTGCCGCGCTGGACAGCTTTGGCCGCCTGGACTTTCTGATCAACAACGCCGGCATCATCCGTCCGGCACCCCTTCTCGAAATGACCGAGGAGGATTTTGACATCGTGATCGCGGTCAACCTGAAAGGCTATTTCGCCACGATCAAGGCCGGCCTCGAGCATATCATCAAAAGCCGAGGCGCGATCGTGAATTACTCGTCGCCCTCGGGCTGGGGCCACTGGGGCATGACAAACTACAGCGCCGCAAAGGAAGGCGTCACCGGCCTCACGCGATCCCTGGCGCGGGAAGTGGGTGAATATGGCGTCCGCGTGAATGCGGTGCGCCCGATTGCCGCGGGTTCGACAATGGACATACCCGCCATCCGCCGCACCTTGGATGAAAGCGCCCGCCTCGATGTTCCGCTCAATTCGATGCAGCGACTGCCTTGGAACAACGTGATGCCGGAACTGCGCAATCCTGCCGCCGTGGCGGCCTGGCTTTGCACCGATCACGCGAGCGTCTTTTCTGGTCGCGAATTCTACATCGCCGGCTCGCAGGTTGCGATCGTGGCCGATCCCGAACTGACCCGTGATCATTTCAACGCCAATGGTTGGTCTTTCGAGGATTTGTGCAACGAAGAAATCGTGCACGGCCTGACATACAACCAGCACAACGCGTTCGCACCCAAGGGTGAGCCCAAAACCCTATAGGGCACTACACGACGAAGTGGCGGCGTTTGCACTGGACTTCGGGTTGCTGGTCAGTGCAGGGCAAGCAGGATGACGCCGAACGTGAGTAGTCCTGCCGAAAAGCCAAGGTCCGCGCTGCGGCACCTTGCTTTTCGGCGCATCCTTTTCGCCAGCTTGCTGTCGAACTTCGGACTGCTGATCAATGGTGTAGGTGCCGGCTGGGCGATGACCGAACTAAGCGGCAAGCCGGAGAAGGTAGCGCTGGTTCAAACGGCGCTGATGCTGCCGTTCATGCTGTTTTCGATTCCGGCGGGTGCGATCTCGGACACTTACGATCGTCGCAAGGTCAGCATGGTGATGCTGCTGTTCGCGTTTTGCAGCGCCACGTTGCTGACCGGGGTGGCCGCCGCGCATTTGCTGACCCCAGGGATTTTGCTGGTGCTGTGTTTCCTGGTGGGCACCGGCAACGCGATGTTCGGCCCCCCATGGCAGGCCTCCGTTTCGGAACAGGTGCCCGCGGAGGATCTGCCGCAGGCGATCGCCTTCAATTCGATGAGCTACAACATCGCGCGCAGCTTCGGGCCGGCGCTGGGTGGGATCATCGTGGCGGCGGCAGGGGCGGTCACCGCCTTTGGGATCACCGCAGTCTGTTATCTGCCGATCACCATTGCCTTCTACATGTGGCAGCGCGTGGCCGAGCCGCCGCGCCTCCCGCCAGAGCGGGTGGGTGGGGCGATCGTCTCAGGCATCCGTTATCTTATCAACGCGCCGCCAATGCGTGCCGTCATTTTGCGCAGCGTCATGACCGGTGTGGCGGGTGCCGCGCTATTTTCGTTGATGCCGCTCGTCGCGCGCGATCTCATTGGCGGCGGCCCATTGACGTACGGCATCCTGCTGGGTGCATTCGGCGTCGGTGCCGTATCGGGCGCATTTCTGATGCCCCGTCTACGTCATCTCCCCAAGGAGCATGTGATCGCCACCAGCGGGATCATTCTTGGCGTCGCGATCATCCTTTTGGCGCTGTCTCGATCGTTATGGGCCGCGATGCCAGTCCTGCTGGTCGCGGGCTGCTGCTGGATGCAGTTGCTGACGCAGTACAACATCGTCATTCAAACGCAGGCGCCACGCTGGATCACGGGGCGTGCCCTGGCATCCTATCAGGCGGCAACGGCGGGTGGCATCGCCATGGGTGCCTGGCTCTGGGGCAGCGTCGCCCAGCACATGGGCACTGGATGGGGCATTGCCGCATCCGGCATCGCGATGCTGCTCGTGACTGCGATCGGCCGCAAACTGCGAATTGCTGATCCCGGCGCTGTCAGCGAGACAGAGGTCAAGCAGATGGCGGATCCGGATGAAGTACTTGGTCTAACCGGTCGCAGCGGCCCCATCCTCATTGAAATAGACTACAGCGTCGATCCCGATCAGGCGCGCCAGTTTTATGAGCTGATGCAGAACGTGGGGCAATTCCGGCGACGCAACGGCGCGTATCAATGGTCTCTTGCCCGTGATGTCGGCGATGGGTCTGCTTGGGTCGAGCGGTTCAGTTGCCCGACGTGGCACGACTACCTGCGTCAACGCGATCGTATGACCGCGCGGGATCGCCTGGTCCATGAACTTGCGCTCGAAGTAACGCGCACGGGGCAAGTGGAGCGCGTGCGTCGGTTTCTGGAAAGGCCTACCGGTTCGGTGCGCTGGCGCTCCGAAAGCCGTGACCCCGGCGTACTGGTGCCCTTCAGCCCGAGCTCTGGTTAGGCATCCACGTGTCACGGTCCGACAATAGGGGAGATACGCCTATGTCCTCGCATGCCATTCCGATCGCGCCATGTGCGCCGAATCTTCGCGACGTGGGGGGCCTTGCCGCCGGCGAGGGCAGGACGGTGCGTTGCAACGTTCTTTATCGTTCGGAACATCTCGCCCCGCCTGAGCAGGAAGCGGCCGCGCTGGCAGTGCTGGGCATTCGCAGCGTGATCGATCTGCGCAGCGCGCGTGAAAAGGCGCGCGCGCCCAACGCCTGGCTTCGCGCCCAGGGGGCTCGGATCTACGATCTCGACGTCGCGGCGGACTTCCGCGCCCATGCCATGCCGCACCAAGCTCTGCTTGACGATCCCGGGGAGGGCGGTGCGATCGTGATGATGACCAGCACCTATCGGGAACTGCCTCACGCCGCCGGCAAGGCGCTGGGCGAGGCGGCCGGTCTTGTCGCGCGTGGCGAAACGCCGTTGTTGGTCCATTGCACGGCGGGCAAGGACCGGACGGGATTTTTATGCGCGATGCTGCTGATCGCGGCGGGCGTTTCACCAGATGACGCCATGGCCGATTATCTGGCCAGCGAAGGCCGGGTGCATTCCCAGGTTCATTTATCTACCAAAGCGGTGATGGCGGATGTCGGCATACACGCGAGCGATGCGATGCTACGCGTATTGGGCGGCGTCCGGCGCGAATTCCTCCAAACGTCGCTTTCGGAAATTGATGCCGCGTTCGGAGGCATCGACGCTTACCTGAAGCATGTGGGCGTTGACCGCGCCGCGGTACGGGCTGCTCTGGTAAACTAAAACTTGAACGCCGCTGCGGGGCTGTCGCGCCACTCGGCAAGGTCCGTCGGGGTATCGATATCACAGGCCAAGCCTGCTGCAGTGAAGATCGTACAGGCATTGCCTGCTTCTCGATGATGAAGCATCAGGCTGCCTGCGCCGAAATGGAATGCGAACGGTCTATTGTCGGCGATGGCGATTGCGTTAGTCCCGTTCCCATGGCGATCCGGGGCGATGGCGCAGCCGGACGATGCGGCGGCGTCCAACAACGCCTGAACCTCTTCCCCCGTCAGGCTCGGCAAGTCGGCATGAATGATCGCGAACGGGCCAGGGGCCAACACGGCACGTGCCAGGGCCAGTTCCATGTTGAGGCCGCGGCCATGATCCTCCAGCCAGCCATGGCCGGCTGCGCTGGCGCGGGGCGAAAGCAGGATCACGCGGGCGAGGGGGCGAGCGATGCGACAAACGTGCTGCATCCACTTTTCGGTCAGGCGAACTCGCTCTGCTTTAGATACCGCGCCGGACAGGCGTTGCTTGCGGTCGTCGGCCGCCTTGAACGGAATGACCAGGTTCCAATTCATCGCATGGTGTCTGCCAGAGCCAGCGCAGCTTTCGCGACGCGCACCTTGTCCGCCAGGCTGTGCATCAGCGTATCCGCATGGCAGACGACGATACCTTCGGGCAGGGCGATCGACGGGTCATCCCGCTCGTCCACCAGCATCGCGTCGATGATGTCGCCGTAAAATTCGGCCACGGCGCAGGCATCGTGCGCCAGGCCCAGCTCCGTCATGATCTTGCTGGTGGGACCTTTCACGGCCTGCCCGCCGACCAAGGGGGAGACCGCTACCACTGGCGCGTCGGTCTGGCGCAGGGCGTCGGCGATCCCCGGCACGGAAAGGATCGGCGCGATACTGAGAAAAGGGTTCGATGGTGCAATGATGACCGCGCGATTGTCCGGATCGGTGATGGCCGCCACCACATTCTTGGCAGGCTTCGCGTCGGCCTCACCCATGAACGAGATGTCGCGGACGATGGGGGCGCAGCGCTCCTCGACGAAGTAGCTCTGAAAGGGCAGATCGCCCTCATCTGTATGCACGATAGTGGCCAAGGGCTGATCCGTCATCGGCAGCACGCGCATCGTGATGCCCCAGCTTTGCGCGAAGCGCCGCGTGATATCCGACAGGCTTCGGTCATCGCGCAACGCCTGCGTGCGAAGCACGTGCAGCGCCAGATCGCCATCACCCAGATTGAACCAATCGGGCGCGCCGAGCGACTTGGCGGCGTCCATGAACGACCAGGTTTCCCCTTCACGCCCCCAGCCTTGCGCGGCGTTGGCCTTGCCCGACAGAGTGTAGAGCAAGGTGTCAATATCGGGAGAGATGCGCAGCCCCATGTGCTCGAAATCGTCGCCGGTGTTGACGATCGCGGTGATTTCGGCATCCAGCCCGGCATGCGCCATCCCCAACGCCAGCTTCGCGCCGCCGACGCCGCCTGTCAGGATCACGACCTTGCCGCCTTGGCCCGGGCTTTCTGTCATCGGAACAGGTCCTCGGCGATGGGGCGGACCAATGCCTTTGCAGGCGCATCCGGTGCGGACCATGACAGACCGCGAACATAGACGGCGGGAATGCCCTCTGCGGCCTCGCCCGCGACAAGGCCGGCCGCGCTGGCGATCATGTCAGCCAGGGCCACTTGCGTCACCATCAACAGGCGCCCGTCACGATCGGTATCTCCGCGCTGATCGATGATGGAGGGCAGCCCGGCCGCGCCGATCGCCACGTTTACCGTGCCCATGCGCCAGGGGCGGCCAAAGCTGTCGGATATGACGATGGCCGGTGCGTGCGCGAAGCGGGTGGCGAGCGTGGTGTGCAGTGCGAGGGCAGACGCGTCGGCATCCTCTGGCAGCAACAGCACCTTTTCGGCATTCCCCTTGCCCAGGTTGGAGCGATCGATCCCGGCATTCGCCATGACATGGCCGCTATGATGACGCGTCACCAGAACTTGCGGCGTTGCGCGGATGATGGCGGAGGATTCGCGCAGGATCAGCTCGATCACGCGGGCATCGCGAGCGGTGTCCGCCGCCATGGCCAGCGCCTGCGGACCGGGCTCGACAGTGGCAAGATCGACCATGCGACCTTCCGCCTTCGAGACGATCTTCTGCGTGACGACGAGCACGTCCTGCGGCTGCGGTTCGATGCCAGCAGCCGTCACGGCATCGGCAAGAAGGGCGGCCAGATCCGCCCCCTCGCTCACTTCCGGCAAGCCATGGAGCGGGTGAAGCTCCAGCATTCGCTTTGGCCTATTCTGCGGTGTGCAGGCGCGTCAGCCGAATGCCGGCGCCATCGGCGGAATAGGTCTTGTTGATGAAGATCAGCACCGAGGTCAGCGCTTCGGCTGCCGCCGAGTTCGCCAGCGCACCGGCATGGATACCGCGCATGCCCATGAGTTCGGCGAGTGCCACGATCCGTTCACGCGCAGCTTTCTCGTCGCCGAAAATCAGCACGTCGCAATCGATCTCCTCATCGGTGATCAGCTTGTGTGCCGCCACGTTGTGGAAGCCGCTGACTATGCTGACGCCTTCACCCAGAATCGCCTGCGCGCGTTGCGCGGCGCTGCCCTCCTTCGGCAGCTGCACGCGCATCACTTTGGGCGGCACCAGCGGCACCGTGGTATCCACCACCAGCTTTCCTGCAACGTGGGGAGCGATCTCGCGCAAAGTCGCCTCATGCGCGGAGAATGGCACGGTGACGATGACGATATCCGCCCCGCGCGCGGCGTCGGCGTTGGCCATGCCGCGAGCGTTGTGACCCAGAGCTTGCGCAGCGTTTTCGGCGCTTTCAGCCGTACGCGAGCCGATGATCACGTTGCGTCCGGCCATGGCGAGGCGGCGCGCAATCGCTGAACCGAGATTGCCCGTGCCGCCGAGGACGGCGATGACTTCAGAGGTATTCTCGAAGCTATTCATGCGAGTTCGACCAATCCTTGGTTTACGTAGAGGGTAGAGCGGCGTTGCGCAGTTCGGTTCGCAGCGCGTGCCATGGCGGCCATCGCGTTGGGATCACAGATCTGGCCGTGCTGGCCGCCGGCGGAGCGCGTGATGGATTCGTCCATCAAGGTTCCGCCCATGTCGTTTACTCCGGCACCCAGCAACCGCGTCACGCCGTCAGGGCCCAGCTTCACCCAGCTGGCCTGGATATTGGTGATGAGCGGATGCAGGACGAGGCGGGCAATGGCATGCATCAGCAGCACTTCACGGGCGCTGGGACCAGAGCGGGACAGGCCCTTGCGAGCGATCGGCGCGCCCATGTGGACGAACGGCAGCGGCACGAATTCGGTGAAGCCGCCGGTTTCCGCCTGAAGGTCACGGATCGCAAGCAAGTGCCGCGCCCAATGATCGTAGCGGTCGACATGGCCGAACATGATCGTGGCGGTGGATCGTAGGCCGACGCCATGGGCGGCACGCATCACCTCCAGCCATTGCGCGGTCATCAGCTTGTCGGGGCAGATAACCGCGCGCACTTCGTCGTCCAGGATTTCCGCCGCGGTGCCGGGCAGGCTGGCAAGACCCGCGTCGCGCAGCCTCGTGAGGTAATCGGGCAAGCTGAGACCCAGGGTCTGCGCGCCGTGCGTAACTTCTAACGGCGAGAAGGCGTGCACGTGAAGGTCCGGCGCGGCATCCTTCACCGCTCGCACGACGCTCAGATAATAGTCCCCGTCGAACTCCGGGTGGATGCCGCCCTGCAGGCAGACTTCGGTAGCCCCCCGCTGCACCGCATCGACCGCGCGCTCCGCCACTTCGGCCAATGGCAGGCGATAGGCCGGGCCGCGTTCCGATCGCGTGCTCCCCTTGGAAAAGCCGCAGAAGCCGCATTTGTAGAGGCAGATGTTGGTGTAATTGATGTTGCGATTGATCACGTAGGTAGCGACATTGCCGCGCGTTTCGTGCCGTAGCAGGTCGGCAGCCTTCGCGATCCGGGCGATGTCGCCGCCCTCCGCACTGAACAGCGTGACGATGTCAGCCTCTGGCAGCCGCTCGCCTTTTGCGGCTCTGGCGATGATCGTCTCGATTTGCGCTGACAAGGCGGTATCGCCGATGGGCAAATCGAAAGGCATGGTTTGGGCGATGCCGGGGCGCCATCCGTCTACCACGGGCAACCCGCGCGCATCGACGACTTCGCGAACTCGGCGGCGCAGCGTCGGATCCAGCCATGTGTCAGGCTGCTGGGCAAAGTGGGGCCCGATCGCCAGGCGCTGTTGCAAGACGCGGCCCGCACGCGCCGTCAGCGTTTCCAGCAGTTCCAGCTGCGGCCAAGGCGCTTCCGGATTCACGTGGTCCGGCGTGACGGGCGAGACGCCGCCCCAGTCGTTCACGCCTGCGCGTAGCAGTTGCACGAAGCTTTCGGGCTCATGCAGGTTGGGCGGCGCCTGGATCGTCATCCGCGCGCCCAGGATCAGCCGGGCTGCGGCGATGGTCCAGAGATGCTCCTCCAGCGAAGGTTCCGAGTGATGAGCCATTCTGGTATCAGGCTTGGCTCGGAAGTTTTGGATGATGACTTCTTGGATATGGCCATAGCGGGCGTGAAGATCGCGAATGGCGACCAGCGCCTCAATCCGCTCCATCCGGGTTTCGCCGATGCCGATCAGCAGCCCGGTAGTGAAAGGCACGGCGGCGCGGCCCGCCTCCTCTATCGCAGCCAGGCGCAGGGCGGGGGCCTTGTCTGGCGAGCCGTGATGCGGGCCGCCTGGCTCCGTCAAACGAACGCTGGTGCTTTCCAACATCAGTCCCATGGAAGCGGAAACCGGGCGCAGCGCTGCGTAGTCCTGTGCATCCATCAGGCCTGGATTCAGGTGAGGTAGCAAGCTGGTTTCCGCCAGGACATCCGCAGCGCACTGGCGCAGGTAGCCCAGCGTGCTGGCAAAGCCCATGTCGGACAAGGCGTCGCGCGCGGCATTGTAACGCGCCTCCGGATGATCGCCCAAGGTGAACAGCGCCTCGCGGCAACCCATGGCCTCACCCGCCCGCGCGATCGCCAGCACCTCGTCCCGCGTCAGGTAAGGCTTGATGTGGCGGGGCGTGGTGGCGAACGTGCAGTAGTGGCAAACGTCGCGGCACAACTGGGTGAGCGGAATGAAAACTTTGCGCGAATAGGTGACGAGCGCGCCAAATTCAGACAGCGTCAAAGCCTCCGACGCCGCCAGCATTTCTGTCAGCGGCATCGCCTCGAGCGCGGCAAGCAGCTCGGTCGCCGTCGCGCCGGTCATGGCGGCGATCGTACCGGGACGCTGCATCAGCATGCGCCATCTTTGCAGGAGTAGAGGGCCGCGTTCCCGGAGCCGGTTGTTTGATGCGTCGTTCTTATCATCGTGGCCTCTCTCAACCCGGCGCGGTGCGGCATCCCGGCTTCCCTGTCACCCGGCCGGCATGTCGCGCGCTGGTCACGACATGCAGATGAGATGGCATAAGGGATCAGCGGCCTTTCCAAACACCGGGACGCTTCTCGACGAACGCGGTCATGCCTTCCTTCTTGTCCTGCGTGGCGGTCAGGATCTGGAACAGGCGCCGCTCGGTCAGCAGGCCTTGCGCCAGATTGGTTTCGAACGCGATGTTGACCATTTCCTTGTTCACCATTGCGGCCATTGGCGGCATCGCGGCGATGGCCTGCGCCGTCTTCAGCGCCTCTGCCACCAATTGATCGGCGGCAACGATGCGCGAGACGAGGCCCGAACGCTCCGCTTCGGCTGCGTCCATATTGCGGCCGGTCAGGCACATCTCCATCGCCTTCGCCTTGCCCACGGCGCGCGTCAGACGTTGCGATCCGCCCATGCCCGGCGCGACGCCGAGCTTGATCTCGGGCTGGCCGAACTTCGCGGTATCGGCTGCGATGATGAAATCCGCCATCATCGCCAGCTCGCATCCGCCGCCCAGCGCGAAGCCGGCGACTGCAGCGATCCAGGGCTTGCGCGTGGCGACGACGCCAGTCTGCCAGCCAGAGAAGAAGTCCTGCAGGAAGAAGTCCGCCGCGTCCTTGTCGACCATCTCCTTGATGTCCGCTCCGGCCGCGAACGCCTTTTCACCGCTTCCGGTCAATACCGCGCAGCGTTGCTTTGGATCGGCGTCGTAGGCGTTGAACGCCGCTGTCAATTCCGTCAGCACTTGGCTGTTCAGGGCATTGAGCGCCTGCGGCCGATTGAGCGTTATCAGCGTAACGGCACCCTGCTGCTCGACCAAGATGGTTTCGTACGTCATGATAATCGCTCTTCCTGCTCCACTATCGCTTGCGCTTATATAGCGCCGTCGTTGACCGCAAGCGGATGGCTGATTTTGCGGTGAAGAGACGCCTCTCATAGGTTTAGTGGAACGACGATGCCAAGCCCGGAAGGCGGGTCTTGGGCAGTCCGGTGGCTTCTTGTCATAACCATCATGCATTTGATGTGTTTAGAGGGGACTTGCATCAGTGTGCTGATCGTTGCCGTGTCAGCACGCTGCCGCCTCGCCGGCGATCGTGGTGATATTGCGCATCCCGGCGAGGAACATGCCAAGACGATTTGGCCGACCACGGGAGATGGCACGCAATGACAATGACAGTGAAGTTGAACGATGGCCATGTGATGCCCCTGTTGGGGCTGGGCGTGATGCAGATCGCGGACGACGATACGCCCCGGGCGATGCGCCAGGCGGCGGACCTGGGCTATCGCCTGTTTGATACAGCACCGGTCTATGGCAACGAAGCGGGAACCGGTCGGGGCGTACGCGAATGTGGCCTGCCGCGCGAAGACGTGTTCGTCACCACCAAGCTGTGGAACACCCGCCAAGGCTATGACGAGGCGTTGCGGGCCTTTGATGAAAGCCAAGCTGCGCTCGGGCTGGACTATGTCGATCTGTACCTGATCCACTGGCCGGTTCCGCATCGTAACCTATACCTTGATAGCTGGAAGGCTTTGATCCGGCTGCGTGACGAAGGTCGGGTGCGTTCGATCGGGGTATCGAATTTCATGGTCGAGCATCTTGATCATATCGTGGCCGAGACAGGCGTGGCGCCGGCGGTCAACCAGATCGAATACCATCCGGCCTGGCAGCAGCGCGAAGCCGCCGAACGCGGGTGCGCCCATGCCAGGGTGACGCAAGCGTGGAGCCCGCTGGGCCGCGGGCCGATCTTGTCTGATTCGCGGGTCGTGGAGGCAGCGGCCCGGATCGGCTGCACCCCGGCCCAGTTGGTGCTGCGCTGGCTGACGCAATCGGGCATCGCCGCGATTCCCAAGGCTTCCGGCGAGGCGCACATGCGTGAAAACCTGGAAAGCTTGAAACTGCACCTGGATGCTTCCGCGATCGCGCTGATGGACGGGATGCACGATACAGCCGGACGGATCGGCCCCGATCCCTACGTTTTCGAGAACCTGGTGCGTTGATGCATTCGGCGACGAGCCAGACGGCTCGTCGCCACCGGATCTGATATCCCATGGGCATAGGCCATCCGGGACACAACCGTTGACCATCTCCCAAAAACAGCGTCTAAGGCGTTCGTCTTAATTTGAGCGACGGAGCACGTCGCCGACCTTGAGAGGAACGTCGATGACCGATGCTGACGCCGTGCCGGCCGCGCTGAGCGCCATGTTCGGACTGACTGGCAAAGTCGCTCTGGTCACGGGCGGGGCGGTCGGCATGGGGAAGGCGTGCGGCTTGGTCCTGGCTGCGGCGGGTGCCACGGTTGTGCTGGCTGACGATGCGGATCGTATCGCATCTCTCGCCGATCTTCCCGGCACCGTTTCCCTCGCTACTATCGACATAACGTCACCAGCCTCAGTCGAGCAGGTGGTGAGCGATGTCGCCAAGGCGCACGGCGGGATCGATATCCTGATCAATGGCGCGGTGGTCAATCACAACAAGCCGTTACTGGATATCGATGCAGAGGAGTGGGACCGGGTCCAGGCGGTGAACCTCAAGGGTGCGTTTCTGATGATCAAGGCGGTGATACCGCATATGCGCAATCGCGGCGGCGGCCGGGTCATCAACATTACCACGATGGGCAGTGTCCATCCGGTGCTCAACGGCAACGGTGCCTATTCCGCGTCACGCGCGGGACTCAACCAGCTGACTCGCAATGTCGCGCTGGATTTTGCTTCCGATCAGATCACGGCCAACGCCGTCCTGCCGGGCGCGATCCGCACCGAAACGATCAATCCCGATTTCCGGCCCACCGGTCCCGGTGCGGACATGACCCGCCACGTCGGCGGATTCGGCGTGCCCGAGGATGTGACCGGGCTGGTGCTCCTGCTGGCCAGTCCGGCGGGACGATACATTTCAGGGCAAGCGATCGCCGTGGATGGCGGCTTCCTGATCGGCTGATTACAAAGGACAAGAACGATGACGATTGCTCAGGATGTAATCTACTCGCTTTATACCATCCCCGATAAGGTCGCGATCGTGACCGGGGCCGGCTCCGGCATCGGGGAAGCGACCGCGACGCTGATGGCTCAGGCCGGCGCCAAGGTCGTCGTCGCCGACCTGATCGAGGAAGAGGCACAGCGCGTCGCCGATGCGATCGTCGCCGCCGGGGGCCAGGCCATCGCGATCAAGGCCGATGTCTCCGAGGAGGTTGATGTGCAGGCCATGGCCGCGCGCACGGTGGAAACGTTTGGCGGGATCGACATTCTCGTCAACAACGCGGCCTATCGCCCCAAGGCGGACTTCTTCGAGATGGCGGTCGAAGATTGGGACAAGATGCACGCCGTCAACACGCGCGGCACGTTCCTCTGTTCGCGCGAAGCGATCAAGGTGATGCGAGCGCAAGGCAAAGAGCGCGGCGGGGCGATCGTGAACGTCTCCACCATCGGCACCGCGCTGCCCACAATCGTCAACAATGTGCATTACGATAGTTCCAAGGCGGGTATCAACTCCATCACCAAGAGCACGGCCAGCGAGTTTGCGGCCGACGGCATCCGGATCAACGCGGTGATGCCGGGTGGCGTCGATTCCGGCGGATCGCGCAAGATGCGCGCGGACCCTTCGATGAACCTGCCGATGCGGGGCCCGATCATGATGCCCGGACGCTTGCTGCTTGGTGTCGCCCAGCCCATCGAGCTGGCCAGCGCCATCCTGTTCCTCGTCAGCCCCGCCTCCAGCTACATGACCGGGCATATCATGGCGGTTGACGGCGGATATCTGGTGGGATGACCGAGATGGTAGGAGCTACGCAAGGTAGCAAGCTAGATGTAGAGCCCGTTTTCGATACGGTTGAGCGCCCCCCCATGTCGCGCCAGAACTGGTGGTCGATTTCGATTACCATGCGCCGATCCCGGACGGGGAGGATAACTACACGGTCCTCTCCCGCCTGCAGCAACACGGCCACGATATCTTGTGGACTCCGCGCAACGGTGGCCACTGGATTACCACGCGTGGTGAGGATATTCGCTGGGTCCAGGAGAACTTCGGGATTTTCAGCCATGAAGTCTTCACCATTCCGCGTGGTACTTCGCGGATCATTATGCCCCCGCTGACGGTCGATCCGCCACTTCATGCGCGCTATCGCGCCGTGTTGAACCCGTTCTTCACGCCAAAGAAAGTCGCGGTGCTTAAGGAAAAGGCCAGCGAACTTGCCATCGATCTGATCGAAAAGATTGCGCAGCAGGATCGGTGCGAGTTCGTATCGGAATTCGCCAGCGTTTTTCCTGTGATCATGTTCCTGGGTATCGTCGATCTTCCGTTGGAGATGCGCCAGGACTTCCTGGACTGGGCGCATACCTTCATGCTGGGTGAAACTCAGGCCGAGCGCGATTCCGGCTTGGGCAAGGTCCTGGGATACCTGAACAAGGTAACGCAGGAACGGTACGCCAATCCCGGCACGGATCTGATGAGCGCGATTGCCGCCTGGCGGGACAATCCGCGTTTTCAGGGTGAGAACGAAGTGCAGGGCATGGCTGCGCTGATCTACTTCGGGGGCCTGGACACGGTCGCCTCCGCGATCAGCTTCATGATCCGCCATCTTGCCCAGAATCCCGGACACCGCCGCCGTATTCTGGAAGACCCCGCGATCATTCCGCGCGCCGCCGAAGAGTATCTGCGGCGCCACGGCCTCTCGAACACCGGCCGCCTGATCATGTCCGACGTGGAGCGCAAGGGTGCCACGATGAAGGCGGATGAGATGATCATGGTGCCAATCGGGTGCTCCAGCATCGATGATCGGCTGTACAAAAACGCGATGGACGTCGATTTTGATCGGCCCGAACTGATGACCGAAAGCGGGATACCCACTCACAATACTTTCGGAAATGGTCCTCACAAATGCGTGGGCGCACCGCTGGCGCGGGCCGAATTGCAGATCGTTTTGCAGGAATGGTTGCCGCGCATCCCGGATTTCCGCCTTGATCCCGAAAAGCCCGTCCGCATTCACATGGACTCGGTCCCGGGCATCGAGGAGATGCATCTCCTGATCGGTAAGGAGTGAGCCGCGTGGCACAAAGCTTCCTGCCATTGGGTGGCTTCTATCAGTTCGGCTACGTCACTCGCGATCTCGACGCCGCGGTGGTGACCCTGGCTGAACAATTCGGCGTAACGCGCTATCGTCGCAAGCGAAGCTCGGAGTGGATGGAAGCGGTTCACGCCTGGGTCGGCGATAGCCAGATCGAAGTCCTGCAGCTGGGGCCAGGCGCGCCGAAGATGTACCATGATTACGTCCCCGAAGCTGCCGGTGAGTTGCGGCTGCAGCATCTGGGACGGCGCGTGGAAACGCTGGAGGATTGGCGGGCGCTGGAACAGGCGATTGCGAAGGGCGGCTTTGACACGCCGATGAATGCTTCGGCGATCGATGGACAACTGCGGGCGATCTACGTCGATACGCGAAGGCTGCTCGGTATCTATAGCGAGTACGTCTACTTCGCCGGGGATGCCTTGCGCATTTACGACGATGTTCCCCGCAACGATCCTGCCCGCTGACACCTGGTTTTTTGGAGATGACGATGATCGCCGAGGCCGACCTTACACTTTTGCCAAAACCCGTGTTGATGATCGGTGATCGTCAGCTGGAAAGCGCCAGCGGCGGCACGTTCCAGCATATCTACGCGGCGACCGGCAAGCCCACCGGCAATATCCCCCTGGCGGGCGTGGCGGAGATCAACGAGGCTGTCGGCGCCGCGCGCCGCTCCGCGCCGCTCTGGGCCGACATGCCGCGCAACGAACGCCGCGATGCGCTGATCCGGTTGGCTCACCTGCTGCGGAAGAATGCCGGGGAACTGGCAGGCATCGGCACGATCGAAAACAGTATCCCGATTACCATCCAGTCTTATGGTCCACATACAGCCGCCGACAGTTTCCTCTACAACGCCGGATGGACCGACAAGATCGGCGGCGATGTCATCGCCACATGGCCAACCCCCGCGTTGGATTATACGCTGGACGAGCCTTACGGCGTGGTTGCGGTCATCATTCCTTGGAACGGGCCGATTTATGCGCTGGGCATGTTGCTGGGCCCGATCCTGGCGGCGGGCAATGCCGTGGTGGTCAAGCCGCCGGAACTGGCCCCATATTCAGCGCTGCGTTTCGGGCAGCTGTGCCTTGATGCCGGGATTCCTCCCGGCATCGTCAATATCGTTCCCGGCGGGCCCGAAGCGGGTGCGGCGCTGACCAGTCATCCCGGCGTGGACAAGATCAGCTTCACCGGCAGCGGCGCTACCGCGCGGCATATCCTGCAATCTGCTGCCGTCCGCTCCACGCCGGTGCACCTGGAACTGGGTGGCAAGTCCGCCTCAATCGTCTTTGACGATGCCGATCTTGATGCCTTCGCGCGGCAGTCTTTGCAGGGTGCTAGCAACAACAGCGGGCAGGGCTGCATCAACCCCACCCGCATACTGGTGCAGGCCTCGATCTACGACGAAGTGCTGGAGCGGATGAAGCGCGTGGCAGAGGGGATCGTGGTCGGCGATCCTACCGATCCTTCCACCGTGATGGGGCCCGTCGTGGATGAGCGGGCCGTCAATCGGATCATGGGAATGATCGACCGGGCGCATGGATCGGGTGCGCGCCTGCTGACGGGCGGTGAGCGTTTGGGCGGCGCCATGGCCAATGGCTTTTACATCGCACCCACCGTGTTCGCCGACGTTCCGCACCAGGCAGAGCTTTCACAGCACGAGGTGTTTGGCCCGGTCATTGCCGTCACCCGGTTTGAAACTGAGGAAGAGGCGATCACCTTGGCGAACGGGACGGATTTCGGTCTGGCCGCCTATATCTGGACGCAGAACCTGCAACGGGCCCATTGCGCGGCGAAGCAGCTGGTGGCGGGCAATATCTGGGTGAACGGTTTCACCGGCATCCCCACCGCCGTGCCATTTGGAGGATATGGCCAAAGCGGCGTCGGGCGTCTGGGCGGCATTCACGGGATCCGCGAATTCCTTCGCCCGAAGAACATCTTCGTCTCGCTGTCATGACCGGCAATGGCGGGGAGGTAGTGCGCGTCGTTCTCAACGGCGACGGCTGGCACCCTTAAGCATTGTGAGTCACACCAGCCACGCCACGGCCAGACTTCCCGCAACCGTCGTGGCCCCCCAGAGGATCACCCCGATCCCGCCTGCGATGGCAATGCCCAGCATTCCGCCGATGGCGCCGTGCCACTCGATTCTATGCTGGACGAGGTGCGACGCGGGAAAGGGCAGGGAAGGGATGGGCTTGGTAACGGACACGATCGGCTCTCCCTGTTTCGAGGGCAGCGCATAGCGATGGCCGATGGGCTGAACCAGTCTCCCG
>NZ_JACIDY010000014.1 GCF_014196615.1 Novosphingobium fluoreni
GCTTGAACTCGCGGCTGAATTTCCTTCGTTGCATTGCGGACCTCCGACAGGTGGAAACATCCTATCTCGGTGTCCACCCAACCCGCAGCAGGCCATCGCGATGCGATTTGCGGCTAGCGACCGAGCGGATCTTGTCGAAAAAATTGCAAGCAAACTGTGGCCAGATGACGGGAAGGAGATTGTTCACGCCGCCCGCTTGGCGCGCCATCCCGAGATTGGCCAAACGCTAAGCAACAAGCCGAAGCCTCGATGCTGGCAGGACTCAGGTCCGCACGTACCTCAACAGCACAGTTCAAGAGGGCGAGAAGCTTTCGAACGGATCGTGGACCTAGCGACTCAATCTGGCAGAGCTGCACTCGCCGCTCGCTGTGCGACATTTCGCTGATGAAGCATGGCCGATAGAACCTGCGCCTTCCACCAAAAGAGCTTTTAGGCGGCCTGCGAAATGAGCGTCATGACCGGGCGTGTATGGTTTCGTCGGCGTTTTTCTCTCACGGCCCTCACGGCCGTTGGAGAAACACCATGGGAGACTCAGATCTTGATCCTGCCGTTCACGAGCGGCGCCCCTGGGATGCGGGCCAGACCTCGCCAACGTCAACGCGGAGTTCAGCCTGACAGCGCTCGCCTACAATCTGTGCAGTATCATCGTTATCCTAAGTGTACCCACCCTGCTGCGCGCCGTGCTGGCCTGAAATGGCCGCGCGCTTCACGCTGCTCGGCGTCACAGCGCGCCATACGTCCCGATATGGCCGATCTAGCCCGTCTCCGAGCATTCCGCGTCGAAAAGCCTGCATCCACAGAGCCCGACGCTCTCTGGCTCTCGCTACGACATGCCGCTGAGTTTTCGGACGGACTGAGGTGATTGCCGACACTCGCCAGCAACAGTGTGCCGTTTACCACTGATAGAACCTTGTCAGTCAGCGCTGACATTTACGGAATAGACACCGTGTCAACGAGACCGTTGGGGTATGCTGTTTCCGACATAACTGAGAAAAGCGCCGATCGGGCCAATTAGACGAGTAAACAAAACCTTAAGAGTGTTTTGTACTGCGATATGACCCGCCGCACGGTCAATTTTCAGATCATGACCGACAGCGCCTCGCCATCGACGCCCAAATGCTCGATGTCGATGTGAAAGGTGTTGGAGGGCGCTCACACAATCTTGAATTTTGAGGACACCATACCTCCTGACACGGTCCGGCGATGCTGGGAAAGTCATCTGGACAGGGCCAGCTGAATCGTGGGCGAAGGGCTGGAAACGGCGATCTGCGCTTTCAATAAGCCGTAGCCCTAAACCAAAAAATACCGACGTTCGCCTCGCGCCGCTGACGCGACCGCGCTCTAGTCCGCACGCCGCTACGCCGGCGCGCGTCCCCGAGCCCCGTTCCGGGTCTCGGCCATCCGGTAACGATCGCTGTCTTGGGGCCGGGCGGTGCCCGACCTGACGGTCGCCGCGCGTGATCCGCGCGACGGCGCTGATGTGTTTACCTCTCCCGTTGCGGCGGGAGTGGGCGGCGCTCCCGGCTAGGCCCGTTGAGGCCGACGCCAACCCCTCCGGGGTGCTTCACTGTCGTTCCGCCCTGGCGGTGTCGTCGTCCGCTCGTGCCGGGCCTCTTGCTCGCGTCTCGCCGCCCACCCCCGCCTTCGCGGGGAGGCTTTGTGCCTTTTTGGGGTGGCTTGGAGACGAGCCGTGCCGAGACAATCCAGCCGCAGCGCCCGCCGCAAGGGCAGCGACGAGAAGCCGCAGGACCGGGCCAACCTCTATGATGAGGTGACCTCCCGGATCATCACCGAACTGGAGGCGGGCCCCCTGCCTTGGGTTCAGCCGTGGGGCCGCGTCGACACCACCGGCCCCGGACTGCCGCGCAATGCGCTCACCGGTCGCAACTATTCCGGGGTCAATGTCCTGATCCTGTGGGGCGCGGTCATCGAGCACGGTTTCCCGTCGCAATCGTGGCTGACCTTCCGGCAGGCGCAGGAGGCGGGCGGTTGCGTGATGAAGGGCGAGCACGGCGTGACTGTCGTCTATGCCGACCGCTTCACCCCCGAAACCGAGAAGGAACGCGCCCGCCGCGATGGTGACGAGGCGCGCGCCGTGCCGTTCCTCAAGCGTTTTACCGTCTTCAATGTCGCGCAGTGCGAAGGGCTGCGCGCTGGCCTTGCGAGCGATCCCGTGCCGCTGCCCGACCGCGAGATCGTGCCTGTCGCCGAGGAAGTCATAGCCGCGTCGGGCGTGGATTTCCGCATCGGCGGCGACCGCGCTTTCTACTCGCCGGACCCCGACTTCGTGCAGGTGCCGCCGCAGCCCGCATTCTTCGAGCAAATCAATTATTATCGGACCTGCCTTCATGAACTGACCCACGCAACCGGCCATCCCAAGCGGCTGGGCCGCGACCTCAAGAACGCCTTCGGCAGCAAGGATTATGCTCGTGAGGAACTGGTCGCCGAAATGGGATCGGCCTTCCTGTGCGCCGCGCTCGGCATCGCCCCGACCGTGCGCCACGCCGACTATATCGGCTCATGGCTCGACGTGCTGCGCGAGGATAATCGCGCGATCTTCCGTGCCGCCAGCGCCGCCACCAAAGCCGCCGACTGGCTGCTGACCCGATACCGCGAGGCTCAAGAGGCCAGCATGACTGGGAGGATCGCGGCATGATCCTGCTGACCCCCGACATTCGTTTCGCGCTGCGCGCCAACGACATCAATCACCGCGCCGCGCAGCGTGACGGCCAGTCGGACCCCGATCCGGTGCCAGTGCTGAAACTCTTCAACCCGCTTGGTCCCGCCACATGGCTCGCGACCGAACTCGCAGAGGATGACGATGCCCTGTTCGGGCTCGCCGACCTCGGCTTTGGATGCCCCGAGCTTGGCTATTTCAGCCTGTCCGAGATCGCATCCGTGCGCCTGCCGTTCGGGCTGGGTATCGAACGCGATCTGGGTTTTGAGACGCCGCATCGCCTGTCGGTTTGGGCCGACGCCGCGCGCCGCTGCGGCTCGATCCTCGACGCCCAATCCGAACTCCGTCGCGCCGCGAGCCGCGCGGCCACCGAGCTTCCGCGCCCACGCGGATGAGGGACCCCATCAAAGTAGTACTTTGATGGGGTCCCTGACGCAGGCGGCCGTTCGCCGCCACCCCGTAAGCCGATCCGCCCTCCCGGAAAGAACGACGGACCGGCACTCACAAGGAGTCCAAACCATGACACTCGTTTTTATCGCCCAAGACAAGCTTTCCGTCAGCAAGACCAACATGCGCTATGGCAAGAAAGCCCCCGATGTCTCCGACATCCTGCCGACCGTCCGCAAGCGCGGCATCATCCAGACGCTGCTGGTTCGCCCCAATTGCCAGGAGGGGCATTTCGAGATCGTCGCAGGCGCTCGGCGCTATCATGCTGCGCTGATCGTGGCGCAGGAATCCGGCGAAGCCGAGCCGCTTCCCTGCCGCATCCTCGCCGAAACCGACGATGCCGCCGCTGTCGAAGCCTCCATGATCGAAAATCTCGCGCGGCTCGATGCCGACGAGGTGACGCAGTGGAACACCTTCACCCGGCTGGTGAAGGAGGGCCGCGAGGTGGACGACATCGCCGCGACCTTCGGACTTCCCGATCTGATGATCCGGCGCATCCTCGCGCTCGGCAATCTGCTGCCGCGCATCCGCGACCTCTACCGCGCCGAGAAGATCGACCGCGCCACCGTTCGCCATCTGACCCTCGCCAGCAAGAGCCAGCAAAAGGCGTGGCTCGCGCTCTATGACGATCCCGACAGCTATATGCCGACCGGCCACCAGTTGAAGGCGTGGCTGTTCGGCGGGCAGTCGATCCCGTCCCGGTTCGCGCTGTTCAGTCTCGACGACTTCAAGGGCGCGACCATCGCCGACCTGTTCGGCGACGACCGCTATTTCGCCGATGCGGATGCGTTCTGGGATGCGCAGAACGCCGCCATCGATGCCGCGAAGGACGCCTATCTGGAACAGGGCTGGAGCGATGTCGTGATCGTGTCGCCTTCCGATCACTTCCATTCATGGGAGTTCGAGAAAGCCGCCAAGCGCAAGGGCGGGCACGTCTATATCGATGTGCGCGCGACCGGCGAAGTGACCTTTCATGAGGGCTATCTCAGCCGCAAGGAAGCGCGCCGGGCCGAGCGCGGCGAGGCGTCGAATGCGGCGAAGCCGCAGCGCCCCGAGATCACTTCGACCCTGCAAACCTATGTCGATCTGCACCGTCATGCCGCCGTGCGCGCCGGATTGCTCGCCCATCCGGGCATCGCGCTCCGGTTGATGGTCGCCCACGCCATCGTCGGTTCGCACTTGTGGCGGGTCCAGCCCGAACCGCAATCGACCCGCAACGACGAGGTGCGCGAAAGCATCGAAACCGCGCGCGGCGAAGGGGTGTTCGACGAGCGCCGCCGCGCCGTTCTCGACATGCTGGGTTTCTCCGCCGAGGAACCGACCGTCACCGGCGGCAACGGCGACGACTATGGCGTGACCGGCGTGTTCCTGCGCCTGATCGAACTGCCGGACCCCGCCGTCATGGAGGTGGTCGCGGTCGTCATGGGCGAGACGCTGGCTGCTGGCGGTGCCGCCGTCGAGGCGGTGGGCACCGAGATCGGCATCGACATGGCCGATTGGTGGCAGGCCGACGACGCGCTGTTGGGTCTGATCCGCGACCGCGAAGTGCTGGGCTGTATCGTTGCGGAGGTCGCGGGAAAGACGATCGCCAGCGCCAACCGGCAAGAGAAATCCAAGACCTTGAAGCGGATTATTATCGATCATCTGGCGGGCAATGACGGGCGCAAGCAGGTCGAGCGCTGGGTGCCCCGGTGGATGGCGTTCCCGCCGACCGCCTACACCGCGCGCGGCGGTGTCGCAACTGTCACGGCCCATGCCAAGGTCATGGCCGCGCGCGATCAGGCGGCGCAGCCGGACCCCGAGGGTATCGAGGTGCCGTTCGCCGAAGCGGCATGATGGGGCGCGGGCGGGCTTCGGCCCGCCCGTCTTCGGAACCTGAAAAAATCGCGCCGCGCGCCTCCGCCGTTCCGGCTTTGGCGCGCGGCGTTTCCCGACAGGATCGATCTGTTCTTGATTTCAAGACGCCGTCCAGCCGTGCGCTATCCTCACGGAAGGCGGCTTTCCCTTCGCATCAATGTCCTGGTGTTGATCCGCCCAATATCGTCAGCAGCACGCCGAGGATTGCCAAGAGGAGGCGTTCCAACTTGAAGCGGCCGGGAGGGATAGGAGCCACGCATTGTTCGGACTCTGTCAGAAATTAAAACGAGCCGTGCCGATGACCGAGCGCGGCGCTCCCGGGAGGTTCAGGATCGGCGAGGTGCCATGGCCTGCGATGATGTAGCGCTTGTTAGTCAGATTATAGGCGTTGAGTTGAAGGCGGACAGGACCAAACTGCGCCCATGCCAGCGCATCGAACGTCACATAGGCCGGCAGCACCGTCGTATTGACGGGATCGGCCCAGCGGTCGCCGACATAATTAACCCCGCCGCCCAGGCCATAGCGGGTGGCGATCGTCTTGGTGAAGAATAGGTTCGCGCTATTGAGCGGCGTGAGCGTGGCCCGCTTGCCGATCAGGCCGGGCGTCGCCGACTCCGTGACGCGCGTGTCGAGATGGGAATAGCCCGCGATCGCGCGGACGTTGTCCGGCAAATCCAGCGCAGCGGACAGCTCGACACCGCGCGTGCGCTGCGTCCCGATCGGCACGATGCGCTGCGTCACGGGATCGGTGCCCTTGATCCCCGTCCGCCGCAGGATGAAGGCCGCCGCCTGCACCGACAGCCGGCCACCGAACAGAGTATATTTCGCACCAACTTCCTTGTTGGTGGTCTGCTCGGGCGCAATATCGGTATTGTTGGCCGCCAGTGCAAAGGTCTCCGCCGAAGGCTGGAAGCTGCGGCTCCATGACACATAGTAGGATTGGACCGCATCAGGCTGGAACAGGAGACCGGCGCGCGGGCTCCAGTTGCGATCGGTTCGGGCCAGATCCGCCTGACCCGGCAGACGCCGGTCGGTCTTCTGAATGAACCAGTCATGCCGCAGGCCCAGCATCGCCTTGATGCCATGCCCGAAGTCGATCAGATCCTGTATATAGAGCCCGCGCGTATCGAGGCGGGTGACGCTGTTGTCGGTCAACGTGTTGAAGCTGCCGTTATCGACCACTGGGAGGACGGGATCGAAGATCGACGTGACCGCGACCGTGCGGCCCGCGAAGCGCTGGCTGCCTTTACCCTGATGTGCGATCTCGAAGCCATAGAGGATGGTGTGGGCGGTGCCGAGCAGATTGAGCGTCTGGGTCAGCTCTGTCTGGTTCGACCAGCCTGCCTCGTCGCGGTCGAAGCGGCTGTGTTCCAGCGTGACCGTCTGCGCGGCCGCATTTACCGCCGAAGGGATCGTGCTCTGCCGGTCCAGCGTGTAGCGATAATGGTTGAACCCGTTGCGCAGGCTCAGCGTGTCGGAAAAGCGGTGGGTCACGGCGATGCGTTGCGACACCACTTGCGAATGGGCGAAATCGGCCTCGCGGGCATTGGCCGCGCCATAATAGGTAGAACGCGGCACATCGACAGGGCGGCCATTCAAGGCTGGTATGCCCAAGTCCATGATGCGTTTGTCGTTCACATAATCGGCCTGTACCAAGATGGTGGTCTCTTGACCCGCGCCGATCAGCAGCGACGGAGCCAGGGCGAAGCGCTGGAGGAACTGCTGTTCGCGAAAGCTGCCATTGTCCTCAACGGCGCCGGTCAGCCGGAAGCCGACGTGCGATGTTTGATCGAGCCGGCCGATATCCAGCTCCCCCCGGTAGCTATCGAAGGAGCCTGCTGACAGAACGAAGGCAGTGATGTCGCCATCGGGTTTCTTGGTCACGCGATTGACAAGGCCCCCCGATGATCCCCGGCCATAGAGCACCGCCGCCGGCCCCTTGATGACTTCGACCCGATCAACGTTCGACAGGTCGCGATAGTAGAGGGCGTCGTCCCTGAAGCCGTCCACGAACTGGTCGGCGATGGCCGTGAAGCCGCGAATTCTGAACTCATCCCGCTGTCCATCACCTGCTGCCAAGGTAACGCCAGGCACGTTCTTGACGGCATCCTGAAGCGACAGTGCTCTTTGGTCGCGCAGCACCTGGGCTGGCACGACAGCGATCGACTGGGGGATATCGCGCAGCGGCAGCGCCACCTTTGCCGCCGAGCTATCATGCGGCACATAGCCGCCCCTCAACCCTGTCACGATAATATCGGTACGCTGTTGGTCTTCGTCGGAGACGTTAGCCCGTGCAGCCGCGCCAAGCGTCAGTGCCATGAGCGCGCACAAAATGCGCAGACCCTGCCAAAACTTCATATGACCCCCGCACTTGCCCAAACTTTGTTATTTTCCTTAGTGCAAATGATTATCATAAGCAAGTAAGGCAATGTTGGGGTGCATGACCTTCGTGCGCCGCATCGGATAGCCGGCAAACGATCCGCCAATATCCGGTCTGTTCATCACCAGCTGAGCTGTCAGCGCCAGATGCACCGGAGGTTGCCGACCTGTATGGTCGTTGAACTGATCACTTCGTTTTGCAAGACAGTGTGGCTGACACTTTGAACGACGAGCAAGACCTTTTCACCGACATTCTGGCCGATAGTATCTAAGTGACCAAACCATTTGGACCGGTGAAACCGCGACGGCCCCCAGTTCCTATGGAATAGATTATTCCGGATCGGAGGTGGGCGAAGGCCCCTCTCTTGATACCATCCTCGCCCGAATGGAGGGCAATGAGGGCCTGCCATTCACCAAACACATGAAGCTCACCGCCCAAGTCATCGAAGACGCCATGGGCGACGATCGCGGGGCGCGAGACCTGTGGGAGGCATCACGGCGCGCCATCATCGGCGGCGATTTCGCGGGCGATTCTCCACGCGGTCGCGGCACCTGGATCGACGCTATCATCTCCATCATCGCCTTCGCACAGGCATTCGACGTGCGCGTTTCGGCGGCTGGTTGAACGAAGGTAGCTGGAGCCTGCGGACCACAAGCAGGCCCATTCCGGCGCGTGCGGCTGTCACCATATCTTCCGTTGCGGTGGAATTTCATCTGCCGGGTTGATGCTGCGCAGGCCGTCCGGCCGGGGCATGTGCAGCGACCTGGCGACGACGCCCGGCCCCCCGAAACCATCCCCTCCAGCTTATTTCCCCGCCCGTGTGCCACGGGCTCCTCGCGGCCGCTTCGCTTCAAATAAGCCTGCGGCTCCGGTCCTCCGCTCACGCTCCGGCCTCACGGTTCGGGTGCCCGATCGAATCGCCTGACGGTCTGCACGCCCGGGCGGAACGGCCGCTCGCGCGAGCATCAAAGGAGACTTCAAATGCCCGCAATCGGATATGTGCAGAAGCAGCAGGACGGTGCCTACACGGGCCAGCTCAAGATGGCATCGCTGCGCGGCGACCTTCAGATCGTCCCCAATCGCCGCAAGGCGAACGAAGATCAGCCCGACTACATCGTGCGTGCCGGCGACATCGAACTCGGCGCGGGCTGGATCCGGACCGGCGAGGTTTCACAGCGCGAATATGTCCGCGTCAGCCTCTCAGCGCCCGAGCTTCCCCGCACGATCTGGGCCAATCTCGGCCGCTCTGCCGGGCAGGACGATGACGACGCCTTCGCCCTGATCTGGAACCCCGCCGACTGACCTTCACGCCCCGCGCCCAACGGCGCGGGGCTTCCCCTCAATAGGGGTGTCGTTTTGCCCATCGGCACTTCGACACTCTTCGCCCGGTGTCCCGCCCGGCATCTGCCGTGCCGCGATCGCGCCCTGCGATTTCTCCGCGACAGGACACCAGCTTCATGGACGACTACGACGACATCACGCGCGCCAACCGCGCCAAACGCGGTTCTCCCTTCCTCAATACCGATCAGGCGGCTGCCTATCTCAAGCTTTCCAGCCGGCAATTGAAGCGCCTGCGCCGCGCCGGCAAAGGGCCGGTGTTCCGCCGGCACAGCCGCTTCTTCCAATATCACATCGACGACCTCGACGATTGGAGCCGGGAACATAGCGGCCGGGGGATCGACCTGTGATCGGTCCGCTCTTCGAGTGGGGCAACGCCTTGCGCGCCGCGAAAGTGCGCCGCGCCAAGCTCAATCGCCACTTCGCCGCACTTGGGGTTTTCGTCGCCCTGACTCTGTCCCCTGCGCTCTTCCCGCCGCTTCCGCGCTTGGTCTGGAACGCCAGCGCCAGCGCCCCGATCGGCCTCTATGTGGTGTTGCCCGGAGTGCCTGTCGACCCCGGCGACATGGTGATCGCACGGGTGCCGCAGCCATGGCGCGACCTTGCCGCGCGCCGTCATTATCTGCCCGCCAACGTGCCGCTGGTGAAGCGCGTCGCTGCCGCCGCCGGCGATGACGTGTGCGCAATCGGGCAGGAAATCTTCATCAACGGACGCTGGATCACCGAACGCCACGTGGCCGATGCCAAGGGCCGGCCGATGCCTATGTGGTCGGGCTGCGTGCGCCTGCGCGGCCGCCAGCTCTTCCTGCTGATGGACAATCCGGCATCGTTTGACGGGCGCTATTTCGGTCCCACCGGCTGCGCAGACATCATCGGAAAGGCGCGGCTGCTATGGGCACGCTGAGGATCGCCGTCGCCGCCGCCAGCTTCGTGCTGGCCGCGCCTGCAAACGCCGAATCCGTCGCCGACTGGCACCCCTATGTCGCCGAAGCGTCCGCCCGTTTCGGTGTACCGACAGCATGGATCGAGCGCGTCATGCGCGCTGAAAGCAACGGTCAGACGACCCTCAACGGTCGGCTCATCCGGTCTTCGGCAGGGGCGATGGGGCTGATGCAGTTGATGCCCGCGACCTGGGCCGACATGCGATCGCGTCTCGGCCTCGGCTTCAATCCCGATGATCCGCGCGACAACATTCTCGCCGGCACTCTCTACCTCCGCCTGATGTACGACCGGTTCGGCTATCCCGGTCTCTTCGGTGCGTACAATGCCGGCCCCGGCCGCTACGCCGAGCACCTTGCCGGACGCCGTACGCTGCCCGGTGAGACCGTCGCCTACCTTGCCAAGGTCGCGCCGACTGCCCCTTCTCCGGTGACAATCGCCCGCACACAGGCGCCGCCGGCCACGTTGTTTGTCGTGCGCAATGACCCGGTTCGGACGGAGGTCCAGGCGCAGGGAAATTCACCCGCGTCGCCGCTGTTCGTCGCGCTGTCGCAGGGGAATTGAGGCGATGTTGCGCGTCATCGAGAGGGTGGAAGCTCGTCTCGATAGACTCAGCATGACGGCTGGCGGAGCGGCTATCAAGGCCCGCGGGTGCCCCCCAATTTTCTTCGAAAATCGGTTCCCCCCACGTCCGCTTCGCGGCGCTGCGCTTCGCTCCGCAGCCCTGACAGCCGCTCCGCCACCCGTCCTTCGAACGCCGTTCTCGATGATGAGGACGAGAAGCTTGGAGGTCTCAATGAGCATGTATCAGAGCATCGGAACGGCGTCGGCCAAAGTCGTGGACCGCGTGATGGAAGCGCTGGTCGCTGGACTTGAACTGGAGTTCGGGCGCGGTGCCGGAGAGGCATTGGCGCATCGGTTTCTGGAGGCTGAGGAAACGGATTTTCGCTGGGATGCGCGGGTCGAGAAGCGCTGGATCGGAGCCTATGAGAGTGCCGACGATGAGGATTTCGAACTCGATCGGATAGCGATTTGCGGGCGGCTCGACGGGAAGTGGTTCTGCGCCACCATGCTCGTGGATGGCGATGGTCGGGCGCACGGGATGATGGGGTGCCGGCAGTTTCGGTCGCTGGTCAGGGCGCGGGATGCGATGCTCCATGCGCACTGATCGCAGCGCATTTCCCGGGGAGAGGCGGCGTCGGTTCGGCGGCGTCTCTCCCCCTTTTTTGAGCCGTGAGGGTGGGGAGCAAGGAAGAGCCGGGAAACAAGATAAAGGCAGTGTCTCGCGACACTGCCTAAGTGATTGTCTGCACATCCTTTTTTTGAGAGATAGCAGTCTCCGGTTGCGAGACAGTCACGCGCGAAACGGCGGAAATCCGCCATTCTCGTACCGAAATCACGAGACTGTGCGGTATCGTCATGTCTGACGACGACTTTACCCCCAAGCTCGGCCGGAAGTCCGGCAAGGACGGCAAGCGCGTCGTCAAATATGGTGGGCGCATCCTCGCCGCAGCCCGGCTTGCGGGCAGCAAGACCGGGGTGCGATCGCGGCGGTTCGACGGCAGCCGGATCGGCCGTGGCGCAAGCATGGGGCGGCTGCTGTCGAGCCGTGATCGGCTGGCAGGATTTCGAGGTCGCCGGGCGGTCGTCAAGGCGAGCCTCATTCGACTACAGGGCAAGGCTGGTCAGGTCGCCCGCGCGCATATGCGGTACATCCAGCGTGACGGGGTCACCCGCGAGGGCTTGCCTGGGGAACTCTATGGTCCCGAGACCGACCGCGCCGATGGCGACGATTTTCTCAAGCGGACGGCCGGCGACCGGCATCAGTTTCGCTTCATCGTGTCGGCCGAGGACGGTGCCGAATATCCCGATCTCAAACCCTATGTCCGGCGGCTGATGACGCAGGTCGAACAGGATCTCGGTACCAAGCTGGACTGGGTGGCGGTCGATCATTTCAACACCGAGCGTCCGCACACCCATATCGTGCTGCGTGGTGTCGACGATCGCGGCGACGATCTTATTATTGCACGGGAGTATATATCGCACGGGCTTCGCGAGCGCGCGTCGGAGCTGGTGACCCTCGACCTCGGTCCCCGCACCGAGCAGGAAATCGAGGCGCGGCTGCGCCATGATGTCGACCAGGAGCGGCTGACCAGAATCGACAGGCGACTGCTTCGTCGCATGGATACCGATCGCATCGTGGCGGCGACGGACAACGATCCCTTCCAGCAATCAGTCACGGCCGGGAGGCTGCGCAAGCTTAAGGCTATGGACCTTGCCGATGACGTCGGCGGGGGCCGCTACCGGCTAACCGATGGTCTGGAGGACACGCTGCGCCGCATGGGAGAGCGCGGCGATATCGTTCGCCTGATGCAGCGCGAACTGACCGCGCGGCGTCTTGATCGGGCGGGCGTTGAGCAGGTGATGTCGAACGACCTCCGCGAGCCACTAGTAGGTCGCGTGATCCGGCGCGGATTCTCACGATGAGCATCGTGACCGGCATTATCTGATGATAGATGGCATCGACGGCCGGGTCCATTATATCGATATTGGCCGGGGTGATGCGACGCCGACCGTCCCGGAAGGCGCAACTGTGCGGATCGCGTCGTCGCGGATGGAGGCGACGCAGGCCGATCGCACCATCGATGCGGTGGCTCGCGCTAATGATGGGCGCTACTCTGTCGACCTGCATCTTCGCCATGATCCGAATGCCAGCGAGGCATTCGCCGCCAGCCATGTCCGCCGCCTGGAAGCGATGCGGCGCGCAGGCGCCGGGCCGGATCGGCTGGCGGACGGGAGCTGGACGATCCCCGAAGACCACCTTGCCCGGGCGCAAGCCTATGCGGCACGCCAGCAACGTGAACGCCCCGTCATTTTGTCGGTGATCTCACGCTTCCCGGTCGCCGATCTCGCCGTCAAAGGTGCGGCAACTTGGCTTGATCGCGAGCTCGTCGAAGGCGGTCATGACTTGATCCGCGATGTCGGATTTGGGCGCGAGGTTCGGGCGGCTTTGGCAGCACGGCGGCAATGGATTATCGAACGGGGACTGGCCGATAATGTTGGCTCGGCGTTTCGGTATCGAAAGGGCGCAATCGACAGCCTCCGCCAGCGGGAGTTGCGCGAGGCCGGTGACCGGATCGGCATAAGTCTGGGTAAGCGTTTTGCGGTGGCCCAGATGGGCGAGCGGATCGAGGGCGTCATCGCTCGCAGAGTCGATCTCGAAAGCGGGAGCTTTGCGATAATCGAGCGCTCGCGCGATTTTACCTTGGTGCCGTGGCGCGATGTGCTCGAACGCAATCTCGGCAAAGTGGGGGCCGGGATCATCCGGGAGCAGGGGATTGCTTGGCTGTTTGGTCGCCAGCGGTCCGGGCCCACAAGCACATAGAGGTGGCGGATACCCTCGCGCCGGGACGCACGCTGGATCTGGTTGTTACCGGCGACTGAATCACTGGCAGCGTCACCAATGTCGTGAAGCCGGCGTCGCTGTTCGGCGCGATCGTGCAAGCTGCGAACCGGATCCAGCTGCTGGACCAGTTTCTTCAATAGTTCCAGCTCCACCCCGCAAGTCTAGGCGAGCCTCGCCTACACCAATGCGACCTTGCTGACGCCGCTGCCACGAGCGCCCTGCTGGCGGGTCTTCCGGCGCTGGCGTCGGGCGGCTGACCGATTGCCGCGAGCTTTACCCGCCTGACGCCCGAGCCCTAGGCTACCGCCGTGCAATCGAGTGTCGAGCGCGGGGCGAACGTGACGCGGGCGATGCGATCCATGGACGTGGCAGTCGGACCGGCGTCATCGCGGACGTGAACGTCTCCTTCTGATCGGTCACTCCCACTCGCTCCGGTCACTGCCTAGGCAAGTCAGCGGCTATCATCTTGAGTGACGCATTGGCTGACGTTACATTGCGTCAGTTAATGCGTTAGGGTGAAGCCATGGGTTTGCTGGATTTGCCGACCAGGGGCTGTTTGCGCCTCACAAGATCGCCACTGCTTTTCGTACCACCAGCGAGGAAGTGGCGCGGTCGGCCGGCCTCGGCCGCGATGCGGTCCAGCGCAAGGAACGGCTACGCTCGTATAAGACGCAGCGGCGCCTGCGTGAGATGGTCGATGCGATCACCAAAACCGCGCCCCGGTTCGGCTCGCCGCTGATTGCCTATGCCTGGTATCGCTCGGAGCCTTTGGCTGGGTTCTCCGGCCAGACCGCGATGAAGCTGGTGCAGGATGGGCGCGCCGGCGACGTGCTCGACTTATCGATGCGGTGGACGCGGGTGTCTACGCCTGACGCTGAACCATGAGCTATGAGGCCGGACGCTAGCGGGGCAAGCTCTATCGGGCGTTGAACCCGGTCTATGCGCGTGAGTCGCTCTCGTGCCGAGGCGCGGCGCTGTATGCGGACGGTTCAATGCCAAGGGCATTGCCGCGCTCTACGTCGCCACCTCGCCGCACACCGCCATTCGCGAGGCCAACCAGGTCGGGGACCTCCAGCCCACCACGATCGTCGCCTACGACTCCGATATCGACGCCGTATTCGACACTCGCGACCCGGTTAAACTGGCTCGGTTCGAGATGACATCCGAGGCATTGGCCGATCCGCGTTGGCGCGATCAGATGACACGTGGCGCCCAAGCTCGCACCCAGGCATTCGCCAAGGCGCTGATGGCGCAGCGATATAACGAATTGCTCGTGCGCAGCTTTGCCCGTGGCGACCGAGCAGGACACCAACTTGGTGCTGTGGACTTGGGGCGATGACCTTCCCGTACGGATCACGCCGATCGACGATGAAGGTCGCCTGAGCTTCTGAGCATTCGAATAGATATCATCAGGAAAATCTAAGGATATTCGAGGCATCCAGACATGTGAAGTTTTCCGCTTTCGTTCCTGCCCGGCGTGACTCATGGTATCGCCATGCCAATCGCGTGTGAATACCGCTGGCTATCTGAGTGACCGGCGCGAGCTATCCGCCTTGATCCGCTTCGGGCGAGCCAAGGGCCGGTGCGAGCGGTGCCAGCGATCGCATGAGCAACGCTCGCACCCGCCAAGGGGGCGTGTGATACGACGAGCACCGGGCATGTTGGCGCGATGGGGAAGGTACGACGGTCCGCCGCCTGCCGACAGCCGCTGCGCTCACCCGGATGCAGCCCGGGCTTGCCGGCATCGATCCGCCCGCGGCCTTGCGCTCCACCTATGTTGTGCTGGCAACCGCGCACCTGAACGACGATCCCGGCGGAAATCGCCCGCGCAACCTCGCCGCGCTATGTCAGCGCTGCCGCGTGCGCCAAGACGATACCAAACATCCCCGCCGCCGCTGGCACGACGCCTTCCACAGACGCGCGGTGGGCGATCTGTTCAGGTGATGTGTGACTGCTACCTCGCGCAGCTCGAGGCAGGAGCCGCTCGTTACGAAATGTGCAAACCCGTTTCCCCCCTGCCTCGCCCGCGCACTTCCTGTTGAATTTCTTGCATCACCTCAACTTCTGAATCACTCGGTTTTCTGCCGGCGGAGGTCCGATGTTTAGGATATACACAAAGGTGCAATAGGGCGCACATGGACAGGGTAGGGCGGCGGTAATCTCCCTGGAAACCGTGTGGCTGCGGATCGCTCGTTATCAAATCGCTTCAGGATACCGTATTTATAATCCAAGATCATGCCGTCCACTTGAACGCCACCTTCTCGTGGACGGTGGTGATCGCCCTACCGTCCCAGCCGCAACACAGGTGCCGCTCCTGCCGGCAGTTGGCCAAAAGGCGGGCGGCGGAACACCGCGGCGCATTCGCCTGCCGGATCGCGCACGCTGAGGTAGGCGATGCCGCTCGATCCTTGGCGCGCAGGTGGCGCTCTAGTGCCTGGCCTGCGCCATAGTCGTCCTGTTCGTGAAAAGCAGGGTAAGTCTCCTGGCTCATTCGGATGTCGAGCACGTCCGCATCAAGGTCGACGGCAGAAACGTGCATGTCCAGCTCCTGGATGAAGGCCATGAAGTGGTCGCGGTAGTGGCTGGTCTCGGCCACGGCGATGGTGTGGCGACACAGAACATGCATAAGCTGCCGTCGGGATCGAGGTCAGTGATGGCAGCCATGATCCCCGACGAGTGCGACCGAGACCCGATCTTCGGGCGGTACCAGCGTGAGATCGCCGGCTTCGTCGCGCAGCCGGTCGTGGGTCAAGGCTTCGATGGTGTAGACCGCCTCGAAATCGCCCGCGTCAGCGACGTCTTCGAACAGCGGGGTCGGCAGAAAAGCAACTTGCGACGATGCGATAGCTTGGCCGCCAGCGCACGTGCGCTGTTAGAGGATTGTGCATCAGCCGTGTTGGGTCTCGATAGCTTGGCGCACCGTGTAACAGTCGGCGAAATTGCGCGAAGTCATCCGCTCGATCGCCGGACGGTCGGCGAAGAGCGACGTGGTATTGCGCTTGCGGCCCCCATGCGTCGGCGGTGCGGGACAGCAGCATCTGGAGGCCCTTGATGACGTAGGAAATCCGCTTCAGCGCATCCTTATGAATGGAGGCGGCAGTGCCGCGCTTAAAGGTTAGGAAAGTCGACCGGCTGTCCCGCCCCAGCAGCTTCATCTGCTCCGCTTCCTTGAGGGCCCAGGATTCGATGATGCGGAAGAACGTGCGCGGCGCCGAGCCGGTCAGGTCCTTGTGATCGAGTGCCTTGCTGGGCGCGGCGGGATGGGCAGCCGTGGCCACGGCGATCTTCGCGAGCCACAAAGTACGATATCTGATCAGTAATTATACTTGTGCAGCGAATAGGCAAGTTCTGGTAGCATCTAGGCTCCAGCGACCCACAATGGCTGTTGCATGAAGACGGAGACGATCGCCATGAACGGCGTGACGACACAGGATCAGGCCCGCAGCATTGCGCAAACGCTAGAGGTCTGTCAGGTCGACCTGGATGCCTTGAACGCCGGCATCGCCGCGGCGCATCTGGATGCGGCATTGCAGGCGTTGCGCCAGCAGTTCGGTATAGCGGTCGAACCGCTTGAGGTGTTGGCGACCGAGATAGACTAATTAGCTGCGGCATGTCTGGACAGGCTCCATAGGGTTTAGATTTGCAGTTCAGAGCCATTGCGCGCAGGCTTGGCTCGTTTGAATGTACCCGTAGGAGCCACAACGGCTGACGCTGGCTTCCTTGCGATTAGAGCGGCCCGGCGTGTACTTGCCCGTCAGTACCGAGGCGGTGGATCGCCCTGCCATAATTTTAGGGTGCTATCGCTCTGCGCGCAGCAGTTGGGCTGCAAGACGAGCGGTAACGCTGGTGATCAGCCCGCATGCAAGGGCGCCGCCCATAATCAGCATGCCAGCCATGCTCAAATGTACGATCGTAGCTTGGAACCCTGATGCAGTGGCAGTGCCTTGGTTCCAAGCTGTGAGTATCTGCGCCGCGTGAACCAAGGTGAAGAAGGCCGCAAAGGCTTCAGCGTTAGCCCACGTTGATCGGCAGCGGTCTAAGAAAGTAAGCATGTCGTGTTACCCTTTCACGACATGCCGTGCAAAGCAAGCCGCTCTAGCGGCCTCGATATGGCTCACAGGCGATCCCATCTCGATCACCGTCGAGGTTGGGGTTGTAGTTGGCTTGGCCGCGATACATCGGCGCCGCGCCGGCGGCACGGGCCTGTGCACAGGTGTAGAAGCGGTAGCGGAGAGATTGCGCTGTACCCGTGCCGACTGGCGCAGACCAGCGTCGGCTTGACGATGCAGACGCTTCAGCGGACCCTCCCGGGTGCGTGGCTCGATAAGCGGAAGGAATGTCGAACTTTGATGCCCATATTCCTGCCTGCCTCTGCCTGGCCTGGCTCTCCAGAGCCGCATAGTCCGCGCGCCCATTCTCCAGCACAACCGCGTAGCCCGGTCGTACCATGCTGGCGGCGACGTCTTGGCCATCGATCATGCAGCTTGCAACCGTCCTGCCATAGACATCCCGGTCTCGCGCGACACAGGTCAGCGCACGATTATCGACGAGCTGGCGGAGCGCAGCGGCAGCATCCGCGCCGCATGCCCACGCGGAGAAATTGACTTGGCATGTCTGCCGGTATTCCGGCGCATCAATGCCGAACAAACGAACCTCAGTATCGCCAATCTTTAGGCTGTCGCCATCGATCGTGTGAGCGGTCCCGCTGACAGTTTGCGCTTGAGCTGACGCAGTGAATGCCAGCATCATCGGAAGAGCGGCTTTGATCATTCTTTCACGCTACCCCTGGCCAGTTACCAAGAAGTTGATCGTCGGCAAATAAGCTTACCTGTGTTTTTCTTTCGTTCCCCAATCCGAATTGTGGAACGTCTGGATGTCAAACAACTGCAAAATACCATCCTCTGCGCTCCAGGCTGGGCTCGGGAATGATAAGCGTCCGCCCTCCGGCGTGTTGCGGCATTTCAGCTCGGCGCTGTGGACCTCCGTAAGGAATCTATTTCTGGCCTCCAGAAGGAGGCCAAGTGACGGATCGGGTGGAGATCATCGCGCGCACCGAACGGCGCAGGAAGTTTTGGGATGAAGAGATGGCGGCGATCCTCGTCGAGGCGGAGAAAGACGGCGTATCGGTCCATCAGGTGCTGAGCGCCATCAAATTGCCGAGAGAGATCGGCCTTGTCATGGGTGGCCAAGATAACCCCTATCGTCCCGGTCTCTTTTCTTATCAGCATTGCCCTGCTCCAACGCGATGCAGGATTGGTCTAATTCTAGTGTGCTGCGGGGTTATTCGTCATAGTCGCAGTGACGCTGAAAATCCGGCAGCGTCGAGGCCGAATCGCGGCCAGAATGCCCTTCAACCGCTAGCGCGACCCTAGCCCGAGCCGCGTACCTTCTGTACCATGCTCAGGGCGTCATTCCGTCCGCAATGCCTACAGAGCGTTGTTGCGTCTTCCAATCGCATGCGAATGCATGCCCCCCATGTATGGGAAATCGCGTTAGCGCCGGGTGGGGAGGATTGCATCACCTTGTTTCGATGTTGAGAATGTCAGGAGCGATCTCATGCACATCCGGGTATTTCCCGGATGGACCCGGCATCTCCCATCGCCGATCTCGTACGCGAGTTTTCCGGGGAAGCACCCTGGCCACGAGGCGACCCAAGGATCTTTCACAACGTGAAGGGCCTTTCCCTCAACCGGCGGGAGCAATCCGCTTCCGCCGGCTTTTTGCAACAGGGATTGCGCACTATCCGCTCCGAACTGCCGCTCGGTCGCAGACGACGCACTTAGCCTTTGGGCACCTGTTCCCCAACTGTCACAAGCTCAGGCGCGATAGCAGCACGCGTCTCGCTGACGCGATGGGGAGGGCAGGGCGGTGTCTCGCTTGCCGCCCCCGGGCGCTCGCCTTTCTACTGTGGCGCTATCGCTTGCGCCAAGGGCGACCCTTGTATCGCACGATCTTTTCACCGCAGCGCTTGCAAGATGCGATATAGCAGGTGCCTTCCCATTGGATTGCGCTGCGTGTGGGGCGGTGCCGATTGATCATGCACATAAGCTTCGTCATCGCGGTTTGCTTGGCTTTGTTTACTTTCGGGTCTCGGGCATCGTTCATGGCACCGGGTGACCTAGCGTGGGTCATGCTATCGCCTCACTTGCCCCGAGCCTTATATAGCTGCGCAAGCGTTGGTAGAGGCCGGGGCGAAGTTGATCGTTTACCGGAATGCTCTCGTCGCAGTTTGCAATACGACCGAATTTTATGTGCCATCCTTCATGGAACAGCATTTTGTCGAGTAAATAGCGCTGGAAGAACGCGTCAGGAATGGCAGGATCGGAAAGCGGGCCGGGCACGGTCCGCAACAGGCTGGTCACTACTTCGGCGGCCTCGATGAAGTCGGCTCGGGTCATTTCACCGGCCAGGATGCGCCGGCATTCCGCATGGTAGGAGACATAGTCTTGTGCACTCGCATACCAGTCTTGGGCATTTTGCAGAGCCATGCCGCTCAGCGGGTGCTGCTGGCGCGAGAGAATTGCCTGCCAGGATAGCTCCTGCCGGATATGCACCTCAGCAGCAGGAAACACGAGCTGGGCCAGTTTGCTGGCAGCGGTAATACAAACTATTTCGCGATCCTGTAAGCGGCGCAGGGCATGGGCTAGTGACGGAATATCGCGATCGGGAAGGAACGCGGTGGTCGCCCGCAAATTGTTGATTAGTCTGGCGACAGCTTCGTAATCCCACCCGCCGGCAAGCTTCAAGGTTTCCAGGAACAGTCGGGCGATCCCAGCGCTGACTGGCGCTGCTGAAGGTGCGAATATTTCTATCCAGTACTGGTCGGTGCGATGGTTCCCAAGCACCGTCTTATCGGGACCTGCACACCAGCGCACGGTATCTTCCATGCCGGCATTGAGAAAGCGACGACGGTGTCGGGCAAGAAACCAGGTCATAGTAAGATCCTGCTGGAAAAGTGCAAAGAGATGAGCACGGCTTGCTGAAAAGCCATGCGGATGATCTGACGAAAGTGGCCACCTAGGGAATTTGACGCTCACCGGCCAAGGTGTGGTCGCGGGCTAAGGGCTCCGCGATCTTCGGGTTGCTTTAGGTACCGCAGTGCGTTGAGGGGCGGTTGCTCTTTTAGGCCGATGGGCACCGCTGCCTCCATCGCGCCGTCTGTCCCGCTCTTGGTGCTTAGCCTCCTCCCACGATCTGCCTATGGTTAAGTGTCCATGGATGGTCGCGGGGTCGATCCGGGTATTTCCCGGTGTTCTGAAAAGTTAAAACACTGGAGGATCCCAGGTATCGCTGCTTTGGGTTCAAGCTTCACCTCGGCTGAGCGCTACAAGTTGGGCAAGGCCGTTGGTGCGCGTCTTGGTAACGATCGCAGCGCGATGATCCTCAACTGTACGGATCGAGATGGCAAGACGATCGGCGATCTCCTTGTTCGAGTGGCCGAGCACGAGCAATTCATACACTTCCCGCTCTCGCCGGGTGAAGCTGGCGCTTACCGCCTGGATGCGCCGCTCGCGCAATGACCATGCCAGCCCCTCCAGCACAGCTGCTGCCAGGCGTGGTTCGGCGATCGGCTTTTCCAGATAGTCGAGACCGCCATGCCGTCGCACGGCATCTACGGCATGGGCGGTCGTCGGCCACGCCGTCATAAAGACGAACGCAACCCCGGGGTCATGCCGGCGAAGATCTTCTGCAAAGGAGAAGCCGTCGATCTCGCCCATCTGGATATCGCTGACGATGCAGGCGAACGGCGAGGCCGTGTGGGCGGCAAGCAGGAGTTCGGGTGCACAGAAGGCAGCCGTGTGGTGTCCGTGCCGGATCAGTAATCGCGCGATGCTCTGTGCAAGATCCGCGTCATCGTCCAACACGGCGACGGTTGCGATAGGGGACGATTGGGTCATGGCAGCGGTCCGGCAAGAGGCAGGGATATAACGAAACGGGCGAGATCGCCCATATCGTCGCGGATCAGCGTGCCGCCATGCGCTTCGACGATGGTGCGCACAATGATGAGGCCGATCCCCATTCCGCTACGCGTGCTCATGCCCATATCACCGGCAAGCCTGATTTCATCCAGGACGTTCGTGACGTTGATTTCCACACAATTGCCAGAGCGTTTGGCGCGAAGCCTAACGCTCTTATGCGGGGAGGCGGCGATGGCGTTGCGCAACAGATTGACCAAGGCCTGCGTCAATTCGATCTCCTGCGCCTCAACCATAAGGTCAGGAGAAGGGTCGATGAGCGCAAGACGGCAACTTTGGGCGCGCAGCTCAGGTGCCACGATTTGGCGAGCGGCTTCCATTAGAACCCCGACCGATAAGATCGTAGTCTCTGCCCCGGCGCGGCCTCCAAAGCGGCGTAGCGTTCGCACCAGTTCGGCTAGGATCTGTGCTTTGCGATCAACCAGTTCAACACTCTGGACGATGTCGGGCCCAAGGCCGCTGGTGACATCGCGCAGGTGGGCGGCTTCGATGGCGAGGGTGGAGAGTGGCTGGCTGATCTCGTGAATCACCGCGACCGACATGCCACGCAAGGTCTTCAAGCGTTCGGCCTGGAACAGCATTCGGTTACGCCGCTCCAGCTGCTTTTTGGCCGTAGCTTGCGCATCTGCGAAACTACCTGCCAGCCAGGTGACAAGGACAACAGCAGCAATCCCCAAGTGCAATTCAAGCCGGGCATCGTCCGTGAGATTGCCGGCCGAGTATGGCAGGAACAGCAGCATCTCGATAAGAATGGCAAACCACGCCGATGTGCGTCCACGACGCAAGCCGATCCAGGCACCAGCAAGCAGCATTGGCATTGGCTGTACGCCAAGGCCAGCTCGCCAAAGGAGATGGGTGAGCAGTAGACAGGCGGCCATGACCAACAGGTCCTCGAACAGCGCGCGCACAGCGACGCTCGCCCGTCGCGGCATGCGGGGTTGGCTGATGGCGTCGGCCACCCAGAGCAGCGCTGGTGCAAGCACTAGCACTCCGAGTAGATCGCCTACGGCAAGGCCCGTGAGCGAGATGACGATGTCGGCCATGATGTTATGAGGCAGTGCCGATCTTGGCAGTAATACTTCCATCGGCAGGACCAGCAATGCATTGAGTGCCGGTCCGGCAACGGCAGCCATGCCAAAGGGCATCGGCGGCAGCGTGAGGGGGCCAGAGGCACGCCGCGCTATCCACTGAGCACCGGCAACGGCAATGCCGCAGCCCAGCGCCGGACGGCATACGCCCAGCGCATCGCCCAGAAGAGTAAGGTCGCTTAATGGTAGTGTCCCGGTAGCAAGGTCTGCGGCGAGCTCGGTCACCATCAGCCATGGCGTCATGCGCGGTCCGCAGCGCCATAGGACGGCAAAGCGCAGGCCTGCCGCAGGGTACCACAGCGAGAAGAACGCTGCTCCAGACCATGGACGCGCTGCCCGATGCAGGCAAGCAAAGCCAAGCCCGTAGAGCACGAGCAAAGCAGCTAGCCTGTGCAATGGACGATAAGTGCTTATTGACCGTAGTATCATTGGGGGTGGGAAGGTAGGCGCAACCATGACGCCGCATTGGCGCTTTCTAGCCTTCGGCGGTACTCGTTTTTATTCACCATGTAGTTGCGGACGGTCCTCTTCAAGCGCCTTCATCGTAGAAAGCATGTGCTGGATGGTCTCTACCGGCAAGGGGGCGGTGTCGCTGCTCCTTAGAACGAACCGCGGTCCCCCCAGATCGTACTCGCTAAGCAAATCCATTTTAAAGGCGTTCAACTCCGCATCGCTGCGGCAATGCTCCGACGAGAAAATCATCAGTGGTCGCTGGGTGCCATTATCGACGACATAGAAATACGTGAGTGGCAGCATGGCATGATGCTGAGGGTGCCAGGCCTACGAGTATATCCGGGTAAAGCCCGGAGGCCGATCCCCCAAAAGCATTCAAGGGGGGGCGAGAGCGCTGATGGACAGAGCTCCTCGGCGCACGTTAATTTTCCATTTCACGACAAGGCGGTCCGGTTGGCGATCGTAAATCTGCCGGCGAACAAGCTTTTCACCCGATAGCGGCCGTTCAGCAGCAGCGAGGCCAGCGCCGAACGTCGCACGACTTTTCGGTGAAAGGCATAGGACGCGCAACCGCTCACGGTAATGGCTACCCAAAATTCCACCCAGGGGCCCCATGCAACCAGCACTAACGCCGCCCTTGCAGCGTATATAAATGGAAGGTGCAGGACGTACATCGTGAACGAAGCATCGGATATATTGTTTACGATGGGGGGGGACCTGCCTGATCGACAGCGATGAGCGAATGATCAGTGCGGCCGCAGCCGGGGGACAGAACGCTGCGCCAACGTTCGTCAGGGGGATTTCTATCGCCGCCGGATCGACGATCACAGGTAGCTGAGATATGAAAAGATATCAAAGCACGTACGCACTTCCAATCATCACCAGCACTGCAAGCGGCAAACGGGTGCTGCCAGTGATCTCCGAAAGCAGTGAGGCTGAGCGAGACATGGCAAAGCCGAGCAGAAACAATGGCGCATAACCTACGATAAGCCGCCATTGCATCGCCGACAGCACCCAATCGGGGGGGGCGCGAACCGCGCGACCGCGTGGCTTGTTACCGTCATCAACAGGGCCGTCAGGCTCGCGACAATGACGAGTAGCCGCATCTGCCAGCCAGAGCCGCAGTCTATCAGATTATCTAGTCGGGTGAAAATGCCATGGCGCCCATCAAGGTGATGTGCGCCGAAACCCAGGACGCTGTAGAGCATGAGGGCGATCAGGAACCAGAAGTGGTACCAGTTCCAAAGTCTGGGATCCGCTCGCGTTTCAGGGTTTGCATATATGAGCAGGCTCATGAGCGGCGACAGAGCAAGGATTCGGAAAATCGCCGGGACGCCGATCTGGTTCAGACGATCGATCGGCCACCGCTTGCCCGATGAGCGACGCAGAAGAGAACGACTGCTTAAAAAACTGGCGATGACGAAGAACACACCCATGCGAAAGGCGTGCGAAAGACTAGCCAGCAGCCCCATCCCGGGCATGCTCTCAAAACCAAGCGTTCCGTGTGTCAGCAAGCCGCCGAGCATCAGGGCGGCACGCCATGTACACAATTTGGCCGCAGTTTACCTATGATTGCCTGGCTTTTCGCTCGCGAGAAGACCGCTTCCGCAGTTGGGCTGTCGTCATTGCCGGCATGGTGGCGCCTCTTGGCAGTGCCGATCGGGAAGGATTGACTGATTTTGAAAAACTTGGGTATCGGGGTTGTTGCACCTTATCCGTTTAGCACAGCAATCTGAGATGCCCGACCGGACTGACGGCCGGCACGAACCTCAACCCAGACATGTGTGACCAGAATTGCGCTGTAAATAGCTGTTGCAACATGTTGGCTGGTGTACCGAACTGTGGGGTTAATAAATCACGGATGCTTCTAAGTGTCTGATTTTGCTACACAGTTCGGTACGATTTGGGCCCTTTTTAACAGTAGGTCGCTGGTTCGAACCCAGCTGGGCTCACCATTTTAGCGTAGTGATCCGATAGCGGGCGAGGCAATAGGTGCTTCGGCCATTTCGCGGTCCGACTTGCGACCATCCCCACGCGATCGTTGCCCCGTCGATCCCCGGTCATTCGTTGTTCTGGCAGGGCCATAGCGTCGAACTTTCAGCCGCTCCGAGCGCTAAGCCGCTGCAGCTTCCAGTCAGGGAGCGATATGAAAGGCACGCATCATGCAGGGCGCTAGGCGTTGGGTTTGCGCCGCAGGACTGGTCGTACTCGCGGCGGCTTGCTCGCCGCTCAAGACGTTCAACGCCGTGGTGCCCAAAGACAGCGGAGCCAGCTTGGCCGTCCACGCGGCGGCATTCGGACCTGATCCGCGCCAGAGAATCGATGTCTATACGCCAACGGCAATGGCGCGGGCGCCGCGTCCGATCATCGTCTTCTTCTACGGCGGATCTTGGAATTCGGGCACACGCAGCGGCTACGCCTTTGTTGGACGGGCACTGGCGGCGCAGGGGTTTGTCGTTGCGATCCCAGACTACCGGCTGGTTCCGCAAGTGCGCTATCCGGCGTTCCTGCAAGACAATGCCGCAGCCGTGCGCTGGGTGCGCGCCCACGCCGCTGAGTTCGGCGGCGATGGCGATCGGGTGGTTCTGGCGGGCCATTCCGCCGGCGCATACAACGCGGCGATGCTGGCGCTGGCCCCCCGCTACCTCGGCGACGATCGCAAGGCCGTGCGCGGGTTGATCGGATTGGCGGGCCCGTACGACTTCCTGCCGTTCGACGGTCCGATCGTGCAGCAGGCCTTTGGCGGCATCGGCAATCCCGTCGATACCCAGCCGGTCCATTGTGCCGGTCGCGAAGCGCCGCCCGCGTTCCTGGCGACGGCCGACAAGGATGATGTGGTGAAACCGGCGAACAGCGATGCCCTCGCATCCCGATTGGAGGCGGCCGGCGTGCAGGTGGAGCGCCGGCGCTATCCAAAGATCGGCCACGTTGGCTTGGTGACTGCCATCGCCCGCCCCTTTCGCAGCCGCGCCCCGGTTCTGGCGGACATGGTGGCGTTTGCGCGTCGAGTTACTGATGCAAGTCGGGTAGCAGCGAAGCGATAGAGCGAAGGGCAGGGGTCAATTTCTCTTTTACTGACCGCCGCGTTGCAAATTGGCGCTGCCGCCTCATTCAAATTATCGTGCTGCCAAAGGAGCCGCTTGTATGTCCAGACCGCCACTGCCACCCTTCACGCGTGAAAGTGCCATCGAAAAGGTTCGTCTGGCCGAGGATGGCTGGAATGGCCGCGATGCCGCCAAGGTTGCGCTGACCTACACCACGGACACACGCTGGCGGAACCGGGTGGAGTTCGCCCGCAACCGCGATGAGGCGCAGGCTTTCCTGACCCGCAAATGGAACAAGGAGCTGGACTATCGCCTGATCAAGGAGTTGTGGGCTTTCATGGGCAATCGCATCGCGGTGCGTTACGCCTACGAATATCATGATGACAGCGGCCAGTGGTTTCGCGCCTATGGCAACGAAAATTGGGAGTTCGCCGAGGATGGCCTAATGGCCCACCGCCATGCCAGCATCAACGAGATGCCCATCCGCGAGGAGGAACGCAAGTTCCGCTGGCCGCTGGGTCGCCGTCCGGACGATCATCCCGGCTTGTCCGACCTGGGCCTATGACAATCAGGGCGCAGGTTCGACTTGCGCGTACCATTCAGCATAGCACGTGTTGCGTGCCAGGTGACGGTTGAGGTCCGGCGCGCCATCGTCCCACCACACCGGGCCTCGTTCGCCCAGCTTCACCTTCGCTTCCTCGACGCTTGCACGTGCTTGCGCGAGCTTCTCGTCGTCGGCGCTTTTCAGAGCGGCTTGCACCGCTCGGCGCGCGTCCATCAGCCGATACACCCACGCCTGTCGCTCCGCATCGCTAAGCGCCGGGTTGCTCTTTCGCCATAAGCGGCCACGAACCACGATATAGCGGCCATCGGGAGTTGAAAGGGGCTCGGTCAATGCTGATCGTAGCCGAATAGCGGCACGAAACGGCGGGCTGGCGCGTCTCGTACGATTTCACTGCCTAGCGATTGTGGTGGAGCGGGTGAAGGGAGACTGCCCGCCTTCTCCGCCGGGCAGCGGCCCGAGGCGAGCGTGGAGTTCCTCAATCGTGGCACCGGCATCGTG
>NZ_JACIDY010000015.1 GCF_014196615.1 Novosphingobium fluoreni
CGTCATTCATATCTGGGCGGCATCAGCCCGCTCGCCTTCGAAGCCAAGGTGGCTTAATGAGAGAGGTGACCGGCACAAAACCGTTACAAGTCCAGAGCCTGTAGTGGTGAGCGAAGCCTGAGTATCCTGGAGGGCGAAGACCCGCCAAATGCGCGTGCCGTCGCCGGCAGAAGCCCTTATCTCCTCGGGTCACATCACAGACTATCTCGTCCCCCTCGGTGATCTCTTCAAAGGCCTCCTGCTCTAAGATACTGACATGCAGGAATGCCGAGTCTCTCAGCATTGGCACGTCCATGAATCCAAATCCACGCGCTTGGTCAAAGCGCTCCACAACGCCACGGACCGATTCCGCGACTGTTTCCGGCTTCGTTTATCCCGGCCTCTGCCCTACAAGCACGGTCGCGCCGATCTACGACGTGTTCCCGATCACGATGCGCAACCGCACGAAAGAGCAACGGTCGATGCGAACCTGGCCTACGACGCCGATCTGCTGGGCGGCACGCATAGGCCGGACCATTACTTTCCACAGGGTCGACGATAGCCGACGCTAACGGCTATCTGGTGGCCAGCGGTCGTTGCGCCTTTGTCAACCTCGATCACCGTAAGGCGGGATGACCCACGCCCCAGAAATCATACCATTGATAGGATAGCTCGTCAGATCGCGCACGGTCATTGCTGATCCAAAAGCGCTGATAGCTTCCACCGCGATCGCAAGAAACTAAGGCTGCGACCGCACGCCGGTTTCCGACGCTTCTGCAGATAACTCCCGATGATATCGGCAGTACAGCGCACTGCCTTACGCGTCCTGACAACCTGCTTCTGGCAGACTTCTAACGCCTGACGGTTGGCGGTGACGATCCGATCTCCCGCCGCGATGCTCGCGAAGGCCCAAGGCCTGCGACCTGTATCGTGCTCTGCCCGTCCCCCGCATAGGCATGCCGAGCATGCACGCCGCCATCCGTTCCGGCCACTGCCAGCTCGCCGGCACGACACGCGCGACGATGCCGGCGAACACCGCCTACACGGTCATGCCGACGACAATCCCGTCAATCGCCGTCCAGACCAGCAACCGGCTTTGCTCGTCGCCCCGCCGCGCCGACATGGTGACGCCCTAGCCATCGCCTTCTAAGCGCTCCGCGCGGGTTGCCCGTGGCGGCTGGTACCTTAGAGCTTTCCGACCTGGCATCTCGTTTATCGCTGGTTCGGAAAGCTGCACGACAGCGGCAGGTTCGCTGTTGCAGGGGCCCTCCACCCCATCAGATCAACCAGAAACCACCGCGACGTTGCGCCGCATCGCCGGCGCCGAGAACAGAAAGCACGCGATGGCCAGCGGAATGAAGATGGCATGGACGAGCAGGAGCGAACTGCCGACGCGGGCATCGTCATGAAAGATGAAGTCGGTGAACACCGCGACCATAGACGGTCCGAGCCCCAGTCCGAGTAGATTGAAGATCAGCAGATACACTGCCGAGATCTGACCGCGCATCCGCGGCGGCGTACCGATCTGCAAGGCCGCCGCCGCTATGCCCGTATGGCTCGCCACTGCGGTGTAGGGGATGAAAGCGGCGACGGCGAGGAGGGGGCTGTCGGTAAACGTGCCCGCCGCAACCGCTGCCAGTTGCAGCAGCGCGGCGCACGAATAGAATATCAAGTGCGCGTCGCGACGGCCGGCGCGGAACCAGCGATCGACCACCATCCCCATGCAAATCCCGCCGAGCACGCCCGCGAAGAGCGTCAGCGCACCCGTCACCCACGCCGCCGATTGCAGCGCCCAGCCATGATGGCGGATGAAAAAGGTCGGTAACCAGGCGGTCGTGCCGTAATTGCACATCGAGAACAGGCCGAAGCCGATGAAGTGGCCCGCATAGAAGCGGGGTTCGGCCCGAAGATGCATGAACGCGCTGTCCGCACCGCGTTCCTCGGCCTTCGGACGGCGACCGCGGCGGACTGGCTCGGGCACGGTGAAGATCAACGGCGCGATCAGGAGGCCCGGCAGCCCGATCACGAAGAGCGCGACCTGCCAGCCGACCAGCGTGCCTACTAGGGGGATGGCGATGCCCCCGGCAGGGACGGTCGTAACCACATATCCCGCCGCGACTGCTGCCATCGCACCGCCTAGCGAGGCACCGGTACCCATGACCGACATGGGGAGCGCCAAGCGGCTAGGGGGGAAGATGTCGCTCAGCAGCGAATAGGCAGCAGGCGCGAGCGTCGCCTCGCCAGCGGCCACGCCGATACGCCCAAGGAGCAAATGCCAGAAGCGTGACGCCAGTCCACACCCGGCGGCCGCGATGGACCAGCAGACAATCCCGGCGAACACCACCTTGCGACGTGCGCCATGATCGACCATCCAGCCGATCGGGATGCCCAGAACGGTGTAGAAGATCGCGAACGCGAAGCCTTGCAGCAGGCTGACCTGGAAGTCGCTGATACCCAGTGACGCCCGGATCGGCCCGACCAGCACGTTGAGCACCTGCCGATCCACGAATGACAAGTTGTAAAGAAGGAAAAGGACAGCGACCGTCCACCAAGCGATGCGCGCAGGGGGATAGGATGGGTCTGCAGGACTGTCCGCCATAGTGATCACCTTGTCCTGGCGCTGGTTACGGCTGCCACCATCTCTTTCGCTGTGTGAAGCCGGACGGTTCGGCACCGAGGCTAACCGCAAACCGGCCGATTCGCGACCTCTCGATCGCGGCGTGGCCGCGTTGCGGCCGGCTATCGCCAGCACGATAGATGGCCCTGCGGACTGGTCAACCATCGCGATGAGCGTAGGCTTGCATCGCGATGAGTGTAGGCTTGCGCTCCGCAACCATGTGGCACGATCGAGCCCAGTGGCGGACAAACCGCCCGGACACCCGTCGGCGGAGGAAATGATGCAAACGGTAGATCCTTACGCACCCGATGCGCTGGCGAACAGCGCGGGCTTGCACAACACGCTGCCCGATCGATGTCCTGTCACCTTCGGCAGCGGCGCACATTTCTGCCCCGGCGCATGGACCGCACGGCTGGAAGCCAAGATCGCGCTGCGCCTGCTGATCGAACGTCTGCTGAAACTCCGTTTTATCGCGCCGATCACTTATTTCGATGCGGCCAACTTCTTGATCGTGCCAAGTTTCCCCTCGGCGTGGGACCGATCATGAAGCCGCTCGCAGGCAAGGTCATCGTGGTCACTGGCGGCGGCCGGGGCGTAGGGGCGGGCGTGTGCCGTGAGGTCGCCAGACTGGGCGCGAACGTGGTGGTTGCCGACATCGACGACGCCAAGGCGATCGCGGTTGCCGATGAAATCACCGCCGCCGGAAACCGGGCCGAGGCCCGGGCCTGCGATGTCGCCGACTGGCACGCCGCCGCCGCCCTGATCGCGGGGTGCGTCGATCGTCACGGTCGCATCGATGGTCTCGTCAACGCCGCGGGTCTAATGCGGATGGGCACATTGGTCGAGATGACCGAAGGTCTGTTCGACGCGATGTTCACGGTCAACGTCGCGGGCACCGCTTATTGCGCGCATCATGCCGCCATCGCGATGAGCGCGCAGGGATCGGGCGCGATCGTCAATTTCGTGTCCGGTTCGCAGATGGGAATCCCCGAGATGGGGGCCTATGGCGCCTCGAAGGGGGCGGTCGCATCCTTCACCTACACCTGGGCGCTCGAACTCGCGGGCGCGGGCGTCAGGGTCAATGCGGTGTCGCCGATGGGGATGACGCGGATGGTGGACGTCGCCACCACCTATCACGACGAGCGCAGCCTGCCGCATCATGTGAACGTAATGCCCGATCCTTCGGCCAATGCCGGGACGATAAGTTTTCTGCTTTCCGACAGGGCGAAGGACATCACCGGGCAGATCGTGCGGGTCGAAGGCAACCTATTGTCGCTGATCGTTCATCCCGCGATCGCCGCCCCCGTGCTCGACCGGCCCGAGTGGGATTTCGAATCCGTAGCCGACGCCTTCGATCGCGACTTACGCGCCCGTTTGTTGCCAGTTGGTGTCTCTAGTCTCGAAGTGCGGCCTGCCGCGGGCGGTACGAACATGTGGCATGCCGAAGATGCGCCGACGAAGCGATAGTGTAAGTCATATAAGTTGTTCGTTTCCTGCCGAGCGCTAGTACCATTGTATACCAGTATCGCATGAGCGATGTATTGGAATATCTGAATTTTTATCTTTATCCGATGGTATGTTTGGATACCATGACTTCAGAAAAATAACATCATCTGCGACTAGTAACGACGCTGATGGTGAAGGGCGCGCAGACGCCCGCACAGGGGGAAAACAGGGTATGAAATCCAATTCGATCGAGCGTTTGCCGCGACTCGCCATCATCGCGGCCGCCACTGTCTGCGTGCCGGGCGCCGCCCATGCACAGGCGTCGATCGCACCTGCGGTCCCACCACAGAGCCCTGCGCCGGGGGATCCGGTTGCAGCCCCCCCGGGCGGGGCACCCGCCTCGGCTGCTGCCGCATCCGGCAACGCCCCCGACGGGCTGGACATCGTCGTCACCGCACAGCGGCGCAGCGAACGGCTCAGCAGGGTGCCGATCTCGATTACCGCGTTCAACGCCGCCACTCTCGCGCGTACCGGGGTCAGCGACGCGCGCGCGCTGACCCAGATCACACCGGGGCTGAACTTCCAGTCCGTCGGCTCCTCGGCGCAGCCGGCGATCCGCGGGATCGGCTCGACCGGCTCGTCGGTGGGCGACAGCTCGAACGTGTCCCTGTATATCGATGGTGTCTATCAGCCCTTCCAGGCTGCCAATTACCTCACCTTCGTCGATGTCGAGCGTATCGAGGTGCTCAAGGGGCCGCAGGGCACCCTCTTCGGTCGAAACGCAGCCGGCGGCGCAATCAGCGTCACGACCCTCGATCCGGTGTTCGAGACAACAGGCCGCGTTCATCTGAGCTATGCGCGCTTCGGCGACGTCGAGGGCGGCGCGTACATTTCCACGCCGCTTGTCGACGACAAACTCGCCTTCAACCTGTCGGCTAATTACGAGCGGTCCAGCGGTTTCCGCCGCGACATCAATCTCGATCGCAAGTCGGGATACGTCCGCGCGCTTAAACTACGCGGCAAGCTGCTCTTCCGGGCGAGCGATACCGTCAACGCGGTGGTCTCCGGCTATTTCAATCGCGTCAACGATCTCACGACGTTCGGCAACCAGCCGCTCGACGGGAATGCGCAGGTGCGCTCGCTCCTGCCCAATGTCTTGATCGCGCGAAAGAAGAACACGTCGGCGATCGAGTTCCTGCCCGTCAACCGCGTGCGTTCCTATGGCGGCAGCCTGAAGCTGACCGCGGATTTCGACTGGGCGACGCTAACCTCGCTCACCGCATTCGCGAAGAACCACCAGTTCATCTACACGGACTCGGATCTCACCCCCGTGACGTTCTCGCACACGCGAGCCTACTTCAACGACGACACCCTGTCGCAGGATCTGACGCTGACATCGCCCGGCGGAAACCGTTTCAACTGGATCCTGGGGCTGTCTTATTATCGGGAGCGTGGCAACTATCAGGCGCGTACTAGAGGCGGCAGGCTCGTTTCCGATCCCAATGCGCCGCTGACGTTCGGCATCAACGTTGATAGCTCGGACATCGACGCCTACGCGGCCTTTGCCGAAGGCAATTACAAGATCACGGATCGGCTGACGGTGATCGCCGGCGTGCGCGTCAACCACGACCGGCCCAGCCTCACCGGCAATCGGATCGTTCCGGTGACGGGCGCACTCGGCGCGCGCGTCGAAAGTTCGGACCGCTTCTCTAGCGTTACGCCGCGCGGTTCGCTGCGGTACGATATCTCCTCTCGCGTGAACGTCTATGCAAGCTACAGCCGCGGCTTCAAGTCGGGTGTGTTCAACGCAAACGCGCTTCAGGCGACCGCCGTCAAGCCCGAGACGGTCGATGCGTTCGAGGCTGGTATCAAGGGATCGCCCTCGCAGTCCCTGTCGTTCGACGCCGCCGCCTATCATTACAACTACAAGAACCTCCAATTCTCGTCCTTCGGAGCGAGCGGTCTGCAGACGCAGCTGCGGAACGCGGCACGCGCCGAGATCTACGGCTTTGAAGCCAATGCGACGGTGGTGCCGCTCATCGGTCTCAATCTGCGCGCGGGGGTTGCCTACACACATGGCGAATATACCGATTTCATTGGCGCGCAGGGATATCGCCCAACCACCAACGCGCAGGGCGTCCCGATCGGCGGCAACACGTCCTACGGGTTCGATGCCTCGGGCCAGCCCCTGATCCGCACGCCCCGCTTCCAGGCCAATGGGACGATCAGCTACGAATGGAACGTGGCGAACGGAGCCACGATGTCGGCCGATCTCACCGGGTCGCGCACAGGGCGCCTTCGCTACGACCTCGGGGGCAATACCCAGCAGAAGCCATTCCAGATCTTCAACGCAAACCTTGTCTACACCACCGCGGATCGCCACTGGCGTGGTACGCTGTTCGGCACGAACATCTTCAACTCGCTGCCAATCGCTGGCATCCTAATTTCCGGGATCGGCACCAGCGTGACGTACCAGCGCCCGGCGACCTACGGCGCGCGTCTGGAATACCTTTTTTAGGAGGGCGGCCGAGACCCTGCTTCGGATCCAATGTATAAACAGCATGGCGAGAGATTGGTCAGTGTCGGGCACCCTCCTGATCGCACTAAATGCAGCCGCGTTGATCTGGCTTCTGGGAGCGTCTGTGGTGGAAATAGCGCGTTTCGGTGCGGGCGGTTTCTTTTGGGCGATCATCCATTCCTTCGGCTCACGTTCTGATTAAAGGAGCCGTGACAGCCTGATTCTAGGCGGCATGAGCGGATATGACCTGACCGACTTCGAATGGCGCGCAGCGACAGCGTCCGTGCGGTGTTATCCATAGGTATCTCCGGATAGGACGCGCAGAGACGCGGCGCTGGTGGTCGCACCAGCCCACGGCCCTGAGCGCATCAATCTTGGTTAAGGGCGGCGCTGGCGCCGCCCGGTTCGGATCACTTGTCCTGCTGCGCGCCCGGCAGATCGGAAGCGATCAGGGCGGCCACGTCGGTGACGGGGATGCCCTGGCGGTCGTTGAACGTGCCTGCCTTGGGCCATGACACGCCGCGCCCGATCGCGAAGGCGGCGCGGTACTTGCGCATCATGTTCTTCGGATCGTTCGCCACCTCGTCCATCAGGAAGGGCACAGTCCAGACCGACCGCTTGAACGGACGGCCGAACGCTGCCTCGAGCTTGTCCGCGACCTCGCCGTAGGTGACGGTATCGCCGGCCAGGAAGACGATCTCGTTGCGGATCGTCGGCTCGAAGAACACGATCTCGGCAGTCAGCACGCCGATGTCGTCCGGCGTGGTCAGCGTCACGGCGGTGTCGAGGCTGCCGAGTGCATGAACCTCGCTATTTTCTAGATCGACGACACCGAAATCCGGCTCGAACAGGTAGCTCATGAACATGCCGGTGGAGATGATGAAGCTCAAACCCGTTAGCCAATGGCCAGAGCTTCGAAATGCCGCACAGGCCCAGTTGTCCAAGTTGGCCGGTAATCCCTGATCGGGCGGACAGCTTGTTAGAGAATGAAACCGTTAGTCCAAAGCGGGAGTTTCGGGAGCCAGCTCGCGGAGCAATGCCAGTTCTCGGTAGAGGGTGGACCGTCCAAGTCCGAGTTGCTTCGCAGCCTGCGCGGGGCGGATGCCGGCCTCAACCAGCTTAAGCGCCGAGGCGAGCTTGTCGGTGTCGAGCGTCGGCCGACCCGGCACCTTCGCGGGCGGCGCCAGCGAGGCGGTCCCTTTCCGCCGAAGCGAGTGAATGCCACCGCTGCTCCAGAAAAATGTCGAGGAGATTGTCCTCGTTCCCGACGGTCTGGCCCTTCTCGTAGGGCACGCTCAATTTCCAGCAGACGTCGGCCACGATCTCGTCGTAGGGCGGACCTTCACCACCGCGACCGAGATTCATCAGCGAGTTTCCGCCATAGAGCCGGAGTTCGTCGCCGATTAGGGCGTGATATCTGCCGTGATCAGGATGGTGCTGCTTATATTCGTCCTTCACGTCCAAAAAGTTCGTGAGCTTCGCGGTGATGATGCTCACCAGCGGTTCGAGTTCCTTGTTCGTCGCGAACGACAGGACGGCATAGAGATCGCCGCCGCGCAGACGATCGAACATTTCCCTCATGCCGCAGGCTCTCCTTTCCAATGCATCATCGCACGACTGATGCATGTGTGCATGCCTCCATACCGGCAATCTAATTTTTCGTGGTAGTCTTCCAATTACACAAAGTTGCAGATCAAGCTGCGACGCCGGTTTCTCGCCCGACGGTCGGGAACTAAGCCCAAGGGTCTGTGCAAAAAACGGCCGGGGCTGTTGAAAAATGCGCCGCTGGTGGCCGGGTCCGGTTGGGGGCGGAATGACACCCCAACGCATAACGACCCCGTCTCGCATGGGATGGTATTTTGAGACAGAGTTGAAAAATCGGCTGCCACTGCAGGTAACCAATCAGCGTCTTGAGGTACCCGCGTTAGAACATTCGGCGTTTTTGTACCTCATCGGTGCGCAACCGTGTACCCGCTTGAATGCGGTGCTGAATGCAGCTTCCGACGTGTAGCCAAGCGAATACGCGATGGCCGCTATCCTGTCGCTTCCGTTTCTTAGGCGCTGTTGAGCAAGAACCATACGCCAGCGTGTCACATACTCCATCGGGGGTATCCCAGTTAAACTCCGAAAGCGTTCCGCAAATCTGGAGCGTGACATGCCCGCGGTCGCTGCAAGCCTGGCGATTGTCCATGGATGAGATGGATCGGCGTGGATTGCCTGCGCCGTCCGCCAAATCTGTGGGTCGGATTGGGCAAAGAGCCAGCCTGTTGTGCGTCCGGCACTTTGGCTCAAGTAGTGGCGCAGCGTATCAACGAGCAGCAAATGCGACAGGTGACGTACGGCAGAAATGTGGCCCGGCGCCTCTGCCGATAATTCTTCCCGCAGTCGCTCCAGAAGCCAGCGCAGGCCGTTCTGACCCGCAGCGTCGCGAAGGGGAAGGATGCTGGGCATCGCACCGAGCAGCATTGCCGTCTGCGGACCCGTGAAGGCGAAATGCCCAGCCATCAAGACCGTATCTCCACCGCCGTTTATGGTCGCGGTGCGATCGCTCCATGCCTCTTCGAGTATCTTGTCGATACCTGTCGACGCGAAAGAAAGATCGCGCGCGATGGTAAAGGATCGGCCACTCGGCAGGATCACACAGTCCTCCGCCGAAAGGCACAGCGGCACTGCCTCGCCTTCGACACTTAACCATGCCCGACCCGAGGCAACGGCATATACTTTGAGCCCGTCATGGGCTGGAAACCGTATCGCCCAGGCTCCGCCCAGATCGAATGCACCGGCAACGTGAGTGACCGGGAACAGGGTCGACAGCACGTCAGACAGGGGATCTTGTGACATCAACGTGGGACGATCGCGAATGTTAAATGGACCGAGACGCATAGTTCGTCTCAGTGTACGGCGCTAGATTGTGTCTCGGTAAACGCAAACATGAGGTCGCACAGATATGATCAAGATGCTGATCGGCTTTCGCCGTCGTCAGGGAATGAGCATGCAGGAGTTCAAAGACTACCGGCGCGATATCCACGCACCGCTACTTTTCAACCTTCCCGAATCGGAAAAAATTAGACGATTTGTCGTATCCTATCCCGTTGCCGCACCTGGCTGGCCAGAGCCGACCTTCGATGCAGTCGTGGAGGCATGGTTCGACTCGCTTGATGACCTGAATGCACTCTACACTTGCGAAGCCTTTCAAGAGGTGGTCGACCCCGATCATGCCAACTTCATCGATCTAGCGTCGGTCAGCCGGATCGTTTCAGAGGAGATAGTCGTCGTTGGTTAGCCGTCTCCTGTGAGCATCAGGCTGACGTGGCAACCTGATGCTCCAGCGCGGCATCAGCGTACCGGCGAGATGGCGAACGGCGCGAAACCAGTCGCCTTCATAACATCGGTGACCAGCAGCATGACCGCCTCGACGCCACGGGCCGTTGCGATACCGCCAAGGTCTAGAATCTCGGAATCTTGCCAGCCAAGATCGTGAAGCAGTGACCTGACCAATGACTTGGCACCGGTGTTGTCGCCCGACAGATAGGCTGTCGGATTTCCGGTAAGCGAAGCCGGGTTGCTCATCACCGACGACAGCATCGTATTGAGCGTTTTGACGACGTTTGTCCGTGGCAGGGCGGCCTGCAAGCGCTCGGCGAGGCTGTCTGTTGGATACAAAAGACCCGATGGAGCGCCATCTTCATTACGGCTGGTCGCGTTCGCCACATCGATCAGCAATTTGCCCGAGAGCGCGTCGGCTAGGGCGGTGAGTCGCTCGACGCTGCCGGCTCCCGGCGTTGCATTAATCACGATCTGTGAAGAGCCAATGGCTTCGTCGTGGGAGGCGAATCGCACGTCAGGTCCCGTCCAGTTTCGCGGGAGAGCGATGTCGCGGACGCCGATGGTGATCGTATGTCCTGCTTGCGCCAAACCGGACGCGAGGCTTGAGGCAACGCGGCCGGAGCCGAGGATGGCGATGGTGGTCATGCAGTGGTCTCCGAAGTTGGGGATAACGAGGCCAGGAGGGCCTGTTGGAGCGCCAGTGGCGCAGCGAGAAAATCAGGCGAACCGGCCGTCCAGCGGCGGCCGCGAAGGTCGACGACAGTTCCGCCCGCTTCGCGGACGAGCAACGCCCCGCCGATAAGCCCGGCGCGGACGCTGCCATGCTGCCAGAAGGCGTCGAGCCTGCCTGCGGCAACGTCGACCAGTTCGAGCATGCTCGGGACGGATAATCGGACTAGAAGAGCAGTATCGAGAAGCCGTCCGGCCGAACGGACCATGGCAGTACGGATCGGGCGAGCTTCGCCCGGGCTCGCCTGCCCGCTCGAGATGATGGCGGCCGCTATTTCGTGCTTCGCAGAAACCGACAGGCGCTCGCCATTCATGAACGCGCCACGTCCGGCAATCGCGCTATAGGTCTCGCCGGTCAACGGGACCGAGATCGCAGTCAAGATCGGCTCCCCCTCACGCACAAGGGTCGCAGTGACGGCCCAGCCCGATCGTCCGTGCAAATGGTTGACGTTGCCCTCGGCCGGGTCGACCACCCACCAATCGCCTGACGGCAGCGCACCTTGTTCCTCCTCGTCGGAAGCCCAGCTCGATCCCGGAAGCGAGGCAAGCAACGCCTGGCGGAGCTCGTCTTCGACGGCGGCATCATTGGCCTCAATACCGGCGAGCAGATCCGCCAGCGTCGTCGGCGGAGGCGTTGTGCGAAACCGGGTAAGAAGCGTTTTTCCGGCCGTCTCGACCGCGCGGATAGTTTCAGCGAGCAGCGCGTCGTCTTCGTTGCGTGTCATGGTCGTCGTTCTCGTGTTGATCTATGGGGGAAAACTAGCCTTGACCCGCAGCCTCCACTACTCGCCTTCCTGATGACGACATCCGTGCAACCCAAAGCGATGAACCCGCGGAAAACCGCGCGTCAGGGCCGCTCCGCAGCTACGGTGGACGCGATAGTGGAAGCCGCAGCTCGCATTCTGGAGGCGGCCGGACCATCAGGTTACACGACGAACGCTATTGCCCAACGGGCTGGTGTCAGCGTCGGATCGCTGTACCAGTATTTCCCGAACAAGGATGCGATCACGCGTGCGCTTATCCGCCGGGAGCTCGCCATACTCGAGGCACAGATCGCCGCAATCAACATCGGCTCGACGAACCCGTCGCCGCTAGCGCGGCTGGTCACCGTCGCTGTCGGTCAGCAGCTGGAACGCCCCCGGCTTGCCCATATTCTTGAGGCGGAGCAGGAACGTCTTGGGGCGGACGCTGATATCACTCCGGTCTATGAGCGAGTGGTGGTCATGATGTGCGCCATTCTGCAGTCGGCCGGCTTCGCAGCGAGCTGCGAGCTAGCACAGGATATCGCATCGCTGATCGCCACTGTCGTCAATCCGGCAGCGACGCGCGGCGATGACGACCGTGCTCGCCTCGAAATGCGCGCGCGGGCTGTGGTGATGGCCAGGCTGTCGACACCCTGATCTAACAACACGTCAGCGAACCGAGATTACCACCGATGTACCCGACCCGGACGCGCCAGCAATTCGGGGTATCACCAGCCGGACCAGTCATGATCGAAGCGGGTCAGCCGTTGTCGCGAAATTCCGGGTAGAGCGACATGCCACCATCGACGAAGAGTGTTGTTCCGGTGACGTAGTCCGCTGCATCGGAAGCCAGCCAGAGGACCGCTCGAGCAACATCTTCGGGCTCGCCGATACGGCCATAGGGGATAAGACGCAGAAGCTTAGTCAGCGCCTCTTCGCTGTCCCACGCTTCTTTGTTGATTGGCGTGCGAATAGCACCGGGCGCAACGGCATTGACCCGGATACCATCGGCTGCGACTTCCTGCGCCAGCGACCGCGTCAGCATCCGTACACCGCCCTTGGCCGAAGCATAATTGAGATGTCCAGCCCACGGAATGATCTCATGCACTGAGCTCATCGCAATGATCGCGCCAGCGCTACGCGCCGGCCGGCCGCCCTTTGGTTGTGTGCGAAACCGTCTTACGGCTTCGCGCATGCACAGGAATTGCCCGGTTAGGTTGATGTCGATGACCATGTTCCAATCCTGGAGCGACATATCGGCAACGGTGGCATCCTTCTGCACTCCGGAGTTTGAGACGAGCACGTCGACACGACCGAAAGCGGACACCGCCTCATCGAAAAGGCGAAGGACATCCGCTTCCTGCGAGACATCGGCCTTGACGGCTATAGCCTGACCGCCTTGGGCGTTGATCCGAGCGGCAAGTTCATCAGCCGGCTCGGCCTGAGAATGGTATGTTATGGCGACAGAAGCGCCAGCGAACGCAAGCGCCTCGGCGACCGCAAGGCCGATACCTGAGCTGGCACCCGTGACGACTGCGGCGTGGCCGGTGAGCGGTTCAGATGAAGACGGCACGGGAAATGTCTCCGGATCGGGCGGATAGGGATAAGGTTGCTAGAAAGTTGGCTCAGAATTCGAGCCTAACGCGCAAATTCTTTGCGATGATCCTGAATGAAATCTCCGAACGTGTGCGGTGGCTTGCCGGTGAGACGCTCGATCTCAAAGGTCGGATCGATGTCGTGATGACCAGCGACGACATCAGCGAATTGCACTACCAGTCCCTTTGCCATCCAATTTGAGTTTCCCGTCAGGCGAAGGATTAGCCAGAACAGCGGTGACGGAAGGTCGAGGTAGCGCACCTTGTGGCCGATAGCCTTGGAGAAGCGGGATGATGCTTCCTTCATGTCGATTGTCTCCGGCCCAGTCAGAAAATAGGTTGCGCCCTGATGACCGTCTTGGGTCAGCACGGTCGCGGCCACGCGGGCGACGTCGCGCGTATCGACCCACGAAACCGAGCCGCTGCCTGTCACCTGCGGCAGGAATCCCTTAGTGATTGGATCTTTAAACCAGAGAAAATTTTGCATGAATGCTGTCGGCTTCAGGATCGTCCAGTTGATCCCCGATGCACGCAAATGGTGGTCGATGAGGGCATGGGACTTTGCCCAAGGTACGGGCGATAGCACGTTGCTGTCAGACGCGGATATCTTCACGATCCGGTCAACCCCCGCATTTCGAGCAGCATCGATCGCGGCTGTCTCTTGGTCGACCTGCTGGGGTGTGGGCGGCGTGATGAGAAACATGGTCTCGATGCCCCGCATGGCGGATGTTAGCGTCTCTGGCCGGTCGAAATCGCCAATTATGGCATCGATGCCCTTCTTCTGGAAGTCTTGCACCTGCTCCTCCTTGCGGCACAAGGCACGAAACGGCGTACCTGTTTCTTTGAGCAGTCGGCAGATTTCTCCGCCGATGCCACCAGTCGCCCCTGATATCAAAATCATGTCACAGCTCCTTTCACGAAGCGTCGTTGGGAGAAGGGAATGGCGCCGTTCGGTCCAGCCACTCGGTCAGTATGACGTTCATTTCGCCGAGAATGCGGGTGGCGTCTTCGATACGATCACGCCCGATCCTTTCAGCGATCTCCCTGTCGAGGGTCGCGACAGCTTGTTCGGCACTGGTAACCGCAGCCAAACCTGCCCGGGTAAGGACGACGAGCTTGGCGCGTCGATGATGCGGGTTGTCTTCAAACGCGACCATGCCGCGCTCGGCAAGGAGATCGACAATGCGCTGCACAGCTTGCCGGGTCAGGCCCATGTTGCGAGCGATGGACGCGGTGGGTAGCGGAACCGGTGAATAACGCAGTGCACCCAAGACCTGCCACCATGCGCTGGTGAGACCGAGATGCGCGACGCGTTCATTGCCAGTCGCGATCAATCGACCGCTCGAAGCAAATACCGCTATCGCCAGCTCACGCACTTCAGTGATTTGTTCGGACAATAGACAGCACCATTCCAATACGACAGCTCGTTGTCAAACTCAGCGGTCGCGTGAAGGTTCCTCGAAGCTGAGCGTGCCTTAAGCGCTGTTCTCGCGATCATCGCATCGACTGATTCTCATTGGGATCGAATCTCGGGAAAGCGTCAGCCTTTTTTAAGCTCGGCAGCCCCAAGGTCGTGATGCGCGATGCTCGCCGCCAAGGCGTCGATGAAGACCCGTACCTTTGCCGAGAGGCTGCGATGGCTGGGATAGACGGCGTGGATCACGGTCGGGTCGCGCCCGATGGTCGGACGCAGTTTGACGAGGCGGCCGTCCGCCACGAAAGAGCGGGCTAGAAAGTCCGGCAGGTGTGCAATCCCGGCACCGGCCAGCACTACGGGGAGCAGGGCAGCGGCGTCAGAGATGGCGATGACGGGCGCCAACTCGATCCGACCGGCATCGCCTAGTGCGTCGTCCAGGTACACTGTCGCCCGGTTATGATAGCCGATCAGGCTGTGGTCCGGCAGGTCGGCGGCACGGACGGGCATACCGCGCGCTGCGAGATACTCTGGGCTGGCGCACAACCACGTCTCCGATGTCAGTAGCCGACGCGCTATGAGGTCGCTGTCCGCCAAAGGTCCCACGCGGATCATCAGATCGGCCGGCTCGGCCGGCATGTCGATAAACCGATTTTCGACTGCCAGCACGACCCGGACCTGCGGGTAGCTGGCCATGAACGCCGGAAGCATCGGCGCGACCAGTGCGGTCGCGATCGTGAACGGCAGGCTGACCCGGAGTGATCCGGCGGGGACGTTATCAAGGCCGTCGAGCGCCGCTTCGGCCTCATCGACGTCGGCCAGAATGCGCAGTGCGTGCGGGCGGAAATGGGTGCCGGCGTCGGTGAGCCGCAGATGCCGGGTCGAACGATCGACCAGGATCGCACCGACATCGCGCTCCAGTCGGGCAAGCGCCCGGCTGACCCCGGACTTCGGCAGTCCAAGGGCGCGCGCCGCGGCGGATACGCTCATCAGATCGGTGATGCGCGCAAATGCACGCAGGTCGGACAATTCCATGGCCGTTCCACTTCCTGCAACACCCTGTCGCGATCAGGCAGCCTAATCATGTCAAGGTGCAATGACTATCCTCTCTGTTGTCACGCAGCAGGAGGTGCGAGGGGTATGGACAGCGGGGAGATTGGACCGATGGTGGCCGTCGCAGGTGCGGCAGGCGACCTGGGGTTCCGCATCGTCAAGGCGCTGATCGCCAAGGGTGCTTCCGTGCGCGCACTTGTCCGGCGTCCGGTCGACAAGCTGGCGCTCGGACGTGTCGAGCAGGTTGCGGTCAATTTCGATGACGCCGTGGCGCTCACCGGCGCGCTCATCGGAGCGACGTCGGTGGTGTCGGCGCTGAACGGCACGGCGCCGGTGATACTGGGGGCGCAGGGGAGGCTCCTCGATGCCGCTGTGGCGGCGCGTGTCCCGCATTTCGTGCCGTCCGACTTCAGCCTCGACTATCGCACCACACGGCCGGGCGACAATCGCAACATGGATCTGCGTCGCACCTTCGCCGCACGGGTTGATGCGGCGCCGATCCGGGCGACCTCAATCCTGAACGGGCCGTTTGCGGATTTGCTTGAAGGCGAGGTGCCGATCGTGCTGCATAAGCTTCGCCGCGTCCTCTATTGGGGCGATGCCGACCAGTTGTTCGACTTCACGACCAAAGACGACGTCGCGGCCTTCACTGCGGATGTGGCGATGGATGCAAGGGCACCACGCTATCTGCGCATCGCCGGCGATCAGATCAGTCCGCGCGGACTGGCGGCGCTGCTGACCGAGATGGATGACCGGCCCTGGAAGCTGCTGCGTGCCGGTGGCATCGGTCGCCTGAGCGGCGTCATCGCCATCGTGCGCGCACTGACCCCCCACACCGATGCGCCGTTCCCGGGCTGGCAGGGGATGCAGTATTTACGCGATATGTCGACCGGCCGGGGCAAGCTGCACGACCTCGACAATGGGCGCTACGGCAGAACCGACTGGACGCGCGCCGCGGATGTCCTCGCCCCCACTCTCTGAGCCTCCGATCCCAGCGAAAGGACAAACACGTCATGACCGACACCATCGCCCCGTTCCCGATCCGGGTCGCAGATGCCGAACTGGCGGATCTCGCCGATCGATTGGCTCGTACCCGATGGCCGGACGCCGGCACCGTCACAGATGGCAGCCAGGGTCCCACGCTTCGCGCCATCCGACACCTCGTCGAGCGCTGGCAGCAAGGATATGATTGGCGGGCGGCCGAGGCGCTTATCAACGCCTGGGGCAGCAGCCGCACCGTCATCGACGGGACCGGCATCCACTTCCTCCATATCCGCTCGCCCGAACCGAACGCAGTTCCGCTGCTCTTGGCCCATGGCTGGCCGGGGTCGATCCTGGAGTTTCGCGACCTGATCGCGCCGCTGACTGACCCTGCCGCGCATGGCGGCGACGCGCGACAGGAGTTCCATCTGGTCATTCCGTCGATGCCGGGGTTCGGCTTTTCCGACAAGCCGACCAAGCCGGGCTGGAACGTCGGCCGGGTGGCCGGTGCCTATATCGAACTGATGCAGCGGCTAGGCTACGGCGAGCACTGGGTCGCACAGGGCGGCGACTGGGGCGCGGCGGTCGTGTCGGCGCTGGCGCACATGCGCGCGCCCGGCCTTGCCGGTATCCACCTCAACATGGTCATGTTCCAGCCGACCGACCAGGAAGTGGCGGCGGCATCTGCGGAAGAGCAGGCGATGCTCGCCGACATGAAGCGGTACGAGGCCGAACAGTCCGGCTACATGAAGCTGCAGAACACCCGCCCGCAGTCCGTCGGCTTCGCACTGGCCGACTCCCCGGTCGGTCTCGCGGCCTGGATCTACGCCCTGTTCCAGGACGTGACCGACAGCGGAGGCAAGCCGGAGCGGGTGATCCCGCTCGATCATATGATCGATGACATCATGCTCTACTGGCTGCCCAATGCCGGGGCCAGCTCGGTAAGGTTCTACTGGGACAATGCGCAGGCGCAGGGAGGTATGCAAAGCGATCCGATCCCGGTGCCATCGGGCGTCAGCATGTTCCCGCGCGAGGCGCTGCGGCTGTCGCGTCGCTGGGCGGAGAAGAGGTTCGCTAAACTGCTTCACTACACCCAGCCCGATCGTGGCGGCCACTTCGCCGCGATGGAAAATCCCGCGGCGCTGATCGGCGACATCCGGGCGACATTCGCTTTGGAAAGGTAATGTCATTCTCGATTGGGAACCTCCAACGGGACGACCGTCACCGACGCAAAAATGCGTCGTATCTCCGCCAAGGCTTTCCCAAAATATGTTCCCAAAATATGAGTCCCAAAATTCGCTGTTTGAGATGGGATAACGGGACTCATGCTGGTTGGTTATGCGCGTGTCTCGACCTCCGATCAGGACCTGACGCTACAAACCGACGCGCTGACCAAGGCCGGCTGCGGGAAGCTGTTCACCGACAAGGTGAGCGGCGCGAAGCTGAACCGGCCCGGTCTGACCGAAGCTCTCAATTTCGTGCGGGCCGGTGACACGCTGGTGATATGGAAGCTCGATCGCCTTGGCCGTTCGATTGGGGGCCTGATCGAACTGGCGGCGGACTTGTCCGCTCGCAAGATTGATTTCCGATCGCTGACGGACGGGTTCGACACGGCCACCCCATCGGGCCGGCTGCTGTTCCATATCCTCGCTTCCGTCGCGGAGATGGAGCGCGAACTGATAAAGGAACGGACGATCGCCGGATTGGCAGCGGCACGGGCAAAGGGCGGCACGGGCGGAGGCCGCAAGTCGGTCATGACGCCCGACATGGTCGACACGGCCCGCAAGCTGCTCAAGGCCGGCGACAAACCGGCGAAGGTCGCGAAGCTGCTACAGGTCGGCCGTTCTACCTTCTATCGCCATTACCCTGCGGCCGAGCGCGAACCTGGCTAATTGGTGTCAGAAGATCGTCGCGTAGTAGGATTGCTCGAACCGGCCCCGGCTGATCCGGGCCATGTGGTCGATCCGTTCCGGCACCGGGGGCGGGCGGCGGGTCCGTGCCGGTCGTGCGTCAGGACGGGCCAATAGCACGAGATTGGCAATGGCCGCGCCCAACAGAAACTCTTCCTCAGCACCGCGCAGGCCGCGAAGGTGCAGGCGGGTCAGCCCCCGCTTCCCCTTGGCATCGGCAAACACTCGCTCGACGCCCCGACGCAGCCGCATCGACTGCTTGAATAGGGGCGTCTGCATCTCGCCGCGCACCAGCTCGCGCACGTCCTCATGTTCGCTGTGCGTCACCGACCTGTTGCTGCCTGCGGTGCATTTCCGTTTGAGGTGACAGGCGCGGCAGTCGGCAGGACTGGCGCTGTATCGGAGGAAGCCAGCCCGACGATCGGCACCGCGAAAGGGCAGTGTCTTCCCAGCAGGGCAGACATAGCGGTCCTGCTCCCGTTCATAGCGGAAGGCTTCGCGGGGGAATTTGCCCTTGGTCTGTTCGGATCGTTCCAGCACCGGGATATGCGGGATGGTGCCATGATCGGTGACGAACGCCAGGAACGCGGCGCTGCCATAGGCGGTGTCGGCCGCGACACGCTTTGGCCGGTAGCCGAACCGATCGTCGGCCCGTGCCAGCATGGTCCGCCCCGCATCGACTTCCGCCGCGAATCGGGCGGGACTGGCCTCCACATCGATCGTCACCCCTCCCGGAGTATCAATCAGGACATTGAAGACATAGCCGAACCGGCCCCGCGCCGTGCGCGCCGACCACGCCGACGCCGGATCGGTGCGCGACACCTCGGCCGGCTTTCCACGCCGTACGCCATATTCCTGCGGTGGAGCATTGGCTTGATCCGCCAGCCATTCACAAACCGGGCGGGGAAGCCGGGGCGCTGCCATGTGGGCGTCCCGCATCATGCGCTGCCAGCTTGCATCGGCCGCGACGAAGGATGCGTCGATTCCAGCATCCTTGTGGGCGATCAGCCCCGCGTCGGCGCAGCGCTGCACCGTCTGCTCGAACAGGATGCTAAAGATGCCGGCATCGCGGAAGCGGCCATGCCGGTTCTTGCTGAACGTCGAGTGGTGCGGCGCCGGCGCGTCGAGCGGCAATTGGCAGAACCAGCGATAAGCGAGGTTGAAGCGGACTTCCTCGCACAGACGGCGTTCCGACGTGATGCCATAGAGTCGAGCGATCAGCGCCATGCGAACCAGCAGTTCGGGCGCAATCGAGGGACGTCCACGGCGACTATAGTGCGATGCGAGTGCATCGCGCAGTTCACCTAGGTCGATCAGCCCGTCTATCCTGCGTAGGACGTGATAGGCGGGGATCATCGCTCCCAACGCCCGCCAACTTGCGCCCTTGCCGCCTCGCTGTTGCTCACCCATCATGGCCGCTGCTCCCGATGTGTCGAAGCAGGGAACCCGTTAGGAACGCGATCGGATCATCCGGCCTTTTTTCAACAGCCCCATTTGTTTTACGACACGGGGTCGCAGCAGCTGCCGACAAACTCACGCCGTTCGCCCATCGAGCCGCAAATGACAGCTTCCGCCCAATTGCCGCCACCAGATATCTCATGCATCATGATAACATGAGGTATTACGCTGCTCTTCTATTCGCTGCGCTTGCAGGGTGTGGACTAAGTAACGGCAAGTGCGAGCTTCCTGGATCGGAGAAGGAAATCCGTGACTCACTTGCCATCAACCTAATCGCAAGGACTTTTGCCTCAGAGCATGTAACCGACAAAATTCCTCAGGCGTACCTCCACGAAAATCCTGAGTGCTGCTCTGTGAAGCCAATGAAAGTGTCGCTTTGGGATACGATAGTGTGGGATCGGTACAGCTTGCCTAAGTACAAAGTGGAAGTAAGTGCCGGATATCGTGCAGCGGGAAACACCTATGTTTATGAAAGCTTCGGAAACGGAGACTCATGCGGCCGTGTTGCCGATACATTTGGCATGGAGCATATTATCGAAGGACTTGAATCACCCAGCATTTGTCGATCCACCGATCTGAAGAGACAAGCTGGGAAAATACCAGTAATCTGTGCGGCCGACTCCAACGCTCGTGATCCAAGCGTCTCAGTATCGATGGTTGAAATCGGAAAGATGGTACAAGTAAATAAAGCAGAAGCGACCGCGCTCTACGCAAACTAATCCGTCAATCACTCGCGCTGACGCATGCTACCGACCTCATCATACGCTTTGATAACTAAGAAAGGTCTCGTCCGCTTCCCACCATAATTTGCCATTTCACGACAAGGCGGTCCGGTCGGCGGTCGTAAATCTGCCGGCGAAAGTGCCCTTAACCCGATAGCGGCCGTTCAGCAGCAGCGAGGCCAGCGCCGAACGTCGCACAACTTTTCGGTGAAAGGCATAGGACGCGCAACCGCTCACGGTAATGGCTACCCAAAACTCCACCCAGGGGCCCCATGCAACCAGGCCTAACGCCGCCCGTGCAGCGTATATAAATGGCAGGTGCAGGACGTACATCGTGAACGAGGCATCGGATACGTTGTTCACGATGGGGGGAACCTGCCTGATAGACAGCGATGAGCGAATGATCAGTGCGGCCGCAGCCGGGGGACAGAACGCTGCGCCAAAGTTCGTCAGCGGGATCTCTATCGCCGCCGGATCGACGATTACAGGTAGCTGAGATATAAGAAGATACCAGAGCACGTACGCAGTTCCAATCATCACCAACACTGCAATCGGCAAACGGGTGCTGCCAGTGATCTCCGAAAGCAGTGAGGCTGAGCGAGACATGGCAAAGCCGAGCAGAAACAATGGCGCATAACCGACGATAAGCCGCCATTGCATCGCCGAAAGCGCGCAGTCGGGGGGCGCGAACCGCGCGACAGCGTGGCTTGTTACCGTCATCAACAGGGCCGTCAGGCTAGCGACGATGACGAGTAGCCGCATCTGCCAGCCAGAGCCGCGGTCGATCAGATGATCAAGTCGGGTAAAAATGCCATGGTGCCCATCCAGCTGATGCGCGCCGAAACCCAAGACAGTGTAGAGCATGAGGGCGATGAGGAACCAGAAGTGGTACCAGTCCCAAAGCCTGGGATCCGCTTGCGTTTCGGGGTTTGCATATATGAGCAGGCTCATGAGCGGCGACAGAGCGAGGATTCCAAAAATCGACGGGACGCCGATCTGGTTCAGACGATCGATCAGCCAACGCTTGTCAGATGAGCGACGCAGAAGAGAATGACTGCTTAAAAAACCGGCGATGACGAAGAACACACCCATTCGAAAAGCATGCGAAAGACTAGCTAGAAGCGCCATCCCGGGCATGCTCTCAAAACCAAGCGTGCCGTGTGTCAGCAAGCCGCCGAGCATGAGGGCGGCACGCCATGTACACAATCCGTCGATCCAGCCCCTCGTCAATGCTCGTTCAGCCACGCAAGCCCCCTGTTCGCCTGGCCGGGTCTATGTGAGTTGCGGCCCACACAGATTTGTCCCGGGCTGAGATAACCGCTTAGAAAGCGTTAAATGGACGCCTCGGGTTAATATAATGTAGCCGGCGGCATTCAGGTGTACTCCGTCGGGGGCATAAAAGTCGCCCGGACGGCCATTCACAAGAAATTGACGGGCAACATCGACGAAGACGATGTCACTTGCGTCTGAGGCGATGCCGGCGGCCTGCCGATTGTAGCTTCGCTGTTGCTCGGCAAAGGCGATCCGGCCCGGGCTGGGCTTGATGGAGATCACGAAAGTCGGAGTGTTGCCGTAAAGCCGCCGTTTGATAGCAATGATGCCTCGCAATTCGGCGACAACAGTGTCGGTGCCAAGGCCGTCAGCAATGTCATTGTCGCCCAGATATAGAACGATCGCACGTGGTTTTTCTTTTGAAACCTCATTGGCGAACATCTGGCGGACCGCTTGGATCGTTGCCCCATTCACCCCTCGATTGTACGCGCGCCACGGTGCCATATCGGTGGCAAGCGTCGTCCATTTGTGCATGGTCGAGCTCCCGACGAACCAAAGCGAACAGGAACCGCCTGCGGCAGGGGGGAGCTTGGCATGGCGTTCAGACCACTTCTGGAAGGCGAACCAGCTTGTGAGGACTGTAAAAAACACCAAAGCTGCTAGCAACAGCTTGCACCATTCGGGCCACGCAGCGGTTCGTTCAGCAAAGGGGGGCATTCTCTTTAGACCGACTGTTGAGAAGGGCGATTAAGGCTGCTTTTGCGAGCCTGATGGCATATGGCCGAGTGGGTCGGGATGCCCAGCCTATTCAAAGGATCAACTTGGAGGCAACGCTGCGCAAGAGCGATAGCTATCCGCCCGGTTCGAAATGATTGCATTCCACCCCCTTCAGATATTTTGCGCCGGGAAATCGCTTCAGTGTCCAGAACGCTTCAACCTGCACGCGGGACGCGACGTACGTAAATCTGAAAAGACCCTAAAAGGGGCCGGGCACGCGCGCCGCTTGGGCAGATTTCGCCCACTTTCGGACGCTCTACGGAACAGCTACCCTTGTCGGATGAGCCTGTTTGAACGGTATGTCGCGCATTTGAAGCGAAGGGCATTAGGCCTATCTTGGGGGCATTGATATTCGGCCTCTTCAAAGGAGGGCCTTCCATGGGTGCTCGCTGCGTTGGCACTTGGTATTCCAGCGTCGCTGGTAAGCGTCCGGGGTGCGCTGAGATTGGACGGTCGGTTGTCTAAGTGGATATCGACTGGCATCTTGCTGCGATGTTCATGTCGATCGGCATTCCA
>NZ_JACIDY010000016.1 GCF_014196615.1 Novosphingobium fluoreni
ATATGGCGTCGTGATCGTCGTGCCAAACGCTCGACAGGGAGGATGCGGCCATGGGTGATCTGCACAGTTGAGACTGAGCGACATGGTCCTGCGTGAGATGGATCGCGATTACGGCGTCGTGCAGGATACTGGCGAGGTCGTCAAAGGGCGGCATGGTAGACGGGTCCTTCGATTACAGCAGCAGCTACGTCTTTGACTCCTAGAAGACACATCCGACCGCCATCCCGCTCGAAGCTCCCTTATGGCGCTAGCTACAGAGCTTAGCCTCGGCCTTCAGCGTGCGACCCTTCGCGCCGGTGCTAGTTGAACATGTTTATTCACACCGGTCCGCAGAATCTCAGCAGCGCCTTCCTTCATTCGGTAACTGTGGTAGGGGCACATCAAACTCAGGGGGGCGATAGAGTGGCTAAATCGGCGTCCAAGCTTCTTTTGAACGTTGAAGAAGGGCGAGATCACAAGGCGAAGATTAGCGCTCTTCTGAAAGACGCACGATCCGTCGAATGCATGGTCGCCTTTGCTAAGTTCTCCGCATGGAAGGATATCAAGCCTGCATTATTAAAGGCGCTAGCACGTGGAGCACGCGTTCGCTTCGCCATAGGCCTTGACTTCTTCCATACCGATCCAGTTCTGTTGAGCGACCTACTTAAGATAGCGATGAAGCCGGGAAGTCTTCTTCGATTATATATCAGCGCTGCTGCTGAAACATTCCATCCTAAGATTTACGCATTCAAATACGCTGACGGCTGCAAGGTTCTCGTGGGATCAGCCAACTTCACTCAGGGAGGGCTAGCTGACAACTACGAAGCTTCGATACTAGTCGATGACGACGAGTGCGAGATGATGTCGTCCGTGATTTCGCATTTCGATCAGCTTATCGACGATGGGGTCATTATTCCGGCCACGAAGGCGCGGATTGATCGATACGCTTATGAGCATGAAATTTTTCGTGAGGCATTCCGTCTCGCCAAGCGACGAGCGAAGCACACGGTCGCGGCTAGCGGGACCTCTCTATATGCGCTTAGCGAATTTCTGGACATGATGAAGGAGGGCGCTCCGGAGTCGCGCTTTGATAGCGACATGTTGACGAGGCGCGACACTCGCCGAGTAGCCGAACAACGCCTTCGAGAAATGGCCAAATCGCGAAGCGATCCTGCTGAAGATTTCTCTGTCCGCTACAGTAGCCTAATTTCAGCCTTTCACTCGGGGGGCATCAATCGGTCAAAGTCCTTCGTTTCAGCCTATCCTGCTGAGTTCACTACCGCCCTGTCCGCTGTCCTTGACAACGCTGATGCCGAACCGGGTGAAGCGTTCGCCATTCTTCACGCGCACTTCGGAAGGATCAAGGGAGCGGGCATCAACCTACTGACCGAGATTCTGCATTCCTTGGACAATCAGCGGTTCGCCGTGATGAATCAGAATTCAGTCGCTGGTCTCCGAATGGCAGGTTATCGTGAGTTCCCTCAAAGACCGATGAAGGGCAACGTAGATGGCGAAGCCTATCAGTCATTCTGTCAGGGTGCTGATCAAGTTCGCTCGAAGCTCGGCTTGAATGATTTCACCGAACTCGATGCATTATTCAACTTTGTCTACTGGCACGACAACCGTGCTGTTGAAGACGAGGATGAAGACGCCTGATTAGCGCCATATAGAATGCCTCTCAGGTGACAGGTCAACTATACAGCCAACGGTACATGATGGAGACGGCGTTCAGGCCATGAGGTAGTTGCGAGGCACCTGCGATCCGCCGAGTACTTTGCTATTGTTGATCCACACACGCTTGCCGCTGGCCCTGTAGGTGCGCCAATGACCGCGACGATCGTGGGGGATCGGGCTTGCGTGCGTCCCTCCCTGCGGATCGGACGGTGCTTTCGGCGTTCGCGTGATCCGGATGAAGGCGGGCATGGCAGGAATGTAGGACGCCTTGCCAATCGTCTTCGCGCGCCCCCGATTGATGCTGCCTTGCACAGGGGACTCAACTGCCTCGGTGGTGTTCGCATGCAGCGCCGCCAATGCACGGAAGATCAGAATATCCGCCGCGCGACTGACCTCGGCTTGCGAAGCGCGATGAACCTGCCCCGGAATTAAAGACCAGAACCACTGGAAGTTAAGGGAACCGTTGCCAGTGTCATCGACATGCGCATTTTCGACGAACGCGCAGACCGCAAGGCCTTTGTAGTTGGTGACGATCCAGAACTTATCAAAAGGAAATTCACTGAATGAACGGTCATTCGGACCCTCGCCCTTGAAAGGCTCCCCGATGGACAGTTGGAAAAATGCATGAGCGAACAAGGCCTCTTTTTGGAAGTCGCTGTATGCGCGCTTGCGATAGTTCTCGATCACGATCTGGAAGCCTCGTTCGAGGTCTTCATGAGTGATGGTCATCTTGGGTGCCTCCAAATTGGGCGCGCATGGTCATTCCACGAAGCTGACGCTCGCAGTAAATGCGCATTGCGATCATGGGGACTGCCGCGAGTACGGCAGGCAAGCGGGTGCGACAGCGAAGATGAACTTCGATCGCGGAATTGTTCGCAGCTAGGGATCAGTACCGGCGGGTCACCTGCTCTCTAACGGCGTATGTTTAGAAGTTATGGCTTCGCGACTAAGCTGACGAGCTTGTCTCTGTTATGCCTAATCCATCGCATCACAGCGTCGTACAACCAACGTTTGTTCCGAGAATTGAACTCTACTGGGTCTGGGAAATCAGTGCTCTTCCTCAACCTGTGAAGCGTTGAAAGAGAAACGTTGAGTAATTCGCACACTTCTTTGGAGGTTAGCAGCCGATCCCCCGGCTTGTAGGGTCTACTGTAGCGCGACTTTGGTGACAAATCAGGTTCGCTGAACGACATCATCGGTGAAGGACGAGTTGGCTGTTGCTCCATTGGAATAGCATCGTCCTCCAACGCATCCGACAGGAAGCTGGCCTGATAATTTACGTCGTCTGGCCCGACATGGCACTCTCGGCCCGGCTCACGAACACGGTCTCGAACGAGCACATCCTCGTGAGACATGTCGCCAAAGTCTCGGAGCCTCTTCCCGTCAACCATCCATTCGCGCCAACTCCCATTGGGAATTACCGTGATCGTATTCTTGTCGGTGACCAGACCTTTTCGGATGAGCCTGACCAGTAGCTTGGGAAGGGTTATGTCGAATATCGTCGTTGATTGTCTCCCGTTTATTGCTGCGTTGATACTCAAGTAGTCGACGTGTCACGTCGTGTCAAGAGGGTTGTGTCACGTTGTGTCGCGCGGGAGGTGTCGAGGGGGCGGGTGTTTCGGTCAGCATCCGTAAGTCCGATCCCTCCCTTGCCATCCGGCTTTGCACCCGCGATGAGCCACTCAAAATCCGACTAGTTCCTGCATGAGATTTGATGTTTGATCTGCTTGAAGAACTCGCGCTGGCACGCCGACAGAATGGTCTTTCACAAGAGGCGCTCGCGAGCCGCGTGACGGTTGATCGGCAAGCCATATACCGCCTTGAAACCGGTGTCGGCTCCTTCGCGCTGCTGCTTCGGGTCATGGCTGCGCTTGAGTATCATGTCACCGGTCTCGCCAGAGGCATGACGCTGGCCGATCAGCTTGAAAATAGGCGTCGGGCTCTGAAGTTGAGCAAGGCCGAGGTCGCACGGCGTGCGGATATCATGGTCAATACAGTTTCGGCGGTGGAGAAGGGCAAAGGCTCGGCGGCGTCGGCGCTCAAGGTTCTAGCCGCGATCGGGACGTCGAGAATGGCTCGAAAAAAGCCCATGCAGGTCATGATGAGCCCCTTGAGGATTGGCGAGAAAGACAAGCGGTTCACACCTGTCGCCCTTCTCACGGCTTTGGAAGCCGTGTTCGGACCTATTTCCCTTGATCCCTGCGGACACGTTGAATCGCCAGTGGTCGCAGAGCGACGCATCCTTTTGTCCGAGGATGGCGACGGACTGCGGGACGACTGGAGCGGCAAGTTTTGCTACATGAATCCCCCATTCTCAGGCGCTACGGCATGGCTGAAGCGAGCCTCGGAAATGCATGCCAAGGGCGCTGTGGATGTCGTGGTCGGACTTGTGCCCGCCAAAACGGATAGCGTCTATTTCCAGACAGACATCGTGCCGAACTGCGATGTCGGGTTTCTGCGCGGGCGCATCCAGTACGGCAGCGCTACCGGTGCTGAGGTGGACAAGCGCAACCGGGCTCCGTTTGCGACGATGCTCATCGCGTGGGGCGCTTCGCGGCAGGAGATCGAGCATCTCCGCTCCCTCTACCCAAGCGTGTGGATGATGCACGAGCGGGCGCGGCCCCGCGAAGGCGTGCGCGAGGATGCGCTGGTCGTGTCTGAGTTTGGCTGACGATCGACGGCATGCGCGTTTGCAGCCGGTTATCTCAATACAGAGGTGATGAACGGGAAATGCGTTTCGCGTCATTATGGGCGCTACGCGGGGGAGGATAGGCCTGCGGCGCTGGCATGGCAAACGTGCGGCTCGCGCCGAGCGCAAGGCGAAGTGAATGCGTGCCAAACTGCCGAGGACGGTGAGGAAGAAGCGCGAGAGGTGTCGAGAAGTGGTCTCGTGGGCGACTGTCTTGCAATCACTGAATTGGGTTCACGCGATCGGTTCACATCACCGCCATCCTGAGCGTGAGACCCCGGACGTCCATCCGGGGTGCTCATCATCGGCAGCGTCGCCGCCGCCCGCTTCGCGCGCCTCAGCGATGCAGCATCAATGCCTTGAATAACCAAGTCGGCTGCCGTTGAAGAGGTCATGTCGGTCAGGGTAGTAAGTATGGGTAAGGTGGACCCACGAATGGGTCTGAAGGTGTACTCGTCTCTTATTAAGAGGAAAACACCTTAACCCCCCTCTCGGGCGGTTCTTTAAGTGATCGGTCGATCGACGTCAGAGCGCGCGCTCTGACGTCGATTGATTGATCATGGTCGTCCGCCCGGTGGCGGAGGAGCTACGTCACTTCGAGGTGGAATAGAAGTTTATAGGTTTCGTCCCCCACGGCAATTATAAATAACTCCGTAACGATGGCTGTAGCGGCCTTCCTAGGAGCCAAATGCGTAACACGACTTATGACGCCCGCCTCTTGGCGGCTATTTCCCTTCACGGCAAGAAGTACGTCCATCTCATGAACCGCGCTGTCAAGCGCGAGACCTCGTACCTCGAACAACTCATCACCGAGAACGTCTACCAGAAGGATGGCGACGACCCCGCCGTCTATCACTGCGTGTCCGATGACACCGGGCTCGATGGTCGCAACCACTATGGTGCCGTCATCATGGCGGCAGGAGAGACGAAAGCAGCCGATCACCAGTTCTACAGCAACGCCATGGTTGAAGCCGCCATCCCGGCACTGGGTCAGAAGTGGGCGCGTCCAAAGACCCGATCGCACCTAGGTAGCGTGCTCATTCTCACATACGAGTGGGACCGTGATCCCTCGTTCCTCTTCGACCAACTCGATCGCGCTTTCCCGCTTAGGCACCCGTCGGAATCGGCTTATGGCAGGCTCAAGGCTCATCTCGCGTCTCAATATGCAGATTTCGTCTCGCTCACGGTCGTCTACTCGGGCAACAAGTCCTGTCACGTGCACATCGCGTTTGAAACAAGCCTCTACCGCCGCGAGCACGGTCACGATCTCTGCCCTGAGGCTGTTAACACCGGTCATCGTGCGTCGTGGGATGCGCTGCTACCGGCAGTCGAGCACTACCTTGCATATCCCGAGTGGCGCGGCCCCAAATTCGATGGCCCTGACAAGTCGCTCGCCACGCATGTGGGCTTTCGCAGAATGCCAAACGCCCTGCGAACGGTCGACAAGCCCGATCATGCCCTTGGATTGTCGATGGGTGAAAGGGTGCCGCAGATCGTCATATGGGAAGAACGCGTGCAGCGTCGATCGCCTGATGTCACGGCACTGTTCCTCACACCATCACGCTTTCGCGTACCGGTGATTTCAAGACAACGCAGTCGACAGACGCGCGCCCCATCGTCGGCCCGGTTCACCATGACGGAAGAGCAACTCCTGTACTGCGGTGACCGCCTGCGAGAGTTGATGCTCGACACACCATTCGAGTTCTCTCACCTCAGCATCGAGGGTGACAGGCTGGTGGCTCGCCTTCGCAATGGTCCCGACGACCAGAACCCCAGCACGATCATCGACGAAGACCATGACGCACCACACGTCTTAGGCAAAGGGTCGGGCTGGATCGATGACGGTCCTATCCTGCCGCTCAAGCTTGGTGAGATGGTGCGGGAATGGTGTCGTGAGTACGATGTCGCGCAACCCTTCGACCGGGCTGATGTGACGGTCGCGCGGCGTAAGCTGGCGGCAGCGCTGCCGCATTGGATCGAGGGGCACGAGTCCTTTCTCCTGCGGGCGACCGAAGGCTTAGGCAAGACCACCGCGATTCTGTCGAGCCTCGTGATGGATGCGCTCACTCAAGATCGTGCCCGCCAACCTTCCATGCTCTGCCTTCAAACGTACGAGGATGCGGCGGACAAATGCGAAGAATTCAATGCGGGGTTGGCACCCGGCAGCCGTCACGTGGGCATCTTCCTCCCGTCCTTGGTGGAACTCTATGGCTCATGTGCGCAGCGCGAGGGGGCGACGGTTCACAAGTATGAGGACGCGGATGCGGCAAAGCTGACGTTCCGGGACTTCATCTCGACGACCCAACCTCAGGTTGCGGCTGCCATGCGGAACGAGCTTGAGGCGATGTGGAGCCGCATGAATGGGCGGACCCCAATCTTCTTCACGCAACACTCTGTCGCTCATCTGTGGGCCACCAACAGCCTCACGCGGCAGATGTGCAGCCCGTCGTTTTTCGATGCTGACTTCGATGCCCATCGCTCCAAGAAGGATACGTCACTCAATTGGCTGATCCACGACGAAGCGAGCGTCGACACCTTTGTCGATCTGTACTCCCCGGATGAGTGGCGGTGGCTCAACCTTCTTAGCGACAAGTCGGCGGGTGCTTGGACCGGTTCATCGGGTGCTCGCCAGCGTGCCGCCTATGCGCGCCACTATGCGTCTGCCAACGAGGATCATGCGGTCGATCAGTTCGCCACCGCTCGCGCTTTGAAGGCTGGCCTTGATACCTTCGAGGCGATCACCGTCCGGGATGCTTATGAGTATTTCGCCCATGATGACGATGTGCGCCAGTACCAGTGTGAGGGCGAGGTGTTCCACGTTCGACCGCGCGACTGGTGGCGAGATGGCGATCGGCAGGTGGCGGAGAGGATCGTCTATCTCACGACCGAAGCCGTTCCCGGCATCGTGGCCGCGAAGGCTTGTCCTGAACTCGTTATCCGCCAGCCCACATATGCTATCGGACGTGATCGGGTCACGGTATCACCGATGAAGTTCTCTGCAGACAAGGTGCCGGAAATGGCTCGCGTCGACATGGCAGCGGGTAAGCTCGTTATCGCCAACCGGTTGGAGCGTCAGCCCGGCACCCTCTCACCGAAGGCTGCGAGAGGCGTTAACGGGCTCGATAACACGGACATCGTCCAGTACGCGTACCTGTCTGCCGTGCCCGTTTACAAGGGGCTACAGGCGCTCAACACATGGCTGGAGCGGGATGATCTCGCCCGCATCGCCCACATCGATGAAGTTCAGCAAGGGTTCGGTCGCAACCGTGGGCCGCGCAACGCTGGTGCGGAACACACGCTCAAGATCAGCCGTACGCTTTATCGGGCGCTCTTGGATTGTGACGCGGCCATGGCTGAGCTTCGCTACCAGATAGACATCACCATGGACGCGAACGCCCGTCGTGAAGGGCGGCGTGCGGGGCGACGTGCGGCATAGCAACAACTGAAAACCCCGGTGGGTAGCGGACCACCGGGGCTGTAGCACACGGAGATGCGTAATCCGTCGTTGTATTTATACTCGTTACCATGGCGGCCAACCATCGTTGTGGGTTTCAGGTATCCGCCGACGGGTAGGAAGTACGCCTCAATTTCTTTATTCCTGATGATGGCGGGCCGTGCGAGGTCACAGTCGCTCCTGCCGTTCGCCGTTCTATGTGGAGTCGAGCACAAGCGACCCACCGACGCGAAGCTTGTTCGATCGCCACAATTAGTCCGGCTTACTGCCTTCAATCAGCTTGTCTAACTCCATCTGCTTCACCTTACCCTCTAGCTCTTCGATCCTCTTCTCTCGTTCATATCTCTCGAAAACGGACGGCTCTGATGCGTCTCGTTGAAGCAATGAGTTGCTGGTGATGTTGGAAGTCGTACCCTCGGTAGTCGAGCGTTCTCCGTCAGCATCTTCTGAACCGCCGTCTGCTTGCTCTTCGAGCGCCGCTACGCGCTTCTCCAATGTGGCAAACGCTTCCTCATCGACAGTGCCGTCACCTGCAATATCAGCAATCTCGTTGCGTTCTGCCTCGCTGAACTTGCTTGACGATCCACCGCAACCGGCAAGCGTGATCGCCGCGATGAGCACAACTTCCCGCCCGAGGGTAAGCCTGAACCGCTGCATCACTTAGCTCCTGATTACGTCACGCGAACCGCTTAGCCACATCAGCGTTAAGGCAGGACTAAACCACAGATCGGACGATTGTCAGCGATGACCGGACCGAGAGCATGCTCGCGATCAATCATCTGGTAATCGCCACTGACTAGCCTACAGGCATGATCCGCCTCGCCATCATAGCTGCTGTCTCGCTGTCTCAGCCCGTCCTTGCGCAATCCATCACTGGAACCGCCCATGCTGTTGATGGTGATAGCCTTGAAGTCGGGAGCGCTAAGGTCCGGTTGCACGGGATTGATGCACCAGAGTACCGGCAGACGTGTCAGGTTAACTACTCGGCATGGGAGTGTGGGGCTGACGCGGCAGCGGCGTTGCGCAGGATCGTAGATGGCCGCGCAATCACCTGCATACCGCGCGATCGAGACGTATACGGGCGCACCGTTGCGCACTGTATGGTGGACGGCAGGGACGTCGCGGCGCAGATGATCAGCCACGGGCTCGCGGTTGTGCTGGATAACGGGAAAGCCGACTACAGCGCGGTCGAGGATCGGGCGAAATCAAATAAGAGCGGCATCTGGGCGTCGGAGTTCGACATGCCGGTGGAGTACAGGCGCGCGCACCCTCGCGAGCCGGATGCCGCCAAGGTGACAGACTCAAGACGGTGGACCTCGCCACGCCGACCGCAGGCACAGGGCTCAGGCTACCCGTACCGCTCCTGCGCTCAGGCTCGTGCGGCGGACGCGGCTCCGATGTATCGCGGGCAGCCGGGCTACAATCCTAACCTCGATGGTGACGGTGACGGGATTTCGTGTGAGCCGTACCGAGGTCGGCGCTAGAACCACAGAAACGAGGGTCGGCGGCTGCACGCGATTCCAGTCGCACAGGGCCAATTGGTGCGTCTCGCACGCGGACGGTAGCTCATGTTGTTCGATCACCTATGATGAAGCTCTATGGTGCTCAGGGACGCGCGACAATTCGCTTCCGCCCCAAGCGTGTCGCTACTATCCCGGCCTTCAGGGAAGTCTAAGAGGTGGTATGGCTCAGGGGCGTGCATTTCAGGTAAGACAGGTAATCGGCGGCTTCGCTGTCCTCTTCATCCTGTTATTGGGCGGAAACAGCGCCCCAGCCAATGCTGCCGATATCTGCAACGCGGTCGCGCTCATAGACATACCCGAGGCGACGACCGGCTACGGGCTCAAGAAGGGCGAGATCGACGAGGCGGTCACGCAATATAATGTCGATAGGAACGGCGACGGGCAGTTCTGCTCGCATGGCGGTGGCTGCTATCCTCGCTACATCGTGGTGGATGGTCGGAAGGTCGAAGCACTGCGGCTCACAAACTGCAAAATCGGCGCAGCGGAGCCGCCGATCGCGGGCCTGCCGGACGATGACACTACGATCTACGGGATCGACGTTGATCGATCGAAAAACTCGGCGGCGGATTTGAAATCCGATGACGTTGACAATGCGCTGCTAAACCTCGGCATGTGCAGCGCCTGCGCGAGTAACGCAGCCTACCTCTACATTCACAGCCCTGCATCGAAATGCGGATCGAAGGTCGCGGACGCGCTTGCTGGCGACAAGTCGGCTATCGATGCGCTCCAGACCGATCCCGATTATTGTCAAGTCTCGTATCCCACTCCAGCGGCCCCAGCTACCGCGACCACAGCGACGCCTGCCCCCTTCGAATCCGCTGATGCTCCGGCGGTTGCGCCACCTGCAACTTCGACGACTGAGACCGATCCGACAACGCTCATAAAGGCGGGAATCGCCGCTGCAGCCATCCTCTATTTCGTGCCGACGCTTATCGCATTCATGCGCCGGAAGCGGAACGCGAGAGCCATCTTCGCTCTGAATCTGTTTCTCGGATGGAGCTTCCTCGGATGGGTTGCGGCCCTTGTCTGGAGCCTGCTCACCGATGGCACGAGCGAGCAGGTGTAAAATCGAGGTTGGCAACAGGCTATCAGGGAAGTCACCCTGAACTGCGGTCTCTCCACGACAGCCCCAACAAGCCCCTCCACAATCGACGGAGAGACCGTCATTCGCAAGGTCCAGCCTCCGACCGCACGTCTCCAATTGGGCGCGCTCAGCCCGTCAGCATGCTCCCTCATAGCTGAGACGTCGGGGAGGCGGCAGACTCAAGCGCCCCGAGTAACCAGCGAAATGGCGCGACGAACACCGGCAATTGCCTCTGCAAGACTCCCCCAGCAAACATCTTCGATATAGGCAGTAGCCTCGTGGTCGCTCTGCCTACGCTCCTTGAACCGTGCGCGGATGATAGGTTCAAGGCGTTTGCGGCGGTTGGTTGCCCAGAGTTCGAGCGCATCGTGTTCGTTGGTCATCATCACGTATTTATGCATGCCGCGCGCGGGCAATCGATGGCTTGGAAATGCACAGCCCCATCTTCCGGCGGCCCGAGCTTGGCCGACGTTATGCCCCCGTCACCGTAGAAGGAGAATGCCCGAGCGGCGCGCAGCTTCTCGTTGCAACATCTGGCGAACGGCTCGAACAGATGGCCAACCCATAGCGCTTCAGGGGACGGGTAGAACTTTGGCGGATCGTCGAGGCGGAGGATGCAGCGCCATCCTTCCTCGGACTGTTCCGCCGCAAGTTCGTCCATGTAGACGAGGTCCCGGCACTCGTCTCGCAGGATCGCTCCCACGCTCAGATCGTGAGGATGAGCCTAGCCTTCCAGTGCGCCATCACCGACGAGGAAATGAAGCTCGACGGCACCGCGATCACGGCGAGGCTCCGGACGCAGGTTGTCAGAGAGGTGGGCGGTGGCGAACCATTCGAGGAACGTGCTGGTGAATGGGCGACCCCACGCCAATTGCCTTTATCCTGCTTTTACAAGTGCCGCCCGCGTCGGATCATAGGTGTAGCCGATGATTGAACCGTCTCGTATCCGATCCACGGCTTCATTGATGACCTGCAACGGCACGAGAAACCATTCGCGCGGTTTGACCGGGCTTCCAACCTGCACCGTGAGATCAACCTGCGCCGCCGCGAACACGCGGTGGATCAGGGCTTCCAACTTGGCGCGGTTGATGTTGAACAGCGTGTAGCTGGCGACGACATCGACACCTGCGAAAAGATAGGTCGCTTCCTTGGCCGCGTTTGCGATCCGGGTCTCAATGGTCCCACCCGTCACCCCGATTTTATGGATCAGGTCGCGATGCTCGGCGATGGTCGGGTGATCGGATTTGCTGCGCAGGACATAGATGGTGCCGCTCTCCAGATCGCCTTCTTCCGCTGTGCCTGAAAACAGCGGACCTGCCTCGGGTTCGGTGATCCGCCGTCCGGCATCATCCTTATAGAGCGCCCGCTGCAACGAGCGCAGGAGGAGGTTGCTCTCCGTGGCGTTCGAGTAGACCACCCTCAACCGAGCGTCCGTTTCGCCGTTCGGCGCGCGGATGGGATCGCCAACCTCAGCGACATAGGCGATCTGCCCCCCGAGGATGAAGAACTGGCCCTTGGTGATGTCGGCTTTGAGAAACCCGGCGTCTTTCACGAACGGGCGCGTCACGCGCGCGCCGCTGTCGAGATCGCGTTCGACCTGTTCGAAGAGAGGCTTGAATGCGGCGAAGTTCTCACACTTCTCGCGGTTTGCAATTTCCTCAGCCGCACGGCGCTCGTCGGCGGATGGCACATGCCGTAACACGCGAATGTCATCACCAGCAGGATTGACCCCGATCCCAAGCTCAGCGAGCAGGGAATCGTCGTCGATGTTCTCGACGGGCATCGCTGCTTCCGCCTCAGCCATGCTCAACAGGCCATGGGTATCAAGCGGCGTGAGAAGCTCGCGGCATTCGTCCAGTTCCCGCAGGCGGTCGAGGCGAACGGCGTAAAGGCGCTCAAAGATGTCGCGATCCTCGCAGTGCAGGGGCGCGCGACCATGCTCGTCGTGGAAGCGCACAACATCCTCGAACCCCGCGATGATCCGTTCCTCGCGAGACGTGTAGGTCCGGGTCTTGGGTTGCTCGATCGCTACGCCAAGTTCGGCGAGTAGTTCATCATCAGAGAGGTCAGCCATTCGCAGCGGCCTCTGCGCGATATCGGGCAAAGGCGGCAACCCCCTCAGCGAGCCGCTTCTCCCATGCGTCCTGCGCGTTGATGTCGGGCAGGCGTCCGCGCTCCTTCTTGAACCGCAGCGCGCGCTCGGCGAGATCGCGGGCCTCCTCGGGCGAGATTTTCACCTTCCGCGCCGAAATCACGGCCTGCACCTGTTTGAGGATGTTGGCATCCATGGACCGGGCGAGCACCGAATAGGCTGCTTCGAACGGGTTGATGCTGTCGATCAGATCGATGTCCAAATCGCGGACATCCATCGCGAACTTACGCACGCCGTCGATCAGCGCGGTGTTCAGCTTGGGCTCGCCATCCTCGGCATCACCGCCCCCAGCGAGCTTCTTCGCGCGCTGGGTCAGGTTGAGCGCGGCGATGGCGTGCTGGCGAACAGCCTCCTGATCCTCGACGCTCAACTCGGGATAGCGGTCGCGCACGATCTTGCCCATGCGAAGCTGGGTCAGTTCCTCGGGCACTACTTCCTCGTCGAACATGCCGCGCTCAAGGGCGGTCTTGTCCTGCACGAACTGGGTGATGACCTCGTTCAGGTCTTCCTGACAGATGCGGAGGGCCTCTTCACTCTTGGGTTCGACAAGGCCGTTGATCTCGAAGTGGAATTGCCCACGCTCCTCGTTGAAGCCGATATTGGTCTGCCCCTCCTGATAGCCACCGGGGCCGTAATCGAAGTCGTCGATCGGGCCCCGATCCTTGGGCGTGAAGGTGAACCTCGGCGCAAGCACCTGCTCCATCAGCAGGCTGGCGGCGATGGCCTTGAGGGTGTCGTTGATCGCGCCGACCACCGCCGCCTCGGACGCATCAGGCTCGGCGATCAGGTTGGTGAAGGTCGCGGTTTCCTTCCCCGGCGCATCGCGGGTGGCGCGCCCGATGATCTGGATGATCTCGGTCAGGCTCGACCGATAGCCGACCGTCAGCGCGTGCTCGCACCAAATCCAGTCGAAGCCCTCCTTCGCCATGCCGAGCGCGATGATGATATCGACATGATCGCGATCGTTGCGGTGCGCGGGGTCTTTCAGCGCGGCGAGCACCTTGGCCCGCTTCGCAGGGTCGCTGTCATCGACCAGATCGGCAATCTTCATGACCCGGCCATCTGGCAGCTTCACATGGTGGAAGCCGGTCTGGGGATCGGCACCCTGCCATTCCCCCAGATACTCCATGATCTCCTCGACTTCCTTAACCTTGTCCTTCGTGCTCTCGCGCGAATTGACCGAGGGGATGTGGACGATCGTTTTCTTGGCTGGGTCGAGAACCGCCTCGATCGCGCTCAGATAGCGGTTGGAGTAGAAAAAATAGCCAATGTTGAGAGCCTTGAGATGCTCGTAGCCATTCAACTGCTCGTAGTAAGTGTAAGTGACCGGCTCGAACCGGGCCTCATCCTCGGGCATGAGGACCGGCACCGCGTCACCACGGAAATAGCTGCCCGTCATCGCGACGATGTGCGCCTTGTCGCGACGGATGAAGTCGGCAAGCTGGCTCCCGAGGCGGTTGTCGGCACTGGCGGAGACATGGTGAAACTCATCCACCGCGATCAGCCGGTCATCAAACGCCTCGACGCCAAGCTGCTCGACCGCGAAGCGGAAGGTCGCGTGGGTGCAGACCAGCACGCGGTCATTGCTCGCGAGGAACTGACCGACCGCGCGGACCTTGGAGGGATCGACGCGCTCCTCATCCGGCCCCGGCGCGTTGCACAAGTTCCACTGCGGCTTCACCGTCCAGTCGGCCCAGAAGCCGAATTTGGAGAGCGGCTCGTCAGAGAAGCTACCGCCGATCGACTTCTCAGGCACGACGATGATCGCCTGCTTCAGCCCCTGATTGTGGAGCTTGTCGAGCGCGATGAACATCAGCGCGCGCGACTTCCCTGAGGCGGGAGGCGACTTGATCAGCAGATACTGCTCACCCCGCTTGTTATAGGCGCGCTCCTGCATCTCGCGCATGCCCATCGCGTTGGGCTTGGCAGAAGAGCCCGTGCGGGCGGTCTGGAACGAGACGGCAGGTATGGGCTTGGCAGTGGTCATGCTGCTTCCTCATCGGAGACGCCAAATTCTTTCCGAAGGAAATCAGCGGTTTCCTGATCGTAGATTTTGCAAACGACATTCTGGTTGGCGAATATGCCTGAGAATGTTTTCGCGCTGCGACGGTCAACGGTTGCCTTCCAGTCAACGCCGACGACATAGGATGCCCTGTCAGGGTCATCTGGGAACTCGGTCAGATATCGGGTCGGCAGCTTTTCAATGAGCCGTTGCCCGTCGCTGAGAACGAACTCTGATGCTGGCATTTTTGGCGTGGTGACGCGCCCATATCCAAGATAGCCGGTGCCCTTCTGATAATAGAACACGGGCGAACCCACTTCCAGATTGTCAAGCTTGTTGCTGTAAACACGCCCTCCCGAGGCGGTGAAGAAGCCGTTGCCACGCATTTCCGCCCATGGGCGGTCCTCTTCCGCTCCACCGGTAATGTAATAGAGGCCAGACCACGGGGCGCGCGCCTTCTTGACGGCCCGATCCTTCACCTCCTCTTGGTCAAGCAGGCTATCGGTCGTGAGCCATTCATGGCCCACATCCCCGAAGATGTTGAAGAAACTCGCGTTGATACCGACATCATGTTCCTGCGAGAGATATTCGATGATGCGCTTGGTCGCCTCGTCCACCTCGCTGGCTACGACGACCATTTGGTGTGTCGCATTGAGCGTTTCTGGAACTACCTTGCCATATTTCGCGCGATACACCTCGGCCAGCGTCTGGTCGCGGTAAGCGCGGGTCAGTTCATGCACTTCCTTTGTGGTCAGCTTGCAAACCCATGATGCATAATCGAGGGTCTGGGCCACGATGTCGCGGGCACTCCGATCACGCTTCAACTCGATGATGATGAGGTTTCCTTCCTCATCCATCGCGAGCAGATCGATGCGCTTCCCGTGGCCGGTGACGACCTGCCGCCCGATGACAATGCCATCCACGCCGATCAGGCTGAGGTCGCGCGCAACCCAGTCTTCGATACGGGTTTCGAGATCGAGCGCCTTGCGCTGACTTTCAATGAGACCGCTATCTGTCACTCGAAACAACCGCGTCACTCGCTCCCCTCCACCTTTTCCGCATCGGCGGCATGCCCGGACAACTTGTCCCACATGGCCCTGCTAGAGGCGCGCTCCGTCTCCCTGATTTTCACCAGTTCGACCTTTTTATCACTGAAAAACCTACCCGAATCCCATTCAGGGTTGCCGATGCTGATCGACGGTTCCGGCAGTTTGAACTGGCGTCGCAATGCTGTGACAATGCTGATCGCTTCAATGCCAAGGTCCGCGTAGCCTTCCCATCTCGCCTGAAAGACTTCAGCGTAGTCTGGCGGAAAAGAATATTCAGATGCCGCGATGATGAACCGCTCTGTTCCGAGCGCAAGGTTGGGCAGTGCGAGGACACGATACATCAGATCGGGGCTTATGCTGGTCCAGTCGATATCGTCAGGGAAAACAGGTGGTTCTGGAGCAGCGACCTGCGGGTCATAATATTTTTCACCTCCCGATGTCCGCCCTGCTGGAAGGCCTTCGGCGGTTCCATCGTCGCCAACGACCTCAACGCATTTTTCAACATATCGGTCGAGGACGCAGACGATGCGCACAGCGGCATACCGACCGGCGTTGCGTCGCCCAGTCCAATAGGAAACAACATCTTTTCCGACCGTTGCGACGATGCCGACCAGCACGCCGATGAAGCCGATGACAGCATCGTTCATGCCGCTGCCTTTTTACTTGTCATTTTGGTGTAGAGGTCGAACAGCTTTTCGAGGCGCTCGGTGTCGTTGCGGAAGCGGCGACCGATGTAAATGCGTTCGAGCACTTCGTCATTCTCCTCGTGAGCACGCCGAAGGTCTTCAGGCATTATTCTCGGATCGTAGAGGTCTGCAACAGTTGAAGGAAAGTGAGACTCGCGCGCTATCAGGATGTTCTCGGCGCACCGTTTCAGGTCGCTCTTATTATTCTCGGTAAGTTGGTAAACAGGAAAAGTGTTCCATCCAAGCGTATTAGAATACCGGAGATCGGTCTTGAGTTTTCCGCAAACGGTGTCGATCCACACCCAGTGAAGTCTCGACGAAATAATTGAGAAATTCCAAATGGGTGCGTTCAACAGAACATAAGCTTGATCGGTAGTTAGGGTTCCGATAGGCTCGTATCCTGCGGTAATGTACTCCCGACGCTCTGATAGTATGCGCGGAAGCAGCATAACCACCTCGTCGCCGTCCTGCGCAATCCAACCAAACTTTTGCGGCGTGTCCGCGAGGGCGCGTGTCGCATCTCGCTTAGAAGCGTTTCGAAAACTGCGAACCTGCTGCAAACGGTTCTCGAACAGCGACTGTTTGGAAAGCTCATCTTCCTCGACATCGTTAGCCCAAAGGCAATAACGACTCTGACCCCTTATGTATTCTGCCCCACCGTATATCTTTCTGATGTATCGGCTGCGAATCTCACTGCTGATATCGCTCTGAGATATCTCGTCGCGCGTGAAGGATAGAAATCCCCCGTCAATTGGCATGTTGCCGAATGCCATCGGGGTCAGGCCCGCCAGCGATTTGCTGCGCGGCTCAACATACATTTGCGGCCCCGGCACAAGATAAGCATTGATGAAAGGGACTTGACGGGCCTCTAACGCCCCACTCTCGGAAACGGAAAACAGGGTTTTCGGCTTATTGTCCGCGTTAGCGATTCCAGTGATAGCTACAGTGACTCCCGCATTCTGACTCGCCAAATTCGCCCACTTGAAAGATGTATGCGCAAATTTAATTTCTAAATCAGAACCAAGCACAAGAGGCCAAAGGCTCGAAACAGCCTTTCCCTGATTTATAGAATTTGTCGCTACGAATGCAAAGTCTGCGGACGAAAACCGGGAAAATTCAGCCGCTTTGAAGAACCACCCGCTTACATAGTCAAGGCCCTTCCAGTTCGCGTCAGTATTTGAGAATACTCTCTCTAAATCCGACTTCTGCTCTTCATCTTGAGATTGGCTTCCTTTGTAAGGAGGATTTCCGCAGATATATGTCTCTCCACCGGCGTTCTCGAAATCGATCTCGGACTGGGTGACGGGCGTGTCAAACAGATCGTTGCTGCGCAACTTTACGCTGGTGCCAATTGGCGGACAAATGCTCAACCAATCCAACCGTAGTGCATTGCCGCATGTAATCCAGTTTTCCGAATTGAGCGGCAGGAACTCCGCCAGCGCCTCTTGCTGACCACGATACACGACATCGCACTGAAACTCGGCGATGATGAGCGCAAGCCGTGCCACTTCAGCCGGGAAGTCGCGAAGTTCAATCCCTCGAAAGTTGGTCAGCGGTATGTCGCTGCGCCGGTCGGGTTCGCCCCGCCGCCGGTTTATCTCGGCCTCGATCTCACGCATTTGCTTGTAAGAGATGACGAGGAAGTTTCCCGACCCGCATGCCGGATCAAACACCCTGATCCGCGCCATGCGGTTGCGCAGGTTGAGCAGCTTGCGACCATTGTCGCCCGCCTCTTCCAGCTTCCCGCGCAGATCGTCGAGAAACAGCGGGTTCAGCACCTTCAGGATGTTCGGCACGCTCGTGTAGTGCATGCCAAGCGCGCCGCGCTCCTCGTCGTCGGCCACGGCTTGGATCATTGACCCGAAGATGTCCGGGTTGATCTTCTTCCAGTTCAGGTTGCCGATGTGGTTGAGGTAGGAGCGGGCGATCTTGGTGAAGCGCGGCACTTCGGTGCTGCCACTGAAAAGCTGTCCGTTCACATAGGGAAACTGATTGGCGTAGCGCGCGATGCCCGCCGACTGGCGATCCGCGATCTTCGTATCCATCGAGCGGAAAATCTCGCTGATGACAGCGTGCGTGTCCGACGAATCCCGCGCGCTCATCTGCTCGACGGTTCTGGTGAACAGCCCCTCGCCGACGAAGATGTCGGTATCCTCCGCGAAGAAGCAGAAGATCAGTCGTGCCATGAAGTGGTTCATGTCCGGGCGGCGCTCGGCCTTCGCCCAGTCCGGGTTGTCCTTAAGAAGCTCCACATAAAGTTTGTTGAGACGGCCCGTCGCCCGGATGTCGAACGAGCTTTCCCGGATTTGCTCGACGGTGGTGATGCCCGCGAGCGGCAGGAAGAAGCCGAAGTGATCCGGGAAATCGGCATAGTCGCACGCTACCGTCTCACCGCTGGTCCGATCCTCAGCTTGAAAGGATTCGCCGTCCGTCGCGAGGATGAACTTGGCCTTGGTCTTCGCCGTTTTCGGGCTGTCGCGCAGCAGGCCGAGCGTGGTCTCAACCTCACCGGCATCGCAGGTTGCGATGTGGATGTTGCTGCGTTGAAGCACGCCGCCGACATCGGACTGGTTGGTCGAGCCGGTACGGAGCCGCTTGATGGTCGTCTCAGGGTTGCCAAACGCACGCAGGAACGAAAAGGGAAACTCCCCCCGGTTAAAGGGTTCAAGCGCAAGCTGCGAAACGGCTTCTTCGATCTCAACAGGGTTCATGCCTAAGCTTTAGACGGCTGCTCGGAACGCGCCAAGCGGGGGCGAAGCAGAGAGCGACGACTGCGAAGCGTTTTGCTCAGAAGCGTTTTCCTCAGAAGCGTTTTCCTGATCTTGTGATGCGCAAGGCTGGGTCGAAGGATCGCTCCACCGGTTCGCAGTCCAACTGGTTCTTCGCCGACGGTACCAAGACGGTGGCGGACTGTTCGATGTCGGATATCGAGGCGCGCCTTTGAGACACCTTATCGGCTCCTTATAGGCACCTTTCCGGCACCTCATCTCTGCGACGCTGCTGCCGTGGCCCAGTCAGATGAGGTGCCGTCGTCGGACTTGAGGTGCTGATAAGGTGCCCTTGAGGTGCCGGAGAAATGGTGCATTTCTGCGGCCTTTCCGCCTCTTGGCACCTCATCACCTCATATATTGAGAAAAGGCCAGACCCCTGATCCGGAGCCCAATTGGGCGTGATCGGCTCCCCTACGGTTTTCGGGGCGGCGGTGAGGTGCCGCCGGTCCGCACCGTGACGCCTTCAATATCTGATGCTTCGATCCATCACTTTTCACCATCCACGGTGGTCATCGCAGTCCAAGCCGCTCGATCTCGTCGGCTGAGGCTCGCCGCAGTCGGTAACCCGGTACATCCTCGGGACGGAAGGGCCAGAGCGTTGCCGTGCTGACATCCCACCACTCGCCCCACCGATAATCGACGTCGAGGTATTTCACCCGCGCGTGGATTGAGAGCACTTCGCCGACGTGGCGCTCGATCCCGCCGTCGGCATCCATCTCGCGGATCACGATGTTGCCCATTCTCAGGTCGTGCAGATCGCCCATGCATCCTCCGTGTCGGGCGTCCGGGATACCACGACCATGGCACTGGAG
>NZ_JACIDY010000017.1 GCF_014196615.1 Novosphingobium fluoreni
CTTCATCGCGAAGCACCGAGGGATCTGGCCGGTGGCATGGATGTGCGGGGCGCTCGGTGTCTCGCGAAGCGGGTTCCATGCCTGGCTCACCAGAGCGCCATCGCAACGTGCCAGGGACGATGAAGTGATCGGTGCCAGGGTCAGGGCCAGCCATGTCGGCAGCTATCGCACCTATGGTGCCCGCCGTGTCTGGCACGATCTGCTCGCCGAAGGCATCTCCTGCGGCCTGCATCGGGTCGAACGGCTTATGCAGGCACAGGGGCTACGGGCACGGCCCCGTCGTCGCGGACTGCCCAAGGATCAGGGCGAACGTTCGGTCATCGCCGGCAACGTGCTGGATCGCCAGTTCACCGCCGACAGGCCCAATCAGAAGTGGGTGGCTGACTTCACCTATATCTGGACGGCCGAAGGATGGCTCTACGTGGCCGCCGTGATCGACCTGTTCTCCCGTAGGGTGGTTGGCTGGTCAATGAGCGGCACCATGACTGCCCAGCTCGTCACTGATGCGCTGATCATGGCGATCTGGCGGCGCGGCAAGCCCGATGCCCTGCTGCACCACTCGGATCAGGGCAGCCAGTATACCAGTGAGCAGTTCCAGCGGCTGATGGCTGACAATGGCGTCACCTGCTCGATGAGCCGGTCCGGCAATGTCTGGGATAATGCCGCCATGGAAAGCTTCTTCTCCTCGCTCAAGACCGAGCGGATCGGGAAGAAGGTCTACCGAACGAGGGCCCCGGCGAAGGCCGACGTGTTCGATTACATCGAATGCTTCTACAACCCGACCCGGCGCCACTCGACCCTGGGTTACCTCAGCCCTATCGACTTCGAACGAGAAGCTGGGGTAGCCTGAATGAGCTTATCTCGGTGTCCGCCAAACCGGCAGCAGGCCAGAAGCAAGTCGCGCTGCTTGCGCGCAGCGGTGTGAGTTTTGAGAAGCGCTATCGGCTGAAAATCTACCCCGGACAGTGGCTTGAGGCCGCGCCTACATCTGCCGTGCTGGTCCTGACCAACACGCCCGCCACCGGACTCGGCCTCGCGCTCCCCGCCGGCAGCACAGCCCTCTATGCTACGCGTCGCGATGGCTCGCTGCAACTGCTCGGCCTGGACGCCACGAAGGACCGAGCGACAGGCGAGGTGTTCCGCCTTGCCGCCGGTCGCAGCTCGCAAGTGCTGGTCAGCAACGACCGCATCAATTCAAGCGAAGCCCGGCTGCGGGTGACCAATGCTAACTTGATCCCCGTCACCGTGGACATCCCCATCGCTAGCTCTGGACCTGTCATCAAGGCTGATGGCGTGTCGCTGCCGCTGGTCGACGGCCTGCCCACCTGGACGCAGACCGTGCCATCAGGCGGAACCGCCGAACTGCGCTACTCGTTCAAATAGGTGAGCCTAGCTGGTAAGGGCAGGCGCCCTTATATCAGCTGAACGAATGACTGAAGCTGAGCAGCCAGCAGGGCGTTCTGGATGACCGCTGTTGGGTCTTCAAGGATCAAGCAGCTACCTGAACGAACGGCAGGTTCACGCGATTTCGTTCCTGATTCCGGACAGTCTCAAACGTCCGACAACCCGGCCGTTCACGCCTCCGATTTACGACTTGATGAATTAACGTCCGCTTTCGCCAAGCTGCGCTCGCAAGGAGGCGTCCGGATCGTCCAACAGCCCGGACCTTGGAGAGACGGCTTAAGATGATGCACAAATGGCCGGTGTTGGCGTAACCGGACGTTCCCAGTCGCGGCACCGAACGACCGGAAAGCCCCAAACCACGTCCTCCAGACTCTGCTCCAGTTGTTGGCTGATTAATCAGCGGATAGCGACCACCTTGACGTCTGTGGCCACCGCAACCTTTTTCCAATTGAGATCGCTGGTCCAGGCGGGCAGTCCGTCGCGGCGAGCCAGCGCCAGGCAGAACCGGTCGCCCAGCGACAAGCCAGCTTCAGCCGTGACCGCCCGCAAGCGCCCGGCCATCTGCGCCAGCGCCTTGTCGACCGGCACGATCGCAATCGGCAGGGGGTCGAGCATCGCATCCACTTCGCGTTCGGGCATGCCGGCGTGGATGAAATGAGTGACCACCTCGGCATAGTTGACCACGCTGATCCGCGCGGTCGAGATGGCGGCGGCGACCTTGGCAGCGCCACGCTCGCCCTTGATCATGGCCAGCAGCGCGGACGCGTCGAGAACGATCTCACTCACTCGCCGCTGTCCTCGCGGCGTCGGGCCAGGAACGCATCGACCGACGTGTCCGAGTTGTCGCCGGTATAGCGCTTTGCCAGCGCCTGCGCGCGTGCCACGGCCTGCGCTGCGGTGCGCAGGACAACACCGTCGTCGGTTTCGTCGAGGTAGACCGCGCCGCCGCCGTTCAAGCCGAGACGTTTGCGAATGTCAGCCGGCAGACTCATACGTCCGTTTGGCGTAATGTTCACTTGGATCGTCATCTGAGCCTCACTGTGTGCTTGGGAGCTAGCATATGATACTATAGCCAAGATGCCCTAAACGATCAACGGTGCGGCGTATGTGTCACACTGAGCAAAATCATGACACCCCCCCTCACCTGTGCCACGCCAGAGCAACTCACTTTCTATGCTTAGACATCATGGTGATTCCGGGAGTGTTATTGTTCAGAACAGAAATGCGGGACTGGGCGCGCGTCACGAAAACAGAAAAGAGGCATCGCAACGTGACCATGCACAGAACAATTCTCCGGGCCCAATAGTGGCAAGGAGACCATCGGCGGCGATGCTGCATCGTCCGAGCGCCTTAAGTTACTAACGCCCCCAAGTGCCCGTACAATTACCATGATGAACCGCGGGACCGGACCATTGCCGCATCGATACGCGCGCCGCGCCCATGCGCTTGACCCCGATGACCGCCTGATCGGAACGCTCACGCGGGCCGCACCGGTCGACCTGCCGCCGATCAGCGCGCTAGGTCTTGAGACTGCGCTCGAGGCCATGGCGCCCGCGTCGAAGCTGGCGATCGCGGCAGATATCGATTGCTGGCTCAACTGATGCGCACGAGCGTCGTCACGGGCTCCCCGCAGCCCCCGAGGACTTGGTCCGCTACCTGCGCGCGCTGGAAGCCGACGGCAAGAAGGCCGCGACGCTTACGCGCCGGATCGCCAGTGTCGCAACTGTCCATCGCATGCTCGAGTTTGGTGGCGAAATGCCGCCGACATCTGCGCCGATGGTGCGCAATCCGCTGCGCGCCAATCGCTGCCGTAAAGGCGCGGCGCAGCGGCAGGCCATCAGCATTGACGAGAGCGTGGAGTTTGGTTGTAAGGCCGCCCCGGGAACGTCCCATGCCATGATCTCTAGATCCCCGCTTTTGCCCGTCGCACCGTGCTGGTGGACGCGCATGCAGGTGGAATCAATCATCACCAACTCACCATTGAAGCCGGCGGATACTGCCACCAGCAGCCGGTCCCATACACCGGCCCTTCGCCAGCGGACGAACCGGTTGTAGCAGGTTGTTGACGGCCCATAGCGCTCTGGGATCTCTGCCCAAGGCCCACCGGACCGGAAACGCCGGAGGATGCCATTCAGGACCCGCCGATCATCTACCCGAGGCACCCCACGCGGCTTGTTGGGCAGTATGGCTCAGATGAGCCATTCTTTGTCCGTCAATTCATACAGCCGACGCGCCATACGCCCTCCGTTTCCAGAAGTGCCTGAATCACGCTACGCGCAACAGCTCAACCCAATTTATGAGTTCGCGCCCTAGAACGTCCTCGCGATGGTCCAGTTGGCTTCGACGCGGATTTGGCTACGCGCTTATGAGTCGACGGCCTAACCCAGGGCCATCGATCGGGACAACGCGGTCGCGCGTCCTGTTTCCATGCGGTCATTGGCATGTCCGCTACCCCGCCAGGATGCCGCCGGGAGTCGAGTGGCACAGTTGCAAACCCCGCTTTACAAGCCGCCGGACCTGAGACTTGCGATGTTCGCCATCTCCCGGCCATTCTCCTGGTCCCAGCAGGACATCGGCCGCTTCGCGCAAGCTTGCGCCGGCCTGGCTGAGATCGTTCGCGAGAAGCGCGAGGTGTTGACGCTTGAACCAGCCATTGGGCGATTGCCGGACAAAAGGAGAGAAGAGGGATTGCAAAGCCCTGATCTGCCGCTCCAGCCTGTGGTCGGCGATGATCTCGAAGCACAGGTTCGCTCGGTCCGGTGAGACAGCCCCGTCGATGACGTCGATCCGGACGACCTCACCGGCGCGATCAAACGCAATGTGCTCGCCGACCGAACTGGCGACACGCCGCAGCCCGGCTCTCTGGAAATCAAAGCTGCTGGGAATTTGCCCGGCATCGACTACGATTCGGGCACGAAGAACACCAGGATCAAGAGCTGCGGACCAGATCGGCAATACGCAAGTGCAATCATGGGCGGGATCCTCGACGAAAATGAAGCCCCCAGTCGCCGGGCGCATCGACACCTGGCGGACCGGCTTCGCCTGCCGCAGGAGAGGAGTTGGCGTCGGCAAACATCGCAACGTATTCAGGATTGCGGCGCAGCACTTCCCAGGCGAGTCCGGCCCGGCCCCGATGTGCGAGCGCGTCAAGCCGTTGGCCAAGCCCGGCGCGCATCACTTGCCCGTTTCTACAGCCAGTCGGCTACCCGTGGCAGCAAAATTTTGCTGCGTAATCATCGCGGCCGATCAAGACCGCGGGAAGCGTACAAGGCATATCTCCGGGCCAAGGGGCCTCATTCGCGTCATCAGCATCGCTCCGGCTTGTCCGCACGGCCTCGCCTCGGCGAAGAGATGTGCAGCAATGACAGGTACTTGCTATGTCGATCGATCTGCCCCGAGCTGCTTGGATCTGTCATCCCATGTATATCGAGGGGTATATCTCCATTGCCGAGGCACAAACTGGGTTCAACGCATCGGCCGCCCCGATCGGACGTTCCTACATCGCGCTCAGCAGCTTGCGTAGCGTGAGCGAGGACTTGAAACTCCGCAGCTTTAGGTAAAGTCTGGCGAGCAGCGCACCGCGCGAATGGTAATGTGCTCGTATGCGCACGACTCCGGTGGCCTGATCACGGTTAAGATTTCAGGCGTAGGCTCAGCGATTGCCTGGGCAGGCCGATTGAAGCCGGCGGGCTAAAAGCTGCGGGGAGGCGCGGTCACCAACGGCAAGGAGGCAAGCGTGTGATTAAAGCAAGGACTTTGAGAACTGTCGCCGCGATTGCTTATCGGGGAGGCGCGGATCGGCCGATTCGCCGGCGCGTTGGCGCGAGGCAGCCGTGATCCTGGAGCGCCTTTCGCCGCGTCAGAGAGACTGCCTTAGGCTGGTATTCGAACGCCGGACCTCTAAGGAGATTGCCGCTACGCTTGGCATTGGCATCGGCACGGTCGATTCGTACATCGCCGAGGCGGTCGCGCTTCTTGGGGCGCAAAACCGCCGTCGTGCCGCAGAAATGCTGTTCGGCGACCTGCAGCCTGCACCCCCTGAACTTCTGGAACCTCAAAAGACGGGGGTGGCCTCGGTCGATACCTGCCCATCACTTCCCGGAACCGCACAGCAGCCACGCAACTGGTTGGGAGTGCTACCCTTTCGTATCTCGGGAGTTGAACCCAATGATCTCAAGCCAAGTCGCCGACTGTTCTGGATTCTCCAGATCGCCTTCGGCCTCGCCATCAGCTTCGGAATGTTCGTTACCGGGCTCGCCGTCATCTCGCGCTTGCTTGGATACTCTTGAGCGGGATCGCCCCGGCGTGGTCGGGCTCGTGAGCGACCTGATTGCTTACGAACGGCTCTTGCAGACTCTGTTTGCCAAAGGTGGCGAACTCGCGACCGCGGCGATCATCGCGCAGGTAGGTCAGAAGGTATCCCCGATCTGCGGGCATCAAATTCTCACGGCTATTAGCAACGCGCAACTGCTCACGTCCAATGCGCTTGGCCACATCGCTCAGGCGCATCGTGAACTTGAGACCCTGGCGCAACGGCTCGGCATCGACATTCGCGCGTTCGGTGATGTGCTAAAACCCCCGTCCGCGTCTGGCTGAGGGAGATCTTCGGCCCCGCGGTCTTGCAGGTGGCTAAACACAAACCAGTGCGAGGACGCTACGTGCCGGAGAGCTTTGTCTATATCACGCTCCTGCTCCTCACCGGATTCCTGACCGGGTCGCGCGGCGGGGCACCCGAGAGGATCACCAGCGCCGTGATGCTGGGCGCGACTATAGCCACGCTCGCCGCGAATGCAGAGGGTGCCTTGGATTATCGACACGTCGAATGGCGGTTGTTCTGGATCGATGTTGCCGTGCTGGGCGCGTTTATCGCTGTCGCTTTATATGCCGACCGGTTCTGGCCACTGTGGGTTGCGGCGTTGCAGTGCATCGCAGTTGCGGCTCACGGGGCCCGCGCCTTCGAGCCGACTATCCTGCCACTCGTTTACTGGTGGGTATTGGGAAAGGTCTCCTATCCGATGATGTTGATCGTGTGCATCGGTACCGCCCGCCACCAGCACCGTCAGCAGCGCGTGAGCATGGCGGTCGTCGACCAAACGGCGTCGACCATTGCCATCGCTGGTGCTGGAAGCTTGGCCGCCAGGAGCTGGAAGACGCAAACGATTCGGCGCGGTAAACCTTGCTCGCTAGAGGGGGAACGGGGCTATGGTGGGCGATCACCAGACTAGCGAGCGCGTGTATCTCTGCTTGAAAGTCGACATTCTCAGCAGCCGTCAAACCACCGAGCGTCTTAATATCAATGCGCTGGCGCACAAGTACGAGGCCAGCGCCACCCCGGTGCGCGAGGCGCTGCTGCGACTTGTCGGCGAAGGTCTGGTCGACATGCCAGGAACCGGCGGATTTGTACTTCGCCAAGTCGACGGCGCGATCGCGCGAGACTATTATCAGTTTGGTCTTGACTTGGCGCTGGCGTGCGTGCGCCACGCGCGTGGTCCGCACACGCCTGACCTTACAGCAAGCCGCCTGCGGTATCCGATCGACGCGCTGCTGATCGCCGTGGCCTCGCGAGCCGGCAATGAGGCGATGCATGCGGCGGTGGCGCGGCTGAACGATCAGATGCATCCGATCAGGACGATGGAAGAGCGGCGCATGACGGGGCTGGCGCTTGAATTCGACGGTCTTTTGAGAGCTTGCGCGGCTGATGACACCACCAGCCTGCCCAGAGCACTGCGTGCCTATTTCCAGCGGCGGCAGAAGCATATTGGAAGAATATTAGGTGAAGAGCCGTAGAGGCCTGAATTAATTTTTTTCAAATCTGCGTATATATCGCAGTATAGACTTTGATATATCCTTAACCCGCCGGATTATTGACCTGTCGCAATTAGGCGACTCGCCAATAGAGGCACTTCATGACCCAAGAAACAAAAACCGAGACCGACTTGATCGATCTTGGATCGGCCACCGCGCAGACGCAGGGCAATGGCGGCGCCATCGTGCCGGACGCTCCGCAACCCCGTCAGCTAACGGGCATGTTGGTCGATTGACCCGCGTGTGGGCCGGACCATGCACAGGTCCGGCCCACGCCTGCTAGTGAGGGCAAGCGCAATGCTAGCATCATGGGTGTCGTACTGCCGCGTCGACGAGACAGCCGTCTTTCTCGATGTGCGGCGAAACCGCTACAGCGCGTTGCCTTGGGCGGCGGCGAAGCCCATCGTCCATCACGATCCCGGCGCCACGCCAAGTCGGCTTACGCAAAGGATGGAGGCTTGGGGATGGTTCGATGACCCGTCGGCGAAGCCCCGCCCTCGTCAACCCGATCCCGTCGCGCTCGAGGAGCTCGGTCCTGATTTCCGGAATGGCCATACCTCACCGCGTTTGCTCGCGCAGTCGCTGTGGCTGCTAGGATGTCTGCGCGTGCAATTGGCTGCGCGCCGGCTCGAGCAGGTGCTTACACAGGTCAGCATCCGCAACAGTGCTATCACCGATTCGATCTCCTTTGAGCCTGACGTTCTTGCGCCGACGCTTGCCGCGTTTCGGACGATCGAACGATACGCGCTGAGAAACGACACATGCCTGCTGCGCTCGCTCGCGCTGCAAGCCGCCCTGGCAAAGCAAAGCCTGGCAAGCAGCCTCGTCATTGGTGTCAAGCTACACCCGTTCGAGGCGCATTGCTGGCTTCAGCATGGCACCACCCTGCTCAATGACACGGTCGAACGGATCGGTCTGTTCGTACCGATCAGGGTGGTCTCGTGATGCGTCGGTTCTTGGCCGTGTTGACGCATCCGGGGACTGTGCCTGCGATCGCGCAAACTGCGTTGCATTACGGCAAGGGCGCGGGCCTCGCGCCGATCTCGCAAATGCCGGGACTCCTGTTGATGGCCCAGAACATGGAGGCGTTCGCCATCGACACCGAGGCGTTCTCGGGCGGGATCATCGGTGACCTTTACTTCCGGCATGGCCCAGGCGAAGCCTTCGACGGGACGGCCACCGCGATCGAGAGGCTGGCACCGATCTGTCGGAGCGCAGAGCTAGCAGAGCGATGCTGGGGATCGTTTCTGCTGCTGGGTAGGCCCGACATGGGCAGCGAGTTCGCGGCCTATCATGCGCCGTTCTCCTCGCTGCCGGTCTACTATGCTTGCGCGGGCGACGCGCTTGTTCTGGCCTCAGATGCGCATCTGTTGGCAGGATGCACGCAAGTGCGCGCCCGGATTTCATGGCCTAACATCGCGAGCCAGCTCGCATTCGACGACTTTGCCGCGCGGACGACCTGTCTCACAGGGATCTGCGAGCTGCGCGGTGGCGAGACGCTCGAATGGCCTCTGAACGCGGCCCTGATAACCCGCTTCAACTGGAATCCCTGGCACCATGCGTCACAGGACCGCTGGCTGGACGAGGAAGAGGCTGCCAAAGTGCTTCTCGAGCGCGAGATCATGCGCTGTACCTCGGCGCGCATCAGCAGGTTGACCCTGCCTTTGCTCGATTTGTCAGGAGGCCTCGACTCTTCGCTCCTCGCCGCGATGGCGGCACGCCGAAAGACCGAGGTGCGGGCGGTCACCGTGTTCTCGGCAGCGACAGAGGGCGACGAGCGAGGGTTTGCGCGGGCGGTCGCCGAACATCTGGGTATCAAACTTGCCGAAGCTGAGCCCCAGGCCGAGCGCGTCGATGTGCGCCTTTGCCCGACGCCATACTTGCCGCGCCCGCACGCGCGATCGTTCGTCCAGGAAATCGATCGGCTGACGCTGGGGGCAGCGCCGGATGCGACCGCCTTCATCAATGGCGGCGGCGGTGATGCAGTCCTGTGCCACTTGCAAAGTTCAGGGCCAGCGGTCGATCGCTGGAGATCGCAGCATCGGCTCGGCGGTTTCCTGCACACGGTCACCGAATTGTCGGCAGCCGCGCAGGTCAGCTTCTGGGTGGGCCTGCGCAAGGCCGTGGCCAAGTCGATGCGAACGCACGCCCAAGTCCCGCTCGCGAAGAATCCGACATTCCTGTCAGCGGATGTACGCTGTGTGCTTGCCGACACCGAGCTTCCGTGGCCGCCCCCTCCCCCGGACTTGTGTCCGGGCAAACTGGAGCACGTGCGGGGCATTTACTCGAGTTGCTTCAACATGCATGGGTTCGCCCGGTCGGGCAGCCTCAAGGCGGTCTATCCTATGCTGTCGCAACCGCTGATCGAGATATGCTTGCGGATTCCCACCTGGATGTGGCTTGGCAACGGGCACAATCGCTATCTGGCTCGCAGGGTGGCCGCCAAGTGGCTCCCACCCCAAGTCGCCTGGCGCCGCTCCAAAGGTGGGCTTGGGCGTTTGCAGCGCGACGTCTACCGGCTCAACAAGGAGCGCTTGCGCGAAATGCTGCTGGACGGGGCGCTGCAAGCGGCGGGGCTCGTGGATCGGCGGGCCATCGAGGGGCAGCTGGCACCCGGTGCCGACCTTACGTCCCATCAGTTCCCGCGTCTGCTGCGGCTGGCCGACTTCGAGGCCTGGGCGCAGCATTGGGCGTGAGGTCCGCCGTCGTGCGCTGGCTGGGACAGGCGACGGGGGGCCGCGACCGCCACGCGACAAGCGCGTTGAGATTGCGCCGGTAGATCGCGGCGCGGTGCGCCGGCTGCCACTTCACATGGTATTCGTCGGGATAGAGGTACATTTCGATCCGGACGCCCGCATTGCGCACGGCAGCCACGGTGGCGAGTGCCATGCGGGCTTCGCGGTCGGCCGCCTGGATCTGAATCTCGGCGCAGATATGTTCCGCGTTCATAGCGAGGCTCATTTCGTGCCAGCTGTCCCGATGGCGCTCCCACGGCACCGGGTAGCCATTCATCCGTTGCATCTCTTCATATGCGGGGCCGATCGCAGTGGTGGTCACGGCGGGATCTTCGCAGCAGGTGCTGAGCAAGGCCAGGCTGAACACGCGGGAATGGATCAGCGCATAGGTGGCGGTGGACGCGCCATCGCTGAGGCCGGTCACCGCGATGCGGGACATATCGAGCGGCACGACGGCCGCGGCCTGCCTGATGGCCTCAAGCAGAGAATCGTGCACGCTGGCCCGATCGGCCCAGTTCGCCATCAGATCCTGCTGGCTGGCCGGCCGGCCCGACCGCGCGAGCCAGACGCCAAGGTCCATCGGACGGTTGATACTCAGGACTGCAAAGCCTGCATCGGCCATGGCTCGTATCGGGTATTCGTCACCGGTGCCGCCGCGCAGGAAGCCGCGCGTCTCGTACTGCACCACGACGAGCGGCAATCGCGCTTCGACGGCGACGCGCTGCGGCACGACGAGGTCGCCGAAGGCGGGGAGGCCGAAGCGGTTGGTCCAGCGCAGGCGCGTGATCCTCGCGGGCGCTACGGCGTTCCACTCCGGATTGAGATCGACTAGCGGCGTGCCATGTCCGGTTTGCAAGTCGAAGCTGATGATGTCACGCGGGAACGCGGATCGCTCGCGCCCGCACACCAGGCGCTCGCCGGCCAGCGTACACCCGCTCAAGGCATCGTCGGTCGCGGCGATACGGCGCGGCGCCTGCCGCCCGGGACGCCACGTATAGAGCGCGGTGCGCGATGAAGCGTGGCCTTCACGGCGCACGAAGACAACGGACTGGAGCGGCGCCGACCACCAGGCCGCCTCGGCTGCTTCGCAGGTCTGAAAACGACACGGTGTCTCCGCGCTTCCGACACGCGCGTGAACGCGGGTGCGAAACGCACCCGCAGGTTGAGAGTCGAGCGACACCCAGGCGCGGTTCGCACCCGCATTTACCGCCGCGTTTACCATTGGGATTGCCGTTCGCACCGCCCCGGTCCGGTTCAGGGTCAGCCGGACGCGAGCGGCCTCGAAGCTGCCGCGCACGAACGGCGTGGTCGTGGCCAACATCCAGAACCGGTCATCGTAGCGATAGCCATCGCGGCCTTCTTGCGCCTGGCGGCGCTCGGCATCGAGACGTGGTGCATTGGTTTCATAGTCCAGGGTTGTGGCATCATCTGCCCAGGAAAAATCGGTGACGTCGGCTGGCGGACGTGCGAGCGGCACCACGGCCCCGCCCGCCGCTGGCACGAGGAACAGGCCGTCGTAATCTTCGACGCGCTGGATGAAGGCGAGCCATCGGCCGTCGGGCGACCAGGCAGGCGTCAGGGGCCTGGGATTGCCCATCGGGAAGCCGGCCATTCCGTACATCGTGAAGGTGTCGCGCGCGAGCTGCGGGCCCAGCGTGATCGTCACCGGTCTTGCTTCGGGACGATCGAGATCGAACACCAGCAGGGCTTGGCAGTAGGTATTGCTGGTAGGCGCGGCCTGGCGAACCTGCACGGCGAGATGAGTGCCGTCGGGCGAGATCGCAAAGCCCGGTGGCGCGGCAGCGTCGAGGTTCGATCCGCCAAAGTCGCGTAAGGACAGCAGGTCCGCCGGCGTGGCGGGATGCGTGGCCGCCAGGACCTTCGAGGCGAGCGCGAGCCGGTCGCAGCGATGCGCCAAGCCAAGATCGGTCGCGTGGCCCGCTATCGCCGCTGGGCGCGCGGAGGAACCCTGCCCGTCAGGCTCCGCCGCCGCGCCGCTGGCGAGCACCAGAAACATGGCGCCAAGCGCGCTGCAAAACAACGCCGATGCTGGCGGTGGCGGGGACAGCTTCCTTGTCATCGCCCGCCGATCAGAGTGATTTCGCAATCGAGACGGCGACAAAGCGGCCGACGGGCGAGTAGTTGGTCGAATCGTAGGGTTCGACGTAAGGCGCTGCCAGCAAATAGGGCGGCTTTGTGTCGAACAGGTTCTCAACGGCAAGGCTGAGCGTGACATCGCGCAAGGCTCCCGAGCGGGCGGGGACGGTGTAGCCCAGGAACAGGTCGGCCGTGACGGTAGAGCGGACGATCGCAGTCACGGCCGTGCGCCGGTCCTTCAGCGGTCCCGTGTAATTCAGATAGCCAAAGGTCTTCAGGCCGTGCCCTTCCCATCCGAGGCTTGCACGGGCGCGATACCGGGCCGGGCTCCAGATCGATCCCGCAATATTGAAGGGGGCCGACGCGCTGTCGTTCCGCTGACGTGAGTCGAGCCAGCTGGCATTCAGCGCGGCGGTAACCGCACCGGGGCCGAGCGGCCCGGTATAGAACAGCCCAGCGTCGAGTCCCTGAATCTTCTGCGCCGCGACGTTGGTGTAGTGGTTGTCGATAATATAGGCGACTGCGCCAAGATCGCGAGTCACATTGCCGTAGGTGTCGACACCGGTGTCGGAGGACGCGACCGCCGCCTCGACTTGCTGGCGTGTCGGATTGCGCACGATGTACCCGGCATAGACGGGGTTAAGCGCATCGAGGAAGTTGCCGATCGGCTGCACCACCCGGTCGCGGTAGCGCACGCGAAAGTAGGTCAGATCGAGCCCGAGATCCGGGACGGCGGTGGGCTGGAATGAGGCGCTCCAGCTCATGCTCGTGGCGCGCTCTGCATCGAGCCCCGGTGTGCCGCCGCCGGTGTACAACGCGCTGCCGCCCGCTGGCGCATCCGAGCCGATGAGCGTCGCCGCCTCGATCAGCGTCGCCGACCGGCCTTGCAGTTGCTGCAGCAGCGTCGGCGCCTTGAACGAGCGGCCCCATGAGAACTTGAGTTCCACTGCATCGGCGGGCCGGTAGATCACACCGAGCTTGGGCGTCGTGATACCGCCAAACGCATTGTAGTGGTCGTAGCGACCAGCGAAAGACACCGAAAGCGCGCGCAGGAGTGGTCGCGCGTTGTCGGCCGAGACCAGCGGTACGAAGAGTTCGCCGTAGGCGTACGTGTCGCGCTGCCGGCCGCCCAGGCTCTTGCCGGTCATAAGGTTGATGTTCTGGAAGCGGTTCATCCGGTGACCGCCGCCCGCGACCAGCTTGACCGCACCTGCGGGAAGATGGACCAAGGGCCCGCTCACGAAGGCTTCGACGCTGGCGAGCGAATTGCAGTAGCACACCGTCGCGGCGTAGATCGGGGTGCCGTCAACCGATGTCTCGTCGTGAGCGGTGGTGCGGTCACGCGAGAGAACGCCGCGCAGCGATACGGTCCAGCCACCGCCTGCATCGACATCGATCCCCGGTGCGAGCGAGATCATGCGATCCTTGACGCGAACGGTGCCCAGGCTGCCGTAGGTGGTGATTGCGCGGGTCTGATCCCGCGCGTTGTAGAGCCCGTCCACGCTGAGGTGGATCGCGACGCCCAGGTTCTGTGTCGCGCGCAGCAGGCCGGAATGAGTGCCCTGCCGGGGCAGGAGCATGTAGGGCGCGTCGCCTAACTGGGCGGTGTAGCCGCGCTGGCGCGCCTGGATGGGGGTGTTGTGCCGGAAGTTGTAGGACGCGAGGATCGCGCCGTGGTCCCACGTCGCACCTCCGGTGAGAGCGTAGTCCTGCGTGAAGCCACCGCCTCGCGTCGCCTGGCCCAGGCGGGCACGCGCGGTCAGACCGTCGAACGGCTTGCGCAGAATGACGTTGACGACGCCGGCGACCGCATCCGACCCGTAGATCGCCGAAGCGCCATCGGCGACCACGTCGACGCGCTCGATCGCGTCGACCGGGATCGCGGAGACATCGACGCCCTGCGAGAAGCCGCCATAGGCCATGCGATTGCCGTTCAGGAGAGTGAGAGTCGCATCGCCGCCGAGGCCGCGCAGGTTAACCTGCGAGCCACCGGTGATGTTCTGGTTGCCGAGGCCGCCGGCGCTGGCTCCCGACCCCACCCCGGGGTTCTGGCCGCCCGCGAAGTTTTGCGGCAGCGCGCGCAGCGCGGCACCGAGGTCGCCGAAGCCGCCAGTGACGATGTCCTCGCGCCCGATCTGCAGCACCCGCGAGGCGATCGGCGCGCCGCGGATCCGTGAGCCGCTGACGACGATCGTGTTGTCGGCGGCAGTTTGCGGATCGATCGCCTCGGTCACCGTGGTCCCTCGCCCCGCGATGAGAATGCTCCCATTGCGATTGCGTGCGACGAGGCCGCTGCCCTGCAGCAGGAGAGCCAGCGCCTCGTCGGTGGTGAGTTCGCCATCGATAGCCGGCGCGGTCCGGCCCGCCACCGACTGGGGTGAGAACAGGATCTCGCGCGCCCGGTCGCGTCCGAGCGCGCGCAGCGCATCGCCGAGCGGCTGGGCTGGCAGATGAACCGCACGCCTGGCTTCCTCGGCGCGCGCCGCGACGGCAGGCGTGATGAGTAGCGCGGTCAAGACAAGTCTGCTCACAATCGAGTTGGTCATGGTCCCCCCAGCATCATGAAAATTGCTGTTCGGAACCCTCCATGCCGCGCCCGCGAACTTTATGAGACCGCGACGAAATTTTTCCGGCAGGCGCCTATCGCCGGACGAGAACGAGCGCCTCCCCGTTATGGCGCACGGCAAGCCCGAGGAGCTCGGCAAGGTTGCCGGCGAGGCGCTCGGTATCGCGAATGCCGAAGGTGCCGGACACTTGCAGGCCGGCAAGGTCGGGGGAGGCGAGCACGATCGGCTTGCCGGCGTACCGGTTGGCTTCGCCGACGAGATCGCCGAGGCGCACGGCGCGAAAATCGCGAAGGCCATCGGGCCAGTCGCGGCTGGCGGGCAGCCGGGGTGACGGGCGAACTTGCGCAGTGCCGAGCGCGAGCGAGTGGCCGGCGGTCAGGCGGGTGGCGGCGCTTTGCCGCGTGGCTGAAGCCTCGCCCGGCCGCCGCGCCTGCGGCGCAACGCTCGAGCGTACGTCGACCGCGCCCTCGATCAGATCGACCACCGCGGTGCGGTGCGCGCCCAACGTGATATCGAACACGGTACCGCGGGCGATGACCAGGTTGCCGGCGGCGGCGACGACAAAAGGCCGGGCCTCGTGGGCAACGGCAAAGCGCGCGCGACCACGGGTGAGCGCAAGGTCGCGGCGCGCCGCCGAGAACGAGACGGAGACATCGCTGTCAGTATCGAGCGTGAGGCGCGAGCCATCGGCAAGCGCGAAGTCGCGGACTTCGCCGCGAGCGGTGGCAAGCACACGCTGCTGCGCTGGCGGGGCCGACACGAAAGCACCCAGGTTGTGCAAGAGTAGGGTGGTGGCGGACACAATGCCGATCACCAGCACCATGGCGATTGCTGCGCGGCGAACGACGGTGGTGAGCGAGCGCGGCGCGCTTGCGACCGTCACACCAGAAAAGGCGCCACTCTTCGCATCAGGCAAGAGCTTGAGGCCCTTGCCCAGGCTGAAGGTCTCGCCGATGCGATTGAACGCGTCCCGGTGGAGCGGGTCTGCCGCAAGCCAGGTCTCGAAGGCGGGTCGGCTGAGCTCGGCGTCCGGCCCGCGCATGAGCGCAAACCAGCCCGCGGCCTCATCGCGCAAGGCCTGCCGGCGGGTACGTGTCTGCCTGGTCATTCGCTTTCGAGCGCCGCGTCGATATGCGCGAGGGATCGCGCCACGTGGTACTGGACGGTCGGGATCGAGATGCCAAGCTGCTCGCTGATTTCGCGATAGCTGAGTTCGTCGACGCGGTGGAGCAGGAACACGGTCCGGGTTTTGGCGGGCAGCGCGTCGAGCGCCTGGAGGTAGATGCGCATGACATCGCTCGCGCCAATGCGATCTTCCTGCTCGGCGCGCGCCGCGGGCTCCTGCCCATCGTCGAGCGGCAGGTGAGCCGCCACTTCGTCGCGCGCGCGGCGGCGGGTGCGTTCGAACAGAAGATTGCGGGCGATGCGCTGGAGATAGGGTGCCGGATGGCGCAGGGTCTCGCGCGCCATGAACGAGGCGAGGCGTGCGAAGGCTTCCTGCACCAGGTCGGGGGCATCGTCGGCGCCGCGCAGGCGGCGATGGAAGAAGCGCGCGAGCCGCGGCGCCTCATCGCGGAACAGCTGGTCCAGTTCAGCTTCGCACGGACCTGCTCCGCTCGGCGGAGACGGTGCAGCATGGCGCTGCTGCGCGAGCGCGCTGGCCTGTCGCTTGTGCATGAAAACGCACGACCTCGTAGGCCGGCAAGCGTCGCGCCCCGGAGGAGCCCGAGGTTGGCGAGGGACTAGCGACGCTGGGGATCGTCAGATCCCCGCCACCCGACCAGCGGTACAGGTGCGATGATGCCTGGCAAGCCAGGAGAAAGGCGCGTGCCGACTATCGGCGCCTTCACAATTGATCATAATGCAATGAATTTGAGGCGCAAGGCGCAAGGCGCCAGGAACGCCCGACTAGCCCTTTCACCGCCTGTCGCCGCCTATCGATGTGAGCGAGACAAAGATCATGCACGCGCTGCCCGAGCACTTGCGCGCGCTCGGCGTCACTAGCGAGGTACCTCACGTCACCGGAGCGACTCTCTTCGTAGACCGCCAGCTGAGCGATGATAGAGCCATCCCGCAAGCCGCTGGCCTGAGTGTGGGTGGAGACCGCCATGACGCCGACCAAGTTGCTCATTGTCCAGTTTCTCGTCGTGCTGGCGATCATCGTCGCGACGATCTGGACGGCAACGCAATGGGCGGCCGGACAGCTTGCCTACCAGCCGGAACTCGGCACACCCTGGTTCATAGTCTCCGGCGTGCGGATCTACCATCCGTGGGCGATCTTCGCGTGGTGGTTCTCCTTCGATGCCTATGCGCCGATCGTGTTCGACAAGGCGGGCGCGATCGCAGCGGGTGGAGGGTTCCTTGGCTGCGGCGCTGCAATCTTCGGCTCCGTGTGGCGCGCCCGCCAGGCGACGAACGTCACCACCTACGGTTCAGCCCGCTGGGCCACGCCGAAGGACCGCGCCAAGGCCAACCTGCTCGGTGACAAGGGCGTCGCACTGGGCCGCATCGGCAAGCGGTACTTGCGTCATGATGGCCCCGAACATGTCATGGTCTTTGCCCCGACGCGATCGGGCAAAGGCGTGGGCCTCGTCATCCCCACCCTGCTCTCGTGGACCGGTTCTGCCGTCATCCACGATATAAAGGGTGAGAACTGGCAGCTGACCGCCGGCTGGCGCGCCAAGTTCTCGCACTGCCTGCTGTTTAATCCGACAGACGCCCGCTCGGCGCGCTACAATCCGCTGCTCGAAGTGCGCCGCGGCGTCGACGAAGTCCGCGACGTCCAGAACATCGCCGATATCCTCGTCGACCCCGAAGGGGCGCTGGAGCGGCGCAACCATTGGGAAAAGACCAGTCACTCGCTGCTGGTCGGCGCGATCCTCCACATCCTCTATGCCGAGGAGGAAAAGACGCTCGCTCGGGTGGCGACCTTCCTCTCCGATCCGCAACGCTCGTTTGCCGCGACGCTGCGCCGGATGATGGAGACCAACTGGACTTGTAACGGTTTTGTGCCGGTCACCTCTCTCATTAAGCCACCTTGGCTTCGAAGGCGAGCGGGCTGATGCCGCCCAGATATGAATGACG
>NZ_JACIDY010000018.1 GCF_014196615.1 Novosphingobium fluoreni
CTCTCCTTCGGCAGTGCCAAAGGACACTCCTTACGAGAGCCTCATCGCGGCAGGGCATCGCCCGCGCAACACGTCGGAGCCCGGACGCTTACAGGCGATTGGGCAGCGATGTCAGAACATCACTCCGCGCCATGCTGACGGACGAGATTCGGGCTGCGATCTCCGTCTGGGATTCGTCATAGCGTACGATCATCGAACGCACCGCGCCCCCGATCAATGCCAGTATGACAATCGCCATCGCCGCATAGGTCTCCTCTTCCTTGAGCAACGAAAAGACGATGATTGGCGCCATCGCGAGGACGATACTGGTGATCGCCAATCGGGGACGTAGCCCGCAATTGGCGGCCACGCCCGCGCAATACCCCACCGCCAGGCACACCGTGATCATGTGCAATTCAGGCTGGGATGCGCGAAACACTAGTCCGCAAAACACGCTCATGACAAGTGCAAACCCGATGTAGGGTAGCGCAAAGCTAGCCTCCAGCCGAGCCGCCTCGCGACGAGAAACCAGAGGTGCGAACGCCTTGTCGCGTAGCAGCATCGCCATCGCTATACGCCAGCCATTCAGCGCGGTTCCCAACAGACCAATCATCAGGAACGCGACACCCTGTGTCTTCTCAAAAGCGATCCACACATTCAGGAGAAAGATCGCGGCCATTACGCTCGATGGCGTGACGCTGGAAAACAAGCTGCGAACTTGCGCCACGTAAACGTGATCTGTGACCGGCTCTGTCGTGGTGAAGGGCAAGGTTTTGGTCAGCCAAAGAGTTCGTGAACGCCGGGGTAGCGAAAGATCCTTGCTATTCCGTTAGGCAGGTAGGAAGCCGGTTGGCGTGACGAACGCGGAGGGCGGCATGGTTGCGCCAACCGCGCATCAGAAAGTGCGCCTCACTCCGATCGTGAGAGGAGGCGATCCAGTTCGGCCATGGCGGCATCGAACTCGGCGATCGCCAGAGCGGGCAGGGCAGGGGCCTCCGCCGCGTAGGCTGGTTCTTCGGCGGTGGGTGACATGGTCGCGCGCAGGGAGACCTTGCCCTTCTCCGTCACTCTCTCTGCCAACCCGGAAGCGGTGAGGGCATCGCTCACCGCGTAAGTGCCGCGCCGGCTGATCCCGAATGCGATGGTCATCTGATCAAGGCCAAGCGGCGCGAAGCCGGCGAGCATCATCCACACTTGCGGCGCGCGCGCGCTGGAACGCAGATGCGAAAACCGCGCTCGCATCAAGCTGGCGGCGGTCCGCGCGTCTTGGATGAGGCCCGCCATTGCGACGGCGCTAGCCTCCAGCGCCTTTACCGCAATCGCATCGTGCCGCCCACCCTCTGCTGGCCGCAGGGCTTCTGCGCGGATCGCGCCCGGCATCGGCAAGGCGGGGCGCAAGATGCCGGCGGACGTCAGAATGGAGCCTAGCGCCAAATCCACCGCCCATAGCGGCGTGGGGGGAGCGGGCTGATCGACCGCAATATCCCGGCCGGAAATTCCCAACATGCGCGCACCCTGCTCCAACGGTGCGAACATCTGATCCGCCGCCAACAGCGCGTTAAGCCGGATCAGTGCCTTGAATGGCAGAGGACTTTCATCCGGCCGATCGGCCTGGACAACGATAGCCACGGCCCGGTCGACCGCGTCGCTCGCTGCCGCAAGATCAAGATGATCCGGCCGATCCGATACGAAGCGGGCTGACACCGCTACGGTCTGCGCGGCCGTTGCCAGTGGCTCCCATGGATGGTTGCTCAACTCCCCCACAACCGCGCGGGCGATAGCGTGCGCTGACCACTGCGAGGAGGCGTTTTCCTGCGGTCCGCGATCCAGGCCGCCGAACCACGCATCGAAGCGAAAGGCGGCATCGGCAAACCCGGCCTGCGCCAGCGCCGAAATGATGGTCGTCCGCAGCAACGCGTAGCTGAACAGCCGGCTTTCAGCGCTGCCCAGCATGGAGACCAGGCCACCCAGACGCCCCAACGCCAGAGCGCAGTTCGCCTGGGCCTCCCCCAGCTCCCGAAGAGCTGGTGGCTCGTCATCATACCAGGGGTCGGAAGATGCCATAAGCGGCGTTTAGAAAGATCGGGTGAGGGAGGGAAGGGCGCAGTGATGTACTTGGCTCAATCCCCGGCGGCATCGATCACGCGAGATATGACAGAGGGGCAGGGCGGCTGCGCGATGCCATGTTCCGCCTGATCGCTGAAACAACCCATGCTGAAGGGCCTGCTGTAACGGACGCGGGGCGATAAGGAACAAGGGTATCTCGACCCAGACCATGACAAGGCCTGGCTTTGAGCGCCCCGATCAAGGCTTTCGCGCGTGCGCAGGCGAATAAGCCCCCATCGTTAGCCTTCAGATGTCATCCAAGTATTTCCCTCGATCTAGGCCGGGCCCGCAATTCATGTCAGGCCCGGCCTTTGGATCAAAACTTCGCAGACAATTCCAGGCCGTACATCCGGGGTTCGCCGTAGACGGAACTGACAAAGCCTAGTTCGCGGTTCAGACCCAGCACGCCGATGCGATATAGCTTATTGGTGACGTTGTTCATGAACAGGGCGGCGCCAAAGGGCGTGCCCGCGATGCCATCGATGCTGGCGCGCAGGTTCAGCAGCGCATAGCCCGGTTCGTCACCCTCCACGTCAAACTCGTCCAGATGATTGCGCGAGCGGTAGCTGGCGTTGGCGTTGAGGTTCAGGCTACCCATGCCGGTTATATCGGATGCATAGTTGATCGACCCGCCCACCTGGTGGTGCGGCGTACCACGCAGCTCGTATTCCCCCGGCAAGCGGCCTTCCTTGATGTTGACGCCTACGTAGGCGTAGAAGGCGGCGACGGTCAGACCATTGCGAAAGTCCAGTGAGGCTTCGAATTCGCCGCCGTAGTTCTCCTGCTTCGCCGTGTTGTCGATGATGGTGACAGTCGGCGGCCCGGCGAATGTGCGCTGTTTCTGGACGTTCTTGTAATCCTGATAAAACACCGCCGTGCTGGTGGTCAGCTTCGCGGCGCCAATATCGAGATTGTTCTTCATCCCGATTTCGTATTCCTGCACGGTTTCAGGATTGAAGGGGGTAAAAGTCGGATAATTGGAAGCACGCGTGCTGAACCCGCCAGCGCGGAAGCCGCGGCGGGTGGATGCGTAGATGGACGTCGCCTGGCTTGGCTCCCACTGGATCGTCGCATCCCAGGTGATGGCATCCCAGCTTTTCGAGGCGGTGAAGCTGCACTGGTCGATCGGGACCGTCTGCGTTCCAGGCGTGTTGATGTCCGTATCGAAGACGCACAGATTGCGATTGGGCTGCCGGGGGCCGACGGTGGCCTTGCGCTTGTCGTAGTTGTAACGAATGCCGCCGGAGAGCTTTATCGTGTCGGTCAGCGCCAATGTTCCCGCGGCATAAGCCGCATAACTGGTAGACCGGCCCACCGCGCCGTTCTGAGTAATCAGCGTCGTGGCGGTGAGCGTCGCGGGGCTGGCTGCCGTGATCGACAATCCGGGGAACTGCGAGGAGCGCGAACCATCCAGCCCCTTCTCCAGGAAGTAGAACCCGCCCAGCACGAAATCGAGACGGTTGTCGAGCGCCTTGCCTTGGAGTTGCAGTTCCTCGCTGTACGATTTGATATTGGCATACTGGTCGGCAGTGATGACGGTAACGGGTGTACCGTCGTAATCAGTCAAGCTACGGCGCTGGACATGGCGATAGCCAAAGATATTCTTGACGGTGAGGTCGTCGTTCAATTCGTACGTGGTCTTGTTGGTGAAGCCAATATTGCGGTTTGTTTCGAACGGCTGACGATTGAACGCATCGAAACGACCGCCGCCGCCGGGGCCCGGGTCAAATCGGAAGCGCTTGGCAGCGAAGCGGGCCTGCTGTTCGCGGAACGCCGCTGCAAACCCGGGAACGGCTGCAGCGGTCGACGGCGTGCGCAGCGTCGTGGCGAAAGCTGCACCGCCTACTTCATCCGCGTTGTAGAAATCGACGATCGAATTGGATTCGAAACCCTGAAATGGTGTCAGCAAAACGGACGCGCGGAACGTGGTGAAGTCCTGGTTGTCGTACCGCCGCCCATTGCTGACATCCACGGCACAACCATCCCGTTGCCGCGTCTTGCCGGCAAAGCGCACCGCGATACCCTCTGTGACGGGAACGTTGAGCATGCCGTACAGCTCGCGCAGATCATAGTTGCCCAAGGTGCCACGCAGTTCCCCGGTGAAATCCTGGGTCGGTCGATTCGGTTCCACTAGAACAGCACCGCCGGTCATGTTGCGGCCAAACAATGTTCCCTGTACGCCTTTCAGGACTTGCACGGATTGCAGATCGTATAGGGCGTTGCCAAACCCGTAGGGACGCGGTTGAACGACCTCGGCAAAGTATGTTCCAACTGGCGGATCGGTTAGAAGCTGCGGTTCCTGAGAGCGTTGACCGCGAATAGCAAACGCGACGACACTGCGGATGTTGGAGGTGGTGGTGATGGAAAGCGATGGGACGCGCGCGGTTACATCCTGAATATTCTGGACACCTTGCCTTGCAAGCGCCGCACCGTTGAGCGCGGTGATCGAGATCGGAACATCCTGCAACGCTTCCTCACGGCGGCGGGCAGTGACGACGATCGCCCCATCTGCCTCCATTGCAGATGCCGACCGCGTTTGATCCGCACCGGCAGTTTGCGCATGACTTGCGCTGGCTGCAGCCAGTGATCCAAGGCTAACAAGACCCAGTAACCCAATGTTATAATTGCGCATGGCAATCCTCCCCCTGTGATAACGCCTGCTTTGATCCAGGCTGTCGGATTATTATGGGGGTAATCTCTGCTTGGGGGTGAGGTTGTCTATTTGACTAAATGCGGGTGTGTAATTATCATGGTGTGATGGGCGCCGACGCAGCAGTTCTGGCACTTCCAGGCGGGCATATGGCTAGCCTGGGCACCATCGTGGATTTCTATGCGATGATGCGATCTCGGGTGGCAGATCAATTTGCTCCCCGTGACAACGTTGGCATGTTCACGCAGCTCCATATCGTGAGCGGTCGGAGGACCGGTGGCGCTTTCGCCTCGGTGCTTGATACAGGCGGAACACTCCCCCCGAAACGGCATTCAATATCGCCTCATTCATATCTCCGACATGGCTTGCCCAGAAGATGATTTGCCCGCTCGGTGGAGCGAACTGGCAGGAGTGCTGGTCTGGTTGAATGCGCAATATGCCGGGGGTGCTACGATCACTGCCACGGGTGCGGGTATTTATCTGCTGGCGGAAGCTGGCTTGCTTACCGGTTCGGTGCCGCTGCCGCAGAGCATGGCGCGTGCGTTTCGCCTGGCGTATCCGCATCTTACGATTGATACCAAGTCGATTATCGTAGAGCGTGATCGGATGTGGTTGGGGCGCGGCATGGCTCATGACATCATGCTGCTGCTGCGCATGATCGACAAGATGTACGCCCCCTCCATTGCCAGCAGTCTGGCTCATGCCGTGGGCTTGATCAGCCCGGTGGTGGAGGGACTGGCAAAGGATCCCCTCGTCGCCAGTGCCCAGCAATGGCTGTCCGAGCGATCGTCGATACCCGATCTGCGGATCGATGCGATGGCCGCCTATTTCGCGGTCAGCCAGAAAACCTTGATCCGGCGCTTTCGGGCAGAGCTTGGTATGACACCGCGCGATTATTTGCGCGATGCCCGCATCGCTAACGCGAAGATGCAACTGGGGGCGACGGCGCGGCCTATCAGCCAGATTGCACATCTCGTTGGCTATGATGACATCAAGTCGTTCCGCAACGCGTTCCGCGAATTGACAGGGCTTTCCCCCAGCCAGTTCCGCACGGCGGCGCGTGTTTGAGCGTTTCTGCCGCTATTTCGCGACAGCCCAATCTTCTATCATGGCTAGATAACGCAGCATTGCCGCAGTTAAGGTGGCAGAATACGCGATAAGGGCGATGTTGTGATTGTCGACGCGATCGTAGACTGGCTGATGGTACTGGGCCCAATGCGATGCCTGACACTATCCCAAGCGAATGTAGACCAGAACTTAACTAGAAACCGCAGATAGTATCAACAGGCTAGCCACGCCATGCCGGGGCACGATGATCTGGCAGTTGTCGCGCCTGCAGACCATCATGAATGTGCCTGAACAGAAGGGTTTCGCGGTTTGTCATCTTGCCCGGCCCGCGGCACCCCACGTACAAATTGTTGCTGGTGACGTTCCCCAAATGAAATTGCTCTGACTCTAGAACCTGCACCAGCTTTCCAGATGTGAGGGCATCTTTGACGACTTCGTCATTGACCATCGTTAGTCCGATCCCGAAATATCCGATTTCATGCGAAACGTCTACATGGCCACGAACAATGACTTGGCTTGGCGAGCGTGGCGTGCGCACCAATTTGTCCCGAACAAATCTTTCTGAGGATCCGGGTTGCCGCTCCCGATAGAACCATGGGATTGGGCCCTCACCGTTATCGAGGATGACGTGAGTGTGATATGCCAGGTCTTTGACTGTCCGCGGCACCCCCATGCGCGACAGATACGACGGGGCAGCAACGATCACCGATCGCATTTTCATCACTTCGTGATATTCAAGAGGCGACTTTTCCGGCAGACCGCTACGCACAACGATATCTACTTTGTCGTTGTCCGCCAGATCATAGCCAAAACGCATGTCGAGATTGATGCCGGGGTATAATTGAAGGAAATCCGCCAATATCGGAACGAGCCACTGCGAACCAAAGCAGGTGTATGCCGATAAGCGGATCGTGCCGCTCGGCTTCAGAGATATTTCCGAAGCGAGCGACAGCGCATGGTCAAGCTCCTCTACTTGTGTGCGCAATATCTCAAAAAGTCTCAAACCTTCATCAGTCAACCGCACTTCTCGCGTAAGGCGATAGAAAAGACTGAAGCCAAGACGTCGTTCGAACTGTGCGATACTCTGACTGATCGCAGCCGGAGTGACGCCCAACTCCGACGCAGCTTTGCGAAAGCTTAATTCGCGGGCCGCGACGATGAAGGGGACCAAATGATTCCAGTTTCGCATTAGTTGAAAAGATGCATTAGCCTTGCTAATCTGTCAAATGTAAAAACTTGGCCTCCCGTGGGTTAACAGCCCGCGCTAATTCCTGCGCACGGAGAGGAAAGCTGCGATGGCTACGCCACCTTGAAGGTGTGCTAGCAAAGGCCTGCGGGGCGGTAAGGCCATGGAAGTGGCGTGACCGCTCTTGCACAGCCGATGAAAGCAGCAACTCGTTCCGCCGATAGGTTAAAGTCCGCGACAAAGCGGGTAGGGGAGGAATTGATAATGAAATCTGCATATCGGCATGCTTTTGGCGTATCGCTGCTGAGTATCGCCCTGATGGGGCTTTCCAACGAGGCGATAGCGCAGGACGCATCGTCGCAGAATCAGGCGCAAGGGGCGGGCGCGCCCGTTGGCGAACGCGGTTTCGATGATATCATCGTCACGGCCCGCAAGGTGGGTGAGGCATCACAGTCGCTGCCCATCACGATTTCCGCATTCAACGCCGAGCAGGTGAAGCAAAAAGTCATCCTCGATGTCCGCGATCTGCAGACTGTCACCCCTGGATTGACCATTTCGAACAATCAAACGGGGGGCACGCCGGTCTTCGCAATCCGCGGTACGGCGACCGAGCTTGGCATCGACGGCGGCGTTGCACTCTACCTTAACGACGTACCGATCATGAACGCGATCGGACTTTCGACGCAGTTCTACGACATCTCCACCGTTGAAGTGCTGAAGGGCCCGCAAGGCACGCAGTTCGGCACCAACACGACGGGCGGCACCTTGACGGTGCGCACCAACCTACCGTCTCCAGACGTGGAAGGTTACGTCAAGGCCGGCTACGGCAATTATAACCGCAGGGAAGCGGAAGGGATGATTAACCTTCCGGTCAACGATGTGCTCGGTTTCCGTTTCGCTGGCAACTGGATCAAGCGCGATGGCTATGTCAGGAACCCGATCGCCGCGGGCGGCGCGCCTGATCGCTTCGCCAACGAGAATCGCTACTCATTGCGCGGCACGATGCAACTCGCTTCCGGCCCGGTCGATAGCGTGCTGATCGTCGACTATTTCCACCGGAACGAAGCGCCCTCCGGCACCATCCCAACTGACTTTGGCCCCGACGCCGGCTTCGGGATCGACCTCAGGGCCTTGGGTGAGAGAGTTGGCAACCGCAAGACGATGTATGTGGGCGCAGATCCATCCGGTTTGCCCCGGCAGTATTATGGCCGCGCCAAGCTGTTTGGCATCGAGCATCGGGTGAACATAGACGTCACCGACAACTTCAAGGTGCGCAACGTCTTGGGCTGGCGCAAGGACGTTATCGGTTTTTCCGAAGACACATCGGGTCTAACTCTGACGCAGGTGAATATCTACAAGGATACGAAAACCTCGCAATGGACTGACGATATCACCTTTTCGTACTCCGCCCTGGACAATCGCTGGCGGACGAGCGTCGGCGGCTTCTTTCTGCTGAACGACAAGAAGGAAGGGATCAATGCCAATGTCGGGCAAAGCCTGTTCCTGTCCGGCGCGTTTGGTTTCTCACTGCCGCTCGTGATCGACATCCACAATTTTGAGCGCAAGAAATTCACGTCGAAGGCCGTATACGCCAATACAGAGTTCGATATAACCGACAGCCTCAGCGTTGCCGGTGGCTTCCGCTACAACTGGGATCGTATATCCTCGGAAGTATCGGCGTCCCAGGTTAGCGGCGTTCTGCCGAGCTTTGGGCCCAATTATTTTCCCGACGCGCAAACGCCCTGCGCCACGGCAGCCTTGCTGTTCTATCAAGACAGGGACTTCGGGGCTTGCCTAGGCCGCCGTGGGCGCGGCTTCCGCGCTCCGAGTTGGAACGTGGCAGTGACCAATAAGTTCGGACCGCGCGTCCTGGGCTATGCCAAGGTCAGCCACGGCTACCTTTCGGGCGGCACCAACTTCACCATTCGTGAACTGCCGTTCTTCCAACCGGAAACCACGACGATGATGGAGGCCGGGTTGAAGGCCGATTGGTCGATAGCCACGCGCCCGATCCGCACCAATATAGCGCTTTATCGGGGCAAGACCAAGGATAAGCAGGTCTTCGTGAATGCCAACTACGATGATGGTTTCGCGGCTTACGGGGTCATCAACGCGGCGCGCCAGTCAGTATGGGGGATCGACCTCGACGTTCGTTTCTCGCCGTTCCAGGGCCTGACACTGGATGCAGGCTACAACTACATCAAATCGAAGTTCGACAAGTTCGTGATCCCGGGCTTGGGCGGTAACGCTGATGGCAAGACCGGGGCCACTCTCGTCACGCCGACCGACCTCAGCGGAGCGACCCCTGCCCAGACGCCCAAGCACCAGCTGAACGTTGCGGCAAGCTACGAATGGCCGATCGCGTCCACGGCTGGCAAGGTCACAACCACGGTATCGGGCTATTACACCAGCAAGATTACGCAGACGAACGTGTTCAGTGATTACAACGCCCGCTTCGGTGAGCGCTTCAATCAGGTGCCCGGCTATTTCACGGCGAATGCATCCTTGAACTGGAACCAGGTTATGGGCAGCCCGCTCAGCGTTCAGCTTTGGGTCCGCAATTTGTTTGATAAGAACTACCTGACTTCACGCAACGTCCAGTTCCAAGCTTGGGGTTACTCCACCGCCACTTTCGGTGCGCCCCGCACTTACGGGATCAACGCCGAATATCGGTTCTGATCAAACGCCGCGCCGCATGGTTACTCGCTCCGGCGAATTCCGCGGCGCGGCACTTTGTCTTAGCACCAGGACCCGCAATGACAGATGAGACGATAGGCTTGGAAAAGCCGACACATGAAGAGAGTGCCATGCGGGCATATCAGGCTGGCATGAGCGGGTGGACCGACCCACTTTCCCCAGATGTGCTCCTGGCCCTTGCCGAGAACCTGACCGGACTGTCCGACTGGGGCGGACAGCGGTGGGATGAGGACGAGTTCCGCCACAATTTCACGCTGCTGTGCAACGGGATCGAGGAGACCGGCGAGGTTTCAGGACAAGGACGGCAGCGCTCGTTCGCGCGGCTGTTGACGATATTGGTCTCGAGATTGCGCTATCTCGACGCGCGCAAGCGTACCAGCGGTGTCGAAGAGCAACGCGTTCTGGCCCCGCTGATCGGGACGGGAATGCCGCGCGCCGGCACGACATTCCTGCATGGCGTGATCGCGCAGGACCCGGACCTTCGCGTCGCCCGTGCTTTCGAAGCGGCCATGCCGGTGCCGCTGCCCGGTCAGCATGGTGATCGGCGCGCCCAAGTCTATGACGCCTTGCTTAGTTACCAGGGGATGACCGATCCCGAATTGCGGGCGATGCACCCGTACGGTGCGGAACTGCCGGAGGAATGTCTGTTCCTTCAGGAAGGCGCATGCACTGCGTTTTTCGGTGGGTTCTGGAACGTTCCAGCTTTCATGGCGGCCGCCGCCGACAAGACCGCGCTGGCTTACAAATGGCAGATCGGCGTGATGCAGTACCTGCAGGCCGATGGTGACAAGCGGCGCTGGGCGCTCAAGACCCCCGCGCACATCATGGCTTGGCACGAGATGCGGCTCGCCTTTCCGGATGCGCTGATATACGTCAATCATCGCGATCCCGCCAAGGTGGTCCCGTCGATGACCAGCTTGCTCGTGACCCTGCGAGGGCTCTATTCGGATCAAGCGATCGACCGTGCCGCCGCCGGGCGTGAGCAAGTGGCGGTATGGGCGCAAGCGATGAACGACTATGGCTTGTGGCGGCGTGGCCCGGGGCAGCGCGCCCAGGTGGTCGACATCAATTTCTCCGATCTCACCGCCGATCCGCTCACGGTAATTGCTAACCTGTACGACAGCTTCGGACTCACACTGTCCGCGCTAGCGCGGGAGCGTATGGAACGCCACCTGGCGACCGATCATCATGGCAAGGGTCCGCAACGCCGGTATTCGCTGGCGGAATTCGGCATGACCGCCGACGATATCGATGCCGCTTTCGGCGAATACATAGATCAGTTCGGCATCACCCGCGAGCGTGGCGGCCGGACATGACCCAAGGTAGCAGCACCATGGCCAATCCTATCGCAACGCCCGATCAATTCGCGGCCGAGGCCGACGTGCGCGCCATGCGTTCCGATCCGCGCAGCGACGCCGTGCGCAACCAGATCGCCAAGTATTTCGAGATCGGGTACGGATCTCGCTTGCCCGAAGAGATGCGGCCGATGCTGGGCGATCTGGCGGACGAGTTCTTGACCAACTGGTTTTTCAAGAGCGCAGCCTCTGACAGCCAACACCCGCGACTGGTGCGTGACTTCATGCCGGCGCATGAGTGGCATGGCACCAGTGTTCCCGGCGCGCGAACAGGTGGGGACAATCCGGACAACTGCTATCGTCTGGCAGGGATAGAGCACGGAACGCATTATCGCCTCACCGGGCGGGCCGTGGGACGTAAGCCGGCCAACATCTCGTTTACGCTGGCTAACAACTTTGGCACTTCACAGACAGTGGCGATCCTTGAGGATCACCAGCTCGCCTGGAAGGATGATGGGACCTTCGTCATCGAGATCGACGATCTCCCCAAAGGCGAACGCGAAAACCACCTGCTTACTGCGCCCGGCAACAAGTTCCTCTTCATCCGGGACTCGATGATGGACTGGGGCGTGGAAACGCCGTTCGAGCTGACGATAGAGCGCCTCACGCCGGCAAAGGCGCTGCCGATCGATCGGGATGAGATGTTCGCACGGGCAACGCGCCATGCGCTTCGCGATGTGTTTCAGTACTTCTGGTTCCAGAACATGGTTAGCAGCATCGCGGTCAACACGATCGCGCCGGCGCGGCCCTTGGCCAGTTCCGGCGTGGGTATGTCCACACAAGGAACCAGCAGCGGTCATTTCCACCTGGGGCCCGACGATGCCGCTATCCTGACGTGGGATCCGGCCGGCGCAGGTTATGCGGCCGTGGAATTGACCGACTGGCTCTACCGGTCCCTCAATTACCAGAACATTCAATCGAGCCTGACCGCGGCACAGGCGCATATCGATGACGATGGCTTGGTTCGAACTGTCATCGCGCGGCGTGATCCCGGGGTGTGGAACTGGCTGGATACCGGCGGATACGCGAATGTGCTGATGATCCTGCGCTGGCAGGCGATGCAGCCGGAAGGGCGCCCGATTTTCGCTTCGGTGCTAATGACGACGCTGGACGATCTGCGTGGGCAACTGCCACCACAAACCCGCTGGATCAGCGAGAGGGAGCGCGAAGAGCAGTTAGCCGGTCGCAGGGCCGCGTATCAGCGTCGCATCACCTAGAGCGGTTTCCACACGAACTGACTCGGCGGGGATTCCCTTTGCAGGCTCGTTGTGATTCAGGCTTCCTGCTGGTGGCAGGAGGCCAGCGTGGA
>NZ_JACIDY010000019.1 GCF_014196615.1 Novosphingobium fluoreni
GCTGGGATGGCGACCATGGTTCTATTCTATCTCAGACGCGCTGGAAATCCAGCAAGCGCTCGAACGCGGGAGGCCATGCTGCCGACAATCTCGACTCACGCTCTGCAAGCTCGTCTTCGCTCGTGACGGGTTCACCCAATCGCGCGAACTGGCTGCGGGTGACTGGCGCTACAGAGCACCGACAATCATCGATATCGATGGGCGGATACCACCGCCGCCAGAACGGGTGATCGAACGGGAGAAGGATGCCGTCGAGAGCATGGTATCCGGGCTTTGCTCGGTCGTCGTTCACGACGGTTGCGCGCCGGTAAGCGAAGATGAGTCGAGAAGCTTCCTCCCGCCTTCGCCGTGAGGCCGCTCGCGCGAGCTTGAGCGTAACATCGTAGAAGCGTCCCGCGACGGCCTTCTCCGCTTTGGGCTCAATGCCGATGCCGCTTCGCGCGATCAGGTTGAGGAAGTTCGACTCCGTGCCGCGCCTCAGTAGGGTGGTCATCATTGCCGCGTGAAGCTCACCGGCAAGCGCTTCTGCCAAGGGCTCATTCCACTCCAGCGCGGCGACAAGCTCGGGAGTCCATGCCGTGATCAGCAACAGTTCGCGATCGGCGATCCAGTCGATCAGGTCGTTGGTTTCTAGGATCATAGCTCAGAAATCGAGATCGTTGTCTTGAGGCTTCCGCCACTGTCGCCACCTTCGTTTGATCCGGCGCGTTAGCTGAGATGACCATGATGGCAGCGCCCGAACGATTGGACGCCAGCGGATGATCTGGCGGGAGAACAACGGGGCGATGCCTAACGATGCGCGGGCAATGTCCATAAGATCACGTGCGGCAACGCCATTCACACCTACCGGTCCAAGGTAGACTTCAGGACCAGAATCATACCACCAAGCACCGCGATCTTTGACCATCCGCTCATATCGGCGACGGAATGCGGAGGGGAGAATGAGGTAGTTGGCCTGAAAAGCATCGTGTGCCGCGCTGATGCGATCAGCATACGCCTTGTTAGCAGCTACAAGTGCGTCGCTTTGGTAATATGCATAAGCGTTCTCAGCGAACCCGTCTTCCATCCGGCTACCGTATGGCTGAGCGGCGCGAAGCTGGCTCACGATGGTGTTGCATGCGTCCTGCCGTTTATCCCAAAGCCGCTCCCTCATGAACTTGTCGCGAGTTAGCAGACCGTTTGTGATCGTGACGAGCAATGTGCCGGTGACGCCTATGATCGCGCCTGCCAATGCCGGAGCGGCGTGGATGAGCGCTGGGCTGGATAGAAAGGTCGCAAGACTCGGCACTCGTATCTACCCCCCTGCGATCATGATCAGTCGCCTAGGCTGGCGATCGTCACGAGCACGCTGCCACTCATCCGGGTCAACGCCAAGCGGAGTTGGTGGGGGTTGTCGGGCAAATCGCGGGCGCGGCGGGGGCGGATCATCGGGGGGTGGTGGAGGCCCCACCACGACATCACTGAAGCGGTAGGGTCATTTGCCGAGCGTCTTGAGCGGGCTGCTCAGGGGCTTCGAGATGCGAATAGACCAATGATGCGAGTTCGTCCGCCGCGCGCTCACGCATGCGCTCATCCGGTGCGGTGAGACCGGCGCGGCACCAGCCCGGTGACTCTACAAGCAAAAGCTCTGCGATGCGTTCAGGGGTGATTGTCATGCGAATCTCCGTTGCCTTCATGGTAGAACGAAAAGGGAACGGAAATCAATGAGGCCGTCCTCTAGGATAGCTCATCCTCAGGCTGTCGTCCCAAGGCTGTAGAAAGGCGGCGAGCCAAAGTGGCGGAGATCAGCCAAGCAAGTGGAAGCTGAGGAAAAAAAGTGGAAATCGCCGCCCTTGACGGAATGGCCTGATTCGGGGCATGCAGTCCGAAGGACTTAAAAATCCTGATTCCGAACATCCAGACGGCCTCGGATCACAGCGACATTAATTATCGCGCGTGGAAGGCTGGAAATGGACCGGAACGAAACTTTACCTACTGATCGCCTGTCTAGGGGCTTAGGGCTCGGTCCCGCCACACATGACCCCACGACCGCTCAGGTCGAAATATTAGCGTCTAACGGGGCAATCAGAGCCGCCACAGTTGTGGCTGTCCTTGCGCAGCTTAGGCAATTCAGATGGGGGCGCATATTGGCGGCACCTGTCTTCGGCGCTTTCGCGGCTGGGGCAGTCGAGATAGCCAAGCGCTTGCTCTCTTGATGGCCCAACTCCCCCATCAGGCACCACCGAGTTATCATTGTTCCGAAGCCGCCACATTGCTTGCCCACCCAGCACGTCGCATCTAAGCAAAGGAAGGGCAAATAGGGGTGATCATATGAAATGGGTGGGGTTTGTGGCGCTGCTGACAGTCGCGACATCGGCACAGGCCGCTAAGGAGCCGCAGCCACCTGAACCCGCCACCCCGCCTAATTGGGCGGCTGTTAGGCAGCAAGTAGAAGCGCGCGTAATCGCGTCTCTGGTTGATCCTGACTCTGCGAAGATTTCATGGCCGAACGGCTTCAAGTGGGGCGGCTATAAGCCCTTCCTGAGCAAGCGCGTCTTTGGATATGTCACATGCGGGTTCGTGAACTCGAAAAACCGTATGGGTGGCTATGTCGGCGACTCACCGTTTGTGGTGGTCTACGATCAGGGCTTTATCCGCTACTTCGAGATTGAGAGTGCCACCGAGCGATACGGACTCCTCGCTACTCAATGTGCGCAGGCCACCTTGCCACCTCCGCCGCCTGAGTTTGCCGGAGTGGGCACGTCCGCTTCTGCTCCTGCCGCTGAATCGATCGCCGATGAGCTTGCCAAGCTTGCAGCGCTCAAGGACAAAGGCGTTATCACGCAAGCAGAGTTTGACGCGCAAAAGGCGAAGTTGCTTTCTCGATAAGGATGCAGTGATGGAAGGCAGCATCGTTCCGATCGTCGCCAAGAAGGCGGACGAACTCTCCAAGCCGCTTGGCAGTGCCGTGGCCGGAACGCTCGCTGACGCGTGGCATGCCATTTTGGGCGATAAGGTGGTCGCATGGCGGCTGAAGAACGCGGCCAAAGTGAGCGAGAAGCTTGAGAAGGAAGTGGCCGAACGGGGCTTAACGTTAAAGACTGCCGCTCTGCCCGAGAGCTACGCTTATCGCTGGTTCGAGAAAGCCAGCGAGGAGGACGAGCCGGAGCTACAGGCACTCTTCGCCAAGCTGCTTGCGAATGCGGCGAGCGGGAATGAGGCAGCTTTGCAGCGGCAGAACATCGATTTGGTTTCGAGGCTCACGCCTGATGCGGCCAGCCTTCTTTCTCAGGTGGCGAGTAAGTATCGAGATGCGCGTGAACGGCTAGCCCATCACAAATATCCGACAAGGGATATCAGCGCCGAAATCTATTTTGCAGATGGCGATATCGAAGAACAGCACGAGGTGGCTACCGCCATTTTGCTAAGCCTTGGTATACTTAGGTCGTCGATCGAACTTGTAGATCGCTCGACGATGTTCTCAATGTCTTGGAAGTCGTCTGTTAGCCAGCCAAGGAGTAGTATAAAGGACACGGCCAAGCTGGAGGAGTATATCGTCCTCACTGTCTTAGGTGCAAATCTGATCGAAGCTTTGTATCCGAGTGAACAGTCAGACCAATGACTCAATCTTTCAGCGACACGCTCCGAAGCTCTCGCAGGCTTTCGATAATCTCCGCGCGGGTTTTCTCGCCATCGGCCTCCATCTTCTCAAGCTGGTGCGCGATGCGCTCTTGACCCTTTTCGAGGTTCTGGAGGTTTGTCTCCAGCCCAACGGCGCGCTCAATGTGCTTCTGATGCTCCCGCTCGATCGAGTCCATGCGCGTGGCGACATTGGCGAGCTTGTGCCCCTGATTGCTGATGGTGAGGTTCAACGCTGGCCCGCTCACTACTAACCTTTGCCGCGTGGTCGTTGGGGGCGTCCTGTCCAGTTCGGCAGATGCGACAGGTCGAGACCCGGATAATCGATGGCTGAGATCGCCTCATGAAGCACACTCGGGCGATAGCCTGCACCGTAATCATCGGCGGTTTCGCTTTGGCTCCCGCCTGTAATCCATCCTCCGAGTCGCAGAGCGATATCCCGATCGATGCGGGCGTTCCGCGCTGCGTCTCTGAAGCCATGCCGGAATGAATGGAAACAGGTGAGGGGAGTGGCGGCATTGGCACTCATCAGAAATCGCGAAAACCAACGTGAGAAGGCGACCGAGCGAAAGCCCGTCGCCCCCGACGGAAGATCGTCAAACAGCTTGAGCGCCCCCGACTTCCGCTTCGCCTCAATGAAGCCCATGATGCCAAGATCGTGCAGCATCGGGTGAACCGGCACCAGACGTTCACTCGACTTGGTCTTCAACGTCTTATCCCGTGTGCCAGTCAGGCTGTCTTTCGTGACGACGAAGCACTGCACGTCATCGATCTGGCGCACATCAGAAACATCTAATTGGCAAATTTCATTCAGTCTCAGACCCCAAAGTGCGATTAGCGGCACCCAGTATCGTGCGCCGCTGGCGATGGTGTCTCCGGCAATGGCGTAGCCGTGCTGGTCATCTCTGCATCCAGTAAAGATCGGCGCGTGGAAAATTCGGCGAAGCTGCCAAAGTTCGAATGGCTTACGCCGATCCTGCGGGTGTACCGTTTCCGCCAACTGTAGGCCGCGAGCGGGATTGCGCCCGATGTATTCCTCCGTCACCGCCCAGTTCAGCATCGTTGTGAAGCGGGCCATATATGCGTTAAGATTGGTGGCGTTGATGGTCTTGATCCGCTCGTCGGACTTCGCAAGGCGAGCAGCTTCGCGGATGGGCATCATGCCGTACTTTTTTCCCAGATTGACCGGGAGCCACCGCAGGGTTTCCAGCAGATCGCGACAGTCTTCCCGCGTGATGTCGCTAATCGGTTTGGCCGAGCCGATAACATCTTCGATGACACGGCGGGTCGTATGATGGGCCAGCATCGTTCGATCTGAACGCCGCTTCGTTGGGTCTAGTAGAAATCGGTCGTAGACTTCAGAAAGCGTCGTGCCTGCACCATCGGTCGCCGCTGCCCCGGATCGTTGCCGGTTTGTCATGAGGGCAGCGCCCGTTCCAAACTCACTCAGTAGCAGGCGATCATCGTGAATAATACCATGCTCCCGGCGCGTTTGCTCGAACATCGCCTCGATCTCGAAGGTCACCTTGCGGCTCAGGCGCA
>NZ_JACIDY010000020.1 GCF_014196615.1 Novosphingobium fluoreni
TAACGCTTGTATCGATGACAGATGTACCGGTCAGTGACGGGCGGGAGGTGTCTTCCTCAACAGACATCGATCTGACAGGCCAGCCCTGCATTTCAGTCCACGCCCTTGAATGGGCTGCGGGCAAACGCGCAGAGTACGGAGGGATGGCTATCCCGATGATGATTTTGGATGCCCCTGAACTCACGCCGCCACCGCATCAGTTGGGTAACGAACACTCCTCGTTGACGATTACAGGCCGGTATGGCGGCTCAACCACGATCGTGATGCATGCTAAGTCGCCAGGACCATATGGATGCCTGGACTCGATCAGCCTCCAGATTACGAGGCCAGCTCCCACGCAGTCGACTTCATCGGCGCGGTAGGTGCTCAATCTGCCGTCAACCAGTTCCACGGTAGCAGTTCGTCGATCCGGTTGATCGGATGCCCTTTGCCGATGCGGGCAAGCACATCGGCCAGCCATGCCTGCGGGCTGACGCCGTTGAGCTTCGCGGTCTCGATCAGCGAATACATGGCGGCAGCGCGCTCGCCGCCGCAGTCGGCACCGGCGAACAGCCAGTTCTTGCGGCCCACACAGATACCGCGCAGCGCGTTCTCGGCGAGGTTGTTGTCGATCTCGAGGCGACCGTCGTAGGTATAGGCGAGGAGTTGCGGCTTGAGCTTGACGGCATAGCGCAGGGCTTCGGCCAGCGGTGAACGTGCCGATGCCCGCGCCAGGATGTCATCGGCCCAGACGAAGAAATCGAGAATTTTGAGCTTCGACAGCTTGCGCGTGCGTCGCCGGATCTCGGGCGGTTCGGCAGCGATCGAGCGCTCGATCTCGTAGAGTTCCTTGATCTTGGCGATCGCCACGGCCGCGGCCGACGTGTTGTCGGCCTTGAACACATCGTAGAGCTTGCGCCGGACATGCGCCCAGCAGGCCACGGGCGCGATGACGCCGGCTTCACGGTTCGGATTGTAGAGCCGCTCGAACCCGGCATAGGCATCAGCCTGCAGGAAGCCTGCGAAGGTCTTGAGGTGTTCGCGTGGCCGTTCGCCCTTGCGGTCGGGACTGTAGCGGAACAGTGCCGCAGGCTTGTCGTTCGGGCTCCATCGCCGATTATCGCGCAGGTAAACCCACAATCGCCCGGTGGCCGTCTTGCCGGTTCCGGGTGCCAATACCGGAACCGGGGTATCGTCAGCATGTAGCTTGGGGCTGGCCATTGCATGGTCGGCGATACGATCGACCAAGGGCCTGAGCAACCAACTCACCTGGCCAAGCCAGTCGGCCAGGGTGGAACGACTGAGATCGACGCCTTCGCGGGCGTAAATCTGCGACTGGCGGTATAACGGCAGATGATCGGCGAACTTTGAGACGACGACATGGGCCAGCAATCCCGGCCCTGCCTTGCCGCGTGGCACGGGCAGCGCGGGAGCGGGGGCCTGGCTGATGGCATCGCAGCACGAACAGGCGAGCTTGGGGCGGACATGGCGCACCACGCGAAAACTGCCCGGCACATACTCGAGCACTTCGGTGACATCTTCGGCGAGCGCCGACATCGCGCCACCGCAAGCTGTGCAGCCATCCGCCGCCGGAGCGGCATGGATCACTTCATCGCGCGGCAGATGCTCGGGCAAGGGCAAACGGCGGGGCCGGCTGCTTGGTGTCTTCGGCTCCCGGTCCGGCAGCTTGCCTTCGATGATGCACTCGGCATGAGCCTGCTCGGCTTCCAGTTCTTCGAGCGTCAGTTCCAGCTGGTCAGCTTGGCTCGCCATGCGCTCGGACGACTGACCGAACTTCATGCGCCTGAGCTTGGCCAGGGTGGCCTTCAACTTCTCGATCTGGAGCGCAGTCAGAACGACCGCGTTCTTTGCCGCCGCTAGTTCGTTGCGCGTGGCGACCAACTCTTGCCGTTCGGCTTCCAGCGCCTGCTCCGATGCCGCAAGCCGTGCCTGCATCTGCTCCACAAGAGCGCGCAGATCATCGGGATCGGAGGGGAGTTCAAGCTGCTCGGGAGACACGGTTCCCGTTAGCAGAATCGGCGAATCCGGCCAATCCAAAAGCGCGCAAATCCACGCAAAAACCGGGCCATTATACCTGCTCGGGCAACCTTGGTGGATCGGGACTGACGGTCCGCCGCCAGTCCATCGCCTCGATCAACAGGGCGAACTGCGCGGGCGTCAGGATGACCCCGCCGTCGACCAGCGGCGGCCAGACGAACCGGTGCCGCTCGAGCCGCTTGGCAAACAGGCACAGCCCGGTGCCATCCCAATGCAGCGCCTTCAGATACGTCCCGCTCTTGCTGCGGAACAGGAACACATGCCCGCCATAGGGTTCGACGGCGAACAGCGGTCGCACCAGCGCGGCGAGCCCATCGAACCCCAAACGCATGCTGACCGGCTTGCTCGCGAGATAGACCTTCGTGCCCGGTACCAGCGCAATCACGACGCCTCCCGCAGTGCGCGGAGCACCCGGGCCAGCGCCTTCTCGTTGACATAGCTGTCGACCGCCAGACGAATGCCGTTCCTCAGATCGATATCGATCCCGCCAGGCCGCGCGCCGGGATAAGGGCGGACCAGTTCCTCGGCCAGCGTCGGGCCTTGTGGCACCGCCGGTGCAGCAGGCATCGGCACCGACATTACCGGAGAAACCGCGCGCGCAGGCTGTTCGGGCACTGTGCCATAGGGAATGAACTGCATCGGCTCGCTGGCGATCTTTGCCGCCTCGCGGCGCAAACGCTTCCAGTTGTGGATCAGGCTTGGAGAAATCCCCAGAAGCTTTGCTACCCCCACGATCGTCGCGCCCGGCTCATCGCACCGTTCCAGAACCGCTGCCCGCTCAGCATCCGAATACCGCCGCCGCCGCTCGACCCCCGTGATAATCTCGATCCGCTCCAAGCCACTCTCCTTCGGCAGTGCCAAAGGACACTCCTTACGAGAGCCTCATCGCGGCAGGGCATCGCCCGCGCAACACGTCGGAGCCCGGACGCTTAC
>NZ_JACIDY010000021.1 GCF_014196615.1 Novosphingobium fluoreni
CTGAGTGAGGTGGAACAGGTATCACCGAGCTGAATAAAATAGGCTTGGTGAAGCGAACCCGGGGAACTGAAACATCTAAGTACCCGGAGGAAAAGACATCAACCGAGATTCCGTTAGTAGTGGCGAGCGAACGCGGACCAGGCCAGTGCTGCATTTTCAACTAGCAGAACACTTTGGAAAGAGTGGCCATAGCGGGTGACAGCCCCGTATGCGAAAGTGATGATTGCAGACTCGAGTAGGGCGGGACACGTGAAATCCTGTCTGAACATGGGGGGACCACCCTCCAAGCCTAAATACTCGTACATGACCGATAGCGAACACAGTACCGTGAGGGAAAGGTGAAAAGCACCCCGATGAGGGGAGTGAAACAGTACCTGAAACCGAATGCTTACAAGCAGTTGGAGCCTCTTTAGGGGGTGACAGCGTACCTCTTGCATAATGGGTCAGTGACTTAATCTGTCGAGCAAGCTTAAGCCGTTAGGTGTAGGCGCAGCGAAAGCGAGTCTGAATAGGGCGACTGAGTTCGACGGATTAGACCCGAAACCCGGCGATCTAGGCATGACCAGGTTGAAGGTGCGGTAACACGCACTGGAGGACCGAACCGTTGAATGTTGAAAAATTCTCGGATGAGTTGTGTTTAGGGGTGAAAGGCCAATCAAGCCGGGAAATAGCTGGTTCTCCGCGAAATCTATTGAGGTAGAGCGTCGGATGTATGCCGTTGGGGGTAGAGCACTGGATGGGCTAGGGGGTCGCGAGATCTACCAAACCTAACCAAACTCCGAATACCAACGAGACTTATCCGGCAGACAGACGGCGGGTGCTAAGGTCCGTCGTCAAAAGGGAAACAGCCCTAACCTACAGCTAAGGTCCCCAAGTCATCACTAAGTGGGAAAGCATGTGGGAGTCCCAAAACAACCAGGAGGTTGGCTTAGAAGCAGCCATCCTTTAAAGAAAGCGTAACAGCTCACTGGTCTAAATAAGGGTTCCTGCGGCGAAAATGTAACGGGGCTCAAGTGATGCACCGAAGCTTAGGGTGTGATCGTTTACGATCACGCGGTAGCGGAGCGTTCCGTAAGCGAGTGAAGCCCAAGGGTAACCGAAGGTGGACGTATCGGAAGTGCGAATGCTGACATGAGTAGCGATAAAGAGGGTGAGACACCCTCTCGCCGAAAGACCAAGGGTTCCTGCTTAAAGCTAATCTGAGCAGGGTGAGCCGGCCCCTAAGACGAGCCCGAAGGGGGTAGTCGATGGGAACCACGTTAATATTCGTGGGCCTGGTGGTGTGTGACGGATCATGTGTGTTGTCTGACCTTATTGGATTGGTCAGGCTTCGAAATGGTTCCAGGAAATAGCCCCACCGTATAGACCGTACCCGAAACCGACACAGGTGGTCTGGTAGAGTATACCAAGGCGTTTGAGAGAAGTATCCTGAAGGAACTCGGCAAATTGCCTCCGTACCTTCGGAAGAAGGAGGCCCCACGTATGCGCAAGCACTCGTGGGGGGCACAGGCCAGGGGGTAGCGACTGTTTAGCAAAAACACAGGACTCTGCTAAGTCGGCTTCAAGACGACGTATAGGGTCTGACGCCTGCCCGGTGCTCGAAGGTTAAGAGGAGGAGTGCAAGCTCCGAATTGAAGCCCGAGTAAACGGCGGCCGTAACTATAACGGTCCTAAGGTAGCGAAATTCCTTGTCGGGTAAGTTCCGACCTGCACGAATGGCGTAACGACTTCCCCACTGTCTCCAGGATATGCTCAGCGAAATTGAATTCTCCGTGAAGATGCGGAGTACCCGCGGTTAGACGGAAAGACCCCGTGCACCTTTACTGCAGCTTCAGAGTGGCATTAGGAAGAAATTGTGTAGCATAGGTGGGAGGCTTTGAAGCACCGGCGCCAGCTGGTGTGGAGCCATAGGTGAAATACCACCCTGTTTGTTTCTGATGTCTAACCTCGTACCGTTAGCCGGTACAGGGACCCTCTGTGGCGGGTAGTTTGACTGGGGCGGTCGCCTCCTAAAGAGTAACGGAGGCGCGCGATGGTAGGCTCAGGACGGTTGGAAACCGTCTGCAAGAGTGCAATGGCATAAGCCTGCCTGACTGCGAGACTGACGAGTCGAGCAGAGACGAAAGTCGGTCATAGTGATCCGGTGGTCCCTCGTGGAAGGGCCATCGCTCAACGGATAAAAGGTACGCCGGGGATAACAGGCTGATGATTCCCAAGAGCTCATATCGACGGAATCGTTTGGCACCTCGATGTCGGCTCATCACATCCTGGGGCTGGAGCAGGTCCCAAGGGTTTGGCTGTTCGCCAATTAAAGTGGTACGTGAGCTGGGTTCAGAACGTCGCGAGACAGTTTGGTCCCTATCTGCCGTGGGCGTCGATACTTGAGAGGAGTTGTCCCTAGTACGAGAGGACCGGGATGAACATGCCTCTGGTGTACCTGTCGTGGCGCCAGCCGCGCAGCAGGGTAGCTATGCATGGACGGGATAACCGCTGAAAGCATCTAAGCGGGAAGCCTCCCTCGAGATTAGGTATCTTAGAGTCGTGATAGACCATCACGTTGATAGGCCGGGTGTAGAAGCAGGGTAACTTGTGGAGCTAACCGGTCCTAATCACTCTGTTCATGCTTG
>NZ_JACIDY010000023.1 GCF_014196615.1 Novosphingobium fluoreni
ATCGCATCGCGCGCGACACTGGCGACTTGTTGGCAATCGCCAAGCGGGTCGTTGAACGCGGAGCTACTCTGCGCATCCATGATCCCGCGATCCGCTTTGATGGCTCCGACATGATGGCCGAGATCATGCTGACGCTTTTCGGCATGATCGGGTCCGTCGAGAAGCACTTCATCAAGGCAAGGCAGCGCCGGGGCATCGAGGCCCGGAAGCTCAAAGGCCTCTACAAGGGCCGACCCGCGACCATCGATACCGCCCGTATCCTTGAACTGAAGGAGCAAGGGCTTGGGGCTACCCAGATCGCAAAGACAATGAGCATTGGCCGCGCGTCAGTGTACCGAGCGCTCGCCGCCTAACCAGATGTCGGAAGGCTCGACGGCAGATCAGCAGCAGGATCAAGCTCGGAGAGCCACTTGTGGAAATCCTCGACCGACATCCTCGTCATCTGCGAGGCTGCGGAAGTCATGATCCGATCTACGATGTGGTTGGGAGCATCACCGCGACAGAGTGGGCAAGCCTCGTCGTGATGGTCGTCCAGCGTCAATGCAGCAGCCTCGATGTCGACCCGCGTATTTCCCGATCATCGACACACGACTGGCACGTCACGCCGACGACTTCGTCGCCGCGAACCACGATCCGTCCACCATCCCAGTGCCCGCCACACTGGTCACAGCCTCGGTGGATCGCTGCCTCCACAACGGAGACCTCGACATCATCGAAGTCCATGCGTCGCCCAGATCGTACCTGCCGCATCATCGTCCACAAGCCTCTCGGTAGCGCCCAGCCGGACTGACCATCCTACCGTCATCATCATGGAGATCGCCATTATGTCCAACGGCTTCAAGGTGCCGTCCACGGCTGCGTCCGAGACCAATGCTGCGGCAGATGATCAGTGCAGCATTGATGATCAACTGGACGAGTTTGAGAGGCTCATCCGTGCAGCCCACAACGCCGATCTACGACCAGCAACTTCCATGCCCGCGCCGGATCGCTGGCACTGACGATGCCGCCCAACTCGCAGCCTATCATTGGAGATGCAGCATGACCGAACGCCCAGACCCAACGCCGCAGCAAGCATCCCTGATCGACGCTCAGGATGCGGATGATGCCACGGCAAGCGTCGCCAACATCGACGACCTAATCGTCCGTCTACGCGCAGCGCACGATGCCGGTGCCACGATTGAGGAACTCCACGCTCGCCTCGGGCCGCTGCCCGGCGGAGAAGGCGGGCAGTCTCCCTTCACCCGCTCCACCAC
>NZ_JACIDY010000024.1 GCF_014196615.1 Novosphingobium fluoreni
CTTTTCCTCCGGGTACTTAGATGTTTCAGTTCCCCGGGTTCGCTTCACCAAGCCTATTTTATTCAGCTCGGTGATACCTGTTCCACCTCACTCAGACTGTGATCGCTCACAGAATGAATGAAATGGTGAAGGTGGGTTTCCCCATTCGGAAATCGCCGGATCAAAGTTTGCTCACAACTCCCCGACGCTTATCGCAGCGTGCCACGTCCTTCATCGCCTGTACATGCCAAGGCATCCACCAAATGCTCTTACCTCACGCTTGAGAAATCCACACCATCAACGACAAACCTGCCCTGTCCGACATAGTCGGACAATCATGAGGCGCGTTTGCCATCGTCACTAGGCGTGGACGATTTTGCTCAGCCAGATAATCATCTGTAGTAACGCATCATTGTGCACAGCCACGTCGACTGCACACGATGCGCCACGGCATCGATTAAAAAACCCATTCACAATGTCAAAGATTTGCGGCCCAATGCCGCGTAACCACTCAACGACCGTAGCCGTGAGCGGAAATAGATGTCTTCACCTCTGGATGTCTAAAAGGCGCTGCGCAGGCGGCTCGCCGTCAGACGTAGCAAAGCTGCGCCTTGTGGCGCGCTTCGCAGCGCTGGCCGGCCTTGCAGGCATGCAAATTAGCCTCGCTAATTTGTCTTGCCTGCTGCGGCTTGGTGGAGCCTATCGGGATCGAACCGATGACCCCCTGCTTGCAAAGCAGGTGCTCTCCCAGCTGAGCTAAGGCCCCCTACCAACCTTGGAAAGATGGTGGGCCGAGCAAGAGTTGAACTTGCGACCTCACGCTTATCAGGCGTGCGCTCTAACCACCTGAGCTACCGGCCCATCTCCCTCGCCCTGCTAGCGACCAATCTTGCGATCGGCTGCCGCGGGCGGCGTAGGCCAGCTCAGGCGTCCAACGCGAAACACCAGGTATAAAACCCGGTCAGCGTTCCGCGCTGATTTTCCAGAGATGAAGGGACATGAGGACGACGGCATGTTCTTTGAAACAGAGCGAAGCTCTTCCAGGTACTAGACCCGGCGCACTCGTTCCGATCCTTAGAAAGGAGGTGATCCAGCCGCAGGTTCCCCTACGGCTACCTTGTTACGACTTCACCCCAGTCGC
>NZ_JACIDY010000025.1 GCF_014196615.1 Novosphingobium fluoreni
CGGCTAGAGCAGTTTCCGTTCATTCCGGTTCATAGCCGCATGATTTGAAGTAGTTGGCGCATTCGGCGGGCTGGAAGATGTCGACGAGCTTTCCGATCAGGTCCCACAGTCCACTGACGGTTCTCTCGCCCACTTTGCGGAGCATGGCCTTGAGCCGGGAGAAGGCCTTCTCGATTGGGTTGAAGTCCGGGCTGTAGGGCGGGAGGAAGCGCAGGGTTGCCCCGGCCGCTTCGATCCGTTCACGCACCGCAGCACGCTTGTGGCTCGAGAGGTTGTCCATGATGACCACGTCGCCGGGACGCAACTCGGGCACCAGGACCTGCGCCACATAGGCTTCGAACCAGTCGCCGTTGATCGGCCCGTCCAGCACCATCGGCGCGACCATACCAGTCATGCGCAGGCCAGCGACCAGAGTGGTGGTCTTGCGATGGCCGTGCGGGAAGCCCATCCGCAGCCGCTCGCCTTTCGGGCAGCGACCGTGACTGCGGGTCATGTTGGTGGCGGTCCAGGTCTCGTCGATGAACACGAGGCGTTCGGGTTCGAGGTCGATCTGGCCGTCGAACCAGTGCCGGCGTTGCCTCAGGATGTCGGGACGGTCCTGCTCGATCGCGTGGCCGGTCTTTTTTTGCGCGTGATCCCGTGACGCACGAAGAACCGATGCACCGTGCCGATCCCGACCGGGGCGCCGCGCTCGATCAGTCGCGCCTGAACCTCGACCAGGGTCATGTCGCCCTGTTCGGCAATCAGCTCCCGAATGAAGCCGCCATGCGCTTCGATCTTGCCTGAATGTCGGTCACCGCCGCGCGGCTTGGCCACAGCCTGGCCATGCTCCAAGGCACGTTGTCGCCACCGGATCGCGCTCGACACGCTGACCCCGAAGCGGGCCGCCGCCGCGTGACAACTCAAGCCGCCGTCAATCGCGGCAACAACCCTGTCCCGAAGGTCCTGCGAAAGTGTTCGCGCCATCCACGCTGGCCTCCTGCCACCAGCAGGAAGCCTGAATCACAACGAGCCTGCAAAGGGAATCCCCGCCGAGTCAGTTCGTGTGGAAACCGCTCTA